>JBCBHS010000005.1:0-145785 GCA_038525395.1 Pseudomonadota bacterium | reverse complement strand
ATGCACGTCGTCTTCCGCGAAAGCCACGGGCTCGAAGAGACCGAGACACCCACCGATCTGGGGCAGACGCCTGCGGATCTGGTGGTGCTGTCCTTCTCCGACAGCGACCTCGGGGCCTTCGCGGCGGCGTATCACCGCGCGGATGGCACGCTGCCCACGGTCCGGCTGGCCAACCTCGTGGGGCTCAAGCATCCGCTGTCGGTCGATACCTATGTCGAACAGACGCTGGACGGGGCCAAGGGCATCCTGATCCGCCTCATCGGCGGCGTCCCCTACTGGGCTTACGGGCTCCAGCAGGTCGAAACGCTCTGCCGCGCCAAGGGCATCGCGCTGGCCGTCCTGCCCGCAGATGGCAGGCCAGACCCACGGCTCGACGCAGTGTCCACCCTCCCCGTCTCCACCCTCCGCCGTCTCGCGCATTTGTGCGACACCGGCGGGGCTGTCGCGGCCCAGGCGGCGCTGGCGCAAATGGCCCTCGCCTCCGGCCTCTATGCAGGGCCGGTCAGGGGCGCCAAATCCCTGCCCACCGTCGGCGCCTGGACGCCCGAGGATGGCCTGTGCTGCCCCCTGGCCCTCGGCCCCGATGACAGGCCCCTGATCCTCGTCACCTTCTACCGCGCCTATCTCGCTGCCGCCGACCTGTCGCCCATCGCCGCGCTCTTTGCGGCCCTGCGCGCGCGCGGATTTCGGGTGTTGGGCCTCTTTGCACCCTCGCTCAAGGCGCCCGAACCCGCCGCCTGGCTTGCCCGCCAAACCGCGCACCTGCGGCCCGCCGCCATCGTCAACGCCACCGCCTTTTCCGGCAAAGGAGCCAGCGGCACCTCGCCCCTGGACGCAGGCGGCGTGCCCGTGTTCCAGGTGGCGCTCGCCACCTCAACCCGCGACGCCTGGGCCGAGGCAGAGCGGGGCCTGTCGCCCACCGACCTCGCCATGCACGTGGTCCTGCCCGAGGTCGATGGCCGCCTTTTCGCCGGGGTCGCGTCGTTCAAAGAACCGCAGCCGCGCGACGACCAGCTGCAATATGCCCGCTATGCCCACAGCGCGGATACCGCGCGGGTCGCGGCAGTGGCCGACCGGGTGCGCGCATGGGTGAACCTGGCGCAGACGCCCGTGGCAGACCGTACGCTCGCCGTGGTGCTCAGCACCTATCCCGGCAAGGATTGGAACATGGCCCATGCCGTAGGCCTCGACGCGCTGGCCTCGGGTGGCGCCATCCTGTCGGACCTCGCAAACGCGGGCTATGCCACCCAAACGGATGACCTGGCCCAGGCGCTGGCCACGGACACGATCCGCTGGCCCCTGTCGGCCTACCGCGCGGCCCTCGCGCAGCTGCCCCAACCGCTCCAAGACGACCTGCACGCCGCCTGGGGCGATCCGGCCACAGACACCCAGGACGGCGCGTTCCACTTCCCCGCCACCCGGCGCGGCAACGCGCTGATCGCGCTGCAACCCGAACGCGGCATGGCGCGGCTGCGCGACGACGACTATCACGACCTCAGCCGCACGCCCCGCCACGGCTATGTGGCCTTCTACCTCTGGCTGCGCGCGCAGGCACAGGCGGTGATCCACGTGGGCGCGCACGGCACGCTCGAATGGCTGCCGGGCAAGGCTGTGGCCCTGTCCGACCAGTGCTGGCCCGAGGCGCTGATTGGCGCGACGCCGGTGATCTATCCCTTTATCGTCAACGATCCGGGCGAGGCTGCCCAGGCGAAACGCCGCATCGGCGCCGTCACCCTCGGCCACCTGCCACCCCCGATGAAGGACAGCGCAACGCCCGACCGCTTTTTGCGGCTAGAAAGCCTGCTGGACGAATTTTCCAACGCCGACGGGCTCGACCCCAAGCGGCGCGACCGCTTGCAGGCCGACATCCGGGACGAGGCGCAGGCGATCGGGGTCGAGGCGGATCTGGGCCTCGACACCGCCGCCTGCACGGCAGAAGCGATCACCCGCATCGACCGCTTTGTCTGCGACATCAAGGAAAGCCAGTTCGGCGACGGGCTGCACATCTGGGGCCGTGGTGCGCCTGAAGGCACACCCTACGACGTCGCATCGGTCCGGGCGGAACGCCGCGCGCTGCTCGACACGCTGGATGGTAAACGAATCGCGGGTGGCCCTTCGGGCTCGCCCTATCGCGGGCGGCGCGACGTGCTGCCCACGGGCCGCAACCTCTACACCACTGATCCGCGTTCTGTGCCCACCCGCGCGGCCTATGCCCAGGGCGTCAAACTGGCCGAGGAACTCGTGCGCCGCCACCTGCAAGACGAAGGCGACTGGCCCCGCGGTCTGATTGTCGACCTCTGGGGCTCGGCCACCATGCGCACCGCGGGCGAAGAGTTCGCGATGGCCCTGCATCTGCTGGGCGTGCGCCCGGTCTGGGACGACGGCTCAGAACGCGTGTCGGGGATCGAGGTGCTGCCGATCACCGACCTCGACCGCCCCCGGATCGACGTGACCCTGCGCGTGTCGGGCCTGTTCCGCGACGTGTTCCCGACGCTCTCGGCGCTTTTTTCCCAAGCCATCCGCGCCCTGGCCGCGCGGGATGAGGCGCCGGATTGGAACCCCTATGCAGGCCAGACCGCAACGCCGCGCGTCTACGGCCCCGCGCCGGGCAGCTTTGGCCTGGGCATGGGTGCGGACCTGGAAACCTTTACCGACGACAGCCGCGCCGCGGCGGGTGCGGCCTGGCTCGCTGCCAGCGCCTATGCGCTGGACGGGACGACGGCGACCAAGGATGCCGACGGCATACGCGCCCGTGTGGCCGCCGCCGACAGTTTTGTCCACCTGCAGGACCTGCCCGAAACCGACGTGCTGCTCGCCTCGGACTACGCGGCACACGAGGCGGGCTTTGCCGCAGCCCAGGCCGTCACGGGCGGCAAGGCCGTACTCTACCACCTCGACAGCACGCACCCCGACCGCCCCCGCGCGCGCAGCCTGCCCGAAGAGATCGCGCGCGTCGTCCAGGCCCGCGCCACCCAACCCGGCTGGCTTGCGGGCATGATGCGCCACGGCTTTCGCGGCGGGGCCGAGATTGCAGCGACGCTCGACCACATGGCGGCCTTTGCACACCTGGCGGGTGTAGTGCAGCCGCACCTCTTTGATGCCTATCACGACGCGACCGTGGGCGACCCGCAGGTCGCAACCTTTCTGCAAGACGCCAATCCCGGCGCTTATCAGGCGATGCGCGACACCTTCGCCGCCCTCGATGCCGCAGGCCTGTGGCAGACCCGCCGCAACTCGATCCGCGCAGCACTCGAGGCTGCGCAATGACAGTCAAGCCGCGCGTCAAAGGCTGGTGCCCCGGCGCCTGGCGCCCGATGCTGTCAGGCGATGGCCTTCTGGTGCGCATACGGCCCCGTCTGGGTCGCTTGACCGCCGCACAAGTCAAGGGCCTGTGCGCGGCCTCGCTGCACTTCGGCAACGGCCTGATCGATCTGACCAGCCGCGCCAACCTGCAATTGCGCGGGGTGTCCGAGGACGTGCACGCGGCCCTGCTCGACACGCTGATGGCCCTCGCCCTGCTCGACCCCACGCCCGAGGCCGAAGGCCGGCGCAACATCGTCACCACGCCCAACTGGCGGCCCGACGACCTGACGACGCGCCTGCACACGGCCCTGGATGCGGCCCTGCCCGACCTCCCCGATCTGCCCGCCAAGATGGGCATCGCGCTTGACACCGGCCCGCAGCCGGTTCTGGGCGACGTCTCCGCCGATTTCCGCTTTGAACGCAGCGCCAGCGGCGCGTTGATCCTGCGCGCCGACGGCGCCGCCCTGGGCCAACAGATCAGCGAAGCGCAGGCCGCCACGGCCCTCACCGACCTCGCACACTGGTTCACCAAGACCGGCGGCGCACAGGCCGGGCGCATGGCCCGGCACCTCACGACAACCCCGCTGCCCGCCCAGTACACCACCACAGCCGCCGCCGCACGCGGCCAGCCGCTCCCCCCCGGCCCCACGCCACAGGGCACCGCCTACGGCGCCCCCTTCGGCAGCATCGACGCCCGCGCGCTCGCCGCCCTGATGACCGACAGCCAGGCTCAGGCGCTGCGCGTCACCCCGTGGCGCGTGTTCCTGCTGGAAGGGGCACGGCCCTGCGCCCCGCACGGCTTTGTCACCGACCCCGCCGACCCGCTCTTGCACACGCATGCCTGCCCCGGCGCGCCCGCCTGCACCGCCGCCACCGTCGACACCCGCGCCCTCGCGCGCCGCCTTGCGCGGCCTGGCCTGCACGTCTCGGGCTGCGCCAAGGGCTGCGCCCACCCGCGCCCCGCCGCCACCACGCTGGTCGGCAACAACGGCGCCTTCGACCTTGTGGAAAACGGCCATCCATGGGATGCCCCCCGCCAGCGCGGGCTGCGCGCAACCGACCTACAGGCCTGACCGATGCCCTACGAATACCAGACCGATGGCGCCGCCATCTACCTGCAATCCTTTGCCACCATCCGGGCCGAGGCTGACCTCGCCCGCTTTGACCCCGACGAAGAGCAGGTGGCCGTGCGCATGATCCACGCCGCAGGCATGGTCGGCCTGGAACAGCACTGCCGCTTCTCCCCCGGCTTCGTCCCCGCCGCCCGCACAGCCCTGGAAAACGGCGCCCCCATCCTCTGCGACGCCCGCATGGTGAGCGAGGGGATCACCCGCCCCCGCCTGCCCGCAAACAACGCCGTCATCTGCACGCTGCACAATGACGGCGTCCGCGACCTTGCGGCAGAGATGCACAACACCCGCTCCGCCGCAGCCCTCGAACTGTGGCGCCCGCACCTGGCAGGCGCCGTCGTCGCCATCGGCAACGCCCCCACCGCGCTCTTTCACCTGCTGAACATGCTCGAAGACCCCGATTGCCCCCGCCCCGCCGCCATCATCGGCTGCCCCGTCGGCTTTGTCGGCGCCGTGGAATCCAAGGACGCGCTCTGGGCCGACCAACCCGTGCCCTGCTGCATCGTCCAGGGGCGCCTGGGCGGCAGCGCCATCACCGTCGCCGCCGTCAACGCCATCGCGAGCCGGAAAGAATAATGGCCCAGACCCCCGGCACCATCCACGGCGTCGGCCTCGGCCCCGGCGCGCAAGACCTGCTGAGCGTGCGCGCCGACCGCCTGGTGCGCGGCGCCAGGCACGTGGCCTTTTTCCGCAAGGCAGGCCGCCCCGGCCAGGCCCGCCGCATTGTCGAGGGGATGCTGGCCGACGACGCCATCGAATTCCCGATGGAATACCCGGTCACCACCGAAATCCCCCTGACCGATCCGCGCTATAACGCCATCCTGTCAGGCTTTTACACCGACTGCACCGCCCACCTGCGCAGCCTGGCCGAGGCGGGCGAGGATGTCGTGGTGCTGTGCGAGGGCGATCCGTTTTTCTACGGCTCGTTCATGCACCTCTACACCCGGTTGAAACCATACGTGCCCGTCCAGGTCGTGCCCGCAATCACCGGCATGTCCGGCGCCTGGACCGCCACCGGCGCACCGATCACCTGGGGCGACGACATCCTGACCGTGCTGATGGGCACGCTGGAAGAAGACACGCTGGTCCAAGGCATGCAGCAGGCCGACGCGCTGGTGGTGATGAAGATCGGGCGCAACATCGACAAGGTGCGCAACGCCCTCAAGCGCGCAGGCAAGTTCGAAGACGCCTACCTGATCGAATACGCCGCCATGCCGAACCAGAACGTGCAAAAGCTGTGCGCGGCCACGGGCAAGGTCACGCCCTATTTCTCGATCATCGTGGTCCACGGCCAGGGCCGCCGCCCATGACCGGCTGGCTGCGCATCGCAGGCCTCGGCCCCGGCAACGACGCCCTGATCACGCCCGAAGTGTCGGATATGCTGGCCCAGGCCACCGACATCGTGGGCTATATCCCATACGTCGCGCGCATCGCAGAGCGCCCGGGCCTAACGCTGCACGCCTCAGACAATCGCGTGGAAATCGACCGCTCGCAGCACGCGCTTCAGATGGCCAGCGACGGCAAAAAGGTCGTCGTCGTCTCCTCGGGCGATCCCGGCGTCTTTGCCATGGCCGCCGCCGTGTTCGAAGCGGTGGAGGCTGGCCCGGAGCACTGGCGCACCCTCGACATCGCCGTTCTGCCTGGCATCACCGCCATGCTCGCCGCCTCCGCCCGCTGCGGCGCGCCGCTGGGCCACGACTTCTGCGCCATCAACCTCTCCGACAACCTCAAACCATGGGACCTGATCGAAAAGCGCCTGCGCCTCGCCGCCGAAGCAGACTTTGCCATGGCCTTTTACAACCCTCGGTCCAAGTCCCGGCCCGAAGGCTTCGCCCGCACGCTCGACGTGCTGAAAGAGGCCTGTAATGACACGCGCCCCGTCATCTTTGCCCGCAGTGTCACGCGCCCAGACGAACAGATCAGCGTCGTCCCCCTGCCCGACACCACACCGGACATGGCCGACATGCGCACCATGGTCATCGTCGGCTCGTCCCAAACCCGGATCATCGCGCGGGACGGCGCGCCGATCATCTATACGCCCAGGTCGACACCCGCATGACGCAGCCAGTCCATCACTTGGCCTACGCTATGGGCCTCGGCCCGCGCGGGCAGGCTGGGCCGGTCGATGATGAGCACGGGCAGGCCCAAACCGCGCGCCGCCGCGATCTTGGCATAGGCGCCGGTGCCGCCCGCGTTCTTCGACACGACCAGGTCGATCCGGTGCGCGTGCATCAACGCGCGGTCATCCGCTTGGGTAAACGGCCCGCGCGACACCAGCACGTGGTGGTCGGGAAAGGGCGGCGGGGCCTTGGGCGGATCGACCAGGCGCAGCAGATAGAAATGCTGCGGATTGGGCGCGAACTCCGCCAGATGCATGCGCCCCACGGCCAGCATGACGCGCCGCGCGGGTTGGTCGAGGGCGGCCACCGCACCCGCGATGTCCGGCACGCGGGTCCAGCTGTCACCGCCCTGCGCCGTCCAGGGCGCGCGGGTCAGCGCGATCAGCGGCACCTGCGCCTGCGCACAGGCCGCAACCGCATTCCGGCTCATCTGTGCGGCAAAGGGGTGCGTGGCATCAATCACATGGGTAATCTCTTGGGCCTTCAGGTATTGGGCAAGCCCGTCGATCCCGCCAAAACCGCCAATCCGCTGTGGCAGGGGCTGCCGCTTGGGGCGTTCCACCCGTCCTGCAAAGCTGACCGTCCCGGTCAGGTTCCGGTCTGCGGCGGCATTGGCCAGCGCCGTGGCCTCGGTCGTGCCCGCAAGGATCAAAAGGTTGGCGCGCATGTCTGACCCTTGGCTCACACTTATCGGCATCGGCGAAGACGGGGTTGCAGGCCTTGGCGCCGCAAGTCAAGCCGCGCTGAGCGCTGCCGACGTCATCATGGCGCCCCAGCGCCACCTCGATCTTGTGGTTAATGCGCCGTTAACCACAAGTGTCCCCGCGGGGACAGATCTCATCCCCTGGCCCGTTCCCTTTGCCGACGGCATCGCCATCCTCGCCTCCCTGCGCGGCCAACGGGTCGTCGTGCTGGCCTCGGGCGATCCGTTCTGGTTCGGCGCAGGCTCCGCAATCGCGCGCAGCTTTGGCCCCGACGATTGGACCGCCTTGCCCGGCCCCTCCTGCTTTTCGCTCGCCGCGGCACAGCTTGGCTGGGCACTGCAAGACACGCACTGCCGCGCCCTGCACGCCGCGCCCATGGCGCGCCTGCGCCGCGACTTGGTCCCCGGCGCGCAAATCATCGTCACCCTGCGCGACGGCGCGGCGGTGGCCGAACTTGCCGCCTACCTGACCGCACGCGGCTTTGGCGACAGCGCCCTGCACGTGATGGAACGCCTCGGCGGCCCGCAGGCGCGGGTCACGCAGCACATGGCCCACGCGTTGACGGGCAGCTTCGCGCACCCGGTCTGCGTTGCGATCACCGTGGCAGGCTACGGCGCGCCGCTCAGCACCGCGACCGGGCAGGCCGACGCGACCTTTGCCAGCGACGGGCAGATGACCAAGCGGGCGGTGCGCGCCATCACGCTGTCGACCCTCGCGCCCACGCCCGGCGCGCACCTGTGGGACATCGGCGGCGGGTCGGGGACCATCGCGCTCGAATGGCTGCTGTCGCACCCCAGCACCCGCGCCACCACGGTCGAGCCGCGCGCAGACCGCGCCAGCACCATCACCCAGAACGCCGCCGACCTGGGTGTCGAGCACCGTCTGACCCTGATCCAAGGTGCCGCCCCGGACGCGCTGCAAGGGCTGGCGACGCCCGACGCGATCTTTGTCGGCGGCGGGCTCAGCGCAGCACTGCTGGACGCGGTTGTCGCCCACCCCTGCCGCCTGGTGATCAACGCCGTCACGCTCGAGGGCGAGGCGCTGCTGGCCCACGCCCACGCGAGCCATGGTGGCGACCTCACGCGCATCGCGCTGAGCCACGCCAAACCGCTGGGGCCCAAACGCGGCTGGTCCGCCAGCTATCCCGTCGTGCAATGGAGCAGGCCATGATCGTCGCAGGCTTTGGCTTTACCACCCGCGCCACCGCGCACAGCCTGACGGCGGCCCTGGCCGCCACGGGCTATGCCGGTCCGCTGGACCGCGTGGCGACGGCGGCGGCCAAGGCGACAGCGCCCTGCCTCACCGGCTTTGCAACCGCGCGCGGTATCGCCGTCACGCCCGTGCCGCCTGCGGCGTTGCAGCAACAGACACCGCAAACGCACTCGGCGCAGAGCATGACGGCCCACGGCAGCGGCTCGGTCGCCGAGGCCGCCGCCCTCGCCGCCGCGGGCCCGGGTGCCACGCTGATCGCACCGCGCAGCATTTCCGCAGACCGCATGGCCACCTGCGCCATCGCCAAAGGACCAGACGCATGACCGTTCACTTCATCGGCGCAGGCCCCGGCGCGCCCGACCTTTTGACCCTGCGGGGACGCGACCTGATCGCGGCCTGCCCGGTCTGCCTTTATGCAGGGTCGCTGGTGCCCGAGGCCATCCTGGCCCACTGCCCGCCGGGCGCGCGGATCGTTAACACCGCAGCGATGGACCTCGACGCGATCCTGGCCGAGATCAGCGCCGCCCATGCCGCAGGCCAGGACGTGGCGCGGCTGCACTCGGGCGATCTGTCGGTCTGGTCGGCGATGGGCGAACAGCTGCGCCGGATCAAGGCGGCGGGCATCCCCTTTACCGTGACCCCCGGCGTGCCGTCCTTCAGCGCTGCCGCCGCCTCCTTGGGCGCGGAGCTGACGCTGCCCGGTGTCGCGCAATCGGTGGTGCTGACCCGCACGCCCGGGCGGGCGTCCTCTATGCCCGCGGGCGAGACGTTGACGGCCTTTGCCGCGACCGGCGCCACGCTGGCCATACACCTCAGTATCGGAAACCTCGACCAGGTGATCGATGACTTGACGCCAGCGTATGGTGCGGACTGCCCCGTGGTCGTCGTCTACCGCGCCAGTTGGCCGGACGAACAGATCATCCGTGCCACGCTCGCCACGCTAAAGGACGCCATGGACGCAAAGATCAGCCGCACCGCGCTGATCCTCGTGGGCCACGCCATCGGCGCCGACAGCTTTGACGACAGCTGCCTTTACGCCGCCGACTACGACCGCCGCTACCGCCCGCAAAGCGCCGGCAGCCCCTGGGCCAGCTGGAGCCATGGGGATGACTGATCCGCAGATGACCCCGCCCGGCCTCCTGATCTCGGCCCCTGCCTCGGGCACTGGCAAGACGACCGTGATGCTGGGCCTGTTGCGCGCGCTGCGCGAGGATGGGCTGGTGGTGCAGCCCTATAAGAGCGGGCCGGACTATATCGACCCGGCCTTTCACCTGGCCGCCGCCGGGCGGCCCTCGTTCAACTTTGACACCTGGGCAATGGATGCAGGCCTGCTGGGCGGTATCGCGGCGCAGCAGACGGGCGCCGACATCTGCGTCGCCGAAGGGTCCATGGGCCTGTTTGACGGCGTCGCCACGCGCGGGCAGTCCGGCTTCGGCTCCAGCGCCGAGACGGCGCAGGCCATGGGCTGGCCGGTCGTGTTGGTCATCGACGTCGGCGGGCAGGCGCAGTCGGCGGCAGCCACGGCGCTGGGGTTCAAGGCCTATAACCCCGATCTGCCCTTTGCCGGGGTCATCCTGAACCGCGTGGCGAGCCCCCGTCACGAACGGCTGACGCGGGTGGGCATGGACCAGGCGGGCATTCGCGTGCTTGGCTGCCTGCCCCGGCGCGGTGACCTGAAACTGCCCGAGCGGCACCTGGGCCTGATCCAAGCGGTGGAGCATCCCGATCTTGAGGCTGCGATTGCGGGTTACGCAACCTTTCTGCGGGACAATGTCGACCTGCAGGCGATCAAGGACGCCGCCCGCGCAGGCCCGCCGCGCACGGCCCACCCCCTGCCGCCGCCACCTGCACAGCGCATCGCGCTGGCGCGGGACGCCGCGTTTTCCTTTACCTACCCGCACCTTCTGGAAGGTTGGCGGGCTGCGGGGGCAGAGATTGCGCCCTTCTCGCCCCTGGCGGATGAGGCGCCGCGCGCCGACGCCGACTTGGTTTGGCTGCCCGGCGGCTATCCCGAACTGCACGCGGGCACGCTGGCCGCGGCACAGACATTTTTGACGGGGCTGCGCACACATGCGACGACCAAGCCCGTGCATGGCGAATGCGGCGGCTACATGGCGCTTGGCGCGGGCCTCGTGGACAAGGACGGCGTGCGGCACGCGATGGCGGGGCTGCTGGGCCTGGTGACCAGCTATGAAAAGCGGAAATTCAACCTGGGCTACCGCCGCGCGGTGCTGGACGCGCCGATGCCAGGCTTTGCCGCCGGGGCGGCGCTGCGCGGGCACGAATTTCACTATTCGTCGATCCTGGAGCAGCCGGACGCGGGCCTGGCGCAGGTGTTTGACGCCGACGGCAACGCGGTCGCGCAGACAGGCTCGCGCCGCGGGCACGTGACCGGCACCTTCTTTCACCTGATCACGGGCGAGGCGGCATGACCGGTTTTGTCAGCTTTGTCGGCTCTGGCCCCGGCGATCCCGAGCTGTTGACGCTGAAGGCCGTGGACCGGCTAAAGCGCGCCGATGCGGTGCTGTTCGACGATCTGAGCGCGGGGCCGATCCTGACCCACGCGCGCGGCGGCGCGGACCTGGTGGGCGTGGGCAAGCGCGCGGGCCGCCCGTCGCCCAAGCAGCACCATGTGAGCCAGTTGCTGGTGGATTACGCGCGCGACGGGCAGCGCATCGTGCGGTTGAAATCCGGCGACGGTGGCACCTTTGGTCGGTTGGAGGAAGAAACGGATGCCCTGCAAGCCGCTGGAATTGCGTATGAAATCATCCCAGGGGTGCCTTCGGCCTGCGCGGCGGCGGCGGCGGCGGGCATCCCGCTGACCCGGCGTCTGACCGCGCGGCGGGTGCAGTTCATCACCGGCCACGACGTGCGCGGCGCCCTGCCCGAGGACCTGAACCTGGCCGCCCTGGCCGACCCGCTGGCCACGACCGTGGTGTTCATGGGCCAGCGCACCTTTCCCGCGCTGGCGGATATGCTGATGGGCGCGGGCCTTCCCGGCGACACGCCTGCCCTGCTGGCCGAGGCCGTGTCGACGCCAGACGAGGCGCTGCACCGCATGTCGGTCGCGGACCTGGCCGCGCGGTTGCGCGGTGGGGTAAGCGATGCGCCGGCGCTGATCCTTTATGGTGCGCTGGCGGAGGGGTAGGCCCGAGACAGCGAGATGAGCGGCGGGCCAGCTGCCTGACGAAGGGATAAGCGGGGGCCAGCCCCCGCGCCCCCGGGATTTTTTGGAACAGAGAAAGGGCACGCGGGGTGCGCGGATGCCTTTTGCCGACCTCAAGTGCCGCATCCGGGCTTGTTGCAGCGCGGAATCGGTGTAAACCTGATCTGACGATGGTGGCCCCGGGAGGGGTCTGAAAAGGGAACCGGGTGAAAGTCCCGGACTGCCCCCGCAACTGTGACCGGCGAGCGGCCCGGCATGAACCACTGGCGCGACGTGCGCTGGGAAGGTCCGGCCCCGCAGCGACCCGGCAGTCAGGAGACCTGCCATCGTGCAACGCAACAGGCTGGGGCACCAGCCACGAGGCCGCCGGGGTGGTGGTAAGGAGAGACACATATGCATATTGAGCCCGGCGTCGTTGATGGCGCGAAAATGGTATTTGCCTATGGCACAGCTGCGGCGGCTGCAGGCTATGCGCTGAAGTTGACGGCGGACGACCTCAAGGTCCACAGCCTGCCGTCCTTTGTCGTGCGCAGTATGCTGGCGACCGTTGGCGTGTTAATCTTTTTCGAGCTGTTGCCCCATTTCGCCGTTGGCGTGTCGGAGGTGCACTTTATCCTGGGCACCACGCTCTTTTTGCTGCTGGGACCGGCGGCGGCGGCCTTTGGCCTGACTGCGGGGCTGTTGATCCAGGGCACAGTCTTTGCGCCCTCGGACCTGTCGATGTTCTTTGTGAACGTGACGACCTTGCTGTTCCCGCTTTTCGCCGTGCACGCGCTGGCGCGCCGGGTTGTACCGCAGGCCACGGCCTATGTCGATCTGGGCTATGCCGATGTGCTGAAGATGTCGGCCGTGTACCAGGGCGGCGTCGTCGCCTGGGTCGCGTTCTGGGCGATCTATGGCCAGGGTGTGGGCGCCGAGAACTTGCAATCGGTCATGGCCTTTGGCGCGGCCTATCTGCTGGTGATTTTGATCGAGCCGGTGGCGGATCTGGCCGTGCTGGCCGGGGCCAAGGGGCTGCGCAGTTGGACGCGCAACGGCGTCTTTGTGCAGCGTTTGCACAGCGCCGCCTGACCCGCGGCACCATGGACGAAGGGAGGGGCCGCCATCGCGCGGCCCTTTTTATGCGATGATCCAGCTGTCTTTGATCGGTATCGGCACCGGCAATCCCGACCACCTGACGGGCGAGGCGCGGCGCGCGATGGCCGAGGCGGATCTGTTCCTGGTCCCCCACAAGGGCGCGGGCAAGTCCGACCTTGCTGACCTGCGCACCCAGATCATCGACAGCGTGCGGGACGACGCGCAAGTGGCGCTGTTCGACATGCCGGTGCGCGATCCTGACCTGCCCTATCTTGCGCGGGTCGAGGCCTGGCACGATGCCATTGCCGCACTCTGGTCAGAGGTGTTGGCCCAGCACCCCGCCGCGCGCCGGGTGGCGCTGCTGGTCTGGGGGGATCCGTCGCTTTATGACAGTACGTTGCGCATTGCCGCACGCCTGCGCCCGGCGCCCGCGCTGCGGGTGGTGGCGGGCATCACGTCGGTCCAGGCGCTGACGGCGGCGCATGCGATCCCGCTGAACACGCTGAATGCGCCGGTGACCATTTCGACCGGGCGGCGGTTGCGCGATGCGGGCTGGCCTGCGGGTTGCGAGACGCTGGTGGTGATGCTGGACGGTGACTGTGCCTTTCAGGCGCTGGATGGCGCCGCCTATGACATCTGGTGGGGCGCCTATCTGGGCATGGACGCGCAGATATTGGTGGCGGGGCGGCTGGGTGCTGTGGCGCAAGAGATTGTGGCGACGCGGGCCGCGGCCCGGGCCGATCACGGCTGGATCATGGACACCTATTTGCTGCGCCGCCGCGCGCCCTGAGGCGGCACTGGTGCTATGCGCAATAAACCGGCAGCGCGCGGCCTGATTGCGCGAATTGTGAACAAGAGGCTGGCCCTGCGCGCCGCGGGATGCTCATATCGTTCAAAGCGATGCCTGCCTTAGGACCTCATGACTGCCCAATTGCCGATCACGACCGCCCTGCCCGCGCAACCGCGCGCCAATGGCGCTGTGCGGCTGTCGTCAAAGCGCGGGGCCGGTGGCAGTGTGATCGACGGGCTGTTTCAGAAGGGCGCGGCGAAGGTTGTGTTTCCGCGCAGTGCCATTGGCCTGACGGGCGTGTTGCTGAACACCTCGGGCGGCGTCACCGGGGGCGACCGGTTTGAGTATGAGGCCGCGGCGGGCCCGGGCACGCATCTGACCTTGACCACGCAGGCCTGCGAGCGCGCCTATCGCGCGCAGCCCGGCGAAGAGGGGCGGGTCGAGACCCGCCTTACGGTGGGGCGCGATGCGACGCTGTGGTGGTTGCCGCAGGAGACGTTGGTGTTTGACGGCTGCGCGCTGCGGCGCCGCTTGCACTGTGAGGTGGCGCCGGGCGGGCGCGCCCTGATCGTCGAGCCGCTGTGCCTGGGCCGCGTGGCCATGGGCGAGGCGCGGGTGACGGGAATGATGTCCGACAGCCTGACCGTGACCCGCAACGGCGCCCCGCTGGTGCGCGATGCCTGGCGGCTGCGCGGTGATATGACGGCGCAGATGGCGCGCGCGGCGGTGGGCGGCGGTGCGGGCGCCATGGTGACGCTGACCTATGTCACGCCCGAGGCCGCCGCGCTGCTGGCGCCGGTGCGCGCCCTGTTGCCATCCAGTGGCGGGGCCAGCCTGCTGGCGGCGGACGTGCTGGCGCTGCGCATGCTCGCGCCGTCCGGCTATCACCTGCGCCGCCACCTTTTGCCCATTCTTGACCACCTGACGCAGGGCCACCTGCCCCTTTGCTGGAGACTTTGAGCCATGCAACTTACCCCCCGCGAGAAAGACAAGCTGTTGATCTCCATGGCCGCCGAGGTCGCGCGCAAGCGCCTGGCGCGCGGCGTCAAGCTGAACCACCCGGAGGCCATTGCGCTGATCACCGATGCGGTGGTCGAGGGCGCGCGCGATGGGCATTCGGTGGCCCATATGATGGAGGCCGGGGCCAAGGTGATCACCCGCGATCAGTGCATGGAGGGCGTGCCCGAGATGATCCACGACGTGCAGGTCGAGGCGACCTTTCCCGACGGCACCAAGCTTGTGACCGTGCACAACCCCATCCGGTGAGCATGCATATTTTTTGGAACAATGAAGACAGGAGCCGCGCGCTATGACACCAGGTGAAGTTATTCCGGCCCCGGGCGAGATCGCGCTGAACGCGGGGGCCGAAGCCGTCACGCTGCATGTGGCCAATACCGGCGACCGGCCAGTGCAGGTGGGCTCTCACTATCATTTTGGCGAGGCGAATGCGGCGTTGGAATTTGACCGCGACGCGGCGCGCGGCATGCGTCTGGACATTGCGGCGGGCACCGCGGTGCGGTTCGAGCCGGGCCAGGCGCGCGACGTGCAACTGATCCCCATGGGCGGCGCGCGCCGCATTTATGGGTTTAACCAGCAAGTGATGGGCGACCTGTGAGCCGGCCAACCCCTTAGACGGAGGACCAAGCGATGTGTGACGCATGTGTGATGAACGTGGTGAAAGAGCGGATGCTGTCGCGCCGCGCCTTTTTCAAGGCTGGGGCCGCGGCAGGGGCTGCGGCCACCGTCGGCATGGCCGCGGCCCCTGCGGCGATGGCGGCGGGCCATGGCGGTGTCGTCGACATGACGCACAAGCTGAGCCCGGATTTTCCGACCTTTTTCGGGGTGCCTGGCATCTCGATGGAGCAGCAGTTTAACTTTGCCGAGCATGGGTTCAACCTGTTCAACCTGGCGATCAACGAGCATACGGCGACGCATGTCGACGCGCCGCTGCATTTTTCCGCAGATGGCACGTCGGTCGATGAGATCCCGGTGAGCGATCTGGTGGTGCCGCTCTGTGTCGTGGACATCGCCGCGCGCGCCGCCGAGGATGCGGATGCGCAGGTGACGCCTGACGATCTGAGGGCGTGGATCGCGGCCAATGGCGAGATCCCCGACAAGGCCTGCATCGCGATGCATTCCGGCTGGGCGGCGAAGTCAGGCGATGCGGCGGCCTATGTGGGCAATGACGCCGATGACGTAAAGCATTTCCCCGGCTTTCACATCGAGGCCGCGCAGATGCTGTTGGAGGAGACCACGGCGGTGGCCCTGGCGGTGGACACGCTGTCGCTAGATCACGGGCCGTCGTCCGATTTTGCGACGCATTACGCGTGGCTGCCTGCGGGGCGGTATGGGATCGAGAACTTGGCGGGCTTGGGCAACGTCCCGGCCGCGGGGGCGACGCTGGTGGTTGGCGCGCCCAACCATGTCGGCGGCACGGGTGGTCCTGCGCGAATTTTTGCGATGGTGTGAATGGCGGCCGCGTTGCAGGATATCGGCGAGGGTTGTTTGGCGGGACGCAGGACCGCCGTGGGCCTGGGAGTGGGTTTGGGGCGATCCGTATCGCTGCGTGAATTGGACATTCTTCGACTACCACCATCCGATAGCCTGACCAACTTCGACAGCCGCAAGCACAACCGTTGCGATTGCAATAGTCCAGTCTGCGTTACCCGAAATGCGATGCCTCCTATTTTGTACGCGCGAAGCAACGACGCTGTTGGCACCCTCGTCACTAAGCACGCGGTAAAATCGAAAAAACCAACTGATCCGCAGCAAAACTTTTGGGGCCGAAAGGAAGCTTTCACGACTGTCCAAGTGAGCTTGAAAACGCGTAAATTCAATATGATAGAACTCTTTAGGTAGGGACAAAACCATGCCCACATCCATCTCCCGCCGCGACTACGCGGCCATGTTTGGCCCCACTGTGGGCGACAAGGTGCGCCTTGCCGATACCGACCTCATCATCGAGGTTGAGCGTGATCTGACTGCCGAGGCCGCAGGCGCCGACGCCACCGGGGGCAGCGGCGACAATGCGATGCTGTACGGTGAAGAGGTCAAGTTCGGCGGCGGCAAGGTCATTCGCGACGGTATGGGGCAAAGCCAGGTCACGCGGGCCGAGGGTGCTGTGGACACCGTGATCACCAACGCGCTGATCGTGGATTACACCGGCGTCTACAAGGCGGATGTGGGCCTGAAGGACGGGCGCATCGCGGGCATCGGCAAGGCGGGCAATCCCGACACGCAGCCGGGCGTCAGCATCATCATCGGCCCGGGGACCGAGGCGATTGCGGGCGAGGGCAAGATCCTGACCGCGGGCGGGTTCGACAGCCATATCCACTTTATCTGCCCGCAACAGATCGAGGATGCGCTGCATTCGGGCCTGACCACCATGCTGGGCGGCGGCACCGGGCCTGCGCATGGCACGCTCGCCACCACCGTGACGCCCGGGCCCTGGCACCTGGGCCGGATGCTGCAGGCGGCGGATGCCTTTCCGATGAACCTGGCGTTCGCGGGCAAGGGCAACGCATCGCTGCCCGCCGCACTTGAGGAGCAGATCAAGGGCGGTGCCTGCGCGCTGAAACTGCACGAGGATTGGGGCACGACGCCCGCAGCCATCGACTGCTGCCTGTCGGTGGCCGACGCCATGGACGTGCAGGTGATGATCCACACCGACACGCTGAACGAGAGCGGC
Source organism: Pseudomonadota bacterium (assembly GCA_038525395.1). Taxonomy (GTDB): domain Bacteria; phylum Pseudomonadota; class Alphaproteobacteria; order Rhodobacterales; family Rhodobacteraceae; genus Tateyamaria. The sequence continues at coordinate 128,595 of JBCBHS010000005.1, read as the reverse complement.
TTTGTCGAGAACACCGTTGCCGCGATGAAAGGCCGGACGATCCACGCCTTCCACACCGAGGGCGCGGGCGGCGGGCACGCTCCGGACATCATCAAGATTTGTGGTGAAGAGCACGTGCTGCCGTCGTCGACCAACCCGACGCGGCCCTTTACCGTCAACACGCTCGAGGAACACCTCGACATGCTGATGGTCTGCCACCACCTCGACAAGTCGATCCCCGAGGACGTGGCCTTCGCCGAGAGCCGTATCCGGCGCGAGACCATCGCCGCCGAAGACATCCTGCACGACATGGGCGCCTTTTCCATCATCGCCTCGGACAGCCAGGCCATGGGCCGCGTGGGCGAGGTGCTGATCCGCACCTGGCAGACCGCGGACAAGATGAAGAAGCAGCGCGGGCGGCTGGCCGAGGAAACCGGCGACAACGACAATTTCCGCGTGCGCCGCTATATCGCGAAATACACGATCAACCCCGCGATTGCGCACGGGATCAGCCACGAGATCGGCAGCATCGAGGTCGGCAAGCGCGCGGACCTGTGCCTGTGGAACACCGCGTTCTTTGGGGTCAAGCCCGAGATGGTGTTGCTGGGCGGCACGATTGCCTGTGCGCAGATGGGCGACCCCAACGCGTCGATCCCGACGCCGCAGCCGGTCTATACAAGGCCCATGTTCGGCGCCTATGGCCGGTCGGTCGAACGCTCTGCCGTGACGTTCGTGTCGGCGGCGGCGCAGGCCGAAGGGGTGGGCGCGTCGCTGGGTCTGGCCAAGGACACGGTGGCCGTCGACAACACCCGCAAGATTGGCAAAAAAGACCTGAAGCTGAACGACGCCACGCCCCATGTCGAGGTGCATCCAGAAACCTATGAGGTGCGTGCCGATGGCGAGCTGCTGACCTGCGCCCCGGCCGAGGTGCTGCCGATGGCGCAGCGGTATTTCCTGTTTTGACCGCCACGCCGTCTATGTGCCGTATCGGTCAATCACGTCCATGTCGAACCGCGCGTACACCGGCGGCGGCGCATGCGGCACCACGCGCACATAGGTCGCCGTTCTATGGCGCGCATAGCGGGGGTTCCAGCGCACGTCATTGGGCAGCAGCGTCTGATCAAACCGCCGGCTGGTCCGCGTTTCAATCCGCACGTCCGCTTGGGCGCCGGGCCCGCCCGGAATGGTCTGATCCTTCACATCCTGGTCGATCATCGACAGGATCTGCGCCCGCACGGCGGCGCCGCGTTGTTCCAGCGCCTTTTGCTGGGCGCGAAGAAAGATCAATTCATCCGCCAGTGCGGTCAATATCGAAGAGGGTTTTTTCATATGCACAGCCTGCACCGGACGTGGTTACCATTCGGCTAATGCAGGCTGTTATGCATGCGGCACATCCCGGCCATGCCCTGGCCGCACTGACCGCGGGGGCGTCTGCGGCTTATGTTAAGGTCATAATCCCGGATCACGCACAGGTGCCTCATGACCTTCCTCCAACGCCTCGCCCAAGCGCTGACAGCCATCCAGCTGCCGCATGGTGCGCTGGCCCAGACCCAAGCCGTCTATGCCCTGACCGATGCCGAGCTGAAGGCGCGCGGCCTGAAACGGCGCGACGCGGCGCATCAGATCATGGTCAACGGCGACTGGTCCTAAGCCTGGGGGCCACCCCATGCTGACGGCGCAAACCTATCACGACCACCTGCACGCCACCCCTGCCGACCACGTCTCGCTCACCTATGAGGACCGCTTTTTGCGGCGCAAGGTGCTGACCCTCGCCTCGGGCACCCAGCTGCTGGTGGACCTGCCGCAGACAACCTCGCTTGACCACGGCGGGGCACTGATCACCACCGACAACCGCGAAATCCGCATTGATGCGGCGCCCGAACCGCTCTTGTCGGTCACAGGCGATGCGCTGCACCGCATCGCCTGGCATATCGGCAACCGCCACACCCCTTGCCAGATCGAGGCCACGCGCCTGCTGATCCAGCGCGACCACGTGATGGCCGACATGCTGGCCCGCATCGGCGCCACGACCCGAGAGGTGGTCGAGCCGTTCACCCCCGAAGGCGGCGCCTATGGCCATGGCCGCACCCACGGGCACGACCATACGCACAGCCACACATGACCGCGGCACTGACCCTTATGCAGTGGCTGTCGCCCGCGTTCCCGGTGGGCGCCTTTGCCTATTCGCACGGGCTGGAACAGGTGATCGCCGACGGCACGGTGCGCGATGCCGCGGGGTTGCAAGACTGGCTGGCCGCGCTGCTGACCGACGGGTCGGCGCGGGCTGACGCGATCCTGCTTGCCGCCGCCTACCGCGCAGAGGACGCACGCGAGGTCGACGCCGTCGCCCGCGCCTTTGCCGCCAGCGCCGAGCGGGTGAAGGAAACCGACCTGCAAGGGGCCGCGTTCTGCGACACCGCCCGCGCGGTCTGGGGCTTGGACCTGCACGCGCTGACCTACCCCGTCGCCGTGGGCCGCGCGGCGCGCGCCATGGCCGTCCCGCTGGACCAGACGCTGCCCCTGTTTCTGCACGCCTTCGCCTCGAACCTCGTGTCGGTCGCCCAACGTGCCCTGCCCCTGGGCCAGACCGACGGGCAGCGCGTCCTGGCCCGGCTGGCCCCCGCCATCACCCGCACCGCGACCGAGGCTGCGCACAGCACCCTGGACGACCTCTGGGCCACCAATTTCGCCGCCGACATTGCGGCAATGCGCCACGAAACCCTGCAACCAAGGATCTTTCGCACATGACCCAACTGAACGGCCCCCTGCGCATCGGGATCGGCGGCCCTGTGGGCGCGGGCAAGACCACCCTCACCGCTGCGCTCGCCACCGCACTCAAGGACCAGCACTCGATCGGGGTGATCACCAACGACATCTACACCCAAGAAGACGCCGAAGAGTTGATGCGCCGCCAAATCCTGCCCCAGGACCGCATCATCGGGGTCGAGACCGGTGGCTGCCCGCATACCGCGATCCGCGAGGACGCGTCGATCAACCTTGCCGCCGTGGCAGATATGCGCGCCCGCCACCCCGAGATCGAGGCGATCCTGATCGAAAGCGGCGGCGACAACCTGTCTGCCACCTTCTCGCCCGAACTGGCGGACATCACGCTCTATGTCATCGACGTGGCCGCGGGCGAAGAGATCCCCCGCAAAGGTGGCCCCGCGATCACCAAATCCGACCTGCTGGTGATCAACAAAACCGACCTCGCCCCCCATGTGGGCGCCTCGCTGGAGGTCATGGAGCGCGACGCGGCCCGCATGCGCGGCACACGGCCCTTCGTCTTTGCGTCGCTAAGACATGGCAAGGGGGTCGAGGACATCATCCACCACATCCGCGCGCTGTCGGGGCTGGGGCTGGTCACGCACTGATCACACGTTGCCCCGCCCCGGACGCGGCGCATCCGGGGCGGGGCCTTGGCCAATCAAGCGGACTTAGCGGCGGTTTTGCAGCACCGCAAAGAGCTTGCCGTTCTGGCTGTCCAGATAGCCGGACGGACCGGTCCGGTAGCGCACCACATTGACCGAGTTGCTCAGGTTGCCACCCACCGCGTCGACATAGCCCGCACCGACCGCGACAACCATGTCGGTGTGGCTTTTGAACGCGTTGTGCGTCGCGGCGTAGTCATAGTCGATGTAGGTGGCAGAGGTACGACGACGCGCAATCAGATCACCGATCTGCGGCACGCGTTCAGTCAGGCGGTAGCCGTGGAAATCGCGGCTGGTGTCACCCGCCTGACGGGCCACAATCGCTTCGTTGATGTAGCGCGCGTGGGCCGCGGCAAAGGTCATGCCGGTATAGCCCGCCTCGCGGAACAGGAACGAAATGAACGCCGCCGACCAGGGCTTAGACGTGTCCCGACCATCATAGGCCAGGCCCAACGCAGCCCAATATTCGCCTACGTAGCGGAAATAGGGCGCTTGCGTCTCCTTGCCTGCGCCGCGCTCAAACCGCTCCCACTCGTAGGCCGCGATATCCAGGGCGGCTTCGACCTTAGCGCTCAGCGGGTCGCGCAGGTAGGTTGCGGATACATGGCCTGTCAGGGACACGCCGTTCAGGTCGGTGGCAACAACGACCCAACCCGTGCGGGTCGACGGGCCAACCACGTCGACGCTGTGACCGAAGGGCAATTTTTCGATCAGGGTTGAAGGCTTGACCAGGGGTTCCGAGCGCAGGTTCAACGACTTTGCGTTGACCTGTTGTGTCACCACTGTGGTGCCGGTCGTGCTCAGTGCAATTTGTTTGGACATAACATCCTCCCATGCTGTTGCGCCGTCCCCACCCCGAGGCGATCCCTCGTGACATGCGGCGCCCCTAAAACGTGAGGACAGCGCGGGATCAAAACAAGCGCCCAGCGCGTTCCGATCACATAGTCAAATCAGGTTGGCGGTGCCGCTTTGCCACAGAACGACATTTTGGAATCCTGTGACATTTTTTGACAAACACCTCTGTTTTGATTGAAATTTCCAACTGTGCACGTGCAGAAATTTATCCTGCAGACATATAAAAAATGACATGTTTTCCTTGAAAAATGTGAGCGGTAACACGGGGGTCCCAACGTCCGTTGAAAATCAAAAGGTTACCCTGCGTAAGTTCAAGTAAGAACGGGACCGGGAAAACTGTTTCAGCTTTGCAACATCAGACGGCACCGTATGCGGCATGTGCGGAAATCCGCTCGGCGACAGGCCGCGTTTGTCGGCGTTTTCACACACTCAAACACCGCCACATGGCGCAATTTCGTGGCGCAAACCCGACAAGACGTCGCTCTGTGACCATTCGATTCGCATGCAGGCTGACACCGAGAGCGGCCAGAGTATCCCCTACCCTAAAACCAGGGAGAGCCGCACATGACAGACATCCGCACGCGCTCAGGTGGTCGTGCCAGCAGGCGGGCGCTGCGGGCGGCGCCTGATGTGGCGATGCTGCCGGGGCTCTGCAACACCTTGCCCTGGTGCGAGATTATGGATGGCAGCCAGGTTGAACGGATCGACGCGGCCTCGATGGACATCCTTGAAAACGTGGGCGTTGTGTTCCGCGATGACATTGCGCTGGCCGATTGGGCGGCGGCGGGGGCCAAGGTGGTGGGCGACACCGTGTATCTGGATCGCGGCCTTGTGCGTGATCTGATCGCGACGATCCCGTCCGACTTTACCTACCACGCGCGCGACCCGCACAAGAACATCCGCCTGGGCGGCCGGCACGCGATGTTTGTGCCCATGACCGGCGCGCCGTTCCTGCGCGACCTTGATGACGTGCGGCGTAATCCGACGCTGGATGACCTGGCGATGTTTCACAAGCTAAGCCATATGATGCCCGCCCTGCATTCGTCGGCCCATCACATCGTCGAACCCTATGACCACCCGATCAGCCAGCGGCATCTGCGCATCACCTATTCGTCGATCAAGCATTCGGACAAGACCTTTATGGGCATGACCACCAGCCCCAAAAACGCCGAGGATGTGATGGACATGTGTGCCATCCTCTTTGGAGAGGCGTTTTTGGAGGATCATCCGGTCACTACAGGCAATTGCAACGGAAACTCGCCCTTGGTCTGGGATGAGACGATGCTGGGCGCGATGCGCGCGTTTTGCCGGCGGAACCAGCCGGTGCTGTGCTCGCCCTTCGTGCTGGGGGGTGCGAATACGCCTGCGTCTGTCGCGGCCTCGGTCGCGCAGCTGAATGCCGAGGCGCTGAGCGCGCTGGCCTATACCCAGGTGATCCGCCGCGGCTGCCCTGCGATCTATGGCCACTACCTGTCGACCGTGTCGATGAAATCCGGCGCGCCGATGGCGGGCACACCCGAGATTTCGATGATGAACTTTATGATCGGGCAGATGGCGCGGCATTACGGCGTGCCCTGGCGCACCTCGAACACGCTGGGCGGGGCCAAGACGTTTGACGCGCAAGCCGGGTACGAGAGTGCGACAACCCTGTCGGCGGTCATGCACGCGGGCGCCAACTACATCTGGCATTCGGCCGGTTGGAACGAGGCGGGCATGCACTGTTCGGTGGCGAAATTCGTCGTGGACGCGGAACAATGCGCGATGGCCTATCGCATGGCCGAAGGGGTCAAATGGGATGACTTTGACACGGCCCTCGCCGCGGTGCCGGATGTGGGGCCGGGCGGGCACTATCTGGGCCATCCGCACACGCAGGACAACTTTCAAAACGCATTCTTCATGCCCGCGCTTTTTGACAACAACTCAATCGAACAGTGGCAGGCCGAAGGCGGGGTCGAGATCACGGCCCGCGCCCTGGCCCATGCGCGCAAGCTGCTGGACGGGTATCAAGAGCCGACCCTGGACCCCGCCAAAGACGAAGAGCTGCGCGCCTATATCGCGAAGCGGGAGGAGGAGATCCCAGCCGCTGATGCGCTGAACCAAGAGTTTTGAGCGGCGGGCAGGTGTCGGTACAAAAGCCCGACAGTTTCTGTACAATTGATGGCTTGGCTGTGGAGGGTGTGGCGCAGATCGCGCAAAACGTACAGGGGGCGCAGCAATGCCTGTGGGCAACGCAGGTCAAATGATCGTCAAACGGCAAGCACCTATTCCGCCCCGGCGCGCCATTCCTTCCACCGCAGATAGGCGTTGGCGCCCCAGGTCGCAAAGGGCTGCGGCGGCAGCGGGCGTGGGGCGGGCTCAGCCTCGAAATACGCGGTGATGTCCGACCGGTGGCCCATCGCCCGTTCCGCCGCGGCGATGCCGGTCAGGGTGCCCCGCGCGGTGCCCAGCCCGTTCTGCACGCAGGCGCTGAACAGCCCCGGCGCCACCTCGCGCGCATGGGCCACGCCGTTCAGGCTTAGACACAGATGCCCGCCCCAGGCGTATTGCTGGCGCACGTGGCCAAGATACGGAAAACGTTCGGAAAACTTGCGCTGGTGCAGCCGGGCGGCGCGGGTCAGATCGCGGGGATGCGGCGCCATGCCGGGGCGCACAACGGCGCCCGTGCGGGTCACGATCCGGTGCCCGCCCTGGCCCGGATCGATGCGCCGCATCGTGGTGCCCATCGGATCCGACGGCGTCACGCCCCAGCGCGGCGCCCCGCCAATGGTGGCCGGGTCCAGCGCCTCGGTCATCGAGGCCAACAGGAACAGCTGGATCAGACGGCCCTTGGCGATGCCAAAGCTCTCCAAATGCCCGTTCACCGCCGTGATCACGCGGCCCGCATGCACATGGCCCTTGGGCGTCTTCAGCAGCCACGCGGTGCCCTCACGCTTGAGGCTTAGAACCGGTGTGTTTTCATAGACTTGTTCGCCCGTACTGATCCCCTGCGCCAACCCGCGCACATAGCCCGCAGGCTGCAGCATCACCGTACCGGGCGTATACACACCCGACCGGTAGTAGGTCGACCCGGTCAGCGCGGTCATCGCCTGCGCATCCAGCCACTCGTAGGGTTCACCCAAGCCCTCCAAATGCTTGGCATAGCTGCGATTGTGCGCGTCCCCGGCGGCGGTCGCTGCGCCGTTGACCTTGCCCGCCGGGTCAAAGAAATCCGCCGAAATCCCATATTCCGCCACTGCCTCGGCCCCAAAGGCAATCGCCTGGCGGTTCAGCCGCGTCAGCGTCCGATCATCCCCGGCGCCTGCGTAATCCTCGGATGCCAGATCATGCGGCAGGTCGATCATAAAGCCCGAGTTGCGCCCCGCCGCCGCTTGGGCAATCCGGCCCGCCTCTAGCACCGCGACGCGGGCGTTCGGGTCCAGTTGCTGGATGCGCCGCGCCGCCGAAAGGCCCGCAAAACCGGCGCCAATCACGGCGACATCAACGGTGATTTTACCTTCCAAAAGAGGGTGTTGCGCGGCCTGCGGCAGTATCTCCGCCCAAGCCGCAGGCCCGCGATGCGACGGCAGGCGTCGCGCGACATATCTCACTCCACCGCCTCATCGGCATCGTCGGCGAGGTCCAGCCAGATCGTCTTGATCTGCGTGTACTGGTCATGCGCTTGCACCCCGTTGTCGCGCCCACCAAAGCCGGACATTTTCATGCCGCCAAACGGGGTCGAAATGTCCCCTTCGCCAAAGCTGTTTACCGTCACGGTCCCCGCCCGCAACATCCGCGCCCCGCGCAGGGCGCGCTTGGCATTGCCGGTGAACAGCGACGCACAGAGGCCATAGCGCGTGTCATTGGCCACGCGGATCGCCTCGTCAAAGCTGCCCACGGTCAGCACCGCGAGGATGGGGCCAAAAATCTCTTCTGTTGCCAGTGGGTTATCTGGCGTCGTTGCGATGACGGTGGGGGTGACAAACGGCCCGTCTGCCGTGCCGCCTACCAGCACCTCTTCGGCCCTGTCCAGGTATCCGCACACCTTGTCGCGATGCGCCGCGCTGACCAGCGCGCCCTGGCGCGTTTCGGGGTCCAGCGGGTCACCCACGGGCAGATGGCGCATGTGATCGGTGATCCGCGCAATCAGGTCGTCCCGCACATCCCGGTGCACGATCAGGCGCGAGATGGCAGAGCAGTTCTCTCCCATATTCCAAAAGGCGCCGTTAACGATATGTTGCGCAACTTTGTCCAAGTTCTCGGCATCGTCCATGACCACGCACGGGTTCTTGCCGCCCATTTCCAGCACGACCTCTTTCGCATTGGACTCAGCGGCGTAGGCCAGAAACTTCATCCCTGTTTCGGTCGATCCGGTAAAGCTGACCATATCGATATCCATATGCCGCCCGATGGCCGCGCCAACGTCCGGCCCCAGGCCCGGCACCACGTTCAGCACGCCGCGCGGCAGCCCGGCCTCGGCGGCCAGTTCGGCCACACGCAGCGCGGTCAGCGACGTCTCCTCTGCCGGTTTCAGCACCACGGAACAGCCCGCAGCCAGCGCAGGCCCGATCTTCCACGCGAGCATCAGCAGGGGGAAGTTCCAAGGCAGGACCAGGCCCACAACGCCCACCGGTTCGCGCACCACCAGCGCCATGTGGTCGTCCGACGATGGGGCCATGGAATCGTACATTTTATCAACGGCTTCCGCATGCCATTTGATGCAATGGATCGCCTCTGGCACGTCCACCGTTTCGCAGTCGTAGATCGTCTTGCCACTGTCCACGCTTTCCAGCACTGCCAGTGCGCGCGCATCGCGCGTCATCAGCTTGCACAGGCGGATCAACACGTCCTTGCGCGCCGAAGGATGCAGGCGGGACCAGCGCCCGTCATCAAAGGCCGCGCGCGCCTTTGTCACTGCAAAATCAACGTCTTGCGCGTCGCACGCCGCGATGTCGGCAAGCGGTGCACCGGTCGCAGGGTTTACGCTGGCGAATGTCTTGCCCGAGATCGCGGGGCGATAGCCACCGTCGATATAGGCGGTCGTGGCGGGGCTTAGGCTGGCCGCGATGGCGCGGTATTCATCTGCGGTCAGCATGGTCTAGCCCTCACTCTGGATCGCGGCGATGGTGGTTTTCAGCACGCGGATCACCTGGTCCAACGCACGTTTGTCGTCTTTGTTCAGCGCCTTAAGCGGCGGCCTTATGGCGCCTGTGTCGATGCCCTGATGGGTGACGCCGTATTTGATGCACTGCACGAACTTGCCCCCCTGTTCCAGCACCCGCATCAGCGGCATCATCGCCGACATGATCCGGCGACCTTTGTCAAAGTTGCCGTCGACCACGCAGGCGTGCCACAGGGCGATGTGTTCGTCGGGCAAGAAGTTCGACCCGCCGCAGACCCAACTGCGCGCGCCCCAGGCAAAGAATTCCAGCGCTTGGTCATCCATGCCGCAGGACATCTGGATATGCGGATAGTCGCGCGCCAGCAGGTGTACGCGGTTGATATCGCCCGAGCTTTCCTTGATCGCGCAGATGTTGCGCGACCGGCCGACGCGGTCCAGGAACTCTTCGCCCATGTTCACGCCCATGCGGCCGGGATAGTTGTACAGCATCACCGGCAGATCTGCGGCACGGTCGATGGCCAGGGTGTTCAGCGCGTTTTCCCGTTCGGTCGGCACGGCGTAGGGCGGCGTAGCGATCAGCAGCGCGTCGGCGCCCATGTCGCGCCCGCCGGTGGCCAGCGCCAGGCTGTCGGCGGGCAGCATCGCGCCCGTGCCCATGATCACCGGCAACCGGCCCGCCACGATGCGCACCGTTTCCCGCGCGACGGCCAGGCGTTCGGTGACCGTCATGGCATAGTTTTCGCCGGTCGATCCGCCCGAGATGACCCCGTGCACCCCAGCCCCGATCAGACGTTCAAGCACCGCCTCCAACGCCCCGAAATCAGGCGAATAATCGGCATTGAAAGGCGTCACCACAGGCGTGTAGATGCCGGTGAACTCCATGCGTGGCGTCATGCGCGCTGCTCCTGCAAGCGGTCGCCTAGGGGGATGTCGAGCCCCCCGGGCATCACGTAATGTTCGATCTGGTCGCGCGACAGCTGCCAATGGGCAATGGCCAGGTCGCCCGCGCGGGTCGCATCGCGGGCGGCGATGGCGTCAATGATGGCGTCGTGCTGGTCGCGGGCTGCGGTGACGTTGTCGGTCTGGACCGTGTCGCCCGGTTGGTAGAACGTCATCGAGATGCGGGCGTGGTCCAGCAACAGCCGGTTGAAGCTGGGGCTGAGGTAGAGGTTATCGGCCATGTCGCCGGTGATCCGGTGAAACTGGATATTGCCCAGCGCGCGCGCGGCGGCATCACCTGTGGCCAGTGCGGTGCAAAAGGCCGCTTGCGCGCGGCGCAGCGCGTCCAGTTGCGCGTCGCTGCGGTGTTGTGCGGCCAGTTGCAAGATCGCGCTGTAAATCATTGGGGCAGCGATGAAAAACGCCCGCAGCGACTGGTGCGACATCTCTGACACCTGCGCGCCGCGGTTTTGGCGCAGCGTGACATAGCCCTCGCCCGCCAGCTGCCGCAACACCTCGCGCATGGGCGTGCGCGACAGGCCAAAGGCCGCGCCCAAGCGCACCTCGTCCAGGTCTGCGCCGGGCGTCAGCGCGAGGGTGAGGATTTGCGAGACAAGCGCGTCATAAGCCGTCTGTTTGGGCGAGTCGGATTGCATACAATTTGTATACTCAGTGCAATCTGCCGCGTCCACATAGAAAAACGGGCGCGCCGCGCTGGCACGCCCGTTGGCAAAGTCGTCATAACATCAGCCACTTAGGCGAAGTCGATAAACCTGTTCATCGGCATCTCGCGGATGCGCTGGCCCGTCGCGGCAAAGATCGCATTGGACAGGGCCGCAGCCGCAGGCGGCACCATCGGCTCGCCCACGCCGCGCACCTGATCGCTGTTTTCCAGGCCGCGCACGGTGATCTGCGGCGCTTGGGACATGCGCATGCCCTCGCTGTCATAATAGTTGCGCTGGTTCACCATCCCGTCGGAATAGGTAATTTCGGAATTGATCGCGTGGCCCAACGCCCAGATGATCCCGCCTTGCACTTGGTTTTCGAAATTGGCGGGGTCGAGGACGCGGCCCACCTCTGCCGCGACCCAGACGTTGTCGATGCGCATGCCGTCCGGCGTCTGGGTGACCTCGATCACCTCGGCGGTGGGCACGCCGAAGGACAGGCAGAACGCGACCCCGCGCCCTTGCCCCTGGGCCAGTGGGCGGCCCCAATCCGACATCTCGGCCACCGCCTCGAGCGTTTTGCGCGAGGGGGCGTGCCAGCACAGGCGCAGCCGTTCGGCCATTGGGTCGGCGCCTGCGGCGTGGATCAGTTCGTCCAGGAACACGTCGTGGAAAAACCCGTTGGTCGAGGCGCCGACCGCGCGCCAAGACGAGATCGGTGCAAGCTCGGGCGTGCGGTAGCCGGTGACGCGGTAGTTGGGCACGGACAGGGGTTGATCCCACGCGCCCGCCACGATTTGCAGGTCGGGGCCGGGCACGGGCAGGCCCTGGCGGCCCATCTGGCTGGCGATCACCGACGGCATCGCGATGGACAGATCAAGGGCCGCAACCTGTCCGTCCTGCACCGCACCGCGCCCGCGGGCCATGGCGATCTGGCGGGTGTCGTCGTGGGTGAAATCTTCCTCTCGGCTATAGGTCAGCTTGACCGGCGTGCCCTTGAGCGCGATGGCGATCTCCGTGGCCTCGCGCACCGACCGGTCTTCGAGCCGGTGGCCAAAGCTGCCGCCCATGACCTGCACGTGCACATGTACGTCCCGCGCATCGAGGCCAGTCAGCCGGGCCACGTTGGTTTGCACAAAGCGCGGGATTTGCGTGCCCACCCAGACATCTGCGCGGCTGTCGGTGACCCGCACGGTGGCCGAGGTCGGTTCAAGCGGGGCGTGAGCGAGGTAGGGCGCGCGGTATTCGGCGGTGATCACATCGGCGCCGTCCAGGGCCGCGTCAACATCGCCGTCGTCGCGGTGCCGGCTGTCGCGGTGCGCGGCGTCAAAGCTGTCGGCGACGGCGTGCCAATGCGCCTCCATCTCGGCCGGATAGGGGGCGGGGCCCCAGGTGATGTCGATCGCGTCCGCTGCGCGAAAGGCGCGCCAGGTGTTGTCGGCGACCACAGCGACGCCGCCCGTCACCGGCAACACGTGCAGCACGCCGCGCATCGCCCTGGCCGCGGTGGCATCGTAGCCAAGCATGGCGCCGCCCCGCCGGGGGTTTGTGCGCACCGTCGCGTGAACCATGCCGTTCAGTTCCATGTCGATGCCATAGCGCTGTGTGCCGGTGGATTTCGCAACAACATCAACCCGCTGCATGGCCTGACCCAACAGCCGCCATTGGCTGGAATCACGCAGGGCGACGTCTGTGACCGGGTCCAGCGTGGCGGCAAGCGGCGCCAGATCGACATAGCCAAGCCGCGTGCCATCGGGCAGCACGACCGCGCCGCGCGCCGTTTTCAGCCGTGCCCCATCCACGCCGCTTTGCTGCGCTGCGGCGGCCTTGAGCGTCTCGCGCGCAACGGCACCTGCGTGACGCAGCTTGTCAAAGCTGTCGGGCACGGTGGTCGACCCGCCGGTGATCTGCAGGCCCAGAAACTTGATCATCGCGTCCATCACACCGCGCATTGACTGCGCGATTAGGCCGTCATCGGTGGCTGCGAACGGCGCGGCATCGGTGCTGAGCGCGGTGTTGTAATAGGCCGGATCCGGCGGGCCAGGATCGACGGTGACCTGATCCAGGTCCACGTCCAACTCTTCGGCGATCAGCGCGGCCTGCACCGAATAGGCGCCCTGCCCACTGTCGGCGCGGGGTGTGATCAGGGTGATGCCCCTGGCGTCGATCTTGACATAGGGCGTCAGCGCCGCCTGCCCCTCTGCAAGGTTGTCCAGCAGCGGGTTGGGCGCGGGGCGGCGGTACATGTAAGTGCCAAAGACCACGCCGCCCGCAATGGCGGCAGAGCCAACGAGAAAGCTGCGGCGGGCGATTTTTCCAAGGCGGGACATGCGACTAGACCTCCCGCATCTGGCTGGCGGCGGTTTTGATCGCGGCGCGGATGCGGCTGTAGGTGCCACAACGGCAGAGGTTCCCGCTCATCGCGGCGTCGATATCGGCGTCGGTCGGGTTTGGGGTGGTCTGCAAAAGGTCCGCGGCCTGCATGATCTGCCCGGCCTGGCAATAGCCGCATTGCGCGACCTGGTGGGTGATCCACGCCTCTTCCAGGGCGTGGCGGGTATCTGGCGTGCCGATCCCTTCGATGGTGGTCACCGGCCCCCACACGTCTGCGGCAGCCACCTGGCAAGACCGCACCGCCGCGCCATCGATATGGACGGTGCACGCGCCGCACTGCGCAACCCCGCAGCCGTATTTCACGCCCTTGATGTCCAGCGCATCGCGCAGCACCCACAAAAGCGGCATGTCGTCTTCGACGTCCAGCACGTGGTCTGTGCTATTGACGGTCAGTTTCATGGCGTCACCTGTTTGTTTTTGCTTGTCCTAGTCAGATAGCATTGCTGCGCGCTCGCGGAACATGCGCAGGGCGCCGCCAGGGCGGGAAATGACGCAAAGTCTAGTGAATGACGTTGGGTCGCGCATAGCGGACATAGGCAAAGCGGCGCCCGTCCGGGGCCCAGTTAGGCACATTGATCGTCCCCTGCCCGCCAAAAAGCGCGGCGATGACCTTGGGCGTACCTCCCGCGGGCGGCATCAAGTTCAGCGTCACCTCGCAATCGCGCGGGTGGCCGGTGACGTCGCTGGGATAGGCGAGGTAGAGCACGTGTGCGCCATCGGGCGAAGGATGCGGGAACCAGTTGACGAAGGCGTCGTCGGTCATCTGCTGCAGGTCGCGCCCATCGGGCCGGATGCGCCACAGATCGGGCGTGGCACCGTGGTGGTCAGAGTTGAACCAGATCCATTGGCCATCATGGCTGTAATCCGGTCCATCGCGGTGGCCCGGCCCATGGGTCAGCTGCGTTTCCGACCCGCCAGTGACCGGAATGGTGCAAATCTGGAAAACGCCGTCCCGGCGCGCGGTATAGGTCAGCGTTTGGCCATCCGGCGACCAGCCGTGCCAGTACGAGGGCACCTGGTCGGTCACCCGCCGCGGTGTGCCGCCCGAGATTGGGAGGGTGAAGATACAGGACGTGCCGCGCGCGGGGCTTTCGCTGACCACTAGCGTCGTGCCATCGGGCGAGATACCGTGATCGTTGTTCAGCGCGCGCAGCGGGCCAGTGTCGATGGGGCGCACCGCGCCCGTCGCCAGATCAAACCGAAAGACGCGGCCCCCGCCGTTCAGCACCAAAAAGGTCCCGCAGGGGGACCAGTTTGGGGCCTCGATGAGGTCCGGCACCGCATACACAACCTCTTCGTCGCCCGTCACCACATCGTGCAGGACGACAAAGCTGTGCGCCGTCAAAATTCGACAACCGCACGGATCGATTTGCCCTCGTGCATCAGGTCAAACCCGTGGTTGATCTCGTCCAGGGTCAGCTTGTGGGTGATCATCGGGTCAATCTCGATCTTGCCGTCCATGTACCAGTCGACGATCTTGGGCACGTCCGTGCGACCCTTGGCGCCGCCAAAGGCAGTGCCGCGCCAGACGCGGCCCGTGACCAGCTGGAACGGTCGGGTCGAGATTTCGGCGCCTGCGGGGGCAACACCGATGATGATCGATTCGCCCCAGCCCTTATGCGCGGCCTCAAGCGCTGTGCGCATCACATCCACATTGCCGGTGGCGTCAAAGGTGTAGTCGGCCCCGCCTTTGGTCAGTTCGACCAGGTGGGCGACCATATCGCCCTCGACCTTGGAGGGGTTGACGAAGTCGGTCATGCCGAAATGTTCCGCCATCTCGACCTTGCCGTCGTTCAGGTCCACGCCGACGATCTGGTCCGCGCCCGCAAGCTTGAGCCCCTGGATCACGTTCAAGCCGATGCCGCCCAGGCCAAAGACCACACAGCGGCTGCCGATCTCGACCTTGGCGGTGTTGATCACGGCGCCGATGCCGGTGGTGACGCCGCAGCCGATATAACAGATCTTGTCAAACGGGGCGTCCTTGCGGACCTTCGCCAGCGCAATCTCGGGCACCACGGTGTGGTTGGCGAAGGTCGAGCAGCCCATGTAGTGGTGGATTGGCGTGCCATCGAGCATGGAAAAGCGCGTGGAGCCATCGGGCAGCAGCCCCTGCCCTTGGGTCGCGCGGACCTTTTGGCACAGGTTGGTCTTGGGGTTCAGGCAGTATTCGCATTCACGGCATTCTGGCGTGTAGAGCGGGATGACGTGATCGCCGACCTCAAGCGTCGTGACCCCCTCGCCCACTTCGATGACGACGCCTGCGCCCTCGTGGCCGAGGATGGCGGGAAAGATCCCTTCGGGGTCGGCGCCCGAACGGGTGAATTCGTCCGTGTGGCACAGGCCTGTGGCCTTGATCTCGACCAGCACCTCGCCTGCGCGCGGACCGTCAAGGTTGACCTCCATGATTTCAAGGGGTTTTCCGGCTTCTACGGCGACGGCGGCGCGGGTTTTCATCATGGCTTAGCTCTCCCATTTCCTGTGCGCCATCAAGGCCAGCGGCGAGCGCATCTGTCAATGGCAAGGGCCGCGCATTTGGCGGAGCGGCCCTCCGGGGGGGATTTTTTTGGAACAGAGAAAGGGGACCTGTCGCGCCCCTGGTCTACGGACGCCTAGGCGGGGGCCAGCGACAGGATCTGCCTCAGGACGCGGGTCAGGTCGGCCTGGGGGTCGTCGCTGAGGCCCTCGCTGCGCCAGGCGACGTGATGGTCTGGGCGCACGAGGACGCATCCAGCCTCGCCCACCTCGCGCGCGCGGGCCCAATCGCCGGTGTGATCGACCAGCGGCTGGCGCGGGCCGATGACGCAGGTACGCATTTTGAGCCCCATGTCGGCCGCCACAGCCGCGGCCGCGTCGGCCCAGGGGCGGCCATTTAGCCCGGTGATCAGGGCAAAGCCGCCTTGTGTCAGGTCCAGCGTCGACAGCTTGCCGCCCTTGTCGTCATACAGCCAGACATGCGGCAGCCGGGCGCCGGGCCAGGTGGTGGGCTGGTAGTGCAACTCGTGATCGAGGTCGAAGGCCGGTTCGATCTGCCCGTCGGTGACCACGGCGTTTGAGCTGTAACGTTGGTTCATCTCGACCCCGTGGGCGTCGAATTCGTACTTTTTGAACGCAATCGCCTCGCGCAGGGCGGCGCGCTGCGCCTCTGCCGCGTCTGTGCTGTCGCAGCGTTGGTCCATATTGGCCTGCATCACATCGGGGTCTGTATGCCCGATGAGGCCGAGTGCCTCGAAAATCGGGCCAAACTCGCCGATGGACTGGTTGGCGCGGGTCACGATCTGCTTGGCCACGGGCGCGCGTTCAGCGTTGTAGCTGTCCAGCAGGCCCGGCCCTGCCTGCCCCTTGAGCACGGCGGCGAGTTTCCAGGCCAGGTTAAAGGCGTCTTGGATGGAGGTGTTGGACCCCAACCCGTTCGACGGCGGGTGCCGGTGGGCGGCGTCGCCCATGATGAACACGCGGCCCTTGGACATCTCGGTTGCGTAGGCGTCGTTGACCGTCCAATAGCTGATGCCCTGCATCTCAATTTCGAGGTCCTGGTCACCTACCAGATCGCGGATGATCTTTTTGGCCTCTGCGTCGCTCAGTTCGGGGCGTTCGCCCGCGATGTCATAGCCCCAGATGACCAGCCATTCGTTCCAGGGCCGCACCATGCGCACGACCCCCATGCCGATGCCGCCCACGTTCGAGCCGGGCTGCATCACCCAATAAAGCACCGAAGGGCGGTGTGCGACATGGCGGCTGAGGTCGGCCTTGAACAGCAGGTTGATCGACCCGGCGACGCCCATCTTGCCCTCGATGGGCAGGCCGGTGTTTTCGGTGACCTTGGAATTGCCGCCATCGGCACCGATCAGGTATTTCGAGCGCACCGTAAAGGTTTTGCCGGTCAGGCGGTCCAGCAGCGTCGTGGTGACCCCATCGGCATCGGCCACGTGGCTTTGGTATTCGCAGGACATCCGGGCCTGGGTGCCGCGCGCGCAGGCGGTCTTGAACAGCAGCGGTTCCATAAACGTCTGCGGCAGGTCGTTCATCTTGCTGGGCGAGCTGAGCGCGTGTTCTGCGCGGCTGAGCGGGTGGGTGCCCCAGGTCTGGATACGGCCCAGTTCCTCGCCCGTCAGGCTTTCACAAAAGACGTTTGTGCCCATCAAATCCTGTTCGGTGGCGTGCATATAGGCCTCGGCCTCGACCTCGGGGCCAAGATCGCGCAGCACTTCCATCGTGCGCTGGTTGGTGATGTGCGCGCGCGGCGTGTTGGCCAGCCAGCGATAGCGGTTGACGACCATGTTCTCGATCCCATGGCTCGACAGCAGGGCGGCGGTGGCCGAGCCTGCGGGGCCGGTACCGATGATAAGGACGTCTGTGGTGATATCTGCCATGGGGTCTCCCTCCTCCCAAGTTTTGGATGCGGGTGGCCCTTTTTATGTGCGCGGGGCACGGGGGCTTTGGTCGCAGTCCTATGTCTGGGCGCCAGCGTAGCGCAGTGGATTTCGCAAGTTGATGTGAAATCAGGACAGCAATATACCTTTTGGTTATGCAAATGGACCCAAACCACCTGATGATCCTGGCTGCCGTCGTCGATGCGGGCGGGTTGACGCAGGGCGCGGCGGCCCTGGGCAAGTCACAGCCGTCGCTGTCGCGGTCACTCGCGGCACTTGAGGCGCGGCTTGGATTGCCGCTGTTCGAAAAGGGGCGGCGGCCGCTGATCCCGACCGAACTGGGAGCGGCGCTGGCCGCCCAGGGCCGCCTGATCCGCGCCGCCCAAAGCGAGGCGGGATTGCAGGCCGACAGGTATATCAACGGCAAAACCGGGGCGGTCCGGGTCGCGGGCACGCCGGTGTTCATGGACGCGGTGATCGCGGGGATGATTGCGGGCTTTCAGCAGGTGCACCCGGATGTGCGCATCGACCAAAGCTATGGCTATGCCGACACGCTGGCGCGCGATCTGGGCAGCGGGGCCTTGGACCTGGGCATCTGCCCCTTGCCGCCCGGCGCCGTGCCGGAGGGGCTGCGCTTTGACGAGATATTGCAGGGCCGCAATGTCATCGCCTGCCGGATCGGGCACCCGCTGGCGCGCAAACAGACGCTGCGGTTAAGCGACATCGCGGCCTACCCCTGGATCGCCCCGCCCAAGGAAAGCCCGCTGTACCAAGACCTGGCCAACGTGCTGAAAACCATCGCGGTTGAGACGGTCAAGGTCAGCTTTACCGGTGGCTCGATCAGCGCGGTGCGCACGGTGCTGGAAGGGTCGGACAGCCTTACGATCCTGCCCGCATCGGTCCTGTTCACGCTGCGCCACCAACGGGCGCTGACGGCGCTGGATATCCATATCGGGCACGCGCCGCGCAACCTTGGCCTGCTGTACACCCAAGCCAGCCTGGCGCGGCCTGCAGTGGCCCGGTTTCACCGCCATCTGAGGGGTGAATTTACCGCGATGGCGCGCACGATGGCACATGCGCAACAGGCCTCTGTCTGGCGCACATGATTCGACGCGCCAGACGGTGCAGTCTGGGATTGTCCTGCGCATTTGGACAATGAACACGCGCCCCCCACGCGCGTTGCGGGAATGAGGACAGTAACTGAAAGGTCAGGAAAATATGACTTGCCAGACGGCACGGTCACTCCGACAGTTACGCCATTAACCAATGAATTAACGTCACACCCAGCCTGGGGATTTGTTGTGGGTGCCTTGAAGCAGCAATGTCGCGCCATTTTACAAGGGGTCTTTGCCCTGTGCCTTTTGGCGCTTGCACCCCCCGCAGCCGCACAGTCAAGCGATCTGGACGCGCCGCTAGAGACGGTTGTGTTTGGGGCGGGTGACACGCTGCGGGGCGTTGTGGGCCAATACCTGAATGACCCGGACATGTGGCCCTATGTGCTCGAACTGAACGCGATTTCATCGCCCGCGGCGGTGGTGCCGGGGACCGAGCTGAAGCTGCCCGTCAAACAGGTGCGTGCCGCCGATGCGGCCTTGGCCAAATCGCTGGACGCGATCCAAAAGGCGAATGCCGAAGGGGCGCAGGTCTTTGCCCCGGTCGAGATTGGCGAGGCGTTGGAAAACCGCGAGGCGGCGGTCGAAAGCCGCGAGGTCGGGGCCTGGGTCGAGGTCGTTGATCTGTCGGACCTGGCAACATTGCTGGCGATGGAGGCGTTGGAGATTTCCATCGCCCAGCGCGACCGCGCAGCCGAGGCCGTGGTGTCGGACGTGCAAGGCAGCGTCGAGGGCCGCGCACCGCAAGAGCTGCGGTGGAGCAGCCGCGGCATCAACGACGTGCTGGTCGAATTCGAGCGCGTGCGCACCCTGTCCGACAGCACCACCCAAGTCACCTTCCGCGACCTCAGCCGCTTGCGTCTGAACGCCAATTCCAACGCCACGATCCAGCGCATGCGGTCCGACCCGCTGACCGGCGGCGAGGTGACCAAGGTCAGCCTGGTCAACGGCGACTTTTACGCGCTGCTGAACCAATTGTCCGACAAGACCGCATTCGAGGTCGATGTGCCGGGGGTCGAGACGACGACCAACTCCGGCGACTTCTGGATCAAGAACGATGCCAGCGGCGCCCGCTTTGTGAACTATGACGAGCCTGCCTTGCAGGTGAATGACGGCAATCAGACGATCACGATTGGCGAAAACGAGGGCGTCGTTCTGACCGGCCAGGGCGTCGAGCGGGCCGAGGTGCTGGACGCCCCGCGCCTGGTGACCCCTGCGCTGGACGAAATCCTGTATGACGGCTTTGCGCCCTTGGGGTGGAGCGCGTTTGACGGCGCCGAGGCCTATTGGGTCGAGGTCGCCATCGACCCCGGGTTCAACCAAATGCAAGTGTCGGAATGGGGCGTGCGCGGCACGTCGCTGGACACCGCCGCCCTGCCCCCGCGCACCTACCACTGGCGTGTCGCCGCCCTTGACCGTCTGGGCCTGCCCGGACAGTGGAGCCGGTCGCAGTCCTTTACCCTGCGCGTGGACGAGACGCCGCCGTTCCTGACCGTCCTGGCCCCAAGCGACGGCCAGATCGTCAGCGCGCCGCGCGTCGAAATCTTTGGCGCGTCCGAACCACAGGCGCAGGTCGAACTGAACGGCGCCCCCGTGACCTTGGGCGGCGACGGCAGCTTTATCCTCGACACCCCGCTGCAGCCGGGCAGCAATGTGCTGACCCTGCGCGCGGTGGATCAGGCGGGCAATGAAAGCACGACCTCGCAAACGGTGATTTACCGTCCCGCTGCCGAGATCGAGATTAGGCTGGACACCGATTTGCCCCGCGTGGGCGGCGCCTTGGCCAGCCGGTCGTCTGAGGTTGCCGTTTTTGCCACCTCCACCGCCGCCGAAGGGTCCGAGGTGGTTGTCCAATCGGGCGGGGCCGAGGTGCTGCGCACTGTCGTCGGCGGGGGCGGAACCATCAGCGTTTCCGTGCCCGCGTCCGAGACAGCGCAAGCCTATACCATTGCCGTCCTCGGCCCTACTGGCCTGATCGAGGGGCAACTGGCCTTTGACGCGGTCCAGGACAACATCGCCCCCGACACACAGCTGGACAGCCCGCCGCCCCGCGCGACCGATCTGGACCAGATCGAGCTGATCGGCACCGCCATGGACGCCACGCAGCTGACGATCAACGGCGTTGACGTGCCGCTGGAGGAAGGTCGCTTTGCCTTCTCGCTCAGCCTGTCGCCGGGGCTGAACCTCTTTGACCTCGTGGCCACGGACGCGGTGGGCAATGTGAACGCCGCGCGGCTGCAAACGCTCTATGACATCGACCCGCCCGAGGTGACCTCGGTCGACGTGTCGCGCAGCGGCGGGGCCAACGGGCCGATCGAGATTACGGTGGCGGCCACGGATGCCAGCGGGCTGCGCCAGGCGGCGTCTTACCTGCTGCGCGTGGGCGAAGCTGAGCGCGAAGGCTTTCTGCGATGTGACAATGCGACGGGGGTTTGTCGCGCGTCACTGCCACCCGAACCGGGTGCGCTGGAACTGATCGAAGTGGTGATCGAAGACTACGCCGGGAATGCTGCCTTCCGGTGACTGGGTGGGACGGCGCGGGCATCTGCACGTGTCGAACCTTGGAGGATGTGAACGATGATGGGGACTGCCATGCGCAATTTAGGGCGTGTTCTGGCGATGCTGATTGCGGCGGGGTCTTGGCCTGCCTCTGCACAGCAGGTCGAGGAAGGCTTGATCGTCGTCTATGGCGCCCAATCGCAGACCCGTGAAGGGGATGTGGACCGGCGCGAGCAGATATTCTTTTCCGTGCCCGCGGACGGTGAGGGGCGGATGTATGTCCGGCTGTATGACCCCGAAATCTTTGGCCGCGACGACTTTACCTATGGCGGCCCGGGCGAATCGATCACCACCTTCCGCGTCTTTGGCGGCGACGGCGCGTTCAGCGGCGCAGACCGCCCCGCCATGGTCGAGGACCGCGCGCGCGCCGACCGCGCCCGCCCCGCCTTTCCCGTCACCGGCCCAGGCCGTGCGATCCTCGACAAGGCCTATGGCCCAGACCGCGCCACCGATGGCCGCTGGGTCACCCTGGGCGCCGTGCGCGCCAGCCAGGGCGAGCGTGTGGGCGACCGCATCTACTTCCGCCTGGATGTGGAAGGCACCCGCGGCAATGACGGCAACGGCTTTTCCGTCAACATCAGCCGCGCCCGCGACCGTGACCGCGCACCCGAGGGGCTTCAGGTGTTTGCCTATCAGCCCACGATCCGCTGGACCTCTGGCGGCACCGCAACGCGCGTTGGGTTTCAGGGCACCGAGGGGCCCTATACCGTCCAAAGCTTTGACGCCGCCAACGGCGATATCGCGGTTGTGACGGACTATGCCGATCTGCCGGTGCGCGTGTCGGGCCAGGATTTCTGGACCGTGGACACGGCCGAAACGGACGAGACGAACCTCGCGCTCAGCCTTGCGCAGGGGTTCGAGACGCCCAATGACGTGACCGTGTCGGTCTTTGACGGCACCGGCGCGCCGGTCCCGCTCAGCATGCCGCCGCGCCGCACCGTCGATCCCGCGCGCCCGACCGCCATTGGCACCGGGCGCCCGCTGGCCAACTGCCAGTCTGTGGCCTTTGACGGCAGCCAGTCCCAAGGGCGCGATCCGCTGTCCTACATCTGGGAATTCGGCGACGGGCAAAGCGCGTCCGAGCCGGTGATTGCCCACCTCTATTCCCAGCCCGGCCGCTACACCGCCAACTTGAAGGTGCTCGAAGAAGGCGGGCGGCCCGGTGCAGGCGCTTCGGTCGCCGTGCCCGTGCACGTGCGTGCGGCCCCGGTGGCCGAACCCGGCGCACCCATCGTCGTGGCCCCGGGCCAGGCGATCCCGTTTGACGGCACGGGCTCCACCCCATCAGACAGCCCGATCACCCGCTACAGCTGGTCCTTCGGCGATGGCGAGCAGGTCGAGGGGCCGCTGGCGCAAAAGGCCTATGCCAACCCCGGTGACTACCGCGTCGTGCTGCGCGTCAGCGATGACAGCCTGCATCCCTGCAACTTTGGCGTGGCCACCCGCGCTGTGACCGTGAACTTCCCCCCTGTGGCCGAGGCGGGCACCGACCAGACCGCCAAGGTGGGCCAGACCATCACCGTGGACGGCAGCGCCAGCTATGATGTGGACGGCCTGGTGTCGGCCTATCAGTGGGACATGGGCGACGGCACCGTTCTGGACGGTGCCAATATCCAGCACGCCTATACCGCGCCGGGCAAATACACCGTGGCCCTGACCGTCACCGACGATAGCGGCGTGGCCAACGCCCGCGCGGTCGACACCCTGACCATCGATGTCAACGCCCCGCCCGAACCTGCCATCGCCATCCCCGACCGGCCCGTGTCGGTCAGTGAGGCCGCGACGCTGGACGGGTCGGGCAGCGTCGACGCCGACGGCGCCATCCTGTCCTATCTGTGGGAATTCGGCGATGGTGCAATGGGCGAAGGCGAGACGGTCAACTATGCCTGGACCGCACCCGGCGTCTACACCGTTGCCCTGACGGTCACCGATGACAGCGGCACCGCCTCGGCCACGCAGCGCATCACGCGTGAGATTGTGGTCGATGCCGCCCCCGTGGCCAATGCAGGCCCCGACCAGTTCGTCACCGCATCCGACGTGCAGTTTGACGGCACGGCGTCCATGGACCCCGACGGCACCATCTCGACCTATGAATGGAGCTTTGGCGACGGTGGCCGCGCCACCGGCCCGCGCCCGGTGCACGCCTTTGCGCGTCCCGGCGTCTACGAGGTTGCGCTGATCGTGCGCGATGCCTCTGGCGCGCCACTGAACACCAACCGCGACACGATGCTGGTCACCGTGAACGCCACCCCCATCGCCGATGCTGGCCCGCCGCAAGTTGTGGCCCCGGGCGAAGAGTTCGTGCTGAGCGCGCGGTCGTCGGTGGACCCCGACGGGGCCATCGGCGCCTTTGAATGGCGCCTGCCCAGCGGCGACACGATGGCGCAAGAGCGGATCGGCTATGCCATCACCGACCCGGGCACCTACCGCGTGGGCCTCAGCGTCTTTGACAACTTCCGCGGCGGCCCGGCCCGCGACGACGACGACGTGCTGATCACCGTCAACGCCCAACCCGTGGCCGAGGCAGGCGCGAACCTGCTGGTCGCCCCGGGCGATCCGGTGGTGCTGGACGGCAGCAAGAGCTATGACACGGACGGCAGCATCGTCAGCTACCTGTGGGAGTTCGACGACGGCTTTCCCGCGCAGACCACCCCGCAAGTGACGCGCAGCTATGACACCCCCGGCACCTGGTCGGTGCAACTGGTGGTGACGGATGCCGCGGGCGTGGCCAACTCGACCGCGTCGGACGACATGACCGTGCGGGTGAACGCCGCCCCCATGGCCGAGGCGGGCCCGAATATCGAAACCGACGTGCTGCAAGTGGCCTTTGACGCCTCGGCGTCCTCGGATGCCGATGGCGATGCGCTGGTCTATACTTGGGACTTCGGCGACGGCTCTGCCCCGCGCATGGGGCGCACGATCACCCATGTCTATCCGCGCTCGGGCACCTTCCCCGTGACGCTGCGGGTCGATGACCGCACGGGCCTCGGCAACGCGACCGCCATTGACGCCACCACCGTGGTCGTGAACGCGCGGCCCCTCGCGGATGCAGGCGGCAACCGCGATGTCTGCTCGGGCGAGCCGATCCTCTTTGACGCCTCCGACAGTGTGGACCCCGATGGGGGCCTGCTGCTTTACAGCTGGGACTTTGGCGATGGCACCACGTCTGACCTGATCAACCCCACCAAGACCTATGAGAACCCCGGCGCCTACCCCGTCACCCTGCGCGTGCGCAACGGCAAGGGCACCGAATGGGGCAGCGACGTGGATCGCATCGCGGCCCTGGTGCGCGAAGGGCCGATTGCAGATGCAGGCCCCGACCTCACCGTCTACACCAACCAGGCGGTGCGCTTTGACGGCTCAGGCTCGACCGACGCAGACGGTGCGGTGAACGCGTTCAGCTGGACCATGGGCGATGGCGGCACTGCCAGTGGCGAACGCCCCGAATACCGGTTCAAAAAGCCGGGCAACTACCCGGTGACCCTGACCATCCAAGGCGAGGCCAACGGCAATTGCAGCCCGCTGGACACCGACACGGCCAACGTGACGGTCCTGCCCGCACCCGCGCAGACGATTGTCGCCGGTGACCGCGCCGCCGCTGGCCTGCCCACGCCCTTTGCCGCCAAGATCGACGATCTGGGCGAGGCGACGGTCACAGGGCACGACTGGCGCTTTTCCGACGGTGGCACCGCCACCGGGGCCGAGGTCACCCATGTCTTTGCCGAGCCGGGCGAATATTTCGCAACCCTGGTGACCAAGCTTGAGGGGCTGTCCTCTGGCCTCGACCAGATCGAAATCCGCCGCAAGGTGATCGTGAACGAGGCGCCAATGGCCGGGCTGGACGGCCCGGACAAGGTGGCCGTGGGTGCCGCCGCCGTCTTTGACGCCTCGTCTTCCGTCGATGCCGATGGCGCGCTCACCGGCTTTGCCTGGGACTTTGGCGATGGCACCACCGGCAACGGCGTCGCCGTGGCCCATGCCTATAACACGCCCGGCACCTACACCCTGCGCCTGACGGTGATGGACGATGCAGGCGTCGGCAACTCGGCCACCACGATAGAACGGCAGATCGTGGTGAACCCGGCCCCCTCTGTGGGCCTCGCCGTGGATGGTCAGATGTGCGTGGGCGTGGCCCACCCGTGGTCCGTGGACGTGGACGAAGGTACCTCGGTCGCGTGGAATTTTGGCGACGGCACCACCGCGACAGGGGCTGCGGTCAGCCACAGCTTTGCCGCACCGGGGCTGTACCCTGTCACAGTCGCGCTGGATGATGGCAAGGGCCTGCTGAACAGCCGCCGCAGCGAAGAGATCTATGTGCGCGTCAACGCCGTGCCCACGGCCATCGCCGGACCTGACAAGATCGTCGATCCGGGCGCGCCCGTGGTCTTTGACGGCGGCGCCTCGGGCGATCTGGATGGCACGCTGGCGGGCTATAGCTGGGCCTTCAGCGACGGCCAAACGCTGGATGGCGCGCAGGTCGAACGCAGCTTTGACACCAGCGGCCCGGTCACGGTCACGCTGAGCGCTGTGGACGACAGCGGATCGGACTGCGCGGTGGGTCAGGACACGCTGAACGTCCTGGTCAACTCCAGCCCGGTGGTCGATGCAGGCCCCGATCGCGACACGCCCGTGGGCGCGGCCCACGACGTGCTGGTGTTCGACGCCAGTGCCGCGCGCGACGCGGACGGGCACGGCCTGCGGATCGAGTGGGACTTTGGCGACGGCAGCACAGCCTCGGGCGCCATCGTGCGCCACGCCTACACCACGCCTGGCGTCTATACGGTGACGGTGACGGCGCGCGATACCACCGGCCTGGCCAGCGGTCTCAGCACCGATACCGCGACTGTGACCGCACGCGCACGGGGGAACTAGGGTAAGTAATACCGCCGTATCCCCAGCGCTTTGAATCGGCTAGTGTGCGGCCCATGTGGTTCCCGCTCCGTCTCAAGTTCTTTGTCTTTGCCACCCTCCTGGCCGTGGTCCCCTTGGCGATTGTCGGCCAGAACCTCACACGGCTCAGCCGGGACGAGCTGAAATCAGCCGCGAACGAGGATCTGACGACGGTTGCGGCCCAGCTGCAAAGCCAGTTCGACACGACCTACCAAGGCCGCTGGCTGTCGCCGCTGATGGTGATCCGCAACGGCATCGACAGCGACGAATTGGACGTGCCGCAAAAGGTGTCGCTGCTGACCCTGGGCTTGCAAGAGTTGCCGGACGTGATGTCGCTGCAACTGGCCGTTCAGGGGTCGAACCTGCCGATCATGGCGACGGATCAGGCGTTTTCCCAACGGCTCGAAGATATGGGGCTGGATCCGGTCCAGATCCTGACCGTGCCGGCCGACCTGATCACCAATATCGAAGAGACGGGCCAGTTTGGCCGCCCCCTCATCTCGCGTCTGGACGAGACGGGCGATTGGCTGGCGACGCTTGCGCTGCCGCTGAACACCAAAATCGCCGGGCGCCAGGTGACACTGGCCGCGCGTATCGAGCTGTCGACGCTGACCAAACTGGTCGACCGCCACCCCTTTGCCCAGCGCGGCGAGATCACGGTGATCGACCAGGCCGGGCGCACCGTGCTGGTGGACGAGCAAGAGTTGATCATAGAACGCGACATCGTCCAAAGCGCGCTGCCGCTGATCGTGGCGGGCGCGCGCGCCAATGCGCTGCAAACCTATACGCGGCCCGATGGCACGCCGGTGCTGGGCGCCTACGCCTTTCCCGACTGGTTCCCCTGGGCCGTGGTGACCGAACTGACCGAGGAAAACGCCTATGCCGTGGTCAACGCGATCACGCGCCAGATTTTCATCATCGGTGCGGTGGGCTTTGCCCTGGCCAGCATCGGCGCGCTGATCTTTGCCCGCCGCCTGACCGGCCCGATCCTGAGCATCGGTGCGGTGGTCAAACAGGTGGGTGCGGGCGACTTTGCCGCGCGGGTCAAGGACGTGAATTCCCGCGACGAATTGGGCCAGCTGTCCGCACGGGTGAACAAGATGATCACCGAATTGGGCGAACGGCTCGAACTGATGAAGTTCGTGAGCGACGGCACCATGACCGCGATCCAAAGCGCGGGCGAAGGCATCTCGCGCGGGGGGGTGCGCAAGAAGGTGTCGGTGATCTTTACCGACATCCGCGGCTATACCGAGTTTTCTGAACGGGTGTCGCCGGAGGTCGTGATTGAGGCCCTCAACGAGTATTTCGAGGTGCAAACCCGCATCGTCGTGGCCCATCAGGGCGACGTGGACAAGTTCATCGGCGACGCCCTGGTTGCCGTGTTCGAAGGCGACGATATGGAGCGGCGCGCGGTGGCTTGCTCGGTCGAGATCACGACGGCGATGCAAGAGCTGCTGGAAAAGTTCCCCGACTATAACCTGCACGTGGGCATCGGTGTCGCCTCGGGCGAGGTCGTGATGGGGGCCATGGGTGCGGCCAGCCGGATGGATTTCACGGTCTTGGGCTCGACCGTGAACCTATCGGCGCGGCTGTGTTCCAAGGCCGACCCGGGCCAGGTGCTGATCGACAGTGCCACGCGCGCGGCGGGCGAAGGGTTGGAGGGTGTGCAGTTCGACACGCTCGATGCCATCCCGCTCAAGGGCTATGCCGATCCTGTGCCGACCTTTGGCGCGCGCAGCACCGCACAGCGGGCCGCGGCGGAATAACAGCGCCTCAGGGCATCACCACCCAGGCCATCACCAGATAGGTCCACTGATGCAGGGCCTGATCCACGCCAAAGGCGCGCCAATACCCGGCCTGGTCCGGCCCATGGCCGGTGTGATCCGACCACCGCCCCTTGCCCCAGTCGATGTGGAAATGCACCGCCCATTCGACCACCGCCACAACCAGCGCCAGCGCAACCGGCACGCCCACCAGCACCATCGCCACCAATGAGCCCACCGCATGCAGGCCCGCATGTTGCAGGCGGCCCATGTGCAGATACCGGCTGCGGTCTCGCAGCATGCGCGGCGTCTGCATGTAGAAATCCGCAAACAAATGCTTGGTCTGCAACAAAAACAGCAGCACCAGTAAAAAAAGAACAGGATCAGCCAATGGTGGTCCTTTGGGTTGAATCAATTGCATCCTAAGACGGCAATCCACAGGCTGCAATGCGTGTCGCGGGGTCGCTGCGCGCTGGCGCACGGCCAAACCATTGATTTGTGGCAGATGCCCTTGCTAGATTGCGACCGGGGCGATTACCCCTTGTCTACAGCGGAATTACCCCCATCGAACGATCCCTTTTTGCCTTTATCTGGAAGTATTCAAAGCGCGATCAACTGGTCCTGCTGGCGGTCACGCTGTGCCTGTTTCCGCTGCTGTACCTGACGCTCGAACTGCCCAAACAGATCATCAACGATGCCATCGGGTCGGGCAGCGCCACGATCCAGGCCTACGGGTTCGAATTCACCCAGATCACCTATCTGCTGCTGCTGTGCGGCGCGTTCCTGCTGGCGGTGCTGTGCCACGGCCTGCTCAAGATGCGGATCAACACGATGAAGGGCGTGCTGGCCGAACGCCTCTTGCGCCGCTTTCGCTATACCCTGATCGCACGCATCCTGCGCTTTCCCCAGCCCTATTTCGAACGCACCAGCCAGGGCGAACTGGTGAGCATGGTCACCGCCGAAAGCGAGCCGATGGGCGGGCTGATGGGCGACGCTGTGGCCCAGCCGGTGCTGCAGGCCGGGCAGATGCTGACGATCCTGGGCTTTCTCTTTTTCCAGTCGGTGGCGTTTGGTTTTGCCGCCATCGCGCTGATCCCGCTACAGGCCTGGCTGATCCCCAAGCTGCAGCGCCAGATCAACCTGCTGAACAAAAAGCGCGTCGTCCAGGTGCGCGCGCTGGCGGCCGAGATTGGCGAGGGCGCGGCGGGGGCCGGCACGCTGCGCGTGAATGGCGGCTGGCGCTACCGTATGGCGATGGTCGGCGACCGGCTGGGTCAGCTTTTTGCCATCCGGTTTCAGATCTACCAGAAAAAGTTCTTTATGAAGTTTCTCAACAACTTCATCACGCAGCTGACGCCGTTCTTCTTCTTCTCCATCGGTGGCTATCTGGTGATCCAGGGCGACGTGACCATCGGCGCGCTGGTCGCGGCACTGGCGGCCTACAAGGATCTGTCCAGCCCGTGGAAAGAGTTGCTGGCCTATTACAACCAAAGTGCGGACATGTCGCTGCGCTGGGAAACGATCACCGAACGCTTTGCGCCAGAGGGGATGATCGACGACGCGCTGTTCTATGGCCCCGCCGAGGACGCGCCGCGCCTCACGGGCGCGGTGGAACTCGATCAGGTGACCGTGCGCGATGGCGACGGCAACCCCGTGCTCGAGGACATCTCGCTATCGCTGCCACCCGGATCGACCGTCGGCATCACCGCCGCCAATGACGAAGACCGCCGCGCCCTGGCCGAGGTGCTGACGCGCGAGACGCTGCCCACCAGCGGCACCGTGCGTCTGGGCGGGCACCTGATCACCGACCTGCACCAGTCGACCATCGCCCGCCGCATCGGCCACGCCAATTCGCGGCCCATCATGTTCCAGGGCAGCTATGGCCAAAACGTCATGATGCCCATGCGGCTGCAACCCACCAGTCCGGGCGAGGCCGACGAATTCTCGCGCGAGGCCGTGCGCGCCGGCAACACCGCCGACATGCTCAAGGCGCCCTGGCTGGACCCGACCATCGCGGGCGTCACCGACAAGGACGCGCTGCGCACATGGTGGTACACGCTGATCGACGGCTCGGGCGCGCGCGACGCGCTGACCCGGCGCACGATGGACCAAACCTATGACGCAGAGGCGCATCCAAAACTTACGAAGGCGCTGATTGATCTGCGCCCCAAAGTGGCCGCCGCGATCAAGGACGCAGGCCTCGACCGCTTTGTCTTTCACTTTGACGAGGGCGCGTACAACCCCACCCTGCCCGTGGCCGAAAACCTGCTGTTCGCCGCGCCCAAACAGCAGATCACGCCCGACATTATCGAAGCCAAGCTGGAATTCCTGCGCCTGCTGCACGACCTGAAACTGGCCAACAACCTCGACACCCTGGCGCGCAACATCATCGAAATGCTGCGCCAGATCTTTGGCGCGACCGGCACCGACCACCCCCTGTTCCGCAAGGTGGGCCTTGAGGTCGAAGTGTACGAAGCCGCGCTCGACCTCGTGACGCGCAAGCCGCCGGGCTCCAAAATCACCGATGGTGAACTGGCCCTGCTGCTCGCCGTGCCCTCCAGCGTGACGGCGGAACAGGTCGGCCCGTCCTTCCCGGACGAGGTGCGCCAGCAAGTGCTGGAGATGCGCAAGGAACACGCAGCGACCTTGCGCGCGCAGATGGGCGACCTATTCGAACCCATCGCACCTGATGCATATGTCTTTGGTCTGACCGTGCTGGAAAACGCGCTGTATGGTAAGGTGTCGGACAACGCAGGCACCCGCGGAGAAGAGGTGCGGCGCATCGTCGTCGACGTGCTGACCGATGCCGGGATCAGCCCCCTGGTCCTTGAACTGGTCTTTGACGTGCCGATTGCCCTGGGCGGGGCCAACCTGCCCGCGCTTTTTGCCGAACCGCTGTCGATCAGCCGCGCAACGATCAAACGGCCCGATATCCTGATCCTCGACAAGGCGATGGACAGCTATGACACCGCGATCAAGGGCGCGCTGCAGACGAACCTGCGCGCCCTGCTGCCCGAGGCGACGCTGATCTTCCTCGGCGACGGGTTCGAGGACGAAGACAGCTTTGACATGCATTTAGAGGTGCAGCAGGGCCGTCTGGTCGGCGCCGAAGGGGCCCGCGCCGAGGCCGACAGCGAAGTGGGCGCCGACCTTGCCCGCAAGGTCGAGGCGCTCAGCCGCGCGCCGCTCTTTTCCGGGCTCAAACGCAAGCAGCTGCGCCTGTTGGCCTTTGGCGCGCGCTGGTACAAGGCGGGCGACGGCGAATACGTGTTCCACAAGAACGACGACCCCTCCGACGGCGCCTATCTGGTCATCGAGGGCGAGGCGGACCTGCTGCTGCCCACGCCTGAGGGTGACGACACCCTGATTGCCACCGTGGGCGCGGGCGCGCTTGTGGGCGAACTGGGGTTGATCCGCAGCGAGCCGCGCGCGCTTGACATGCGGGCCAAACAGGGCCTTGTCTGCCTGCGCATCGGCGAGGACGACTTTATGGCCGTGGTCGAAAACGACGCGGCCACGGCGTTCCGTTTGCTGCAGGTCGTGGCGGGATACGTCAAAACCTAAGGCACCCGCGCCAGCGGATCACAGCAGGTTATCCACAATATACGCTTATGTGCTGGAACCTTGTCCCCAGATTTGGCATTTGGGTAACAGGGCCGCGTGCTGCGCGCGGCGGAGTGCTGCGCAATGTTATACCTATCGCGCCGGGTTTGGGCCGTTTTGTTCTGTGCCGTTTGGTCCGCACACGGGGCCGTCGCCCTCGAGGTGACGGTGACTGCGCCCGACGCGCTGCGCGCCGATTTGCGCGCCGCCTCGCTCACCGCGACGCTGGCCGATACCGAAGACAGCGACGCCCCCGCCGAAGCCATCGATATCCTCAGCGCCGCCCAGGCCGATTACGGTCGCTTGATCGCGGCGCTGTATGACCAGGGCTATTTCGGCCCCACCATCCGTATCCTGCTGGACGGGCGCGAGGCGGCCAGCATTGCGCCCATCGCGGCCCCCGGCGCGATCCGCACAGTCGAGATCATCGTCGATCCCGGCGCCGTGTTCACCTTTGGCACCGTCGCGGTCACCCCGCGCGCGCCACAGACCGAACCGACCCCAGGGTTTGCCCCCGGCGAAACCGCGCGGGTGTCGGTCCTGCGCAACGCGACCCAGGCCGGGATCGAAGGCTGGCGTCAGGACGGCCATGCCAAGGCCGCCGTGGGCGCACAGTCGATCACCGCCCGCCACCCGGACAAGACGGTGAATGCGCAAATCACACTCGACCCCGGTCCGAAACTGCGGCTGGGCCGGTTGATCCTGGACGGCGACAGCGCCGTGCGCGACGCGCGGATTCGCGAGATCGCAGGCTGGCCAAGCGGCGAGGTCTTTGACCCCGACACGCTGGTCCAGGTCCAGGGCCGCCTGCGCCGCACTGGCACCTTTGCCACCGCCAACCTGACCGAGGCGGAGACGCCCAACCCCGACGGCACGCTCGACGTCACCGCCACGGTCACCGACCAACTGCCCCGCCGCTACAGCTTTGGCGCCGAATACGGCACGCTTGACGGGTTCAGCGTCAGCGGCTCGTGGCTGCACCGCAACATCTTTGGCGGGGCCGAACGGCTCGAGGTCAAGGGCGAAGTGTCGGGCGTGGGCGGCGATACCGACGGCGTCGATTTCCTGCTGGGCGCGCGCCTGTCGCGCCCCGCCACCTACCGCACCGATCTCGAGGCCTACGCCCTGGGCGAGATCGCGCAGCGCGACGATCCGAACCTCTTTGCCCGCACCGTGCGCCTGGAATTGGGCGGCGTCTATTTCGCCAGCGAGGACCGGGAATACAGCTATGGCATCGGCATTCAGCGCGCGCAGACACGCGATGACCTGGGCGAACGGGATTACACGATCCTCACCTTCCCCTTCACCGCCACCTTTGACCGGCGCGACAACCCGCTGAACGCCACCTCGGGCTATTACGCCCAAGCCGCACTCACCCCCTTTGCGGCCATCAGCGGGACCGAAAGCGGGCTGCTCAGCACGCTCGATCTGCGCACCTACCGCCAGGTCGGCAGCCGCGTGACGCTGGCGCTGCGCGGTGTCCTGGGCTCCGTCCTTGGCCCCTCGCTCGAAGACGCGCCTGCCGATTTTCTGTTCTTTTCCGGCGGCAGCGGCACGGTGCGCGGGCAAGACTACCAATCGCTGGGCGTCGACCTCAGCCCCACCGTCACCATCGGCGGGCGGTCGTTCCTGGGCCTCTCGGGCGAGGTGCGGGTAAAGACAGGCGAAAACCTGTCGGTCGTGGGCTTTTACGATGCAGGCTATGTCGGACCAGAAAGCTTTATCGACGGCTCGGGCGAATGGCACACCGGCTTTGGCGCGGGCGTACGCTATGACACCGGCATCGGCCCCGTGCGCTTTGACCTCGCCGTGCCAGGCTCCGGCCCGGGCGACAGTTCAGGCGTGGAAATCTATATCGGCATCGGGCAGGCCTTCTGATGCGTCTCCTCCTCGCCCTCTTTCTCTGCCTCCTCCCCCTCGCCGCCGCCGCGCAGGACGCCGACGCAGACCGCGGTTTCCTCACCGGCCTACTAGAACGCAGCCTGGGTGGCGAGGGGCGCATCGTCCGCATCGACGGGTTTGCCGGCGCCCTGTCGCGCACGGCCACAATCGACCAGATCACCATCGCCGATACCGATGGCGTGTGGCTGACGCTGGACGGGGTCGCGATCCGTTGGAACCGCAGCGCTCTGCTGCGCGGCGCCATCGAAATCGACACGCTTAGCGCTGCCCGCATCGCCCTGCCCCGCCTGCCCGTGGCCGCCCCCAACGCCGCCCCCGCGCCCGAGGCGACGCCCTTTGCCCTGCCGGACCTGCCCGCCTCGGTCCAGATCGGCGAGATGGCCATCGACGCCGTCGAACTGGGTGCGCCCGTGTTGGGCCAGGCCGCCACGCTGTCGCTGACCGGTGCCGCATCGCTGTCCGGCGGCGCCGGCGACGCGCGCATCGCGGCCCAACGCATCGACGGGCCAGAGGCCACGTTCGACGTGCTCGCCCGCTATGCCAACGACACCCGCGCGCTGACGCTCGATCTGTCCTTGCAAGAGGCGCAAGGCGGGCTGATCTCGAACATCCTAAGCGTGCCCGACCGGCCCAGCCTGGCGCTGACGCTCACCGGCGATGGCGCGCTCGACGACTTTACCGCCCGGCTGGATCTGTCTACCGACGGCGCCCCGCGCTTGGGCGGCGACTTTGCCCTGCAAAGCGCCGTGGGCGGGCCCATGGCCTTTGACGTCGACCTCAGCGGCGATGTCACGGCGCTGTTTTTGCCCGAATACGCCCCCTTCTTTGGCCCCGACGTGCAGTTGACGGCCCAAGGGGCCCAAGGCAGTGACGGCGCGTTGTCCTTGGATCAATTCGCGCTCGACACCCGTTCGGTGCGCCTGGCGGGGCAAGCGGCGCTGAACAGCGACGGCTGGCCCACCCTGCTGGACATCGAAGGCGGCATTGCCGACCCTGACGGCGTGCCGGTCCTGCTGCCCACCGGCGGCGGCGACACGACCGTGGGCCGCGCCGACCTGCAAATCGCCTTTGACGCCGCAGATGGCGACGCGCTGCGCGGCCTGATCACCCTGTCGAACCTCGCCCGGCCCGAGCTAGAGGCCGACCGCATCGCCCTGACCCTCGACGGCACACTGCAAGGCACCGTGGACGCCATCGGCGCGATCACGACACAGCTCGACCTCGACGCGACCGGCCTGCGCTTTGACGACCCCGCCCTGGGACAGGCGGTGGGCGATGTGGTGCGCGGCGCGCTGACCGTCGACTATGTCGAGGACACGCCGCTCGACCTGCGCGGCCTGGCCCTGAACGGCGCCACCTGGGCGCTGACCGGCGGCGCCACCATCGACAGCCTGTCCGAGGGGTTCGAGACCACCTTCGACACCGCCCTCGCCGCCCAGGATTTCGCCGCCTTCGCGGACCTCACGGACCTCGACCTTACCGGCGCGGGCGATCTTGCGCTGTCGGGCACTGCCGCACTTGGCGGCTTTTTCGACATCGCCATCGCGGGCGAGACGCGCGATCTGGGCCTTGGCATCGCTCAGGCGGACGCGCTGCTGGCGGGCACCACGCAGCTGGACCTGGCGGCGCGGCGGGATGCCGACGGCACCTTCCTCGACCGGCTGACCCTGACCAACCCCGCGCTCGACGCCGATATCACCGCGACGCTGCAAACCGGCGCGTCCCAGGCGCGCTATCGCCTGCGCCTGGACGATGCCGCCCGGGTGACCGACGCCGTCTCTGGCCCGCTCGACATCACCGGACGCGCCGACCAAGCGGGCGACGTGTGGGACGTCATCGCCCGTTTGACCGGCCCGCTTGACGCCAGCGCTGACGTGACAGCCCGCGTCGCACCCGACCGGATCGCGCTGGACCTCACCGCCGCCATCCCCGATCTCGGCCCGCTGGTGCCGCAACTGCCCGGTGCCGCCCAATTGCAGGCCCAGGCGGAAGGGATCGGCAGCGACTGGACCTTTGACACCACCCTGAACGCACCGCTCGATGCCACGGCGCAGGTGACCGGCGCCTATACCGGCGGCACGCTCGCCGCGCAGTACGACGTCGCTGTGCCCAACATCGCCCCCCTGGCACCGGGGATCACCGGGCCGCTGGCGCTGAACGGCGATGTCAGCCAAGTGCCCGAAGGCTGGCAATTCGCCACCACCCTCGCAGGCCCCTATCGCAGCACCGGCACGCTCAGCGGTGCCTATACCGCGGCCAAGCTGACCGCTGATTTCGACGTGGCACTGCCCAACGTGGCCCCGCTGGCCCCCGGCGTCACCGGGCCCCTGGCGCTGGATGGCAGCGTGGAACAGACCGACAGCGGCTGGATCGTCGACACCGATGTCCAAGGCCCGTATCGCAGCACCGGGTCACTGCGCGCGGTGCAAGGCGCGGATGGCCTGACCGCACGCTATGGCATCCAACTGCCCAATGTGGGCGCGCTTGTGCCGCGCCTGAATGGCCCCGCCGCGGTCAATGGCACCGCACGGCAAGTGGCCCGCGGGTTCGACATCGCCGCAACGCTGCAAGGGCCCGCAGGCACCTCGGCCCAGGTCGATGGACTGGTGGGCAATGACGGGCAGCTTGCGCTTGACGCCGTGGGCCAGGCCCAGCTGGGCCTCGCCAACCCGTTTCTCGAGCCGCGCAATATCGCGGGCGTCGCCGATTTCGACCTGACCATCGACGGCCCCCCCGCCCTCAGCTCGGTCGCCGGGCGCATCAGCACCCAAGGCACCCGGCTGGCCGCCCCCACGCTGCCGCTGTCGTTCAACGACATCAGCGGCGCGGTGAACCTGTCGGGCGGGCGCGCGCTGCTGGACCTCACGGCAGGCGTGACCGAAGGCGGCGCCTTTCGCATCACCGGGCCGATCACCCTCAGCGGGCGCTACCCCGCACAGATCGAGGTCGCGATCAATGACGTCGTGGCCAGCGACCCCACGCTCTACTCCACGACGCTTGACGGCGCGATCCGGCTGAATGGCGCGCTCACAGGCGGCGCGCGCATCTCGGGCACCGTGAACGTGGGCGAGACGAATGTGCAGGTCCCCTCCAGCGGGCTGTCCAGCTTTGGCAGCATCCCCGACATCACCCATATCGGCGCCACGCGCCCCGTGATGCGCACCCGCGATCGCGCGGGCCTCACGGACAGCGGCGCGGGCGACAGCACCGGCAGCAGCGCCGCCTTCCCGCTCGACATCACCGTCAACGCCCCCGCCCGCATCTTTGTGCGCGGGCGGGGCTTGGATGCGGAGCTGGGCGGCAACCTGCGCCTCACCGGCACCACCGCCGACACGATCTCGACCGGGCAATTCGACCTGATCCGGGGCCGCCTGAACGTGCTGAACAAGCGCTTTGAACTGGACGAGGGCCGCGTGCGCCTGCAAGGGCGGTTCTCGCCCTTCCTGCGGTTTGTCGCCAACACCACGACGTCCTCGGGCACCGCCAGCATCATCGTCGAAGGGCCCGCAGACGACCCGACCGTGTCCTTCACATCCGTGCCCGAAGCGCCGCAGGACCAGGTGCTGGCCCAGATCTTCTTTGGCCGCGACATCTCCCAACTGTCGGCGTTCCAAGCGCTGCAATTGGCCAGCGCCGTGGCCTCGCTCGCCGGGGCGGGGGGCGAAGGGATCGTGTCGCGCCTGCGCGGGTCCTTTGCGCTGGATGACCTGGACGTCAGCACCGATGACGAGGGCAACACCGCCGTGCGCGCGGGCAAGTACCTGTCGGACAACGTCTATACCGACGTCACCGTCGGCGGCTCGGACGGGCCAGAGGTGTCGCTGAACATCGACCTTACGCCCAACATCACCGTGCGCGGCAGCGTGGGCGCCGACAGCAACACCGGCGTCGGCATCTTTATCGAGAAAGACTACTAACCGCCCGCCTTTGACAACACGGGCCGTCTTGCGCTATTTCTGCCGCTGTATCCACGCGGATACAGAACGCAGGACCGCCCATGCCCGATCCAGATATGTCCCAAGGCGAGGCCGCCTATGCCCAACTGCTGACCGCCATCCGCAACGGCGCGTTCAAACCCGGCGACCGCCTGCGCGAGGTGGACGTGGCAGACCGTCTGTCGCTGTCCCGCACCCCAATCCGCGAGGCGCTGCGCAGGCTTGAGGCTGACGGCATCGTCGAACACCGCCCCCGCCTGGGCGCCGTTATCCGCCAGCTCAGCCATACAGAACTGGTCGAACTCTACGAGATGCGCATCGTCCTGGAACGCACCGCCGCCGAGATGGCGGCGAAACACGCCGCCAGCGCAGAAATCGACGCGCTGCACGATCTGAACGAGGCGCTGTCGGGCTGCGCCCCCGCCGAGGCGGCGGCGCTGAACCAGGACTTTCACCGGGGCATCTACCTCGCCACGCGCAACCGGTTCCTGCTCGAATCGGCCCGCTCGCTGAACAACGCGCTGATGCTGATGGGGCCGACGACACTGGCCGATGCGGCACGGATCAGCGTCGTGGTCGCCCAGCACCGCGACATCCTCGACGCGATCACCAGCGGCGACGCCACCGCCGCAGGCCAGGCCGCCGAGGCGCATCTGCAAACCTCGCTGCGCCACCGGCTCAAGGTCCTCGCCCGGTGATTGCCACGCTGGCGACATTCGCCATCGCAGGCGCGGGGGTCGCCGCCTTTCACGCCATCGCGCTGCCCCTGCCCTGGCTGCTGGGCCCGATCAGCGCCTGCCTGATCGCCGCCCTCGCCGGTGTGCGCATGCGCGGCATCAAACCGGTGAACGAGGGCATGCGCACTGTCTTGGGCGTCGCCGTGGGCGCCACCTTTACGCCCGTGCTGCTGGCCTCGATGGCGGGCATGTGGCCTACGCTGTTGATGATCCCTCTGATGGTTCTGATGATCGGCCTCATTGGCGTGCCCTATTTTCAGCGCCTCTGGGGCTACGACTTTGCCACCAGCTACTATTCCGCGATGCCCGGCGGGCTGCAGGACATGCTGGTCTTTGGCGAAGAGGCGGGCGGCAACCCCCGCGCGCTGTCGCTGATCCACGCGACCCGCGTGCTGGTGATCGTGGTGGCCCTGCCGTTCATCCTGCAGGGGCTGTGGGACGCCGACCTGTCGAACCCACCCGGCGCACCCGCCGCCAGCATCCCCGCCGCGCAACTGGCGCTGATGGTCGCCTGCGCCCTGGTGGGCTGGCAAGGGGCCAAGGCGGTGGGCATGTTCGGCGCCTCGATCCTCGGCCCGCTGATCGTGGCCGCCGCCTGCGCCCTCGCGGGCCTGCTGCAGCACCGCCCCCCGGCCGAGGCGATCTGGGCCGCGCAGTTCTTTATCGGCATAACCGTGGGCGTCAAATACACCGGCATCACAATGGCCGAGGTCCGGCGCGACCTCGCGGCAGGCGCGGGCTTCTGCGGCATCCTAATCGTGCTCACCCTGATCTTTGTCGAAGCGGTCTATATCCTCGGCCTCGCCCCGGGGATGGAGGCGCTGTTGGCCTTTGCCCCCGGTGGGCAGGCCGAACTGACGGTGCTGGCGCTGATCGTGGGTGCCGATGTCGCCTTTGTCATCGCGCATCACGTCTTGCGTATCTTTGTGGTGATCCTGGGCGCGCCGCTCTTTGCCCGGCTCTTTCGCACAGGGTAGCGTCTGGGGCTATCGTCGGGGGGCTAGCTTCCGGCGACGAGCGGTTAGGACATGATGCGGCGGGCGATGTCGTACATCAGCATCGCCTCCTCCGCGGGCCCTAACTCCAGGTCGTGCTTGCCGTCGATCTCCAGAAACGCATGGCCGTGCACAAACATGTGCAGCATGTAGCCGCGCCGCTCGATCTCGTCCTCGCCGGTGCCCTCGGGCATCACCTTGCGCACCTCGCGTTTGACCACGTCGAAACAGGCCTCTCCATGCTCTTGCATCTCGGGGTCTTCGTCGTGGCCCTTGGTCAGGCCGAACATCAGGCGAAACACCCCCGGCTCGGTCCGCGCGAAATGGGCATAGCACAGTCCCAGCGCCGAAATCGGGGCCAGCCGGTCACCTTGTGCGGATTGTGCCGCGTCATCCATCTGATCCCGCATGCGGTCGATGCCCGCCAGCGCCACCTCGCGCACAATCTCCTTGCGGTCGTGAAAATGCTTGTACGGCGCGGCAGAACTGACGCCCGCACGCCGCGCCGCTTCGGAAATCGAAAACCCGTCGGCGCCCTTCTCCTCGACCAAAACCCGAACGGTTTCAATCAGATGCGCGCGCAAGTCACCGTGGTGATACTGCGCCCGGGGGGATGTCTTTGCACCCTGCTCCAAGTTTTTTTGCCTCACTGCCTTGCCAAAGTAAGTGGCTATTACATATGTCTCTCATTCAAGAGTAAGCACTGCTAACTTTTAGTCAAGGAGCGGCGGAATGGCGCAAGAGACAAAAAAGGCACCGCTTTGGAAACGCGCCCTGCGCGGCTTTGCCACGCTGACCGGCACCGTGTCGGTGGTGGCCCTGGCCGCCGGGGCCGTATGGCTGGGCAGCGCCACGCTGGCCACCCGCGCCGCCGCCGTTGACGCCCCGCCCGCCGCCGAGGTCAAGACCGTCGCCGCCCTGCGCATCGCCCCGCAAGAGCAGATGATAGTCACCCGCCAGTTTCACGGTCAGGTCGAGGCCGCCCAGACCGTCGCGTTGAGTTTCGAGCAGGGCGGTCGCCTGAATGTCCTGTCAGTGGACGAAGGCGACCGCGTCTCGAAAGGGCAGGTGATCGCCCAGCTCGACACCCGCATCCTCGACGCCGACCGCGCCCGCCTCGTCGCCTCGCGCGGGGCACTTGTGGCCCAGGCCGAACTGTCGCGCCGCACCACCCAGCGCCAGACGGAACTGCGCGACCGCGGCTTTGCCTCGGATCAGGCGGTGGACAACACCGCGCTGAACCTCGCCGCGCTCGAGGCGCAGATCGCCGAGGTCGACGCCGCCATCCTGCAGGTCGACATTCGCCTGTCCCAGACCGAGCTTCTGGCGCCCTTTGACGGCCAGGTCGGCGCGCGGCACGTGGACCCGGGCGCGATCATTGCGGTGGGCACGCCCGTGCTCGACGTGCGCGAGGACACGCTGCCCCTCTTCCGCGTCGGCATCGACCCCAAGCTGGCGCGCGATCTGGCCGACCAGCCCGCACAGATCACCCTGGACGGCACCGCCTATGACGCCCGCTTTATCGGCTTCCGCCCCGATCTCGACGCCCAGACCCGCACCCGCACCGCCCTGTTCGAGGTGGATACCGACGATCCCGTCTACCTCGCCTCGGGCACGCTGACGCTGCAAAGCACGCTGGATCAATCCGGCTATGCCGTGCCGATCCGCGCGCTGCGCGACGGGGTGCGCGGGCTGTGGACGGTGATGGTGCTGGACCAAGGCGACGACGGCCTCGCCACCGCCCAAGCCGCCGCCGTCGAGGTGATCCAGATCGAAGGCGACACCGCCTATGTGCGCGGCACGCTGCAAGG
The DNA here is from genome assembly GCA_038525395.1 of Pseudomonadota bacterium. Taxonomy (GTDB): domain Bacteria; phylum Pseudomonadota; class Alphaproteobacteria; order Rhodobacterales; family Rhodobacteraceae; genus Tateyamaria. The sequence continues at coordinate 87,560 of JBCBHS010000005.1, read as the reverse complement.
GCCCGCGACCATCGTGCCCGACGGCACCCACCGGCTGGTACCCGGCGACCGCGTGCAACTGGCCGAGGCGGGGTAGATGGAAACCCTCACCTTCCGCCAGCCCCGCATCGTCGCCCTTGCCCTGCTGGTCATCATCGCGGCGGGCCTGTCGTCGCTGCTGGCCATCGGACGGCAAGAAGACCCGACAATCACCAACCTCTTCGGCACCGTGACCACCGTCGTCCCCGGCGCCGACCCCGCGCGGGTCGAGGCGCTGGTGACGCAACCGATCGAGGATATCCTGCGCGAGGTGGCCGAGGTCGATGTGATCGAAAGCACCTCGTCCACCGGCATCTCTATTGTGTCGGTCGAATTGGGCGTCACCGTCGCCGACGCGCGCATCGAAGAGGTCTGGGCCGAAATCCGCGATGACCTGTCCGAGCTGTCCGCCACCCTGCCCGCCGACGCGCAAGAGCCCGAGTTTGACACCGACGGCGGCAGCGCATTCGCCGCCATCGCCGCCTTTTCCGCAGATCCAGGCGTGCCGACGACGATCCTCGGGCGCTATGCCCGCGATCTGGCCCAGGACCTGCGCAACATCCCCGGCACCGAACTGGTCGAGGTCTTTGGCGCGCCCGAGGACGAGGTGCTGATCACGCTCGACCCCGTGGCCACCGCCGCCCTGGGCTTGACAGCCGCCGACATCTCGCGCGCCATCGCCGCGGGCGACGCCAAAACGCCCGCCGGGCGCGTGCGCCCCGGTGGCTCTGACCTGCTGATCTCGGTCGCGGGCGAGGTCGAAGCGCTGGACCGCCTGGGCGAGATCGTCGTGCGCCAGTCGGACAGCGGCGCCGTCACGTACCTTAGCCAGATCGCTGAGATCACCCGCGGCCCCCGCATACCGCAAAATGAGATGGCGATTTACAACGGCCAGCCTGCCGTGCTCTTGGGCGCCAAACTGGAATCCGGGCTGCAAGTCGACGTCTGGGCCGGCTTTGTCCGCGAAGAGATCGCAGACTACCAGGCCCAGGTGCCCCTGGGCGTGTCCCTCGACCTCAGCTTTGATCAATCCGGCTATACCGCCGACCGGCTGACCGAGGTGGGCACGAACATGGCCATCGGCGTCAGCCTCGTGGTGGGCGTGCTGCTGCTGACGCTCGGCCTGCGCTCGGCCATGATCGTGGCGCTGATCTTGCCCGTGGTCACGCTCGCCACGCTCTTCACCATGAACTTCATCGGCCTCGCCATCCACCAGATGAGCGTCACGGGCCTGATCGTGGCCCTGGGCCTGCTGGTCGACGCGGGCATCGTGATGACGGACGAGGTTGGCCAAAGGCTCGAAAGGGGCGTCAGCCGGATCAAGGCGGCAGGCCAGTCGGTCAAACGCCTTTTTGCGCCGCTCCTGGCCTCGACCGTGACAACGGCACTGTCGTTTACCCCGCTGATCCTGCTGCCAGGGCCTGCGGGCGACTTTGTGGGCTCCATCGCCATCGCGGTGGTGATCATGCTGGGCTGGTCCTTCCTGATCGCGGTGACGCTGACACCCGCCATCGCCGGGCACCTGCTGCCCGCAGGCGGCAGTCGCGGCGGGATCAAGGGCGGCGCCCTGGGCCGGGCCTTTGCCGCGACGCTGCGCTGGTCGGTCAAGAACCCGGTCCGCTCGATCGCACTGGCGCTGGTGCTGCCGGTCACGGGCTTTTTGTCCATGCCAACACTCACGGCACAATTCTTCCCCGGCGTGGACCGCGACCAGTTTTATATCGAGGTCGACCTCGCCCCCGGCGCCGGCATCACCGACACCGCCGCCGTCGTCGCACAGCTGAACGACACGCTCACATCCGACGACCGGATCCGGCAGGTGATGTGGACGGTGGGGCGTTCCGGCCCTGCCTTTTACTATAACATCGTCGGCGCGCGCGACAACGCGCCGGGGCACGCCCAGGCCCTGCTGACCACTACATCGCCCCAGGCAACCGAGGCCGTGCTGCGCGACCTGCAAGCGACGCTGGCGCAAACAGCCCCGCAGGCGCAAATCCTCGTGCGCGGCCTGGTCCAAGGCCCGCCGGTGAATGCCCCGGTCGAGCTGCGCTTTGTCGGCACCGACCTCGAACAGCTGCGCGAAACCGGCGACGCCGCCCGGCGCATCGTGGCCGGGGTCGACAGTGTGCTGATTGCCCGCAGCACCATCGGCGGCGGCGCGCCAAAGGCCGTGGTCACCGTGAATGAGGCGCAGGCGCAGCTGCTGGGCCTCGACCTCGCGCAGATCGCGGGCCAATTGCAGGCGGGGCTCGAGGGCGTCACCGGCGGCTCCATGGTCGAAGGCGACGAAGAGCTGCCCATTCGCGTGCGGCTGGGCGACGCCACCCGCGGGTCGGTCCAGGCCATCCGCGACCTGCCGATCCTGCGGCCCGACGCGGGCGCGCTGGCCGCCGAAGGGCGCTGGCCCGCCCTGCCCCTGTCGGCAGTGTCCGACATCGCGCTGGAACCCGCCGCCAGCAGCATCACCCGCCGCAACGGCGAACGGGTCAACACCGTGCAGGCCTTTATCCAACGCGACGTGCTGCCCGAAGAGGCGCTGGTGCAGGTGCAGGCGGCCCTGGACGCGGCAGGCTTTGCCGTGCCGGACGGCGTGCAGCTGCAACTGGGCGGCGACAGCGACGCGCGCGCCGACACGCTGTCGGACCTGCTGGCCTCGCTGGGGCTGATCGTGACGCTGTCCATCGCCGCCATCGCGCTCACGTTCAACTCGTTCCGCCTCACAGCCGTGGTGCTGGTCGTCTCGGGCCTCAGCGCGGGGCTGTCGCTGCTGGCGCTGGCGGTCTTTCAGTACCCCTTTGGCATCAACGCGATCATCGGCGTCATCGGGTCCATCGGCGTGTCGATCAACGCGGCCATCATCATCCTGTCGGGCCTGTCCGAGGATGACGCCGCCGCCTCTGGCGACCGCGACGCGATGGTCGACGTGGTCATGGGCTCCAGCCGCCACATCGTGTCCACGACGATCACGACCTTTGGCGGCTTCCTCCCGTTGATCCTTGCAGGCGGCGGCTTCTGGCCGCCCTTCGCGATGTCCATCGCGGGTGGCGTGCTCTTGTCCACCGTGGTCAGCTTTTACTTCACCCCGCCGGTCTTTGCCCTGATCCACCGGGTGCGCCGGCCCAAGACCGCGCCCGAGGCGATGGACGACAGCGCCGACGCGCCCTTTGTCCTGCACCCGCCGTTCCAGCAGGCCGCCGAATAGGCTGCCGTAAAATCATGCGCTGCCCCGCTTTGGCCGGGGCGCGCCCGCATCTACCTCCTTGTCAATCGGCGCGCGGTGGCCAACACTTCTGCGCATAACCAAACACGGGGAGATATTCATGAAAGTCACCACCCTTTTGTCAGCCGCCTTGCTGCTGTCCACCACCGCACTCGTCAACGCCGAGACGCTGAAATGGGCACGCGCGGGCGACTCGCTCACCCTCGATCCGCACGCCCAGAACGAAGGGCCCACAACAACCCTCAACCACCAGATCATGGAACCGCTGGTCATGCGCGACCACTCGGGTGCCATCGTGCCTGCGCTCGCAACCGCGTGGGCGCCCTCCACCGACAACCCCAATGTCTGGACGTTCACCCTGCGCGAAGGCGTGACGTTCCATGACGGCGCCGCGTTTACCGCCGAGGATGTGGTGTTCTCGCTCAACCGCGCGATGACACCCGACAGCGATTTCAAGGAACTGCTGGCCAGCGTCACCGAGGTCCGCGCCGTGGGTGACTTTACCATCGAGATCGAAACCGACGGTCCCAACCCGATCATGCCCAACAACCTGACCAACATGTTCATCCTGGACAAGGACTGGGCCGAGGCGAACAACGCCACCAAAGTGCAGGACTACGAAGGGGGCGAGGACACATTCGCCGCCAAAAACGCCAACGGCACCGGCCCCTACACCTTGGTCAGCCGCGAACCGGACGTCAAAACCGTGCTGCAGGCCTATGACGGCTATTGGGGCAAGGACGAATTTCCGATGGCCTATACCACCATCGAATACACGCCCATCCAAAACGCCGCGACCCGCGTCGCTGCCCTGCTGTCGGGCGAGGTCGACTTTATCCAGGACGTGCCGGTCCAAGACCTCGAACGCGTGGCCGCCACCGACGGCCTCGACGTGCGCACGGCACCGCAAAACCGCGTGATTTTCTTTGGCCTGAACGTGGGCGACGCCGACCTCACGCTCGACAATGTCCAGGGCGCGAACCCGCTGGCCGACGTGCGCGTGCGGCGCGCAATGTCGATGGCGATCAACCGCGATGCGATCAAACAGGTGGTGATGCGCGGCCAATCGGCCCCGGCAGGCATGATCGCCCCGCCCTTCGTCAACGGCTGGGACGAAACGATGGACGCCTCCTCGACCACCGACATCGAAACCGCCAAGGCCCTGATGGCCGAAGCGGGCTATGGCGACGGCTTCTCGATCCAGCTCGACTGCCCCAACGACCGCTACATCAACGACGAGGCGATCTGCCAGGCGGCGGTGGGCATGCTGGCCCAGATCGGGATCACCGTGAACCTCGACGCCAAGCCCAAGGCCCAGCACTTTCCGCTGCTCAGCAACCTGGAAACGGATTTCTACATGTTGGGCTGGGGCGTGCCGACCTATGACAGCGAATATATCTTCAATTTCCTGGTCCATGGCCGGACGGACAAGTACGGCTCGTGGAACGCCACCCGGTTCAACAACGACGCGCTGAACGAAACCATCGTCAGCCTCGCAGGCAACACCGATCTCGAGGCCCGCAACGCCGACATCGCGTCGATCTGGGAGGTCGTCCAGGACGAGGTGATCTATATCCCGCTGCACCACCAGGTGCTGAACTGGGGCATGAAATCCAGCGTCGGCACCGTGGTCGAGGCCGAGGATTCCCCGAAGCTGAAGTATTTCGAGATCAACTGAACGTGATGGGGGCCGCCCCGCGGCCCCCTTTTTTGCCCCCGTATGCGCGCCGGGGCCGTGACGATTATCCTCGTGTTTCATCCCCACCGACACCAAGGACTGCACACCATGATCCGCGCCTGCCTCTTGGCCAGCACCGTTCTGGCCGCCCCCGCCATAGCCGAAGACTTTCGCTGGGCCGAGACCACCGACCCGCAAACGATGGACCCCCACGCGGTCAACTCGGCCCCGGTGCTGGGCTTTCTCAACAACGTGTACGAAGGGTTGGTGCGGCGCGGCAAGGACATGGCCATCGAACCCGCCCTCGCGACGTCCTGGGCGCCCATCGGCGACGGGATGGGCTGGCGCTTCACCCTGCGCCAGGGCGTGACGTTCCACGGTGGTGAGGCATTCGATGCCGACGACGTAATCTTCTCCTACCAGCGCGCCAGCGACGCAGCCTCGGACACGCGCAGCTGGTTCGCGCCGGTCTCTGACGTGGTCAAGGTCGACGCCTATACCGTCGACATCATGACCACCGCGCCCAACCCGATCTTTCCCGACAGCATCGCCAACTGGATGATCATGGACAGCGGCTGGGCCGAGGCGAACGGCACCGCCCTGCCCGACAAGGAAAACGGCAACTACGCCACGCTGAACACCAATGGGACGGGCGCCTTCATGGTCGCCGCGCGCGAGCCTGGGCTGCGCACCGTGCTCGCCCCCTTCGACGGCTGGTGGGACACGGCCACCCATAACATCACCCAGGCCGAACTGACCCCGATCCAGAACCCCGCCACCGCCGTGGCGGCGCTGCTGTCGGGCGATGTCGACCTGATCAACCCCGTCCCGATCCAAGACGCCGCGCGCCTCGCCGCCGCAGGCAACGTGCAGGTCATCCAAGGGATCGAGGCGCGGGTCATCATGCTGGGCTTCCCGCACGAAGCGGACGCGCTGAAATACTCGTCCGAAACCAGCGACGCCAACCCCTTTGCAGACGCCCGCGTGCGTCAGGCCGTCGCCCACGCGGTCAACGTCCCCGCGATCCTGCAAACGATCATGCGCGGCAATGCGGAACCCGCCAGCCAACTCGTCAGCCCCGCCATGCGCGGCTTTTCCGAAAGCCTCGCAAACCGCCCCGCCTACGACCCGGACGCCGCGCGCGCCCTGCTGGCCGAGGCGGGCTATGGAAACGGCTTCTCCTTCGGCCTCAAATGCCCGAACGACCGCTACCTGAACGACGAGGCCGTGTGCCAGGCGATCACGGGCATGCTGGCCCAGGTGGGCATCACCGCGGTGCTCAATGCGATGCCGGTGCAAAACTACTGGCCCGAACTGCGCGCCGACAATTACGACATGTACCTGCTGGGCTGGTCGCCCGGCACCTTCGACGCCGAACACCCGATCCGCTTCCTCGCCACCACCCCGAACGAAGAGAAAAAGCTCGGCAGCTGGAACTTCGGCGGCTTCTCCAACGCCCGCGTCGACGCGCTGCTGCCCCTGATCCAGTCCGAGATTGACGACGGCAAACGCCAGACCATGCTCGACGAAGTCACGCAGATCCTCCAGGACGAGGTCGCCTATGTGCCCCTATACGTCCAACCGCTGGTCTGGGGCGCGAAGGCCAACATCGACCTGACCCAACGCCCCGACAACTTCTTCATACTGCGCTGGGTCACGGTGAACTGAGCCAGAACCGGCGGGCCAGCCGCCAACCGCCCAAGCAGCCGCGGGCGCCGCGCTGCTGCAGTCGGGTGTGTTGAGACCTATGGACAGAGAGAGGCGGTACAAAGTCGAGCGCGCTTCCCGACAGCAGTCTTTCGTGTAGCCCGCGGCGAAAGGCGGGTTTGAGCCCAAAGTGCCGAATGCTGCGCTCTATGCGAATGGCGGCTCTTGAAGTTGTGCTTCAGTAGAGTCGGTTCTGACCATCCTTTGCGACGACATCTTCAACGTCTGCCACCGGATCAGGCAAGCTGCCATGTGCCTTGAGAAACTCTCCGGCGGATGGCACGTCACTCAGATCGGGCCAGGCATCTTGCTCCCACATTCCGGCTCGCACGAAAGCCTTGGGACAGTGGCTGAGCAGCGCATCGACCCGAACCAAAATGGCAAGATCGGGAATGTGGCCGCTTACTTCCATTTGACTCATCAAATTTGTGTCCCGTACGATCCGTGCCTGTCCCGAAATCCGCAGGCTGTCCCTGTGGCCCGGGATGATAAAGTAGAGACCGACGCCCGGATCGCGCAGGATGTTCTCGAACGCATCGGCGCGATTGTTACCAAGCCGGTCAGGCAAGGCGATGACTCGATCATTCAGAATCTTCACAAAACCTGACGGATCGCCTCGTGGTGTCAAATCGACGCCACCGTCCGGACGCCGGGTTGCCAGCACCACCATGGTTGAAACCGCAATGAAGCGGCGTGCGAGGTCATCGACATGCCCAATGACTTTATTGGCTACGAAGCGAGACGGTGGGTTACGGTAGGTCCGCAAGCCCTCCTGTGTGGTGATTTCTTCGTCGACGGGAATGCCAAACACATGAGCCATATCAAACCTCACGCCTGTGCAGAGGACGGGTCCATAACACGGTCTACAGGGTAGATCGCCGTGATCGGAATACCGCTAATTTCTGAATGTTTTCGGATCGCTGCCTCGTCGTCGGCGAGGTACACACAGAAAATCTTGTCGCCCGCCACGTGGCTGTGCTGCCATTGAACGGTTGGGGCAAGCTGGGCCAACGCGGCATTGGAGTTTTTGGCGGCCGCCAGGGCATCCGTGTCGCTCATGTTTCCAGCCTCGGGAATATCTCTTTCGATCACGTATTTCTTCATGTCATCCTCCTGAATTGCCCCCAATTATCGGCGGCTCTATTCCACTATGCGGGCCCGGGTCGTGTTTCATCTAGTCCGGTTTTCGAACTAGCCCGTGCAACTGCTGGAGCTATCGTGGATACATCGGCAATAGGGTTAAAGACATGCAGAAGCGACCACACTACGGGCAATATTGCCCGCTATCGATGGCGGCGGAGATCCTTGGTACCCGCTGGACACTGTTGCTGCTTCGCGAATTGCTTGAAGGCTCGACCCAGTTCAACGATATCGCTCGTGGCGTGCCTCTGATGTCGCGCAGCATGTTATCGCAACGCCTGAAGGACCTTGAGGCCGCGGGCCTTGTGACACGACAGGCGGAAGGGCGCGGAAGGCCCACTCATTACAGCCTGACCGATGCTGGGCAATCGCTGGGTCCGATCATTCGTAGCGTTGCAGAGTGGGGCCAGGAGTGGATCGACACCGAGCCCTCGCTGGAAGACGTGGATACGGACTTTCTGATGTGGGATGTGCGCCGGAACTTACAGTTGCCCTCTGATCTCGCGAACCCATTTGTGCTGCATTTTCACTTCACCGATGGCCCCGAAGGTAAGATGGATCACTGGCTTGTGGTTGAGCACGGTGAGATTGACGTCTGCTACATCGACCCCGGCCACGAAGTCGACGTGACAATTGAAAGTGGCGTCAAGGACTTCACGCGCGTCTGGATGGGTTGGCTTCCCCTTACTCGGGCTCAAGAAGAAGGTCGGGTTTACGTCGATGGTCCGCCAAGGTTCACCCGGAATGTTGCCGATTGGTTGGGGTTGAGTTCTGTGTCCAAGATACGAAAACGACCCTCCGACCAAACGGTGCTAAGGCCTCACTGACCGAAACCCGCGTGTTCCGGCCTAAACTGATTTCGTCTTGGCGGTCGTTTGGCGTAGCGGAAGGCGTCAAAACCGACACTGGAGCGACTGCAGCGAAAGCTCGCTTCGTCCGCATCTTGCCAGTTCCGACCTCCCGCGGTGAATGGCGGCTATCGTAGCTTTGAATGAGGCGACGTACGTCCGCCCTCTTCTGGCAACGGGCATAAATAGGCAAAGAACAGAACACGCAGCGCTGTCCCCCAGTGTCACGATCCACCGACACAGCCTCTTCCTGAGGCCGTGTGAACCCGACATGCGGTGCAAGGCCACTGCACCGAACAGGCACGCATTAGCAATAGTCACGCCCCGCGCATTTGACATGCCGCGCACCCAGTCATCCCGTGCCCCGGCGTCACCGCACAATCCGTCTCAGCCCGTTGCACGCATACGCTGCATTTCGGGAATGGCACCTCGCCGCACGACCGCTTTCCGCTTGACGCCCCCCGCGCCCCGCTATCTGCTTGGCCCATGCTCGCCTACATCATCCAACGCGTCCTGCAATCCGCCCTTGTCCTGTTGGTCGTGGGCCTGGTCGCGTTTTCGATGTTCCGCTTTGTGGGCGATCCCATCGACAACATGCTGGGCCAGGAACGGACCCAGGCCGATATCGAACGCCTGCGCGTGGTGCTGGGCCTCGATCAGCCCTTTGTCGTGCAATATTACCGCTTTCTCGAAGGGGCGGTGCAGGGCAATTTCGGCGTCTCCTACCGCCAGGGCCGCCCCGTGGCCGAAATCCTGATCGAACGCGCGCCCGCCACGCTGGAACTGGCCGCCGTCTCGGGCTTTCTCGCCATCGCCTTCGGCATCGGGCTGGGCGTGTTCACCGCGATCCGGCGCAACGGGATCGGGGCGAATATCATCATGTCCGCGTCGCTCATCGGGGTGTCGCTGCCGACCTTCCTGATCGGTATCCTCTTGATTTACCTCTTCTCTGTCGAACTGGGCTGGCTGCCCAGCTTTGGCCGGGGCGAGACTGTGATGATCGGCGGCTGGTCCACCGGCTTTCTCACGACCAGCGGGCTGCAGGCCCTCATCCTGCCCTCGATCACGCTGGGACTGTACCAAATGACGCTGATCATGCGGCTGGTCCGATCCGAGATGCTCGAGGTGCTGCGCCAGGACTATATCCGCTTTGCCCGCGCCCGCGGGCTGCGCGAACGGGCGGTCAACTTCCGCCACGCGCTCAAGAACACGCTGGTGCCGGTGATCACGGTCACGGGGCTGCAACTGGGCAGCATCATCGCCTTCGCCATCATCACCGAGACGGTGTTTCAGTGGCCGGGCGTGGGGCTGTTGTTCATCAACGCGGTGCAGTTCGTCGATATCCCGGTGATGGCCGCATACCTCATGCTGATCTCGGTCATGTTCGTGGGCATCAACCTGGTGGTGGACCTGCTCTATTTCGCCATCGATCCGCGTCTGCGCGTGGACCGGACGGGGGGGCACTGACATGGTCGACACACCCCTGCCGCACAAAGACCCCTCGCGCCTGCGGCTCGCGCTGCAGTCGGATTTCATCTTTCAGTTCAAACAGTCCTCCGTGGCGGTCGTCAGCTTTGCCGTCACGCTGCTGCTGGTGCTGGGAGCGCTCTTTGCCCCGCTGATCGCCCCCTACAACCCCTTCGATCCCGCTTCGCTCAACCTGATGAACGGCTTTTCCGCCCCCATGACACCCAACGCCTTCACCGGAGAAACCTTCTGGCTGGGCACCGACGACCAGGGGCGCGACGTGTTCTCGACCATCCTCTACGGCATGCGCATCTCGCTCTTTGTGGGCGCGGCCGCGGTGGCCTTTGCCTGCGTGCTGGGGATCACCCTGGGCCTGCTCGCAGGCTATGTGGGCGGCTGGACCGAAACGATCATCATGCGCATCGCCGATGTGCAGTTGACCTTCCCCTCGATCCTGGTCGCGATGCTGATCTTCGGCGTGGCCAAGGGCGTGACCCCGGTCGAATACCGCGACCAGATGGCGATCTGGGTGCTGATCATCGCCATCGGGCTGTCGGACTGGGTGCAGTTTGCGCGCGTCGTGCGCGGGGCCACGCTGGTGGAAAAGAACAAGGAATACGTGGCCGCGGCCAAGCTCATCGGGCGCAGCGGCCCCGCCATCATGGTGCGGCACATCCTGCCCAATGTGCTGTCGCCCGTGCTGGTGATCGCGACGATCTCACTGGCGCTGGCGATCATCGCCGAGGCAACGCTCAGCTTCCTCGGCGTCGGCGCCCCGCCCACGCAACCCTCGCTCGGCACCCTGATCCGCATCGGCCAGGGGTTCCTGTTCTCAGGCGAATGGTGGATCCTGCTCTTTCCGGCGGTCACCCTGCTGGCACTGGCGCTCAGCGTGAACCTGCTGGGCGACTGGCTGCGCGACGCGCTGAACCCGAGGCTCAGATGACCGCGTCGACCGCTGGCACCGCGGCAAACGCGAACTCCGCGGCCCCGCCGCCTGTGCACCAGTCAGGACCGATGGCCAGCCAATGCACATCACCATCCGGCAGATGCACCACCACATGGCCGGTGTCCACGGTCAGGTTGTTCAATGAGACAAGGCTCAAAAGCAGTCCAAATGAATGGGCGGTCAAACACATCCCCCATACTCCTCTATCAGCGCCCAGCGGGCGGGTTTCGCAACGGGTCAATCCGGGCCCAAAAGGCCGCAGGCGTGGCATCGGGCGCGCCCGTGCACCACGTGTTGACCACCAGGTGCCAACGCACATCGCCAGCGGTGGCGTGCACGGTGATCGTCTGGTCGTCGCCGCTGATCAGCGACGGGCCAAGAATGGTCAGGAAAAAGGCCAGGGCTTCGGGTGTCAGACACATGGGCGTCCTCCTCGCGGTGCGCGGTTGCCCTCCCTGATGTTTGTTTTGACCAGGCTGGCACACGGGTGTGGCGCGGCCAAAGCCAAAAATGCTGCATCGCAGAAAAAATGCTGCGTACGCGAAAGCACGCCCAAAATCTACGCAGATCGCGCCAAGATCGGAGCCGCGGAATGACCCCCCCAGTCCTCTCCATACGCGACCTGACGGTCGACATCCCCACCAGGCACGGCACCTTGCGCCCCGTGAACGGCGTGTCCTACGACATCGCCGCGGGCGAAATTTTGGGCGTTGTCGGCGAAAGCGGGGCGGGCAAATCCATGGCCGGGAACGCTGTGATCGGCCTATTGAACCCGCCCGCCCACGTGTCCGCAGGGCAGATCAACCTCAACGGCACCCGCATCGACCACCTGCAAGGGGACGCATTGCGCCGCCTGCGCGGCAAAGAGATCGGGATGGTGTTCCAGGACCCGCTGACATCGCTGAACCCGCTGCTCAAGATCGGCGACCAGCTGACCGAAACCATGCTGGCGCACCTGCCGCTGACCCCGTCCCAAGCCCGCAAACGCGCCATCGCCGCATTGGAAGAGGTGGGCATTCCCGGCGCCGAGACGCGCGTGGATAGCTACCCGCACGAATTCTCGGGCGGGATGCGCCAGCGGGTGGTGATCGCACTCGCCCTCTGCGCCGAGCCGTCGCTGATCATCGCGGACGAACCCACAACAGCCCTCGATGTCAGCGTGCAGGCCCAGATCATCGCGGTGCTGAAACGGCTGTGCCGCGAACGGGGGACGGCTGTGATGCTGATCACCCACGACATGGGCGTGATTGCCGAGGCCGCGGACCGCGTGGCGGTGATGTATGCAGGCCAGTTGGCCGAGCTGGGGCCGGTGCGCGACGTGCTGACCCAGCCGCTGCACCCCTATACCGACGGGCTGATGGGCGCGACCCCGCGCGCCTCGCGGCAGCGGCAAGGGGCAGAGGCGGGGGCGGGTGCGGGTACCGGTGGCAAGGCACGGCTGCACCAGATCCCCGGCGCGATGCCGCGGCTTGACGCGCTGCCCGGCGGCTGTGCCTTTCACCCCCGCTGCCCGCGCGCACAAGCCGACTGCACCGCCGACCCCGGCCCGCGCATCAGCGACGGCGCAGGCCGCGCCGCCTGCTTTCACCCGATCCCCCGCGAGGCGGTGGCCTGATGGCGCTGGTCTCCGTCCGTCACCTGACGCGCATCTTCGACGTGTCGAAACCCTGGCTCAACCGCGTGCTCGAACGCCGCCCCCGCGCGCTGCTCACAGCCGTGTCGGATGTCAGCTTTGAGATCGAGGAAAAGACGGTGTATGCCCTGGTGGGCGAAAGCGGGTCGGGCAAATCAACCATAGGCAAGATGCTGGTCGGCCTGCTCGGCCCCAGCGAAGGCGCGGTCGAGATCCGCGGCGTGGACCTGGCGCGCGAAATAGACACTGACAAGATCGACAGCATCCGCTCCGACATCCAGATGATCTTCCAAGATCCCTATGCCTCGCTCAACCCGCGCTGGCGGGTGCGCGACATCATCGCCGAACCTGTCGCAGCGCGCGGCGGCGACACGAACGGCCTGGCCGAACGGCTGCTGGAACAGGTGGGCCTGTCGGCGCGCGATGCGGGCAAGTTCCCGCACGAGTTCTCGGGCGGCCAGCGCCAGCGCATCTGCATCGCCCGCGCGCTCGCTTCCGAACCCAAACTCATCGTCTGCGACGAACCCACCAGCGCGCTTGATGTGTCGGTCCAGGCGCAGGTACTGAACCTGATGAGCGATCTCAAGGACCAGTTCGGCCTGACCTACCTGTTCATCAGCCACGACCTGACCGTGGTGCAACATATGGCCGACCGCATCGGCGTGCTCTACTTGGGTAGGCTCGTCGAAGAGGCCGATCCCGACGTCCTCTTTGCCGCCCCGCAACACCCCTATACCCAAATGCTCCTCGCCGCCGCACCGCAACTCGACGGCTTTGGCCGCGAGGTCCCGCCGCCCACGGGCGAGATCCCCGACCCGATCAACCCGCCCCCCGGCTGCGCCTTCAACCCGCGCTGCCCGCTGGCCGACAGCATCTGCCGGACAAAGCGGCCCGAGCTGCGCGAGGTGCGCGGAACTCGGGTGGCGTGCCATATGGTCACCTGAGGGATTTGCATATTTTTGGAACAATGAAGCCAAGGGCGCGCCCTTCCCCTTCATTGTTCTTCAAATATGCAAACATCCCGCCGGTCTAAATCAGCGGTCCGCTCTCATGTTGCGCGACAGTACCAAGGCGAGCGCCGTCAAGATCACCAGGCTCAGCACCGCCACCGCCCAGCCCCGCGCCTCAAACACCTGGCCGATGATGAAGGCGCCGGTGATGCCGCCCAGGTAATAGCTGGCCAAGTACAGCCCGTTGGCGGCGGCGTGGTCGTGGGTGGCTGTGCGCCCGACATAGCTGGTGGCCACGGACTGGGCAAAGAACAGCCCTGCGCCCACCAGGGTGAGGCCCAGGAGGAACAGGGGCAAGATGGGCGTGAGCAGCAGCAGGAGGCCGAGCAAGGTGGCGACGATGGCGCCGTGAAAGCTCGCGCGCGCGCCAAGCCGTGCGACAAAGGCGGCGGCGAGCGGGGTTGTCAGGATCGCGGGGGCGAAGATGAGGTAGACAAGGCCAATCATCGTTTGCGGCAGGGCAAAGGGTGCTTGGGCCAGCACGAAATTCGCATAGGTGAACGTCGCCACGAAGACGAAGAGCAGGATGAACCCGATGCCGATCATCGCCATCAGCTGCGCGTTCCTCAGGTGGTCGCGCCAGGCGGCGAGCATGGACATGCCGCCGGTTGCCGCCGCCTGCGCGGTTCCATCCCGTGCGCCGATATAGATATAGGCGATCACCGCGCCGGTGAGGTTGAGCAGGGCAAAGCCATAGAAGCTTTCGGCCAGGCCGAGGGTGCCTGCCAGTTCCGAGGCCAGCAGGCGGCCGAAGAGATTAGAGGCGACGTTGCCGGTGATGTAGGCGGCCATCGCGCCGCCGATAGCGGTCAGCGAACATTCTTCGCTCAGATAGGTGAGCGTCAGGGTTAAGGCCGCCGACATGAACACACCTTGGGCGATGCGCAGCAGGGTAAACGTGGTCAGGTCGTCCGCCGCGGCCAGCAGCAGCGTCGGCACGCTGAGCAAGGCCAGGCACAACCAGATGCCCCGCTTGCGGTCGATCCGGCGGGCAAAAAGCGACACGCCCAGCGACGCCAGCGCCATCCCGATGGTGGAGGCGTTGACGGCAAAGCCCATGGCCGCGGGGGACACGCCATAGGTCTCGACCAGGGTGGGCAGCAAGGCTTGGCTGCCGAAAAGGTCGATCAGCGTCAGAAAGGCGATCAGCGCGATCATGGTCGCGCGGCGGATGACCATGCGGCGGTCTTCGGGCGGCTTGGCGGCCAGTTCCTCGGCCAGCCCGGTCATCTGCGCGGACAGGGTCATGTCAAAGCCCCCTGAGGCCGCGCATCTGTTTGTCCCCGCGGGGACAAACAGGTGATGTCATTCCAAATCAACAGCTTACGGGGTGCGCTAACCATTTGTTAACCTTCCTGAAAGGGTGTTGCCCATTCCGTGCCGTGATGCGCCTGGACGCCGACCTGCGGCACACCCACGGTCTCGCTTAGCGGTTCGACCACACCAAAGAAGACCTCGGCCGGGACAGCGCCGGTGTTTTCCCAATAGGCCTGCGCGCCGCCGCCCAGATGCGCGCCTGCCTCGGTGGCGAGGGTCACGGGCGCGCCCGCGCCCGCGTCCGAGCGGTGCTGGGTTACGGCGCCCTGCCAGACCCAGATCTGCAGCGGCGCGCCCGGGCCAACAAAGCTGGGCAAGACGCCGCCCGGTTCGATCACGGCGCGGTAGGCCGACAGGGCCAGGCCCGCGCCTTTTGCGCCGTCATAGTGCCCTTCGATGTCAACAACGCCCAGCAAGTCCAGCCGAGCGCCGGATTGGGCGGGCAGGTCAAAACCTTGGGCCAGGGGCCTGTCGGCAACCGGGGCGGCGCGGCGCGCCTTGAAGACGTCAAAGGCGATCAGGCGGACGTGTTGGGGCCCTTCGTTCCGCCACAAATGGGTCACGTCGCCGTGTTCCAGGCTGAGCCCGCCTGCGCGGTGCAGGATGCGGCCCTTGGTGTCGCTGCGGATTTCGAAAATCTCACCGTTGAGGGTGAAGACGATGGCGGGCCGGTCGGCGTGGCTGTGGAGTGGCACGGTGCCAGTGTCGCCCGAGATGGTCCAAGAGCGCGTGCGCAGGGTGTAGCCTGCGATCTGGTCCAGCCCTTCGGCGGCCAGCGGCGCGTTGGCGATGGGCACGTTCGAGATGTTGTGGGGGCCTAACGGCCCTTCGAGCCCGTTGAGCACGCGCGTTTTGACGCCATCGAGGTCAAAGGCCAAAGCGGGGGTGGCGAGCGCCGCGCATGCGAGCCCGAAGAATGCCGTACGGAACGTCATTGTCTCAGTCCTTTCTGGATTTCAGCGCGACCACATTGGTGGCGTGCGGCGCGCCAAAGTCGTCAAACATGGCACGCAGGTCGAGCGTGCTTTGCTGTTCGATCTTGTCGAAATTCTGGGCCAGCCAGGTGTCGGCATAGGCGCGACCCAGGTCGCGCAGGTGTTCGAGGAAGGCCCATTCAGAATTCAGTTTGGACGAGGCATCAAGCGCCAGCATGTCGTCGCAGCCGTCGATCATGTGCATGTTCATGGTGCGGTATTCGTTGTTGGACAGCGCGCCATCCTCGATCAGCCGGTGGATCAGGTCGATGGTGCGCAGGTCGCGCAAGAGCGAGGCGTTGAACGTGATCTCGTTCACGCGGTTCTGGATGTCGCGGGCACGCCGGGGGGTGCCGGGCCGCAGCAGCGGGTTGATCTGCACGATCACGATATCGTCCGAGGGCGAGTGGTCGATGAAGGGAAAGAGCACCGGATTGCCCATATAGCCGCCGTCCCAATAGGGGACGCCGTCGATCTCGACCGCTTTGAACATGTTGGGCAGGCAGGCCGAGGCCATGACCACGTCAAGCGTCACCTCGTGCCGGTGAAAGACCCGGGCACGGCCCGTTTCCACGTTGGTGGCCGAGATATAGAGGCCCATGTCCTGGCAATTGGCGACCTTGTCGAAGTCGATACAGGCATCGACCACATCGCGCAGCGGGTTAAAGCCCAGCGGGTTCAGGTCGTAGGGCGAGGCCATGCGGCTGAGCATGTCGGACATCAGATAGCCGGGCGAGGTTTCGAGCGACCAGGAGCCGAGCATCATGTCAAGCGGCGTGCGTTTGATCGGGCTGGCCTGCCCCGCCTTGCTGACCGCGCGCCAGAATTCCTCGAGGGCGAGGCGCGCGCCGTGGGCGCCCGCGTCGTACATCCCTTGGGTGGCGACCACCGCGTTCATGGCCCCGGCGGAGGTGCCGCTGATCGCCTCGATCCACAGCCGGTCCTCTTCGAACATGCGGTCGAGCACGCCCCAGGTGAAGGCCCCGTGCGAGCCGCCCCCTTGCAGGGCGAGGTTGATGGATTTTTCGTGCCGCGTGGCGCGCCCGTTTGTGGCTGACATGACCCCGCCCCCCCTACTGCGCGACCCGGCCACCACCGACCGGCATGGCGATGCCGGTGAGGGCGGCGCGCCGCGTTTCGGTTTGTGCGACCAGGTCCGCGATTTGGTCCGGTTTTTTCACGTCGGCGTCGTCATAGGCGGCCGTGCCGCCGCTGGCGGCGTCGCGGCGGGCGCGGGTTTCGACGATCTGGGCCGCGTCGCCAAGGCCGCCCGGCATGACATTGCAGCCTGGGGCGGCCAGGGTTTTGGCGCTGCCAAGGCCGATCCTGCTGGTTGGTCCGGTGATGATGGCGGTGCGTGTCATGGGTGCCCCCTTTGGCGATGCGCCGGCGCAAACTGCGGCGTCTGAGGCATAGCTAGGAGGTGTGGTGAGGTGTCGCAATTCACGTTTCGATTGCGTCGCGCCCACGTGACAAAAAGCGCCGATTGTTACGGCGCTTTGGGCGGGTCGCTGTTATTTTGGGCCGCGGGCGGGTGGCCGGAGATGTGTTTGTTACAAAGGCACGGGGCCTTTTGGCCCGACATCCAGCCGCCGGATATGATCGTCGAGCGTGCGGGGAAAGAGCGTGCCCACCAGCGGGTCGTGCCCGGGCACGATCAGCGCGGGGCGGCTGGCCAGCCTGCGCAGCGTGTCAAAGCCGTCGAGCATGTCCTGCAGGTCCACCACGATGGGAAAGGGTTTGCCGGAGGAGATGTTTTCGTAGAAATGCGCCGCATCCGAGGCCAGCACCATCCACCCGGCTTTGGTCCGCACCCGCACCGCCTGCATGCCGCGGCTGTGCCCGCCGATGCAGTGCAGTGTCAGCCCGTCGGCCAGTTCCGCCGTGCCGTCGTGAAAGGTAAGCTTGCCCTGGTAGAGCCGTTTGACCGCCTCGCACACATGGCCTGCGGTATAGGGCTGGCGCAGGGTGTCGTGGCACATGCAGGGGCCGGTGGCATAGGCCATTTCCGCCGCTTGCAGGTACAGCTGCGCGTTGGGAAAGAGGTGCAGGCCGCCTGCGTGATCAAAGTGCAGGTGGGTGACGATGATCTCGGTCACGTCCTCGGGCGCGAGGTCAAAGGGTTTGAGTGCCGCGACCGGGTCGAGCCGGATGGGGCGCCCGCGCGCGGCCCCTTCGACTGCGTCAAAGCCGGTGTCGACCAGGATCACCCGGCCCGCGCCGCGGATGAGCCACATGTAGAAGTCGATGGGGCTGTCGGCGTCGTGGTCGTCGGCGAACATAAAGTTATTGCCGCGCACCCGCCCGGGCTGGCCGGCGTATTTGATCGCGTAGACCTCCCATTCGGTCATCGGTCGACCTGTGCGAAGGTGCGCAGGGTCTTGTCGGCCACCAGGTCCGCGATCTTTGGCCCTGTGGCAAGGTAGTGCGGCATGGTCTGGTGCGCCTCGAAGGCGGCGAGGTCGTCGTAAAGCTCGTACAGAAACACCGTGTCGGGCTGGTCGGGATCGGTGCACACGTCAAACTGCTGGCAGCCCGGTTCATCGCGCAGCGAGCAGCGGGCGTTGTTGAGGATGTGGGGCATGAACGCCTCCATTTGGCCCGGTTTGATGTCGAAGACGACGGTGACGGCATAGGGCATGGGTGTGATCCTTTCGTGTCCGGCGCGCGCATTGCCGGATTTACATGTGCATGTTTTAATGTATACGCAAATGCATACAAGAACGCGAGCGTTGTTTTTTCCAAAGACCGGCGCGCGCCACGAAGGGATTTACGCCATGCGCACCACATTTGATATCGCCGTCTTTCAAGGGGACGGCATCGGGCCGGAGATCATGGCGCCGACGCTGGACCTGCTGGGCGCGCTGTCGGGCCACGGGGAATACACGCTGAACTGGCTGGATGCGCCTGCGGGGGCTGCGCATTATGCGCGCACCGGAGACAGCTTTCCCGCGGCCTCCATGGCCACGGCGCGGGCGGCGGATGCGATCCTGCTGTCGGCCATGGGTCTGCCCGACGTGCGCTATCCCGACGGGACAGAGATTTCGCCGCAGATCGACCTGCGCAAGGCGCTGACCCTGTTTGCGGGCGTGCGGCCCGTGACGATCCGGCCTGGACAGCCGACGCCGCTGGCCACGGATAGACCCGTCGATTTCGTGCTAATCCGCGAAAGCACCGAGGGTCTATTTTATACCCAAGGCCGCGGCGAGGTTGAGGCCGACGAGGCGCGCGAGACGCTGCGGATCACCCGCGAAATTTCCGAGCCGCTGTTCCGCTTTGCCTTTGACCTGGCGCGCACCCGCAAGGCGGCGGGGCGCGGGCCGGGCAAGGTGACGTGCGTGGACAAGGCCAACGTGTTCCGCGCCTTTGCCTTTTTCCGCGAGATGTTCGATGCCGAGGCCGCCAAGCATCCCGAAATCGTGGCCGATCACGCCTATGTCGACGCCACGGCCCTGTGGATGGTGGAAAAACCCTGGGCCTTTGACGTGATGGTGACCGAGAACATGTTTGGCGACATCCTGTCGGATCTGGGGGCGGGGCTGATGGGGGGCCTGGGCCTCGCGCCCTCGGCAGACATCGGGCACGACCACGCGGTGTTTCAGCCCTGCCACGGGTCGGCCCCCGACATTGCGGGCCAGGGTCTGGCCAATCCGATGGCGATGTTCCTGTCGGCGGCGATGATGCTGGACTGGCTGGGTGACCGGCACGGCGTGCCTGCAATGGGCGCCGATGGCGCGCGGCTGCGCACAGCGGTGGAGCGGGTGATTTCCGACCGCGCGGTGCTGACCCGCGATCTGGGGGGCACCGCAGGCACGGCCGAGGTGGCCGCCGCGGTGCAGGGCGCGCTGGCATGACGATCCGGGTGGCCTGCGTCGGCGCGGGGTATTTCAGCCAGTTCCACTATGGCAGCTGGGCGCGGATGGACGGGGCGGCCTGCGTGGCGGCCTGTGACACCGATCTGGCCAAGGCCCGCGCGACCGGCCTGCCCGCCTATGACAGTCTGGAACGGATGTTGGAGGCGGTGCAGCCGGACCTCTTGGACATCATCCTGCCGCCCCCCGCCCATGCCACGGCGATCACCGCGGCGCTGGCGGCGGGCGTCCGCTGGATCATCTGCCAAAAGCCGTTTTGCCTGGATCGGGACGAGGCGCAGCGGATGGTGGAGGCCGCCGAGAGGACGGGCACGACATTGGTGGTGCACGAAAACTTTCGCTTTCAACCCTGGTACCGCGCGATCAAGGCGGAACTGGAGGCAGGCCGCCTCGGCACGGTGCTGAACGCGACCTTTCGGCTGCGCCCCGGCGATGGGCAGGGGCCGCGGGCCTATCTGGACCGGCAGCCGTACTTTCAGCAGATGCCGCGGTTTCTGATCCACGAGACGGCAGTGCATTGGGTGGACACGTTTCAGTACCTTTTTGGCCCTGCGCAGGCGGTTTATGCCGATCTGCGGCGGTTGAACCCGGTGATTGCGGGCGAGGATGCGGGGCACGTGATCTTTGATCACGCGACGGGTGTGCGGGCGCTGTTTGACGGCAACCGGCACCTGGATCACGTCGCGGACAATCTGCGGCGCACGATGGGTGAGGCGCAGATTGAGGGGACGGAGGGCGTGCTGAGTTTGCTGGGGGACGGATCGGTGCACCGCCGCGCCTTTGGGGATCGCACCGCTGTCGAGGTGCTGGAGGCCGACCGGTGGGATGGCTTTGGCGGCGACTGTGTGCACGCGCTGCAATCGCATGTGATCGCGGCGATGGAGGGCGGTTTGACGCCCGAAAACACCGCCGCCGAGTATCTGTCGGTGATTGCGATCAAGGACGCGATCTATGCCTCGGCTGCGGCGGGGCGCAAGATCGCGGTGGGGGGCCTGGGGTGATGGGCGCGCTGAGCAATGTGGACCGGGCGGTGTCGGCCTTGCGGCAGATGATCTTTTCCGGGGAATTGCCGCCGGGGTCGGACCACCTGGAGACGGAATTGGCCGACCGGCTGGGCATGTCGCGCACCCCGGTGCGCGAGGCCGCGTTGATGCTGCAGGCCCAGGGGCTGGTCGAGATGCGGCCCCGCCGCGGCATCCGCATCAGCCCGGTGTCGGCGCAGGATATGCGCGACATCTACGACATCCTGACCGAGTTGGAGAGCCTGGCGGCGGCGCGTGCGGCGCAGGCGGGCTATTCCGACAGCGACCTGGAAACGCTGGCGGCGGCGATTGCGGATATGGACACGGCCCTGGCGGGCGACGACCTGCGCGCCTGGGCCGAGGCCGATGACCGGTTTCACCGCGAACTGGTGCGCCTGGGCCGCAATGCGCGGCTGAGCATGATCGTGTCGGTCATGCGCGACCAGGTGCGCCGCGCGCGGGCGACGACGCTGTTCATGCGCCCCAAACCGGAACAGTCGAACGCCGATCACCGCAAGGTGTTGCAGGCCATCGCCGAGGGCGATGCGCGCACCGCCCATGACGTGCACCACGCGCACCGGCAGATGGCGCGCGATATGCTGGTGGCGCTGCTGGAAAAGCACCAGTTCTACGGGCTGTGACGCCTAGCTGCTGCGCCATTGCGCGGTGGGTTCGTGCAAGGTTTGCAGGCTGCTGATCGGCGCGCCGTTTACCCGCCCGATCAGCAGGCGGGCGAGTTCGGTGCCGGTTGCCACCAGATCCTCGCCCACCGTGTCGATGGTGGGATAGAGCGTCGGCAGGATCTGTGTCGTTTGGCGGCACACGAGGTCGTAGTGGCGCCCAAGCTCCATCCCCTGATCGCCCATGCCGCCCATAAGGGCGAGCGTGGCCAGTTCGTTGTTGCTGATGATCGCGTCGAAGGGATGCGCGCGGCGGGCCAGCGACTGGCCGAAGGCGCGCGCGGTGTCGGTCGAGACGAGGATGCCGGTTTCGGTGGCCACCTCGCCCGTCATGCCGTGGGCCGCCAGCGTGCGGTGAAAGCCGCCTGCAAGCTTGGAAAAGTTGGTGGTGGCGTCATCCTCGGCCACGAGGACCAGCCGCTTGCGCCCGCGGGCCAGCAGGCGTTCCACGGCCATCTCGACAAAGCGTTCGGCGTGGAAGTCGTGAAAGGCGTGGTCGGCATAGAACTCTGTCCGCCCGTGCGAGACGAAGGGAAAGCCCGCGTCGATCAGCATCTGCACGCGGGGGTCGCGGGCGCTGGTATGGGTCAGGATCACGCCATCGGCGCTGCGGTTTTGCAGCACGTAGGCCACGGAATCGGCGGGCGTCGCCCCCTGCAGGTCGGGGATGACGTTGAGGTGGTATTTGGTGCCCGACAGGTGCCGCCCGATCCCCTCGATCAGTTGGCGGGTGTAGTCGATGGTGTTCTTGGCCGGCGACAGCACCAGGGTCAGCACATTGGTCTGCCCGGTGCGCAGCCGCACGCCCGCGCGGTTGGGGACATAGCCGACCTCGGCCGCGGCGCGCGCGATCTTGTCGCGGGTTTCCTGCTTGAGCTTGCTGCCATCGCGCAGCGACAGCGACACCGTCGACAGGCTGAGGCCCGTCAATTCGGCGATGGTCTTGAGCGTGGGCGGCTTGCGGTTTTGGTCGGCCATAACAGGGTGCGGGGTGCGTTCAGAAAGGGTTCTGCAATTGGTACAGGCTTTGCCATTTTTCTCAACGGAGAATCTGTTGCATCGTTGCGATTCATGCTGGGCTGGCGTGCGCTGCGCTGCGGCGCAATCAGTCTTTAGCGCTGTTTTCACTGGATTTTAATTCTTTGAAAAATTTGTTGCATCGTTGCAATTATGGGCGCACGATAATTGTACAAAAGGTCCGGGTCAGCGACACGCGCCGGGCTGACACAAGTTTCCAATGGGAGGAGAAACTTATGACACCCACCAAAGGCCTTACGGGTCGTCTTTTGCTGGGCTCCGCGCTTGGCCTCGTGCTGGGCGCCAATGCGGCGCTGGCGGATAACATCCGCTTTTGGACCACCGAAGAGCAGCCCGAGCGGCTGGCCAAGCAACAAGAGATGGCAGCCGCCTTTGAAGCGGCGACCGGCACCACGGTTGAGGTGATCCCGGTGTCGGAAAACGATCTGGGCACGCGCACCACGGCGGCCTTTGCCGCGGGTGATCTGCCGGACGTGATCTACCACACGCTGCAATACGCCCTGCCCTGGGCCGAGGCCGGTATCCTGGACACCGAGGCCGCGACCGAGGTGGTCGAGAACCTGGGCCGCGACACCTTTGCCGCAGGCCCGCTGGCGATGGCCGATTACGACGGCGACGTCGCATCGGTGCCGGTGGACGGCTGGACGCAGATGATCGTCTATCGCGCCGATCTTTTCGAGGAAAAGGGCCTGGCGGCGCCCAACACCTATGCCAATGTCGAGGCGGCCCTGGCCGCGCTGCACAACCCGCCGGAGATGTACGGGTTTGTGGCCGCGACCAAGGTCGACGAGAACTTTATGAGCCAGGTGCTGGAGCATGTGTTCCTGTCCAATGGCGTCAGCCCCGTGGGCCCCGATGGGTTCCAGGAACTGGACGTGGCGGCGACCACCGAGGTGCTGGATTTCTACAAGGCCATCGCCAAGGCGTCGCCTCCGGGGGAGCTGTACTGGAAGCAATCGCGCGAGGTCTATTTCGCGGGCGATGCGGCGATGATCATCTGGTCGCCCTTTATCCTGGACGAGCTGGCCGGTCTGCGTGACAGCGCCGCCCCCACCATCAACGACGACCCGACCACCAAGGAACTGGCGGCGAAGACGGGCATCGTGACCAACTTTGCCGGGCCGTCGAACCCGGATGGGGCGGCCTGGGGCGACGTGCGGTACTTTGGCATCACCACTGATGCGGACACCGAGCTGGCGCAGGAATTTGTCCAATACTCGATGAACGACGGCTATATGCAGACGCTGTCCATCGCCGCCGAGGGCAAGTTCCCGGTGCGCACGGGCACGGCGGATGCGCCGGGCAAGTTTTCCGACGCCTGGTCGGAGATCCCCGTGGGTGTGGACCGCAAGGCGCCCATGAAGGACCTTTATGCCGCCGAGATGCTGGACGAGATCGTAGGTGGCCTGAAGGTTGCCCAGCGCTGGGGTGTCGCCGATGGGCAGCTGTCGCTGGCCTCGAAGATGATCAACAGCCAGGCGATCAACCGCATCGTGCGTCAATATATTGACGACGAGATCGACGCCGCCGCCGCTGTGGCCGCGATGAACGCAGAGCTGTCGGCGATCAACTGACGCCTCCCAAAGGCACCGGAGCGGGGCGGGTGCGCCCGCCCTCTCCTTTCCCCCATTCCCTCATATAATCGGGTGATCCGATGACGGCCCCTACCCCTCCGACCACACGCGGCGCGCTTGAGCGTCGCGAGGCGCGGCTCGCTTGGAGTTTGCTTTTGCCCACGATCACGATCGTGAGCCTGGTGATCGTGCTGCCGCTGCTTGCCATCTTTTGGATCAGTTTCAAGCCTGTGGGCCTGGCCGATCTGCGGCCCGTGGCGCCGGTGATCCGCGAGAACCTGCGCAGCAGTGGCGACGATTTCCGCATCGAGTACCGCGTGCGCAATTCGTCCCAGCAAAAGCAGATCGAGGGGATGCGGTTTACCGACACCATCCCCGCGGGCGTCACCCTGGGCGCGCTGCCCGAGATGTGCGCCCAAGCTGGCGCGCAGCTGACCTGTGAATTCGGCGATGTCGCGGGCGGGTTCAACGAGCGGTTGCGCATCCCCGTCACGCTGGACGGTGACCCGGAGGTGCTGGAGGATGTGGTCGAGGGGTCAGCGCCCGTGGGGTTTGGCCGCGGCGACAATATTCTGACCAATGCCGAGTTCACGCTGGACAATTTTGTGCGCATCTTCGACAGCGCCGAGTTTCTGTCCGTGCTGTGGGCCACGGTGTTCTACACGGTCGTGGGCACCATCGGCGCGCTGGTCATTGGCCTGTTTGCCGCCCTTCTGCTGAACAAGGAGTTCGCGGGCAAGGGTGTGCTGCGCGGTCTGTACCTGTTTCCGTACGTGTCGCCCATCATCGCGGTGGCTTTCACCTGGGTGACCCTGTTTGATCCGTTTTCCGGCTCTTTGAACGCGCTGCTCATCCAGATGGGTGTGGTTGACACGCCGATCAATTTCTTTGGGCAGCGGCCATTGGCCCTGATCATGGTGACGGTGTTCGAGATCTGGCGCTATTTCCCGCTGTCGTTCCTGTTCATCCTGGCGCGGATGCAGTCGATTGACACGGATATGTACGAAGCGGCGGATATGGATGGCGCGTCGCCCTTCCAGAAGTTCTGGTATCTGTCGCTGCCGATGTTGCTGGGCATTCTGTCGGTCCTGTTCCTGTTGCGCTTTATCTGGACGTTCAACAAGTTCGACGACATCTTTTTGCTGACCGGCGGGAATGCGGGCACCCGCACGTTGACGGTGAACGTGTACGAGCAGGCCTTTGCCGTGTCGAATATCGGGGCGGGGGCTGCGGTGGCGGTGGTGGTGTTTGCCACGCTGCTCGTCTTTTCGATCTTTTTCTTCAAATACATCAGCCAGGAGGAAGGGCTGTGAGGGCGGGTGCCGCAAAACAAGTTTGCGTCTCGCCCGGGACGGGCGGTGAAGTCGCGCCCGGGACGGGCGGGGAGGTCGCGCCTGCGGCGGGCGGGGAAAAGGGGCGCTGCCCCTCTTGGCCTGACGGCCAATTCACCCCGGCATATTTTTCGAACAATGAAGGGGCTGGCGCATGAGTATCTTTCGTCAAGGCGCAGTCACGGGGGCGGTGATTGGGCTGTTTTGGGCCTTTGTCATTGCGGTCACGGTGTCGGTTGGGCTGTCCTTTGCCTCTGGCCTTGGGTTTCGGCCTGGGATGTGGGGCTGTGTGGTGATGGGCGGCCTGGGCGGGCTGGCCATGGTCTATGCGCCGCAGCGGCGGGCGGTGATTGGGGGCGCGATTGTGCTGTCTGTTGGGCTGCTGTTCACGCCGCTGTCGCCGATCCTGTTTGGCGAGGGCGTGCCGGTCATGTGGCAGTTGCTGGCGGCGGTGGCCTTTGGTCTGTTTGCCTTTTGGCCGCTGGAGCGGATGCTGGTGGAGGCCCATCCCGGCGCGCTGACGCGCCATGCCTTTGAGGATGCGGTGATCCGGTTTTTGACGGGCTTTGGCTATATCACCTTTACCGCGGCGGTGCTGATCCCGTTTTACGTGATGGTGATGACGAGCCTGAAATCGCAGCAGGCGTTGCTGCGCAATCCGCTGGATTTTTCCATCGATCTGAGCCGCGGCATGGACCTGTTTCGCAGCTATTTCGAGCTTTTTGGTCAGTTCAACTTTGGCAGTTACTTGTGGACGAGCTTTTACGTGTCGGTGCTGACGGTGCTGATCACGCTGCTGTTTTCGGTGCCGGGCGCCTATGCGGTGGCGCGGTTGCGGTTTCAGGGGCGGGCGGCGTTTTCGCGGTCGATCCTGTTGATTTACATGGTGCCGATGATCGTGCTGGCCTTGCCCATCTACATAGCCTTTTCGATGACCGGGCTGCGCAACACGATCCCAGGCCTGTTGATGATCTACCCGGTCACGACGATCCCCGTGGCGCTGTATATGCTGCAGGGGTATTTTCGCGGCCTGCCGGGCGAGGTCGAGGAGGCGGGGCTGATGGATGGCCTGACGCGCCTGCAGGTGATCGTCAAGATCACCCTGCCCTTGTCGCTGCCTGCGATGGTATCGGTGTCGCTTTATGTCTTTATGATCGCCTGGAACGAGTTCCTTCTGGCCTTCATGCTGTTGGACGATCCGTCCAAGTTCACGCTGACCCGCGGGGTGGCGATGCTGAACTCTTCTGAAATTCCACGCCAGCACCTGATGGCCGGTGCCGTGATCGCGACCGTGCCGATCATGGCCCTGTTCCTGGGGCTTGAGCGGTTCATGACGAAAGGGCTGACCGCAGGGTCGGTGAAGGGATGATGCGAGATATGACATCCACAGACATGCGCGATGAAGAGGCGCGCGCGATTTTGCAGCGCAATGACAAGGGCGGCTATACGATCCCGACCTCGGGCCTGTATCCCTACCAGTGGAACTGGGACAGCGCCTTTGCCGCCATTGGCTTTGCCGAGTTCGACCTGGACCGCGCCTGGCGCGAGATCGAGACGCTGATGTCGGGGCAGTGGGACAACGGGATGGTGCCCCACATCCTGTTCCACGTGCCGGATGAGGGGTATTTTCCAAACCACGACGTATGGCAGGGCACCGGGCCGATCCCGTCCTCGGGCATCAGCCAGCCGCCGGTGGCCGCGACCATGGCGCGGATGGTGCTGGCCAAGGACCCCGACTTTGGCGCGGCGCGCATGGCGGGCCTGTATCCCGCGCTGGTGGCCTGGCACCGCTGGTTCATGGACTGGCGGCTGGACCGCGGCGCCGTCTGCATCACCCATCCGTGGGAGGCGGGGCGCGACAATGCACCCGATTGGGATGCCGCCATGGCCGCGATCACGCCCGAGGGCGTGGGCCCCTATACGCGCCGCGACACGACCCATGTGGACGGGTCCATGCGGCCCACGAAATACGACTATGACCGCTATATCTGGCTGGTCCAGCGCGGCGCGCGCCTGGGCTGGGACGAGGCCGCGATGCTGCAAGACACGCCGTTCCGCGTGGCAGACCCGACGATGACATTCACCCTGTTGCGCGCCACCCGCGATCTGTTGGCGGTTGGTCAGGACATCGGCGCCGACACGGCCGAGCTGGCCGGGTGGATCGCCACGCTGGAGGCCGGCGCAGAGACGCTGTGGAACGCCGAGCTGGGCTGCTATGACGGGCGCGATGCGGTGGGCGGCACCTGGTCTGGGTCGGTGTCGAACGCATCGTTCCTGTGCTGGTATGCGGGCCTGGACAAGCCCGCCATGCGCACCCGTCTGGACACTGTGATGGCCGAGGCGACATATGGCGTGCCGTCGCTGGCGCTGAGCGATCCGCGCTTTGACGGCAAGCGCTATTGGCGCGGGCCGGTCTGGGGCATCATGAACATGATGATCAGCCTGGGCCTGACCGAGATGGGCCTGCCCCAGGGTGCCGCCTTGCGTCAAAGCACCGCCGATCTGATCGCCGAGCACGGCTTTGCCGAGTATTTCGACCCACGCGACGGCACCCCCGCGGGCGGCAGTTCGTTCACATGGACGGCTGCGATCTGGCTGGGTTGGGCGTCTCCCACCACACAAGGACACTGAACATGGGCGCGATTACGCTGAACGCTGTCGAGAAATGGTATGGCGACGTGCAGGTCATCAAGGGCGTGGACCTGGCGATTGAAAATGGCGAGTTCGTCGTGTTTGTGGGGCCGTCGGGCTGTGGCAAGTCGACCCTGTTGCGCATGATCGGCGGGCTGGAGGATATCAGCCGCGGCACGTTGGAGATTGACGGCACCGATGTGACCGACCAGCCGCCCAGCAAGCGGGGGCTGTCGATGGTGTTTCAGTCCTACGCCCTCTACCCGCATATGTCAGTGCGCGACAATATGGGGTTCTCGCTCAAGACCGCGGGCGCGCCAAAGGCCGAGATTGTGGAGAAGGTGAACGCCGCGGCAGAGACGCTGAAGCTGGACCAGTACCTGGAGCGGCGGCCCAAGGACCTGTCCGGCGGGCAGCGCCAGCGGGTGGCGATCGGGCGGTCGATTGTGCGCGATCCGACGGCGTTCCTGTTTGACGAGCCGCTGTCGAACCTCGACGCCGCCCTGCGGGTCGAGATGCGGTACGAGATTTCCAAGCTGCACCAATCGCTGTCGGCCACGATGATCTATGTGACCCATGACCAGGTCGAGGCGATGACGCTGGCGGACCGGATCGTGGTGCTGGACGCAGGCCGGATCATCCAGGTCGGCACGCCGCGCGCGCTTTATAACCACCCGGGCAATGTGTTTGTCGCCCAGTTCATCGGCAGCCCCAAGATGAACGTGTTTGGCTGCAGCGCCTCTGACGACCGTTATACCGTCGCAGGCGGGCGCGCCGGACCCTACCGCGCTGCAGCGGCGGGTGCCGTGCAAATGGGAATTCGGCCTGAACATATCACGACGGGCGCTGCGGGCACGGGCCAGTGCGACGGGACAGTGGATGTGGTTGAATATCTTGGCGCAGACACGTTCGTGCTGTTTGACTGCGGTGCGGCGGGCAAGATCAATGTCCGCATCTCGGGCGATGCGGAGCTTGCAGTGGGGGATGTGCTGGGCCTGCACTTTGACCCGGATCGCACGCATTTCTTTGATGCGGATGGCACGACGATCCAACCGTAGACCCCGGTTGAAACGGCGGCATTTGCATATTTGAAGAACAATGAAGGCAAAGGTGCGACCTACCCCTTCATTGTTCCATAAATATGCACTGTCGAGGCGCAAGACGCGGGCGGACGGGCGCCCTGTTTTGTCCCGTCAGTCGTCCCAGGTGACGTCGAACTTGGTCACGACGGCCTGCACCTGATCATCGGTCAGGCCGCGCGGGGACAGGCCGCGGGTGAGCAGGGCGAGCCGTGCCGTGTCTTCCAGCTCTTCCACCGCGTTACACGCGGCTTCGACATCTTTGCCCGCCACAACCGGCCCGTGGTTGGCCAGCATGACGGCAGACCGTTTGCCAGCCAGCCCGCGCACCGCAGCACCCATGGCCGGGTCGCCGGGCAGAAAAAAGGGCAAAAGCTGGACCTTGCCCAGCTTCATTATGCCGTAGGGTGTGAGCGGTGGCAGGAAGTTGTCGGCATCCGCCCCAGGCAGCATCGACAGCGCCACCGAGTGGCAGGCGTGCAGGTGCACAACCGCGCCGGTCGCCGTGCGGGTGTCGTAAAAGGCGGTGTGCAGCGGCATCTCTTTGGTGGGGGCGTCGCCCGCGATGTGCTGGCCCTGCGCGTCAAACCGGCTGAGCCGCGCGGGATCGAGCCGGCCAAAGCTGGTGCCTGTGGGCGAGACCAGAAGCCCGCCATCTTCGGTCCGGGCCGAGAGGTTTCCGGTGCTGCCATGGGTCAGGCCGCGGTCAAAGAGCGACTTGGCCAGCGTGCAGATCTGTTCGCGGAGTGCGGCCTCTTGCGTCATCCGCCAAGGACCTTGTCGGCCTTTTCAAAGAAGTCCTCGGCCCCGAAATTGCCCGACTTCAAGGCCACAACCAGCTGCGGGCCTGCGCGCAAGGCTGGCACGCCGGGGTCGATCTCGGGCCCGATGTCGAGCGTGGTGAGGCCCAGCCCTTCGACCACGGCGCCAGAGGTTTCGCCGCCCGCGGTGATGATCCGGGTGGCCCCGCGGTCGCGCGCCGCGGCCGCGACGTCGGCAAAGAACGTCTCGAGCGCGGCGGCGGAGCGGTCGCGGCCATACGCGTCTTGCACCGCGCGCACCGCGTCGGGGTCGGCAGAGCTGTAGGCCAGGGGCAGCCCGTCTTGGGCCATCAGCCAGTCGGCCATGTCTTGCGCCTGCATCCGCCCTTCGATCACGTCGGCGGCCACAATTTCGCGCGCGGGGTGGCGAACGGCGTGGTGCGCGACTTGGGCCCGGGTGGCGACAGAGCACGAGCCGGACAGGGCGATGCTGCGCCCGGGCTGGCCCTGCCAGGGGACGGCGCCGGGGGTGCAACCGAAGTTCTCTGGCAGGCCCAGGGCGACGCCGGACCCACCCGTGATCAGCGGCAGGTCGCGCGCGGCTGTCCCGATGGCGCGCAGGTCGGCGTCGCGGATGGCGTCGACGATGATCATGCGCTTGCCCGCGTCGTGCTGGGCCTGCAGCGCATCGGCAATCGCGTCCGCGCCCGCGAACACATCCGCAGCGGCCACGTGGCCCACGGCGTAGCGCGTTTGCGGCGCCAGCCAGCGGCGCAGATCGGGGTCGGTCATCGGGGTCAGCGGGTGGTTTTCCATCCCGCTTTCGCTGAGCAGCGTGTCGTTGACGAAGAGGTGCCCCTGATAGACCGACCGGCCTGTGCCGGGAAAGGCGGGGCAAAAGATGACCTTATGGGCGTCCAGCGCGTCGGCCAGGGCGTCAGCGACGGGGCCGATATTGCCCTGTGCGGTGCTGTCGAAGGTCGAGCAGTATTTAAAGAAGATCTGCGTGCAGCCTTGGGCCTTGAGCCAGTCCAGGGCCGCGCGCGACTGGGCAACGGCGGCGTGGGGGTCGTTGGAGCGGGATTTGAGTGCGACGACGCCCGCCTCGATCTCGGGCGCGGCGGGACCGTCTGGCACGCCGGTGAACTGCGCCGTGCGCATGCCGCCCTTGGCCAGCGTGTTGGCCAGATCGCTTGATCCGGTAAAGTCGTCTCCGATACAGCCCAGTTTCACGGCCGCGCCTCCCTTGCCTTTTGCGATGCACGAAAACACTGACCCGTGGCGGCTTGCAAGCCCGTGGCCGTGGGCAGGGCGGAATTTCGAGATTTCACAGCAACGCGTCCGGGGGCCCGACCGCGCGGCCTGCGTGCCGCAGCATGTCCCAGGCGAGGACCAGGTTGCTGGACAGGACCGGCACGCCCAAGGCCTCTTGCAACGGCGCGATCACGTCAAGCGTGCGCAGGTTGGTGCAGGAGAGGAACACCGCGTCCACATCCGCCGGTGCCATCATGTCCAGCGTGGCGGTGCGGATGGCGTCGGCGCTGATCTGGGCGACTGCGGCCTCGTTCGCCTCGTCAAAGCTGGCGAAGGCGGGGGTTGCGATGCCGGCCTGCTGCAGGGCGTGGCGGAGCCTGTCGGACACCGGCGCCACGTAGGGCGACAAGAGCGCCAGCCGGGTGATGTGCGCAGCCCCGCAGGCGGCGATGAGGGCCGAGAGCGGGTCTGTCACCTGCGCCGTGTCGGTGCCCGCGCCGATCTGCTGGGCCACGCCGTCAGGCCCGATCACGGCAGAGGCCGAGGTGCAGCCGTAGCCCACGACCGAGAATTGGTGCCCATGCGGAAAAAGGGCAGCGGCGCCGGTGAGGGCCCCGTGCATACGGGCGAGCGTGTCCTCGGACACCTCGACATCCGAGGGCACGCGGGACACCAGGAGGCTGACGTCGAGCGGCAGGAGCCGCCGCATGTCGTCTTCGATCGTGCGGTCGGATTGCAGGGCAATCAGGCCCAGATGGGGGTGCGGCGACATCGGCTATAGCACCGGCATCTGGCGCGGCGCGGGCGTCGACAGGTAGCGCGCGGCGGTGTCCGTGATCACGATATTCTCCTCATGCACCAGGGCGCGGCCGGTGGCGTCGATCAGGCCGGGTTCGAGGGTGAGGACCATGCCGGGTGCCAGCACGGTGTGGTCATCGGGGATGAGCGAGGGCCATTCGGTCAGTTGCATGCCCAGCCCGTGGCCATAGCGGCCCGCGTCAGTGCCGCCCGCGCCGCCGGTCAGCACAGCGTCCATCGCGTGAAACAGGTCCGCCGCGGTGGCGCCGGGGCGGGCGGCGGCAAATCCGGCCTCTGCGGCGTCCAGCAGCCG
Organism: Pseudomonadota bacterium; assembly: GCA_038525395.1. Lineage (GTDB taxonomy): Bacteria > Pseudomonadota > Alphaproteobacteria > Rhodobacterales > Rhodobacteraceae > Tateyamaria. Next base: position 55,246 of record JBCBHS010000005.1, on the reverse strand, counting down.
GTCATAGGAGGACTGCGTTTGAGCGGTCGGCGGGCCGACGGACCAGTTGCGGTCGAAGTCGCAGAAATAGCCGTCGTGGACGAGGCCGGTATCCAGCATCAGCACATCGCCCGGCCGCAGTGGCGCGGGCGTGGCTGGGGCGATGATGTCGCCATATCCGCCCTGCCCCGCCCCACCGGCGAGGTAGGACACCCAATCGGCGCCTTCGCCGAGGCACAGCATTTGGAAGCGGCGAAAGACGGTGTCGAGGGGCGTGCCTGCCTGCGCGATCTCTGGCACGCGGGCAAAGGCGCTGTCGGCGATGCTGCAGGCCTGCGCGATCTTGGCGATCTCTGCGGGGGACTTGACCAGGCGCAGGCGGCGCAGGATGCATGCGTCGCCGGTCAGGACCCGGTCGGACAGCTGTGCGGTCAAGGTGGTCCAGCTGTCACGGGGCATGCGCACATGGGTTTCGGGACCGGAGGGCACGCCGATACGGGCGCCTGAGGGCGCGCAGCCGCGCAACGCCTCGGCCAGCAGCGACAGGCCGTCATCTGTGGTGTCCGGGCTGCGCCAGGTGCGCACGTCCTGCATCCAGGTTTGCCGCATCAGCGGCGCACCGATGGACGGGATGATGGCGATGGGCGCGCCCGTCGCAGGCACGACGAGGAACCAGGGGCGCGTAGGGCTTTCCCAGAACCGGGTGAGGAAGCCGGTGAAATAGCGCAGGTCGGGTTCGGTTGTCAGCAGAAGGGCGGCGAGGTCTGCCTGGGCCATCAGCGCTTGGGCGCGGGTGACGCGATCCTGAAACTCGGACGGGGCGAAGGGGTCGCTCACTGCTCGGGCCCTTCGGACAGGATCAGAAGAACGCGGGCGTCTGGGGACAGGCCAAGGGTTTGCCCCGCCGCCAGCAGACCCGACAGGCCCGCGGCCCCGGATGGGGTGGTGGGCAGGGCGTGCTGTGCGGCGAGATCGGCACCGGCCTGCCCCTCGGCCTCGGTCACCGTCATGAAATCGTCGGCGTCGCGGGCAAGGCCCTTGAGCGCGATCAGCGAGGGCACCTTGCAATCGAGCCGCCCCATGGCAGAAACGGGGCCTGGCGCATCGACCGGTTCGCCGGCCTCGATCGAGGCAAAGAGGGCGGGCGCATGGGCGGGTTCGACCACGATGATGCGCGGGGCGTCCTGCCACTGTGCCCGCGCCGCGGCGGCGGCGGCCCCGGCCAACCCGCCCACGCCCGCTTGCAGAAAGATATGCGTGGGCGGCTGGGGGATCTGGTCAAAAACCTCGGCCATCAGCGCCAGATACCCCTCCATCAGCTTGTGCGGGCGCGCGCTGTAGTCAGGCCAAGAGCTGTCGGACAGCAGCACCGCGCCCATATCCGCCGCCGCCTTTGTGGCGGCCGCCATGCTGTGTTCGTAATCGGCACCCTCGCGCACGACCTCGGCCCCTTGGGCCCGCAGCCGGGCCGCAAATGTGGGCGGCACGGTGTCGGCGATGTAGATGACCGCCCGCGCGCCAAAGGCCGCGGCCCCTGCGGCGACCGACAGGCCGTGATTGCCCGCGCTGGCGGTGACATAGGTGGTGCCCTGCGCCCTGCCCGCCTGCGCATCGCAGGCGATGACATAGGCCGCGCCCAGCGCCTTGAAGCTGCCCAGGCCCATACGGGCCCTTTCGTCCTTGATATGCAGCGTGCCGACACCGCAGGCCTGGGCCAAGCCCGCCACGTCGTGTAGCGGCGTGACTTGGGCAACCGGGCAGTGGGCCAGGAGCGCCTGCGGTACTGCGGCATCGGTGCTGGGATAGGGCATCGGCACCAGGGCCGGTGCGGCAAGGCCCGAACCGCGAAAGGGATTGGTCAGCGTTTTCATCGCCAAAGCGTGACCGCGCGACCCGCCCGCGTCAACCGTGCAAGCGCGTCGCGCCCTTGCAGGGCTGACGCGGCGCCTATAAGTTCGCGCAAATTCGACAAGCCGAAAGAGGCGCGCCTTGACCTTTACCCCCATCATCACCGGCACAGGCGTTTTCACGCCAACGCTGTCCATTTCCAACGCCGAACTGGTCACCGCCTTTAACGCCTATGCCGACCGCTATAACGCGGCCCATGCGGACGAGATTGCCGCGGGCACGGTCGAGGCCAAAGCGCATTCGTCCGAGGAATTCATCCTGAAGGCGTCGGGTATCGAACGGCGCTATGTGATGGACAAGGACGGCGTGCTGGACCCTGCGGTCATGCATCCCCTGCTGCGCCAGCGCAGCGATGACGAGCCGTCGATCATGGCCGAAATGGCGCTGGATGCCGCGCGCAAAGCGCTGGCGCAGGCGGGCAAGACGGCGGCGGATGTGGATGCGGTGATTTGCGCGGCCTCGAACCTTGAACGCGCGTACCCGGCGGTTGCCATCGAAATCCAGGACCTGCTGGGCGTTGACGGCTTTGCCTTTGACATGAACGTCGCCTGTTCGTCGGCCACCTTTGGCATCCAGGCGGCGGCGGACATGGTCCGCTCGGGATCCATCCGGTCGGCGTTGGTCGTGAACCCAGAGATTTGTTCGGCCCATCTAGAGTGGCGCGACCGGGATTGTCATTTCATCTTTGGCGACGTGGCGACCGCCACCCTGATCGAGCGGGCCGATGACACGACAACGGGGTTCGAGATCAAATCGACCCGCTGCGCCACGCAGTTTTCCAACAACATCCGCAACAACAACGGCTATTTGCGCCGCTCGCGCCCCGATGGGATGGCCGACCGCCGCGACATGCAGTTCATGCAAAACGGGCGCAAGGTGTTCAAAGAGGTGCTGCCGATGGTCAGCAAGCATATTGCGGATCACATGGCGGACGAGGACGTGCAGGCGGATCAGCTGCGCCGCGTCTGGCTGCACCAGGCCAACAAGTCGATGAACGACTTTATCGGCAAGAAGGTCCTGGGCCGCACGCCGGGCCCTGGGGAGCAGCCCAATATCCTGCAGGATTACGCCAATACGTCCTCCGCGGGGTCGATCATCGCCTTTTCCAAATATTCCAACGACTTCGCACCGGGCGATCTGGGCATCATCTGTTCGTTCGGAGCGGGTTATTCCGTGGGATCGGTGATCGTCGAACGCCGCGGCTGAGGCGGAGCCTTGGGCGGCATGTCCGCCTCGGCATCCGACATCGCGTTGATCAGCACCGCCGCGTCGCGCAAGCGATCAAAGGGGTGCAAGCCGGGCCGTGCGGGGCTGTCTTTCAGCGCGTCCGACATGTGCTCGTAGGCGGTGTCAAACAGCTCGCGCCCGCTTTTCCAATCCATCGAGTTCAGCTGCCGCAGGACCGCGACGTTCATCAGAATGTCGTCGCCAATGTCGATGTTGCGCAAGAGCTTGCGCGCGTTTACCACCATAGCGCGGGCCAGCACGGCAAAGGCCGTGGGGTGCTGTTCGCCCTCGCCCTTGGGTTTGCGCAGCAGCCCGGCCAGCGCCTCGGTCCTGGTCGGGAACGCGTCGTATTTCGCCCGCACGACCCAAGGTTTGCCGGGCAGGAAGTTCAGCACGACGTTGGGCCCGGGTTTGAGATCGCGCATCGCGTCAATCGGCACGTTGTCGATCAGGCCGCCGTCAATCAGCACCTCGCCATCATCGCGCAAGAAGGGCGGAAAGATGCCCGGAATCGCGGTTGAGGCACGGATCGCCTGCCACAGCGGCCCGGTGCGGATGACGCTGACATCGTTGTGGGTCAGGCTGGTCGAAACCGCGTAGAAATTGATCGGCAAATCCTCGACATCATACACGCCGTAGTGCTTTTTGAACGCCGCATCGAGGCGGTGATGATCCAGCAGCGCATAGCGCGGCACGGTCAGGCGCGACATCGCCTTGGAGCGCAGGAAGATATCCTCGCACTGCTCCATAATATCGTCGGGCGACAAACCGATTGACAGGGCCGCGGCCATGGCCGACCCGACACTGGTGCCGCCCACGAAATCAAAGCTATAGGCGTGTTCCTGCAGCGATTTGATCACGCCCAGATGGGCGGTGCCAAAGGACCCGCCGCCGCACATCACCAGCCCCACGGCCTCGCCCCGGATAAACCGGCCCAGGCGCGCGAAATCCACGGTGCTGTCCAGCGATAGGTGGTGGTGCAGCCCCACGGGGCGGTCGCGCAGCCAGTCCTTGGTGCCCGACGTCGTGTCAGAGGCCGCGTCGCGGTAGAGCGCCAAGTGCAGATGCGCGGGCAGCGTGGCGTCGAAAATCCTGTGCTCAAGGGCCGAGGGCGCCTGCGCCACGTCAAAGGTCGCGCCGCGGGCAACGGCCAACACGATGCTGTCGCAATTATTCGCGGTCACCTGCGCCCAGATCGGATGCGCCTCGGGGTCGGGGCAGACCAGCAGCAGCTTGCCCTTGGCGCTTTCCTGTCCGTCCAGCCACCGCGCCAACGCCCGTGGGGCGCTTGCCGCAGCGTCGGGGCAGGCGCCGGGTTGCATGACGTGCCACCCTTCGGCATCGCCAAAGGCGCGCGTCAGACCGGTGACAAAGGCGGGCGACAGGACCTGCCCCGCGCCCGGAAAGACCGCGCAGACCTGGCCCGCCGCGGGCCGGAGTTGCGGACTGGCGGGGATCGCACGCGCCAGGCGTTGCGACACGGCGGCCAGGATGCCATTGGCCAGCGCAGGCGTGCGCAGCGTCAGATGATCATAGGCCGTGCGGGTCAGGCACATGACCAGACTGTCGCGCGCCGCCACCACCGTCGCCGTGCGCATGCCGCCCGCGAAAAAGGCCAGCTCGCCAATCGGCTCTCCCATCGCGATCTCGGCAATGGTGCGCCCCCCAGCCAGCACCATAAAGCGGCCGCGCAGCACGATATACAGCGTGTCCGCAGGCTCGCCCTCGTGAATCAGGACCGCCCCGCGCGCCACATCGCGGTATTCGGCGGTGTCCGTCATCTGGTCCAAAATGTCCGGCGCAAGCGCGCTGAAGCCGTCGATCTGGTGCAACAGCTCCGTCAACTCGCTTCGGCGCACATCATCTTTCACGACCAAAACCCTTTCTCACGCACGCAAAGAGTGCACCGCCGCCACACCTGCAAGCAACCCGCTATGACGCAAGGGAAGTCGACACTGGCAGCCGCGCGCTGACCCCGCAAGGGTCGGCGGGTGGGCGTCTTTTTTGCACGATTGTGCAAAAAACAGAGCCGCCCGGCGATCTAGTCCGACACCTTGGACACACGCGCATGTACCTCTTGCACGCTTTCCACCCGTTCGGAATAGCGGTCCACCAAATACGGCGAACGTCCGCGCACCATCCAGGTGAATTTCACCAGTTCTTCCATCACATCCACAACGCGGGCGTAGAACGGCCCGGCAGGCAAACGCCCGTCTTTGAACTCAAGCCACGCCTTGGCGATGCTGGACTGGTTGGGGATGGTCACCATCCGCATCCAGCGCCCCAGAATGCGCATCTGATTGACGGCGTTAAAGCTTTGGGACCCGCCCGATACCTGCATCACCGCCAGCGTCTTGCCTTGTGTCGGGCGGATCCCGCCTTGCATCGACAAGGGCAGCCAATCGATCTGCGTCTTCATCAGGCCCGTCATCGCGCCGTGGCGTTCGGGGCTGGACCAGACCATGCCCTCGGCCCAAATCGCCGCCTCGCGCAGTTCGACCACCTTGGGGTGGTCCGGTGCCGCGCCATCGACCTGGGGCAGGCCCGCGGGGTCGTACATGCGCGTCTCGCAGCCCAGGTGCCTGAGAATGCGCGCGGCCTCTTCGGCGGCGCGGCGGGAATAGCTGGCCTCGCGCAGCGAGCCGTAGAGCAACAGGATGCGCGGCGGGTGCCCGGGATCGTCCGGCGCCTTCAGCGCGGCCACATCGATCTGGGGCAAGGCGTCCCGCACGAGCGCGGGCAAGTCGTCCTCTGCTGGCGCAGGATCAGCCACTTTCTTCCTCCAGATGCAGCTTCATGTCGATCAGCACCTTTTGCAGCAGCGTCGTCTCGCGCAGCAGGCGCTTGGCCTCGTTCACCGTGATCACGCCGTCTTCGATGGACTGCTGATACTCGCTCATCAACATGGCAAAGCGCTGGCTGAGCGCGATCACATCGCTGTTGACCCCGCCCGACCGCGCGTCGTTGCGGCGCCGGTCATCATGGCTGAGCGAGATGCCCTGCAATTCGGCCAGTGCGCTGGTGATATGCGGGAACTGCGCCTCTTTCTCTAGGGCCACTACCGCGTCGATCGGCATGAAACGGTCGGCATGTTCCTCGTTGTCCGAGTAGTAGCGCCCCAGCGTCGCCTTCGATTTGCCGGTCAGGGCGCAGGCCGGTTCGATGCCCACGTCTTTCACCAACGCTTCGGTGTGCTTTTTCAAGTAGCTGCCCGTTCCGGCCATGCTGGTATCCCTTATACTCATACGCGGCCAGCTCAACCGCAGGTGTGGGGAACTGGCACAGTCTTTTCCCATTAATGGGCGGCAGGGGAAATGTCATTTCTAAAGTGTCCCACGGTTTTCGGGACGTAACGAGTGTCCGGCGGCCCCAATGCCGGATCTGGGTGGGATCTGCCACACCTCTGCCGGTTGGGTCGGCGGGTCAGCGAGGCTGACAGCCGGTGGGCAGGTCCGTTTACGGCGCAGCACCGCGGGTTGGGGTCCATCCCCAGGGGCGGTCGCGCAGGCGTCCGCGCGCCCAACGCATGGTGTCGCGCGCTGCATGCGGTCCGGTGGTTTCCGACAGCACCCGAAGAAGGTGCAGCCGGGCCATCGGGCCCGCCCAAATCGGGCGTGCAAGCGGACCCTTGATGGCGAAACGCGCGGACATTATGCAGCGGCATGGCCAAGCTTTACTTCCACTACTCGACCATGAATGCGGGCAAATCGACCGTCCTGCTGCAAGCCGCGCACAACTACCGCGAACGCGGCATGGTGCCCTATCTGATGATGGCGCGCTTTGCGGGCCGCAGCGGCCCGGACGAGATTTCGTCGCGCATCGGCATCTCGGCCCCCGCCGACACCTTTGGCGCGGACGAGGACCTGTTTGCCAAGATCGAGGCTCGCATGGCCCAAGGCCCCATCGCCTGCGTGTTCGTGGATGAGGCGCAGTTTCTGTCCGAACCCCAGGTCTGGGCCCTGGCCCGGGCCGTGGACGACCTGAAGGTGCCGGTCATGTGCTTTGGCCTGCGCGTCGATTTTCAGGGCAAGCTTTTTCCCGGCTCTGCCGCCCTGCTGGCCCTGGCCGACCAGATGCGCGAGGTGCGCACGATCTGCCATTGCGGCAAGAAGGCGACGATGGTCGTGCGCCGCGCCGCCGACGGCAGCGCGGTTACCGACGGCGCCCAGGTGCAGATCGGCGGCAATGAAACCTATGTCTCGCTCTGCCGCAAACACTGGCGGGCCGAGATGGGGCACAGCTGACCGCCCCTAGACGGGGTTCTGCGCCGCACCCTCTGCAAAGAACGCGCGCACATTGTCCACCGCCATCAGCCCCATCGCCGTGCGCACCTCAAGTGCTGCCGTGCCCAGATGCGGCAACAGCGTGACGCTGTCCAAACGGCGCAGCGCCTCCGGCACCTCCGGTTCGCGTTCATAGACATCGAGGCCCGCACCGCCGATCGCCCCCGCCGCGAGTGCCGCGATCAGCGCGGCCTCGTCCACCACGTCACCGCGCGCGATGTTGACCAGATGCGCGTGCGTCGGCATCGCGTCCAACACCGCGGCCCCGATCAGGTGCCGCGTCTCGGCCCCGCCCGGCACCGCCACCACCAGAAAATCAACGCCACCCGCAAGGGTGATCAGATCGGGCACCTGCACCGCCTCGAAGGGCAGCGCCTTGGGCGAGCGGTTGTAGAACTGCACCGCCATGCCAAAGCCAAAGTGACAGCGCTGTGCAATCGCCTGGCCGATCCGGCCCATGCCGACGATGCCCACTGTCTTGCCGCTCATATGCAGGCCCAGCATCTGGGTGGGGTGCCATCCGGGCCAGGCGCCTGCGCGCACCAGCCGCTCGCCCTCTGCCGCGCGGCGGGCCGACATCAGCATCAGCATCACACCGATATCCGCCGTCGCATCCGTCACCGCGCCCGGCGTGTTCGAAACCGCGATGCCTGCCGCGCGCGCCGCCGCCACGTCGATATGGTTGTACCCCACCCCAAAATTCGCCAGCAGCTTGCACTGCGGCGCGGGCGTTTCCGCAAAAATATCGGCACCGAACATGTCCCCCAGGGTCGGGATCACCGCATCATAATCGGCCAGCGCACGCGCCATCTCGGCCCGCGTCAGCGGCGCCGTTTCCGTCCGCACGTCCACGGTGCAAAAGGCGCGCGCCGCCTCAACCACCGGCGCGGGCAAGGGCCGCGTGATCCACAGCCGGGTCAATGCAGCCGCCCGCCATCGGGCACGTCGCGGTCAGGCGTGGCCAGCACAATCGCCCCATCCGCATCGGGAAAGCCCAGCACAAGCACCTCGGACATGAACGGCCCGATCTGGCGCGGGGGAAAGTTCACCACCGCCATCACCTGCCGCCCCACAAGGCTGTCAGGTACATAATGCACCGTCACCTGGGCCGAGGTCTTCTTCTCCCCCAGCTCTGGCCCGAAATCGACCCACATCTTGATCGCAGGCTTGCGCGCCTCGGGAAAGGGTTCGGCCCGCACCACGCGGCCCACGCGCACGTCGACCTGCAGAAAGTCGTCAAAACTGATCTCAGCCACCGGCCAACTCCTTTGATCTTTGGGTGGCCGCCGCCACTGCGCGGCCCAGCAGCGGGGCAAAGCCCGCCGCGTCATCCATCAACACCTCAAGCGCGGCCTGGGTCGTGCCATTGGGACTGGTGACATTGACGCGCAGCTGGCTGGGATCCTCCGCCGCCTCCATCGCCAAGGCGCCTGCGCCCGCCACGGTGGCCTTGGCCAGACGCATCGACACCGCCTCGGGCAAGCCCTGGGCCACGCCCGCCGCGGCCAACGCCTCGATCAAGTGAAAGACATAAGCCGGACCCGAGCCGCTGACCCCCGTCACCGCATCCATCTGGCCCTCATCATCCAGGCGCACGACGTCGCCCACGGCGGACAAGAGCATCTCGGCCAGCGCCAGCGCCTCCTGCCCCGCCGGGTTGGCGCAAATGGCCGTGATACCGCGCCCGATCGCGGCGGGCGTATTGGGCATCGCGCGCACAATCGGGGTCTGCGCACCAAACGCCGCCTCGAACGTCGCAAGCGCCGTGCCTGCGGCAACCGACACAAAGACCGCCCGGCCACCTCCAAAGGCCGCCAGGGCAGGCAACGCATCGCCCATCATCTGCGGTTTCACGGCAACCAGAACCACCGCCGGATCGGCGGGCAAGTCGGTGTTCAGATGCACGCCCGTGCCGTGCACCCAGTCCGACGGCTGTGGGTCGATCACCCAGACCGAGGCCGCAGGCAGCCCGCGCGCCAGCCACCCGGCCAGCATCGCCGACCCCATCTTGCCGCAGCCCAACAGCACAAGCCCCCGGGCCGCGATCTCTGTCTCTTGCATGGTCGTTGACCCCCCAATCGCTTAGGGGCGCAGGTTACGCGCGGCCATAGGCCTCCGCAATGGCCACCTGCATCGCATCGCGCGGGCTGCGGTCGCCCCAGACCAGCAACTGCAGCGCCGGATAATACCGCTCGGCACTCATCACAGCGGCACCGATCATGGTATCGATCTGCTCGGGCGAGGCCATCTGACCCCCGCTGAGCACCAACCCATAGCGGTAGACCATCAGCTTTTGCTCTTCCCAATAGGTGAATGACCCTGCCCAGCACTGGTCATTGACAAGGTTCAACAGCGCATAAAGCTCCGGCACCTTCTCCTCGGGCGGCTCCATCTCAAAGGTGCACACCATGCGCAGCGTCTCGTCATAGCCCGACCAGGCAAGCGTGAGCGAATAGGTCCGCCACTGGCCCTCGACCGCCATCGCGATCTGATCATCCGCAATGCGGTCGAAATCCCACTCGTGATGCTCAGCCAGATGCTCAACAATATCGATGGGGTGAATCTCGTCTTCCAGGAACTGCTCGGAAAGGGCCATGTCGCCACCTCTTATTCGCTTTTAGCGACTGGGGCTGGCAGCGCCCCAAGCGCTAGGTGCCTGCTCTAGAAACCGGGGCGATCCCCCGTGTCCCTACAAAATATGGTGACCCGTGCCAGGGGGGTCTGGCAACCCTTTATTTGGGGATAACCGCAATAAGTTGGGGACAAGCCGCATTTGCCCGCAAAATCGACCCCACCCTTTCTCTGTTCTAAAAAAATCCCCGCCGGAGGCTCCCGCCCGCACAAACAAAACCGCCCGGCAAAACACCGGGCGATCACATGACACTGGTAGAATTGAAATGGCGCGGCAGCGCCGCCGTTTGGCTAGTTTTCCAGCGCCTCGATCCGGGCCTTCAGCGCCTCGTTTTCCTCACGCGCCTTCTGCGCCATGGCGCGCACCGCGTCGAACTCTTCGCGGGTGACGAAATCGCGGTCGGCCAGCCAGCGGTCCATCATCGACTTCATCGCCGTCTCCGCCTCTTCCCGCGCGCCCTGGGCCACGCCCATCGCATTGGTCATCAGTTGCGAGATATCGTCGAAAATCTTGCCGCGTGCCTGCATGGTGTCGTCTCCCGTTCATGCCTGCCCCATATATGGGCACCCAAGCCGCGCGGGGCAAGCTTGACCTCGCCGCGCGGCAGAGGCATGAGGACGCAGATGATAGGCATGATCCCCTTTCCCGACATCTCACCCGAGATCTTTGCGATCTCTGTGTTCGGAATGGAATTCGCCCTGCGCTGGTACGCGCTGGCCTATATCGTGGGCATCGTGATCGGCTGGCGCCTGGTGGTGATGACGGTCAAGGCGCCGCGTCTTTGGCCCAACAACAGCCCCGTGATGACCCCCGCACAGATCGAGGATATGTTGACTTGGATCATCCTCGGCGTACTGCTGGGCGGGCGGCTGGGCTATGTGCTGTTCTACCAGCCGCAAACCTATCTCAGCGACCCGCTGTCGATCATCGCCATCTGGGAAGGCGGAATGGCCTTTCACGGGGGCCTATTGGGCGTCGTGCTGGCCGCCTGGCTTTATACCGGGCGCCACGGCATCCCGCGCCTCAGTGCGGCGGACGCGATTGTGCTGGGCGTGCCGCCCGGCCTGCTGCTGGGCCGCATCGCCAACTTTATCAATGCCGAGCTGTGGGGCCGCCCGTCGGATGTGCCCTGGGCCGTGGCCTTTCCCGGCCAGGCGGCGCAGTTCTGCCCGGGCGTCGCAGGCATCTGCGCGCGCCACCCCTCGCAGCTTTACGAGGCGGCACTCGAGGGGGCGCTGCTGCTGGTCCTCATGCTGTGGATGGTCTGGCGGCGGGACGCATTCAAGCGCCCCGGCCTTCTCTGCGGCACGTTCCTGGCAGGCTATGGCCTGTCGCGCTTTGTGGTCGAGTTTGTGCGCCAGCCGGATGCGCAGTTTATCTCTGACGGCAACCCGCTGGGCCTGGCCTGGCACGTGGGCGGTTATGGGCTGACCATGGGGCAAATCCTGTCGCTGCCGATGATCCTGCTGGGCGCCTGGCTGATCCTGCGCCTGCGCCGGTCCACGCCCACCGCCACGGCATGAGCCTGCGCGCAGAGCTGATCGCCCGCATCACCGCCCAGGGCCCGCTGACCATCGCGGCCTTTATGGCCGAGGCGCTGCTGCACCCGACCAAGGGCTATTACACCACCCGCGCCCCCTTTGGCGCCGCCGGTGATTTTGTCACCGCGCCCGAGATCAGCCAGATGTTTGGCGAGGTGATTGGCCTGTGCCTGGCGCAAAGCTGGCTGGACCAAGGAGCGCCCGCGCCCTTTACCCTGGCCGAGCTGGGTCCGGGCCGCGGCACGCTGATGGCCGACATGCTGCGCGCGACGGCCAAGGTGCCCGGCTTTCACGCGGCCGCACAGATCGTGCTGGTCGAGGCGTCACCGCAGCTGCAGGCCAGCCAGGCGGAGCTGTTGAAGGGCTACGACGTCACCTGGGCCCCCGACATCTCGGGCCTGCCAGAGGCGCCCCTCTGGCTGGTCGCGAACGAATTTTTCGACGCCCTGCCGATCCGCCAGTTCGAGCGGGCCGAGGCGGGCTGGCGCGAGCGCTGCGTGGGGGTCGAGAACGGCGCGTTGGCCTTTGGCCTGTCGCCCATCGGCCCGCAGCCCGCCCTGGATCACAGGGTCGATGACACCCAGCCCGGCGATACGGTGGAAACCTGCGCCACCGCCACCGCCATCATCACAGACCTCGCCACCCGGATCGACGCCCATGGCGGCGCCGCGCTGATCATCGACTATGGCGACTGGCGCAGCCTGGGCGACACGCTGCAAGCCTTGCGCGCGCATGACCCCGTCCACCCGCTGGAGGCGCCCGGCACCGCCGACCTGACCGCCCATGTCGATTTTGAGGCCCTGGCCCACGCCGCCGCACCTGCCGCGTATACGCGCCTGACACCCCAGGGCGTGTTTCTGGAACGGCTGGGCATCACCGCCCGCGCCCAGGCGCTGGCCGCCGCGCGCAGCGGTGCGGCGCTTGAGGCGCATATCGCGGCACATCGGCGGTTGACGCACCCCGAGGAAATGGGAAACCTGTTCAAGGTGCTGGGCCTCTACCCCGCCACCGCTGCCCCGCCGCCCGGACTGAACCCATGACCCTCGAAATTCTCACGGCCGACACGCTGGCCCCTGCGCGCCACGGCTTTTTCACCCGCAAGGGGGGCGCGTCCTCGGGCGTGTTTGCGGGGCTGAACTGCGGCGCAGGCAGCACCGACCAGTCCGAGATTGTGGCCATCAACCGCGCCCGCGTGGCCGACGCGATGTCTGTCCCCCCCGATCACCTGGTGGGCGTTCATCAGGTGCATTCGGCGGACGCCATCGTCGTGACCGCCGCACAAATCGGCAAACCCAAGGCCGACGGGCTGGTCACGGCCACGCCCGGCATCGCCCTGTCGGTGCTGACCGCGGATTGCCAGCCGGTTCTGTTCCACGACGCACAGGCCCAGGTCATCGGCGCCGCCCATGCCGGGTGGAAGGGCGCGCAAGCAGGCGTGCTGGAGGCGACGATTGACGCGATGGTGGGCCTGGGCGCTGCGCGCGACCAGATCCACGCGGTCATCGGGCCGTCGATCAGCCAGCGCGCGTACGAGGTGGGGCCAGAGTTCTTTGACGCATTCCTGGACGAAGACCCCGAAAACGCCCGCTTTTTCGCAGGCGGCGATGGGGACCGGATGCATTTCGACTTGCCCGGCTATGGCCTGTCGCGGTTGCGCAGGGCGGGCGTTGCCTCGGCCGAATGGACGCGGCATTGCACATATTACGACCCGGACCGTTTCTATTCCTACCGCCGGTCGGTCCATGCCAAAGACCCCGATTACGGGCGTTTGATTTCGGCCATTGTTCTCTGATCTGGGCAAAATTCGGGCAAGGCGCGCCGCGCTGTTGCCAAACTGTGCACAATCGCTGCGGCGTGCCCGTGCAGAACCCCAATAAACCAAGGGCAAAGCGCGCGGGCGGCGCTGCCTCAATTCGCCCGCCGCATTGCGAAAAATGCCCGCGATTTTTTGAGTGCCTGCCCAAAACCTGCCGAATTGCGCCGCCATTGTGCACATCAGCCGGGCAGCAGACCCGCCAGACATGAGACGCGCAGAGGACAGCACCACCATGACAAACGCACGCTTTATCAAATCCGTGATCAAGGCCGCCGCAGCCGAGCAACCGCAGATGCCCTGGGCCCGTGGCGCGCGCCGGGCGGCGTTCATCGCCAAGCGCAAGACGCCAGAGCCGCTGCGCAAATCGGCCTGAGGCGTACCGCCTCCGACTCACAATATGGCAGGATCGCCCCGCGGTCCGTGAACAATGACGATATCGGCGCGCCTTTGGTGCGCCGTTGGTGCTTAATGTCTCGTTATTTTTGACAATTTGCGGCGAATTTAGGAATTATCTTCCATCACTTTGACACATGGAAACATCCATCTGTCGTCGTCGGTGGGGGCCGACACAGATGTGACCGAACACGATGATGAGGTTACATATGACGACCCCTGCTGCCCTGCGCGTGCCCCGCGCTGCATTCAACCGCTATACCGCTCCCATGGCCCGGCCCGAGGCGCCGCCGCTGCGCACGTTCGAGGTTGCCGCCCTGCGCGCCGATGGCAGCCGCAGCATCGCGACCTTCAAGGCGCCCGCGATCCCGTTTTTCGAATCCGCCTTTTCGGCCTTTGCCCGCGGCGTCTTGCTGTCCACGCCCGAGGGGCATGTCGCGATAGAAGACCTGCTACCCGGCGATTGGGTGCACACGACCTCTGGCGCGCCAGCGCAGGTGCTGTGGATCGGCTCGTCCAGCTTTGTGCCTGCGGATGCGGGGCGGCGCATGCCGCTGTTGCGGATCATGGCCGACAGCTTTGGTCAGAACCGGCCCGCCAGCTTTGTCACCGTGGGCCCCGGCGCGCGCATTTTGCAGACGCCGCCGCATCTGCGTGGCACCACGGCGGGTGCGCCGATGCTGACCCCGGCGGCAGAGTTCATCGACAACGTCAACGTGATCGAGGTGGTGCCGCCCACGCCCGTGCGCCTGTTCCACATTTGCCTGTCGCGCCACGCCGCCGTGGATGTGGGCGGGATCGAGATGGAGACGTTCCACCCCGGCATGGCCGCCACCCGTCAGGTGACCCATGCCCAGCGCGATCTGTTCCTGTCGATGTTCCCGCATATTGCGCATGTGACGGACTTTGGCCCGCTGGCGCACCCGCGCGCGCCCACGCCGGATATGGCGGCCTAGGCGGTTTTGGCCAGCCGCTCTTCGAGCACGTCAAACGGCACGCCGGGGGCATCCTTGGCCTGCCGGATCACCAGCGATGTCTTGACCGAGGCGACGTTGGGCGTGGTCAGCAACGCGCCCGTCAGAAAGCTTTGAAAGCTGGACAGATCGGGGGCCACGCATTTGAGGATAAAGTCCACCTCGCCGTTCAGCATGTGGCACTCGCGCACCAAGGGCCAGGCGCGGCACTTGTCCTCAAAGGCGCTCAGGTCGGCCTCGGCCTGGCTGGCGAGGCCGACATTGGCGAACACCTGCACCTCGAACCCCAGCTCGTGCGCATCCACATCCGCGTGGTAGCCGCGGATATACCCGCTTTCCTCGAGCGTGCGCACCCGGCGCAGGCAAGGCGGGGCCGAGATACCCACGCGCTTGGCCAGCTCGACATTGGTCATGCGGCCATCGGCCTGCAGTTCTGCCAGAATCTTTCGGTCAATTGGATCGAGTCGCGTGCTTGCCATCGGTGCCCCCGTATTTTGCGGTTCTTATAACAGCCCCGGCGCCCTGCGCAATTATATTGCACGCATGCGCAACTATCCGAAACATCACTTGCTGAAATGCCATGCACCTGGCGCAAGGCCGCCTGCCAAGAACGGGCTTCAATCCGCGGACCGTGCGGTCTATATCGGGTAGGCTCATCACCAGGACAAGGGGGCTGACATGGCCGAGACGAAGCGCACGAAGGTTCTGATCATTGGCTCTGGCCCGGCGGGGTACACCGCGGGGGTGTATGCGGCCCGGGCGATGCTGAACCCGATCCTGGTGCAGGGGATCGAGCCTGGCGGCCAGTTGACCACCACGACCGAGGTCGAAAACTGGCCCGGCGACACCGAGGTGCAGGGCCCCGACCTGATGATCCGCATGCAGGACCACGCAAAGGCGATGGGCACCGAGATCATCGGCGACATCATCACCTCGGTCGACTTTTCCGCCCGACCCTTTGTCGCCCAATCCGACAGCGGTACGGTCTATGTGGCCGATGCGCTGATCCTGGCGACAGGCGCGCGGGCCAAATGGCTGGGCTTGCCGTCCGAGGACAAGTTCAAGGGCTTTGGCGTCAGCGCCTGCGCGACCTGCGACGGGTTCTTTTACCGCGGGCAAGAGATCGTGGTGATCGGCGGCGGCAACACTGCCGTGGAAGAGGCGCTGTTTTTGACCAACTTCGCCTCGAAGGTCACCCTGATCCACCGTCGCGACACGCTGCGGGCGGAAAAAATCCTGCAAGATCGGCTATTTAAGAACCCCAAGATCGAAACGCTGTGGCATCACCAGCTGGAAGAGGTTTATGGCGCAGACGCGCCGCTGGGCGTTGAGGGTGTGAAGGTCAAGCATGTGGACACCGGCGAGATCACGGACATCCCGGCCAAGGGTGTCTTTGTCGCCATCGGTCACGCGCCCGCGAACGAGTTGGTCAAGGACGTGCTGGAAACTCACATGGGCGGCTATGTCGTGACCAAGCCCGACAGCACCGAGACGTCGATCCCGGGCGTGTTTGCCGCCGGTGATCTGACCGATCACAAGTACCGCCAGGCGGTGACAAGCGCGGGCATGGGCTGCATGGCGGCGCTGGAGGCCGAGCGGTTCCTGGCCGAGCACGAAGAAGCGGGCGCGCCCGAGGAAACCGCGGCCATCACCCCAGCCGCCGTCGCCGAGTAAGCGGCGTGACCCCGGTGTGGCCCGCGCAGGTTGACCGCACCGGCCAAGACCGACACCCTGTGCCCGGACCCCGGGGACGGAGCATAGGATGACGCAGGCAATCTGGCGTGGCAGTTGGGCAAGCCGTGTGCGCATCGTGTCTGGCCTGATCTTGATGGTCTATGTCGCGTTGCATCTGTTGAATATTGCGGCCGTTCTGATCTCTCCGTCTGCCTTTGATGCCTTTCAGGATGTGCGCCTGGCCGTGACGCGGTCGGGCGTTGGCACGGCTGTGATCGGGCTGGCCTTTGGCGCGCATATGGTGCTGTCACTGGCCAAGGTGGTGTGGGGCCGGACGCTGCGTATGCCGATGCGCGACGCGGTGCAGATCGGGTTGGGCTTGGCGATCCCGCTGCTGCTGGCCAGCCACCTTGTCTATACCCGCGGCGCGCATGAGGCGCTGGGGGTGGACACGATGCTGGGCTATGTCACCTACCTAATCTGGGGGTCGACCGACGCCTGGCTGCAAGTCGTGCTGATGGAGGTCACATGGGTCCACGGCGCGATGGGCGTGCATATGTGGCTGCGTCTGACGCACTGGTGGCAGAGGGGTCTGCCCTGGGCCATCGGCTTTGCCGTGGCGGTGCCGCTGCTGGCGACAGTGGGATATGTCAGCTTTGCCCGGGTGTTGGATGGGCTGTTGGCGGACCCGCGGGCGGCGGCGCTGGCGCGCGAGGCATGGGCGATGCCGGATGCGGCGGGGATGGCGCTGCTGGCACAGATTGACACGCAGTTTGAACAGGCGATTTGGGCGCTGCTGGCCGTTGCCGCCGCAATTTTCATCGCGCGCCGCGCGGCTGCGGTGATCGCGCGCCCGGTGCGCATCACCTATGTTGACGGCCCCACTGTGCGGGCCGCGCGAGGGCAGACGGTGCTGGAAACCTCGGTCGCCAGCGGCGTGCCCCATGCGGCGCTGTGTGGCGGGCGCGGGCGCTGTACGACCTGCCGGATCGTGGTCGAGGATGGGCGCGACGCCCTGCCCCCACCCTCCGAGGCCGAACAGCGCAGCCTGGCCGCTGTGGGCGCGCCGCCGCACACGCGGCTGGCCTGCCAGGTGCAACCGACCGAGGCGCTGACCGTGTTCCGGGTTTTCGGCGACGATGGCAAGCGCGGGCGCGCCCATGCGAGCCAGGGGAAAGAGGCGCAGCTGGCGGTACTTTTCCTGGATATGCGGGGGTTTACGGCCCGCACCACGGGGCAGCTGCCCTATGACGTGGTGTTCTTGTTGAACCGGTTTTTTGACAAGATCGTGCCGCCGATTTTAGAGGCGGGCGGGACCGTGGACAAGTATATGGGCGACGGTCTGATGGCCGTGTTCGAGACCGAGACCGCCGCCCGATCCGCACAGGATGCGCTGCGCGCGGTAGAGGGGATCGGGCATGCGCTCGCGCGGTTCAACGAGACGCTGGCGCGCGAGGGGGCGGCGCAGGTGGCCATCGGGATCGGGGTGCATCTGGGCACCGTGGTGTTGGGTGAGATTGGGGCCGCGGGCCAGGCGCCGCGCACGCTGATTGGTGACACGGTCAACACCGCCTCGCGGCTCGAGGGCGAGACGAAGGCGCTGCAGGTACAGGCGCTGATTTCGACCGACGTGATGACAGCTGCTGGGGCGCGGATCGACAGCAGCCAAACGGTGTCTCTGACGCTGCGCGGGCGCGACCGGGCGCTGGACGCGCTGCCGGTGCGGGACGCGACACTGCTCAGCCAGCTTTTGTCGGCCTAACGTCGGGCTTTTGTACCGCAACTGTGCCCCACACGACCTGTGGCGCGTAGGCCACGGCTGGCCGCAATCTGCCCAAAATTGTCGCAACCGCAAAGTTTGTTCTTTCGTGAACAAACTTTGTGTGACATGTGTTCACGTGTGAACAAACCGGACCCCATACCACCCATGCCCGCTGCCGAGACCAAAGCCAGCCCAGAGCACGAGGACCAGCTGTTTCGTCTGCTGCGCCAGATTGATCTGGCGCCGACGGCGTCACAGCGGGCCACGGCGCAGGCGTTGGGCGTGTCGCTGGGCCGCCTGAACGCCCTGCTGCGCCAGGCAACGGCGGCGGGGTTTGTTGCGGTGACGGACCATGACGGCCCGGACAAGCGCCAGCGCTATGCCTATGCGCTGACCAGCCGTGGCGGCGCCGAAAAGAACCGCCTGACGGACCAGTTTCTTGCCCGGAAATTCGCGGAATATGACGCACTTTATTCAGAATTGACGGGCACAACCTTCGGATTCAATCCTCTCAACCACAGGACCAAATTGATGGAAAATAACCTCGCTCCGATCCCCGAGCTGTTTGTCTCTTATGACAGCGCTCAGAAACTCAAGATCGAAGCTGGCGAGCTGGTCAGCTGGGATTTGACCCCGCGCCAGATCTGCGACCTTGAACTGTTGATGAACGGTGGGTTCAACCCGCTGAAAGGCTTTTTGACCGAGGCCGATTACAACGGCGTGGTCGAGAACATGCGCACCGCCGATGGCGCGCTGTGGCCGATGCCCATCACCCTGGATGTGAACGAAAAATTCGCCGACAGCCTGGAGATTGGCCAAGACATCGCGCTGCGCGACCAAGAGGGCGTGATCCTGGCCACAATGACCGTCACCGACCGTTGGGAGCCGAACAAGGCGCTGGAAGCGGAAAAGGTGTTTGGCGCCGACGACCTGGCGCACCCGGCGGTGAACTATCTGCACAACACGGCGGGCAAGATTTACCTGGGCGGTCCCGTGACCGGCATCCAGCAGCCTGTGCACTATGATTTCCGCGGCCGTCGCGACACGCCGAACGAACTGCGCGCCTATTTCCGCAAGATGGGCTGGCGCAAGGTTGTGGCGTTCCAAACCCGCAACCCGCTGCACCGCGCGCACCAGGAACTGACGTTCCGCGCCGCACGCGAGGCGCAGGCCAACCTGCTGATCCACCCCGTCGTGGGCCTGACCAAGCCTGGCGATGTCGATCACTTTACCCGCGTCCGCTGCTATGAGGCGGTGCTGGACCAGTACCCGGCAGCCACAACGTCGATGAGCCTGCTGAACCTGGCGATGCGCATGGCTGGCCCGCGCGAGGCGGTCTGGCACGGGCTGATCCGCAAGAACCACGGCTGCACCCATTTCATCGTCGGTCGCGACCACGCGGGCCCGGGCAAGAACTCGGCTGGCGAAGATTTCTATGGCCCCTATGACGCGCAGGACCTGTTCCGCGAGCATCAGGACGAGATCGGCATCGAAATGGTCGACTTCAAGCACATGGTCTTTGTGCAAGAGCGCGCCCAGTACGAGCCTGCCGATGAGATCGAGGACAAGGATGACGTGACCATCCTGAACATCTCGGGCACCGAGCTGCGCCGCCGTCTGGCCGAGGGCCTGGAAATCCCCGAGTGGTTCTCGTTCCCGCAGGTGGTTGCCGAACTGCGCCGGACGCGCCCCCCGCGGGCGCAGCAAGGCTTTACCGTGTTCTTCACCGGCTTTTCCGGGTCGGGCAAGTCCACCATCGCCAACGCGCTGATGGTCAAGCTGATGGAGATGGGGGGCCGTCCTGTGACGCTGCTCGATGGGGACATCGTGCGCAAAAACCTCAGCTCAGAGCTTGGCTTTTCGAAAGAGCACCGCGACCTGAACATCCGCCGCATCGGCTATGTGGCCAGCGAAATCACCAAGAACGGCGGTATCGCGATCTGCGCGCCCATCGCGCCTTATGCGACAACCCGCCGGGCCGTGCGCGAAGACATCGAAGCGTTCGGCGCCTTTGTCGAGGTCCACGTGGCCACCAGCATCGAAGAGTGCGAGCGCCGCGACCGCAAGGGCCTGTACAAGCTAGCGCGCGAAGGCAAGATCAAGGAGTTCACCGGCATCTCTGACCCCTACGACGTGCCCGAAAACCCCGAGCTGAGCGTGGAGACCGAGAATGTGGATGTGGACAACTGCGCCCACCAGGTTCTGCTGAAGCTGGAGAGCATGGGCCTGATCAGCGGCTAAACGCGCGATCAGTGACAACAAGAGGCGCGCCGGGGTCGGCGCGCCTTTTTTGTGTTTCGGCCCGTCGGTTACAGCATCAGCGCCCCGCTCATCAGCACGTGCGACTGGCCTGCGACGACCACGCCTGTGATCGCGTTCCGGGGGCCTTGCACCGTCACCTGCGCCTGGCCGGGGCGGCCCAGCCCGTCGCCTTGGCGCGCGACGAAAGATGGCGTGTCGATCACCCCTTCGGCCCAAAGATAGGCGGCCATGGCGCCGGTGGCCGAGCCGGTGAACGGGTCCTCTGCCGGGCTGGGCGGGGCCATGAGCAGGCGGGCTTGGGTGCCTGTGTCGGTTTGCGTGACCCAGAACGGTTCCATCACATCCGTGCTGTCGAGGCCCAGGTGGTCGAGATAGGCGCGGAAGGCCTGCATGTCGAAGCGCACGGCGTCAAGCGTGGCCGCGTCGCGCAAAAGGGTGATGCAGAAAGGCAGCCCGGTAGAGACAAAGCGCGGCGGGTGCAGGATGTCGGACGCGCGGATGCCACCCACCGCCGCCACGACATCGGCCGGGACGTGGGCGCCAAAGTCGGGTGCGATTTGGGTCATGGACACCGTGTTGCCCTGCGCCGTCACCGGCACGACCCCTGCCCCGGTGTCCAGCGTCAGCGCGCCGTCACCGATCAGCCCGCGGTGGCGCAGGGCGGCAACGGTGGCGATGGTGGGGTGGCCCGCGAACGGGATCTCTCGGCTGGCCAGGAAATAGCGCACGCGGATGTCGGCGATGTCAGACGGGCCGGTGAAGGTGCATTCAACAAGCGATGTCTCGCGCACGAAGGCCTTGCAGGTGGCAGCATTCAGGCCCGCCCCCTGATGCACGACGGCGCAGCCGTTGCCGCCAAAGGGCTGGTCGGTAAAGGCGTCGACCCAGTCAACGTCAAAGCGCATGGTGTGTGATCCTGTCGCGGCTGCGGGGTGCGGGCCCGTGGTGCGACTGAACGGTGTTTTGCGGGGTCAGGTCAAGCGGCGGGCGTGGTTCCTGCACCATGGGGGCGTCATGTGGCTGTTACGCAAGTGTCAAAAACCCGTAACAAAACTCTGTCACGCCGCTGCGCACACATCATTGGGGGATCATGATGAAAACCACCGTACTTACCGGCGCTGCACTTGCGCTTTATTCGACCACGGCGCTGGCCAATTGCCCAAGCGTGACGCTGGCGGACCCGATGGGCGTGGCGCCCGGTGCCTTTCCACAGCAGTTCGAGCTGGCCGAGTTCCAAAGTGCCGCAGGCTGCGAGATGGCCTTTGCCGCCAACCCCGAGATCAAGGCGCTGAACGCAGAGATCCAAGGCAACCCCGACCTGCCGCCCTTGGCCGACCGGCTGCCTGCCGAGCCGCTGGTGATGGTGCCCTATGACGCCATCGGCACCTATGGCGGCACGTTTGATGCGCTGTCGAACAACACCGAAGCGGGCACATCGGACTTCTTGTCGATCCGCCACGTGAACCTGGTGCGCTATTCCGACGACCTGACGACCATTGTGCCAAATGTGGCCAAGTCCTGGTCTTGGAACGATGATTTCACCGAGCTGACGATGACGCTGCGCGAGGGCCACAAATGGTCGGACGGCGCGCCCTTTACCTCGGAAGACGTGCGGTTCTGGTTGGAGAACCTGAGCCTGGACACCAACATTCGCGAAAAGGCCGCCGACTATGTGCTGGCCGGTGGTGAGCCGATCCAGATCGAGGTGATGAGCCCGACGGAGTTCAAATTCGTCCTCGCCGCACCCAAGCCGGGCCTGCTGGTGCATTTTGCGACCTCTTATGCCCAGCCCTTCCAGCCTGCGCATTTCCTGGGCCAGTTCCACCCCGCGCTGAATGACGATGCGGCGGCACGGGCCGCCGAGTTTGGGTTCGAAAGCGGGTATGAGGCGATCAACTACTACTTTGGCGCCTCGGACTGGACCGACACGCCGTCGCCCATGCTGCGCGACCCCGCGCATGCGGCGACGCTGCCCTATGCCACGCAGCCCACGCTGGAAAGCCACATTTATGTGGCCGACACCACCGAGGGCCGCAAGCTGGTGGCGAACCCCTATTTCCACCAGGTGGACACGACGGGCCAGCAGCTGCCCTACATCAGCCGCCAGGACGAGCTGTATAAGAACGACAGCGAGGTGCGTATCCTTGCGCTGGTCAACGGCGAGGTGGATTACAAAGCGCAGTCGCTGCAGCTGCCGAACGCGCCGATCCTGTTGGAAAACCAGGAAAACGGCGGCTATTCGGTACAGCTGAAGCCCACCGTTGCGATCCCGACCCTGTCGTTCAACGTAACATCGGATGACGAGGCCAAGCGCGCGCTGTTCTCGAACCCCGAGTTCCGCAAGGCGATGTCGGCGGCGATCAACCGGGACGAGCTGAACGAGGTCGTGTTCTTTGGCCAGGGCGAGCCGATGGCCTATACCGGCTTTTCCCCGCTGCCCGATTTCGCCGAAAGCTATGGCAAGGTCGGCACCGCCTATGATGCCGAGATGGCCAGCGCCACGCTCGACAGCCTCGGCATGGTCGACACGGACGGGGACGGCACGCGCGAGTTGCCCAATGGTGACGACATCGTGCTGAACATCCAGTTCGCGACCCAAGGTATCTCGGGCGATTTGCTGGAACTGATCGCCCAGCAGTGGACTGACATCGGGGTCGAGACGACGATCAAAGAGGTCACCCCAGACGAATACCGCGCCGCGCAATCAGCCAACGAACTGGACGTGATGGCCTGGTGGAAAGGCGAGCCGCTGGCCATCGCACTGGGCACGAACGAAGGCCTGGTGCCGCCGTTCGGATCGTTCTTTGGCCACCGCACGGGCATGAAGTGGGCCGAGTATATCGACAGCGACGGTGCGGCCGGTGTCGCCCCCCCCGCCTGGGTCGACCAGCTGATCGCGGATGTGGCGACGCTGCAATCTTCGGCCCCGGGGTCGGACGCGGCATCGACGGCGGGCGAGGCCATCGCGAAGGCCTTTACCGACAACATGCTGTTCATCGGCACCGTCATCGCCCCCTCGCCCATCGTCGTGCGCAACGGGCTGCAGAACGTGCCGGAGTTCAAGACGTCGTCCTACGAATACTACCGCACCTACCCCTACCGCGCCACGCAGTGGTTCCTGGCGGAAGATAACTAGGCTTTAGAGTTTCTAAGGCTTTTGCGGCCCCCTCGGGATTATCCCCGAGGGGGCCTTTTTCATGGCGTGTGGTCGTTTGTGCAGGGACAGGCGAGCTTGAGGCCCACAGATTTGGCGTTGATCAAATAGCGCATGCTGAATGTCACAGCACGGACGGCCCTGTCGCGGTTCCCCAAGGTCTTGCCTGCCTTGGTGCGGGGACCCGCATTCCGATTTGTCTTGCCTGCTTGGCCGTTTCATCCATACTCGATCCATTATTTTCACTAAAATTTTTCCACGGACGGAGCGGTCCATGCCTCAGATTCTGCAAATCGCCGCCATTGCAGCCGCCACGCTTGGCACGGGTGCCGCAACGCTGACGGTCCTGAACGAAGATATTCCCGATCTGAACGTGCCCGACGGGGATTGGGCGGATACGGGCAAGTTGGATGGGATGACCTTTGTCGTCTACGGCCACGATGTGTCGAGCGGGGCCGAGCTGGAGGACGAGATCATCTTTCGCGATGGCATGTTCCAATCCGTCGACTGCGAGGCATACTGCAACTTTGGCTGGACGGACTATCAGACCAAAACCGTGGGGGACGTGATCCATTGGACCACAACGACGCGCTGTCCCGATGCCCCGCATACCGTGGTCTGGTATGGCACCGTCACCGAAGGCGAGGTGGTGATTGATGCGACCTGGACGACCCGACGCTGGTACTGGACCAACCAGATCCCGATGCAGGCGACGGGGACAGTTGTGGCGCCACAGACCGTCGCTGGCTGAGCCGCGCAAATGACGCCCAAAGCGGTGAACGTGCCCGGCCTAATCTTTCGGGTTGCTTTGCTGGTGTGTGTTATCGGTTTGGCGACGTGGGGCGCGGGCGTAATCCGTGATGTGCTGGACATGCAAATTCGCCCCGACAACGAACAGCAAGTGCACAAAGCGATCATGATCGGGGCCGTGGCCTATATCGGGTTTCTGGCCATGCCGTTTGTGCCCGGCGCAGAGATTGGCATCGCACTTCTGGCCGGGTTCGGTGCGGCGATTGCGCCGCTGATTTACGTCTGCACGGTGGTGGCGATGATGCTGGCCTTTACCATCGGGCGGTTCCTGCCGATTGCCGCGCTCGAGCGGTATATGCGGCTGTTGCGGATGCGGCGTGCGGCTGACCTAGTCGCCCGCGCGGCCCCGTTGTCCCAGGATGAACGTGTCGCGATGCTTTTGGACGGCCAGTCGGCACGGGTCCTGCACCTTGCGCTGCGCTACCGCTATATCGCGGTGGCGGCTGCGATCAACACGCCGGGGAATTCCATTATCGGTGGTGGCGGCGGCATCATGATGGTTGCAGGGCTAAGCGGTATTTTCAGCCCGCTGCCAACCCTTCTTACGGTCATTCTTGCCGTGGCGCCCGTGCCGTTGGCCGTGATTTTCCTAGGGCTTCAGTTCTGAATTCTGTTCACCCGCGCTGTTGGGCGTTGCGTGTTCGGACATCGCATGGTGGTGATTGGTATCTGCCAGACGGATCGCAGGTTTATCCGCACCGAACCACCCCGCCGCCCACGCAATACCCGCACCCTGCAGCGACCCGTCAAAAATCGCGCTGAACCCGCGCGACCGTCACAAAACTGTTGCACCTGGGGCGCTACCTGACGGCGTCGGGGGACGGTGTATGGGGAACTTTTCGAGGTTTGTGGCGACGCGGGCGGTGTTGGCTGCGGTGACGCTGTTAATCGTGTCCTTTCTAGTCTTTACCTTGATGGAATTCGTCCCCGGCGACTGCGCCGAGCGCTATTTGGCCTATAAAAACACCCAAGGGCAAAACCTGACGCGCGAGGACATTGATGCCGAACGCGCGCGGTTGGGCTTGGATCAGCCGTTTCTTGTGCGCTGGGGGACCTGGGTGACCGGCGCCTTTGTGGGTGATTTTGGTGAAAGCTGTATCTTGCGGGTGTCGATCAGCCAGTTGCTCGGGTCGAAGTTTCTGATCTCGGCCGGGATCTGTTTTGCGGCCTTGTTTTTCGCCTATCTGATCGCAATCCCCGTGGGCA
This sequence comes from Pseudomonadota bacterium, assembly GCA_038525395.1. Taxonomy (GTDB): domain Bacteria; phylum Pseudomonadota; class Alphaproteobacteria; order Rhodobacterales; family Rhodobacteraceae; genus Tateyamaria. The sequence goes on along the minus strand of JBCBHS010000005.1, from coordinate 29,625 downwards.
TTTACGCCGCCGCCTCGCGCAATCCGGTGGTGAACAATGCGCTGCGATTGGTGTCGTATCTGGGTCTGGCGATGCCGAATTTTCTACTGGCGTTGATCATCATGCTGATTGCGACGGTGTATTTCGGCGACTCGATGTCGGGCCTGTTCTCGAAGGAGTTTCGCGATGCGCCTTGGTCGTGGGACAAGCTGCTGGATTTCCTAAGCCGGGCCTGGCTGCCGGTGTTTATCCTGGGCTGGTCGGCCACCGCCTTTGCGCTGCAGACGGTGCGGGCGCTGATGCTGGATGAGCAATCCAAGTTGTATGTCACCGCGGCGCGGGCGCGGGGGCTGTATGGGCGGCGCCTGTTGTGGCGTTATCCGGCGCGTCATGCGTTGGGGCCGATCGTCAATTCCCTGGGCTTTGACCTGAACCGCATCTTTAACGAGTTGCCGATTGTCGCGATCATCCTGACCCTGACCGAGGCGGGCGCGCTGCTGCTAGAGGCATTGGCGCGGTCGAACGATCAGCAACTGGCGGGCGCGATCATCTTTTTGCTGACGGCGACGATTGTGGCGTTGAACTTTGTCACCGACGTGGCCCTGGCGTTGCTGGACCCACGCATGCGCCATTCGGTCATGGGGGGCACCGCATGACCGAGTTCAGCCAAGCGGACAAAGAGGCCTATTTCACCGCCTCGCAGCGGCAATTGATCTGGGCCCGGTTTCGCAAGCAGCGCGCGGCCATGGTGGCGGCGGTGGTGCTGGCGGTGATGATCTTTCTGGGGCTGTTTGCCGATTTCTTTGCGCCCTATGACCCGACCGTGGCCGGCGCCAACAAAGAGTACACCAACGGCGCGCCGCAGGTGCCGCGATTTTGCGACGATGCGGGCTGTTCGGCGCGGCCGTTTATCTATGGGGTCAAGCGCGAGCGGTCCTTGGCCACGAATTTTCGTTGGGTGACGACCATCGACACTGCCGATCGGCGCTATATGCAGTTCTTTGTCAAAGGGGACGAATACCGCTGGTTGGGTGTCACGCTGGACCGGCACCTGTTTGGCGTGGACGACGGGTTTGTCCACCTTTTTGGCACCGATGATCTGGGCAAGGACATCTTTTCGCGCACGCTGCATGCGATCAAGACATCGCTGGCCGTGGGCACGTTGGGGGTGCTGATTTCCTTTGTTCTGGCGCTGGTGATTGGCGGCATTGCGGGGTTTTACGGCGGGATTGTCGACGGTGTGCTGCAGATGATCACCGACGCGATCCGCACGGTACCGGCCATTCCGCTGTTTATGGCGCTTGCGGCCTTTGTCCCCGATACATGGAGCGCGGAGACCCGGTTTTTCTTTATCTCGATCATCTTGGGCCTGATCGGCTGGCCCACGCTCGCGCGCCGCGTGCGCACCCATTTGTTGGTCGAGCGGAACCAGGATTACGTGCTGGCGGCCAAGCTGTCTGGCGCGTCGTCCGGGCACATCATCGGGCGGCATCTGCTGCCCAGCTTTACCAGCTATATCATCGTCGATCTGGTGATCTCGTTTCCGTATATGGTGCTGTCGGAAACGGCGCTGTCGTTTATCGGGTTGGGGTTGAAGGACCCCGTGACATCGCTGGGTGTGCTGCTGCAGAACACGACGCAGGCGGATGTGCTGTTGAACTATCAGTGGTATTTCATCCCCGTCCTCTTTTTCGTGACGCTGGTGATGGCCTTTGTCTTTGTTGGCGACGGGTTGCGTGATGCAGCGGACCCCTATGGGGAGCAGGGCAAATGAGCCTGCTGTGCGTCGAAGACCTGACGATTCGGTTCAAGACCGACGAGGGGCTGATCACGGCGGTCGAGAACGTGTCGTTCGACATCGCGCCCGGCGAAGTGCTGGGCCTCGTGGGCGAGAGCGGGTCGGGCAAGTCGGTGACGGCCAAGGCGATCATGCAGTTGAACGGGCGCAACACGGTCTATGACCCTGCGTCCCGCATCACCCTGTCGGACCCGCCGGTGGACGTGCTGAGCCTGCGGCGCGAGCGCGATATGCGGCCCATCCGGGGTGGCGCCGTGTCCATGATCTTTCAAGAGCCGATGGCCAGCTTTGCCCCCGCCCTGACCGTGGGCAAGCAGATGGTGGAGCAGCTGCAAATCCACACCGATATGGGCAAGGCCGCGGCCAAGGCGCTGTCGATCGAGATGCTGGACCGGGTGGGCATCACCGAACCTGCACGGCGGTTTGATCAGTATGTGTTCGAATATTCCGGCGGGATGCGCCAGCGCGCGATGATTGCGATGGCGCTGACCACCCGGCCGCGCCTGTTGATCGCGGACGAACCGACGACGGCGCTGGACGTGACCATCCAGCGGCAGGTGCTGGACTTGATGAAAGAGTTGATGGCCGAGTTCGGCATGTCGATCCTGTTCATCACCCATGATCTGGGTGTGATCGCGCAGATCGCCGACCGCGTGGCGGTCATGTATCTTGGCCGCATCCTTGAACAGGGGCCAGTGCGCGACGTTCTGCGCAGCCCGGCTCATGCCTATACCCGCGGGCTGCTGCGCGCCTTGCCGAACCTGGACAATCTGGATGCGCCGCTGACCGCGATCCCCGGCGACATCCCGTCGCCATTGGAGCGCCCGGCGGGCTGCGTCTTTCACACCCGCAACGCCGAACTGGCGCCTGGGTCGCGCTATGAGACTGAGGTGCCACCGATGACCGAGGTGCGTCCGGGCCATTACGCCGCCCTGTTTCCCGAGGACGTGCGATGACGCCGCTGGTGCGCATAGAGGACCTGACCGTGGCCTTTCCCCTGGGCCGCCGCCTGCTGGGCGCGCCGCCCATGTTGCAGGCGGTCAAAAGCGTGTCGCTGGACATCCCCAAGGGCGGCTTTGTCGGGTTGGTCGGCGAAAGCGGGTCGGGCAAGACCACGCTGGGCCGCGCGATTTTGCGGGCGGCCCCGATCACGCAGGGGCGCATCACTTATGACGACGGCAGTCGGGTGTTCGACATCGCCCAGATGACCCGCGCACAGGAAAAGGCGTTTCGCGCCGAGGCGCAGCTGATCTTTCAAGACCCCTACGCGGCGCTAAGCCCGCGGATGACGGTGCGCGACATCATTGCCGAGCCGCTGGAAATCCTGGGTCTGACCCAAAGCCGGGCCGAGACCGACGACCGCGTGCGCGAGATCGCGGCCAAGTGCCGGATCAACCTAGAGCACCTGCGCCGCTATCCGCATGCCTTTTCCGGTGGCCAGCGCCAGCGCATTTCCATCGCGCGCACGCTGGCGGCGGGGCCCAAGTTCATCGTCGCGGACGAGTGTGTGGCGGCCCTGGACGTGTCGATCCAGGCGGATATTCTGAACCTGCTGAAGCAGTTGCAGCGCGATCTGGACCTCACCTTCCTGTTTATCAGCCATGACCTGAGTGTGGTCGCCCATGTGTGCGACACGGTTGCGGTGATGTATCTGGGCGAGATTGTCGAGCAGGGCCCGACGCGCGATATTTTCGAGCGGCCCCAGCACGACTATACCCGCGCGCTGCTGTCGGCGATCCCGTCGCTGGACCCCGACCAGCGGTCGCGTGTGCGGGGGTTTGCGCGTGGCACGGTTACGGTGGAGGGATGATGGCGGATTACGACCTCGACAACGCCTATGAGATTGACGGGCCTGCGAGCGCCAAGGCGCTTTATGGCGATTGGGCGGCGACCTACGATGACAGCTTTGGCGCAGGCTGGGGTTTCGCGGCGCCGCGGTTGATTGCCGAGCTGTTTCTGAGCGAGAGCGGGGATGACATGCCGATCCTCGACATCGGGGCGGGCACGGGGCTGGTGGCCGAACATCTGGGCGGCGCCGCGGTGGATGCATTCGACATCACGCCCGAGATGCTGGAGATCGCGCGCGGTAAGGGCATTTACCGCAACCTGATCGAGGGCAATTTGCTGGCGCCGCTGGACCTGCCGGACGCGGCCTATGGCGGTGTGATTTCCTGCGGGACGTTCACCCATGGCCATGTTGGCCCGGCCTGCCTGCCCGAGCTGTTGCGCGTCACCCGGCCCGGCGCGCTGTTTGTCTGCGGCACGATCCCTGCGGTGATGGATGGGATGGGCTTTGGCTCTGCCCTGGCGACGTTGCAGGCGTCGGGCCGGATCAGCCCGCTGCGCTTTGCCGAGATCAAGATTTACGACAAGGATGATCACCCCCATGCCCAAGACCGCGGTCTGGTGATGATCTTTCGCACATGCTGACACAGGCGGCGCCGGGGGATGAGGCCGCGCTTGAGCGGCTGATGCATGCGGCCTTTGCGCCATATGTGCAGGCCTTGGGCCGTGACAGCCCCGGCCCCTACCCGTGGTTGGCCGACGCGATTGCGGCCCGCCGTGTGCTGTGGGTGGATGGCACCAAGGGCTGCATTGTGATTGATCGCGCCGACAGCCAGCTGAGGATCGAACAGATCGCCATTGATCCCGCCGAACAAGGCCAGGGCACGGGCCGCCGCGCGATGCAGGCGCTGGAAGCGCTGGCGCGCAAGATCGGCTTTGACAGCATCGGGCTGATCACGGCGCAGCCGCACACCCGGCTGGTGGCGTTCTATTCTGGCCTGGGGTTCGAGGTCACCGACATACGGCCCGTGGCCTCTGGCAAAGACGATATGCCGCGCATTCATATGACAAAATCCCTGATCTGACTAAGGACACGACCCATGCACGACCCCGCCTTTTCCGCCCCTGGCCGCTTTTGGCGCGGCAACCTGCACACCCATTCGAACCGGTCCGACGGGGTGCTGGACCCCGCCGAGGTGTGCCGCCGCTACAAGGCCGAGGGCTATGATTTCATCGCGCTGACGGATCATTTTATCGAGGTCTACGGCTATCCCATCGTGGACACGACGGGCTTTCGCGACGCTGGGTTCACGACCATCCTGGGGGCGGAAATCCATTCGGGCGCCATGGAAAACGGTGAGCTGTGGCACATCCTGGCCGTGGGCCTGCCTGCCGATTTCGCGCCGTCGCACAGCCCCGGTTTCGTCCCGGTGCCCGAGCAGGAGAGCGGCCCGGACTTGGCGCAGCGGGCGCGTGATGCGGGTGCCTTTGTGGCGGTGGCGCATCCTGAATGGGGTGGGCTGAGCCTGGCCGATGCGCGGTCGCTGGAGGCGGCGCATGCGGTCGAGGTTTACAATCACGGCTGCCAGGTGGGTGCCGACCGGGCCGAGGGGTTTTGGCACCTCGACCGCCTGCTGGAGGAAGACCGCCGCCTGACCCTGTGCGCCACGGATGACGCGCATTTTAGCGAGCCGGATCACTTTGGCGGCTGGACCATGGTCAAGGCCGAAAGCAACACGCCCGAGGCGCTGCTGGCGGCGCTGAAGGCGGGGCATATGTATGCCTCGACCGGGCCCGCGATCCACGACATCACCTGGTCGGACGACAGCGTGACGGTCGAGACGTCGGCGGCGGCAGCGATCATCGTGCAGGGTCAGGGCTGTGCCGCGACGGCCAAGCATGGGGCGAGCATGACGCGCACGACCGTGTCCCTGGCCCGGATGGCCAACAGCCCGTGGATGCGTCTGACGGTGGTGGATGCCGCGGGGCGGCGGGCCTGGAGCAATCCGGTATGGCGGTCGTAGCCAAGGCTGCCAGGCGACGGCCCCAAGGTGTCCCGGGGGCCGCTGGCGTCAGGGGTCAGTGGACCGGCTGCGGCGCGTAGTCGTTTTGCACGGCCAGGGCAAAGGCCAGCTTGCGGTCGGCCACCAGCGCCAGTTGCTGCCCTTCGGCGTCATGCAAGGCAAAGAGCTGGTCCAGCCCTTCCGCCTGGTCGCGCACCTCGCGCGGCAGGTCATCGACGGCGATGGGTTTGACATACACCATCCGGCCCACATCGGCGTTCAGATCAAAAGGCGTGTTCATGACTTATCCTTTCCGTATATTAATGGTCTGGACCACGGTCTCGGGCGCCGAGCGGGTCAGATCCACGTGCAGCAGGCCGTTTTCCATCACAGCCTCGCCCACCTCGACCCCGTCGGCCAATACAAAACTGCGCTGAAACTGACGCGCGGCAATGCCACGATGCAAAAAGATGCGCCCGTCGGTGTCGTCGGTCTGGCGGCCGCGGATCACCAGTTGGCGGTCCTCGACCGTGATGGCCAGGTCCCCTTCGGAAAAACCGGCCACGGCCAGCGTGATGCGGTAGGAATAGTCAGAGGTTTGTTCGATGTTGAAGGGCGGATAGCCCTCGCTGCTTTTGGCGGTGCGTTCCAGCAGCCGTTCAAGTTGTTCGAACCCCAGCATATGGGGGTAAGACGCCAAAGTCATTTTCGTCATGCGACACGTCCTTAGGTATATCAAGCGACAGTCAGGGCCCGCCCCGTAGCGGCAGCGGTTGCAACGAATATGGGAAGAAACGCGAGGCTTCACAAGGTCTAGGCGGATCGCGTCCGCGTGATTATATTGAGGGTCTGGCAACCGCTTGGAATCGCATCATGAACGCCCCTGCCGACATTTCGATGAAGACAGACGAGGTGCTGCGCGTCGAGTTGGAGGTGTTCAAATGCGAGCACCGCGATCTGGACGAGGCGATCCGGGCATTGCAGGAAAAGGGCACGTCGGACCAGTTGGTCATTCAGCGGCTGAAGAAGAAAAAGCTGCTGCTGAAAGACCGCATTGCGCTGATCGAAGACCGTTTGACGCCGGATATCATCGCCTAATCCGCGCCCCGCTGCACCAGTGCGCGCCAGCCCTCCGGGTCGGCGGCCTTGAGCCGGTCGAGGGCGGCGGCGGCATCGGCGCGCAAGGTGTCGGTGCAGTCCGCTTTGACCGCTTCGATCTGGGTGACCAGCGCGTCGATTTCGGGCAGGGGCGTGTTGGTGGCCGCCGACAGGGTTTGCAGCGCTTCCAGCACTTTGCCCAGCTGTTTGCCATAGCTGGCGACCTCGGTCTGCACCCGCGCCTCGATCGCGGGGACGCCGCGGATGTCGGGCGAGAAGAACTTGGGCACGATTTCCTGCGTCACATCGCCGGAAAAGGGGGCGCGGAACATCGGCGCCCAGATGTCGAAGGGGGTGATCATGGCGGGCCTCTCTGATTGGCTATGGCGCGAGGATTGCTGCATTGCAGCATTCTGTCAAAGAAAACACCGCGCGCGGCCATTGCCTGTTTGGCACAGCCGACTATAGTGCGCTCTTTCCAAGCGCCGGGGGCCCCTATGGCAGAGCACACACCCACCGTTGGCATCATCATGGGCAGCCAGTCGGACTGGCCCACCCTGCGCGAGGCGGCGGATATGCTGAACCAGTTAGAGGTCGTGTTCGAGACCCGCATCGTCTCCGCCCACCGCACGCCCGACCGGCTGTGGGACTATGGCAAGACGGCTGTGGCGCGTGGGCTGCAGGTGATCATTGCGGGTGCGGGCGGGGCTGCGCATTTGCCGGGCATGATGGCGTCAAAGACGCGGGTGCCGGTGATCGGCGTGCCGGTCCAGACCAAGGCGCTATCGGGGGTCGACAGCCTCTATTCCATTGTGCAGATGCCGCGCGGGTTTCCCGTGGCGACCATGGCCATTGGTGCGGCGGGCGCGGCCAATGCGGGGCTGATGGCGGCAGGCATTCTGGCGTTGCAGGACCCGGCGCTGGCGCGGCGGTTGGACGACTGGCGCGCGGCGCTGTCGGCCTCGATCCCCGAGGAGCCGGGCGATGACTGAGCCTCTGGCCCCAGGTGCGACCATCGGCATTTTGGGTGGCGGGCAGTTGGGCCGCATGCTGGCGGTCGCGGCGAGCCGTTTGGGGTTCAAGACCCACGTGTTTGACCCCAGCCCGGCGCCGCCTGCGGGCGATGTGGCCCACCTGGTGACGACGGCGCCGTTTGAAGACAACGATGCACTGTTTGCCTTTGCCACCACCGTCGATGTGATCACCTATGAGTTCGAGAACATCCCGACCCTGACCCTGGACGCGCTGGAGGACCACGCACCGATCCGCCCAGGCCGCGAGGCGCTGCGCGTCAGCCAGGACCGGTTGGTGGAGAAAGGGTTTCTGACCGGGCTGGGCCTGACCACGGCGCCCTATGCGGACGTGCCCGACATGGCCGCGCTGGTGACCGCGCTGACCAGCATCGGCGCGCCCGCGATCCTCAAGACCCGGCGACTGGGCTATGACGGCAAGGGCCAGGCCCGGCTGAACACCCCGCAGGATTCCGAGGCCGCCTGGGCCGCGATGCAGGGCGCGCCTGCGATCCTGGAAGGGTTTGTGGATTTTTCCCACGAGGTGTCCGTGATTGCCGCGCGCGGGCTGGATGGGGCGGTGGCCTGCTTTGATCCCGGTGAGAATGTGCACCGGAACGGTATCCTGCACACCACCACGGTGCCTGCCCGGCTGAGTGCCAGCCAGCGCACCGATGCGATCTTGATCGCGGCCAACATCCTGAATGCGCTGGATTATGTGGGCGTGTTGGGGATTGAGCTGTTTGTGACGCCAGGCGGTCTGATCGTGAACGAGATCGCACCGCGGGTGCATAATTCGGGTCACTGGACGCAGAACGGCTGTGCCGTGGACCAGTTCGAGCAGCATATCCGGGCCGTGGCCGGGTGGCCCTTGGGCGACGGGGTGCGCCATGCGGATGTGGTGATGGAGAACCTGATTGGCGACGATGTGACCCGTGTGCCTGACCTCGCGGCCGCGCCGGGCTGTGCCCTGCACCTTTATGGCAAGGCCGAGGCGCGGGCGGGCCGCAAGATGGGCCATGTCAACCGCATCACGCGCTAGGCGACGAAACGGTCGGCTACGTCCCCGGCCATAAAACTGACGCGCCCGCCCGACAGGGTGGCCGCCACGCGGTCGCTTGCATCCAGGATCACCAGATCGGCCCGCTTGCCCGGTGTCAGGTGCCCGCGGTCATCCAGGCCCAGCACAGCCGCGGGGCCGGCGGACACCAGCGCCCAGGCCTGGGCAAAGCCCATCAACCCGGTGCGCGCCACCATCAGGGCAGCACGGCGGGGCGATGGGTAGTGATAATCGGACGCGATGGCGTCGCACAGCCCCATGCTGATCAGGTCGATGGCCGACACGTTGCCCTTGTGCGAGCCGCCGCGCACCACGTTGGGCGCGCCCAGCACCACATGGGCGCCGGTTGCGCGCGCCGCCTCTGCCGCCTCCAGCGTTTCGGGAAACTCGGCCACATCCGCGCCGCGGGCCTGCCAGGTGGCGCGGCCTGCCGCGGTGCTGTCGTCGTGGCTACCCAGGCGTACGCCCAGCGCGTGCAACCGGGCGCACAGCGGGCCCAGCGCGCCTTCGGCCTCTTGCGCCTTGGCGTGCAGGGCAAGCAGCGTTTGAAAATGCGCCTCGGGGTTGCGGCCAGCCTTGAGCGCTTGGCCCGTGAGCCGCGGCGGTTTGCGGCCCTGGGCCAGACGGTCGTGCGGCAGGTGGTCGTTGAACACGACATATTCCACGCCCCAGCGCGCGACGTGATCCGGCAGGCTGTCATAAAGGTCGAGCAGGCTGACCTCGAACCGCATTTGCGGGCGCAGGTCGGTGACCAGCTGCGGTGCGGTGTCGGCCAATGCGCCAAAGACCTGATCGGCGAACTCGAAACTGCGCAGCCCGCCCTCCCAACTGACGAACTGCGCCAGCACGCCGGTGGTGATGCCGTTTGCGGCCAGCTCTGCCTCGACCGCGACCAGGCCTTCGCCCATCTGCTTCATCGCGCCGCGGCGCGGGGCCATGTGCCGTTCGAACCCGTCGCCGTGAACGTCCACGATGCCCGGCAGCACGCGGTAGCCGGTCAGGTCGATGGCGCGGCCTGTGGGGGTGTCGGTGATCCGCCCCTCGGCCAGGGACAGGGGGCCGTCGTCAAAGCCGTCCGGGCGCAGGACCTGCGCGCCCACAAGGTCAATCGCCAGCATCGCGTTGCCCTTGAAAACAGGCCCCGTCGGGGCAGCCCAACGTGTCGAGCAGTGCGCCGGTCCAGCTGAGGTCTTGGTCAAAGAGCCCGACATTGAGGAAGGTGGTGACCTGCGCGATCACGGCGGGATTATTCATCATGAACGTGTGCGTGACCGGCATCACGATGTGGTCGGTCATGCCGGACACGAGCGTGGCGCGGACCGACACCTTGCCATCATCGGGGCCGGGCAACAGCGACGAGAAATAGGGGTTAAGCGACTGGTCGCCCGCGATGATGCCCACCGGATAGTCGACCGGCGGCAGGCGGCGCGGCAGGCTGTCGGGGCCGGTGCCCAGCTGCGTGCCCGCGGGGCCGTTAAGCCAGCCGAAAACCTCAAGATCGCCCAGGGTATCCACCACCTCGCTGCCGCGGTTGGGCGGGCCCATCATCACCACGTGGCCCAACTGTGCGGGCCTGGGGTGGTTGGCCAACCAATAGCGTACGAGGATGCCACCCATGGAATGCGTGACGAAATGCACGCGGGTGTCGCCGCAGGCGTCAAGCGCTTGGGGCATAACCTCGGCTGCGAGGGTTTGCACCGTTTCCGAGGTCGAGGGGTAGCCGGGCCGCACAACGGTGTAGCCTTCGGCCTTCAGCGCCTGCTCCATCACCACCAGCGACGCCTCGGTCCGCGCCAGCCCGTGCAGCAGCACGACGCAATCGGCACGGGCGGGCAGGCCGATAAGGCAGAGCAGAAAAACGAGGGTCAGGTGACGCATGGCGCTTGAGATAGTCGCATCCGCCGCCCTATGGAATGGCTACGCCCCGTCCTTTCGCGAAAGAGATGCATTGATGCGCCCTAAATCACCCCGCCTGGCCGTGCGTGCCCTGATTGTCGAGGACGGCCGCCTGTTGGTCGTCAATGCATGGCCGGATGGGCAAAGCCCGCTGATGTGTGCGCCGGGCGGCGGGGTCGAGGTGGGCAGCAGCCTGCCCGACAATCTGATCCGCGAGGTGTTCGAGGAAACCGGGCTGGAGATCGAGGTGGGGGCGCCCTGCCTGGTGAACGAGTTTCACGATCCCGGCAGTGCGTTTCACCAGGTCGATGTCTATTTCCGTTGCCGGGTGGCAGCGGGGTCAGCGCGGCCTGCGCAGTGGGACGACCCAGAGGCCATCGTGACCGAGCGCCGGTGGGTCAGCCGGGCCGAACTGGCCGCCCTGCCCCACAAGCCCGACAGCTTGGGCGAAGTGGCCTTTGACGGCACCGGGATCATGTACGACCCGCTGGAGCCGTTGGTGAAGTGACCGCCAGGGCGATACCGCCCAAGACAAGCGCAGCCGCGAGGCCGGTGCCGAGCGACAGCGCCTCGCCCAGCAGGGCCGCACCTGCGAGGATGGCGATGATCGGCACGCTCAGCTGCACCACGGCGGCGGTTTGTCCGGCAAGCTGCGGCAGCACGTGGTACCACAGCGCATAGCCCAGGCCGGAGGTGACCGCGCCCGACAGGATCGCAAGCGCGATGCCCGAGGGCGCCGCGTGCAGACCAGCACCGAACAGGAGCACAAGCAACAGAGGCATCGCCGCGACGAAATTCGCCGCCGTCGCCGCCAGCGGATCGCGCGCGCCCTTGCCCGCCAGCGTGTAGGCGGCCCAGCCGACGCCTGCGATGACCATCATCGCGGCCCCCCCCAGGTCGCCGCCGCCGCCCTCTTGCGGCCAAAGCGCCAAGAGCAGGCCGGCAAAGGCGACCGCGGCGCCCAGCATCTGCCGCCGTGTGGGGGCCGCCCCGCGCAGGGCGGACCAGCCGAACATGGTGATCTGCACGGTGCCAAAGAGGATGAGCGCGCCCAGGCCCGCATCAAGCGTCACGTAAGCCAGCGAAAAGCCGATCATATAGGCTGCAAGGCTGACCGCCCCGATCACGCGCCCCTTTGCCAGCAGCGGCAGCCCGCCGCCCCGGACCGTGAGGATCATGCACAGCGCCAGTGCGCCAGCCACAACGCGGATCATCGCAAAGCTGGACGGGTCAATCGCGCCGCTGTCCACGGCCAGCCGGTTGAGCACGGAATTGGCGGCAAAGGCCGTCATGGTCAGCGTGGTCAGGAGGATCAGGCGCATACGACTAGCGGTGGGGGATGCCGAGATTGCCGATGGCAAGCGCGGTACTGAGGTCGGCGACAAAGCCGTTGACCTGGGCAGCGGTGGTAAAGTGATAGGTCGTCTTGTCCGGCGGCGCGCTGTCGTAAAGCGCCAGCATCCTGGTGCGGCCTGTGTGCCGGGTCTGCCAGATATAGGTCCAGAACTCTGGGCTGAATTGTTCGGGGCAGCCCGCGGGCAGGTCGGGACGGGTGCGGCCATAGTGGCGCAGCGTGCGCCAAAAGACGCGGCGCGCGCGCACCGCCAGCGGCAGATCGAGCCAGATCAGCGTGTCGGCGCGGGCCAGCCGCTGGGGCCAGGTGGCGCTGTGCCCGCCCTCGAATATCCACTGCGGCTTGGCGATCACATCCAGCGTCATCTGCCGCTTTTCGGCGGCATCGCGTTCGACCCAGCCCGATTTCCAGTGGATGCGGTCAATGTGGATGACGGGCAGGAAAGTCTTGTCGCCCAAGCGCCGCGCCAGGGTCGATTTGCCCGAGCCGGGCTGGCCGATGATCATTACGCGCTGCATCTGGCGGGACGTTGGCCGAAGGGACCGCGCGGTGCAAGAGGCAGGGGCGCAATGTTGCGGGCTTGTGACCAGTTTTAGGTGACGGAAGGGAGGCAAGACGCGGATTCTTTCATGCCCTCTATCCTATTGTTTTCATTTACCTAAGCGGCATCGCAAAATTTTTTCTCCCGCCATGCGCGAATAAGTCTGGGGACCTCGGGGTTACCTCAGTGCAAGGCCGACAGGGTGTTGGCCCTTGAGACAGACGCAACATCTAGCACAGCAAAGGAATTGAAAAATGAGCATTCGCACAACCACGCTTGGCGGCACACACGGTACGGATTTCGACATTCAGACGGTCCGGTCCATCGGCTTTCGCGCCACAGATATGATCGAGGCGGTGCTGCTGAACGGCGTCCGGCACGGCGACAACCAGGGCCGCGAGACCGACGTTTTGGAGCTGCAACAAGACGAGTATATCAACGAACTGGTCGTCTATGAGAGCCACGACACCAAGAAGGACGAGCACCGCGTGCGCGGTGTGACGCTGACCACCAGCCTGAACCGGTCGCTGACTGCGGGCACGCTGCGCGGGCCCAGCCGCACGCTGAAGAACATGCGCATCATTGGGCTGGGCGGCAATTCTGGTCACATGCTGTTTAACCTGCGGGTGCGGCACATCACCGATTATGTTGAATCAAAGAAGATCCCAGGCGACTGGGCCGCTGTGATCAATGTGATCCCCCAAGGCCAGACCTTTGAAAGCTTTCAATCAAGCCGGGTGGCCAAGATGAACGCCTCGCGCCTCTTCCTCGAGACGGTGACCAGCGTGCAGCAGACAACCGAAGGCGGCGCCGCGATTGGCGAGTTTTCGGCCAAGGCCAGCACCACCTTTGGGCTGAGCGTGACGACACAGACCGAGTTCAACGAGCAGATCGAGAGCGAGACGGTCGAGAGCGAGCGGATCACCTATGCGCCGCCTGCGGGCCATGTGGGTCTGGAGGTCGTGACGATGGAGGTGTTCGAGGCCCATGACGGGACCATCTGGTTCTTTCCCATCACCGAGCCGTCGATTGTATCGGCGCCTGTGTCGGGTGATGCTGTGATCCGCGAGCCGCTTTATGACATGACCGGCACGCTGACGCTGCACCTGCCGTATATGGCCGATCAGGCCTATGGGTTTGAGCGGTTCAAGGCGCTGGAGGCCGCCTAATCCGTCAGGGCACTACGCTACGCGCAAAAAAAGGGGCCGCCCGATGGGCGACCCCTTCAGTGTTTGTCAGCGTAAGGCTGGCTTACATCATGCCGCCCATGCCGCCCATGTCGGGCATGCCGCCACCGGCAGGCGCGCCGTCTTTGGCGGGCTTGTCGGCAACCATCGCTTCGGTGGTGATCAGCAGGGCCGCGACCGAGGCCGCGTCTTGCAGCGCTGTGCGCACCACTTTGGCCGGGTCGATCACACCGAAGGCGAACATGTCGCCATATTCTTCGGTCTGCGCGTTAAAGCCAAAGGTCACGTCGTCGCTTTCGCGGATTTTGCCCGCGACCACGGCGCCATCGACACCGGCGTTTTCAGCGATCTGGCGCAGGGGCGCTTCGATGGCCTTGCGCACGATCGAGATACCGACGTTCTGGTCGTTGTTGGCGCCGGTCAGACCGTCAAGGCCCTTGCCCGCTTGCACCAGAGCGACACCGCCGCCCACGACAACACCTTCTTGCACAGCAGCGCGGGTGGCGTTCAGGGCGTCATCGACACGGTCTTTGCGCTCTTTCACTTCCACTTCGGTCATGCCGCCGACGCGGATCACGGCAACACCGCCGGCCAGTTTGGCCACACGCTCTTGCAGTTTCTCACGGTCGTAGTCAGACGTGGTTTCTTCGATCTGGCCGCGGATCTGGGCGACGCGCGCTTCGATCTCTGCCTTCTCGCCGTTGCCGTCGATGACTGTGGTCTCGTCCTTGGTGATCTGCACGCGCTTGGCAGTGCCCAGCATGTCCATCGTCACCGACTCGAGCTTCATACCCAGGTCTTCCGAGATCACTTGGCCGCCGGTCAGGATCGCGATGTCTTGCAGCATCGCCTTGCGACGATCACCAAAGCCGGGGGCTTTGACGGCTGCAATTTTCAGGCCGCCGCGCAGTTTGTTGACAACCAGAGTTGCCAGCGCTTCGCCTTCGACGTCTTCGGCGATGATCAGCAGGGGTTTCTGCGACTGGATCACCTGCTCGAGCAGGGGAACCATCGGCTGCAGCGACGACAGTTTCTTCTCGTGCAGCAGGATCATGCAGTCTTCCAGCTCGGCCGTCATCTTGTCAGCGTTCGTGACAAAATAGGGGCTCAGGTAGCCGCGGTCGAATTGCATGCCTTCGACAACATCGGTCTCTGTTTCCAGGCCCTTGTTCTCTTCGACGGTGATCACGCCCTCGTTGCCGACTTTCTGCATCGCGTCCGCGATTTGCTGGCCGATGTCGGCCTCGCCGTTGGCCGAGATGGTGCCGACCTGGGCAACTTCGTCGCTGTCGGACACGGGGCGCGAGGCGGATTTGATCGCTTCGACGACTTTGGCGGTCGCCAAGTCGATGCCGCGCTTGAGGTCCATCGGGTTCATGCCAGCGGCAACCGATTTCATGCCTTCTTTGACGATGGCCTGGGCCAGGACGGTGGCGGTTGTTGTGCCGTCGCCTGCTTCGTCATTGGTGCGCTGGGCCACTTCTTTGACCATCTGCGCGCCCATGTTTTCGAACTTGTCTTCCAGTTCGATTTCCTTGGCAACCGACACACCGTCCTTGGTGATGCGGGGCGCGCCGAAGGATTTGTCGAGCACCACGTTGCGGCCTTTGGGGCCCAGCGTGACCTTGACCGCGTCGGCCAGGATATTCACGCCTGCCAGCATGCGGCCGCGGGCGTCTGTATCGAATTTGACGTCTTTTGCCATTTTCTATCTCCTCATGGGATGTGCGTAGGGTGCGCATTCAGTGCGCACCATGCGTTGGGGCTCGATTACTCGATGATCCCCATGATGTCGCCTTCCTTCATCATCAGCAGCTCTTCGCCGTCGATGGTGACTTCGGTGCCCGACCATTTGCCGAACAGCACCTTGTCGCCGGCTTTGACACCCATCTCGATCAGCTCGCCGCTGTCCTTACGTGCGCCAGGGCCGGCAGAGACGATTTCGCCTTCGCTGGGCTTTTCCTTGGCGCTATCGGGAATGATCAGCCCGCCTGCGGTTTTCTCTTCGCTTTCCGTGCGGCGCACCAGCACGCGGTCATGAAGCGGTTTCAATGCCATCTTTGCAGCTCCTTAAGGCTCAAAGTTTCTCCCTTGGACCCCGTTACCGGGGCCGTTAGCACTCAGTCGATGCGAGTGATAACGCGGCGTAGTTAGGCAGGTGCAGGGCACGAGTCAACGGGTCTGCCGGGATCGCGCGGGAAAAATTCGCGCGGCCCGCGCCAAAGCGCGCATAAACCTTTGGCCTAGGTCCCGCTGGATCGCCCGAAGGTCCCATTCGGCCTTGGCCCGCCCCCGCCCATTTCCATCCCAGCCGCAACGATGCGGCGCATCACAAATGATCGGAGAACACAATGACATCGTTTACAAAATCCGCCGTCCTGACCGCCCTGCTGGTCCCCGCCGCTGCCTTTGCGGGCGTCGATGTGGGCCAGACCCTGGGCACGACCGAGGACGCGGTGCGCACGGCGCTGACCGACCTGGGCTATACCGTGCAAGAGGTCAAGGTCGAGGACGGCGAGATCGAGGCCGAGGTGTCCCTGGACGGGGTCGCGCTAGAGATCGAGGTGGCCATGGACAGCGGGGCTGTCGTCGAGATTGCGCTTGACGACGACGCGGACGACGCCGACGACTGATCTGGCCCACGCCCCTTTTGCCGCCCGCGGGTCTGTCCCACGGGCGGCGCTACGACACGGATGCACATGATGCTCAGCCGCCGCACCCTTCTTTGGACCCTCTTTTCCCTACAGGCGCTCTGCTGCGCCTATTTCCTGGCGGACATGGTGTTTGACCTGTTTCTGCCCGCGCGCGTCTGGGCACTGGCCGAAAGCGATGTGCTGGAAGGGGCGGTGACCGTCGCGCTGTTTCTGGGGCTGGCTTTTACCGGGTCCGAGCTGCGCAAGATGTTGCGGCGCGAGGACCAGATCACCGACCAGTTGAAGGTGGCGTCGGGGGCATTCGCAGACCTGCTTGAGACACGGTTTGACGAATGGGGGCTGACCGAGGCCGAGCGGGCGGTCGCAGTTATGGCGCTCAAGGGCTATTCCGTGGCCGAGATGGCGACGCTGCGCGCCACGGCGCAGGGCACGGTCAAGGCGCAGTGCGCGGCCCTATATCGCAAGGCGGATGTGTCGGGGCGGCTGCAACTGCTCAGCCTGTTTCTGGACGATCTGATGGCCGACACGCTGATCCCGGCCAAGGCCTAGCTGCCCAACACAGCACCGGAGGCCGCGACCGCCTCGGCCCCTTTGGGGCTCAGGCCATAGACCCCCTTTTCGACCTTTTCGAACCAGCCGTAGTGGTCGTCGCGCATCATCCTTGTGGCCCGCGCCACGCCGGTCTCGCGGGCCACATCCGCGCCTTTGCTCGCCCCCACCTCAAACAGGTAGACCGCCAGTTTCAGCGCGTCCTGGCGGTAGGCGGTGATCAGGCCGACGCGGGTCTGCCCGCCATCGTTGGGATCCCCCTGACGGGCCGCAAATTCGCGCAGCAGCTGGCCCTGCCGCCGGGTGTTTTTCCGCGGGGCGTAGGCGCCCGGGTCGCAATGCACGGTGACCAGCCCATCGCTGCTGCGCACCGTCATCAGCCCCAGGCCGAGGCGGCGGCACAGCCGGGTCATGTCCTTGACCGACTTGAGGAACCGTTTGCCCTTGCCCCGCGCGACGGCCATGTAGACGTCGTCGCTGACGCCCAGCCGGGCCACGCATTGGTGCACGAGGGTCAGGGAAAATCCCAACTTCAGCTCGACAATCACCGGCGCCTCGCCACCGCGCACGGCGACCACATCCGCCGCGCCCACCTCGGATTTCACCACATATCCTTGGCCTTCAAGGAAGGCCTTGACGGGCGGGTAGAGGTCGGTTTCGCGGGCGGCCAAGGGGCAAGCTCTTTGGATTGTGGACAGGTCGGCCCGTGCGAGCAAAGCGCAGGCACGGGCCGGTGGCAAGCCCCGACGGCCCTGCCCTAGCGCCCGCCGGTGCGGCTGGGAAAGCGCGGTGGGCGGCCGCCGCGCGTCTGGGTGCGCAAGCGCTGGACCGGGTCGCGGGCGACGGGTGGTTTGGGCGGTTTGCCCGGTTTTGAGAGCCGTATTGCGGCCTGTGTTGAGGGGCGCGCAGCGCTGCGGGCGCCGCGCAGGCGGCGGGGTTTGGTGGATTTCGGCATATCGTTGCCTCGTTATGTCTGATGGAATTGGAACGGGTGGGCTGTGCCGCAGACGGGTCTGCGGGCTTAGGCGCGGTGGTCCATTGCCAGATCACTCCTTGCTCAAAAGGGCGCACCGATGCGCGGGGCATGGGTGCTGTCGCGGATGGGCGGTTAGGCCAGCTGATCCATGTGCAGGGCACTCCTTTTCAGACCCGCGCAAGGTACCCCGCGCAGGCCCATCCGGTCAAGCGCGCCCCGCGACATTCGGCCAGTTCCGGCCCCCCGTGACACGGCGACAAAGCTTGCTATAAGGGCGCAAAATCCCCCTCCTCGTTAAGGACGCATTCACATGACGACGCTTGTTTTTGGCCATAAATCCCCCGACACCGATTCCACCGGGTCGCCGATCATCTGGGCCTGGTATCTGAACCAGATCAAAGGGGTCGAGGCCGAACCGGTGCTGCTGGGCGAGCCGAACACCGAAGCGGCGTTCATGCTGGACAAGTGGGACCTGCCCAAGCCGCGCATCATCGACGGGGTCGCGGCGGATCAGCCCGTGGTTATCGTGGACACCAACAACCCGGCCGAGCTGCCCGAGGCGATCAACGATGCCGACATTCAGGCCATCATCGACCACCACAAGCTTGTCGGCGGGTTGGAGACCAAGGGCCCCATCGATATCCGTATCGAGCCGCTGGCCTGCACGGCCACCATCATGTGGAAGATGATCGGCAAGGACATGGCGCAGATGCCCACGGGCGTCAAAGGCGCGATGCTGTCCTGCATCCTGTCCGACACGCTCGAATTCCGCTCGCCCACCACGACGCAGGAAGACAAGGCGATTGCCTGGGACCTGGCCGAGGATCTGGGCGTGGACCTGTCGGCCTATGCGTCCGAGATGTTCGAGGCGAAATCGGACGTGTCGGCCTTTTCCGACGCCGAATTGCTGCGCATGGACAGCAAGGAATACGCGGTGGACGGCACCCAGTTCCGCGTGTCCGTGCTGGAAACCACGGCGCCCAAACTGGTGCTGGACCGCAAGGACAGCCTGATGGCGTCGATGGTCGATGTCGCGAAAGAGGATGGCGCGGACGAGGTGCTGCTGTTCGTCGTCGACATCCTGAACGAAGAGGCCACGATGCTGATCCCCAACGACCGGGTGAAGGGCGTGGCGGAGAAAAGCTTTGACGCGACTGTGTCGGGCGACACCGTGGTGCTGCCTGGCGTGATGAGCCGGAAAAAGCAGATCATCCCGAACCTCAAGGTCTGAGGGCGCGGGCGGAGGACACCTCCGCCTTACATAATGGGCAGGCGGGCCGTTGGTCCGCCTGATCTTTTTTAACCGGAGGGACCGATGACCCAGATCGTTGCAGCACTTGCCGAGATATCCGACCGCTATGACGCACTGTTCGTCGACCTGTGGGGCTGCGTCCACAATGGCGTGCACGCCCTGCCCGAGGCGGTCGCGGCCTTGCAGGCCTACCGCGCGAAAGGCGGCAAGGTGGTGCTGGTCACAAACTCCCCCCGTCCGCGAGCGGGCGTGACCAAGCAGCTGGTGCATTTTGGCGTGCCGGACGATGCCTGGGACACCATCGCCACGTCGGGCGACAGCGCGCGGGCGGCGATGTTTCGCGGGGTTGTGGGCAGCAAGGTCTATTTTATCGGGCAGCCGGGAGAGGAGAAATTCTTTGAACCCATTGGCGTGATCGAGGACCCGGTGGACGTGCAGATGGTGCCGCTCGAAGAGGCCGAGGGGATCGTCTGCACCGGTCCGCGCGATCCGATGGCGGACCCTGCGGAGATGCGGCCCGAGTTTTTGTGGGCCAAGCAGCATGGGCTGAAACTGCTTTGCGCCAATCCCGACATCGTGGTCGATCGCGGCGATGTGCGCGAGTGGTGCGCGGGCGCGTTGGCGCAGCTGTATACCGAGATGGGGGGCGAGAGCCTGTATTTCGGCAAGCCGCATCCGCCGATCTACGACCTGGCCCGGCGGCGCCTGTTTGCCCTGGGCGTGGACGTGCCGGATGCGGGTATCTTGGCCATTGGCGACGGGGTATTGACCGACATTGCAGGGGCGATGGGAGAGGACATTGATTCTTTGTTCATTTCCGGTGGTCTGGCGGCGGCGGAAACGAAAACAACGCACCAACCGGATGCAGGGGCACTAAGCGCTTATCTGGAAAAGGAAAAATCGGCGCCGACCTTTACGATAGGACACCTGCGCTGACCTACTTTTGTCTTGCTTTTCTGCGCGCGCAAAGTAATTAGATTGCTTAACGACCGGGCAAGCGGTCATATAATTACCGGAGCTGATCCATGTTGGACAACCTGCCACGCGGCACGATCTGCATCGAAGACATTGAAATGGGCATGGCCCGTCACCTGCGCAAAGTGGTGACGGATGAGGACATCGAGATGTTCGCCCAAGTGTCGACGGACCGGAACCCGGTGCACCTGGATGATGAATATGCCCGCGACACGATCTTTGCGGGCCGGATTGCCCATGGGATGCTGACCGCTGGCCTGATCTCGGCCGTGATCGGTGAGCAGCTGCCGGGGCATGGCACCGTCTATATGGGCCAGTCGCTGAAGTTTCTGGCCCCGGTGCGGCCGGGTGACATGGTCTATGCCGAGGTCAAGGTGATCGACATCGACTTTGCCAAGCGCCGGGTCAAGCTGGACTGCCATTGTGCGGTGGACGGCAAGAAGGTGCTGGTGGGCGAAGCGACCGTTTTGGCGCCGTCGCGCAAGTTCGACTAAGCCTCTGGTTTTGCGCGTGGTTTGAGGGGCTTTGCCCCTCGGCCTGCGGCCTCACCCCAAGGTATTTTTGGTCAGAAGAAACCCATGCTTGCCCTCGCCAAATCGCTTGGCTAGGCAGGGGGCATGAAGATTATTCGGGATTATCAGTTTGTTGACGCCGCCGACCGGGGCGCGAGCGTGGCGATTGGCAACTTCGACGGTGTGCATTTGGGCCATCGGTCGGTGATCGATCTGGCGCGGCAGGCGGCACCCCGGATGCCGCTGGGCGTGCTGACCTTTGAGCCGCATCCGCGCGAGTATTTCGCCCCCGACGCCCCGCCCTTTCGGTTGATGAGCCAGGCCGCGCGGGCCAGTCGATTGGAGAAGGTGGGGATCGCGTACCTCTTTGAACTGCCGTTCCATGCCGGGCTGGCGGGGCTGAGCCCTGAGGCCTTTGCCCGCGAGGTGATTTGCGACGGTCTGGGCCTGGGCCATGTGGTTGTGGGGGCCGATTTCTGCTTTGGTGCCAAGCGGGCGGGCACGGCGGCGGATTTGCAGCGCTTTGGCGCGCAGATGGGATTTGGCGTGACGGTCGCGCCGCTGATTGCGCGGGGCGAGGGCACGGTGTCGTCGACCGCGATCCGCCAGGCGCTGAGTGACGCGCGGCCACAAGATGCTGCGGAGATGCTGGGCCACTGGCACAGGATAGAGGGACCCGTCATTGGGGGCGAGCAGCGCGGGCGCACGCTGGGCTATCCCACGGCGAACATGTCGATCGAGGGGCTGCACCCGCCTGCCTTTGGGGTCTATGCCGTTCTGGTGGACGTGCTGGACGGGCCGCATGCGGGCGCCTATCACGGCGTTGCCTCGCTGGGCGTGCGCCCGATGTTTGGCGAAAACCGGCCCAATCTAGAGACCTTTGTGTTCGACTTTTCCGGCGATCTGTATGGCGCGCCCGTATCGGTCGCGCTGGTGGCGCATCTGCGGGGCGAAGAAAAGTTCGACGGCCTAGAGGCGCTGATTGCGCAGATGGACGCCGACAGCGCGCAGGCCCGCGCCATTCTGGCCGCCCTATGAGCGACCCGATTGACCGCGACGGGCTAACACCTTGGTTTTGGGAGAAAAAACCGATTGATCAGCTATCACCCAAAGAGTGGGAGGCGCTGTGCGATGGCTGTGGCAAGTGCTGTTTGAACAAGCTGGAGGACGAGGACAGCGGTGAGGTTGCCCTGACCCGGGTGGCCTGCCGATTGCTGGACGATGCGACCTGCCGCTGCGCGCAATATGACATCCGCCACCAGTTCGTGCCCGACTGCATCGTGCTGAAGCCGTCGAACATCGAAGAGCACCTGTATTGGATGCCCGAGACCTGCGCCTATCGCCTGGTCTATCACCGGCAGCCGCTGGCGGACTGGCACCCGCTGATCTCGGGCACGGCCGAGACGGTGCATGCGGCGGGTGTGTCCATGCGGGGGCGTACGGTGAGCGAGTTCGACGTGGCCGATGAGGATTGGGAAGATCACATCATCGACGAGCCGACCTGAGGGGCGCGCGGTCTGTTAACGGGGGCTTTGGCGCAGCATCTTGCCGCCTGCAGCATCGCCGGACACCGCAAACTGTGCAAAAACGCCTGACAAACGCGCAGTTTACGACGTGGACATCAAAGCGATTTCGGCGCCGCGGGGCCAAAATGCACATTTTGTCCGGCGAAACGCGCATTCCCCCCAACCCGTTGATAAAACGTAAAGAAAAAGGGTTAAGCCGCGGCGATATGTAGCGCTTAGCTCGGCTCCAAGAGGCTGTCCCACGCCTGAGCCACCGCCTGCGGGTGGGTGATGGGCCCCATGTGGCCGACGCCGTCCAGCGTGATCTGCCGCGCATGGGGTAGCCTGCGCGCGATGGCGGTGTTGACGGGCGCGGCCCAAGCCGATCGTGCCCCTGCCATCACCAGCGTCGGCGCCGTGGCCCGGGCAAAGCGGCCCGGCGCCAGCAACCCCGCGCTGTCATCGACCAGGAACGGGCCAGAGGCGCGGACGAAGCGGATGCGCGCGACCATGTAGGCGCGGGTTTGGGCCGGGATCTTTTCCCAGTCTGGGCCGTCGGCCCAGGTCGCGTTGAAGGCGCGGGCGGCGGCGGTGTGGTTCCCTGCATCCAGGGCTGCGTCAAAGCTGGCCGTGTCCGCGCGGTAGCGTTGGGCAAAGCCGGGGTCATCGGCAAAGGCGGGAGCAAAGTAAACCGGTTCGTACAGCGCGAGGCTGCGCACCTGTGCGGGCGCCTCGATGGCCAGGCGCAGGGCGACCGTCGCGCCGAAGGAGTGGCCGATCACGTCCACCGGGCCTGCGCCCAGATCGTCCAACACCGCGCGCGCCATCGCGGTGGCGGTGTCGTGCATGTCCCCCTGCCCGTCCCAATCGCCCGAGAGGCCGTGGCAGGGCAGGTCAAAGCCGTGCAGCGTCAGCGCGTCGCCCACCACCGCCGCCAGCCCGCGCCACGCGCCCGCATGGGCGAGCGAGCAGTGAATGGCCAGCACGGGCCGTGGGCCTGTGCCAAAGCTGCGGCGGTGGATGTGGGGGATCAAAGCGTGCCGGAGAGGTGCAGATCGAGGTCGTCGATCTTGTCCTGGCCCCAGAACCGCTGATCGCCGTCGACGATATAGAACGGCGCGCCAAACGCGCCCTTGTCCACCGCCTCTTCGAGGTTGGCGGCGTAGGTTTCGGCGCCGGTCAGCAGGCCGCTGTCGGACAGGGCCGGATCGAAGCCGGCCGCACTCAGGCACGCCTTGATCACGTCGTCTTGGGCGATGTCCTTGTCCTCGACCCAGACGGCGCGCAGAACGGCGTGCACCAGCGCGCCCAGGTCACCGCCGCCTGCGTTTTGCGCGGCGATCACTGCATAAGAGGACGGCGCGGCATTGGTGGGCCAGTGCGCGGGTTTCAGGTTGAAGGGCAGGTCGTGTTTCTTGGCCTGGCGCACCAATTCCTGGGCGCGGTATTCAACCCGATTTATGTGCCGATCTTTGGGGGGCGTGCCGCCGGTGCGGGCAAACAGCGCCATGATGTCGAGCGGTTTGTAGGTCACGGTCGCGCCATGCTTGGCCGCCACCGTTTCGAACCGGGTGCCTGCCAAATAGGTGTAGGGCGACAGGGTCGCAAAGTAATAGTCGATGTGGGCCATTTTCATGTCTCCGGTCCGGGGTCTGCTGTTTCGCGGGACGGTACGCCCGTGTTAAGCGGTGTCAACATCACGAATCTGTCACATGTCGTGCTGCGCGGGGATTGAAAATGCCAACCATCCAAGAGCCCAAGCTGATCTCGGGCAATGCCAACCTGCCGTTGGCCAAGGCCATTGCCCGGCGCATGTCGCTGCATCGGGGCGTGAATGTGGGCCTGGTCAACGCCCGGGTCGAGCGCTTCAACGACGGTGAGATTTTCGTCGAGGTGTTCGAGAACGTGCGCGGCGAGGATATGTTCATCATCCAGCCGACGTCGAACCCGGCCAATGACAACCTGATGGAACTGGTGATCATGTGCGACGCGCTGCGCCGGTCGTCTGCGGCACGCATCACCGCCGTGATCCCCTATTTCGGCTATGCCCGGCAGGACCGCCGGACCAAGGCGCGCACGCCGATCTCGGCCAAGCTGGTGGCGAACATGCTGGTGGGCGCGGGGATCGAGCGGGTGCTGACGATGGACCTGCATGCCGCGCAGATCCAAGGGTTTTTCGACATCCCGGTCGACAACCTGTACGCCTCGCCCATCTTTGCGCTGGACATCAAGACGCAGTTTGCGGGGCAGTTGGACGATCTGATGATCGTGTCGCCCGACGTGGGCGGTGTGGGCCGCGCGCGTGATCTGGCCAAGCGGCTGGACGCGCCCCTGGCCATCGTTGACAAGCGCCGCGAGAAGGCGGGCGAGATTGCAGAGATGACCGTGATCGGGGACGTGGCGGGCAAGACCTGTCTGATCGTCGACGACATCTGCGACACGGCGGGCACCCTGTGCAAGGCCGCCGAGGTGCTGATCGAAAACGGCGCCAAAGAGGTGCACGCCTATATCACCCACGGCGTGCTGTCCGGCCCCGCGGTCGAGCGGGTGACAAATTCGGTGATGAAGTCGCTGGTCATCACCGACAGCATTCAGCCGACAGAGTCGGTCAAGGCTGCGCCGAACATTCGCATCGTGCCCACGGCCCCCGTCTTTGCCCAGGCCATCCTGAACATCTGGCACGGCACGTCCGTGTCGTCGCTGTTCGAGGCCGAGACGCTGTCGCCGATCTATGACGGGATGTACGCGGCGGAGTAGGCCCTAGCCCAGCGCGGCGAGGTCGGCGGGCGCATAGACGACCATGCCGTCCTGGGCCGGTTTGGTTTTCTTGTCGTCCCAGCATGCCTTGGCCTGTGCCAGGGTCAGGTCGGGGTGGGCGTCACGGATGTCGCGCAGGTATTGCAGGTAGGTGTTGCAGCTGGCGATCTCGCGCCGAAAGGCCGGATCATCCTTGCGCGCCTCGAGCATGTGCCACGCCGCGACCGCGTCGGCGAGGGTTGCGCCGGTGTTGGATTTCACCCAAGTCATGAAATCCCCGTGGCAGACAAAGCCTGGACCGATCTGGTCGTGGAAAAACCCGCGCAGGTTCGGGCCAAAGGACACGGTGTCGGTGATCACCGTGTCGGGGTGCAGCGTCTCTGACCCCCATTTGAAGCGGCTTTTGGGCTTGGGTTTCGCCGCTTTGGGCATGGGCGTGCCGGGATGGGCCAAGGCCCAGGCCACGCGGGCGCGCAGCGCCGCCTTGGGTCCGCTGGCGGGTATCCCAAGCGCTGTGCAGAACTGCGTGAGTGCGGCAACCGGCCAGTACCAGCGCAGGAACTCTGCGGCGGGCATCGTGGGATCGACGGGCGGGCGGCGGGCATCGGTGGTCTGGGTCATGGGTGGGCAAGATAGGGCCTGTGGCACAGCGCGCCACCGGGGCGGGCGGGTGAAAATTTGACCGTGCGTGCGCGGCAGGTCGGCGGCGCGGGCCAAAGCCTCTGGACACCTTTCGCCCCTTGCCCGACACTTGGCCCCAAACATACGGGGAGAGTTCATATGAAGACCGTCATCACCGCCACCCTCTTGGCCGTTCTGGCCACCGGCGCGCAGGCCGCGGGCCACTGCGCCGCGGGCAAAACCCTGACCGAGGGCACGCTGACCATCGCCACCGGCAACCCGGCCTATTACCCGTGGGTCCTGAACGACGCGCCCGAGGCGGGCGAGGGGTTTGAGGCGGCCGTGGCCTATGCGCTGGCCGCCGAGATGGGATTTGCCGCCGAGGACGTCACCTGGGTCCGCACCTCGTTTGACGAGGCGATCCAGCCGGGTGCCAAGAATTTCGACCTGAACATGCAGCAATATTCGATCACGGCAGAGCGCGACAAGGTGGTCGATTTCTCGGCCCCCTATTACACCGCGCCCCAGGCCGTGCTGACCACCCAAGCGGTGATCGACGCAGGCGCGACCGGCACGATGGACAGCCTGAAGGGCCTGAAATGGGGCGTCGTCGCCTCAACCACGGCGCTGCCTGTGGTGATGGAGCAGATCGCCCCAGCGTCAAGCCCGCTGGTCTATGACGACAACGCCAACGTCACCGCCGCAATCCAAGCGGGCCAGATCGACGCGGCCCTGTTCGACCTGCCCACCGCACTGTACCTGTCGGCAGTGGTGGTCGATAATGGAGCGATCCTGGGCCAGTTTGACCCCGCCGCCGCCGAAAACCCCGACCAGTTCGGCGCGCTGATGCCCGAAGGCTCGGCCTTGAAGGCATGTGTGGATGCGGCGCTGGCCGCCATGACCGACAGCGGTGCCCTGGCCGCGATCGAGGCGCAGTGGCTGCAACAGGCCACCGGGGTCCCCCTGATCCAGTGACCACACGCCGCGCCGCCTATGAGGCCCGGCAACGCCGCCGGGCCAATTGGATTGCGGGGCTGAGCACCGCCGCTGTCCTGGCGCTGGTCGTCGCCCTGGTGCCGCTGGCGCCCGGGTGGGAGGCCGTCCGCGCATCTTTCTTCAATGGCGAGGTGTTCGTCCGGGTCTTTCCCGACCTCTTGCGCGCCTTCGTCCTGGATGTGGCCATCTTTGCCTGGTCGGTGCCGCTGATCTTTGCCCTGGGGCTGGCCATCGCGCTGGCGCGGGGTACGAACAACCCCGCCCTGTTTCCGCTGCGCATCTTTGGCGCGGTCTATGTGGACCTGTTCCGCGGCATCCCGGTTGTGCTGCTGGTCTATCTGGTGGGCTTTGGCATCCCCGGGCTGGGCCTGCCCCGCCCGTGGAATTCACCCTACATCTGGGGCACCGTGGCGCTGGTGCTGACCTATTCGGCCTATGTGGCCGAAGTGCTGCGCTCGGGCATCGAAAGCATCCATGCCAGCCAGCGCAACGCCGCCATCTGCCTGGGGCTGAGCGAGCGGGACACGATGCGCTATGTCATCCTGCCCCAGGCCATCCGGCGCGTGGTGCCGGCGAACATGAACATGCTGGTGGCGCTGCAAAAGGACGTGGCCCTGTTGTCCTTCATCGGTCCGGTTGAGATCCTGCGCCAGGCGGGCATCTTCAAATCCCTCCTGGCCAACTTCACGCCCTATGTGGCCGCCGCCGTCATCTTTCTGTGCGTGACCGTGCCCGCGACCCGCTATGCCGACTATCTGCTGAACCGCGACCGCAATGCCCGCAGCTGACCCCGCCCTGCCGCGCCTGGACCTGCGCGCCGTGACCAAGAGCTTTGACAGCGTGCCGGTGCTGCGCGGCATCGACATGGCCATCGCGCCGGGCGAGATGGTCTGCCTGATCGGCGCCTCAGGGTCGGGCAAATCCACGCTGCTGCGCTGCATGAACGGGCTGGAACCGGTGGATGACGGCGCCGTCCTGCTCGATGGTGTGGACATTGCCGAACCGGGCTTTGACCTTGGCCCGGTGCGCCAGCAGATCGGGATCGTGTTCCAAAGCTTCAACCTCTTTCCCCACATGACGGCCTATGACAACGTGGCCCTCGCCCCGCGCCGCGTGCTGGGCGAGGACGCGCGGGACCGGATTGAAGCGCTCTTTGCGCGCTTTGGGCTGGCGGATCACCTGAACAAGTATCCCGACCAACTGTCAGGCGGGCAGCAACAGCGGGTGGCGGTGATCCGGGCGCTTGCGATGCGGCCGCAGACGCTGCTCTTGGACGAGATCACATCTGCCCTCGACCCCGAACTGGTGGGCGAGGTGCTGAACCTCTTGCGCGCGCTGCGCGACGACGGGATGACGATGGTGCTGGCCACGCATGAAATGGCCTTTGCCCGCGACGTCGCGGACCGCGTGGTGTTCATGGACGGCGGTGTGGTCGCCGAAGAGGGCGCACCCGGCGACATCTTTACCAACCCCAAAGGCGCCCGCACCCGCCAATTCCTGGCCAGCGTCCTGCGCTAACGCAGGGCGAAGACGGCGCGCGCGCAATCCAACGCACCACGCCCCCTCTTTCTCTGTTCTAAAAAAATCCTCCCCGAAGGGCCGATCAGCCACCTGAGCCCCAACAGGTCACAGCAAAGCACCACGCAACGCAAACGCTGCCAGAACCGTCAGTACAGATCCCACTCATCCACCTGCCGCAACTCCCCCATGGCGGTCCAGGCCACGCGCACCCGCGCCACACGCGTGTCACCCCAGGTGCGGAACACCATGTCAAAGCCATCCGTGGTCACCGTTTCGGCCACCACCTCTGCCCGCAGCGCCGTCTGCGTATCCACGTCCCACAGCGAGATCGACACCTGCACGACGGGGATTGCGCGGAAGGGTTCGGAAAAGGCGATGCGGCGCCTGCGCTCGCGTTGGCCACGCCCGGTCCACATATCCCCGCCATTTTCAAAGTCGGAAAACAGCGTGGTGTCGCCTTGGTCGATGCCGATCAGATGGTTGCGCAGTCGTTTCATGTCGTGTCTTTTTGGTCGTTTCTCAGCAGTAACACGCCAACACGGCTTTTTAAGGCCGAAAAAGTGAAAAAGGCCCTGCGATGCGCAGAGCCTTTTCACATTTTATCGATTTAGGGGATCAGAGGCTGGGCTGCTTGGTGCTCAGACCGATCTCGGTGCCCACGGCGACCATGTCGGCCAACAGCTTGGCCGCATCATCCACAAACCCGCCATCCTTGGCGCGGGTATAAGCCTCTTGCGCCTCATCGAACATGCCGTCCATGTCCTCTTGGGTCATGTCAGCCCGCGCAACGGCGCGTTCGGCCAGAACGGATACGCCGTTCAGCCCGATCTCGGCAAAGCCGCCGGTCACGACATATTCATGCGTGTCCGACCCTGCATCGACCTTCAGCACACCGGGGCGCAGCGTCGTGATCGTGGGCGCGTGGTCGGCCATGACGGTCATGTCACCATCAGCCCCCGGGATTTGAACAGCGTTGGCCTCGAGAGACGCAAGGCTGCGTTCGGGCGATACCAAATCAAATTGCATCTCGTGCTCCTTTCCAAGGCGCGACAGGCCACCACCGGCACGATTTTTCGTCGAAAAATCGTGGGCGGCGGCCGGGTTGCGCTTAGGCTGCGTCTGCGGCCATCTTCTCGGCTTTGGCTTTCACCTCGTCGATGCCACCCACCATGTAGAAGGCACCTTCGGGCAGGTGGTCGTATTCGCCAGCCACAACCGCCTTGAACGAGGCAATCGTGTCTTCCAGCGGCACCTGCACACCGTCCGAGCCGGTAAAGACCTTGGCCACGTCAAACGGCTGCGACAGGAAGCGCTGGATCTTGCGGGCCCGGGCCACGGTCAGCTTGTCCTCTTCCGACAGCTCGTCCATGCCCAGAATAGCGATGATGTCCTGCAGCGACTTGTAGCGTTGCAGGATCTGCTGCACGTCCGAGGCCACCTTGTAGTGCTCTTCACCCACGATCTGCGGGTCCATCAGGCGCGACGAGCTGTCGAGCGGGTCCACGGCGGGGTAGATACCCAGCTCGGAAATCGCGCGGGACAGAACGGTTGTCGCGTCAAGGTGCGCAAAGGTTGTCGCAGGCGCGGGGTCGGTCA
>JBCBHS010000004.1:0-176704 GCA_038525395.1 Pseudomonadota bacterium | reverse complement strand
GTCAGGCGTTAATAATTTTTTGTGGCGAGATCCTTGAGCGCGGCGTTATCGAGCATGGCATCTGCCAGCATACGCTTTAGACGATTGTTCTCGTCTTCAAGCGCCCGCAGCTTCTTCGCATCAGATACATTCATGCCGCCGAATCTGGCTTTGTATTTGTAAAACGTGGCATCGCTGATCCCGTACTTCCGGCACAGCTCCTGCGCCTTCACGCCAGCCTCATATTCCTTGATTATGCCAATGATCTGCTCGTCACTAAATCTGCGTTTCATGGTCCATCCTTTGCTTGGACGGATTACTAACACCTCAGTGGCCTGATTTCAGGGGGCTCGGTCACCACCCAGCGATCCGGCCCGAGGTCGCACCACTCACGAAGGAAGGCCACGATGGGTGAGGCGAGGTCGGTCATCTGGGTCGCCAGCTCCCCGCCCGCCTCGGGCTGAGTTATGCGCCCGCGCTCCCGGACCCGCCGCCAGCCGTCGATGGCCCAGAGCAGCACCCCGGGAAGCTCGCCCATCAGGTCACGGGCCAGCCCCGGGTCCTCGCGCCCGAAGAAGCTCTGGCGCATAGGCAGCACTATGAAGCGGGACACCAGCGCCCCGGATCGGTCCGCGAACTTGGGCACCTCGTTCGTCATCACCACGAAGCGCGTCCGCAGCGTCACATCAACCGCGCTCCGGTGTTTTCGGTTCACGCTCACCCGGTCTTCGCCCGTGATCCGCAGCAGGTTCTCCGCCACCGCCGCCTCGTCGGTCCGTCCGCTCAGGCGCATGTCCGATACAATGGCGAGCTGTTTCGCAAGCAGCGGCTCAAGCCCGAACTCGCCGCGCCCGAGGCTGTTCAGCGACGGCGCGACGGTGTTGGCCTCGCCGACCAGCTTCCCCATGACGCGCCCGATGGTCCCCTTGCCCGAGCGCTTGGGACCGGGGATGAGCAGCGCCTTCTGGAGGCCCGTGTCGGGCGTCAGCAGGTAGCCCATGAACTCCTGTAGGGCCGTGATGCAGTCCGCGTCCTCGGGGTCGGGCCAGACTTCGCTCAGGAACTGGAGCCAGCGCGACGGCTCCGGCGCGGCGGGATCGTGGGCGAAGTCCAGCGCGTTGCGGGTGAACAGCGCGGGGGTGGCGGGCAGCAGGTCCCCGGTCGGAAGGTGCAGGATGCCGGATCGCGTCGGCAGCAGCTCCATCGGGTCCGCGTCCGTGCGCCCGTCCAGCCAGCGCGGCGGCTCCGCGCGCGACCGCTCTAGGTGGGCGACGGCGCGCAGGGCGTCGATGGTCGCGGAGACCATCTCGGGCTTGGGCAGGAGCGGCTTCACCTCGCGCACGCCGTCCCGCTCAACCTCCACGCGGCACGTCTCTAGGAAGCGCCATACCGCCGCCCGCACCGTGTCGTCGGCGACGGACACGTAGGCCGCCCCGTCCCAGTCGAGGAACTCCTGTAGGTGGTGGAGCATCTCCGGGCGTAGGGCGTCCCGGAAGGCCCGGGCCATGGCCATCGGGAGCGGCACGAGCGTCGGACCGGGCGGCGGCTGCTCCTCCCGCGCACGGCTGATCTGCCGGTCCGCGTACTGGTCCGGCTTTGACTGTTCCCGGACGTGGGCGCTGATCGCGAGGTCAGGGTCGGTCAGCACGGCCTTCATATCGGCGTCGGACACGCCCGCCCGGACCATCTCGCAGGCGACATGGAACACCAGTCGCGAGCGGTCCGACCAGCGGCCCGGGTCGTCTGGGTCGTCCCCGTTCACCACCAGCGCGCGCCCCCGGTCAGGGAGCGCGAGCCGGTCCAGATCCACGTCCACGGCCGCTACCACCGGGACCTGCTCCGCCGCACCAGCGCGCGGGGGCGCTCGCTCCATCGGGAGGTCTCTCACGTCGCAGGTCCTGCTCCAGTCGGCGTCCACGACCCGAGCCAGCCTCGGGACCCGCCCCTTGTTGCGCTTCCCCTTGTTGGGCCAGTTGACCGTCCCGGGGAGCCGCATGATGCGGTCGATGTTATGGCAGGCGTCGGCCTGCAGCCGCGTCTCGATACCGAGGTTGCGCAGCTCCACCGGCAGAGGGTCGCCGTTGAGGGGCAGCTCTTCCGACAGGCGCCAGAAGCCCTGGAAGCCGCCGCCGCTGTCGATCACGACCGTGGGCGGCGGAGAGAAACTGCGGAGGACGCGCTCGGCCCGCTCGCGCTCGCCGTCAAGCGGCTCGCCCGGGCGGGGATGACGTCCACATGGAAACCTGTCGCAGCGACGATCTCAGCCTTCGTTGGCTTCTTGCGCACGGCAGCTCCGACCGCGTTGACGGTGAAGTAGAGGTTCCAAGCGCCACCGCTGTGGTCGTGAATCCACCGCTCTACGTCGCGAGCCGTGCACAGCGTGGCCGTCCGGGTCGGACCTCCCTCAACCGGGATCGCCGTCAGCACCCACGGGCCGCCGGTCCGCCAGTGCCCGAGGAAGTCCACCGCCGCCGCAGTGTCCGGCCTCAAACCTTCGCCGTAGCCCGCCGCGCCGTCCTCGGGTACAGTCTCGGGGATGATGATCGGGTGACTTGCTCTTGTCTCCTCCTCCTTGCCCCCGGCTTGCTGCCCCTCGCCGGGGGCTTCCTTTGCTCCCCCGCTCATACGTCGGCCTCCACCCAAGCCCGCACGTCATCGGCCCGGTATCGAACGCTGTGGCCGACCTTCAGGAAGGGCGGCCCCTGCCGCTTAGCACGGTACGCCTCAAGCGCCTTGGGCGAGAAGCCCGTCATCTGCGAAACCTGTTCGGCGGTCAGGTATTCGGGGGTCACGGGAATGCGCCCATGGGGCAGGTCGCGCAGGATGCGCTCGGCCACCGCGTCGGCTATCGCCGTCAATGTCTGTTGGTCCATCGACTGTCACCATTCCAGACCACCCTGCTGTGACAGGCGGTCGGCTCGGTGACGGGGCCATCTCCGGGTTGCCCCGCGCCCCCCGCATGGGGCGCTCCCCGCGCGCGGCACTTCCCGGTGGGCCGACGCGGTTGCTTAGTCTCGCAGCCCCTTAACTACCCTTTCCGCCACGCCTTGGGAAACCCTAAGTTTCCCCCGTGGCCCCGCTTTCTTTTGCGTCGTCGGGTTCCAGCAGGGCGAGGATCGCCGCGCTCATCCGCTCCTGTTCCGCCAGCAGCGTGTCGAAGAGAGCGCTCGCGTGGACGTAAACGCCGTCGATGCCCGGCACGGTCTGGTCCAGCAGCAGCCGCGCGTTCAGGTCATCGACGCGGGCGCGCTTGGCGACCGTCCGGTAGGTGTGGCGGAGGATGTGGCCCGTCTCACTGGGCAGCGACTTCTCTTTCCAGACCTGCGTTCCGATCACCTCGCCCGTCTTTCTGGACCGGGACGGGAACAGCCAATCCGCACCGGGGTAGAGGACCTCGCTCGCCGCCATGGCCCGCCGGACCACCTCCACCATAGGCCCCGACAGCGGAAGGTCGAAGGAACGCCCCGACTTCATCCGAGGGATGGAGATCGCCGCATCGTCCAGCCGCACCCATTCGCGGCGCAGCGAAACCAGCGTGCCGGGCCGCAGACCAGAGAGCAGGCCCAGAAGGTGCATCTCGCGGCGCAGCGGGTTGGGAAGGCCGCGCACCCGAGCCCACCACTCGGGCAGGTCATCGGGTTCTATCACGCGGTCGCTGGACCGCTCCTTGTTGAACGTGACCGCCACGACCGGGTTGCCGGGGAGCGCGTCAGGGTCGTCCACGACCTTGAGGGCGAAGTTGTAGGCCGCCCGGAAGTCCCGCAGCGCCTGATTGGCGACGGTCGCGCCGTGGTCGCGGGTTATGCGTCGGTGCTCCTCGCGGGCCATGCTGCGCCGCACCTCGCCCAGTGGCAGGTCCGCCCATGCGCCGAGGTAGCGGTCGAGCCTGTCCATCCTGTCGTCGGCGGACCGCTGGGCGCAGTCTCGGGTGAGCATGTCGGCGGTGTACTCCTCGTACATCCTGCGCACCGTCCATGTTCCCGCGTCCGCCGCCGTGTCCGATGCCTCGGCGTTCGGGTCGGTGCCTGCCTTGATGAGCCGTATGACACCCTCGGCGCGGTCGCGCGCCTCCTCTAGGGACATCTCTTCGGTGCCTCCGAGGGTGTGGCGGACCGTCTTGACGAGCCTGCGCCGCCCGCGCTGTCCCTGCCAGAGGTCGCGCTGAACTTTGTATGACTTCCCCGTTTTGTTCACCGCCACGAGAAGTCCCGTCACCTTCGCGTCCCGCACGACGCGGGGCTGCCCGTCCCAGCGCAGCCCCCGCACCTTCACCTCCGTCAGCCTCTCCGGCATATCGTCTCTCCTTTTGCGAACCGTGTGTTGGGCCGTACTCCGAACCGTATTCGAACCGGGCGCGAGGAGGTGAGGAGGGGGCCATCAAGGGGAGGGATAGCTTGAAACACTTGACAAAGCTAGGGTAAAGCGGGGCGGTGAGGGCAGGAGCGGGTGCGGGACGCCCTACTCCTAAGGGGCAGGTTGCAGGTTCGAATCCTGCCGGGGTCGCCATATATTGCCGAAACAGGTTTTTGCGCGTTGCTGACAAGGCAGTTGTCTCCGACAGCTCATCCGGGTTCGCAGCTTGAAACGTGTGCCCACAGCCGCTCGCCTGTTGTTGGTTACAAAACCAACCTTTACTCAAACCCCGAACGACAGTTACTGATCGCTTGCTCAACAAAGCTGCCGGCGGACTGCTGGCACCCGCGGACCCTTCTGTGTCGCACGAAGAAAACAAGGAACACGACCTATGGCCAAGGCCTTTGCCTCCCAAGGGGACATGACCGAAAAGACCATTACCTTTGACGAGATCGGGGATGGCTTGTGGGCGTTTACGGCGGAAGGGGATCCAAATTCCGGCGTGATCATCGGCGATGACAGCGTGATGATCGTCGAGGCGCAGGCGACACCGCGGCTGGCCCAAAAGGTGATCGAGAAGGTGCGCGGCGTGACGGACAAGCCGATCACCCATCTGGTGCTGACCCACTACCATGCGGTGCGTGTGCTGGGCGCATCCGCCTATGGGGCTGATCAGATCATCATGTCCGACATGGCCCGCGGCATGGTGGCCGAGCGGGGGCAGGAGGATTGGTACAGTGAGTTCCAGCGCTTTCCACGGCTGTTCGAGGGGCACGAAAGCATTCCGGGGCTGACCTGGCCGACCACGACCTTTTCGGACAGCATGACCGTTTACCTTGGCAATCGGCGTGTCGACATCAAACACGTGGGCCGCGCCCATACGGCGGGGGATGCCGTGATCCATGTGCCGGATCAGAACGTAATGTTTACCGGCGATATCGTTGAATACCACTCGGCCTGCTACTGCGGTGACGGGTATTTCGGCGACTGGGGCGGCACGCTGGATGCGATCAAGGCCTACGACGTGGATGCGATCGCGCCGGGGCGCGGCGATGCCCTGGTCGGGTCCGAGATGGTGAACAAGGCGATTGAAAACACGCGCGATTTTGTCGCCAGCACCTACCGTCCTGCGGCCCGCGTTGCGGCGCGCGGGGGCACGTTGAAAGAGGCGTGGGATGCGGTGCGCAGCGAATGCGATCCGAAGTTCAGCGATTACGCGATTTACGAACACTGCCTGCCGTTCAACGTGGCGCGTGCCTATGACGAGGCGCGCGGCATCGCGCATCCACGCATCTGGACCGACAAGCGGGATATCGAGATGTGGGAGGCCTTGCAGGGGTAAACCATGGTCGACGCGCGCTATGACATCGCCTTTCAGCTCTACCCATACGCCCCCGTCGCGGCGCAGACGCTGCCTGCGCAACGCCATCCTGTTGTGATTGTTGGGGGCGGTCCCATCGGGATGGCCTTGGCGCTTGACCTTGGCCGCAAGGGTACGCCGGTTCTGGTGCTGGATGACCA
Organism: Pseudomonadota bacterium; assembly: GCA_038525395.1. Lineage (GTDB taxonomy): Bacteria > Pseudomonadota > Alphaproteobacteria > Rhodobacterales > Rhodobacteraceae > Tateyamaria. Next base: position 170,851 of record JBCBHS010000004.1, on the reverse strand, counting down.
CGACGGCGTTGGGCAGGGCAGTCGCGCGATTTGTTTTGCCAAAAGGACGCTCGAGATTGCCAATCGGTTGGGCGCGGGGCAGCGCATGATCGAAAAGGGCGTGGTGTGGAACGTGGGCAAGGTGTTCCACGGCGATACCCGTGTCTTTCAATTCGATCTGCAGCCCGAGGATGGGCATCGCTGCCCCGCGTTCATCAACCTGCAACAGCCGTATTTCGAAAAGTTCTTGGTTGATGAGATCCGGGCTGCACAGGAGGAAGGTGCGCCGATTGAAATACGGGGGCGCAATGCGGTCATGGCCATGGATCAGCGCGAGACTCATGTGCTGTTGGATGTGCACACGCCGGACGGGCCCTATCAGGTTGAGGCCGAATGGCTGATTGCTTGCGACGGCGCGCGCTCGCCCCTGCGGGACATGATGGGGCTGAGTTTTGACGGGCGCGTGTTCGAGGACAATTTCCTGATCGCTGACGTCAAGATGACCGCCGATTTCCCGACCGAGCGGTGGTTTTGGTTTGAGCCGCCGTTCAAGGATGCAGGCCAGTCGGCGCTTCTGCACAAGCAGCCCGACGACATCTGGCGCATCGACTTTCAGTTGGGATGGGACATCGACCGGGCCAAGGAGTTGAAGGAAGAGAACATTCGCGCCCGTGTGGACGCGATGCTGGGCGAAGGTGCGGAGTATGAGCTGGAATGGACATCGATCTATACCTTCCAGTGCCGCCGCATGCAGGAGTTTCGGCACGGGCGCGTGATCTTTGCCGGGGACAGCGCCCATCAGGTGTCGCCCTTTGGCGCGCGCGGGGCCAATAGCGGGGTGCAGGATGCGGATAACCTGGCGTGGAAGCTGGACTTGGTGATCCGCGGGCACGCGCCCGATGCGCTGCTTGATACCTATTCCGAAGAGCGGGCAGTGGCGGCGGATGAGAACATCTTGAACTCGACGCGTGCCACGGACTTTCTGACGCCCAAGAGCGCGGTCAGCCACCTGTTCCGCAACGCCGTGCTGGAACTGGCGCGCGATCATGCCTTTGCCCGGCCTTTGGTGAACTCTGGCCGCTTGTCGGTGCCGTGCATCTATGATGGCCTGTCGCTGAACGGGCCGGATGCGTTGGACGGCCCGGCGCGCACCCGCGTGGGCGCACCCGCTGTCGATGCGGCCCTGGGCGACGGGTTTCTGCTGGACCGGCTGCCCGGGCAGTTTGTCGTGCTAGCGCTTGGGGCTGAGGCGCCGGAGGCGACCGACGTGGATGGCGTGCCGGTGCACGTCCTGACGCTTGATCTGGCCAAGGATGATCCGCAGGGTATGCTGCGCGACAGGTATCTGGGGGACGCGCCCGGCGCGGTTTATCTCTTTCGCCCCGATCAACACGTGGTCGCGCGCTGGCCATCGGCAACGGTGGCGGACGTGGCAGCAGCGGTGCGGACGGCGCTGGGAAAGGGGGCATGATGGACCTGAACCTGCAGCCGAACATCACCGACCCGGATGGGTTTTACGACGCATTGCTGGCCGCGCATGATGGGCTGAGCAAGGCAGAAAGTGACGCGTTGAACGCGCGTTTGATCCTGGTGCTGGCCAATCACATCGGCGACCGGGCCGTGCTGCGCGCGGCGCTGAAGGCCGCCCGGCGCGACTAGGTCGTTTCCACGCAATGGCGGCGAAAGGCACGCTTGAGCATATCCAGCTCGGCGCGCAGCAATTCGACCTCGGCCCGGATATCGTCGCCCAAGGCCTCGCCAGCGATCAAGGTGAATTGGCCCAGTTCCGTGCCATCAGTCGTATCGGTGATGACAAAGACCTGGATGCCGTCGGCAATCGCCTCGGCCGGGATCGGCACGTCCAGCGACCACATGCCATCGCCCGCTTCGGCCAGTTTGATGTCTGGCACCTCATTGCCCAGATGCGTGACCTGCACTTGCGGCACGCCGGTCCCTGCCTGTGCAATCTGGCCTTGCCACACACCTTGGCGCATCTGGGTCGGGGTCAGTGTCAGCGTGCTCATAAAACCCTATCCTATCAAAGTGCGGCGCGCGGGCGGCGGGTGAATGTCAGGTCGCGCAGGGTCACCTGGTTCATTTCGGGCCCTTCAAAGATCAGATCGACCCAGGCCCGATCCACCCGCTTTTCGTTCAGCTTGGAATAGGCGAGGTCGAATTCGACCATCACGTCCTGTTGGTTCAGCGGCAATTCGCGGACGATCTGTTCGGTGTTGGGGCCGTGGCGGATGTTCAGGCGGCCAAAGATTTCCAGTGGCTTTTCCATCTCGACAATCGCGTTCATACCCACAAGGTGCGTCTTGCGCAGGCCCTGAACCGCGTCCTGTGGCAGGTCGATGACCAGCGACAGGAACGATCCGTCAAACTTGAACACGTCCATGCGCAGCCCGTAGGGCGCCAGGTCTTCCTCGCGTTGGTTGCGCAGCTGCCGCAGGCTTAGCTCGCTCAGCTCGCAGTCGTGAAACAGGGTGATCTCGGCCCCCAGCATCGACTTGGTCTGAACTGACGACATGCCAGGCCGGGGCAGAGCGCCGCGCCACAACTCGGGCCGCCAGGACCAGTCGGAATTGTGCGGGCGGAAAAAGTTGGTCGACCCGATGGCAGGCAGGGCCAAGCGTTCGTCGGCCTTGTGGATCAGCCGATCCAGATGGCTGCGCAACAGGCGCGCGGCGCTGCGGTGCCCGCGCAGTTCATCCAAGGCCATCGTGCCCGCATTGCGCGCCGCCCGTGCCCAACGGCGCATCGCCCGTCGGTGGGCGATCTTGTCGATGAACTTGATGTTTTTGCCTGCCATGTGACCCTGCGCCCGTGTCGCGTCGCCCTGTTCGGGCGCCGTGAGAGTATCTATGCCAAAGGTTTCACTGAAATAAACCAGCGAGAAAGCCGTTGCCGGTCTGATTTGCCCCTGTCGTTGCAGAATTGTCCTGCGCGCGCACGCTGTGTGCTTGGGTGCGGCGCATGGTTTGGACCAGCAGGTCGGGTGCGGTGCTGCCCAGATCGCCTGCGCTGTCGGGCTGGTACAGCGCTAGTCCAAGCAGGTGATCGCCCACCTGTGCGGTCGCGCGCCAATAGACGTCGCGCATCATGGGCATGGGCGGTGTGCCCCGCACCTGAACGAGGGCAACCGCGTCGTCGGATCGTTCCGACAGCACAACCTCGCCCGCGGCCTTTAACACAGTTCGCGCCTGATCCTGCGCTGCAACCACCGCTGTTGCCGTAATCACAGCCAGCGGCGCACCCGCACCCCCATCTGCGCCCAGGACATCGCAGCGCGCCATCAGGGCAAAGCTGTGGCGCAGGCTGCGCTTGTCGATGCAGAACCCGTTGGGCGGCACCAGGGTCAGCGCGCCGCGGCCCAGTTCGGCCTCGGTCAGCGCCTGCGACGGCGCGTGAGGGGTGAGGACGGCAAAGGACAGGCCTGCACCACCCTCGTCACACCCCGTCAGCCCCAGACACAGGGCCGCGACCAGCAGACCCTTACAGGTCCATGTATTCATGACGCTCGGCCTTGGCCCCGGGATGGGTCACAGCGCCCTTATAAGTTTCACCCACCTGTTGCGCGTATTTCCACAGCGCGCCCGAGGCATAGATCGTCTCGCGCGGGCCGGACCAGGCGGCCTTGCGCTCGGCCAGTTCTTCGTCCGTGAGCGCCACGCTGATCGACCCTTCGATGGCGTTGATGGTGATTACGTCGCCGTCCTTGAGCAGCGCGATGGGGCCACCATGCGCGGCCTCTGGACCGACGTGACCCACGCAGAACCCGCGCGTCGCACCGGAAAACCGGCCATCGGTGATCAGCGCCACCTTCTTGCCCATGCCTTGGCCCGACAGGGCGGCGGTGGTGGCCAGCATCTCGCGCATGCCTGGGCCGCCCGACGGGCCCTCGTTGCGGATCACGAACACCTCGCCTTCTTCATAGGTGCGGTTTTGGACGGACTCAAAGGCGTCCTGCTCGCATTCGAACACACGGGCCGGGCCAGTAAAGATCTGGTGCTGCGGCTCGATCCCCGCGACCTTCACGATGGCGCCCTCGGGGGCGACATTGCCCTTGAGGCCGACCACGCCGCCGGTCTTGGTGATCGGCGTTTCGACCGGGTGGATGACGCGGCCATCAGCCTCGCCTGCGATCTTGTCCAGCTCTTCGCCGATGGAATAGCCGGTGGCGGTCATGCAATCCTCGTGGATCAGGCCCGCCTTGCGCAGTTCCTTCATCACCACATAGACGCCGCCAACCTCATAGAGGTCTTTGGCCACATACTGCCCACCCGGTTTCAGATCGACGAAATAGGGGGTGTCGCGGAAAATCTCGCACACGTCATCAAGGTAGAAATCAATCCCCGCCTCATGCGCCATGGCGGGCAGGTGCAGGCCCGCATTGGTGGACCCCCCCGTGCAGGCCACGACACGGGCGGCGTTTTCGAACGCCTGGCGCGTGCAGATGTCGCGGGCGCGGATGTTGCGCTCGATCAGGGTCATGACCGCGGCGCCAGAGGCCTCGGCATACTGGTCACGCGACTGGTACGGTGCGGGCGCGCCGGAGGAGTTGGGCAGCGCCAGGCCAATCGCCTCGGACACGCAGGCCATGGTGTTGGCGGTGAACTGACCGCCGCACGCCCCGGCAGAGGGGCAGGCGACGCGTTCGAGGATGTCCAACTCGGCCTCGGTCATGGTGCCGTTTTGCTGATGGCCGACGGCCTCGAACATGTCCTGCACGGTCAAGTCACGATCGGCATATTCTGCCGGAACCTTCGCGCCCGACGGCGCGCGCCCCGGCAGGATCGACCCGCCATACAGGAACACAGACGGCACGTTCAGACGGATCATCGCCATCATCATGCCCGGCAGCGACTTGTCACAGCCGGCAAGGCCGACGATGGCGTCATAGCAGTGCCCGCGCATGGTCAGTTCGACCGTGTCGGCAATCGCCTCGCGGCTGGCCAGGGACGACCGCATGCCCTCGTGGCCCATGGCGATGCCGTCGGTCACGGTGATGGTCGTGAATTCACGCGGGGTGCCGTAAGAGGATTTCACGCCCATTTTCACCGACTGCGCCTGGCGGTTCAGCGCGATGTTGCAGGGCGCTGCCTCGTTCCAGCAGGTGGCAACGCCGACCAAAGGCTGATGAATTTCCTGCTCCGTCATGCCCATGGCGTAGTAATAGGACCGATGCGGCGCGCGCGCCGGGCCTTCGGTCACGTGGCGGCTGGGCAGCTTGGACTTGTCGAACTTGCCTTTAAGCATCTGGCGTCTCCCGTAAAAGCGTTGCGCACCGGAATAGCCATTGGCCTGCACCGCTGCAAGCGCCCCGCGCGGTTGTAATGGGATAGGCTGGGCACTAGGTAAATCGAACGGTACACGCCCGGTTGTGTCATCAACCGCTGGACAGAGGGCGGGACCGGCTAGGACAGACCATGGATTCCACCCTTTTCGCTTTCATATGGAAGCATTCCAAGCGTGATCAGCTATTTCTGCTTGGGCTGACAATCTTTACCTTTCCGTTCCTGTACGTGACGCTGGAACTGCCCAAGCGGATCATCAACGACGCCATCGGGGCAACGGACGGCACCGTTGATGTCTTTGGCGCCGAGGTGACGCAGATCCAGTTCCTGGTGGCACTGTGCTTTGGCTATCTCGGCTCGGTTCTCGTGCATGGGCTGCTCAAGATGCGGCTGAACACGATGAAAGGTGTGACCGCCGAACGCCTGCTGCGCCGCTTTCGCTTTCAACTGATCAGCCGCATGCTGCGCTTTCCGCGCAGCTATTTCCGGTCCACGAGCCAGGGCGAACTGGTCAGCATGGTCACGTCCGAGGCCGAGCCGATGGGCGGGCTGATGGGCGACATGGTGGCCCAGCCTGTGTTCCAGGCGGGCCAGATGCTGATCATCCTGATCTTTTTGTTCCTGCAATCGTTCTGGTTTGGCCTGGCAGGCATCGCCCTGATCCCGCTGCAAGCCTGGCTGATCCCACTGCTGCAGCGGCAAATCAACCTGCTGAACAAGGACCGCATCAAAGAAGTGCGCGCGTTTTCGTCCGAGATCGGCGAAAGCGCGGCTGGCATTTCGGATTTACGCACGAACGGCGGCCTACGGTATCGGCTGGCACAGTTCACCGACCGTCTGAGCCGCATTTTTGAACTGCGGTTCAAGATCTATCAGAAAAAGTTCTTTATGAAGTTTCTCAACAACTTCATCACGCAGCTGACCCCGTTCTTTTTCTATCTTGTGGGCGGTATCCTTGCCATCCAGGGCGAGATTACCGTGGGCGCGTTGGTCGCGGCGCTGGCGGCCTACAAGGATCTGTCGAGCCCGTGGAAAGAGCTGTTGACCTATTACAACCAGACCCAGGACATGGCCCTGCGCTGGGAAATCGTGACCGAGCGGTTTGCGCCGCGCGACATGGTGGACGAGACGCTGTTTGACGGCGAACCCAAAGAGGTGCCGCACCTGCAAGGCGATATCGTTCTGGACGACGTGTACGTGCGCAACGCGGAAAACAACGCCGTTCTCGAACGGCTCAACCTGACCATCCCCCAAGGGGCGCGGGTCGCCATTCAGGCCAAGAACCAGACCGAACGCACGGCCCTGGCCGAACTGCTGACGCGCGAGGTGCTGCCCGCACGCGGCAAGGTCAGCATTGCCGGGCATGATCTGGCAGGGCTGCACCAGGCGGTCATCGCCGCGCGTATCGGCTACGCCCATTCGCGGCCCTACCTTTTTGACGGCACGCTGGGTAGCAATCTGATGATGCCGTTGATGCCGGGGCCAAAGGGCAAGGCGGATGCCGGGACCAAGTCCGACCGCTACGGGGTCGAGGCGAACCGGTCCGGCAATAGCGCCGATCGGCTGGACGCCGAATGGGTCGACCCATCGCTGGCGGGCCTGTCGGATGAAAACGAGATCCGCCAATGGTGGTTCGAACTGGTCCAGGCCATGGGCATTGACGAGTTCATGTTCCGCCGGATGCTCGAAAGCCGCATCAACTTCCGCGCCTACCCCGATCTGGCCGAAGAGGTGGTCAAGCTGCGCCCCGAGGTGGAAAAGGCGCTGACGGAGAAGGGGTTGATCGACATGGTCTACCGCTTTGATCCCGAGGAATTTAACCCTACCGTGCCTTTGGGCGGCAACCTGCTCTTTGCCTCGCCCAACCGGGATATCAGCCAGCAAGGCCTGGCGTCGGACACGCGGTTTATCAACCTGGTATTTGAACATGGCCTGGCCGAACAAGGCATCGCAATTTCGCAAACGCTGATCGAGACGCTGCACCAGACCTTTGGCAAGGACGGCACGAACCACCCGCTGTTCACCGCCCTGAATATCGAAGAGGACATGTATAACCAGCTGGTCGATATCTCGGCCCGCCGGCGGGAACGTGGTGATGTGGCGCTGACGGATGAAGAGTTCGCCTTGCTGCTCACGGTGCCCTTTGCCTTTACCGCCGAACAGATCGGCCCTGCCTTTCCCGAAAGCTTTAAAAAAGAGATCGTGCAAATCCGCAAAACCAATGGGGCGGCCCTGCGCGAACAGACCAAGGGGTTCTTTATCCCCATCGCACCCGAGAATTACCTGCCCCGCCTGACGCTTTTGGAAAATGCGCTTTATGGTCGGATTTCGATGGTGGCGGGCACCAAGGGCGAGCTGATTGAGGATGTCGTGGCCGACCTGATGTCCGAAAAGGGTCTGCGCCGTCTGGTGGCGGAAACAGTGTTTGACATCCGCACCGGTTTGGGCGGGTCGAACCTGCCCACGATCTTTCACGAACGCGCGGCGTTTTCGCGTGCAGGGATCAAGCGGCCCGATGTTCTGGTGCTGGACCGCGCCCTGGCCAGCCATGGCGTCGAGGAACGGCGCAAGACGCGCACCGCCTTGCGCAAGCTGTTGCCCGATGCGACGCTGATCTTTCTTGAGGAAAGCTTTGCCAACCCCGACGCGTATGACCTGTTTGTCGAGATAAAGGACGGGCGCATCGACGGTGTCACCAACAACGAAGAAGAGGAAGAAGGCGACGACCTCAGCCGCAAGCTGCGCGCCATCGCCCGCGCCGACCTCTTTGCCGGGATCGATGCGCGCAACCAGCGGCTCTTGGCCTTTGCCGCGCAGTGGTATGATGCCCGCGCCGGGCAGCGCATCTTTTCGATGGAGGAACGCGCAGACGCCGCCTATCTCTGCGTCGCGGGGACAGCGGTGCTGAGCTACGATTCCGAGGATGGCACCGACCGGCCTGTGACCACCGTTGAACCGGGACGCCTGATCGGCGATCTGTCGATCATCCTGGATGAGCCGCGCCAACTGCACTTGACTGCGCAGACCGACGTGACCTTTCTGCGGATCAGCGCCAAAGAATTCCGCGCCGTGCTCGAGGATGATCCGATGGTGCTGATGAGCCTGTTGCGCACCGTGGCGGACCACCTGACCGGCGCGGCAGAGCTGTTGCGCCGCGCCAATGTGTCGATCCCGCAAGAAGAGGGGCCGCCCGCGCCGCCGATTGTACAGTGAGCTTGCGCCACTTCGACTATCGCCCGCATGACGGTTTTGTTGCACCCGCGCGCGCCGCACCGCAGTTATGGCGGCTGTTTCTGGGCCTGATCCTGGCGGCGGGCATATTCCTCGCGCTTAGCCAGATGATCTTTGGCACGCTCTTTAGCCTCATGCCGCCAGAGACCGCCCGCGCCATCGTCGCGGATGGGCAAACCGGACAGACCGCCGGGGGCCTGCTGATCCTGCTGTTTCAATTGGGGCTCATGGCCGTGGCGGCGGGGCTGGTGGTGATCATGGTGCACAAACGCCGTCCGCTTAGCCTGTTTGGCCCCTTGGGCCTTGCGGTGCGGCAGTTTACCGTCGTGCTGATCGCGATGGTGCTGCTGACCTTCGTGCTGTGGCTGCTGCCGCCCTATGACTTTGGCGAACCTTTGGAACGCAACATGGCGCTGGGCCGGTGGCTGCTGTTGCTGCCGATCGCGCTCTTTGCCGTTCTGATCCAATCTGGCGCCGAAGAGGTGTTCTTTCGCGGCTATATCCAACAACAACTGGCCGCCCGGTTCCGGTCGCCGCTGATTTGGGCCGTGGTGCCCGCGGTGCTGTTCGGCCTTGGCCATTACCTGCCCGAGAGCGCCGGTAGCAACGCTTGGACCATCGCGCTGTGGGCCACCGTCTTTGGCATCCTGATGGCGGACCTGACCGCGCGGGCGGGCACGTTGGGACCAGCGATGGCGGTGCACTTTGCTAACAACGTCTCGGCCATCCTGCTGACCAGCGTGGCGGACGAGATGTCGGGCCTGGCCCTCTATGTCCTGCCCTTCGGCATCCGGGACGAGGCGCAGATGGCGGCGTGGCTGCCGGTCGACTTCAGCTTTATGCTGGTCAGCTGGCTGGCCGCGCGCCTTGCCATCCGGGCTTGATTGCATTTGACCGCGCAGCCGACTATCTGACCCAAAGACAGCGCAGCAGGTACGCATATGAACTGGATCACCAACTACGTCCGGCCCCGGATCAACTCGATCTTTTCGCGCCGCGAGACACCGGACAACTTGTGGACCAAATGCGACCAGTGCGGCACGATGCTGTTCCACCGCGAGCTGAGCGACAATCTGAACGTCTGCACCAACTGCGGCCACCACATGGCGATCACCCCGCGTGACCGCTTTGGCGCCCTGTTTGACGGCGGCATCTTTACCCAGGTCGACGTGCCCGCACCGCTGGCCGACCCGTTGCAGTTTCGCGATCAGAAAAAGTACCCCGACCGCATGAAAGCGGCCCAAAAGGCCACGGGCGAGGAAGAGGCGATGCTGGTCGCCGCGGGCGAGATCGGGCGCACGCCGATCATTGCCGCCGCCCAGGACTTTTCCTTTATGGGCGGGTCGATGGGCATGTATGTCGGCAATGCCATCATCGCCGCCGCGCAAGAGGCGGTAAAGCGCAAGCGCCCGCTGATCCTGTTCTCCGCCGCCGGTGGCGCACGCATGCAAGAGGGTATCCTGAGCCTCATGCAGATGCCGCGCACGACCGTCGCCCTGCAGATGCTGAAAGAGGCGGGGCTGCCCTATATCGTGGTGTTGACCCACCCCACCACGGGCGGCGTGACCGCCAGCTATGCCATGCTGGGCGACGTGCATATCGCAGAACCCAACGCGCTGATCTGCTTTGCTGGCCCGCGCGTCATCGAACAGACGATCCGTGAAAAGCTGCCCGAAGGGTTCCAGCGCGCCGAATACCTACTGGATCACGGCATGCTCGACCGCGTGACCAAGCGGACCGAGATGCGGGACGAGCTGATCGCGATCACCCGCATGCTGCTAAGCCTGCCCCCGGCTGTCAAAGGCGACCTGCCCTCCCCCCAGGTGGAAGAGGCCACACCCGTGGTCGAAGGCGACGCACCCGCACCATGACCACAGACACATCCGACGCCATCCTCGCACGGATGATGGCGCTGCACCCCAAGGTCATCGACCTGACCTTGGACCGCATGTGGCGGCTGCTGGCTGCGCTGGGCAATCCGCAGAACGACTTGCCCCCGGTGATCCACATCGCGGGCACCAATGGCAAGGGATCGACCCAAGCCATGATCCGTGCCGGGCTTGAGGCCGCGGGCCACCGCGTGCACGCCTACACCTCGCCCCACCTGGCCCGCTTTCACGAACGGATCCGGCTGGCGGGAACCCTGATTTCGGAACCGGACCTGACGGCGTATCTTGACGAATGCTATGCCGCCAATGGCGGTGCCGACATCACCTATTTCGAGATCACAACCTGCGCCGCCCTCTTGGCCTTTGCCCGGACCCCAGCCGATTACACGCTGCTTGAGGTTGGCCTTGGCGGACGGCTGGACGCGACGAACGTGATTGACACCCCGGCCCTGACACTCATCACGCCAGTGTCGATGGATCACGAGGCCTTTTTGGGCGACACCCTGCCCAGGATCGCAGGCGAAAAGGCGGGCATCATCAAGCGCAAGGTGCCCTGTATCGTCGGCCCGCAAGAGGACACAGGGCTAGAGGTGATCGAGGCCCGCGCGCAGGCTGTCGGTGCGCCGATCCTGGCCTATGGGCAACACTGGCACGCCGGGCCAGAACGGGACGGAATGGTGTACCAAGACGACACCGGCCTGCTGGACCTGCCGCGGCCAAACCTGCCTGGCGACCATCAAATTCAAAACGCGGGCATCGCCCTGGCCGCGCTGCGCCATCTGGGCTGTGACGCCCAAGCGTGCGAGGCGGCGGTGACCCAAGCGCATTGGCCTGCACGCATGCAACGGCTGCGCACCGGGCCGCTGGCGACGCGGGCAGAGCATACGGGGGCCGAGTTGTGGTTGGACGGCGGTCACAATCCCGCGGCGGGGGCGGCGCTGGCCGCGGTGCTGCAACGCTTGCCCACCCGGCCCACGCATCTGATTTGCGGTATGCTGAACACCAAGGACATACGCGGCTATCTGACACCGCTGGCTGCGGTCGCGGATGCGCTGACCGCGGTATCGATCCCGGGTGAGGCGAACACGCTGCCCGCTGCAGATACCGCCGCCGCCGCCGCGGACGTGGGGCTGACGGCAACATCGGCGCCCGATGCCGCGACTGCGTTGGACCTGATCTTGGCCCAGAACCCGCACGCGCGCGTTCTGATCTGCGGCTCGCTTTACCTTGCGGGCGTGGTGTTGCGCGAAAACGCCTAAATCTCGGCCACCACGGCCTTCTACCCCTGGATGTAGCCACAGGATGTTGACCCTTTGCGGCCCCATTTGCTATATTTTGTAGCCATAAACCGGCGGAGCATCGCCCTCACACCGGTCAGCTTTGGGGGAAGCGGTATGTCAACGCGTGAGGACGGCCCGTCCGAACAGCCATCGCCGGATGTGCTGGCCGATACGAGGTCATCGTCAAATATCAAGATGCTGGTGATCGCCGCGGCGTTCTTGATGGTGACCATCGGGTTGATCGCGATGCAGCCGGGCGCTGACGAGGCGCCTGCAGCCGACGTCGCGGTTGTGCAGCCGCAGTCCGATCCGACCGTGGCCCAAGACGACCTTGCGACAGAGGTCAGCCGCGCCGATGCCTCGCTGTTGCAGCTGGATCAACTTTCGGCCTCCGAAGCGGTCAGCCGCCAGCTGCGCCAACCCATCCGCCTGACCGACACAGACGCCAGCCGCCACGACCTGCGCAGCCTGACCGCCGCCGTCTTGGCCGATTTCGGCCACGCCGTCAGTGCGGGCGACCGCCTGCACGCTCTCTTGGTCCAGGCGCTGACCGAAGGGCAATCCAACGCTTACATCGACGCGCTGCTGAATACGGCCGCCGCGCGGGGCGAGTTTGTCGCGCCGACCCAGTTGCAAACCAGCGCGGGGCGGTTGGATACGGAAACCCTGCTGCGCGCCCTTGTCCTGTACGCCCGCGGCTAGGCCGCCCAATCGCTGCTTTGCATCTCGCGCAGACGCGACGCGGTGCGCTCAAATTCGAACGTGCCTTCGCCTTCCAGATACAGCATCTCGGGCACCGCGGCCGCGGAACAGATCAACCGCACCCGCGCCTCATAAAGCGCGTCGATCAGCGTGACAAAGCGCTTGGCCTCGTTGAAATTGCTGCGCGACAAGGCGGGGATGTCATCGATCATCAGGACCTTGCAGGCCGCTGCGATGGCCAAATAGTCACCGGGCCCCAAGGGCTGCGCGCACAGATCGAAAAAGCTGGCCCGCCCCACGCCATTGCTGAACCGGGGCAGGGTCACGCGGCGGCCCTTGACCATCAAATCCAGTGCGTGGGTGTCCGCACCTGACAGATCGGCCCAGATCGCATCCATCTGGCCCGACGCCTCGGGCCCCAGGGGTGCGAAATAGGTGGGGCTGCCGGTCAGCCGGTCCTGGCGATAGTCGGTGGGCGAGGCCAGTTCCCACACCTCCATCTTGTCCTTGAGGAGGTCGATAAAGGGCACAAAAAGCTGTCGGTTCAGCCCATCTTTGTACAGGTCATCAGGCACCCGGTTTGACGTGGTCACCACCACGACCCCGGCTGCAAACAGCGCCTCAAACAGCCGCCCGACGATCATCGCGTCGGTGATGTCGCTGATCTGCATCTCGTCAAAGGCAAGCAGGTGCACGCTGGCCGCGACATCCGCGGCGACGGGGGCGATGGCATCGTCTACCCCGCGCTGGCGGGCCACGTGCATCGCGGCATGGATTTCCTGCATGAAGGCATGAAAATGCACCCGGCGCGCAGGCGCAGTGACATGCGAGACAAAGAAATCCATCAGCATCGACTTGCCCCGCCCGACGCCGCCCCACAGGTACAGCCCCTTGGGCGGCGGGGGCGGTTTGCGAAAGAGCCCGCGTTTCACAGGTTCGGCCAGGCCCCTGCGAATGCGCTCGAACTCGGGCAGCACGGCCTCTTGCGCGCTGTCGCGGGTCAGGGTGCCTTGGGCGACAAGCGCCTGATATTCGGACATCAAATCGGTCATCTCTGCGTGTGGTAGCGCGCCGCGCGCCATGTGAAAAGGTGCGGCACATCAGCAAAGCTGAACCGCGGCGCAGAAATCCTGATTTGACGCATAGGCCCCGCGCCGTACTGTGGCCCGGCACGAGGAGCGCCATGATGACCACAAAGACCCCCGTTTTCACACCCGTCCTGATCGTGGGCTGCGTCATCATCATGGTCAGCTTTGCGATCCGCGCGTCCTTTGGCGTGTTCCAAATCCCCATCGCGGACGAGTTCGCCTGGGCGCGGGCCGAGTTTTCGATGGCCATCGCGATCCAGAACCTGGCCTGGGGCATCGGCCAGCCGATCTTTGGCGCGATCGCGGAAAAGATCGGGGACCGCAAGGCGATCATCATGGGCGCCGTGATCTATGCCGCGGGCTTGGTGCTGTCGGCCTGGTCCACCACGCCGCTGGAACATCAGCTATACGCTTGGCTGGTGGGCTTTGGCGTGGCGGGCACCGGCTTTGGCGTGATCCTGGCCGTGGTCGGCCGCGCGTCCAGCGATGAAAACAGGTCGATGAGCCTTGCCATCACGGCTGCCGCAGGCTCTGTCGGTCAGATCTTTGGCCCGCCGGTTGCGGAGTGGCTGTTGGGCAGCATGCCGTGGCAAAGCGTGTTCCTGCTCTTTGCCCTCGCGATCATCGCGGTCTTGGTCAGCTTGCCGCTGATGCGGGTGCCGCAACTGGCGTCAAAACACGAGATCGAGGAAAGCCTGGGCGAGATCCTGGTCAAAGCCTTTCGCGATCCGTCCTACACGCTGATCTTTCTTGGCTTTTTCTCCTGCGGGTACCAAGTCGCCTTTATCACCGCGCATTTCCCGGCCTTCGTGACCGAGCTGTGCGGGCCGATCATGCCGGGTGGGATGCTGGACAATATGGGCATTTCGACTACCTCCGCCTTGGGGGCTGTCGCGATCTCGCTGATTGGGCTGGCCAATATCGGCGGCACGCTGCTGGCCGGGTGGGCGGGCAAGCGGTATTCCAAGAAATACCTGCTGGCGGGCATCTATGTGGGCCGCACGATTGTGGCCGGTCTGTTCATCATGTTCCCGATCACGCCCACGACGGTCATCCTGTTTTCCATCGCGATGGGGTCGCTGTGGCTGGCCACGATCCCGCTGACCAGCGGGTTAGTCGCCTATATTTATGGGCTGCGCTATATGGGCACGCTCTATGGCATCATCTTTCTCAGCCACCAGCTGGGGTCGTTTCTGGGCGTTTGGCTGGGCGGGCGTCTGTATGATGTTTACGGCGACTACACCATGGTGTGGTGGATCGGCGTTGCTGTCGGTGCCTTCAGCGCGATTGTGCACCTGCCGATTCGCGAACGCCCCCTTGCCGCGGCCCCGGCCTAGCCGCGCGAGGCGCGCAAGGCCGCCAGCACCTCGTCCGTATGGGTATAGGTCAGCGCATGTTTGGCGCCGGGGATGACCACCTGCATTGCGTCCGGGTTCCAGTCCGCCAGGCGGTCCCGACCGGCAAGGGGAATAACCTCATCCTCTTCCGCCCAGATGGCCAGCACCGGCAGGCCTGCGGCCGCGATGGCGCGGTGCTGATCCTCTGTGGTGCCGCGCAACACGCCCCGCAGGCTGGACAGGACCGCGGGGAAAAAGCCGCGCCTGTCAGTCTCGCGGTGTTGCAGGGCGTTGATCCCTTCGACACTGCTGGGCTGCCCCGCCTCGGCCCGCAACCCCATGCGCAGCTGGATCGGGTAGACCAGCAAAAACAGCCAGTCGCCCAGCACCGGAATGTCGCGCGCGATGCGCAGCTTGGCCCCGCCGATCTGCTGCATTCCAGCAGGCGCGAGCAGCACCAACTGCTTGACCGCGCCGGGATGCGTCGCCGCGAAATGGGCCGCAATCGCGCCACCCATGGAATAGCCGATGACAGTCAGGTGCCCGTCAACCTTTTGATCCGCCAGCAGATCGGTCAGCTGCTGCAAGAAGAACGCCGCATCCTGCCGCCCGCGCACCGTTTCGGAATAGCCGCGGCCGAAATGGTCATAGACCAGCACGCGAAAGCCCATCAGCGCCAGCCCCTTGGCCATGCCGTGCCAGACAAAGGACGGCGTGGTCAGCCCGTGGATGCACACCGCAACAGGCCCCCGTTCCGGCCCCAACCACTGGAAATGCGTGCTGCCCTGAGACAGCAGCGCAAATTGGCCCGGCGCTGTCGCCCGCCGCTTTTCCGACACGGGGCTGCGCATCCATTCGATGGTCAGCGGGATGGCGACAATGGCCAGCAAGATGAGAATGGCCCACATCACTGCGCCTGCCACCGATCCAGGATGTACCGGCTGGTCATCAGGTCCAAATGGGCGCCGCCACCGTTTTTGAACAGGGTAATATCCTCTGGCCCGCGGACAAAGGCGGGCAAGTCGTAGTAGTCAGCGATCAGATGGGTGCGGGGGATGGTGCCAGCCTCAATCGGGATCTTGATCTCGCCAATATGGCCGACAGTGGTATCGAAACTGTCAACAAACACGCGGGCGCGCTGCAGGGCGGTGTCGTCAACCTCGCGCATGTCGGGGCGGTAGGCGCCGATCAGGTCGATGTGCTGACCCGGGCGCAGCCAGTCGCCGCGGATCAGCGGGTCGGTCGACATGGTGGCCGAGGTGACGATGTCCGCCGACTGCACAGCCTCTTCCATGTTGGTGGCAACGCGCAGGCCCGGACGCTCTGCCGCCATCGCCTCGGCCGTGGCCTGGGTGCGGTTCCAAACGGTAAACACCGCCTGCGGAAAGGCCGCCGAATAGGCGTCGTGCAGGGCGCGCCCCACGGTGCCTGCGCCCACGATCAGGATGTTGCGGCTGTCGGGCCGGGCCAGACGCCGCGCGGCCAGCAGGCTGTCGCCGGCGGTCTTCCACTTGGTCACCAGGTGGAAATCCACGATGGCCTCTAGCGTGCCGTCGCCATCCGCATACAGCGTCACGCCGCCATTGATCATCGGCGCCCCGCGCCCCGGATTGCCCGGAAAGACAGTGGCGGTTTTGACGGCCATCCCCATCCCATCGATCCATGCCGCCCGGCTGAGCAGCGTGTCCGGGTCGCGGTAGAGAAAGGTATCGCCAATTTCGGCCTTGGGCCGGGCGTGGCCCGCCGCCAGCGCATCGGTCAGGCCAATCCAGTCCAGCAGCGCCTCGCCCGCGTCAAAGGGAATGAACGGGACGCTCATACCGCCTGGTCGGCGGTCAGGATGCCTTCGGCCACCAGACGGTCGGCCCAGCCTTGCGGGCCCTCAAACAGATGCGTGCGCCAGCCGCGGGCCTGCGCGGCAGCGATGTTGTCGGCCCGGTCATCGGTAAAGATCAGCGCTTCACCCGACAGGCCCGCACCGTCCTCGAGCATCTCGTAGATGCGCGCATCCGGCTTGATCTCTTTCATATGGCCCGAGATGAAATCGCGATCAAAGTCGCGCAGGATGGGATAGGCCTCTGCCGCGATTTCGTAGGTGTCGATGCCAAAGTTGGTGAGGCTAAAGACCGGCATGCCCGTGGCCTGCACCGCCTTCATCAGCCGGGCGGAATGGTCGATGGCCGGGCTTGCGATGTCGAGCCAACAGTCATGCCACATCATGATCTCATCCGCCCACGCAGGGTGGGCCGCCGCCAGGTCCTCAACCGATTTGCGAAAGGGCGCACCGCGGTCGACCTCAAGGTTCATGGCCTCAAGCGGCACCTCGGCAAAAAGCGCCTTGCGCCGGTCCGCGCCGATATGCGCGTCGTAATAGGCTTCTGGCTGCCACTCGAGCAGCACGTTGCCGATGTCAAATACCACCGCCTGAATTGTCATGTCTTTGCCGCCCTCAATGCGCGTTCCAATGCGTCCAGGAAACGCGATCTGTCCGCCTTGGTAAAGCCCTTGCCGCCGCCTTGTCGAAACGGATCGGCGGCGCGCAGATCGGTCATCAAATCGCGGGTGGCAAGCACGTTACCGATATTGGCCTGCGTCAACGCCTCGCCATTGTGTTTCAGCACCCGGGCCCCCGCCGCGACGCATTTTGCAGCCAGCGGTATGTCGCCGGTGACAACCACGTCGCCGGGGCCCGCACGCTCGGCAATCCACATGTCCGCGACATCCGGGCCATCAGGCACGATCACGGTCTCAACCAACGGGTTTTGCGAAGGACGCAGGCCGCCGTTCGACACGACTTTCATCGGTACCTTGTGGCGTGTCGCAACCTTCTCTGCCTCTGCCTTTACCGGGCAGGCATCCGCGTCGATGTATAGCGCTGTCACTGGCCCTGCCTCAGGCCCACAAGGCGTCTGCGTGAAATGCCACGTGGTCTTCCACAAACGTCGAGACAAAGAAATATGAATGATCGTATCCAGGCTGCATGCGGAAGGTCATCTGCTGCCGTTTGGCCGCCGCCGCCTCGGCCAGGGCCTCTGGCTTTAGCAAGTCCAGGAACTGATCCTGGGTGCCCGTGTCGATCAAAATCGGCCCGTCAAAGCCCCGGTCCCGCATGCACAACGTTGCATCATGGGGCGACCATAGTGCTTCATTGTTCCCCAAATATGCAGAAAGCTGCTTGCGCCCCCAGTCGCTGGCGGTGGGGTTGGTGATCGGCGCGAAGGCCGAAACCGAGGTAAAGCGCCCCGGCAGCCCCATCGCCATGGTCAGCGCGCCATGCCCGCCCATGGAATGCCCGGTGATTGCTTGGCGATCCATATCCAGCGCAAACTCGTTGCCCAGCAGCTCGGGCAACTCTTGGGTCACGTAATCCCACATGCGGTAATGCGGCGCCCAGGGTGCCTCGGTCGCGTTCACGTAGAACCCGGCCCCTTGGCCCAGGTCATAGGCGTCGTCATCGGCCACATCCGCCCCACGCGGCGACGTGTCGGGAAAGACCAGCGCGATCCCGTGCTCGGCCGCCCAGGCCTGCGCGCCCGCCTTGGTCATCGCGTTCTCGTGGGTGCAGGTCAGCCCCGACAGGTACCACAGCAGCGGTACCGGTCCGTCCCGCGCCTCCTGCGGCAAGAACAGGCCAAAGGTCATGTCGCAGGCGCAGGCTGTCGAGGCGTGCGTGTGCACAGCTTGGGTGCCGCCGAAGCAGGCGTTTTCAGATATCGTTTCCATGGGCGTGATCCTTCCGTTTGGTCATCGCTACCCGGCTGCCACGCATGCGGCAAGTTGCGGGAGCCTCCGTCGGGCGTTTATTTCGCCAAGTGAAACGCAGATCAGCTGACCCAAGCGATTACGGCGGTGAGGGTGACAACGCTGATGGCGGTCGAGACGAGGATGGTGGCCGACACGCGCTGGGGGGCAACGCCGTAGTGTTGGGCGAGCATGTAGATGTTGCCCGCCACCGGCATTGCGGCGCAGGCGATGATCATGGCGGCGCCAAACGGATCAACGTTGAACAGGAACAGCGCGGAAAAGGCGACAAAGGCCGGGTGCAGCACCAGTTTGCAAAAGCTGAGCCAGCCCGCGATCACGACACGCTCTGCCGATTTGGCCGCCAGCGAGGCGCCAATGGCAAAGAGCGCGCCAGGCGTGGCCGCACCGCCGAGAATGGTCAGAAAGTCGTTCATCGGCGCCGGGATCGGGATCTGTAGCCCAGCCCAAAGGAGACCTGCGGCCATCGACACGATCATCGGGTTTTTGATGAGGCCCAGGCCGATGGTCCGCAGAATGCCCAGCGACATCCGCCCATCCCGCCCGAGCGTGATCAGGATCACGATCAGGCTTGAAAACACGATCAGATCGGTCGCGAGCACCAGCATGACAGGGCCAATGGCTGCCGGACCAAAGAGCAGCGCCAGCATCGGCAGCCCCAGAAAGCCAGCATTGCCGATCACCGCGCATTGCGCCTCGACCGCGTTGGTTTGCACATCCAGTCCGCGCAGAAAGCCCACCATGCTGGCGATACCATACACAAAGGCCGTCCCCCACAGATAAGCCACCACCAACCGCCCGTCCCAGACCTGGGCCAGTTCCAGGTTGGCGGCAAAGCGAAAGATCATGGCCGACAGGGCAAAGTAAAAGACGAACTTGGTCAGGTAGGCCGTGGCCTCTTGGCTAAAGAACTGCGTGCGTCCGGCCCAGTAGCCAAGGCCGATCAGCGCAAAGAAGGGCAGGGTTTTCAGGAGGATCGGCAGCATGTTCCATGGGTAGCGCGGCACGTGCGGGCCCGCCACCACTCAGGGGGCTGCGGGGCAAAAAACCAGACCGCTGTGCCGCTGACACAACTTGGCCGGGCCGGGCAGGCGAATTTTCTTATCGAAACTGAACGGATCGGTTTATGTTACCCCCTACAGCATTGCACCGCAGGACCTGTTATGAACGACGCGACCCCCATAAACCGCAAGGGCCGGAAATTTGACCAGGTGCTGGAAGGCGCGCGGGCCGTGTTCATGGCAGACGGGTTCGAAGGGGCCAGCGTCGATGACATCGCGCGTGCGGCAGAGGTGAGCAAGGCCACGCTGTACAGCTATTTCCCCGACAAGCGGCTGCTGTTTATGGAGGTGGCTAATATCGAGTGCGCCCGCCAAAGCCAGGCAGCCATCGACAATATCGACATGAGCCAACCGCCTCGGGACGTGCTGTGCCAGGTGGGTATGCATTTTTTGCGCTTCATCACCTCGAAATTCGGCCAGCAGGTGTTTCGCATCTGTGTGGCGGAATCGGATCGGTTCCCCGAGATCGGGCGCGCGTTTTACCAGTCCGGGCCGGAACGGATGCGGACCGAAATGGGCGCCTATTTCACCGAAGCGATGGAGCGCGGCGAGCTGCGGATGGACGATGTCACGCTGGCTTCGGACCAGTTTGGCGAGCTGTGCAAGGCAGATATCTGGCCCCGCCTGATGTTCGGCGTCATCGATTGTGACAGCGTGACCGAGGCGGATATCGACCGCGTTGTGACCGCAGCGGTCGATACCTTTTTGGCCCGCTACGGCGCCTGACCCCAAATGTCGCAGGGGTCGACTCCGGCCCGCGACTCGGCGTATTCAGGGTGAGAACAAAATGCGAACATATCGTATATGCCCGACCGCCGTATCCTGTCCCTGTGGTTTCCCCGGCTGGGGGCCGAACGCCTGATCCGGCGCCAGCCGGTGCTGGGTGATCAGCCGCTGGCTGTGGTGCAAGAGCAGCACAATATGCAGGTGATCACCGCGTTGAACGGCGTGGCGCAGGCGGCGGGCTTGCAGGTGGGCCAGCCGGTGCGCGACGCCCATGCGATGTGCCCGGGCCTTTTGACCCACAGCCGCAGTGCGGTGGGCGAGCAGCGGTTTCTTGAGGCGCTGCAGCGCTGGGCGGGCAAGTTCAGCCCCTGGGTCGCGCCCGAGGATGGCGATGCGCTGGTGGTTGACCTCACGGGCTGTGCGCATCTCTTTGGCGGCGAGGCCGCGCTGATGCAGGTGGTTCAGGATGACTGCACCGATCTGGGGTTAAGCGTGCTGATGGGCCTGGCCGACACCCGCGGCGCGGCCTGGGCGCTGGCGCGCTATGCCGGGCGCGGGGCAGGGTCGGACCGCACGGGCGATGCGATTGATCAAGAGGCGCGCGCGACCCGGTCGCGGGCAGGCAAGCGGCGGCACTGGACCAAGGGCGGTGCGGCCCCCGCGGTCAAGACGCAAACGCAAAGCGGCCAGCGCATTGCGGCACCGGGCCAGACCTATAGCGCGCTCAGCCCGCTGCCCATTGCTGCCCTGCGCCTCGACCCGGACACTGCCGCGCAGTTGGGTCGCTTGGGCCTGCGCCGGGTGGGCGACCTGCTGGGCCAGCCGCGCGCAGGCCTGGCGCGCCGCTTTGGCCGGGGGCTGGTGCTGCGCCTGGACCAGGCGATGGGCAGCGCGCCCGAGCCTGTGTCGCCCGCAAAGCTGCCTGACCACTTCGCCGTGCGCATGACCCTGCCCGAGCCGATTGGCCTGGCCGAGGACGTGATGGCGGCGGTGGACCGGTTGCTGCCGCGCCTGTGCAAGTCACTGGAGAAGAAAGGAAAAGGCCTGCGCCGCGTCGCACTTGAGGCCTATCGCAGCGACCACGGGGTCGAGGTGATCGAGGTGGGCCTGGCACGCCCCAGCTTTGATCCGCACCGCATCCGCCCGCTGATCGAGATGAAGGTCGAAGAGATCGACGCAGGCTTTGGCATCGACATGATGCGCCTGGTGGCGGTGCAGGCAGAGCCGGTGCATGACGTGCGGACGGTGGGCCATCTGCAGGCGGGTGCGGCGGTGCAGGCGCGGCTGAACAGCACCAATGCGCTGGACGATCTGGTGGGCCGTCTGGGCGCGCGGGTGGGGCTGGATGCGATCCGGCGGGTGCATGCCGCCGACAGCCATATCCCGGAAAAGTCCCATCACATCATGGCCGCCGCCTGGTCCAAACCGCAAGAGGGCCCCTGGCCCATGCCCAGCAATCCGCGTCCCATGCTGCTGTGGCACCCCGAGCCGGTGCACGCCCCCGCAACCCCACGCCTGCCCGAAACCTTCCGCTGGCGCGGCCGCGACCTGACCCGCCTGCGCGCCATCGGCCCCGAACGCATCGCGCCGGAATGGTGGCTGGATGACCCCAACTGGCGCTCGGGCACGCGGGATTACTGGGTGACGGATACGGGCGACGGCCAGCGGCTGTGGTTATTTTACGCCCATGGCGGCGCGATGTCGCCGGGGTGGTTCTGCCAGGGAAGCTTTGGGTGATCGTGTGGTGTGGTGACGGGTGCAGATTGCGCTTTCTACACTCGGTAAAAATTATATGAAAAGCCCAAACCAAAGCAGCAGTGGATACCGGTCAGCCGCTTTGGGCCAGCATCAGTTAGTAGATCAATACGCTGCCCAAAATTGTCACAGCGCAGGTCCCAGACTGTGATTTCTCTTGTGTGCGACTTTGTTTGATCCCGACTTTGTGTGATCCAAAGTTACAGGATTACCCATAAACGCATTTCTCAACGGGCCAGGCCCTGCATGACCCAGATCTTGCAAATCGCGGCGATTGCCGCCGCCACTCTTGGCACTGGCGCAGCAACTCTGTCGGTTTCATTGGGATTGCCACATGGGGCGTGCACATGATCTGCGACGCGCTTGACCTTCAGATCCGGCCCGATAACGAACAACAGGTCCACCGGGCCATAATGACCGGTATTGTGGCTTATATCCTGCTTCTCGCAATACCGTTTGTACCCGGGGTCGAGATTGGGATCACGCTGCTTGCAAGTCTTGGTGCGGCAATCGCACCGCTGATCTACGTTTGTACAGTCGCGGCAATGATGCTGGCTTTTGTGGTGGGACGCTTTTTTGCCGATCAGTGCGTTGGAACACATACTGCAGATGTTAAGAATGCGACGCGCGGCCAATCTGGTGGCGCGCGCCGCACCATTGTCAAAAGACGAGCGGCTGGCGATGGTGCTGGACGGGCAGCCAAAGCGCGTCGTGCATCTTGCGCTGCGATATCGCTATGTCGCGATGGCGATCGCCGTAAACACCCTGGGCAATTCTGTCATCGGCGGCGGCGGCATCATGATGTTCGCAGGGCGAAGCGGCGTCTTCTGGCCGCTGTCGACCTTTCTGACGGTTGTTTTGGCCGTTTTGCCCTTGCCGCCGGCCGTGATTTTCCCGGACCTGCAGTTTAAAGCGGCGTCACTTTGATCAGATCGCCGCGCTGTTTGGCCGTTTTGCAATCGGCTGGGGACACGTGTGATCTGACTGGCTTATCCTGCGACGACCTTGCATCTTAAAAATGCTGTTTACGGCGATACTGTCGCACTTCGTCATCACTCAAATTCATCCGCTTCCCCGCGCTTATCGATAATGCGCACGGCCTTACCTTGTGACCGCGGGACAGTGCCGGGCGCGCCGACTGTGACGGTGACGCTCACGCCGATGCTGTCCTTGATCCGCGCGGCAAGGGCGGTGCCCGCGCCCGCATCCGCGCCTTCGCACAGGATGCGCATCTGGTCCATGCGCTCCGGCTTTGTCAGTTCGATCTGGAAATGCGGGGCGAGGCCGGGTGTCGCCATCAGACATTCCTCAATCTGGGTCGGAAAGACGTTGACGCCCCGCAGGATGATCATGTCGTCGCTGCGCCCTGTGACCTTCTCCATCCGCCGCATTGTGCGGGCGGTACCGGGCAGCAGGCGGGTCAGGTCGCGGGTGCGGTAGCGGATGATGGGAAAGGCTTCTTTGGTCAGCGAGGTAAAGACCAGCTCGCCCATCTCGCCTTCTGCGACGGGTTGGCCGGTGGTGGGGTCGATGATTTCAGGGAAAAAGTGGTCTTCCCAGACGTGTAGGCCATCTTTGGTCTCGACACATTCCATCGACACGCCGGGGCCCATGACCTCGCTCAGGCCATAGATATCGACGGCGTGCATGTCGAAGGCGTCCTCGATCTCGGCCCGCATCGCGTTTGTCCAAGGTTCGGCGCCAAAGATGCCAACGGCCAGGCTGCTGGCGCGGGGGTCGAGGCCTTGGGCCGTGTATTCGTCAAGGATAGACAGGGCATAGGACGGGGTGACGGTGATGCCCTTGGGCTGAAAATCCTCGATCAGGCGGACCTGGCGGGGCGTCATGCCACCCGAGATCGGCACGGTCGTCAGCCCCAGCGCGTCGGCGCCCAAGTGGATGCCCAGACCCCCGGTAAAAAGACCGTAGCCATAGGCGTTGTGCAGGATGTCACCGGCTTGCATCCCCGCCGCACGCAGCGACCGCGCGACGACCTGGCCCCAATGCGCCAGATCGGTTTCGGTATAGCCCACGACCGTCGGCTGGCCGGTGGTGCCGGAGGAGGCATGGATGCGTTTCACCTGATCGCGGGGCACGGCGAACATGCCAAAGGGATAGTTGGCGCGCAGGTCTTGCTTGACGGTAAAGGGAAACTTGGCCAGGTCCGCAAGCGATGTCAGGTCATCCGGGTGCACCCCTGCCGCGTCGAACGCCTGCGTGTAATGCGGCACGTTGGTGTAGGCGTGGGTCAGCGACCACTTGAGGCGGTCCAGTTGCAGCGCCTCGATCTCGTCGCGGCTGGCGATTTCGATGGGATCAAGTGTGTTGGGCGCGGGCGTGAGGTCTTTCATACCGTGTCCTCGTCGAAATGGGTGCCGGAGATGGTGCGCGACAGGCCGCGGAAAAGGGCGAGGGTGGCGCCGTCGCTGCCGGTGACCGCCACGTCGTAGGTGCCCGACCGGCCCTGGCGCGCTGTTTCCGTGGCCTGCGCAGTCAGTGTGTCACCCGGTTGGCCGGGGGCCAGGTAGGTGATCTGGTTCTGCTGCGCCACGGTCAGCTGGTTGTAGGTGTTGCAGGCAAAGGCAAAGGCGCTGTCGGCGAGGGTAAAGATCATGCCGCCGTGGCAGATGCCGTGCCCGTTCAGCATGTTGGCGCGCACGGGCATGGTCAGGGTCGCGGTGCCGGGGCCAATGGCGGTCAGTGCCATGCCAAGCGCCTGGCTGGCGCTGTCCTTGGCCCACATGGCTTGGGCGCATCGCGCTGCGCGGTCTTGCGGTGTCATGGCCCCTCCCCCTGCCTAACACGTTTCCGATTGTGGGTAGGGTGACCGATTTTTGTAACGTATTCAACCGTTCTGCGCCGAAGGGATTGATTTGTCATGCTGTATGCGCGTGCCCTCTTGAATTGTCGGGCGGCGCGCGCAACTCTGACGTAATGACGATGCACACGCCGCCGCCCTCGAATTCCCGCGAGATGCCCAGCCCGCAAGTGGCCTTTCACCGCACGGAACTGTCTGTGATCCTGTCGCTGTATGGCCGCATGGTTGCGGCGGGGGAGTCGCGCGATTACGGGATTTCGTCGCTGCGCGAGGTGGCGGTGTTTTCGGTGTTTCGCCGCACGGCAGAAAATCCGCTGTACCGGATTGAAAAGCGGCCCAAGCTGCGCGGGCGGCAGGGGATGTATGCGGTGATCGGGATTGACGGGCAGGTGCTGCGCCGCGGCCATGACCTGAAGACCGTGCTGCGGGTGCTGGAGCGCAAGTTGATCCGCGCGGTCGAGTGATCCTGGTGGCGTGATCTGAATGTCCGCTGACGCGGGCGCGATTTATTTTTTCTGACGAGGGGGCTGTCTGCCCCCTCGAGCTCCCCCGAGGATTTTTTAGAACAGAGAAGGGTTAGGGGCGTTTGTGGCCGGTCACGGGGCCGCCGCCGGTGTCTGCGATCCGTTGGACGGCTGTAGCGATGGGTTCCTCGACCGTGCACATGTGGTGGCCGTTGGCGTGGATCATGTGGCTGGGGGTGGTGACCAGCGCCACGTGGCCTTTCCAGAACAAGAGATCACCGGGGGCATGGCCGCTGGGCGCGTCGGGAAATGCAGCCTCTTGCAGGTCGCTGTCGCCGGGGCAGGGCTGGCCTGCGGTGGTGAGGGCGATCTGGACGAGGCCCGAGCAGTCGATGCCTGCGCGGCTGTTGCCGCCCCAGAGGTAGGGGGTGCCCAGGAAAAGGCGGGCGGTGTCGATTGCGTTTGCACTGTGCGGCAGTGGGGACAGCTGGGCGGTGGGGACAAAGCCCAGGTGGGTTTCGATGAAGTCTGGGGTCTGCGCCGTGGCGGTGAGCCGCGCGCCGAAGGTCAGTGTGGCGACATCGGCGCTTTTGATACTGGGCGCTGCATAGGCGTGGGCGGCGGGCGTGGTGACCTTGTGTGTGGGCGTTGTCACGGGGCCGAGCGCGGTGGCGGCGACAAAGCCGATATAGCCATCGGGGTCGTGGCGGATATAAGCGTGGTCGCCCTGTTGGCCCAGAATGGTCACCGGCGCGCCTGCGACAAGCTGGCGGTCGCGGGGGCCATCAGGCCGTGCCAGCAGGTCGGACAGGGGGGCGGCGATCTGGCCCGGGGTGCTGCCGTCGACCAGGTGCGGATCAGGTGTCAGGCGGCGGTCGGTCATAAACCCAGCATTTGGGGTAGGGCGGCCAGAAGGGCGCGGGTGCCTTGGCCCACGCCGCCTTTGGGCCGCGCGGGCGCATCGCTGGGCTGCCAGCCGTAGATATCGAAATGCATATAAGGGCTGTCTGCGACAAAGCGGTTGAGGAAAAGCGCGGCGGTTATCGAGCCTGCAAAACCGCCCTTGGGCGCGTTGTCCAGATCGGCAATTCCCGGCTCGATCATCGCCTCATAGGGGGTGTGCAGGGGCATGCGCCAGACCGGGTCGGCCTGGGTTGCGGCGGCCTGGTCCAGGGCCGCGCTGAGGTTTGGCGCATCGGTATAATAGGGCGCAAGGTCGGGGCCCACGGCAACGCGGGCGGCCCCGGTGAGCGTCGCCATCGAGATGATCAGATCGGGCGCGTCCTCGTCCGCGAGCGCCAGTGCGTCGGCCAGCACCAGGCGGCCTTCGGCGTCGGTATTGTTGATCTCGACCGTCAGGCCCTTGCGGCTGGTCAGGATGTCGCCGGGGCGAAAGGCGTTGCCTGCGACGCTGTTTTCCACCGCCGGGATCAGGACGCGCAGCTGCACCGGCAGGCCCGTGGCCATGATCATATGCGCCAGGCCCAGCGTTGCGGCGGCCCCGCCCATGTCTTTCTTCATCAGCCCCATCGCGGCGCCTGGTTTCAGGTTCAGCCCGCCGGTGTCAAAGCACACGCCCTTGCCGACGAGTGTGACGCGCGGGCCGTCGGTGCCCCATCGCAGGTCGATTAGGCGCGGCGCGCGGTCGGCGGCGCGGCCCACGGTGTGGATCAGCGGCAGGTTGGCGTCGAGCAGGCCGTCGCCCACGGTGCTGGTGAAGGTCGCGCCGTGGCTGTCGGCCAGATCGCGCGCGGCGGCTTCGAGGTCGGGCGGGCCCATGTCATTGGCGGGCGTGTTGATCAGGCGGCGGGTCAGCGCCTCGCCATTGGCGATGGCCTCGATCCGCGGCGCGTCGATGCCATCCGGCGCCACGAGGGCCGCGCGCAGGGGCGCTTGGGATTTGTAGCGGTCAAAGCGGTCGGCGGCCAAGAGCCAGCCCAAGGCCTCGACGCTCAGCGTGTCGGGGTCGAGCGTGCTGTGCAGCGCATAGGTGCCCTCGGGCAAGCGTACGGCGGCCGCGGCCAGATGGAACCGTCCGCGCGCGCGGGCCTGTGCGGTGCCGTACCCGACGGCCACCTGTGCGATGCCTGCCGCACCCGGACAGACCAAAACCTGGCCCAAAGCGCCCGAAAACCCCTGGGCCTCGGCCCAGGCTTGGGTCGCAGTGTCTTGCCCGGCCAGCCAGCCCGCCACGGCGCTCTCGTCCAGCAAATGCAGTGGCAAGGCGGCGGCGCTGGGCGCGGCAAAGGCGAGCGGCATGAAGATATCCCTCTGGGGTCAGTGTTGCGCTGACCCTAGACGGATTGGCCGTGGCCGCAAGGCCGCTGTCAGATCGTGATATCCTGCATGTCCCAGATCGCGGTCAGGGATCCTTCGCCCGTGCGCATCAGGCGGCCCACGGTCGCGGCCAGCGCCACCTGGTCGCCCGCGCGCACGCATGTGGCGACATCCCGCGCCACACGGGCCAGCACGTGCATGCCGATCTGTTCGGCAATGGCCACCAGCGATTTGCTGGACTTGCGCAGCGCGTCCCATTCCCCCTTGCGGTAGTGGCGGTCGCAATGGGCCATGCGCAGGGCCAGCTCCTCCATCGCGCGGCAAACGACGTCCTCGGCGCTGACCGGATCCATGTCCGTATAGAGCGCGTTCAATTGGTCTGGATCGACCGTGACCGGCTCTGCCAGCCGGATATGCGTAACCTTAGTCAAAACTCTCACCCTTCTCACCCGTCGCGGCGTGCCCCCACAACCTGCCCTGTCATGCCATGCCAGCTGTTCCCAAATGGTTATGCCCCATCGGGCTTTTCTGTGTCTTTTCGCTCGAATTTACTGACAATTCAGGATAGTCACCGCCCCTAACGACATTTCTGGACAGGCCAAAAGACGACATGCACAGGGTCAAACCGCTCCCCGCTTTCCTCTTGCAGCGCTATCAGGGGTGGAAGGCCACCACCTATACCGAAAACAGCGCGTGGTACCGGCGACTGGCCACCGAAGGGCAGCGCCCGCGGGCGATGGTGATTTCGTGCTGTGACAGCCGGGTGAATGTGACCTCGATCTTTGGCGCGGATCAGGGCGAGTTTTTCATCCACCGCAACATCGCCAACCTGGTGCCGCCTTACGAGCCGGATGGCGACCACCACGGCACGTCGGCGGCTGTGGAATATGCGGTCAACGTGCTGCAGGTCGCGCATCTGGTGGTACTGGGTCATTCGCTGTGCGGCGGGGTGCAGGGCTGCATCGACATGTGCGAGGGGCGCGCGCCCGAACTGGAAAAAACCGAAAGCTTTGTGGGCCGGTGGATGGACATCCTGCGCCCCAAGTTCGGTGAGGTGGCCGAGATCGAGGATGAAACGGCCAAGGCGCGGCGGCTGGAACAGCTTGCCATCGTTACCTCGATGGAAAACCTGATGACCTTCCCTTTTGTCGAAGAGCGGGTGAACACCAACCAGCTGAGCATTCACGGCCTCTGGACCGACATTGCCGAGGGCAGTCTGAGCCAGTTCATGGGCAAGACGCTGGATTTTCAGCCGGTGTGACCGGTCGCGTAAAGGACGATAGATGCAAGACATTCTGAGCCTTGCGGCCACCAATCTGCTGTCGCCCATCATCCTCAGCTTTGCCTTGGGCGTGGCCGCCGCACTGGCGCGGTCCGATCTGAACATCCCCGAGGCGGTGGCCAAGGGCATGTCGATCTATCTGCTTTTTGCCATCGGGTTCAAAGGCGGGGTCAGCGTGGCCGATCACGGGCTGGATGTGACGCTGGGCCTGTCGCTGCTGGCCGGGATCATTCTGTCTGCCGCCCTACCGCTGATCGCGTTTGCGCTGTTGCAAGTCATGGGCAACCTGAGCCGTCTGGATGCGGCTGCGGTGGCCGCGCATTACGGCTCGATTTCAATCGTGACCTTTGTGGCGGGCACCTCTGTGCTGGAAACCAGTGGGTTCGCGGCCGAAGGCTATATGGTCGCCGTTGCCGCCGCGATGGAGGCGCCCGCGATCCTGTCCGCCCTCTGGCTGATTTCCCGCGGGGGCGACAGCCGCCGCATGGACAGCGAGTTGATCCGCGAGATCATGCTTAACGGCTCTATCGTGCTGCTGGTCGGCAGCTTTGCCATCGGCTGGATCACCGGCGCAGACGGCCTGGCCAAGATCGAGGCCTTTATCGTCTCGCCCTTCCAAGGCGTCTTGTGCCTGTTCCTGCTGGATATGGGCCTGGTCGCGGGCCGCGGCCTACGCGGCGGGTCGGGCGTGCTGAAACCGGGTGTGCTGGTCTTTGGCATGGTGATGCCGCTGGTTGGGGCGACGCTGGGCCTGGGTACGGGGCTCTTGCTGGGGCTCAGCACCGGGGGTGTCGCACTGTTCATGGTGCTGTCGGCCTCGGCCAGCTATATCGCCGTGCCCGCCGCCATGCGCGTGGCTCTGCCCGAGGCGAACCCGTCCATCTACCTGACCCTGTCGCTGGGGGTCACGTTTCCGTTCAACCTGACGCTGGGCATTCCCATCTACGTGGCCATCGCCAGCGCCCTGACAGGAGGATAGGCCATGCAGACGCACCAGGCCAAACGTGTCGCCATTATCATCGAACAAGTGATGCAAAGCCGCCTGACCGACGCGCTGGAAAAGGCGGGGGTGACCGGCTGGTCGGTTCTGCCCGTGCTGGGCGGGTCGGGCCGCTCGGGCGCGTGGAGCCGTGAGGGACAGGTCAGCCGCGGCACCGGCATGGTGCAGGTTGTCTGCATCATCCGGCCCGAACGGCTCGACGGGATGCTGGACGACGTGTTCGCCGTGGTCGACCGCCATATCGGCGTGGTCACTGTCAGCGACTGCGAAGTGCTGCGCGCCGAGCGGTTCTAAGCACGAAAAAACGGGCGACAGGCCCCCCGGCCCGCCGCCCATACTCGTTACCTCACATCATGCGCGCGCGACCCACCTCGGATACTCTTTACGCAGCGCGACGCGCATATATGAATTGTCATTGGCAAGCAGCGATGCCCCCCGGCACAGCCTGTAGATGCTTGCGTGATCTTGTTTTTCCCGGTCCCACCGACCGGGCCTTTTGGTCTTCCACTCACCCTTTGCCCCCGGCGCCGCGCACCCACCTCTGGTGATCTCACCCCGGCGCCGTGTCTTGGGGACTGTTGTCTGATCGGTCCGGTGCAAGGCCCCCCGGCCCTGCGCATGTCCCGCACCTGTCGCATGTGATCTCCGCCCCCTCCCACAGGGGGCGATGTCCGGTGATTGCATGCCCGCCCAAGGGCACGCGCCGGTGATTTATGCGAATTGGTGCTGGCGTCCTGCGATCAGCATGCGCGGCATCTTGATCCGCCGCGTGGCGCGCTTTTGCAGCGCCGGTCGGGCCAAATCGTCAGCAAACAGTGCTGCAACTTCTGCCCGTGTCACCTGCACACGCCCCCCGGCGGCACAGTCTTCGGTCTTGTCGTCTTCTACACGCGTCAGCGCATTCACCCAGTTCATCATCCCACTCACCCTTTGTCTTGAACCAGCCCCCCGACCGGTTGATGAAACCGTTATGACAGGCGCCAATTACTAATTTCTTGCGGTTTCCGGGGCAGTTTTCATAATTGGATTAACGATTGGGTTTCGCGATGTATTTCAGCAGGTTAGCCGAAGAAAAGACATCGATAAAACTGTAATCAGGGGGGTTTTCCGGTCAAAATCGTTGGTCTGTCAACGTTTCTGTTAACCGGATAGCAACCATAACCGCCTATCCAGAACGCTTATAGGCACGAAAAAGGGCCCCGCAGGGCCCTTAGACAGGAATCACTTGGCAGTTCAGCCTTTTTTCAGCACCCGTGTGCCCAACAACTCGGCGATCTGCACGGCATTCAGGGCCGCACCCTTGCGCAGGTTGTCACTGACGCACCAAAAGTTCAGGCCGTTGTCGATGGTGCTGTCCTGGCGGATGCGGCTGATGAATGTGGCATAGTCGCCTGCACATTCGACGGGCGACACGTATCCGCCGTCCTCACGCTTGTCGATGACCATGATGCCGGGCGCCTCGCGTAGGATGTCGCGCGCCTCGTCCTCGTCCAGGAAATCCTCGGTCTCGATATTCACCGCCTCGGAATGGCCGACAAAGACCGGCACGCGGACACACGTGGCCGTGACCTTGATCGACGGATCGACGATCTTTTTGGTCTCGACCACCATCTTCCACTCTTCCTTGGTCGACCCGTCCTCCATAAACGCGTCGATCTGCGGGATTACGTTGAACGCGATCTGTTTTTGGAACTTCTTGGGCGCCACATCAGAGGTGGGGTTGTAAATCGCCTTGGTCTGGTCCCACAGCTCGTCCATCCCCTCCTTGCCCGCGCCGGACACGGATTGATAGGTGCTGACCACCACACGCTTGATCGTCGCGCGGTCGTGCAGCGGCTTCAGCGCCACAACCATCTGTGCGGTCGAACAGTTTGGGTTGGCGATGATGTTCTTCTTGGCATAGCCGGTGATCGCCTCGGGGTTCACCTCGGGCACGATCAGCGGCACGTCGGGGTCGTAACGATAGAGCGACGAGTTATCGATCACGACACAGCCCGCCTTGGCGGCCTTGGGCGCATAGGTCTTGGTCGCATCCGACCCGATGGCGAACAGCGCGATGTCCCAGCCGGCAAAGTCGAACGTGTCCAGGTCCTTCGTCGTCAGCGTCTCATCCCCAAAGGACACCTCTGTGCCCAGCGAACGGCGGCTGGCCAGCACGGCCAGTTCGTCCACGGGAAACTGGCGCTCGGCCAGGATGTTCAACATTTCGCGGCCCACGTTGCCGGTGGCGCCCGCGACGACGACACGATACCCCATCATTCACTCCTTTTCGGGTAGGTGGGGGCGCTTTATACCCAAAGGCCCCGGGGGGAAAGGGCCGGTTACGCGGTGCTGTCGCGGCTGCGGCCATAGATCAGCAGGCCTAGTGCCAAGGCGATGGCGAAAAAGCCAAAGATGGCCACATAAGGCGCAGCAGGTGCGCTGGCGTCCACAGCCGCATGGATGCGCCCCGACAGGGTCTGCATCACGCCCACGCCGCCGATGCCAAAAAGGTTCATCAGCGTGACACCCCGCCCGGTCAGGTGCGCGGGAAAGAAACTGCGCGCATGGGCGATGATGACGGGAAAGCTGGCCCCGAAAAACCCGATGGCGGCCATCAGCCCGACCGACAGCCAGGGCTGCGCGGTGATGGTCAGCACCAGGGCGGCCAGCAGCACGACAGTGATCCCGTTGCCCGCAAAGACGATCCACTTGCGCGTGCCCAGCAGCCGATCCAACGGGCCATAGGCCAGCGTGCCCGCGATCATCGCGAGGCTCATCACCAGGGTGGCAATGCCGATCTGCCCGGTGCTCAGCGCAAAGACATCCGTCAAATAGGGCCCGATCCACAACCCCCGGATCGCAGCCATGGGCGCGTAGTTCACGAACATGATGGGAAAGATCAGCCAGAGCGCAGGCATGCGCAGCAGGTCCCACAGGCTGCCCGTGGCGTTCGTGGGCGCAGGCGGCGGGTCGTCCACCATGGCCAGCGTGCCCAGGGCCACCAGCACGGTCAGCGCGCACAGGCCCCACAGCGCCGCGCGCCAGCCCACCGCATCAACCGCAAAGGCCAGCGGATAGGACGAGATCAGGTTGCCCACCGTCCCGATGCCGATCATCAGCGCAGCCAGGGTGGCAAAGCGCGCGGGCGGGTACTGACGCGCAAAGATGTAAAAGCTGGCCATCAGCACCGGCGCACAGCCGATGCCAATGCCAATCATCGCGCCGTGGATGTGCACCGCACTGCCTGCCACGGCAAACAGCGCCGTGCCGCCGCCACCGCCCAACAGCAACAGCCACCCCGCCGTGCGGCGCGGCCCCAGCGTGTCCAGCGCCCAGCCCACGGGGATCTGCATCGCGGCAAAGGCCAGAAACCACAGGCCCGACGCTGTCGCCAGTACGTCCGGCCCGATGCCAAGGTCGGCCTGCAGTGGCGCGGTCAGCACAGCCAGAAAGGCACGAAAGAACTGGCTCAGCACATAGGCCAAGCCAAGCAACAGCAATCCGCGTGTCATGAGGTCTCCACTCCCTGCCCCATGGCGTGACATGGCCCGGCCCCGCACGCAAGCGTGATTGCCCATGGGCTGCGACCTGCTAGGGTCCGGGACAGGGGGAGACACCTGTGATGTTTTACGACACCGTGACGCCGCGCGCCGACTTTGCCGACCTGGCGGACCCGGCCTGCTACAGCCCTCTGCCCGACGACTGGGTCGTGGGCACATCGGATATCGTGGGCTCGACCGACGCGATTGCGGCCGGGCAGTACAAGGTCGTGAACATGATCGGGGCGGCGGTGATCTCTGCCCAGATCAACGCGGCAGGCGGGCGCGCCTTTCCTTACGTCTTTGGCGGCGATGGCGCGGCCTTTGCCCATCCACCAGCGTTTGCAGATGCAGCCGCTGCGGCCCTTGCCGCGGTGCGCGTCTGGGCGCAGGAGGAGTTCGGCATGGGGCTGCGCGTGGGTCTGTTCCCTGTGCACGCGGTGCGGGCGGCGGGGCATGACGTGGCGGTGGCGCGCTATCTGGTGAATGGCGCGGTGGATTACGCGATGTTTACCGGCGGCGGCGTCAGCTGGGCCGAGGGGCAGATGAAGGCGGGCGTGGCCACGGTGCCGGACGCACCCGCAGGCACCCAGCCTGACCTCACCGGCCTCAGCTGCCGGTGGAGCCATATGCGCGCGCAAAGCGGGACCATCCTGTCGCTGCTGGTGCAACCTGTGCCTGGCGCAGACGCCGCAGAATTTTCGGCCGTCGCCCAAAGCGTGATCGACATCGTCCAGCGCCTGGACCGCGGTGGCCATCCGGCCCCGCCCGAAGGCCCCGGCACCGGCTGGCCCCCGCCCGGCGCCATCCTCGAGGCGCATGCCAGCCGCGGGGCGATGCCGGTGGCCAAACGGCGGCGGCAGATCCTGTTCGAGACGGCAATTGCCTGGGTGCTTTTGAAGACCAAGATCAAACTCGGCGGCTTTGATCCCGCGCACTACCAGCGCACGGTGGGGGCCAATGCGGATTTTCGCAAATTCGACGACGGGCTGAAGATGACCATCGATTGCGACGACGGCACCGTGGCGCAGCTGCGCGCGCTGCTGGATACGGCGCGGGCGGCGGGCGTGGTGACCTATGGCATGCACAGCCAAGACGAGGCGATGATGACCTGCATCGTGCCGTCGATCATGGAGGACAACCACGTGCACTTTATCGACGGGGCCGCGGGCGGCTATACCCAAGCGGCACTGGGCATCAAGGCCGGCTAGCGCTGCGCCTTAGCTGGTCGCGTCTTTCCAGGTTTTGGCAAGGCCGCGCAGGGCGCCCGCGAGGATCAACAGGTCCAGCCCCACAGCAATAAAGCGCGCGCCCCAGTCCAGGCAGTCCTGGGTCATCTCGGGCGTGGTGGTCAGGATGCCCGGCGCCTTGCCCGCGGCCTCGATGCGGGCGAAGGCGCCCTTGATCGTGGCCTGCACGTCGGGGTGGGTCAGCTGGCCCATATGGCCCATATCCGCGGCCAGGTCGGCGGGGCCAATGAACACGCCGTCGATCCCCTCGACCGCGAGGATGTCATCCAGCGCGGCCATACCCGCGCGGTTTTCTACCTGGACCAACAGGCACGTCTGGTCATCCGCCGTTTGTCCGTAATCCGCGATGGCGCCAAAGCGCGAACAACGGGCGCCGGAATAGCCCACGCCCCGGTCGCCCAAGGGCGGGTAGCGCAGGTCGCGAACCAACTGCTGGGCCTGGTCCGCGCTTTCCACCATCGGCACCAGGATCGTCTGCGCACCTGCGTCGAGCACCTGTTTGATAATCCACGTCTCGGACGCGGGCACGCGCACGGCGGCGTGGCTGTCCGAGGCCTCGAGCGCCATCAACTGCATGCGGATGCGCGAGATGTCATAGGGCGTGTGTTCGCCGTCAATCAGCAGCCAGTCAAACCCGGCGGTCCCTGCGATTTCAGTGGCCAGTGGATCGCCCAGCGATTGCCAGCAGCCGATGACGGTCTTGCCGTCCTTCAGGGCGGCCTTGAAGGGATTCATGGGGGCGGGCATGGGGCGTCTCCTGTTTTTGGGCACCCTAGCCGCGTCGTTGCGTCGGTGGCTACTGTTGAATTGCGGCGCGTGCGCGCCATGCGATTTTATACATTTGCATCCTGCAAATGGGTGATTGGGGCGCTGCCCCAAACCCCGGGATTTTTTTGGAACAGAGAAAGGTGCAGGGTTAGAGGACTTTGATCACGTCTTTTTCCACGGCGAGCATATAGCCGCGGCGGGCGATGTTTTTGACGAGAAGCTCGCTCACGATCTGATTGCCCAGGGTGTCGCGCAGCCGTTTGATGCGTGTGGCGCCTGCGGCCTCTTCGCAGTCGGCGGCGTTGCGGCCTGAAATCACGCCTTCGATCTCGGAGCCGCTGAGCACGTCGTCGTCCATCCGGGCCTCGGCGAGCACGGACATGGTTTCCATCGCGGCGTCTGTCAGCTTGAAGCCGAGGTTGTTGAGGTAGACGGTGTTTTCCTCGCGGCTGATCAGCAGCGAGTTGACCTGGATGCCGGCGCGTTCGATCTGCGCCAGGCGGCGGTTGAAGCCCACAAGGAGGACGAGGAAGACGAGGGCCGCACTCATCATCCCGGTGGCGAAGACCAGCAGGACGTAGATCACCAGGCGGTAGCTGGCCAGCGTGTCGGAAAAGGCGTTGCCGGATTGGGCGAGGATTTCCAGCAATTTGATCTCGGCCTGGCTGGTGAGGTCGGCGTTTTCGATGAACATGCGTTCGACGCGCGCATCGAACGCGCCTGCGTCGGGCAGGGTGAGGAACAGCAGCAATGCAGCGGCGGCCAGCAGGCCGATGATCGCCGCGATGCCCAGCACCACCAGCCGCCCACCGGTGCGGCGCATGTCAGAAGCGGAGGTAGTATTGCCCTGCACTGGCTTTCCTTTGGTCGAGGCCTTCGGCGCCAAATACGGACACAACCTGCAGCAATGTCCAGCCCTGGGCCGCAAGCCGCCCGGACAGTTGCGCCTGTGCGGCGCTGGCCGAGCAGGTGCCCGAGACCTCGGCCACGCCGTAGTGCAGCCGCAGGGGGTTGTCCTGTTTGGCCTTGTAGTCGGCATAGCAGGCAGCCTGGGCGGCGCCTGAGAGGGCCAATGTGAAGGCCAGGAAAAGGGCGATCTGTTTCATGGCACGACACTGGCCGGAACGGGCGAGATATTCAATAACCGCAGGCGTCTGCGCGCGGTGATATTGGATAGCAGGGGGGCGTTATTGCCTGTCTTTCGCACCGTGGCCGAGGGTGAGCCATCGCCAAGACGTGCATCCCGCACCGTGCGCCACAGAAAGGACCCACCTCATGACGCTTCGTATTCAACGCCGGTTTATCGCCCTTGTCGCCGGTGCCGCCATCGTTCTGACCGGATTTACCGCCGCCCCCGCCCGGGCGGGGAATGATGAGGCCGCGGCAGCCATTGCAGCGCTGCTTGGGCTGGCCATCGTGGGGGCCGTGGTCAAGGACCGGCGGGATGACCGCAAGGCGCGTGAGCGCCGGGTCGAACCCGATGTCGTTTATCCCCGCCCGGTGCCGCGGCGCATCCACAAGACGTTGCTGCCGCAGCGGTGCCTGCGCAATGTGCGCACCGATACCGGGCGGAGTGTGGCGCTCTTTGGTCAGCGCTGCTTGCACCGGCACTATGACAATGTGCAGCACCTGCCGCAGTCCTGCCGCCGCCAGGTGTGGACCTACGAGGGCACGCGCCGCGGCTATGGTGCGCGCTGCCTGAGCAAGCACGGGTTCCATTTGGCCCGCAGCTGAGTGCAGCGGGTCATGTCCGCGTGTTTTTGCGCGCGGATCACGGGGGAAAGGGCGGTGTTCGGGCACCGCCCTTTCTTTTGTGCGCGTGTTGGCATCCGCGCGCGATCGGTGCAGGTTCGCCTCTGGCAGCCTGGGGAGCCTCCGGCGGGGATTTTTTTGGAACAGAGAAGAGGGACGCGGCGTGCCTGACTTTCGATCTGAGGCGCGTTTGGGCGGCCGTGTGGCCGGGGTGGACGAGGTGGGCCGCGGACCGCTGGCGGGGCCCGTGACGGCGGCGGCGGTGGTCTTGGACCCGCGCGATGTGCCCGAGGGCCTGGACGATTCCAAAAAGCTGACGGCGATCAAGCGCCGCGCGCTGTGGGCGCAGATCATTGCGCGTGCGCAGGTGTCGGTAGCCCATGCCTCTGTCGAGGAGATCGCGCAGTTGAACATCCTGCGCGCCTCGCATCTGGCGATGGTGCGGGCGGTGGCGGGGCTGCGCCACAGGCCCGACCACGTGCTGGTCGACGGCACCATGATCCCCCGCGATCTGACGCTGCCCGCCACCGCGATCAAGGGTGGCGACGGGCGGTCGCTGTCGATTGCGGCGGCCTCAATTGTGGCCAAAATATGTCGCGACCGGATCATGGTGGATTTGGCGCAACAGCACCCCGGCTACGGCTGGGAGACAAACATGGGCTACGGATCAAAAAGCCACATGGCTGCGCTCCAAAATCTCGGGCTGACCCCACACCATAGGCGTACATTCAAGCCCGTCCACAAGATGTTGTGACAAGGTTTTTTCTTAAGTCCCTGATTCAAAAAAGAAATTGACCGCGAATCAGGTACGTTCCATCTTGGCCTCAACCAACGAGCACAAAATGTGCCGGGGACAGAGGCAGACGATGACGAAACATGTGAAGGGCGCCGAGGCGCTTCCTTTGAACCAAATTCTTGCGGGCGACTGCATAGAGGTGATGAACGGCCTGCCTGCGGGCAGCGTCGATCTGATCTTTGCCGATCCGCCCTATAACCTGCAGCTGAAATCCGAGCTGCACCGGCCCGACAATTCACGCGTCGACGCCGTGAATGACCACTGGGATCAGTTCAATTCCTTTGCCGCCTATGACGCGTTCACCACCGCCTGGCTGGCAGCGGCACGGCGGCTGTTGAAGCCCAACGGCGCGATCTGGGTCATTGGCAGTTATCACAACATCTTTCGCGTCGGTGCGGCCCTGCAGAACGAAGGCTTCTGGATCCTGAACGACGTGGTCTGGCGCAAATCGAACCCGATGCCGAATTTCCGCGGCAAGCGGTTTACCAACGCGCATGAGACGATGATCTGGGCGGGCAAGTCCGAGACCAGCAAATACACCTTCAACTACGAGGCGCTGAAGGCCCTGAACGAGGGCATCCAGATGCGCAGCGATTGGGTGCTGCCCATCTGCACCGGGCACGAGCGGCTGAAGGACGACGCGGGCGACAAGGCGCATCCCACGCAAAAGCCCGAGAGCCTGCTGCACCGCGTGCTGGTGGGGTCGACCAATCCCGGCGACGTGGTGCTGGACCCGTTCTTTGGCACCGGCACCACCGGCGCTGTGGCCAAGATGCTGGGGCGCGAGTTCATCGGGATCGAGCGCGAAGCCGCCTATCGCGCGGTCGCGGAAAAGCGGCTTGCAGATGTGCGCAAGTTCGACCGCGAGGCGCTGACCGTGTCGGCCAGCAAGCGCGCCCAACCGCGCGTGCCCTTTGGTCAGCTGGTCGAACGCGGTATGCTGCGCCCGGGCGAAGAGCTGTTTTCCATGAACAAGCGTCACAAGGCCAAGGTGCGCGCCGACGGCACGCTGATCGGCGACGACATTAAGGGATCGATCCACCAGGTCGGGGCCCATCTGGAAGGCGCGCCCAGCTGCAATGGTTGGACCTATTGGTGCTACCGGCGCGAGGGCAAGATGGTGCCCATCGACGTGCTGCGCCAGCAGATCCGGGCCGAGATGCACGACTAGAGATTTACCAACACCGCCAGGTGCCTGCGGCCTTTACCCAAGGCTTACCAAAGGTACCACACCTATGCCCCGCCTTTTTGGCGGGGCTTTTTTGTTAATCGGCATTACATTGGTGTCAGCGATGACAAAGGGCACCCAATGGCTGATATCAGTACCCCCCTTCTTGCGCCGCCCGCCGATGTGGGCCGGGACGACCTGCCGATGCACCGCCACGCGCGCGACGCGCTGGAACGTAACAAGCGCGAGGGCATGGACCTCGCGGTCAAGGCGCGCATCGGGGCGCTGACGGCCACCGCCATCCTGCTGATCTTCCTTACCCCCAGGTGGGAGGCGCTGTGGTACCATTTCCTTCTGCTCGCGCTGATGGGCGTGGGCCTGGCACAGCGACGTGTAGGCCGGGTCGGGGCCTCGCGGCCCGAACTGGCGCTGATGTTTGCCGATCTGGCGCTGATGACCATCGCGCTGCTACTGCCCAATCCGTTCGCCTCGGAACCCGTGCCGACGGCGATGATCTACCGGTTCGAGGTGTTCCAGTATTTCTCGATCATCCTTGCCGCAGGTGTGCTTAGCTATTCCTGGCGGACGATCATTGCGATTGGCAACTGGACGGCCATCCTCTGGCTGGGCGGCGCGGCCTGCGTTTGGTGGTTCGGGCGCACCTTCCCCGAGCTTGGGACCGCCATGCGGGCTGTCTTTCCCGACAATCCCGACCGCGCCCGCCTGTTTGACCCCAATTCGATCAACTGGGACCTGCGCATTCAAGAGGTGATCGTGTTCATCATGACCGCCGCGATCCTTGCCGTGGCGGTGCGCCGCTACCAGCTGCTGGTGCTGGACAGCGCCGAAATGGCGCGCGAACGCACGAACCTGGCGCGCTATTTCTCGCCCACCATGGTCGAGGAACTGTCGACCAAGGACGAGCCCCTGGGCCAGATCCGCAGCCACGATGCCGCGGTCCTCTTTGTCGATATCGTGGGCTTTACCGCCTATTCCGATGGCCGCCCGGCCCAAGAGGTGATCGAGACGCTGCGCGCCTTCCACGCCCGGATGGAGAGCGAGGTGTTTTCCCACGGCGGCACCCTGGACAAATACCTGGGCGACGGGCTGATGGCCACATTTGGCACGCCGCTGCCCCTGCCTGATGACGCCGCCCGCGCGGTGGCCTGCGTGCAGGCGATGGTGGCCCGGATGGAGGCGCTGAATGCCGACCGCCGGATCGCGGGCTTGCCAGAGATCGACGCGCGCTTTGGCCTGCATTTTGGCCAGGTCATCCTGGGCGACATCGGCGCCAACCGGCTGGAATTTGCCGTGCTGGGCGACACGGTGAACGTGGCCAGCCGACTTGAGGCGCTGACGCGCACGCTGGACGTGCGCGCCGTGGTCAGCGACGCCGCCATGATCGCAGCGGGCGGTGCCCCCACCTTCCGCCGCGCGTCCGATCAACAGGTGCGCGGCGTGGCCGCACCGCTCGGCGTTTGGGTGCTGGATTAGGGCGGGATGATTTCGCCGACGGGTCTGCTGCGACGGCGACTGGCCGCGCGTTTCGCGATCAACCCCCGCTTGCTGGCCTAGCGCGGCAGCGGGTTGGCGGCCTTGTTATAGGCGGTCCAGTCGGTGATCTCGGGGTAATACATCTCGCGCCACTTCTTGACGCGGGGGTTCATCACCCGGCGCCAGACGCCCGGGATCATCGCAGCCACTGTCATCACCGGATAGCCATAGGGCAGCTGCGGCGCCTCGTCCGTGCCATAGGTCTGCAAAACGGGGAACCGCCGGTCGGGCTTGTAATGGTGATCCGAATGGCGCTGCAGGTTGATCAGCAGCCAGTTCGACGCCTTTTGCGCCGCGTTCCAGGAATGGCGCGGCTGCACATGCTCGTACTTGCCTTCACCCAGATGTTTGCGGGTCAGACCGTAATGCTCGACATAGTTCACCAGCTCCAACTGCCAGATCGCGACACCCGCTTGGACCAGGAACAGCGCAACCCCCGCCCAACCGCCCAAAGCAAAGGCCAACAGGACAAAGCCCAGCTGCAGCGCGTAGTAGCGCCAGAACGGGTTCGCCCGGTCGGTCACGGGCCGTTCCTTGCGCGCCAGCATCGCCTTTTCGGCGTTCCAGGCGGAATGAAAGCATTGCTTCAGCACCCGCGGGTAAAACCGGTAAAAGCTTTCGCCCATGCGCGCGGTCACCGGATCGCGCGGCGTAGCCACATAGCGGTGATGCACCAGCAGGTGTTCGGACCGGAAATGGGAATACAGGACCATGGCCAACAGGATGTCGGCCATCCACCGCTCGACCTTGTTCTTTTGGTGCATCAGCTCGTGGCTGTAATTGATGCCGATGGTGCCGGTCACGACGCCCACGCCAAAGAATATCACGACCTTTTCGAACGTGCTCAGATGCGTGGCGGGCGCCACATAGGCGATCATGCCAAACAGCAGCAGCACCTGCGCGGGCACCCACGCCGTGGTGATTAGGCGATACCAGAACAGATCGGCCTCGCTGGTTTCGGGGTCCGCGTTGTCGGTGTTCAGGCCCACGACGAAATCCAGCACGGAAAAACAGTACCAGGTGACGACGGGCAACAGGATGATCGTCCAGCCGCCATAGATGGCCGACAGGATGGCCAGCGGGATCAGCAGAAAGGACATGGCAAAGGGCAGGGCGTTTTGCACCTTGGCCACAATGTGCGGGGGCAGGATCATGCTCGGGGCCTCTTATTGCGCGCGTGAACAGCATAAAGCGCGCGCGGCGGCGCTGCCAAGCGTGACGCAGCGCCGCGTGCTACTTGTGCATCAGGTCAAAGGCCTTGCGCATCACCGTGGGCAAATCCGATGGGCGAAACTGGTCACGCGGCAGGAACGCGCCCTGGTCCGGCGTGGCATTTACGACCCGGGCCGTCATCACGTCGAGGATCAGGTGAAAATGGGTAAAGGTGTGGCGCACCTCGCCTGGCAGCTTGATCCAGTTGGCCTCCATCGGCGGGGCGGTGGGGCGGGGCAGGCTGACATCGACCCATTCGGTTCCTGGCCAGCCGCGCATGCCGCCCAAAAGCCCCGTCTCGGGCCGCGTTTCCAGCAGCCAGGCGCCATCGTCGCGCTGGGCCAGATAGACAGTGCCATGGCGGACAGGCTTGGCCTTTTTCGGTGTCTTGCGCGGCAGGTCGGGGGCCGTGCCGCGCGCGCGGGCCAAGCACGGGTCGCGCCAGGGGCAAATGCCGCAGGCGGGGTTCTTGGGCGTGCAGATGGTGGCGCCCAGGTCCATCACCGCCTGGGCATAGTCGCCGGGCCGCGCATCGGGGGTCAGGCTCTCGGCATGGGCGGTCAGGATCGGTTTGCTGGCCGGCAGGGGCGAATTTTCGTCGAAAATTCGTGCCATGACCCGCTCGACATTGCCGTCGACGACCGTGTGGCGCAGATCGAACGCGATCGAGGCGATGGCCGCCGCCGTATACGGCCCAATGCCCGGCAGCTTGAGCAATGCCGTGTGATCGGCGGGAAAGGCCCCGCCATGTTCGGCCACCACCATCCGCGCGCATTTAAGCAGGTTGCGCGCGCGCGCATAATATCCCAACCCCGCCCAGGCGCCCATCACCTCCGCATCTTCTGCCGCCGCCAGGTCTGCCACGGTGGGCCAGCGCGCGATAAAGCGCTGGAAATAGGCGGTGACCGCGGCGACGGTGGTCTGCTGCAGCATGATCTCGGACATCCACACGGCATAGGGATCGGGCCGCACGCCTGCCCGCTTGTCAGCCGGGGGCACGCGCCAAGGCATCGCGCGGGCATGCACGTCGTACCAGGCCAGCAGGTCATCACTGAGGTCACGCAAGCGTTATGGCTCCTTTGCGCGGAGATGGCTGGTTGCTGACGCCATCCTCGCCTATGTTCACGGTCAAGTGACAGGGAACATAGCCATGGCCAAGCGGCGCGCCAGCACAAATGGGTTCAAGCGGACAGCCTCGCTGCTGACCGGCCGTATCCGCGCCGCCAGCGAAAGCCGCGGCTTTGCCCAAAGCCGTCTGCTGACCGACTGGGCCGAGATTGCGGGCGACGCGGTGGCCAGCATCGCCCGACCGGTCGAGGTCAGCTATGGCCGCGGCGGCATGGGCGCGACGCTCACGCTGCTGACGACAGGCGCGCAGGCCCCGATGCTAGAGATGCAAAAGGATCAGCTGCGCGCCAAGGTGAACGCCGTCTACGGCTATAACGCGATCTCGCGCATCCGCATCACCCAGACTGCCGCCACAGGCTTTGCCGATGGGCAGGTCGCCTTTGCCCACAGGCCCGCGGCGCCTGCGCCCGCAGGTCCCGCGCCCGAGATGCAGGCAGCGGCCAGCGCGGTCGTGGCGCCGGTGGCCGATGACAGCTTGCGCAGCGCGCTCGAGCGGCTTGGCGCACATATTCTGACAAAAGAAAAACAAGGAACTCGGACATGACCCGTATCATCATTGCGGTGGCTGCAGTGGCCATCGGCGTTGCAGGCTATTTCTGGTA
Organism: Pseudomonadota bacterium; assembly: GCA_038525395.1. Classification (GTDB taxonomy): domain Bacteria; phylum Pseudomonadota; class Alphaproteobacteria; order Rhodobacterales; family Rhodobacteraceae; genus Tateyamaria. The sequence goes on along the minus strand of JBCBHS010000004.1, from coordinate 127,152 downwards.
CAGCGCGAACCAATCCGGCGGCGCCAACCCGCAGCAACAGGCCCAAGCCGAACGCCTGCTGGGCGCGGCCAACGCGCAAACCGCGGGGGAGGAGATCGACACCTCGACCGTGGTCGAGATGCAGCTGGGCAACCCCGACGCGCCGGTCACAGTGATCGAATATGCCAGCTATACCTGCCCCCATTGCGGCCGCTTTCACGAGGGCCCCTACAAGCAGTTGAAGGCGGATTACATCGATACGGGCAAGATCAACTTTGTCTACCGCGAGGTCTATTTTGACCGTTACGGCCTCTGGGCTTCGGCCATCGCGCGCTGTGCGGGCACGCCTGCGGCGTTCTTTGGCATCACCGATATGCTCTATGCGACCCAAGCCGAATGGAGCCGTGCAGGTGGCGGCGATCCTGCGGTCATTGCGGACGAGCTGCGCAAGATCGGGCGTCTTGCGGGGCTGGACGGCGATATGCTGGAAGGGTGCCTGACCGATGCGGACAACTTGCGCACCCTGGTGGCCTGGTATCAGGAAAACGCTGAGGCTGACGGCATCACCTCGACCCCCAGCTTTGTGATAAACGGGACCAAGTACAACAACATGTCCTATGCCGAGATGGCGCAGCTGATCGACGAGGCGGCGGGCAGCTGATCGCGACCCATTTGATCGCCACCCGGTGCGCGCAATCCCGTTGAGGCGCATGCGCGCCACGACATGATTTGCATCCGCCTTTGGCGGGTGCGTGTGCCTCCGGCGGGGATTTTTTTGGAACAGAGAAAGGGTTAGGGCGCGCCTAGGTTGGTGAGCGCTTTGATGAGGTCTGTGTCGTCTTGCAGGGTAAGCCGGACGGGCAGGGTGATCACCTTGGTGCGGAAGGCGGGCGGCAGGCGCACGGCGTCTTTTTCCGTGGTCACCAGTTGGGCGTTGCGCAGGCGCGCCTCGGCCTCGAGCCGTGTGAGAAAGGCCGGTGACAGGGGTTGGTGATCGGCCAGCGCTTCGGCCCGCAGCAGGGTGGCGCCCAGGGTTTTGAGCGTGTCGAAAAACTTTTGCGGCCGTCCGATCCCGGCAAAGGCGATCAGCGGCGTGTCGGTCCAGTCCATGCCGGTTTGCAGTGGCGCCAGCGCGCCGCGCAAGTGTGGCAGGGTGTTGGGCACCGCGCTTGCGTCGAACCGGGCCTGGGCTGCGGCATCGCCGATGCTGAGCAGCAGGTCGGCGCGGGCAAGGCCGACGTTGGCAGGTTCGCGCAGGGGGCCTGCAGGCAGGCACAGGCCGTTGCCAAATCCGGTCTCGGCATCCACCACCACCAGCGACAGATCATGGGCCAGCGATGGGTTCTGAAACCCGTCGTCCAGGACAATCACGCTTGCCCCCTCGGCCACTGCCGCCTGCGCGCCTGCCGCCCGGTCGCGGGCCACCCAGGTGCGGGCAAAGGCGCTCAGCAGCAGCGGCTCGTCCCCGACATCGGCGGCGCTGTGGCGGGCGGGGTCAACCTCGACCGGGCCGGTCAGGGTGCCGCCATGCCCGCGGCTGACGACATGGGGCGTGTGAAAGGCGTCGCGCAGCCGTTCGACCAGCATCATCACCGTTGGCGTCTTGCCCGTGCCGCCTGCGTTGATGTTGCCCACGCAGATCACCGGCACGCCCACGCGCGTGCGCGGCCCTTGGGCCAGGCGCCGGGCGGTGGCCGCGGCATAGAGTGCGCCCAGGGGCCGCAGCAGCATCGCGCGCGGATCGCGGGCGCCGCGCGCTGCGGTCCAAAAGCCCGGCGCACGCATCAGGCGATCCCGTCCTGCATGGCGTCGAGATGCGCCTGCGTCAGTTCGATGATCCGGTCCAGGCTGTCGGCCCCTTGGGTCACCACATCCCAGCCCGCCATGGCCATGTTGGCCGACTGGTCGGGCGCGATGATCTGGCTGACCGCACGGCCCAGGCTGTCGGCATCGTTCACGATGCGCGCGGCGCCTGCATTCATCAGCCGGGTAAAGGCGTCCACATGCACACCCACATTGGGCCCATAGATCACCGCCGTCCCGTGCGCCGCCGCGCAATAGGGGTCGCACACCGCATGCGCAGGCTGCAACGTGCCCCCTAGGAACGTCACCGGGGCGGCCCGCAGCCACAGGCCCAGCGTGTCCTCGCCATCATCTGGGCACAGGAGCACTTGGGTGTTCTCGTCGGGTAGGCGCTGGCCCCAAAGGGCGGTGCGCAGCCCTTTGCGCTGGGCCTCGGCCTGCAGATCAGCGGCCTCAGCCGTTGTGCCGACATGCACGATCAACAGCAGCCGGTGCGCGCGTTTCAGCGCCGACAGGTGCGCCGACAGGATCGTACCCCACTCGCCCGGTGCGGGCAGGGCGGCGAGCCAGGTGGGCCGCCCAGCCAGCGCGGCACTTACCTCTGTCATATCGCTGTCGGCCACAGGCAGCATGCGCCCGAACGGATGCAGCGCCGGGCAGAGCTCGATTGTGCCCAGGGCGCGGCCCAGTTGCGCCAGGCGCAGATGGGCGTCGCGGTCGCGGGCCATCACGTGGGAAAAGCAGGCGAGCAGCGTGCGCGGCACCTCGGGCAGCCAGCGGTCGCGGCGCCGGTCAAAACCTGCGCGGTCGGTGTCCACCAGCAGCATATATGCACCCTGATCGGCCGCAGACAGGATGATATTTGGGCGCAGCCCGCCCCAGGCCCAGATCACCACATCGGGCGCCCAATGGGCGACGAACGCCTCGGCCGTGATCGGGTGATCGGGGGGCAGCGCCTCTTGCCATACCGCATCAATCCCGCGGGTGCCAAAGCCGTCATGCTCGGCCGTGATCATGATGTGACAGCCAAAGCGGACAGCGGCCAGCCGGTGGGCCAGGTCGTTGATGGCGCGATTGTTGCCCGGCTCTGCCGCGTGGATCCACACCACCTCGCCCCTTGGGCGGTCGCGCGATGGGGCATAGTCGGGGGCGGTGCGGCGGCCCGACAGGGTGCGATAGGCCGAAAGCCCCAGAGATCCCCGCACCGGCGGGGTCAGCCCAGCTCTTCGGTCGAGGTGGCGGCGTTTTCCTCGTCCCGCAGGCGGTGCAGGTGGGCGATGTAATAGCGCATGTGGGCGTTGTCCACGGTCCGCTGGGCGTTGGATTTCCAGGCGTTATAGGCGCTCTCGTAGTCTGGGAAAATCCCGACCACATCCAGCGCATCCACATCCTTGAACACGTTCTTTGACGGGTCCACAAGTTCACCGCCAAAGACGAGGTGCAGGCGTTGGGCCATGGGAAAATCCTTTGTGCGACAGGGTTGCGGGGCTTGGTCGGCAGTTTGCGCAAATGGCCCCCAGGGTCAAGCGGATGGTCAAGCGGATGGTCAAGCAGATCGGGGCTGTTCCAACTGCCCCAGCAGGGCGCCATGCAGCGGCGTGCCCGCCGCCACGACGCCGTTCAGCGTCGGGTGCGGATTGTTGAACCGCAGGGGCGCGCCGGTGCGGTCGGTGATCGTGCCACCCGCCTCGGTCACGATCAGCGCGCCTGCCGCGATATCCCATTCCCAACTGGGGCGCAGGGTTAGCATACCGTCGAACCGGCCCTGGCCCACCAGCGACAAGCGATAGGCGAGCGACGGGCGGTAGTGGCGCGCGACGTCCGGCGCGCTGTCCTGCCAATGCTTGGCGTCGAAATTGGGGCGGGCGGCCAGCACCGTGCTGGCGGGCGACATCGCGGCCGAGGTCACAGAGACCGGCGCGCCGTTCAACGTCGCCCCCAGGCCCTGGCCCGCGGCATACATCTTGTCCCGCAAGGGCAAATAGATCGCCGCCGCCGTCACCACCCCGCGATAGGCCACCGCAATGGAAATCGCCCAGGTCCGCGCCCCTTCGACAAAGCTGCGCGTGCCGTCGATGGGGTCGATGATGAACACGCAGTCCTGGCTCAGGCGCTGGGCGCTGTCCTCGCTCTCTTCCGACAGCCAGCCATAGTCGGGGCGGGCCAGGCGCAGGGTACGCTCCAGCACGTCGTTGACGGCCAGGTCCGCTTCGGTCACCGGCCCCGCGCCGCCCGGCTTGTCCCAGCGCGCGGCAGAGGCCCCGGTATAGCTGGATGCCACCCGGCCCGCGATGCGCGCCGCATCGACCAGCAAAGGCAGGTCAGTCGCCGGCAAGTGTCATCCCCGGCACCAGCAGCGACGGCACCACGCGGCTCAGATGGGTGCGGGCGTCATTGGCAGGCACCAGGCTGCGCAGCATCTGCGGCAGGCTGCCCGCGATGGTGCATTCGTTGACGGCATAGGTCATCTCGCCATTCTCGATCCACACGCCCGCAGCGCCGCGGCTGTAGTCGCCGGTGTTCGGGTTGATCGTCGCCCCGATCATCGAGGTGACCAACAGCCCGGTGCCCATATCGCGGATCAGATCGGCACGGCTGGCGCGGCCCTGGTCCAGCGTCACGTTCCAGTTCGACGGGCTGGGCGGCGCGGACACGCCGCGCGCGGCATTTGCGGTCGATGGCAGGCCCAGTTTGCGCCCGGTGGCCAGATCCAGGGTCCAACCGGTCAGCACACCGTCCTGGACAATGTGGCGCGCACGGGTTGGCAGCCCCTCGGCGTCAAAGGGGCGCGTGCCCGAGGTGCGGGGGCGGTGCGGGTCTTCGACCAGGTTCAGGCCCTTGGGCAACACCGCCTCGCCCAGCAGATCCCGCAGCCAGGACGCCCCGCGCGCCACCGCACTGCCATTGGCCGCACTCAGCAGATGGCCAATCAGCGAGGCCGCGATGCGTTCGTCAAAAAGGACCGGATAGGTGCCCGTGGGCGGCTTGCGCGCGCCGCTGTGGGCCACGGCCCGGTCGCCTGCCTCTTGCCCGATCTCGTGCGCGCTGCGCAGATCGGCCTGAAAAATGCGGCTGTCCCCGCTGTAATCTCGCTCCATCCCCAGTCCGGTGCCCGAAATTGCAACGCAACTCAGCGCCCGGTCAGTGCGGCGGTACCCGCCTGCAAACCCGTTGCTGCCCGCCAGCCAGATGTCGCGCTGGCCATAGGCCGCACTGGCCGACTGCACCTGCGCCACGCCGTCCACCGCCAGGGCCGCCGCCTCTGCCGCCAGCGCATCCTCTTGCAAGGCATCTGGGCTTGGCTCTGGCGTGGGGTCGTACAATTCCAGCGCGTCCATGTCCCAACCAGTGGCCAGTTGGCTTGGATCGGCCAGCCCCGCATGTGGATCATCCGGCGCCTCGCCTGCCATGGCCACGGCACGCACCGCCATCTCGGTCACCGTGCGGTCCGAGGTGTCGGAGGACGACACATTCGCCTGCTTTTGTCCCACAAACACCCGCAGCCCCAGGTCGATCCCCTCGGACCGTTCGGCCTGTTCCAGCGCGCCTGCGCGTACGTCAACGGACACCGATGTGCCCTGCACCGCCATGGCGTCGGCGGCATCCGCGCCCGCAGCTTTGGCGGCGGCCAGCAGCCGTTGGGTCAGATCGGACAGGTCGGAAGGGGTCATGGGGCGGCTCCGCTATGCTCTGCCTGAGGTAGCGGGGCGGGGCCATAGGTGCAAGGGCAAGGCACCGGGGCCGCACGCGGAGGCCCCAGGCCTTCGGTGGATCAGCGGATGCGCTGGCCGTTGGCCAGCACCTGGCCCTCTTCATTCACCTCGATGCGCGAATTCAGCGTGTCAGGCCCGTCGCCGGGCACGGCAAAGAGGCCCATCATCATGCGCGCGCCCATCGCCTGGTCTTGCGGCACCAGGCCCATGCCAACCAGCGTGTCCAGCAGCGTGTTGCCCCCGGTCAACTGCAGGTCCATCGTGCCCAGCGGCTTGGGAAAGCCATCGAACGTGGTCAAGTCACTGTTGTCAAACGTGAAATCACCCACGCCGGTCAGCTTGGCGCCCACCGCGTCCACCTCCAACTGGTTCAGCGTCAGCGCGTTCAACTCACCCGGCATCGCGCCCGTGGCCTCCAGCACCTCGGCTTGCGCCGGGTCGAGAAAGTCAAACAGCACCTTCGCCTGCCCGCTCAGATCCACCGCGATCGTGGCCGGATCACGCGGCAACTGGCCCTGCGGGTCAAACAGGCCCCAGATCACGTCCGACATGGTGAAATCGCCAAAGGACAGGCCCATGCCAAAGGGCTGCGGCTCGGGTGATTTTTGCAGCGGCATCTGAAAGCTGGTGCCAACCTCGGACGCGGCAAAGGACATCGGCAGCGGGAATTCGGTCAGCAGCAGGTTCAGCGCCATGCCCTGTTGCAGAACGTCATAGATCAGGCCCGCATCACCCATGGCAATCTGGGCTTGCGTCCCTTGGGTCGTGCCATTGGCGGTGCCGCTGCCATCCGGCCCGTCAAAGGTCAGATCAAAGCTGCCCCCGCCATTGGCATAGCTGCCGTCAAAACCAAAACCCGCCGTCAGCATCGCGTTCATGTCCTGCGGGTCGTCCACCTCTGGCAGCGCCGCCTCGCCATCGAACACCAGGTTCTGCGCGGTGCCCGACAGCTTGACCGCGCCCTCGCCTTCGGGGTCCTCGAACCGCACGTCATACCGCACCGCGCCCACCTGCATCGACTGATCCACGCGGCGCAGATCGCCCAAGGTCATCTTGCTGGTGTTCGACACGGTATCCAGCGCAACAGACACCGCCGCCACCTCTGAGCCGACGGGCGTGCCGTCGATCATCAGGTCCACCATCTCCATCACGACGCTGGGCGTGGTATAGTCATAGGTGATCGCCTCGGGCGTGCCGCTGGCGGTCATGACGGGCGCGTCCTGGGTCACGGCGATGGCCATATCCAGGTCCTCGCCCTCTTCGGTCGCCAGATCGAGGTCAAAGCGCATGTCGGCAGGCACCTCGATCGACACCGACCCATCGGCATTCTCGACAAAGCGCAACTGGTCCATCACCAGGCGCACCGTGCCATCCTCGGGCGCCTCGCCCATCGCCATGCTCAGGGTCGCATCGCTGACCGTCAGGCTGCCCGCGGCAGCGGTTTCCGTTGCGGTGACGTCATAGCCAGAGCTGGCCATATACGCTTGCCAATCCTCCCACACTTGCGCGGCGGTCAACTCCGCCAGGGCGGCGCTTGCGGGCAGGCACAAGGCCAGGGCAGTGCCGCAGGTGAGACGGGAAATACGAGACATCAAAAAGGCTCCTTTGGGTCAATCTTGACCACATGGTCAAGCAGTGCGCGCAGGCCGTCAAGGCCGCAAAACCCATAGTGGGTGGACGCAGCCCGCGCCGCGTCCTATCCCTGTGGGCGCGGACATCAGGAAGGGGCCGAACATGGGCGATATGACCCGAAAAACCGTGCTGATCACAGGCGCAAGCCGTGGCATCGGCGCAGACACCGCGCGGATTTTCGCCGACGCAGGCGCGCATGTGGCCCTGATGGCCCGCAACGCGGACGCGCTGGGCGCTCTGGTGGACGAGATCGGGCCAAACGCGCTCGCCCTGCCCTGCGACGTCAGCGACTATGGCGCCGTGGCCGATGCCGTGGCCCAAACCATCGACCGCTTTGGCGGGCTCGACGTGCTGATCGGCAATGCGGGCGTGATCGAACCCATCGCCCACCTGGCGCAGGCCGACCCCGACGACTGGGGCCGCGTAATCGACATCAACCTCAAGGGCGTCTTTTACGGCATGCGCGCGGCCCTGCCGGTGATGCTGGACGCAGGCGGCGGCACCATCCTCACCGTCAGCTCGGGCGCCGCCCACGGCCCGGTCGAGGCGTGGTCGCATTACTGCGCGTCCAAGGCGGGGGCCGCCATGCTCACCGCCTGCGTGCACAAGGAAAACGGCAGCGCCGGCATCCGCGCCATGGGCCTCAGCCCCGGCACCGTCGCCACCCAGATGCAACGCGAGATCAAGGCCAGCGGCGTCAACCCGGTCAGCCAGCTGGACTGGTCCGACCACATCCCGCCCGACTGGCCCGCCCGCGCGCTGATGTGGATGTGCACACCGGCCGCCGATGGCTTTGTGGGCCAGGAAATCTCGCTGCGCGACCCCGATATCCGGGCACAGGTGGGCCTCGCATGATCCGCGTGGACAGTGCGGGACCGATCTGCACCCTCACCATCGACCGCCCTGACAAGGCGGGTGCCCTGACCGCCGCCATGCTCGAAGACCTGATTGCGGCGGTCGAGGACGCGCAACAGGCCCCGGCGCTGATCCTGACCGGCACAGGCCGCGTGTTCAGCGCAGGCGCCGACCTGGACGCGGCCAAGGCAGGCCTCGCCACCTCGCCCTTGTGGGAGGCGCTGTCAGGCGCCATCGCCGCACTGCCCGGCCTGACCATTGCCGCGCTGAACGGCACCGTCGCGGGGGGCGCCAACGGCATGGTTCTCGCCTGCGACCTGCGCATCGCGGCACCTGGGGCCAAAGTGTTCTATCCGGTGATGAAGCTGGGCTATCTGCCCCAACCCAGCGACCCCAAACGCATGGCCGCCCTCATCGGCCCCGCCCGGACCAAGCTGATCCTCCTCGCCGGTCAAAAGATCGACGCGCAGACGGCGCATAGCTTTGGCTTGATCGACGAGATCGTGACCGAAGGCGATGTGTTGTCGCGCGCCCACGCCCTGTGCGCCGATACGGTCGCGGCGGACCCGGCCACGGCCCAGGCGATCAAGGCGCTGTGCACTCCCGTCTAACCGCAACCGAATCGGGTCGGACGGCGCGCACATCTGTGCTACGCTTTCCTCGCATCCATGGCCCGCGACCGACATATCCCCCGCCCCGCCCATGGGGCCAAACGGCGAGTGCGTGCGCCTGCACTCAGCCGCGCCGCCAAAATTCAAATCCTCGCCTTCTATGCGCTGCGCGTCGTGGCCAAGCGCACGCTCGACACACCACCGCACCCCCGCCTGCGTTAACGCTTGCGCCGTGCCCCCGGCACCCGGCTGGCAAAGCCTGGCGGGCGCTTGCCCACCCAGGCCGCAAACTTGGCCAGCCGCGGATGCGCCCGCAACGCCGCGGGCGTGCAGTAATCGCGCGCCAGCTCTGCCTCGGTCAGGGTCGCGTGGATCTCGCGGTGGCAAATGTGGTGCAGCAACACCGTCGGCCCGCCCTTGCCGCCTTTCAGCTTGGGGATCAGATGGTGATGGCTTTGCGGCACATCCGCCGGGATCGGGCGGTCACAGATCGGGCAAATCGGGTCGGACATCGGCGGCATCTCTTGCGCAAGAGGGTCTGACCGTGACACATGCGCTGTCGGGGCCCTGAGGCAAGAGGTGCAGCGTGGAGTTTGATCTGGAGAGCCAGCCAGAGATCGTGCAGACGATTGCAGGCTACGCCGTGCAGGGGTGGGACCTCGCGCTCAGTTGGCTGCTGAGCCCCGCCGCCTGGTCGCAATTTGCGCTGCTGATCGTGGCCTATGTGGCCGCCGTCCTGATCACCCGCCGCCTGCAACCGACCCTGGCCCGCCTCCTCGACCCCGGCGACAGCGACAACGCGTTGGCCAAGGCGCGCCGCTTTGTGGCGCAGTTCCTGCCGCTGCTTTTGCCGCTGATGGCCTATGTGCTGACCGGCCTGGGCGAAAGCGTGGTGCGCTCGCTCTTTGACAGCGGCGCGGTCATCGCCTTTGGCAAGCGGGTGTTCCTGTTTCTGGCGGTGCGCGCGCTGGTGCGCGACATCATCGCCGATCCGTTCCTGAAACTGCTGGGCCGCTACGTGCTGTTGCCCGTCGCCGCGCTCTATGCGCTGGGGCTCGCGGGCCCCGTCGCCGCCCGGCTCGAGGCGACCGTGGTGCCGCTGGGGGCGATGTCTTTCAACCTTCTGTGGCTCTTGCAATTCGTGGTCGTGGGCGGCGTCATCTTTTGGCTGGGCCAATGGTCCAACAGCCAATCCACCGACTTTATCCAAAAGCAGGAGGAGATGCGGCCCTCTCTGCGCCAACTGGTGGCCAAGGCGGTCGAGTTCCTGATCTTTGCCGTCGCCTTCCTGGTGCTGATGAACATCATGGGCATCAACCTGTCGGCCCTCGCCGTCCTGGGCGGGGCCATCGGCGTCGGCTTGGGCTTTGGCCTGCAGAAAATCGCATCGAACTTCATCTCGGGCGTCATCCTTCTGGTCGAAGGGCAGGCGACGGTCGGCGACTATGTCGAGTTGGACGGGGGCGAGGCGGGTACCATCGTCAAAATGACCGCCCGCGCGGCGATCCTGGAAACCTATGATGGCCGCTGGATCGTCGTGCCGAACGAGGATTTCATAACCACCCGCGTCGTGAACTACTCCGACAGCGGCTCGGCCAACCGGTACGAGGCGCCGTTTTCCGTCAGCTACGACACCGACATCAACACCGTCCCCGCGATTATCGAGGCGGCGGTGGCCCAGCACCCCGACGTGCTTGACGCGCCCTATCCCCCAGATTGCGAGCTGCGCGGCTTTGGCGACAGCGGCATCGACTTTGCGGTCGAGTTCTGGGTGAACGGCATCGACGACGGCGCCAACAAATACACCTCGGACGTGCTGTTCCTGATCTGGAACGCGCTGCGCGACAACAACATCACCATCCCCTATCCGCACCGGACGGTGGAGCTGAGGGGCGAATTGCGCACGCGGGCGAGATGAGCCAGGTGGCGGTCATCGGCGGCGGACCCAGCGGATTGGCCGCGGCCGAGGTGATGGCCCAGGGCGGGCTGTCCGTCACGATCTACGACGCCAAACCGTCCGTGGGCCGCAAATTCCTGATGGCGGGCAAGTCGGGCTTAAACCTGACAAAAGCGGTACAAAAGCCATACCTTTTGTCCGGCTTTGCCGAGGCGGCCCCGTGGCTCTCTTCGGCGGTCGAGGCCTGGGATGCGGACGCCATCATCGCCTGGGCCGAGGGCCTGGGCCAAGAGATGTTCGTGGGCACCACCGACCGCGTCTTTCCCCGCGCGATGAAGGCGTCGCCGCTCTTGCGCGCCTGGCTTGCCCGGCTCGATGATTTGGGCGTCGTGCGCCAGACCCGCTGGCGGTGGACGGGGTGGGACGCGGGCGCGCTTTGCTTTGACACCGCCGCCGGGCCGCAGCGTGTCGTGGCGGACGCAACCGTGCTGGCCCTGGGCGGCGCCAGTTGGGCGCGGCTCGGCTCTGACGGGGCGTGGGCGCAGGTGCTGGATACGCAAGGCATTGATGTCGCCCCATTCCATCCTGCCAATGCAGGCATCGCCGTCACTTGGTCCGACCATATCTGGCGCCATCTGGGCCACCCGCTCAAGGGCGTCGCCTGGCGCGCAGGCGCCTACCGGTCGCGGGGCGAGGCGGTGTTGTCCAAGCGTGGGCTGGAAGGCGGCGGCGTCTATTCCGTGTCGCGCGGCGTGCGCGAGGGCCATCCGCTTTATATCGACCTGCTGCCCGACCTCAGCGTCGATGCCGTGACAGGCCGCCTGGCGCGCCCACGTGGAAAGGGCAGCTTTTCCAACCACTTGCGCAAAACACTGCGGCTTGACCCGGTCAAGATTGCGCTGGCCCAAGAATGGGGCCGTCCCTGGCCCGACGACGACATACAGATCGCGCGGCGGCTGAAAAAGCTGCTGGTGCGCCACGACGGTCTGCGCCCGATAGACGAGGCGATCTCGACCGCGGGCGGGGTGCGCGCCACCGCGCTGGATCCGCACCTGATGCTGCAGGCAAAACCGGGTACCTTCTGCGCGGGCGAGATGCTGGATTGGGAGGCGCCCACTGGCGGCTACCTGCTGACCGCCTGCCTTGCCACAGGGCGGCAGGCAGGCCATGGTGTGTTGGCCTATCTTGACCGCTAGGCGCCTTGCGCCGCCCGAAACGCGGGCCGCGCGCGCAACCGCTTGGTATAGGCCTTGACCGGCTCTGGTAGCGCCGGAAAACCCGCGCCAAAAGCCCAGCCAAAACAATGCACTGCCAGCAGATCGGGCAGGGTGATCGCATCGCCCATAATGTAATCGGACCCGTCCAGCATGCCCGCAAACGTCTCGGCATTGCGGGTAAATTCTTTGTGCAGGGTCGGCACGATCTGCGGCACGCGCAGCTTGTCTGGCAGCACCATATTGTGCTTGGCATTGGTCCACAGCGCCGCGTCCAACTCGTCAATCAGCCACAGCGTCACCGCATCCTGCCGCGCCCGCGCAGGCGTGCCCGCCGGGGCTGTCAGGCGCCCATGCTTGTCGGCCAGATAGGTCATAATCGCCACGCTGTCGGTCAGCGTGTCGGCCCCATCCACCAGCGCCGGGATCTTACCCAGCGGGTTGTACTGCCGCGCCACCTCTGACCGCGGCCCGGCGCTGACCAGGTCATAGGGCTGCCCCAACTCTTCCAGCATCCACAACACGCGAAAGGCGCGGCTTTTGACGGTTCCGATAACGCGGTACATGTGCTCTTCTCCCCTGGGGCGCCGCCACGATTGCAGCCCACTGGCCCGGACGCAACGGGTGTTGCCAAAAACTGTCAGCGGCATCGCCTACCCTGCGGCCAACCTGGAAAAAAGGAGATTGGCTATGTCACATACCGGATCTTGCGTCTGCGGCGCTGTCACCTACACGATCACGTCGCCCGTCACCGAAACGGGCGCATGCCATTGCGGCATGTGCCGCAAGTGGTCGGGCGGGGTGTACCTCAGCGTAGCCGTACCCGAGGGCGGGCTGGACTTGCACGGGGCGGACCATCTGGCCGCCTACGCCTCGTCCCCCTGGGCCGAACGGGTGTTTTGCAAAACCTGCGGCAGCAATCTGTTCTACCGGGTCACCGCGCCCGGGCCGATGCAGGGCGAAATGCATCTGGGCGCGGGCACGCTGGATCAGCTGCCCGATGTGCCGTTCACGCACGAGCTGTTCATTGACCTCAAGCCCGACAATTACAGCTTTGACGGCGGGGCCGCGCGCAAGCAGATGACCGAGGCCGAAGTTTTGGCCATGTTTCCAGAGCCTTGATCAGCGCCGCGCCAGCATCGCCAGGCGGATAAAGCACCGTTCGACCAGCGCCAGCGCCGGCGCGTTTTGCCCGGCAGAGCGCAGTTGCAGGTCGGTATCGGTCAGTTCGGTCAGCGCTGTTTCCAGCTTGGCCGGGCCCCAGGCGCGGGCCTGCGCCATCACCTTGTCGCGGTTGGGCCCCCAGACCTGCGGGCGCCCGGTCGTGTCACTGGCCACCCGGTGCAGCGCGCGAAAGTGGCGCATGGCCCCGATGCACAGCGTCACCGCATTGACCCCCTGCGCCTGCAGGCGTTGCATGACCGGGCCAATGGCCGCGGCCTGCCCGTCGCCCACCACCAACAGGACGTCATCCACATCCGCCTCGATCGAGGCGGGCGCGCAGGCGGCAATGTCCTCGGCGTTCAGCGGGGTGGGGTCGTTCAGCTTGTAGAGGCCCAGCTTGGTCAGGGTCTGGCGAAAATCGCCCGGCTCAAGATCGCGGGCCAGGTCCATCAGCAGGTGCATCGCCTCTTGCGGGATGTCCGACAAGCCCGCGGCGCGCAGGTCACGCTCGATCTCGTCGCGGGTGGGCGGGTTGTCATAGATGCCCGCGGCCCCGGCGGTGGGATGCGCCTCGAAGGCTTTGCGCATCTTGGACGTCGGTTTCAGCCCGCCCGCCGTCACGATGATCTGCGCGTCCCCCGGCGCCCAGGCGGCCAGCGCATCGGTGATGATCGGCCCCACCGTCTCTGTCGCATCCTCGACCAGCGCAACGCGCGGGCCGGGGAAAAAGCCCATGGCCTTGACCGCATCCAGCAGCAGCGCGGGTTCCTTGCGCAGATCGCCCGCAGCAATCCGGGTCAGCCGCATCTCTTCCTCGCCCGCAGGACCGATCAGGGCGGCGACCACCTCTTGCCGTTTCAGCGCGATGCGCATCGGATCGGCGCCAAAGATCAACAGGCCCGCGGCGTCCGGGTTGGGTTTGGCAAAATAGGCGGCGGCCTGGGCCGTCGACAGTTTCACAGCGCAGAGGCCTGGAGTTGCAGCACAATTTCGTCCGCAAGGATGGTCATCAGACGCTCTTGGGCGTCACGCTGTGCCGCAACCGTGGCAACGGTAGTGCCGGTCGCGGAATAGCCCACAAAGTTATCCACAGTGTCCGACCGGACAACCGCGCCCGAGGCGCTGTCGACCAGGGTATAGGTGGCGCTGCCAATCAATTGAAAGCGGCGGATGTCGCCATCGGGGTCGATGGCGCGCGCCTCTTCCCGGATGTCCAGGTCGATGCCCATGCGGTAGGCCGCATCGCTGGCGCGGCCCAACCGCTCTTCCAGCCTGCGGACCAGCAGGAACCCGGCCCGGTCCACCGGCGGGTCCACCAGCACCCGGTTTTGCAAGGTCGCCCCCGCCCCGCCCGGCGCGTAGACCGGGGTGAACCCGCAGGCCGCCAGGGCCAGGGTCACGCATAGGGCAAGGGGCCAAAGCCGTTGCATCACACCACCACGTTCACGATGCGCCCGGGTACGACGATCACCTTTTTGGGGGTGCCGCCATCCAGGGCCTTCACCACAGCTTCGTGTGCGAGGGCCTGTTTTTCAACCTCTGCCTTGTCCATCTCGGCGGGCACCACCAGTTCGCCCCGGCGCTTGCCGTTGATCTGGATGGGCAGGGTGACAGTATCCGACACCAGCAGCGCCGCGTCGGCCACAGGCCAAGGCGCCGTGGTCACCAGCCCGTCACCACCCTGATGGGCCCAGATATCCTCGGCCAGGTGGGGCGTCATGGGCGCCATCAGCTGGGCCAGCGTCATCACCGCCTCGCGCTGCGCGGCATAGCCCGCCTTGGATTTTTGCAGCGTCGCGGTAAAGGCATAAAGCTTGGCAATGGCCGCGTTAAAGCCAAAGCTTTCGACGCCCATCGTCACATCGTGGATGCAGGCGTGCATAGCCCGGCGCAGATCGTCGTCGCCGGTGCCGGGGGCGTCCTTGTCCATCTGGCCAATGCGGTCGCACAAGGTCCACACCCGCGTCAGATGCTTATGCGCAGCCTCGGCGCCCGAGGCGGTCCATTCCACGTCGCGCTCGGGGGGCGAGTCGCTTAGCACAAACCACCGCGCGGTGTCGGCGCCGTAGCTCGCGATGATGCCCAGCGGGTCGACCACGTTCTTCTTCGACTTCGACATCTTGGCCGAGGGGATGACCTCAACCTCGGTCCCATCCGCCAGCCTGCCGTCCGTGACATCCTCGGGCAGGTGATAGACGGGGCGGCCCTTGGCGTCGCGCGTCTGGTAAATCTCGTGCGTCACCATCCCTTGGGTGAACAGCGCGTCAAACGGCTCGTCACAGCCCTGGGGCAGGTGGCCCGTGATCCGCATCGCGCGGGCGAAAAAGCGGGAATACAGCAGGTGGAGGATCGCATGCTCAATCCCGCCGATATACTGGTCCACGTTCATCCAGTAGGACGCGTCGTCCAGATCGGTCGGCGTCTCCGCGCGCGGCGCGGTAAAGCGGGCAAAGTACCAGGACGAATCCACAAAGGTGTCCATCGTGTCCGTCTCGCGCTTGGCCGGGTTGCCGCAGGCCGGGCAGGGCACGTCGCGCCAGGTCGGGTGCCGGTCCAACGGGTTGCCGGGGATGTCAAAGCTGACGTCGTCAGGCAGTTCGACGGGCAGGTTCTCTTTCTTCTCGGGCACCACGCCGCAGGCGTCGCAATGCACCACAGGGATCGGGCAGCCCCAATAGCGCTGGCGGCTCAGGCCCCAGTCGCGCAGGCGGTACTGATTTTGCCCTCTGCCCAGGCCGCGGGCCTCGAACCAATCGATGGTGGCGTCGATGCCCTCCTGGCTGGTGACCGTCTCGACCCCGGCAAAGTGGTCGATATAGCTGACCCTTTCAGTCTTGGCGGGCACCAGGGCCACATCCTCGACCTTGACCGCCTCGCCCGGCATGTAAAAGGCATTGCGCACCGGCAGGTCGTATTTGCGTGCAAAATCCAGGTCGCGCTGGTCATGGGCTGGGCAGCCAAAGACGGCGCCGGTGCCATAATCCATAAGGACAAAGTTGCCGATCCATACCGGCAGTTCCACATCCTCATAGACCGGATGCTTGACCGTCAGCCCGGTGTCGATCCCCAGCTTTTCGGCCTTTTCCATCGCCGCTTCGGTCGTGTCCATCTTGCGGCAGTCGTCGATGAATGCGGCAAGGTCCGGCTGATCCGCCTCCAGCGCCTTCGCCACCGGATGGTCGGGGGCGATGGCAATGAAAGACGCACCGCGCATCGTGTCGGGGCGGGTCGAATAGCACTGGATGGTACCATTCCCGTCCGTACGGTCAAAAGTGATCTCGATCCCGCGGCTTTCCCCGATCCAGTTTTCCTGCATCAACCGCACCTTGGCAGGCCAGTTGTCCAGCCCGTCAAGGGCCGATTTCAGCTCGCCCGCCATGTCGGAGATCTTGAAAAACCACTGCGTCAGCTCACGCCGCTCGACCTCGGCCCCCGACCGCCAGCCCTTGCCGTCGATCACCTGTTCGTTGGCCAGCACGGTCATATCGACCGGGTCCCAGTTCACTTGGGCGTTCTTGCGATAGACAAGACCAGCCTCAAGCATGTCCAGAAACAGCGCCTGCTGCTGGCCGTAATATTCGGGATCGCATGTGGCGAACTCCCGGCTCCAGTCAATCGACAGGCCCAGCGGTTTCATCTGGCTGCGCATGTCGGCGATGTTGTCATAGGTCCAAGTTTTGGGATGGCCACCAATCGCCATCGCGGCGTTTTCGGCGGGCATGCCAAAGGCGTCCCAGCCCATCGGGTGCAGCACGTTGTGGCCGGTCGACATCTTGTAGCGCGCGATGACGTCGCCCATCGTATAGTTGCGCACGTGACCCATGTGGATGCGGCCCGAAGGATAGGGGAACATCTCAAGCACATAGTACTTGGGCTTGTCGCCGGTGCGCTTGGCCGTGAAAATGCCAGCCTCGTCCCAGGCGGCCTGCCAGCGGGCTTCGATCTTTGCGGGGGTGTAGGTGGCCATGGGATGGGTGTCCTGGTCGTGTGCGATGCAAAAAGGCCGGGCGATAAGGCCCGGCGCTTGTCTTAGTGTGGAATGGGTAGCGCGGAAAGGCCCTAGAGGCGGTTGTCAGCAATCCGTAGCTGGCGCGCCCGGGTCAAGATCGCATCCTCCACCGCGCGCACAGTGGCAGCACTGGCCGCGCCGTTGCGGGTCTGAAGGGCGACGTTCAGCGAACGCGCGTCAAGGGCCGGGTCACTGATCAGCACGGTCGCACGATAGGACCGCCCACCCCCCGGCGGGGTGCCAAAGCCGGTGACGATGACGCCGGTAAACGGATCCACTGACTGGACGGGCAGAAAGTCGAGAACCTGCAGGCTGGCCGACCAGATGTATTTGTTGACGCGCACAATCGATTCCTGATTGCGGTTGGCGCGCAGCGCCTCACCCAGGGTCGTGCCCGCTGCGCCTTCGCGGCTGCGCTGAATATCGCTGTCGATATTCTCTTGTGTCGGCGGCCCAAGGCCGAACCGCTGGCCGCAACCTGCCAAAAGCACTGCTGTGCAAATCAGTGCAATCCGGCCCGCTATCCGCGCTTTGTTCATCGGTTGTCCCACCCGCATTTGATTACGCCACGTGATAGCCAAGTTGCCAGAAGGTCGCAAGATACCCGCGTAAACACAGCGGTTTCCGCCACCGCACAGCCCGGCCCCCAGGGGACAACTGTGCAACTGTGGCAAAGCTGCACCAACTATGTCGGAAGTGCGGCACAGCGCCATGCGTGGCTTGAGAAGGCCCGTCAAATGCGAGAGTAAGCATTCATTCCCTCACCGGATTCCCCGGTTAGGGCGTGTGAATTGAAAACCGAGGGAAAACTCATGAAAAAAGTTCTCTTCGCTACAACCGCTCTGGTCGCCACTGCTGGCATGGCCGCTGCGGATGTAAGCTTTGGCGGCTACGGCCGCTTTGGTCTGTTCTATGACGAAGGCCAAGCTGACGAAACCCGCATCGAGCAGCGTTTCCGCCTGACCATCACCGGCACAGCAACTGCTGACAACGGTGTGGAATTCGAAGGTCGTATCCGTTTCCAAACAGACGAAAACGCAGCTGGCGCATCGAACATCGCGCGCCGCTCGGCCGCTGGTTTCGCTGTGACCGCAGGCGGCTTCCGCCTGGACGTGGGCCACGTGTCTGACGTTGTCGACTCGGGCGACGTCCTGGACTACTACGGCTACGGCGTTGGTCTGACATCGTTCGCTGAACAGTCGTCCGGCTTCGGCATCCCCGCTTCCGGCTTCGGCGTTTCCAACGACGACGCGCTGATCGCTCCCACCGTCAAACTGCGTTACTCCGCAGGTGACTTCACTGTTGCAGCATCGTACACCGATGACTCGACAGGTGGTGAAGAGTACCAAATCGGTCTGGGCTACAACTTCGGCAACTACAGCGCGGGTATCGCGTTCGGTAACGAAGATGCCACAGACAACGACTTCGTTGTTGCTCAGTTCGGCGGCGAAATCGGCGCATTCGGCTTCTCGATCCTGGTTGCTGACGAAGACAACACAGCAGACACCATGTACGGTGTGTCGGCCAAGTATGACGTCGGCGCGGCAACAGAAATCCGCTTCGTCTACTCCGACAACGGCACAAACGCTGACGAGACAGTCGCAATCGGCTTCCGTCACGGCCTGGGCGGCGGTGTGTCGCTGCGTGGCGGTGTTGGCCAAAACAACGCAGGCAACACCATTGCCGACCTGGGTGTGATCTTCAACTTCTGATAGTTGACCACATCTGATGATTTGGGGCGGGCCCGTGGTCCGCCCCTTTTCTTTTTGCGGGGCGCTCTATCCTTTGCGCCCACAGGTTCCAGCCAAAGGTTGCCTATGTCGCTTGCCGCCATTACCCAAGCCATTGCAGACGCCACCGTCCGCGCCAACCGGCCCGCGGGGTCGGTTCACCTGATCGCGGTCAGCAAGGTACAGCCCAACGATCGTGTGGCGGCGGTGCTGGACCAGGGGCACCGCCTTTTTGGTGAAAACCGGGTGCAAGAGGCGGCAGGCAAATGGCCCGTCTTCCGCGACACCTATGGCGCCATCGACGTCCACCTGATCGGCCCGCTGCAAACCAACAAGGCGCGCCAGGCGATGGAACTGTGCCAGGCGATCCACGCGCTGGACCGGCCCAAGCTGGCGAACACCGTCGCCCGCCTCGCCCAAGAGATGGGGCAGTGCCCCGACCTGTTCATCCAGGTCAACACCGGGGAAGAGCCGCAAAAGGCTGGCATCCTGCCCGCCGATACGGACGCGTTTGTCGCCACCTGCCGCGCCCTCGACCTGCCGGTCCAGGGGTTGATGTGCATCCCCCCGGTCGACGAGGAACCGGCGCTGCATTTCGCGCTGCTGCAAAAGCTTGCGACCCGCAACGGGCTACAGGGGCTGTCGATGGGGATGAGCAGCGATTTTGAGACCGCCATCGCCTTTGGCGCCACCCATGTGCGCGTCGGCTCTGCCATCTTTGGCGCGCGCACCGTGCCTCAGGACGTGGCGCCTCAGTAAACCACCAGCCGCGTCTCGTACCGGATACGCTGCGCAATCCACATCAGATCGATGGGCCGCAAACCAACGCAGCCTTCGGTCGGATAGCCGGGCCGCCGCCAGCGGTGCACAAAAATCGCCGATCCACGCCCCGGCACCGCATAGGGCCAGTTCCAGTCGGTCAGGATCACCAGATCATAGAGAGGATCAGCCCGGCGCAACCGTTCGTGCCCGTAGGGGTAGGGCGCGCGCACCATGTGGTTATATGTCTCTGACCGCGGATCGTCCGACCACAGGTCACCCGGCCGGATTGGCACCGCCCAGTCAGTGGGCTGCGCCATGCGGTCCGGCCGATACAGCATACCGACAATCCTGTGCACCCCGCGCGGCGTCGCGCCATCGCCCTCGCGCTTGGTGCCCGACACCCCGCCACGGCCCAGAACGCAGGGAAACTGCCGCCCGGCAAAGCGCAGCCCGCTTGGGCGCACAACCATATCCAGCGGCTTCACCCGCACCAAACCCGCGCGGTCACAGCATGTGTCCCGACTTCGCCGCCTTGGTCGCCAGATAGTCCTTGTTGAACCGGTTCTCGCCCACCTTCAACGGCACCCGGTCGGCGACGCGTACGCCGCTGGCCTCCATCATCGCCACCTTGGCCGGGTTGTTCGTCAGCAACCGTACGGCAGCGAACCCCATGGACTTCAGAATATCTGCGCCCAGGCGAAAGTCGCGCTCGTCATCCTCGAACCCCAGCCTGTGGTTCGCCTCGACCGTGTCAAACCCCTGATCCTGCAACGCATAGGCCCGCATCTTGTTGGCCAGGCCAATGCCGCGCCCCTCTTGGTTAAGGTACAACAGCACCCCGGCCCCCTCGGCCCCCATCTGCGCCAGCGCGCCACGCAGCTGTGGGCCGCAATCGCATTTCAGGCTGCCCATCAGGTCCCCGGTGAAACAGGCCGAATGCAGCCGCGCCAGCACCGGCGCCGACCGGTCGGGGCGGCCAATCTCGACCGCATAATGCTCTTCCCCGCCATCCTCGGGGCGGAACACGTGCAGCCGCCCCGCCTCTGACACATCCAGTGGCAGGCGCGCCTGCACCACCGCGTGCAACGGGCTGCTGGCCGCCAGCACCGCCGCCGCCTCGGCCAAGGGCAGCGCGGTCAACCCGTGCGCCGCGGCAAAGGTACGGCCATCCGCCACCTCGGCGCACAGGGCCGCAGGCAACAACCGCGCCGACTTGCACAGCGCCAGCGCCGCGCGGTGCGGCGCTGCGTCGCCGTCGCGCAGCGTGTTCAACGGCCCCTTCATCGGTGTGCCCAGATCATCCGCCGGATCGGCCAGCGCCTGCAACCACCCCAGGGCCGCCACCTCGGGCACCACCACACGCGCCACATCGCCGTCATAAGCCCGCGCCTTCAGCGTCTGCGCCCGCCATCCTGTCAGCGCCAACACCGGCGCAGGCCCCAGCGCCCGCAGCCCCGCCAGCCGCGCGGGCGACAGGGTTTCCACGGCTGCGGCTACCACATCCGTGTCCGACAGCACCACAATCGGGACACCCATGCGCAGGTCCGCACGCGCGCGGGCCAGTGTCTCGGTCATATCGGGGGCCAGGCCCATGTAACAAATCCCTCTGTCTTCCCCGCTGACATAAGCAAATCCCAGTGGAATTGAAACATTTCGCGTGATGCCGACACATGGGCGTGAGAGAATTGGCGCATAACTTGCTGATTGCCCGCACGCCCCTCATCTATGCTTCAGCAAGCGCAAAGGGAGACGAGACCGATGGCACAACTCAAGAAAATCCTGCTGGTCGACGATGACGAGGATCTGCGCGAGGCGCTCAGCGAACAGCTGATCATGACCGAAGACTTCGACGTGTTCGAGGCCGGCAATGGCCAGGACGCGCTGGTCAAGGCCAAAGAGGCGATCTATGACCTCGTGATCCTGGACGTGGGCCTGCCCGACACCGACGGGCGCGAACTGTGCCGCGTGATGCGCAAGCAGGGGGTCAAGTCGCCGATCCTGATGCTGACGGGCCACGACACCGACGCCGACACCATCCTGGGCCTGGACGCGGGCGCCAATGACTACGTCAGCAAGCCGTTCAAATTCCCGGTCCTTCTGGCCCGCATCCGCGCGCAGCTGCGCCAGCATGAACAGTCAGAAGACGCCGTATTCACCCTGGGCCCCTACACGTTCAAACCGTCGGTCAAGATGCTGATCACCGAAGACGACCGCAAGATCCGGCTGACCGAGAAGGAAACGAACATCCTCAAGTTCCTCTACCGCTCGACCGAAGGTGTGGTGGCGCGTGATGTTCTGCTGCACGAGGTGTGGGGGTATAACGCAGGCGTCACGACCCACACGCTCGAGACGCATATTTACCGTTTGCGCCAGAAAATAGAACCAGATCCGTCCAATGCCCGCCTTCTTGTGACCGAAAGTGGCGGGTACCGATTGATGGCATGACATTGACGTGGATCAACGCGGAACCTTTTTCCCCGATCCAAGTTAGATTGCAGAAGCCCGCACATGTCGGGGCCGCGTTGCGGCAAAACATGTACCTCCCTGTTGGACTTGCCCGGGCCTTTGTGCCCGGGTTTTTTTTGGCCATACCTACGGATGCGTGTGGTGAGGGAAACGCGTCCTAAGCTGAGGCGGAGACATCCTCATTCATCACTTCGGCAAAGGACTTAAAGAACTTCGCCGCCAGCTTCTTTGCCGTGCTTTGGATCAGGCGGCTGCCCAGCTGCGCCAGCTTGCCCCCGGTATCGGCCTTGGCCTCATAGCGTAGGATGGTCGTATCCGGACCGTCGGCGGTCAGCGTCACGTCCGCGCCCCCCTTGGCATGCCCCGCCGCCCCGCCGTTGCCCTGACCGGTCAGCGAAAATGCATCGGGCGCCCCTGCGGTGTCCAGCTGCACATCCCCGTTAAACCGCGCCTTCACCGGGCCGACCTTCAGCACCACCTTGGCTTCCAGCTCGGTGTCGGAATGCTTGATCAGCTCTTCACAGCCCGGGATGCATTGCTGCAGCACCTCGGGGTCGTTCAACGCGGCATAAACGCGGTCTTTGGGCGCATGGATGATGATTTCGTCAGAGAGTTCCATATGCGTCTCCTTTAGCAACAAGGGAATTTGATGGTGGCCAAGTGTTCGGCCTGTTCGGGCGTCATCGCCCATTTCCGGCGCCAGCGGCGCAGCGTTGTGCGAAAACGCGTCATCGCCTTACCCTCCGACCTGCTTAACCGCCGCGCGGCGCACCTGAACCAGCTCTGCCAGGATCGACAGCGCGATCTCTTCGGGCGTGACCGCACCCAGGTCGAGGCCCGCGGGCGCCTTCACCCCCGCGATCTGATCCGCCGGGATATCCGCCGCGGCCAGCCTGGCCGCCAGGCTCGCAAACTTGCGGCGGCTGCCGACGAATGCGACATAGGCGGGCGTTCCGGTCAGGGCGGCCTTCAGCGCGTCCAGGTCGCCCTGGCCTTGGGTCGCAACCACCGTGTACCGCGCCCGGTTGGGCCGCGCGCCCGTGCTGCTGTCGGTGACGGCCCAGTGAAACTGCGGCGCCAGCTTGGCCAGCGCCTGCGCCACGGGCGACGCGCCCAGCACAACCAGTTGCGGCGTGGGCAGGCACGGCTCGATAAAGATGTCGACCGTCCCGCGGGACGGGCAGCCGTTGCGGGCAAACCGCGTGCCATCCACCTCGTCCCCCGCCGCTACGCCTTTTTCGGCCAACAGCTCTTCCGGGGCGACCGACACCAGTTGCGGCGTGCCGTCGCGCAGGGCCTGCACCGCCGCGCGCTTGACCGCCCCGCGGGTGCAGCCACCGCCCAACCAGCCGTGCAAAATCGTGCCATCCGCGCTTAGCAGCGCCTTGGCGCCGGGCTTGGCCGCGGTCGCGCCTGCGGTGCGCACGATGGTCGCAAAGGCGAAAGGCTCGTCGCTGGCCCGCAGCTGCTGTGCCGCATCCGCCAGGTCGGTCGATAGGATCTCTGCCGGGGTCATAGCGTCACCAATTCGCGCTCAAGTGCGGCCAGATCGTCGAGCGTGTTGGCCGCGCGGAACAGATCGATATGCGGCAGTCCCGCCGCTATGCCCGCAGCCACCGGCGCGTAATCCGCCCAGCCTTTCAGCGGGTTCAGCCAGATGATCTTGCACCCCCGTTTCTTCAACTTGGCCAACGCCGTGCCAATCTGTTCCGGTGCGGCGGTGTCATAGCCATCCGACAGGATCAGCACGACGCTGCGCCCATCGACAAAGCGGCGCGCATAGGTGTCGGCAAAGCGTTGCAGCGACGGCCCGATCTTTGATCCGCCGCCGAACCCATCCGCCATCAGCGACATCCGCCCGATCCCCCGCATCGCGTCCTTGTCGCGCAACGCCTCGGTGATGCGCACCAGGCGGGTGTGAAACAGATAGGCATCGGCCTGCATGTCGGCGCGCATCAACCCGGCCAGAAACGCCAGAAACACGCGGCTATAGACCGTCATCGACCCCGACACGTCACACAAGGCCACGATCTTGCGCGTCCGGTCCGGGCGGCGCTTGCGCAGCAGACGCAGCGGCTCGCCCCCGGTGGCCAAGCTCGCGCGGATCGTCTTGCGAAAGTGTAACCGGTCGCCCCGCCGCGCCGCGATCCGGCGCCGGGACCGACGGTCGCGTAGGGCAGCACCCAACCGGCGGGCCACCTCTTCGGCGGCGGCAATCTCGTCCGGCCGGACCATGTCGCGCAGATCGCGGCGCGACAGGTTGCGCTGCCGCGTCGCGATCAGCTTGCCCGTGCCGTCACTGTCGGCCGCGCCCGTGTCATCATCCGGCGCCGTCGCACTGCCCGCCGCAGCCGCATCCTGGCCTGGCGCATCGCGCGACGACTGCACCGCATCATGGGCGGGCGCTGTGGGCTTGGGGATCACCTTTTGCTTCACCCGCCCCGCATCCAGCCAATAGCTGTCGAACAGCGCATCAAACCGCTCCGCCTCGTCCTTGCACCCGGTGCAGACCGCCCGCATGGCGCGGCGGCTGTCCTCGGGCCGGATCGCGTTGACCTGGCACAGTGCTGCCAGCGCCAGGTCCGCCTCTGCCACGCCCAGGCGCAGGCCGTTGGCCCTCAGATGGGCGACAAACCCCGCCACCCGGGCCGCCGGCCCCGGGTCGCGGGCCGCAAATTTGGTGACCCGGCTCATGCGGCCTTGCCCGCGATGCGGCGCGCGACCTCGGGCGTGATCTGCGCCTGGTCGCTTTGCGTCTTCAGCAGGGTCGTCAGCGTGGCCTGCAGAACGCCCGGGTTCTGCGTCAGGTCGGCAATGCCCAGACCCATCAGGGCCGCGGCAAAGTCCAGCATCTCGGCCACGCCGGGGGTCTTTTCCAACTCTTCCGCGCGCAGGTTCTGGACAAAACCCACAACCTGCTGCGCCAACCGGTCGGCCACATCAGGACACCGGGCCTGCAAAATCGCCAGTTCGGTCGCGCGGTCGGGATAATCGACATAGGTATAAAGGCACCGCCGCCGCAGCGCGTCCGACAGATCGCGCGTCCCGTTCGAGGTCAGGATGACGATGGGCCGCGTGGTGGCGGTGATCGTCCCCAGCTCGGGGATCGACACCTGAAAATCCGATAGGATTTCCAGCAGATAGGCCTCAAATTCCTCATCCGCCCGGTCAATCTCGTCAATCAGCAGGACCGGCGGCGTGTCTTGGGTGATCGCGGCCAGCAAGGGGCGTTCCAGCAGGAAATCGCGGGAAAAGATACGATCCTCGACCGCCTTGCCCGTCTCGCCATCCTCCGCCGCGGCGCGGATGGTCAGCAATTGGCGCTGATAGTTCCACTCGTAAATGGCCTGCGCCGCATCCAGGCCCTCATAACACTGCAGACGGATCAGCTTGGTGTCTTTGACCTGCGCCAGGGCGCGGGCAATCTCGGTCTTGCCTACGCCTGCGGCCCCTTCCAACAGCAGGGGGCGCCCCAGGGCCAGGGCCAGTTGCAAGGCCACCGCCAGATCGTCAGAGGCGACATAGCCGCCGCGCCCAAGGGCGGTTTGAAGGTCAGTCCAGGTCATTCTCTCGGCTCCCGAAGGTGCGCAGCGACTGCGCACCCTACTTGGGTTGCGTAGGGTGCGCATTTACTGCGCACCTTCGGGCTCAGTCGTGCAGACCCAGCCCATTGGCGGTCTTCCAAATCCGCCAGTGGTCGTGGGGCATATTGGTGTGCGTGTTGCCAAAGGGCCGGAACGCATCCTGCACCGCATTGGAAAAACACGGCACGCCGCCCACATGCGGGCTTTCGCCCACGCCCTTGGCGCCGATGGGGTGATGCGGGCTGGGGGTCACGGTATAGTCGGTCTCGTAATTCGGAACCTCCCACGCCGTCGGCAGGAAAAAGTCCATGAGCGTGCCCGTCTTGCAGTTGCCCATATCGTCATAGGCAATCTCTTGCCCCAGGGCGACGGCCAGCGCCTCGGTCAGACCGCCATGCACCTGGCCTTCGATGATCATCGGGTTGATCCGCGTCCCGCAATCGTCCAGCGCATAGAAGCGGCGGATCTCCGGCACGCCGGTGTCCACGTCGATGTCCATCACGCAGACATAGGCACCAAACGGATAGGTCATGTTGGGCGGATCGTAATAGCTGACCGCCTCCAACCCCGGCTCGATCCCCGGAATGGCCTGGTTATAGGCGGCAAAGGCGATGTCCTTCATCGTCTTGAACCGCTCCGGCGCGCCTTTGACGACAAAGCGATCGACGTCAAACTCGACATCATCGTCATGCACCTCCAGCAGATAGGCTGCGATCATCTGCGCCTTGGCCCGGATCTTGCGCCCGGCCATCGCCGTCGCCGCCCCCGCCACGGGGGTCGAACGTGACCCGTAGGTGCCCAGACCATACGGCGCCGTGTCTGTATCGCCTTCCTCGATGGTGATGCTGTCGGCAGGCAGGCCAATCTCGCTCGCCAGGATTTGCGCAAAGGTCGTCGCGTGCCCCTGGCCTTGGCTGATCGTGCCCAGCCGCGCAATGGCCGAACCGGTCGGGTGAATCCGAATCTCGCAACTGTCGAACATGCCCAGGCCCAGTATATCGCAGTTCTTCACCGGCCCGGCCCCGACAATCTCGGTAAAGAAGCTGAGGCCAATCCCCATCAGCTTGCGCGTCTTGCCCGCCTTGAAATCCGCGACCCGCTGCGCTTGCTCGGCACGCAGCCCGTCATAGTCGACGGCCTTCAGCGCCTTGTCCCACGCGGTGTGATAGTCGCCGCTGTCGTATTCCCAACCCAACGCCGCCGTATAGGGAAACTGTTCCTTCTTGATAAAGTTGATGCGGCGCAGCTCTGCCGCGTCCATGTCCAGCTTGATCGCGAGCACCTCAATCATCCGTTCGATGAAATACACCGCCTCCGTCACCCGGAACGAACAGCGATAGCTGACGCCGCCCGGTGCCTTGTTGGTATAGACCCCATCGACCTCCAGATAGGCGGTCGGGATGTCATAAGACCCGGTGCAGATGTTCATGAACCCCGCCGGGAATTTTGTCGGGTCGGCACAGGCGTCAAAGCCGCCGTGATCCGCCGTCACATGACAGTGCAGCCCGGTGATCTTGCCCTCGGGCGTCGCGCTGATCTTGCCTGTCATGTGGTAGTCGCGGGCAAAGGCGGTGGTCATCAGGTTGTCCATCCGGTCCTCGATCCACTTGACCGGCTTGCCCGTCACGATGGACGCCACGACCGAACAGACATAGCCCGGATAGGCCCCCACCTTGTTGCCAAAGCCCCCGCCAATATCGGGCGAGATGACGCGGATGTTGTGCTCTTCCAGACCCGAAATCAGCGATACAATGGTCCGAATGGCATGCGGCGCCTGGAACGTGCCCCACAGCGTCAGCTTGCCGTTGACCTTGTCCATCGACGCCACGCAGCCGCAGGTCTCCAGCGGGCAGGGGTGGGTGCGGTGGTAGTACATCGACTCCTCCGCCACGACCTCGGCATTGGCGATGACTTCCTCGGTCGGCGCCTTGTCACCCGCCTCCCAGGTAAAGATGTGGTTGGCGTGCTTGCGTGGCCCATGGGCGCCGTCGGGCAGGCTGCCGTCCTCGGCCACCAGATCCTCGCGCAGCACCACATCCGATTGCAGCGCCTCGAACGGATCAACGATGACGGGCAGTTCCTCGTATTCGACCTCGACCAGCTCGATCCCGTCCGCGGCGGCATAGCGGTCCTCGGCCACGACAAAGGCGACCTCTTGGCCCTGAAACAGCACCTTGCCATCGGCCAGCACCATCTGCTTGTCACCCGCAAGGGTCGGCATCCAGTGCAGGCCCAGCGGTTCCAGATCGGCAGCGGTCAGCACGGCCAGCACGCCGGGCACTTTCAACGCGGCTTCGGTGTCGATGCTGGTGATGCGGGCGTGCGCATAGGGCGAGCGCACGAAATCGCCAAACAGCATCCCATCCAGCTTGATGTCATCGACATAGTTGCCCTTGCCTTGGGTAAAGCGCGCGTCCTCAACCCGCTTGCGCGAGCAGCCCATGCCCTTGAGGTTCTCGACCCGCTCCTCGCGGCTTGTCACGTCGTCCTTCATTCTGCGGCCTCCACAGTTTTATCGCCTACCGCTTCGCTGCCTGAGGCGGCGGCATTCATCTCACTGGCCGCAGCCTGAATGGATTTCACAATGTTCTGGTACCCCGTGCAGCGGCAAATATTGCCCGCCATGCCAAACCGGATCTCCTCCTCGGTCGGGTTCGGGATCTCCTCCAGCAGCTTGGTCGCGCGGGTGATCATCCCCGGCGTGCAATATCCGCACTGAAGCCCGTGATGCTCTTTGAACGCCTCCTGCAGCGGGTGCAGGTTGTCCGGCCCGCCGATGCCCTCGATGGTGGTGATGTCCTTGCCGCTGGCTTGGGCCACGAACATGGTGCAGGCCTTGACTGACTTGCCGTCAATCGTGACCGTGCAGGCCCCGCAATGGGACGTCTCGCACCCGATGTGGGGGCCCGTGATGTTCAGCCGCTCCCGCAGGGTATAGATCAACAGCTCGCGCGGCTCGGCCAGGAACTCCTCTTCCTTGCCGTTCACCGTGAGTGTGTAATGTTGTTTCTTCGACATGCGTGTTCTCCCCTCAGGCCCGCGACCAGGCGCGTTCGATGGCGCGGCGCAGGATCACGCCCGCCACGTGTTTCTTGAATGCGACCGGGCCGCGGTTGTCTTCGGATGGGTCAATGTCGTCCAGCATCGCGGCCATCGCCGCCTTGACCGCCGCGTCGTCCACGCCGGTGCCAACCAGCGCCGCACCCGCCGCTTCGGACCAGACCGGCGTGTCGCTCAGGTTCGTCATCGCCACAGAGGCCGCGGTACAGACACCGCCCTCGGCCACGATCTGCACAGCCGCCGCAGCGGTGGCATAATCCCCGATCTTGCGCTTTTGCTTTTCATAGGCATACCCGCCACGCGGCAAGGGCAGGATGACGGTGGTCAGCACCTCTTCGTCCGCGCGCGCGGTCATATAGGCCGCCTCGTAAAATTCGCGCGCCGCAATCTCACGTTCCCCATCAGGCCCCACAACGACAAATCGTGCGTCAAGGCACTGCATCAGCCCCGGCATGTCATTGCCCGGATCGCCATTGGCGACATTGCCGCCGACGGTGCCCATGTACCGCACCTGCGGGTCCGCGATCTGCAACGCCGCCTCGCGCAGGATCGGCGCCGCGTCGGACAGGCCCGCATGGTCGATGATGTCGGCTTGGGTCACCATGGCCCCAATGCGGATGCTGTCAGCCTCAATGACGATCTCCGCCATCCCGCCCACATCCTGCAGGTCGATCAGATGCGGCACCTCGGCCATACGCAGCTTCATCATAGGGATCAGGCTGTGCCCGCCCGCCATCACACGGGCGTCGTCCCCATGCTCTTCCAGCAGGGACAAGACCCCCGCCATATCCTTGGGCCTGTAATACTCGAATGCCGCTGGAAT
The DNA here is from genome assembly GCA_038525395.1 of Pseudomonadota bacterium. GTDB lineage: Bacteria > Pseudomonadota > Alphaproteobacteria > Rhodobacterales > Rhodobacteraceae > Tateyamaria. The sequence goes on along the minus strand of JBCBHS010000004.1, from coordinate 97,850 downwards.
CATCGGCTCTCCTCCCTAAAAGCGAATGTCTGGCAGGAGGGATGAGTGCATACGGGGGTATGCGGCGGCTTTAGAAAATCAATGAAACCCGGCTATTTTGCACGAACTGCGCCTCAGGTCGCACGAACTGCGCCAACCTGCGACGCCAGTGCATCTTGCATCACCTTCAGTTTGGACCGGCTGACCGGGGCAGGGGGTAAATCCGCCCCTTCAAAGATGCAGCGCCCCTTGTCCTTGGTCCGCTCGAACCGCGCCACGCGGTCCGGGTTCACCAGATAACTGCGGTGGGTCTGCAAGAACCCCGCAGGCATCAGCCGCTTGGCGGCCTCGGTCACCGGCCACACGCAAAACAACCGCTCGTCGGCGGTATAGATCTGTGTGTAATGCCCGTCGGCGCGCACAAATTGCACGTCGCTCGACCACACAAACACCTTCGCCCCCTCCCGCTCGCACGGGACCTGCACGCGCGCGGTGTCCACGGGCAGGTCAGGCCCCTCTGGCGCCGCGGCCGCCGGTTCTGCGGGTGGCACGACCAGGTAGGTGACACTGACCCACAGGCAGGCACCAAAGATGACAAAGCTGAAAAAGATCACGCCAATCGCCAGCGTCTCGTTGCTCATCGTAGGGCCAAACTCGGCCAAGCCGGGGGCGGTGACGAAATTCGTGCCCGCCATCGCCAGAAAATGCACCGAACAGACCGCCGCGGCAAAGCAGACGGTGCCCAGCAGGATGTTCCGGTTGGACCGGTGCCCATAGGCAACCCAGATGGCCAGCACGCACAGGCCGATGGCCACGACCGACGATGCCACCACACCAAAGGGGGTATAGACGGCCCGGCACATCTCTAACCCCGCCATGCCGATATAGTGCATCACCAAAATGCCCACGCCTACGATCCCGCCCGCCAGCGTAATGATCCGCGGCGTGCGTTCGGTAAAATGCAGCAGGATCAACGCGCCGCCCACCAGCAGGATGGCGGTCAGGGCCGACACTAGGGTGATCGCCGCATCATAGAAAAACAGGATCGGCAGGCGCAGGCCCAGCATCGCGACAAAATGCATGGCCCAGATGCCACCGCCCAGCGTGATCGCGGCCAGCGCGACGGACACCTTGCGCTGCACAATCGGCTTTGCCGCCAGATCGCGCGTCAGCGACAACCCCGTAAAGCCTGCGACCAGGGCAACCAAACAGGACATTGCAATCAGAAAAGGGCTATGGCTGACGCTCAAGACATCCATGCGCGCAAAGATGCCTCAAACCCCGTCATTTGGCAAATGTAGAAGGCCGTTTGTGAACGGTGGTTTTGCCCGTGGGATGCGGCGGTTTTGTGCCTGCAGGTCAGCCGCAAAAGCGGTGCGCGCGTGGCGCGTTGCCAGGGTCGCGCGGCGTAAAATCGCTGCCCGCCCGCCTTCGTCAGGCAGTCTGCCTGCGCGCTGGTTAAAATCCACTTTATGCAGCGCCCGTTGGCCCAAGCCTTTGCCCAACCAAGACAATCCCAAAATCATGTAGATTTCGTAAGCCCACCGAAGGGCTTGTCCCCGCGGGGACAAAACGCATTTTCCGGGTGGAGGCGCCGGTCACAGGGGTCTACTCTGCCCCAAATCCCGTCCAAATCCCCCCAGATCGGAGCCGCGCCGCATGCCCTTTACTCTTGCCACCTGGAACATCAATTCGGTGCGCCTGCGCGAACCCATCGTCCTAAAACTGCTCAAGGAAGAGGGGCCGGACGTGCTCTGCCTGCAAGAGTGCAAAAGCCCCGTCGACAAGATCCCGCGCGCGGGGTTCGCGGATTTGGGCTACACCCACATGGTCGCGCGCGGCGACAAGGGGTACAACGGCGTCGCCATCCTCTCGCGCCTCCCGATTGAGGAGGCGGGTGCGATGGATTTCGCAAACCTCGGCCACGCCCGCCACATTGCCGGGCGGCTGGAAAACGGTGTGACCATCCACAACTTCTACGTCCCCGCGGGGGGCGACGTGCCCGACCGGGACAAGAATGAAAAGTTCGGGCAAAAGCTCGACTACCTGACCGACATGCGCGACTGGTTCGCAGGCGCCCCGCCGCAGAAATCCATCCTGGTCGGTGATCTCAACATCGCCCCGCGCGAGGATGACGTCTGGAGCCACAAGCAACTGCTCAAGATCGTCAGCCACACGCCGATCGAGGTCGAACACCTGACCGCCGCCCAAGAGGCGGGCGGATGGGTCGACATCACGCGCCAGGACATCCCCGAGGGGCTGCTGTATTCCTGGTGGTCCTACCGGGCCAAGGACTGGTCTGCCGCCGACAAGGGCCGCCGCCTTGACCACATCTGGGCCACCGGCGACATCGCGGGCAGCGCACATTCCAGCCGCATCCTGCGCGACGTGCGCGGCTGGGAAAAACCCAGCGATCACGCCCCCGTCTTCGCCAGCTTCGACGTCTAGGGCACGCGCCCCCTTGGCATGCGGCGCCCCGCCGTCCATATACAGCGCAACCCGAGACAAAGGATGAGACGATGATGGATTTGGGATTGTCCGCAGGCCCCAGCGACGCCGACCTGATCAAGGACGGCTCTGAGGCGACGTTTATGGCCGACGTGGTCGAGGCCAGCCAAACCACCCCCGTGATCGTGGACTTTTGGGCGCCCTGGTGCGGCCCGTGCAAGACGCTGGGCCCGATGCTCGAGGACGCGGTGAGGGCGGCCAAGGGCGCCGTCAAAATGGTCAAGGTCAACGTGGACGAGGCGCAGATGATCGCGGGCCAGCTGCAGATCCAGTCGATCCCCACCGTCTACGCCTTTTGGAAAGGCCAGCCTGTCGACGGCTTTCAGGGCGCGCTGCCCGGCTCGGAAATCACCGCCTTTGTCGAGCGTGTGATCAAAGCCGCGGGCGGTGAGGCGCCCGGCGACAGCCTGAACGATGCCGTCGCCGCCGCCGAAGAGATGCTGACCGAGGGCGCCGCCGTGGACGCGGCCCAGACCTTTGTCGCCATCCTGGGCGAAGACCCCGCGCACGCCGCCGCCTATGCGGGCCTCGTGCGGGCGCACATCGCGATGGACGATCTGGACCAGGCCGAGGCGATCTTGAACGGCGCGCCCGCCGAAATATCGACCGGACCCGAGCTGGAGGCCGCGCACGCGCAACTGCAACTGGCGCGTCAGGCCGCAGATGCAGGCCCGGTGGCCGAGCTGCGCGCGGCGGTCGAGGCGAACCCCGACGATCACCAGGCCCGGTTCGACCTGGCCCAGGCGCTGCATGCCAACGGCGATGCAGAGGGCGCGGTTGACGCGCTGCTCGACCTCTTCCGCCGCGATGCGGAGTGGAACGACGGGGCGGCCAAGGCGCAGCTTTTCACAATCTTCGAAGCGCTCAAGCCCAACGACCCCGTTGTGTTGAACGGACGGCGCAAACTGAGTTCGATGATATTTGCCTGAGGCCGATTGCGGGCTAGCTGGCTGCTTATGATTAAGGTGCATGACCTCCCCGGTACTATTCCGGTCTTTCCGTTGCCGGGGGCGTTGCTGTTGCCACGCGCCCGCCTGCCGCTTCATATCTTTGAGCCGCGCTATTTGCAGATGTTCGACGACGCGTTGAAAACGCCGGGGCGACTGATCGGCATGGTGCAGCCCAACGAGGTCGCGGGCCGCGATGGCACCGGCCTGCACACCATCGGGTGCGCCGGGCGCATCACCCAGTTTTCCGAGACCGAGGACAACCGGTACCTGATCACGCTCAGCGGCATCTCGCGCTTTCGCGTCCAAAAGGAAGTCGACGGGTTCACGCCCTATCGGCGTTGCGACGTCAGCTGGGAAGGGTTTGACCGCGACCGGGGCAAGACCGAGGTCGACACCACCTTTGACCGGCCTGTGTTCCTGGACCTGCTGGGCCGCTATTTTGACGCGCGGTCGCTGTCTGCGGATTGGGAAACGCTGAAGGATGCAGAGGACGAGTTGCTGATCAACTCGCTGTCGATGATGCTGGACTTTGACGCCGAAGACAAACAGGCCCTGCTTGAGGCGCCATCGCTGAGCACCCGGCGCGAGACGCTGGTGACGCTGATCGAGTTCGAGCTGCGCGGCGGCGAAGGGGAGATGATGCAGTGACCTCGGATATCGACCGCCGCGTGCTGGAAACGCTGATCTGCCCGCTGACCCACGCGACCCTGCGCTATGACGCCGAGGCGGAAGAGCTGATTTCGGAACCCGCGGGGCTGGCCTATCCCATTCGCAACGGCATTCCGGTCATGCTGGAGGACGAGGCGCGCAAGCTGGACTGAGCGCAGCGCGGATCAAGATCCGCCTTACGCGCAGTGCCCCCGTAAGGCGGATCTTGATCCGCGTTACAGCGGTTGGCCCTGCATCAAGCGCGGCAGATCGCCGGTCAGGCCTGCCGCCTCGCGGATAAAGCTGCGGCGCAGCGCGGGCATTTTCGATACCAGACCCATGCCAAGGTCGCGGACGCCGCGCACCAGTACATTGTCGTTTGAAAACAGACGGTTAAAGCTGTCGGTCGCGACCGCCAACGCGGTGTTGTCAAAGCGCCGCCAGGCCGCGTAGCGATCCAGCACCGCGGGGCTGCCCATGTCTTCGCCGCGGCGCAGCGCGTCGGTCAGCACCTCGGCCAGGGCGGCGATGTCGCGCATGCCTGCGTTCAGGCCCTGGCCCGCAATCGGATGCACCCCATGGGCGGCATCACCCACCAGCGCCACGCGGTCCGCCACCATGTGGTTGGCCAGCGACAGCGCCAGCGGGTAGGTATAGCGTTGGCCTGCCAGGCTGATCTCGCCCAGAAAATCGCCAAAGCGGGGCCGCAGCATCGTCAGGTAATCGGCATCGGGCAGCGCGTGGAAGGCCGCGGCGTTGCTTGCGGTCTCGCTCCATACAATCGAGCTGACATTGCCGGGCAGGGGCAGGATCGCCAGCGGCCCTGCGGGCATAAAAAACTGGTGCGCCACGCCGTGATGCGGTTTTTCATGGGCGATGGCCGACACCAGCGCCGTCTGGCCATAGCCCCAGCCGGTGCGTTTGATCCCCGCGCGCGTCGCCGTGCCGCTGCCGCGTCCATCGGCGCCGACCAGCAGCCGGGCGCGCAGTGTTTTGCCCGACGCGCACGTGGCGGTGACGCCCGCGGCATCGGGTGTCTGGGCGGTGACGCTGTCGCCTGCGATATGGGCCACGCCCGGGGTGTCTGCCATCGCGTCCAGTAGTGCGCGACGCAGGTGGCGGTCTTGGACCATGTGGCCCATCGGCCCTTCCTCGATCTCGGCATGGTCGAAGTGCATGAAAAAGGGCGATGGCCCTTCGCCTGCACGCCCGTCCGACACTTTAATCTCGAGGATCGGCTGGCTGTGATCTGCCAGCGCGTCCCAGATGCCAATCCCCGCCAGCAGGCGTTGCGAGGTCAGTGCGACCGCATAGCTGCGCCCGTCGAAGCCCGCGTTTTTGCGCACCTTTTCGGCCAGCGCGTCGATCACCGCGACGCGGTGGCCCGCTTGGGCCAGGGCCAGGGCGAGGATGGGGCCGGAGAGCCCGCCGCCGACGATCAGGATGTCGCTGTCAAAGTCTTGCATGGGCGGCAATATGGGTGCCCGCCTGGGATTGTCCATGCGCTGCGACGTCGCTACCGTCGCGGCGACGTGCATGGGGCGCGCAGGGGACGGGCCGGCGACGGGCAGGGGAGCGGACGGATGCAGGACGTGTTTGGAATGAGTGCCGCGGCACTGGGCCGGGCGATTGGCGCGGGCACGCTGGACCCTGTGGCGCTGGCCGAGGCGTTTTTGGACCGCGCCGAGGGCCACGATTTGGTGGACCGCATCTATGCCCGCCTGACCCGCGACCGCGCGCTGGCCGAGGCGGGTGCTGCCGCCGCGCGGGCCAAGGCGGGTCAACGCCTGTCGCCCTTGGACGGGGTGCCGATCAGTTGGAAGGACCTGTTTGACAGCGCGGGCGTGGGCACCGAGGCGGGGTCGCACCTGTTGTCTGGCCGGGTGCCGGACAGTGACGCGGTGGTGCTGGCCAATGCGGCAGCCATGGGGCTGGTATGCCTGGGCAAGACGCATATGAGCGAGTTGGCCTTTTCCGGTCTGGGCTATAACCCGTCCACCGGCACGCCACCTTGCGTGAATGATACCGAGGCGGTGCCGGGCGGGTCGTCGTCGGGCGCTGCGGCCTCGGTCGCCTTTGGCCTGGCGCCTGCGGCGATTGGGTCGGACACGGGCGGGTCGGTGCGTATCCCCGCGGCCTGGAACGATTTGGTCGGGTTGAAGACGACCCACGGGCGGTTGTCCATCGAGGGCTGCGTGCCGCTGAGCCTGCGGTTCGACACCGTGGGCCCGCTGACGCGGACGGTGGAGGATGCGGCACTTTTGATGGCGGCGATGGCGGGCGCGCGGGCGCCTGATCTGCGCGGCGCGACGCTTGGCGGCAAGCGCTTGGCCGTGTTGGAGACCATCGTGTTCGACGACATCCGCGATGCGCCTGCGGCGGCGTTTGAGGCGGCGGTGCGTCGGTTAGAGGCGGCGGGGGCAACGGTGGAGCGTTTGGCCGTGCCCGAGCTGGCCGGGGCCATGGCCAATGCGGGGCCGTTGGTGCCGGGCGAGGTGTACGGGCTGTGGCGCGATGTGATCGAGGCCAACCCGGAGGCGATGTACCCGGAGATTTTGGAGCGGTTCCGCCTGGGCAAGCAGTTTTCGGCGCCGGATTACACCGCGGCCTGGGCGCAGCTGGATGCGGCACGCGCGGCTTGGGATGCGGCGGCGCAGGGGTTTGACGCGGTGCTGGCGCCCACGGCGCCGATCCTGCCGCCGAACCTGGCGCGGCTGAACAGCGACAGCGCCTATTACAAAACCGAGAACCTGCTGGCCCTGCGCAACACGCGGGTGGGCAATTTGATGGGGCTGTGCGCGCTGAGCCTGCCCACGGGTGTGCCCAGCTGTGGTCTGATGCTGATGGCGCCGCCGGACTGTGAGGCGGCGTTGTTGCGGGTGGGCGTGGCCTGCGAGGCGGCGTTGGCGTGATCCGATAGCCGCCTGTCGGCGACGCCATGTTTTGGGGGGGCGCTGCCCCCGGCCTGCGGCCTCCCCCGAGGTATTTCTGGTCAGAAGAAACCTGTGCGGTGGGCCAGGGTTTGGCGGATTTGCCACAAGCTGGGATTGCTGGGCGGTTTTTCTGGACGGGGGAGTCCCGCTTGGGGTACTCTGGCACAAACGGGGCGTGATGACCCCGAACCCGAGGCAGATTTATGAAGTTTCCCGAGCGGTTTTCGAACCTTCCGGCGTATGCGTTTCCGCGTTTGCGGAGCCTGTTGGACCATCACGCGCCTGGCGGCGATGTGGTGCATATGACCATTGGTGAGCCGAAACACGCCTTTCCTGCCTGGGTCACGGATGTGATTACCGCGCATGCGGCGGGATTTAACAACTATCCCCCCAACGAAGGACTGCCCGAGCTGCGCCAGGCGTTTTGCGACTGGCTGGGCCGGCGGTATGGCGTGGCGATGGACGCCGATGCCAATGTGATGCCGCTGAACGGCACGCGCGAGGGGCTGTATAATGCGGGCATGGCGCTGTGCCCGGAGGTGAAGAACGGGCAGCAGCCTGTGGTGTTGATGCCGAACCCGTTTTATCAGGTCTATATGCTGGCGGCGATTTCGGCGGGGGCGGAGCCTGTGTTGGTGCCTGCCACGGAAGCGACGGGGCATTTGCCGGATTATGCCAGTGTGGACCCGGCGATCCTGAACCGCACCGTGGCCTGCTATATGTGTTCACCGGCCAACCCGCAGGGCGCTGTGGCGGGGGCGACGTATTGGCGCGCTCTGATTGCGCTGGCGGAACGCTATGATTTCCAGGTGTTTGCCGACGAGTGCTATTCCGAGATTTACCGCGATGTGCCGCCTGTGGGCGTGCTGGAGTGTATCGGCGATGTGGACCCGGAGCGGGTTGTGGCCTTTCATTCGCTGTCGAAGCGGTCAAACCTTCCGGGCCTGCGGTCGGGGTTCATCGTGGGTGGGCCTGCGACGATCCGCGAGGCCAAGCAGTTGCGCACCTATGCGGGCACGCCGCTGCCCACGCCCTTGCAGCATGCGGCGGCTGCCGTTTGGGCGGATGAGGCGCATGTCGCTGACAACCGCGCACAGTATCACGAGAAATACGACATGGCCGACCGCATCCTGGGCGATGTGCCGGGCTATGCCGCGCCAGAGGCTGGGTTTTTCCTGTGGCTGCCTGTCGCGGACGGCGAGGCAGCGGCGCTGCGCCTCTGGCAAGAGACCGGTGTGCGGGTGCTGCCCGGCGCCTATCTGGCGCGCGAGATCGACGGGCTGAACCCCGGGGACAGATATATTCGGGCCGCCTTGGTGGCCCCAAAGGCGCAGACGGAGCGGGGGCTGACGGCCATTCGCGACACGCTCTACGCCGATTGAAGAACGAGGACGAGGCATGGCATATCAGACACGGCGGGATCCGCTATTTGACCAGGGGATGCAGGCGGCGATTGAAAAGCGCGGTCGCGAGCTGATCGGCATCGCGCTGCTGATTGTGGGCTGCATGGCGGCGGCGATGATGCTGAGCTATACCCCCGACGATCCCAACTGGATGGCCTCGACCGATGCGCCGGTGCAGAACTGGATGGGCCGGACGGGTGCGTCTGTTGCGGCGCCGCTGTTCATGATCGCGGGCTGGGGTGTGTTTGGCGTGGCCATCGTGCTGTTGGTCTGGGGCGCCCGCTTTGCCTTGCATATCGGGACCGACCGCGCCTTTGGCCGCTTGATCTTTGCCCCGATCGCGATTGCATTTGGGTCGATCTATGCGGCGACCTTGCAGCCCGGGCCTGCCTGGCAGGCCACCCATGGCTTTGGCCTGGGTGGGTTGTTTGGGGATACGGTTCTGGCCTTTATCCTGACGGCGCTGCCTTTGGGTTCGGCCTTTGCGGTCAAGCTGATGTCGCTGGTGATGGCGGCGGGCATCGTTGTCTTTGGCGCCTTCGTCCTGGGCTTTACCCGGCCCGAGGTCGCGCGGCTGCTGCGGTTTATGCTGGTGGGCCTGGTGATGGCCTATGCGGGCGCGATGACCCTGCTGGGGCGCGGGGCCAGCGGTGCGGTGCAGGCCGCGCGCGGGATGCAAGAGCGACAGAACGAACGCCGTGCCCAGCGGTTGGCCGCGGCGGAAGAGGCCGAGGCCTATGCCGCGGCGGTCCCGCCCGTTCCGCCCTATGACGCCCCGGACGCAAGTGTCGAAGAGCCGCCGCGACCTGGGTTGCTGGCCCGCATGCCCGCCCTGATCAAGCGGCCAGAGCCTGCGCCAGAGCATATGCCGGAGCCGGAGCTGATCGAGACCTATAGCGATGCCGACGTGGGCGATGGGCCGGGCGATGCGCGCATCAAGGCCAAGATCACGGATGTCATCAAATCCCGCGTGCGCACCCAGCCCAGCCTGCAGGTGGACAGCGTGGCACCGCTGACCAAAGGGCGCGGGCGGAGGCCGGACCCCTTGGTGCTGGACACCGCGCCGCAGCATGCGCTGCCGCCCGAGCCGCCGTTGACTGCGCCGCCTGCGCCCGCAGGGCGCGTGGAGCCGCCATTGCGCGCGCCCGTCGCTGCGCCTGAACCTGTGGCTGCGCCCGCACCGGAGGCAGCCCCTGCGCCCGCCCCTGTTGCCGCGCCGGAACTGGAAGTGCCGGAACCCGCGCCCGCATCGCCCAGCATCCCCGTGGCCGAGCCGCGCAAGGTTGTGCAGCAGCCCGTGCGCAAACCCGTGCCGCAAAGCACCCGCGCCCAGGCCGAGGCGCAGCCGAAGCTGGCATTCGAGGACACGCATCCCGGCTTTGAACTGCCGCCGCTGAACCTGTTGGAAAACCCGATCGACGTCGCGCGCCATCATCTAAGCGACGAGGCGTTGGAAGAAAACGCACGCATGCTGGAAAACGTGCTGGATGATTATGGCGTGAAGGGCGAGATCGTGAGCGTCCGCCCGGGCCCCGTCGTCACCATGTACGAGTTGGAGCCTGCGCCGGGCCTGAAGGCGAGCCGGGTGATCGGCCTGGCCGATGATATCGCGCGGTCGATGGCGGCACTGTCGGCGCGGGTGTCGACCGTGCCGGGGCGGTCGGTGATCGGGATCGAACTGCCCAATGAGAACCGCGAGAAGGTCGTGCTGCGCGAGATCCTGGCCAGCCGTGACTTTGGCGACAGCAATCAGAAACTGCCGCTCGCTTTGGGTAAGGACATTGGCGGGGATCCTGTGGTCGCGAACCTGGCCAAGATGCCCCACCTGCTGATCGCGGGCACCACGGGGTCTGGCAAGTCGGTGGCGATCAACACGATGATCCTGTCGCTGCTGTACAAGCTGTCGCCCGAGGAATGCCGGTTGATTATGATCGACCCCAAGATGCTGGAACTGAGCGTTTATGACGGCATTCCGCACCTGCTGTCGCCTGTTGTGACCGACCCCAAGAAGGCGGTTGTGGCCCTGAAATGGGTCGTGGGCGAGATGGAAGAGCGGTATCGCAAGATGTCGAAGATGGGCGTGCGCAATATCGACGGCTATAACGGCCGGGTGAAGGAAGCGCTGGCCAAGGACGAGATGTTCAGCCGCACGGTGCAGACGGGCTTTGACGACGACACGGGCGAGCCGGTGTTCGAGACCGAGGAGTTCGCGCCAGAGGCGATGCCCTATATCGTTGTTATCGTGGACGAGATGGCTGACCTGATGATGGTGGCCGGCAAAGAGATTGAGGCCTGCATTCAGCGGTTGGCGCAGATGGCGCGGGCCAGCGGTATCCACCTGATCATGGCGACGCAGCGCCCGTCGGTCGATGTGATCACCGGCACGATCAAGGCGAACTTCCCTACACGACGCCTCCGATCTCCTTCCAGGTGACGTCGAAAATCGACAGCCGCACGATCCTGGGCGAGATGGGCGCCGAACAACTGCTGGGCATGGGTGACATGTTGTATATGGCGGGCGGGGCCAAGATTACACGGTGCCACGGCCCGTTTGTGAGCGATGAGGAAGTCGAAGAGATTGTGAACCACCTCAAGGCCTTTGGCGCGCCGGACTATGTGTCGGGCGTTGTGGACGGGCCGGATGAGGAGAAAGAAAGCGGGATCGACGCGGTGCTGGGTCTGGGGGGCAACACCGATGGCGAGGATGCGCTTTATGATCAGGCGGTGGCGATTGTGATCAAGGATCGCAAATGTTCGACCTCGTATATCCAGCGCAAGCTGGCCATCGGCTATAACAAGGCCGCGCGCCTGGTTGAGCAGATGGAGGATGAAGGTGTCGTCAGCCCCGCCAACCACGTGGGCAAGCGCGAGATCCTGGTGCCCGAACAGTAGGGCCCCAGGGGTAGGGTGCGCGTTTATCGCGCACCGCACGGCTGATATCGCATATCACGCGCGCCCGCCTTATATGTCCCGGCAAGGACATAAACGAAGAAGGTGAGCGGTATGACACTGAAATCTCGGATTGCGGCCATCGCGGTTGCGCTGGTTGCGGCACAGGCGGCGGTGGCGGACAAGCTGCCGTTGAACACGATCTCGGGCTATCTGAACGACCTGAAAACGGCCCAGGGCACGTTCACGCAGATCAACGACGATGGCACGATCAGCACCGGCACGATCTATATCAAGCGGCCGGGCCGGATGCGGTTTGAATACAACCCGCCCGAGGAAACGCTGGTGGTTGCCTCGGCCAACGCGGTCTATATCGCGGACGGTAAGTCGAACCAGCCGCCCGAGACCTACCCGCTGCGGCGTACCCCCCTGTCGCTGATCCTGGCGCGCAATGTGAACCTGGGCCAGGCGAATATGGTGGTTGGCCACGACTTTGACGGGACAGCCACGATCGTGACCGCGCAGGACCCCGAGAACCCGGACTATGGCAACATCCAGATGAAGTTCACCGCCGATCCCGTGCAGCTGCGCCAATGGGTGGTGAATGACAGCGGCGGCGGGTCGACCACCGTTGTCTTGGGCGAGCTGGTTACAGGCGGCAACCTGTCGAACCGCCTGTTCGATGCCCCCCGGCGGGGCGACAATTAAGCGCCCCGCTCGGTTTCATCCTAAGCGCCGCGCACCCGGCACGACCGCAGCTGAACCGCATACATATCCGCGCGGGCGTCCACCTCGCCCGCGACCCGGATCAGCCAGGGCTTGCGGTTATAGCTGCCGCGCGCATAGCCGGTGCGCCCCTCGTGATAGGCCAGATACTGATTGCGTGCGTCCGTGACGGGCACGCCCAGGCGGCTTTGGGTTTCGCGCATGTACCAGCCCATGAATTCCGTGGCGTCGCGGATGCGGTCGCGCCGCACGCCGCGCTGGCCGGTCAGTTCCTTGTACTCTTCCCACGTGCCGTCCAGGGCCTGGCTATAGCCAAAGGCGCTGGATTGCCGCCCGATGGGGATGACGCCCGCAGCATAGCGGTAGGGCGTGCGCGCGTTCGAGATGAACTTGCTCTCTTGATAGATCGTGGCCATCTGGACATGCACGGGCACGCCATATTTCCGCTCAACCGACTTGAACGCACGCAGGTATTCGGGACGCTCTTGCACAATGGAGCAGGCGTTATCCAGCTGCCTGGGGGCCGTGCCCGACCCGCCGCCACAGCTGGCTGCCATGAATACCAATGCCAAAGCGCGAAAGAGTTTGCTCATCTGCCTCACTCGCTTTTTTATGTTTTGTCGCAGTTTAGCGTAAAACCGTGCCTGTGGAAATCACGATTGTTAGAGAACGGCCGCCAGGATGAGCGGCAAAGCGGCGATGGATATGAGGGTGGAGGCGACAACCAGCCCCGCCACCTCTTGGGCATCGGCGCCGTATTTTTCGGCCAACAGATACGAGGTGACGGCCACGGGCGTGGCCACCTGCAAGACCAGAACGCCAAAGGCCGTGGGGTCAAGCGCAAATCCACGCCCCACCCCCCAGGCGATGGCGGTGCACAGGCACAGCTTGACCAGCGACAGGGCCAGCGCCTTGGCCAGCCCGCGCGCAGACAAGCGCGCGACCGCGACGCCCAGGGTGATCAGCATCATCGGGATCGCCATCTGCCCCACCAGCTGTAGCGTGTTGGTCAGAAATTCCGGCGTCTCCCACCCCTGCCACAGAAACAGCGCGCCCAGGACGGTGCCCCAGACCAGCGGCTCTTGCACCATTTTGGCGGGCGATCCGGCGCCCGCGACCAGCCAGATGCCAAAGGTGTAGGACCACAGCGCCATGATCGCAAAGACGATGATCGCATAGCTGAGGCCCACATCGCCAAAGGCAAAGAGCGCCAGAGGCAGGCCCAGATTGCCGGTGTTGCCAAAGATCAAAGGTGCCGCATAGGTGCGCGTGTTCAGCCGCGCGATGCGCACGAGGGCCAGGAACAGGACGGTCACCGCGCCATAGGCTACCACCGATGCCAGCGACAGCGCGGTCAGCGCCGCGGGATCGATTCGGGTCTGCATCAGCGAGACAAAGATCAGACAGGGCAGCGACAGCGTCATCGCCAGTTGGGTCACAAACTGGATACGGTATTCCAGCCCGGCCTTGACCCAGGCAAACCCGATGCCCGCGAGCAAAAACACCGGTGCGACGATCTGCAAGACTGTTACGGCGAGGTTCACAGACTGTTTCCAGCAAAATGAGTGCAATTATTGGACAAATGTCCCTTGCACCGTGTAGTCACGGTCGGTAGGGGGCGCAACGCAATGCTAAGAACACGCGCAAAATACCATTTGGGCCAGGTCGTCCGTCACAAAAAGCACCCCTTTCGCGGCGTGGTTTTCGATGTCGATCCCGAGTTTTCCAACACCGAGGAATGGTACGAAGCCATTCCCGAGGACAGCCGCCCCAAGAAGGCGCAGCCGTTCTATCACCTGTTGGCCGAGAACGACCAAAGCTATTACGTGGCCTATGTGTCAGAGCAGAACCTGGTGGCCGATTATTCGGGCGAGCCGGTGGATCACCCGGACATTCCAGACCTGTTTGGCCCGTTCCAAGACGGCACATACCCGCTGCATTTCCAACTGAACTGAAGGTGCGCCCAGAGGGCACACCCTACGTAGGGTGCGCAGTCACTGCGCACCGCACGGTGTCAGTAGCCCAGTGCGCAGCCGTCTTTGCGCGGGTCGCTGGCGCCTTCTAGCACGCCGTCATCCCGCACCAGGATTGCCTGCGCCCCGCCGATGGCCGTGTCGGGGATCGACACGCTGTGCCCCATCTCGGCCAGTTCGGCCCGGACGCTGTCGGCATAGCCCCGCTCGACCTTCATGTCGCCAGTGTCCGAGAACGCGCGCGGCGCGTCGATGGCCGCCTGCGGGTCCATGTCAAAGTCGACCATGTTGGTGACAAAACGGGCATGCCCCGCAGGCTGATAGGCGCCGCCCATCACGCCAAAGGGCATGATGACCTTGCCGTCTTTGACCAGCATGCCGGGGATAATCGTGTGCATGGGGCGTTTGCCGCCCTTCAACTCGTTCGGGTGGCCCGCGTCCAGCGTAAAGCCCGCGCCGCGGTTCTGCAGCAGGATGCCGAACTTTTCACTGGCGATGCCCGACCCGAACCCGTTGAAGATCGAATAGATCAGCGACACCGCCATCCCGTCGCGGTCCACGACGGTGATATAGATCGTGTCCTTGTGCACCTGTTCGGTCAGCGGGGCGGCGCTGGGCATCGCTTTGGTGGGGTCGATCAGGGCCGCGAGCTGTGCGGCGGTTTCCGGCGCCAGCATGTGGTCCAGCCTGGTGGTGTGGTCCGGGTCGGCGAGGAAACGGTTGCGCGCGTCATAGGCCAGCTTTGACGCCTCGGCCTCGATATGCGCGCGCTGGGTGCCCCAGGGGTCCATGCCCGAGATGTCGAAATGCGCCAGGATGTTCAGCATCAGGTTGGCTGTGGCGCCCTGGCCGTTTGGCGGGTGTTCCACAAGGTCGACGCCCTTGTAGGGGCCGTTGATCGGGTCGGTCGGGGTGCAGGCGGTGGCCGCGAAATCCTGCGCCGTATGGGTGCCGCCCAGGGCGGTGAGGGCGTCCAGCATGTCCTCGACCACCTCGCCGGAATAGAATGCGTCGCGCCCGTCTTTGGCGACGCGGCGCAGCACCTCTGCCTGGCCCGGGGCGGCAAAGAGCGCGCCGGGCTGCGGGATCTTGCCGTCGATCAGATAGCTTTGCCGCGCGGTTGGGGTCAGGATGCTGGCGTCCCTTTCCCAATCGAAGGCGACGCGCGGGGCGACGGGCACGCCTGCGTCGGCATAGTGGATGGCAGGGGCGAGGATCGCGTCGAGGCCGAATTTTCCGACGCTGTCGGACAGGGTGCAAAACGCGTCGATCGCGCCGGGGATCGTGACGCTGTGAGCGCTGTGTTTCGGCACGACCGTTTCGCCTGCGTCGCGCAGCATGGCGGCGTCGAGTGCGGCCGGCGCGCGGCCTGACCCGTTCAGCGCCTGGATCGGCCCGCCCGCCTGCGACCACAGGACAAAGCAATCGCCGCCGATGCCCGTCATCTGCGGTTCGCAAATGCCCAAGAGCACGGCCCCGGCGATGGCGGCGTCCATGGCGTTGCCGCCGGATTTGAGCATGTCGATGGCGGTCTGTGCTGCCAGCGGGTGCGAGGTTGCGCACATGCCCGAACTGGCAAGGACAGGCGACCGGCCTGGTTGGTGAAAATCGCGCATAATGGTCCCCCGGGTCGTGACAGCGTGTCGCGCAACCTAACGGAGGCGCGCCCATTGTCCACTTCTATCGGATCGGTAGAAGTGCCTCGGTGCCGCGCACTGGGTGGGGGCAATTACACGCGACACCGAGGGAAGCCATATGCAGCTACAGGTCTGTATATGCCGGGGGATCAAGGCAGGAATGTGGTGGCTGCGGGGCGGTTTTGCGGAACTTGGTTGGGGCCGAGCGTGCGGGATGCGGGTGGTGTTTCGGCAGGCTTTCTGAGTTTGCGCATGCGTGTGGGCCATGCGTTGCCGCAAGCAGGAGAGACGCGCCGCCAGGGTGAATGCCTTCCCTGCACGCTCTCTGCGTTAAGGGCCTGGTTATCCGGTTTGCAGTGAACCGCTGTCCCGTGGGCGTGTCATGTCCTTGGGCAAACGCCTGCCAACTGCCGTCTACCCAGCAGCCATAGAAAAACCCGAACGGAGTTTGTTTCGCACGCGGCGTGCTATGCTTTCAGAGCGCGCGGTGTCACCTAACGGTGATCAGAGCAAACCCCCAACCGCAAACCCCTGCGCCTAGCTGACCGCCACAGCAATCCGCAACGTCAGGTGGTTTTCGCGCGCGACCCGCTGATAGGTGACGTCCTTGGCCAGATCCTTGATTAGGAACCAGCCAAAGCCACCCTCGGGCATGTCGCATAAATCCACGTCCAGGTTCGCCGCCGCACCCAGCGGTGTCTCACCATCCGGCATGCCGCGGCCTTGGTCCACCACGGTCAGGTGCAGCCCGTCCACCGCATGCGCGCATGTGATGTCGATGGGCCCGGCGGGGTCGCCCGCGGGATAGGCATGTTCCACGATGTTGTTCAGCGCCTCTGCCATCACCAACTCGACCGTGCCCGCCTCTTCGATATCCAAATCCAGCGGTTTCAGCCCGTCCAGCAGGGCCGCCAGCGCCTCTCGGACTGCCAGCGCGCCGCTTTGGACGGTGATGCGAAAGGTGGGCAGGTTTGAAACGAGTGACATCGTGGGCGCTTCCATCGGGGATGACAATTCAGTTCTTGAGGTCGGTCAGGGCACCGTCCAGGGTTGGGAACACGCTGAACACGCTGTCCATACGGGTCAGGCGAAACACCTTTTCAACCGTGGGGGTCAGCCCGGCCAGGGCCAGCTTGCGCGACTTGCCCATGTGTTTCATTGCGGCGACGATGGCGCCCAGGCCACTGGAATCGATAAATTGCACCTCGCTCAGGTCCAGGACAACGGTGTCCTGCCCCCCATCGGTGGCGGCGCGCATCGCGTCCTTGAATTCGATGGCGACGGCGGCGTCAATCCGGCTGTTTTGGACGGAAACAACTTGCAGGTTGTCCTCTGATCTGCTGCGAAGATCCATCTGAGCCCTCTTGCAATGCTCTGGTTACATTGCCTCATTAGGAGGCAAACCTTACCATTCGGTTGCCACCTGCCCACAAAGGAAGACGCCACATGAAATCAGTTGTCATCGCCGGAGCCGCCCGCACCCCCATGGGCGGGTTCCAAGGGGCCCTGTCGGGCCTGCGCGCGGCAGATTTGGGCGGCATCGCGATCAAGGGCGCGCTGGACGGGGCAGGTGCCACCACGGTGGACGAGGTGCTGATGGGCTGTGTGCTGCCCGCGGGCCAAGGCCAGGCGCCTGCGCGGCAGGCAGGCTTTGCCGCCGGGCTGTCCGAGGACGTGCCCGCAACGACGCTGAACAAGATGTGCGGATCGGGCATGAAGGCCGCGATGATGGCCTTTGACCAGATCGCGCTGGGCCACGCCGACAGCATGATCGCCGGCGGGATGGAGAGTATGACAAACGCCCCCTACCTGCTGCCCAAGATGCGCGAGGGCGCGCGGCTGGGCCACGGGCAGGTGATCGACCACATGTTCCTCGACGGGCTCGAAGACGCCTATGACACGGGCCGCCTGATGGGCACATTTGCCGAGGATTGCGCCGAAACCTACCAGTTCACCCGCGATGTGCAGGACGACTATGCCCTGACCTCGCTCGCCCGTGCCCAAGACGCGATCAGCAGCGGTGCCTTTGACGGTGAGGTGACCGAAGTGACCGTCAAAGGCCGCAAGGGCAGCGTCACGGTGACCGCGGATGAACAGCCCGGCACCGCCCGCCCCGACAAGATCCCACAGCTGAAACCCGCCTTCCGCGATGGGGGCACGGTGACGGCGGCAAATTCCTCGTCGATCTCGGACGGGGCGGCGGCGCTGGTTCTGGCCTCGGACAGCGCGGCAGAGGCCCAAGGCCTGACCATCCGCGCCCGTATCCTGGGCCATGCCAGCCACGCCCAGGCGCCGGGCCTCTTTACCACGGCCCCCGTGCCCGCCGCGCAAAAGCTGCTGGACCGGATCGGCTGGACCAAGGATCAGGTCGACCTGTGGGAGGTGAACGAGGCCTTTGCCGTTGTCCCGCTGGCCTTCATGCGTGAAATGGGGCTGAGCCATGATGTGGTGAACGTCAATGGCGGCGCCTGCGCGCTGGGCCACCCCATCGGCGCGTCGGGCGCGCGCATTATCGTGACGCTGCTGAACGCTCTGGAAAAACGAAACCTCAAACGCGGGATCGCCGCCATCTGCATCGGCGGCGGAGAAGGCACAGCCATCGCCATCGAGCGGGTCTAGGTTTCTTCTGACCAAAAATACCTCGGGGGTCTGGGGGCTGGCCCCCAGTCCTGACCGCGCAGACAGGACACACCATGCCCGATTACGCACTACTCGAAAAAACGCTGCACAGCCTGACCGAAGGCGAGGACGACGCGGTCGCCCTCATGGCCACCGTCGCCTGCGAGGTGCATCACAGCGACCCCCGCTTTGACTGGACCGGGTTTTACCGGGTGACCGCGCCCGAGATGCTCAAGATCGGACCCTATCAGGGCGGGCATGGCTGTTTGCAAATCCCCTTTTCCCGCGGGGTCTGTGGCGCGGCGGCGCGGACGGGGCAGGTGCAACTGGTGGATGATGTGGATGCCTTTCCCGGGCACATCGCCTGCGCGTCATCGACCCGGTCCGAGCTGGTGCTGCCGGTGTGGAACGGGGCGGGCGCGCTGATCGCGGTCTTTGACATCGACAGCGACCAACCCGGTGCCTTTTCCCAGGGCGATGCTGATCATCTGACCCGCATTCTGGCCGGGATTTTCACCCGTACGTGAAAATCCAGCTTGATTTTTCACGAAAGCTGACGTTACGTGAAAAACAGCCAAGGGATTTTCACGTCTGATGCTGCAATCCGATCTTACACATTCACATGGCCTGGGTGCCGATCTGCGCGCGCTGCGCAAGGCGCGGGGTCTGACATTGCAAGATATGGCCGACGGCGTGGGGCGGTCTGTGGGCTGGCTGAGCCAGGTCGAGCGCGACCTGTCCGAGCCGTCGGTCACCGATCTGCGGCACATGGCGGCCAAGCTGGACATCGCGATGTCGATGCTGTTTCAGCGCGGCGCGGCCCCGGCCGAAGAAGAGGGCTATGTCGTGCGCAGCGGCGCGCGACGGCCCATCGGGTCGCGCACCGCGGGCCTGGTCGAGGAATTGCTGTCCCCCGATCTGACCGACGATTTCGAGGTCGTGCATTCCACCTTCGAGCCGCAGAGCGAGATCGCCGAGGCGGTCACCCGCCCCACGCAAGAGGTGGGCTATGTCATTTCGGGCCGCCTGGACCTTGAGATCGGGCCGCGCCGCTTCACCCTGAACCCCGGCGACAGCTTTCGCATCCGCGGCGAGCCGTTTCGCTGGATCAATCCCTATGATGCGCCCGCGCTGGCGATCTGGGTCATCGCGCCGCCGGTCTACTGATGTCATTCGAAGAGTGGGTCATATTCGCGCTGTTCTGGGTGGTCTTTGTCACCACGCCGGGGCCGAACGCGGTGAATTGCATCACCAACGGCATGACCTTGGGCTTTCGCCGGTCGGTGCCGGGGATCCTTGCGATCCTGACCCAAGCCAGCCTGTTTCTGGTCCTGTCCGCGGCGGGCATCACCGCGCTCATCGCGGCCTCGCCCGCGGCGTTTTTTGTGGCCAAGCTGGTTGGCGCGGGGTTCCTGATTTACCTGGGCGTGCGCGGCTGGCTGATGGCGGGCACGCCGCCGCAGGTGACCCACCAAAGCGGGCAGCGCGTGTACGCCCGCGCGCTGGCCATTGCGACGATCAATCCCAAAAGCGTGGCAGGCTACCTCGCCGCCTTTTCTCAGTTTGTGCAGCCGGATGTGCCGGTGTGGGATCAGATGTGGCTGATCATGCCCACTGCCCTGACGATCACCGCGCTCAGCTATTCCGGCTTTACAGCACTTGGTGCGGGCATTGGGCGCGCGGCGCTGGGGGCTGCGTTCAACATCTGGGTGCGGCGGGTGATGTCCGTCTGCTTTGTCATCTACGGTGTCCTATTGGGTGCCGCCGCGACGCCGGGGCGCGCGTGATGCCGCGCGGGACCTGCGAATGCGGCGCGGTCGCCTTTGAGGTCACGCTGTCACGCACCAGCGTGACGGTCTGCCATTGCACCCAGTGCAGGCGCACCAGCGGGCACCTGTGGGGGTCGGTCAAGGCCGACTACGCCGACCTGCATTTCGACCGCCAGGACGGGCTGCAGTGGTACGCGTCGTCTGACATGGCCCAGCGCGGGTTTTGCCGCGTCTGCGGGTCCAGCCTGTTTTACCGGATGAACGGCGAGGCCGGGATTGGCATTTCGGCGGGCCTCTTTGACACCCCCACCGGTTTTACCACGGGCAAACATATCCATACCGCCCACAAGGGCGATTATTACGACATCGCGGACGGCGCACCGCAGAGGGAGGACTGAGATGAGTGAGTTTCCAACAACGGCCCGCGTGGTCATCATCGGCGGTGGCGCTGTCGGCACCTCGACCCTGTACCACCTGGCCAAGGCGGGCTGGACCGACTGCGTGCTTTTGGAAAAGAACGAGCTGACGGCGGGGTCGACCTGGCACGCGGCAGGCAACTGCCCAAACTTTTCGGGGTCTTGGGCCGTGATGAACATGCAGCGCTACGGGCTCGAGATGTATCGCGGGCTGGCGGACGCGGTCGACTATCCGATGAACTACCACGTCACCGGATCGCTGCGCCTGGCCCATTCCAAAGAGCGGATGCAAGAGTTTGAGCGGGTGTCGGGCATGGGCCGCTATCAGGGCCTCGAGATGCCGGTGATGACCGCCGAGGAGATGCAGGAATATCACCCGTTCATGGAAATCCACGACCTCGCGGGGGGCATGTGGGACCCGCTGGACGGTGACATCGACCCTGCGCAGCTGACCCAGGCGCTGGCCAAGGGCGCGCGGGATCTGGGCGCGCGGATCGAACGGTTCTGCCCGGCCACAGGCATCGAACGCGACGGGGACGAATGGATCGTCAAGACCGACAAGGGCGACATCCGCTGTGATTACGTCGCCAACTGCGCGGGCTATTACGCGCAGCGCGTGGGCGAGATGTTCAAGCCCTTTGGTGGGCGCACCGTGCCCATGGTGGTGATGAGCCACCAGTATTTCCTGACCGACGAAATCCCCGAGGTCGCCGCCTGGACCAAGGAAAACGGCCGCAAGCTGCCGATTATCCGCGATGTCGACATCAGCTATTACCTGCGCCAGGACAAGAACGGCCTGAACCTTGGCCCGTATGAGCGCAACTGCAAGGCGCATTGGATCACGCCCGACGATCCCATGCCCGAGGACTTTTCGTTCCAGCTGTACCCCGACGATCTGGAGCGGTTGGAATTCTATATCGAGGACGCGATGGAGCGTGTGCCCGCCCTGGGCACCGCCGGTGTGGGCCGCAACATCAACGGCCCCATTCCGTATGCTCCCGACGGTCTGCCCCTGATCGGGCCGATGCCCGGGGTCAAGAATGCGTTTGAAGGCCACTGTTTCACCTTTGGCATCGCCCAGGGCGGTGGCGCGGGCAAGGTGCTGTCGGAATGGATCATGCACGGCGAGACCGAGTGGGACATGTGGGCCACCGACCCGCGCCGCTATACCGGCTTTGCCGATCACGACTATTCCCTGGCCAAGGCGCTGGAAACCTATGGCCACGAATACGGTATGCATTTCCCGCATTTTGAATGGCCCGCGGGGCGTGACAAGAAACTGTCGCCGGTGGATGCGCAAATTCGCGCCGCGGGCGGCCAGATGGGCGCCTATAACGGGTGGGAGCGGGCCAATTGGTTTGCCAAGCCGGGCGACGACACGTCGGACGCGGCGGCCCAAACCTGGGACCGCGCCGGCCCGTGGGAGCCGCGCATCCGCGAAGAGGTCGAGGCCGTCCGCGACGGCGTGGGCGTGTTGGACCTGTGCGGCTTTTCCCGCTTTGCCCTGACGGGCGACGGGGCTGCCGAATGGCTGCGGGGCCGCATCGCCGGTGCGCTGCCCAAGGCGGGGCGGATGAACCTGGGTTATTTCCCCGACAGCCGGGGCCGTGTCCTGACCGAGATGTCGATTATCCGCCATGCCGAGGATGATTTTACCCTCATCACCGCCGCCTCGGCGCAATGGCACGACTTTGAACTGCTCCACAACGCCATGCCCGCGGGCCTGAGCCTGACGGACCACACCGATGCCTTTTCGACCCTGATCGTCAGCGGTCCGAAATCGCGCGCGCTGCTGGAAAGCCTGCATACACAGGCCGACCTGTCGCTGGGCTGGCTGACGCATCAGGACGCTGTGGTTGCAGGCACCGCCTGCCGCCTCTTGCGCGTCTCCTTTGCGGGCGAGCTGGGGTGGGAGGTGCACGCGCCCATCGCGGATATCCCCGCGCTCTACGATGCGATCCGGGGGGGCGGGGCCGTGCCCTTTGGCATGTATGCGCTGAACTCGATGCGCATCGAAAAGGGCTATCGCGCGTGGAAGGGCGACCTGTCCACCGACTATTCCCTGTTCGAGGCGGGCCTTGACCGCTTTGTCAAACTGGACAAGCCGCAGGATTTCCCCGGCAAGGTCGCGCTGCTGAATGAAAAGCAGCAAGGTTCGACCAAACGCTTTGTCACGATGATCGTCGACGCGGGCGAGCAAGACGCGCCCTATATGTCCACGATCTGGAACGGCAACGATGTGGTGGGCGAGACGACCTCGGGCGCGTGGGGCTACCGGATCAATCAATCCGTGGCCTTGGGCGTGGTGCGGTCGGAACTGGCGACGCCGGGCACCGGGCTGGAGATCGAGATGTATGGCCAACGCTACAAGGCTGTCGTGCAGCCCGATCAGCCCCTGTGGGACCCCGAGAACGAACGACTGCGGGCGTGATCGAACGATGACGGATGTGACACTGCTGGACGGCGGGATGGGCCAAGAGCTAATCCGCCGTTCCGGCAAACCGGCAAGCCCGCTGTGGTCGACCCAAGTGATGATCGACCAGCCTGGCCTGGTGGGCGAGGTGCATTCCGCCTATGCCGACGCAGGTGCGACGGTGGCGACGACGAATTCCTACGCCATCCACCGCGATCGGCTGCGCGGGGGCAGTGCGAACCACTATGCCGGTGACGGGGTCGAGCTGCCCGACCGCACCGACCAGTTCGAGGCGCTGCTGACCGCGACGCTAACCGAGGCCGATGTCGTCCGCGACCGCAGCCGCGTTGCGGGGGCGATTGGGCCCTTGGGCGCCAGCTATCGCGCGGACCTGCATCCGGGCGATGATGCGGCCATCGCGCTCTTTTCCGAGGTGGTGCAGGTGTTGGCCCCCGGCTGCGATCTGCTGCTGTTTGAAACTGTGCCGTCGATCGCGGCGGCGCGCGCATCGCTGGCGGCGGGGCGCAGCACGGACCGGCCCGTCTGGCTGGCCTTTACCGTCGATGACAGCGACGGCACGCGCCTGCGGTCGGGCGAGCCTGTGGCCGATGCTGTGGCCATCGCGGCCGATGCGGATGCCGCCCTGATCAACTGTTCTGTGCCCGAAGCGATCCCGCCCGCGTTGGACGCACTGGCCGCGTCGGGCGTGCCCTTTGGTGCCTATGCCAACGGGTTCGAGATGATCAGCCGCGCCTTTATCGAAGGGGGCACAACCGCCCAGGGCCTGTCCGCCCGGTCGGACCTAGGCCCCGACATCTATGCCGACCACGCCCTGCGCTGGCTGGATCACGGCGCCACCATCATCGGCGGCTGCTGCGAGGTTGGCCCCGCCCATATTGCCGAGATTGCCCGTCGCCTGCGTGCGGCGGGCCACACCATTGTCTAAGGATTTCGTGATGCCTGATCTTCCCGTCTCTGCCCGCGTCGTCATCATCGGTGGCGGCGTCATCGGCTGTTCCGTCGCCTATCACCTGACCAAGCTGGGATGGAAAGACGTCGTGCTGCTGGAGCGCAAGCAACTGACCAGCGGCACCACCTGGCATGCCGCGGGCTTGATCGCACAGCTGCGCGCGACGGCGAATATGACCAAGCTGGCGCGGTACAGCCAAGAGCTGTACGGCAACCTCGAGGCCGAGACGGGTGTAGCCACCGGGTTCAAGCGCGTGGGGTCGATCACGGCCGCGCTGACCGGTGAGCGGCTGGAGGAGTTGCACCGTCAGGCGGGCATGGCGCGCGCCTTTGGTGTCGAGGTCGAGGAGATTTCGGCCAATGAAATCAAGGACCGCTATGAGCATCTGAACGTGAACGACGTGACCGGCGGCGTCTACCTGCCGCTGGACGGGCAGGGGGATCCCGCCAACATTGCGCTGGCGCTGGCCAAGGGCGCACGCCAGGGCGGCGCGCGGGTGCAAGAGCGTGTGGCCGTCACCGGCCTGCGCAAAGACGGGCGCCGCATCACCGGTGTCGACTGGGCCGCAGAGGACGGCAGCCAGGGGCACATCACCTGCGATCACGTGGTCAACTGCGCGGGCATGTGGGGGCACGCCGTGGGCCGCATGGCGGGCATCAACGTGCCGCTGCAAGCCTGCGAGCATTTCTATATCGTGACCGAGGCCATCCCTGGCCTGACCCAATTGCCGGTGCTGCGCGTGCCGGACGAATGCGCCTATTACAAGGAAGACGCGGGCAAAATGCTGCTGGGCGCGTTTGAGCCGAACGCCAAGCCCTGGGCCGTAAACGGCATTCCGCGCGACTTTGAGTTTGACCAGCTGCCCGAGGATTTCGACCACTTTGAGCCGATCCTGGAAGCGGCGGTGAACCGTATGCCGATGCTGGCCGAGGCCGGGATTCACACGTTCTTTAACGGCCCCGAGAGCTTTACGCCCGACGATGCCTATCACCTGGGCCTCGCGCCCGAGATGGACAATGTCTGGGTTGCCTGCGGCTTTAACTCTATCGGGATCCAGTCGGCGGGCGGGGCCGGACAGGCGCTGGCGCAGTGGATGGAGGATGGCGACAAGCCGTTCGATCTGGGCGATGTGGACATCAGCCGCATGCAGCCCTTTATGGGCAACAAGGCCTACCTGGCGGAACGGTCGACCGAAACGCTGGGCCTGCTTTATGCCGACCATTTCCCCTATCGCCAAAAGGCCACCGCGCGGGGGGTGCGGCGGACGCCGTTTCACAGCCACCTGCTGGAACACGGCGCGGTGATGGGAGAGTTGGCGGGGTGGGAGCGGGCCAACTGGTTTGCGCGCTATGATCAGGACCCGGCCTATCAGTACTCGTGGAAGCGGCAGAACTTTTTCGACAACGTCAGGGACGAACACCGGGCGGTGCGCGAGAATGTGGGCCTGTATGACATGTCGTCCTTTGGCAAGATCCGGGTCGAGGGGCGCGATGCCGAGGCGTTCATGAACCATGTCGGCGGCGGCAACTATTCGGTGCCCGTGGGCAAGATCGTCTATACCCAGTTCCTGAACACCCGCGGCGGGATCGAGGCGGACGTGACCGTGACGCGCCTGTCGGAAACCGCGTATCTGGTTGTCACCCCCGCCGCCACGCGGCTGGCGGACCAGACCTGGATGCAGCGCCATGTGGGGGATTTCAACGTCGTGATTACGGACGTGACCGCGGGCGAGGGCGTGCTGGCGGTGATGGGCCCCAACGCGCGCAAGCTGTTGCAGCTGGTCAGCCCCGCGGATTTCTCTAACGATGTCAATCCATTTGGCACCGCGCAAGAGATCGAGATCGGCATGGGCCTCGCCCGCGTTCACCGTGTCACTTACGTGGGCGAGCTGGGTTGGGAAATCTATGTGGGCGCCGATATGGCCGGGCACGTGTTCGAAGCCTTGTATGACGCGGGCCAGGACATGGGGCTCAAGCTGTGCGGGATGCACATGATGGACACCTGCCGGATGGAGAAGGGCTTTCGCCACTTTGGCCATGACATCACCTGCGAGGATCACGTGCTTGAGGCAGGCCTGGGCTTTGCCGTCAAGAAGGACAAGCCGTCCTTTATCGGGCGCGACGCGGTGCTGCGCAAACAGGATGCGGGCCTGGCCAATCGGTTGGTGCAGTTCAAGCTGACCGACCCCGAGCCGCTGCTGTATCACAACGAACCGATTGTGCGAGATGGCGAGATCGTGGGCTACCTCAGCTCGGGCGCTTATGGGCACCACTTGGGCGGGGCGATGGGCCTGGGCTATGTGCCGTGCCAAGGCGAGGCGGCGGCGGATGTGCTGGCCTCGACCTACGAGATCGACGTGGCGGGCACGCGGGTGCGGGCCGAGGCGTCGCTGCGGCCGATGTACGACCCAAAATCCGAGCGTGTGAAGGCGTGACGCGGGCCTGATCCGGTGCTAGAGCGGGTCTGAAAGGACCCCCCATGAACAGCACATCCGGTGACACACCCCAAGGCTTGGGCTTTGCCGTAAGCGCCTACTTTCTATGGGGTTTTCTGCCACTCTATATGAAAGCGCTGAGCCATATTGGCCCCGCCGAAGTGGTTGCGCACCGCATCATCTGGTCGGTGCCGCTGGCCGGTGTGCTGCTGATCGCGCTGCGCCGCACGGGCGATTTGCGCACGGCACTGCAGACACCGCGGATGCTGGGCATGGCCTGCGTGACCGCCGCCCTGGTGACGGCGAATTGGGGTATCTACGTCTGGGCGATCACGACGGACCGGACGCTGGACGCGGCCCTGGGGTATTACATCAACCCGCTATTTTCCGTGGCCCTGGGCGCGCTGCTGCTGCGCGAACGGCTGTCGCCGCCGCAGTTGGTGGCCATTGCGCTGGCCGCTTGTGCGGTGGTGGTCTTGACCGTCGCGAGCGGCGTGGTCCCCTGGGCCGCGATTGCCCTGACGGTGACCTGGGGCCTGTATGCGCTGGCCAAAAAGCAACTGCCGATCGGGCCGAACCAGGGTTTTTTGCTGGAGGTGCTGCTCCTGCTGATCCCGGCCTTGGGGTATGTCGCGTGGCTGGGCTGGACCGGGCAGGGGCAGTTTCTGGTCGGGGATGCGCGCAGCACCTGGCTGCTGCTGGGCTGTGGGGCGGTCACGGCTATCCCCTTGCTTTTATACGCAAATGGCGCCAAGGGGCTACGCCTGACGACCATTGCGGTCCTGCAATACATCGCGCCCACGATGATTTTCCTTTGCGCCGTGGTGGTGTTTCGAGAGCCGTTTGGCCAGGCGCGCATGATCGCCTTTCCGATGATCTGGGCGGCGCTGGTGATCTATTCGGTGTCGATGGTGCGCGAGATGCGCAGGGCCTAATCCGCCCCTTCGAACCAGTCCCGCGCGAGGGTTGTCCACCCCCGTGGCAGGCCATGGCCACCGTCATGGGCACAGAATTTAATCGCGCCGTCGGAACAGCTTGGGCCCCATATGCGGCAATCAAAGCGGTCGCTCATGTCGATGCTGTCGGGGTTGCTGCGGCACTGGTTGGTGCGGCGGGCGAGGGTGAGGCTGTCCCAGACGCTGCCTTGGTGCCAGTCGCCGATGGCGCGCCCCTCAAACGGGACCTGGGCGTCGGCAAATCCGTGGATGTGCAGCATGCGGATGGGGGCGTTGGGGCAGTTGGTTGTGTCATTGGGCCGGCGCAAGGCGCCCGAGACCGAGGCGAAGCCCGCGAAAGGTGCTGCGGCCTTGCACGCCATAAGCCAGGCCATTGACCCGCCTGCGGAAAACCCGGCTACATAGATGCGGCTGTGGTCGATATTGGCCTTGGTTTTTGCGTCCTCGATCACCGCGAAGGTAAAGCCCACATCGTCGCGCGCCCCGCCATCGCGTCCGGCCCAGCGGCGGGTGGAGCGGCCGGGGATGGGCGTGCCGTTGGGGGCGATCACGACATAGCCTGCCTCTGCAAAATCGGCCTTGATCCCGCCACGAAAGATCATGCGCCCGGTGGCGTTGTGACCGTGGAAAAAGACGAGTGCGGGTTTGGCGCCTGACCCTTCGGTGCTGTCGATCATGTGGTAGCTGCCGCCGTCGATGTCGCAGGGCGCATCGGCCCCGCATTGGGCGAAGGCGAGGCCGGGCAGGGCAAAGAGGAGGGCGGCTAAGTATCTCATATCGTTTTGAGAACATGGGCCGGCCTGCGATGCAAACGGCGCGCGCGCGCCTCGCTGAAACGTGAAGGGGGTTGCGCCGTGCGCCTGCATTTGAGAGGCGGGGGCATGGACGAAAGCTATGCCCCGCCGCAGGACCCTTTGGTGGTGCTGCACGACGATGCCGAGATGCTGGTGGTCGACAAACCATCGGGCCTGCTGAGCGTGCCGGGCAAGGGTGCGCATCTGGCCGATTGCCTGATCGCGCGGGTGCAGGCGGTGTGGCCGCAGGGCCTTTTGGTGCACCGGTTGGACCGGGATACAAGCGGTGTCATCGTCTTTGCCCTGACGCCTCATGCGCAGCGGTTCCTATCCAAGCAGTTCGAGTTGCGGGCGGCGAAAAAGACATACGTGGCAAGGGTTTGGGGGCGAATGACGCCCAAGACGGGGCGCGTTGACCTGCCCCTGATCGTGGACTGGCCGAACCGGCCCAAGCAGCATGTGGACCATGAGAACGGCAAGCCAGCGGTCACCGATTGGCGCGTGCTGCGCGACGGGCCGGAAGAGAGCCGGGTGCGTTTGATGCCGCAGACGGGGCGGAGCCACCAGCTGCGCGTGCATATGGCGGCCCTGGGCCATCCGATCCTTGGCGACCCGTTTTATGCGGAGGGGCCTGCGCGGGGGTTTGGGCGGCTGATGCTGCATTCAGAAGAGCTGCGAATAAAGCACCCGGACAGCGGTAAGATGCTGCGGTTTCGCAGCCCGGCGCCGTTTTAGGGGCGCGGGCGGGGGATGCCAGCGCGTGTCCAGAAAACGTATGGCTTTTGTACCGACACCGGCCCGCACGGGTTTCGGCGCGAACGGGGCCGCATCACGGTTTGCGCTGGCGGACCCAGACCCAACCGCTGAGGAGGATGGTGGTGCTGGAGACCAGCGTCATGACCGTGCCGGGCATGAAGTTGACGTAGCCGGGCAGGTCCATAAAGACGAAATAGCCGATGTCGAGAAGGCCGCCGACCATTGCGGTGACCCAGATCGCGGTAAGGCTGCCGCGCCAGATAAAGGCTGCGCCGACGACCGTGACCGCGCCGCCCCAAAACAGGTTCCAGCCGTGTTGGTTGATCAGCCCGCCCATCGCGGCGGGGTAGTCGAGCGCGAAGAGCGCGGGATCAACCGCATCGGCAATGCCGGACGCGGCGGCGCCCGTGTCTTGGGCGATGGTCAGCAGGCCAGCCAGCGCATGGACCAGACCCCAGATGACCCACAAGCCAGCGGCAATTTTCAATGCGGTGGACTGTGCCTGTGTCATGACATCCTCTGACAGGGTATGAAGGAACCGTGAGTGGTGTAAAAGGTGGATAATATCCACTAAACGTAATTGATGGATAAAGTCAACTAAAAGAGTAGCGATGTCCGACAGCTATGAGATTGCCAGAGATTTTGACCGGGTGATGCGCCAGTTCGACGCCCGGTTGCACCGCCGTGCGGTGGCGGTGGACCGCGACAAGGTGGGGCAGCTGGGGGGGCTTGTGCTGTTGAGCCTGGCGGAGGCCTATCCGATCTCTGTCCAGGGGCTGAGCCAGAAGATGGGGCGCGACAAGTCGCAGATGACGCGGCTGATCCAACTGCTGGAGGGCAAGGGCGTGATCGCCCGCACGCCCAGCCCGGATGACGGCCGAGTGAGCCTATTGGAGCCGACCGAGAAAGGGCATGCGTTGATCGAGGCGCTGCGCGGTGTGATGTCCGAGGTGATGGACGAGATTGTCGCACCGCTGAGCGCGGACGAACGCGCGGTGTTGGCGCGGTTGCTGCGGGCGGTGTGAGCGGTGGGTGATGTCGCGAGGGGGCCAGCCCCCTCGGCGCGTGCGCGCCTCACCCCCGGGATTTTTTTAGAACAGAGAAATGGGAATGGGTCGCGTGTTGAGATCGGGGGTGTGTGCCCCCGACCTACGGTAGCGTTTGGTGCGCTTATTCTGCGGCCCAGCCTGAGACGGCCTTGACCTCGAGGAAATCCTCGATTCCCCAGACGCCGCCCTCGCGTCCGTTGCCGGACTGTTTCATCCCGCCAAAGGGTGAGCCTGCAGCGCGGGAGGTGCCGTTCATTTCAACCATGCCGGAGCGCAGGCGCGTCGCCATACGGTTTAGTCTGGCGCCGTCCTGGGTTTGGACATAGTTCGTGAGGCCGTAGACGGTGTCATTGGCGATCTCGACGGCCTCGTCTTCGGTGTCGAACGGGATGATCGACAGGACGGGGCCAAAGATTTCCTCGCGCGCGATGGTCATGTCGTTGGTCACGTCGGCAAAGACGGTGGGGCGGACATAGTAGCCTTTGTTGAACCCTTCGGGCCGTCCGGGGCCGCCTGCAACGAGGCGGGCACCTTCGCTGATGCCGGTTTCGATCAGCCCTTGGATCTTGTCCCATTGGGCGGCGTTGACGACGGGGCCGATATGCCGCCCCTCTTGGTCTGACGGGCCGACGGTGACCTTGGCCGCGACGGCTGCGGCCTCTTCCACCGCTTGGTCGTAGAGGCCGCGTTGAACCAGCATGCGCGAGGGGGCGTTACAAGACTGGCCGGTGTTGTTCATCATGTGCAGCACGCCGCGTTTGACGGCCTTGTCGTCGGCGTCGTCAAAGATGACGTTGGCGCCCTTGCCACCCAGTTCGAGGTGCACCCGTTTGAGCGTGTCGGCGGCGTTTTTCGAGATCAGCGTGCCTGCGCGGGACGAGCCGGTGAAGGAAACCATGTCGACATCCTTGTGCCCCGACAAAGTGGTGCCCACGCCCGCGCCGTCACCGTTCACGAGGTTGAACACACCGGGGGGGAAGCCCGCCGCATCCATCATCTCGGCAAAGAGCATGGCGTTGATGGGCGACTCCTCGGACGGTTTCAGCACCATGGTGCAGCCTGCGATGGCCGCCGCGCCAACCTTGAGCGTGACCTGGTTCATCGGCCAGTTCCACGGGGTGATCAGAGCCGCGACGCCCACGGGTTCATAGATGATCCGGTCGTTGGGGGCGCGGTCGCTGAGCGGGCGGTTAAAGGCGAACCCCTTGGCCGCGCGCACGAAGTTTTTGAGGTGCCAGGTGCCTGCGGGCACTTGCTGTGACTTGGCCATGTCGATGGGCGCGCCCATTTCGCGGCTGGTCGCTGCGGCCAGGTCATTGGCGCGGGTGTTGTAGACCTCGATCAGCTTTTCCACGCGGGCGATGCGGTCCTCGGGCGGGGTGGCCATCCAGGCGGGAAAGGCGGCCTTTGCCGCGGCGACGGCGGCATTTGCGTCCTGTTCCCCGCCCAGAGAGATGACGGCGGCGGGCTCTTCGGTTGCGGGGTTGATCACGTGGTGGTCGGTGCCATCCAGCGGGGCGACCCACTGGCCGCCGATGTAGAAGTCGCGTTTTTCGAGCATGGTGGTGCCTTTCTGATGCGTTTGGAGGGACTGTGGCAGCCTGCGCGCGGGGCGGCAAGGCGGGGTTCACGTGAGGGGATGAAAAGGCGCGCGCGATGTCTTAGGTTGCGGGGTGACGACATTATCCCGACGGAGGACACCATGGGTTTGCGCATTAACGACACGATCCCCGATTTGACGGTTGAAACGGATCACGGCACGCTTTCGCTGCATGAGTGGATTGGCGACAGCTGGGCCATTCTGTTTTCGCACCCCAAGGATTTCACACCGGTCTGCACGACCGAGTTTGGGGCGGTGGCGCAGCTGTCGGACGAGTGGGAGAAGCGTGGAACCAAGGTGATTGGTGTGAGCGTGGACGGTGTTGAGGACCACAAGAAGTGGAAGGGCGACATCGAGAAGGTCGCAGGCACCACGGCTGGTTTTCCCATCATTGCAGACAGCGGGTTGGAGGTATCGAAGGCCTTTGACATGCTGCCAGCCGAGGCGTACCTGCCCGATGGCCGTACGCCTGCGGACAGTGCGACCGTGCGGTCGGTATTCATCATCGGCCCCGACAAGCAGTTGAAGCTGTCGATGACCTATCCGATGACCGTGGGCCGCAACTTTGCCGAGGTGCTGCGTGCGCTGGACGGGTTGCAGACCAGCACGGGCAAGGGGGTGGCGACGCCTGCGAACTGGAACGTGGGCGACGATGTCATCATCCCCGCGACCGTGTCGGACGAGGACGCCAAGGCCAAGTTTGGTGAGTTCACGACCGTGCTGCCCTATCTGCGCACCACGAAGGCGCCCAGCTAGGTTAGGCTGACAAAAACGCCCTGAGCGGGGCAAGGTCGGGCCGGGTCGCAAGCAGCGGCGCGGCCCGTTTTGATTGGTAGAGGTCGTAATCGGTGGCCAGTGCGGTCAGCATCGCGCGGGTCTGCCGCGCGGTTTGTCCATAGAGGTTCACGACCGCGTCGGGGTTGAAATCCCGCGCCAGGTCGTCGGGGTGGCAATAGGTGATGGGCACACAGCCGCACAGGAACGCCTCGGGCGTTTTTTCGGTGATGTAGCCTTGGGCCGCGCGGTTTTCGGGGCAGAGGTTGTAGGCGTAGGGCGCAAGCAGGTCCCGCTTGGCCAGGTTGGTGGGCCGCACCTTGCGCCCAAAGGCGTCACAGCCCATCGCGGCGTGCGTGCGCCGCCACAGGCTGCGCCGATGCCGTTTGAAATGTGAGGTCAGTAGGACCGCCTTGTGCGTCATCGCGCCAAAGGCCGCGCGGTCGGGCGCGTCAAAGCTGTCGGCCATGGGTGCCAGCATCTGGTCAATCGACAGCCGCCCGCCAAAGCGCGCGTAGGGCGGTGTCGTCTCAAAGCCGGGCCAGGTGAGGTACCATTTCCAGTAGGGAAAGCGGAACTCGGCCTTGGACCGGGGCAGGCGGAAGCCGATGCATTTATGGGCCAGATCCGTGGGATTGTCGCGGTTTTCGCCGGTGATGAAATAGTCCCACTTGCCATGCCGGGCGCGCAGGGCGGCCAGTTCGGCCTGGTGGTGCGGGTTGGAAAACGGGCCCAGGATGCGGATCGTGTCGGCGGCGCTGTAGTGCGGCAAGAGGTCGACCCAGAAGGCATAATCGACCGCAGGCTGGAACCCCGGCCAGATCGCGTCAAAGATCATGGTGCGCCCGTCGGGCAGCGTGTGCGTGGCGCTGAGCAAGGGCTTCTTTTTGAAAAAGATCATGGGCGGTCTGCCGTTGCGGCCCGCGCGCGGCGTCGCTGGTGCTGCCAGGCGCGCCATTTGTCGCCGTACATCCGTTTCGCCTTGAGCCAGCCATACAGCGGCGAACGCCCGTCCTTGTGCCGTTTGGCCTGGGCGCTGTCTATGTCGCTGGCGGTTTGCGTAGTTTTGAACACGTGCGGCGTTACGGCGATGCCCATGTCCGTTCGGGTCAGCCAGGTGCGCAGGATGTGATCGACCGGTGCGGTGATGGGCAGCGCCAGGTCGAGGAAGGCCTGCGCGCCCGCGCGTGTCCAGAGTAACGCTGGCGTGGTGACGGGGAAGTAATGCGCCCGTTTGATCACAGCATCGCCCACAGGCAGCGTGGCGAGGGGCGTGGTGTATTTGTCGCGCCAGGCGCCCAGATGGCACAGGTGCCAGTCGGGCGTTCCGCGGGCCGTCTGCCAGCGCAGCAGGGCGGTGATCACGGCCTGGGCCTGGCCGCTGGGGGCAATGTCATCCTCCAGCACCAGGCCAAAGGGCGCGCCGGTGTCGACAAAAGCTTGGGCCGCACGGATGTGGCTGAGATAGCAACCGACCTCGCCCCCCGTCAGATCGCGCCCCATCTTGGCCCGTGTGCCAGCGCTGGAATAGGCGGGCACCTCCTGTGGGGCCTGGCCGCGTCCGTCATGGGCGGCGATGCGGACAAAGGCGATCCCCTGGGCCTGCAAGGCCGTGCGCGCGGCGGCGAGCCGGGCGTCAGAGCCGTCGAGGTTGATCAGGAATACCGGCAGGTCAGTCATGGTGACGCGGGGGATACTGCACTGCGACCGGGGCCGCCAATGAAAAAGGCCCCGGACACGATGCCGGGGCCTTTGGATGCTGTGCGGCCGCGGGGCTTAGCCCTCTGCCGCTTCTTCTTTCTTCACTTCTTCGCCGGTCTCCTGGTCGACAACCTTCATCGACAAGCGGACCTTGCCGCGGTCGTCAAAGCCCAGCAGCTTGACCTTGACCTCTTGGCCCTCTTTCAGGACGTCCGAGGGGTGGTTCAGGCGGCGGTTTTCGATCTGGGACACGTGAACCAGGCCGTCGCGCTTGCCAAAGAAGTTCACGAAGGCGCCGAAATCGACAATCTTCACGACTGTGCCTGTGTAAACGGCGCCTTCTTCGGGTTCGGCCACGATCGAGTAGATCATGTCGTAGGCTTTCTTGATGGCTTCGCCGTTGGGCGATGCGATCTTGATGATGCCGTCGTCGTTGATGTCGACCTTGGCGCCCGACACTTCGACGATTTCGCGGATCACCTTACCGCCCGAGCCGATGACCTCACGGATTTTGTCCGTGGGCACTTGCATCGTCTCGATGCGCGGTGCGTGGACCGAGAATTCCTGCGCGCCGGTGATGGATTTGCCCATCTCGCCCAGGATGTGCATCCGGCCGTCTTTGGCCTGTGCCAGGGCTTTTTCCATGATCTCGGGCGTGATGCCTGCGATCTTGATGTCCATCTGCAGCGAGGTGATGCCGTTTTCGGTGCCTGCCACTTTGAAATCCATGTCGCCCAGGTGATCCTCATCCCCAAGGATGTCGGACAGGATGGCATAGCTGCCGTCTTCCTCAAGGATTAGGCCCATGGCCACACCGGCAACCGCTGATTTCAGCGGCACACCTGCGTCCATCATCGACAGCGAACCGCCGCAGACGGAAGCCATGGAGGACGAGCCGTTGGATTCGGTGATTTCCGACACCAGACGCACGGTGTAGGGGAAGTCGGTGCTGGCAGGCAGAACGGCTTGCAATGCGCGCCATGCCAGTTTGCCGTGACCGATTTCGCGGCGACCCGGAGGGCCCACGCGACCCGCTTCACCGACCGAGTAGGGCGGGAAGTTGTAGTGCAGCAGGAAGTTCGATTTGAAGTTGCCGTGCAGGGCGTCGATGAACTGTTCGTCGTCGCCTGTGCCCAGTGTGGTCACGACCAGACCTTGGGTCTCACCACGGGTGAAGAGTGCCGAGCCGTGGGTCCGGGGCAGGAGGCCCGTCTGGCACACGATGTCACGGATTTCATCCGTTTTACGACCGTCGATGCGGGTGCCGGTTTTGACGACGTCACCGCGCAGGATCGACGCTTCGAGCTTTTTCAGGGCAGAGCCGAGGTTGGCGTCTTCGGCTTGCTCTTCTGTGAGGGCCTCGACAATGGCGGTGCGGGCGGCAGAGACGGCGCTGGTGCGCTCTTGCTTGTCGCTGATCGCGAAGGCGGCGCGCATCTGCTCTTCACCCGCCGCTTTGACCGCCGCGTAAAGGTCGGAATAGTCGGGGGCCTGAAAGTCGAAGGGTTCCTTGGCGGTTTCTTCGGCCAGCGCGATGATCAGGTCGATGACCGGTTGGATCTGTTCGTGTGCGAAGTTCACCGCACCCAGCATTTCCGCTTCGGACAGCTCGTACGCTTCGGATTCGACCATCATCACGGCGTCTTTGGTGCCGGCGACAACCAGATCAAGGCGTTGCTCGGGGTTCAGGCGCAGGTCCTGCATGTCGTCGACGGTGGGGTTCAGGATGTATTCGCCATCCTCGTAACCCACGCGGCAGCCCGCGATGGGGCCCATGAAGGGCGCGCCCGAGATGGTCAGGGCCGCGGAGGCTGCGATCATCGCGACGATGTCGGGATCGTTGACCAGGTCGTGGGACAGCACAGTGCACATCACCAGCACTTCGTTCTTGAAGCCGGGGACAAATAGGGGCCGGATCGGACGGTCGATCAGGCGGGCGGTCAGGGTTTCTTTCTCGGTGGGCCGGGCCTCACGCTTGAAGAAACCGCCGGGGATCTTGCCCGCGGCATAGTATTTTTCCTGGTAGTGGACGGTCAGGGGAAAGAAGTCCTGACCCGGTTTTGGCGATTTGGCGAAGGTCACGTTCGCCATGACGCTGGTTTCGCCCAGCGTGGCAATGACCGATCCATCAGCTTGACGGGCGACCTTGCCGGTTTCCAGTGTGAGCGTTTCTTCGCCCCACTGCATGGATTTTTTGGTTTCGTTGAACATCATCGTATCCTGTTTGGAAGCACCCGCAGGCGTATCCCGCGTCTTCCGTTTGAATGGCGGCCCCATTGCCGCCGCCCCCAATATCCTCTTGCACGGCACCCCGGGGGCTGGGGGCATCACGTCTCAGATATCAGGCGCGTTACATGATTTTGGGCCCGGGCGAAAGGGAATTCCCGGCGCGTTCACCTGCGCTTAACCAAGGCCAGAGTTAGCTGGGGTATGTTGTGTTCTCAGACGTCGCAGGCCGAGCGTTGGCTGGCCCAAGTGTTTTCCGCCAAGGCGGTGCAGACGGGCGGTGTGATCCGCCGTGCGGTGCCTTGGGTTGAGCGGGAGATCGGGCGCGCCCGCTTTGTCGCGGAGGTGGAGCGGCGCGGGTTTCACCTGTGGGAATGCGGCTCGCAATTCGTGGTGATCTGCACACCGGGACCCATCCGGCGGATCGTGTGAGGAAGGGCACGATTTTTCGACGAAAAATCGTGGTGGTTAGGACCAAGGTTTTTTAGGCGGCGTGGCGAAGGCGATCGGGGCGTCGGGAAAGAGGTCACCCGTCTGGCCATCCGCCGCGGCCCGGCCCCATCGCTGCATCCAACGTGTCGGCGCGGCCAAAGCGCCGCCTGCGTGCCATTCGAAGTAGCCCAGGGCCCCTGGTGCTGGGATGGGTGTGCACGGCTCTGGATCCGCCAAGGTCAGCCCGGCCTGGCCGCCGAACCATTCGCTGTCAGAGGCGGTGATGATCCCCGTCACCTCGACCGACCCGATGATCGCCCCACGCGGCAGGTCCAGCGGGTGCGGGCATTGCACGCCGTGCTTGCCCAACCGCCAGTAAAGATAGCGAAACTCGTCCTCTTTCAGCCCGGCGGCGGCGTGCAGGGCGATGCGGCCCAGGCCCATGCGGCCTGCGCGAATCGATCCCATGCTGCGGTTTTCGATGGGTTTGTGCCCGGCGATGATCGCCCAGGCCGAGGGCTGGCGGACGGATAGGGCAAGGCGGGGCAAAGCGTCGTGCATGCGCCTGAGCTAGGGCGCAGCCCGGGGTGGTCCACGCCGCCGCAGGGTGTATGGTTGCGCCAACAGAGGGGGACCATATGCGCATTCTATTCACCGGCGGCAGTGGCAAGGCGGGGCGGCATGCCTGCGCCTATTTGCGGGATCAGGGGCACCGCGTCGTCAACTTTGACAAGGTGCCGCTGGGTCTGGACGGCGTGGACGACCGGCTGGGCGATATGACCGATGCGGGCCAGGTGTTTGACGTCATGCAAAGCTATGCGGGGTTTGACGAGTTGGTGCCCGGCACCGGCGTGCCGTCCTTTGACGCGGTGGTGCATTTCGCGGCTGTCCCGCGCATTTTGATCACCGGCGATAACGAGACCTACCGCACCAACACGATGGGCACCTACAACGTCATCGACGCCGCGCTCAAGGCGGGGGTGCGCAAGATCGTCTTTGCCTCGTCCGAGACGACCTATGGCATATGTTTTGCCGATGGCACGCGCCTGCCCGACTATCTGCCGCTGGATGAGGACCATCCGGTGGTGCCCGAGGACAGCTATGCCATGTCGAAGGTCGTGAACGAGGTCACCGCGCGCAGTTTTCAGCGCCGGTCGGGGGCGGATATCTACGGGCTGCGGATCAACAACGTGATCGAGCCGCATGAATACGCGCAGGACTTTCCCGCCTATATGGCCGATCCAGACCTGCGCCTGCGCAACTTTTTCGCCTATATCGACGCGCGCGATCTGGGGCAGATGGTGGCGCGCTGTTTGCAGACCGACGGGTTGGGCTATCAGATTTTCAACGTCGCGAACGAGGACCATTCGGTGGACCTGAACACCGATGCGCTGGTGGCACGGTACTATGACGGGGTGCCCGTCGCGCCCATGGGCCCGCGCGAGACGTTTTTTGGGATCAAGAAGGCCAAAGAGATGCTGGGATTTGCGCCTGAGCACAGTTGGCGGATGTATCTGTAGCGCGCTTACTTGGCGGCCTGCGCCTGGCGTGGGCCTGCGACCTCGATCACCGCGGCACTGATGATCAGGGCGCTGCCAAGCGCCTCGCGCCAGCCAAACGGATCGCCGGACCAGATGGCGGCGGAGAGGACGTCGACCAGAACGTCACTCATCAGCAGGATGCCGACGCGACCCGGGGTAAGAAGGCGGGCTGGCCCGATGGTCAGCACCAGCATCGGCAGGACGTAAAGCGCCATGAGCAGGCCCCACGGCAGCGTGCGCAGCGCGGCGAGTGGGCCGGTATTTGCGACGAAGAGGTCGGGGGCGGCGAGCATGGTCAGGCCAGTCACCACAAGCGCGCCGAACACAAAGGCCGCCACCTGTTCGGCTGTGCTGATGTCCTGCAGTTGGTAGACCCGCAGCGATCCGTAGGCCCAGGCCAGGCCCGACGCGAGGGCCAGCCAGTCGCCGATATTGCGCGGCATGGGCCAGCCGTCGCCCAAGCCCAAAACCACCATCAGACCGGCAAGCGCCAGGGCCAGCGCGACGAGGCGGGCGGGGGTCAGCGCCTCGCCCAGGACAAACCGGCCCAGCAGCGTGCCCCAGATGGGCGTCAGGTAGAAGAGGAGGATCGCGCGCACCACGTCGGTAAAGACCAGCGATGTGGAGTAGAGGCTGAAGGCCGCGCCCGTGGCCAGGCCGCAGATCGCGAGGGTGAGGCTGGGCCTGCGCAGGTCCATGCGGCCCGTAAGGACAAGGGCGCCGATGGCCAGTGCGCAGCAGAGGTAGACGACAAGGCTGGACCAGGCGCCGGGCAGGCCGAGGTCGGCCAGAAAGCGCAGCGGCAGCCAGTACAGGCCCCAGAGCGCACCGCCAAGGACCAGGCCGATGCTGGCGGTGACCTCGCGGCTACGCGCTTGCATTGGGCGTGGCGGCGTGGCGGGGTGCGCTGTGTGGTCTGGTGTGCGGGGACATCTGCGCCTTGGTCATGTCGCGTTGGCCTGCGGGCCGGGTTCGGGCAGCGTGGTCGGGATCGGATTGACCGGTCAAGTGGGGATCGCCTGTTGGGCTGTGCTTTGGCCGCAGTTCTGCGGGGTGCGCGCATGAAAAAGGCCGCGCTTTGGTAAGGCGCGGCCTGTCTGTGTGCTGTGGCGTCTGGCGCGTTAGCGGCGCAGGCCCAGGCGTTTGATCAGGTCGGTATAGCGCGGCTCGTCCTTGGCTTTGAGGTAGTCGAGCAGCTTGCGGCGCTGGGCGACCATTTTCAGCAGGCCGCGGCGGCCGTGGTTGTCTTTTTTATGCGTTTTGAAGTGCTCTGTCAGCGTGGCGATGCGCGAGCTGAGGATGGCCACCTGGACTTCGGGCGAACCGGTGTCGCCGTCCTTGGTGCCGTATTCTTTCATCACGCGTGCTTTGTCTTCGGCAGTGATCGACATCGGGATCTCCTTTTCAGGTTCGAGTTGAGACGCCGCAGGCCGGGATGTCGTCCAGCACAGGGCCATAGTGGTCCGCGCCCGGTTGGGGCGGGGATGCGCGCGTATAGGAGAGATTCGGGGCGATGGCAAAGGCAAAAGTCGCGCGCCATCCGCTGTGGGTCAGGCCGGGGCCATGCCCGCGCTTTGTGCGAGGCTGAGCGGCATGACCGCGATATCCTCGATCGAGACGTCGGCGCCGTTTAGGATGTTGGCCACCGCGACGCCGTCCATCAGCACCTGGGTGGTGCCCGGGTTGTTGGGGTCGGTCTGCAGCGAAATCTCTGGCACGTCGGCATCGTCGTCATAGAGCAGGAGGATATTGTCGTCTTCGGCGTCAAAGTCGATCAGGTCCATCGCCTCGCCCTCGCCGATCCAGCTGCCGCCGACAATCGTGTCTTCGCCGGTGCCTGCGGTCACCACGTCGTCCTTGCCCGCGATGATCAGGTCATCGCCGCCGCCGCCGTTGAGGTAGTCCTTGCCGTCTGTGTCGGTCACGCCTGCGGTTTCTGGGTCATCTTCGACGCCATTGACCACGTCGTCGCCCCAGCCGCCGAACAGCGTATCTTCGCCCGCGCCGCCGGTCAGCGTGTCGTTGTCAAGCCCGCCATGCACCGCGTCGTCGCCATCGCCGCCAGTTAGCACATCGTCGCCGGTCGAACCTTGGAGGCTGTCATCGCCTGCGCCGCCTGCGAGCGTGTCGTTTCCGTTATGGCCGTAGGCGGTGTCGTTGCCATCGCCGCCCTGCAGCACATCATTGCCATCTTCGCCGTGCAGGCTGTCGTTGCCTGCGCCGCCGTCGACGGTATCGTCGCCCTCCTCGGCATACAGCGTGTCGTCGCCGTCTGTGCCGGTCAGGGTATCGTCCCCTTCGCTGCCCAGGGGCAGGGTTTCGCCGCTGTCTTGGCCACGGGTGGCGTCACTGTCCATGCCGACGATATCGGTGCCGTTGGTATCGCCGTCGATCCCTTCGGCCCCCGTGACGGGCTGCGTGCCGGGGTCGGTGGGCGCGTCGCTGCTGTCGGTTTGCGTCTTGGCGGTGCTGTCGTCATCGCTGTCGTCGTCGGTGGCGCCCATATCCACGACGCCAACGGCGCCGACTGCCATCAGACCCATTAACCCAGCGAGCCACAACATAACACGACATCCCATACCGCGGGCACAATTGCCCACGCCCAAGATACCGCAGGCCGCCCGTCCTGCGCAAAGCGATTCACGCAGTTTGGTTAACGATTTCCATGTGGACCTCAGGTTAAGTCCACGGTTCGGGCTGCTGGGTATAGGGCAGGTAGAGCGGGTGTTTGGGGTGTCCGGCCTTGGACAGTCCCAGGTGAAAAAGCGGGCGGTCAGTGTGCCTGAGCAGCCCCGCCACCTGCGCGCCGCGGTCCAAGTGCGCGCCGTGGGTGCCCCAGGCGGCAATCACCGTGTCGGCCCAGCGGGCGCGGTCGTCGATGGCGGCGTCATTGCCCGGCCCCACCGGGTCTGTGGCGGCGCGCATCGCGCGCGGGTCGGTGTCGCGCCAGGCAAAGATGTTGGTCACGGCAAAGCTGCCAAATCCCAGCGCCCGGGCGCGCCGTTCGCAGCGTTCGACCGTGGGGTCGTTCTGCACCTCGGTCGCGGTAGAGGGGTTGAGCATCACGAAGTTGACGCGCGTGCCATGCGCATCCCACACCCGCGTCAGGCTATAGCGGTAGCGTTCGCAGTCAGAGTAAATGGCCGTCGAGGGCGCGTCGCCCTTGGTATGTGTGCGCGTGATCATGGGGCGGTTCTGCCAGTGGCAGCCCGCCCCATCAATCGGTTTTAGGTCTGGATTATTCGGCAGGCACGGCGGCCGGGTCGCGGCGCAGGTCCAGCACGGCGCCCTTCGCCTCCATGATCGCGGCAGCGACGAGGGCATAGAGGATGTGACCCCAAAGCGCGACCCAGGTGATGCCGGTGAAGCCGAGGAAGGGTTTGTTGCCGGTCACCAGGTGCGCCATGACATAGAGGGCAAAGACCCAGAGGGCGACGCCGTAGGCGATGGCCGTCAGCGACCAGTGCAAGCGGGGCAACACCGCCTTCTGAACGGGCCGGGCGATGGCAAAGTAGCCCACCGCATAGAACACCAGCCCGGTCAGCGCGTGCAGCAGATAGGCCGCACCGGAGGGGTTGGCCCCGAAAATCGCCTTGATCGACGCGCCAGCCAGGCCCACGGGCGCCAGCTTCGCGTAGCCAAAGAGCGGGCTGAGCGCCTGGCCGAAAGTGTCAAAGGCGATGGTGGCAAAGGCACCAGCGGTCAGGACAGTGGCGATGGTGCCGGGGGTGATGGTGCGGGCTGTGAGGGTGGTCATGTGCGGTCTCCCATTTGGACGCTGTGGCGTGTGATGGGATAGATATGGACCGAACAGTTCCTAATTGATATAGGCCTCACGCAGCGCTTACCGCAGGGGCGGGAATTGTAACATTTGGCCGCAAAAATGCGGGTGCCGCCCGGCGACAGGACCGGGTTTTGTTACAAAAGCCAGCGTAAGGCGCAGCTGTGGTGCGCGCGGCGTTTACAGGTTGAAGACGCGGGCGGGATGCAATTCACCTGCTTTATAGCGGCCCACGGCCACCGGCACGCCATCCAGCGAGGCCCAGCATTCATCGCCGTATTCCACATCGCTGGCCAGGACCAAGCCGGGGTTGCCGTTGCGCATGCGCGTCGCCCCCTCGGGCGTCGCGCGCAGTTCGGGCAGATCGGCCAGCCCGTCGGCCACGGGCCGCAGGTGGGCGTCAAGGTCGGGGCTGTGGGCCATCGCCTCGATCTGGTCCATGGTCAGGCCCTCTGTGGCCTCGAAGGGGCCGGACCAGATGCGGCGCAGCGCGCGCACATGGCCGTGACAGCCCAGCACGTCGCCCAGGTCGCGGGCGATGGACCGAACATACCCGCCCTTGCCGCAGATCATTTCAAGCGTGACGTGATCGGCATCGGGCCGGTCGGTGAGCACGAGTTCCTCGACCCAGAGGGGGCGGGCGGCAATTTCAACATCCGCGCCATCCCGGGCCAGTTTATAGGCGCGCTGGCCGTCGATCTTGACCGCGGAAAACTTGGGCGGCACCTGTTGGATGTCGCCGACAAAGGGGCGGAGCGCGTCCTTGATCTGGTCGTCGGTGGGGCGCGTGTCGGAAGTGGCGATCACCTCGCCCTCGGCATCGTCGGTATTCGTCGCCTGACCCAGCCGCACGGTAAATCGGTAGGCCTTGAGCGCGTCGGTGATGTAGGGCACCGTCTTGGTCGCCTCGCCCAGGGCCACGGCCAGCACACCGGTCGCATCCGGGTCGAGCGTGCCCGCATGGCCGGCCTTTTTGGCGCCAAAGGCCCAGCGGACCTTGTTGACTACGGCGGTCGAAGTGGGGCCTGCGGGTTTGTCGACCACCAGCCAGCCCGAGATGTCGCGCCCTTTGCGTGTGCGGCCCATCGCGCCGTCCTCCTGCCTATGCCATTGCGAGAAGGCGTCGCCTAGCGCAGGGCGCGCGGGCTTGTCAATCGCCGGATCGGCGGCCCAGTCAGTCGCCCGGCGTGCCGGTGCGTGCCGCGCGGGCGGGCCCGGCGACGCCGGGCAGGTCTGTGTCTAGCAGACCCACGGCGCGGCAGGCCACGATTGCGCCCCAGGCGCCCAGCAGGTTGGCCGCAAGGGCCGCACCCAGCAGGCCGGTATAGCCAAAGATCAGCACGCCCGCCCAAGCAAAGGGGATGTAGATCAGCGCGATGCGCGCCGCACTTAGCCCCATGGACCAGAGCGCGCGGTCGCGGGCGTTCATCGCGGCATTGCCGGTGACCAGGATGCCGTAGCCAAAGAACGACAGCCCCACCAGCCGCAGGTACTGCGCGCCATAGCCCGCGGCCTCCTCATTGTCGGCGACCAGGGCCACGATCGGCTCGGCAAACACCAGCAGCACCGCCGCCAGCGCCGCGCCATAGCCTGCACAGGTGAGAAACGTCTGGCGCACCGCGCGCTGGGCGCGGGCCGTATCCTCGGCCCCCCAGGCCTGGCCCACCACCGGGCCGATACCCGCCGACAAGGCGAGCATGGGCAGAAACAGCAGCGATTGGACGCGGGTGGCGGCGCCAAAGCCTGCAACGGCGGCGTCGCCCACCACGGCCACTGCCGCAGTGACGGCCGCCATTCCGCCGGGATTGATCGCGTTCGAAAGGGCCGCAGGCCCGGCCACGCGCCCGATGCTGGGCAGCGACACGCCCAGGTCCTTGAACGGGTTCACGTTGAGGCAAAGCGCGCGTTGCCACAGCGCATAGGCCAGCAGCCCGCCAAAGCCCAAGGCCCGCGCGATGAAGGTCGCCATGCCTGCGCCTGCCACGCCAAATTCGGGCACCGGCCCCCAGCCAAAGATCAGGACCGGGGTCAGGGCGATGTTGATGCTGGCCTGGCCGACCATGGTGATCGCCGCCACCTCGGACCGGCCTTCGGCGCGGAAGACGGCGTTCAGCGATTGGGACATCACCAGCACCGGAAAGCTGAGGCACCACCAGGGGATATATGCCATGACCGCATCCAGCACCTTGCCCTGCGCGCCCATCACGCCAAAAAGCCAGGGAGCGGCGGCGTAAAAGCCCACGGCGACGAGCGTCGACAAAAGCGCGCCCAGCATCACCGCGTGCAAGGTCATCCGCTGCTTGGCATCCTCTTCGCCCCGGCCCAGGGCCTGGCTGACCACGGTGCTGGTGCCCGCGCTCAGCCCGATGGACAGCGAGGTGAGCGTCATGATCACCGGGTAGATAAAGCCGACTGCCGTGAGGGCAAAATCGCCATAGCGCGCCAGAAAGAACGCGTCGGCCAGCCCGACCATCAGCACGCCGAAGATGCCGATGCTCATCGGGGCAGACACGCGAAAGAGCGCACGG
Organism: Pseudomonadota bacterium; assembly: GCA_038525395.1. GTDB lineage: Bacteria > Pseudomonadota > Alphaproteobacteria > Rhodobacterales > Rhodobacteraceae > Tateyamaria. The sequence goes on along the minus strand of JBCBHS010000004.1, from coordinate 53,445 downwards.
CCAACGGGTTGGTCGTTGAGGGAGGTGGTTTTGGACATGGGCGGGCCTTGGCGCGTTGCGACGGGTCAGCCCCGCGCAGGCCTAACGCGCGGCAGGCTCGACCGTTCCGATGATGGGGCCCATGGAGAACCCTATATCGCTGCGCCGCAGGTCGGGCGCATAAAGCCGCGAGATATTGCCGTCGAGAAAGAGCGCGTTGGGCGTTTGCAGCCGGTCGCGGAAAAGCCGCCCGAACTCGTGAAAGGTGACGGTGCTGTTGGAAATGGCAAAGATCGCGGTGCGCCCATCGGCGCTGGTGCCCACGCCGTTGCGCACATAGCGCGAGGTGCCGTCGGCCAGAAAGCGCGGGTGCAGGGCGCCGTCGATCACCAGCATCGGCCCTGATTGGGTGGCATAGGTGCAGTCGGGTGCGGCGTCGACAAAGCGCAGGGTTTCGAACACGTCCGCGCGGCCGTCCCGGATGCAAAGGATGCCGTTGGGCAGCAGGCCAAAGTTGCCCGGGCCCGCGTTTGGGATGACGCGCATCAACTCGCGCCCGTCCTCGACATAATGGCCCACAGGCGCGCGGTCGTCGTGGTACATGCCTGCGTTCATGGCAAAGCCCAGCCGCTGCCCTTGGGCGCCCAGCGCGCGGTCGACGGCGCTGAACTGGCCAAGCACATCGCCCGCCTCGTCATAGAGGAACAGGCGCAGGTCCTCTTGGGCCATGTCCACGGTGCAGATTGTATAGCCGATGTCATCGTGCCGGATATTCTCGCACGTGGCCGCCCAGGCGGGGGCCGCCCAGGCCAGCAGCAGCGCCAGAAGGGCAGCGCGCCTCACGCCTCTGTGTCCCGGCGGACGGCGTCCTGGGACAGCATGCGGCGGGTGTCGTCCATCCGGTCGAACGTGTCGTCCAGTTGGAACCGCAGGTCGGGCGCGAATTTCAGCGCCAGCTTTTTCGAGATTGCGCGGCGCAGCTCGCCCTTGTTGCGGGCCAGCAGCTTGAGCACCTCGTCTTGGCCCTGGCCGCCCAGAGGCAGCACGAAGGCGGTGGCGATCTTGAGGTCGGGAGAGGTGCGCACCTCGCCCACGGTGATCGACATTCTGTTCAGGTCGGGGTCGTGCACGTCGCCACGCGCCAGCACCTCGGACAGGGTGCGGCGGATCAACTCGCCCACGCGCAGCTGGCGTTGCGAGGGGCCGGGGCCGTCATGAAATTTGTTCTTTGCCATTTGCCCCATCTAAGCGGTGTGCTGGGCTTTGCCAAGCGATGCAAGGCAGGCTAGGACAGCGAGAAACCGCCAAAAGGGGTGAGGGATATGTCAGAACTGCCGGGGATCGTGATCGCGGGGGCGTCGGGCCGCATGGGCCAGATGCTGATCCGCTGTGTGTTGGACAGCGACGCGATGCGCCTGGTGGGTGCGCTGGAACGTCCCGAGCATGACTGGATCGGTCAAGATGTGGGCACCGCGATGGGGGGCCAGCCCCTGGGCGTGCAGGTCTGGGACGACCCGCTGGAGCCGATGGCGCAGGCCCAGGCGGTGATCGACTTTACCGCGCCCGAGGCCACGATTGCCTTGTCAAAGATCGCAGCGCAAGCGCGGGCCGCGCATATCATCGGCACCACCGGCATGACCGACGCCCAGATCGCGCAGTTAGAGCCTGCCGCGCGCCACTGCGCCATCGTGCGGGCGGGCAATATGAGCCTGGGCGTCAACCTATTGGTCCAGCTCACGCGCCAGGTGGCGGCAGCACTGGACGAGGATTTCGACATCGAGGTGATCGAGGCACATCACCACCACAAGGTCGACGCCCCCTCGGGCACCGCGCTGATGCTGGGCGAGGCGGCCGCTGCAGGGCGCGGCGTGACCCTGGCCGACGTGCGCGATGCGGGCCGCGATGGCATCACCGGCGCGCGCAGGCGCGGCGACATCGGGTTTTCCGCGATCCGGGGCGGTGACATCGTGGGCGAACATGACGTGCTGTTTGCGGGCCAGGGGGAGCGGATCGTGCTGCGCCACATGGCGACGGACCGGGCCCTTTTTGCCAAGGGCGCGCTGAAGGCCGCGCTGTGGGCGCAGGACAAGGCGCCGGGAGAGTATGACATGCTGGATGTGCTGGGCCTGAAGGCCTGAACAGTTTGCCACGTTTTGTCTGCGCGGGACAAAATTTCGTCGAAATTTTTCCCACGCGGTGAACCAAAGCGCGGCGATACCCGTAGACTATGTAACGAGTACGCCAATCTGCGAGGGTACGGGTATGATGCGAGTGCTAGCTGCTGCTGCGATTGCCGGGTTGATGACAAGCCCGGTCTGGGCTGACCTGGTGAAGGTCGATAACCAAAACGAGTTTGTGGACCTGGTGTCGGGCAAGACGCTGACCCGCCCGCTGGTCAAGCTGACGGTCACGCCGGATGGCCGCATCGCAGGCCGCGGTATGCGTTGGGACGTAGAGGGCACGTGGTCCTGGCAAGATGGCTATTTCTGCCGTGATCTGTTCTGGGGCGGCGACGCATTGGGCTATAACTGCCAAGAGGTGACGGCGACGCCCGATGGGCGGATCAAGTTCACGTCGGACCGCGGCGATGGCGACAGCGCGATGTTTCGCCTGCGCTGAGGTGCTTCGCTTTCAGTTGATTAGGTGATCCAGTCGCTTTGATCGGCGTGTTGTTCACAGACGGCGCTGGCGCGGTTATCGCTGGCTGAGGTGATCCAATGCATCACGTCCCAGCGCTAGTCCCGCGCATAGGCGCGGATAACTTGGATCATCGGGCCCGCGATTCACGCCGCGCGCCGCCGGTGCCAAAAACATTTGATTAACTTAATCGCCAATCGTCGGCGGCATTGGCCGCGTGGTCTATGATCCAGCCCCAGATGCGGTCGCGCATTGGTGGTGTCTGACTTGGCCGCCAAGGGGCCAATAAGTGGAAACCAGCGCGTCCCACGCGGCTCGGGCGCTGTCACGCGCCCGTCGGATCGTCACGGCCTGACCCATCAAAAGTCGATGGCGAGGCCCTTTTTCTCCCAATCGCCGTATCGCACAGGCTCTGGCCCGTCACGCCCGCCCAGTTCCGTAGGCAGGTCGAGCGCTTTGGCGGCCTTGCGCCGCGCCTCGGCCTCGGCTAGCGCGCGTTGGGCGGCGGGGGGCAGATCGGGTTGGGCGGCGCGCGTGTCGTCTGACATTTGGGGGACCTCCTGGGGGGTTCCTTTGGGGCTGTGCCCTTGATATACGCCCGCAGTTCGGCCCGGCAAGCGGGTGCGACATCATTCGGGGACGTTCATGAGCGACATTGGCCTGCCCGCGCGGCGCAGCGCGGTTTACCTGCTGGATCAGATCATGGGCGAGGGGCGCCTGATGGCCGAGCTGGTGGGGGCAGGGACCTTGGACAGGTTAGACCCCGCCGACCGCGCCCGCGCGCAGCGCCTGGCGACCGAAACGCTGCGCGGGCTGGAACGCGCCGACCGCATCCTGCAACGCCACTTGCAAAAATACCCGCCGCTGACCGTGCGCAACGCCCTGCGCGTGGGCACGGTCGAGCTGTGCCAGGGGTCTGCGGCCCACGGTGTCGTCAATGCGATGGTGGCCTTGGTGTCGCGGCACAAGCGCTATGGGCACCTCAAGGGGCTGGTCAACGCGGTGCTGCGCAAGGTGGCCGACAGCGGCCCTGCGCAGTGGGACAGCCTGCGGCTGCCGCGTCTGCCCAAGTGGCTGCGCGGCCCGCTGGTTTCCGCCTGGGGGCCCGAGGCCGTGCTGGGCATGGAGGCCGCCCAGTTCGCCGGCGCGCCGCTGGACCTGACGGCCAAGGGCGACGCCGCCGCAGTGGCCGCGGCCACGGGCGGTACGCTGTTGCCCACAGGATCGGTCCGGCTGGCGGAGGCAGGCCAGGTGTCGGCCTTGCCCGGCTTTACCAGCGGCGACTGGTGGGTGCAGGACGCCGCCGCCGCCGTGCCCGCGCGGGTGCTGGACGCTCAGCCTGGTGAGACGGTGCTGGACCTCTGTGCGGCCCCTGGCGGCAAGACGCTGCAATTGGCCGCCACCGGCGCGACGGTGACGGCCATCGACATCTCAGCCGGGCGAATGGAACGTGTGGCGCAGAACCTGATCCGCACGGGACTGCGCGCCGAGACACAAGTGATCGACGCCTTTGAGCTGACGGGCCGCTATGACGCGATCCTGCTGGACGCGCCCTGTTCGGCAACAGGCACGATCCGGCGGCACCCCGACCTGCCCTTTGCCAAGGACGGGTCGGAATTTGGCGCGCTGATCGAGATGCAGGGGCGGATGATCGACCATGCGCTGGGCCTGCTGGCCCCGGGTGGGCGGCTGGTGTTTTGCACCTGTTCACTTCTGCCGGATGAGGGCGAGGTGCAGGTCGAAGACGCGCTGGCGCGTCATCCGGGCCTGCGGGTGGACCGTGCGGCGCTGGATGTGCCTGGCATCGACCCCGAATGGCAGACCGAAGAGGGCGGGCTGCGCCTGCGTCCCGACCTGTGGGCGGGCCGGGGGCATATGGATGGGTTTTACATCGCCTGCCTGCGCATATCGGACGCTTAAATCTGACGGGCCGATGTGACTTGCGCGCGTGACTTGGGGGCCGCTGCGGGCTATGATGCCGCGCAAAGCGCCCAAGACGCGTAAAGGCAGAAGAGCATGTCGAGCCCCCAAGGGTTTTCCGCCCGAAAAGCCCGGTTTCTGAACCGTTGGCACGCGCGTCGTGCCACCCGTGCGCGGGCGGCGACGGCCTTTGTCTCTGCGCCCGAGCCGCGGACCATTGGCAGTTTTGCCAAGGGGCGGCAGCTGGTGGCGGGCAATTACCTGTTCGCAGGCGCGCTGGTCGAGGCGCCGGGGACCGACCTGTGGGACATCGAGGCGCCCGATGTGGCCTTTCTGAACGCGCTGCACGGCTTTGCCTGGTTGGACGATCTGGCGGCGGTGGGCGATGCATCGACGCGCGGGGCGGGGCAGCGTTGGCTGTGGCAGTGGATCGACCGCTATGGCCGAGGCCGCGGGCCAGGCTGGACGCCCGACCTGACCGGGCGCCGCCTGATCCGCTGGATCAACCACGCGCTGTTTCTGCTGCGCGGGCAGGACGGCGCCGCGGCCGAGGCGTTCTATCGCTCGCTTGCCCAGCAGACCGAATTCCTGTCCAAGCGGTGGCACGCCGCCCCGCCGGGCGTGTCGCGCTTTGAGGCGCTGACCGGGCTGATTTATGCGGGCCTGTCGCTTGAGGGCAAAGAGGCCCTGGCCCCGCCTGCCGTGGCAGCACTAGCGCGCGAATGTCGCGAGCAGATCGACGCACAGGGCGGGCTGCCGACGCGCAATCCCGAAGAGTTGCTGGACGTGTTCACGCTGTTGACCTGGGCGGCGGCGGCGCTGGATGCGGTGGACAAGCCCGTGCCCGAGGCGCATCTGGCCGCTATCGAGCGGATCGCGCCGACGCTGCGCACGCTGCGCCATTCGGATGGCAGCCTGGCACGCTTTCACGGCGGGGGTCGCGGGCAAGAGGGGTGGCTGGACCACGCCCTCGCCGCCTCGGGCGTCAAGACGCGGCAGCCGGATGGGCTGTCGATGGGCTATGCCAGGCTAAGCGCCGGGCGCACTAGCGTGATCATCGACGCCGCGACGCCGCCCGCGCCAGAGGCGAGCTTCAACGCCCACGCCTCGACCCTGGCGTTCGAGCTGACCTCGGGCCGCCGCCCGCTGGTCGTCAACTGCGGCTCGGGCATCAGCTTTGGCGCCGACTGGCGCCGGGCGGGGCGGGCGACGCCGTCGCATTCGGCGCTGTCGCTGGATGGCTATTCCAGCGCCCGGCTGGGCGATGCCGACCGCGCCACCGCACGCGAGGCGCTGATCGACGCGCCGGATCACGTGCCCATCGAGGTCAGCCATGCGCCCGATGGCCTGCGGTTTCAGGGCGGGCACAACGGCTATGTCCGCACCCACGGGCTGACCCACGCGCGCCAGCTGGAACTGACCTTCGACGGGCGCGGCATGGCGGGCGAGGATATGCTGCTGGCGCTGGAGGACAGCGAAAAGCGGCTGTTTGACAAGGTGATGGACGCCAAACGGCTGGCGGGCATCCCCTTTGACATCCGGTTTCACCTGCACCCCGAGGTCGACGCGGCGCTGGACATGGGCGGCAGTGCCATTTCGATGGCGTTGAAAAGCGGTGAGATGTGGATTTTCCGCCATGACGGCACGCAGGATCTGTCGCTGCAGGCCAGCGTCTATCTGGAAAAGGGGCGGCTAAAGCCCCGGGCGAGCCAGCAGATCGTGCTGGCCGGTCGCGCGATGGATTACGCCACGCGCGTGCGCTGGTCCTTGTCCAAGGCGCAGGAAACTGCCATGGGCATCCGCGACCTGAACCGGGACGAACCCGGCGAGACCTACGAGTAAGGACTGCTGCCCCATGACCGACCTGACCCCTGTGCGCCGCGCACTGATTTCCGTATCCGACAAGACCGGCCTGATCGACTTTGCCACCGCCCTTGCGGGCCACGGGATCGAGCTGTTGAGTACGGGCGGCACGGCGCGGGCGCTGCGCGAGGCTGGGTTGGCGGTTCAGGATGTGAGCGAGGTAACGGGCTTCCCCGAGATGATGGACGGCCGGGTCAAGACGCTGCACCCGGTGGTGCATGGCGGCCTGCTGGCCCTGCGCGACAACGCTGACCACGTGGCGGCGATGGACGCGCACGGCATCGCGCCCATCGATCTGGTCGTGGTCAACCTGTACCCGTTCGAGGAAACCGTGGCCAAGGGCGCGGACTATGCGCAAGTCATCGAAAACATCGACATCGGCGGGCCAGCGATGATCCGGTCGGCGGCTAAGAACCACGGGTTTGTGAACATCGTCGTGGATGTGGCCGATTACGACGTGGTGCTGGCCGAACTGTCCCAGCACGGTGGCCAGACCACCTATGCCCTGCGCCAGCGCTTGGCGCAGACCGCCTATGCCCGCACCGCGGCCTATGACACTGCCGTCAGCACCTGGATGGCGGCCCAGGTGGGCGGTACGCCGCGGCGCCGCAGCTTTGCCGGGGCGCTGGCGCAGACGCTGCGCTATGGCGAGAACCCGCACCAGGCGGCGGCGTTCTATACCGACGGCTCTGCCCGGCCCGGTGTCGCCACGGCGACGCAGCACCAGGGCAAAGAGCTGTCCTATAACAACATCAACGACACCGATGCCGCGTTCGAGCTGGTGAGCGAGTTTGCAGGCCAGGCGCCCGCCTGTGCCATCATCAAACACGCCAATCCCTGCGGTGTGGCCACCGGTGCCACGTTGAAAGAGGCCTATACCCGCGCCTTTGACTGCGACCGCACCAGCGCCTTTGGCGGGATCATCGCGCTGAACACCGAACTGGATGCCGACACAGCCCAAGAGATCACCGGCATCTTTACCGAGGTGGTCATCGCACCCGGCGCGACCGAGGCCGCGCGCGCGGTCTTTGCTGCCAAGAAGAACCTGCGGCTGCTGACCACGGACGGGCTGGCCGATCCGGCGACGGCGGCGCTGGCAGTCAAGCAGGTGGCGGGCGGGTTCCTGGTGCAGGACAAGGATGTAGGCCGGATCACCGCCGATGACCTGAAGGTCGTGACCAAGCGCCAGCCCACCGCGCAGGAACTTGCCGATATGCGCTTTGCCTGGACGGTGGCCAAGCATGTGAAATCCAACGCCATCATCTACGTCAAGGACGGCGCGACCGTGGGCGTGGGTGCCGGGCAGATGAGCCGCGTCGACAGCACCCGGATCGCCGCGCGCAAGGCGCAGGATATGGCCGAGGCGATGGGCCTGCCCGCGCCCCTGACCCAAGGGTCGGTCGTGGCGTCGGACGCATTTTTCCCCTTTGCCGACGGTCTGATCACCGCGGCCGAGGCCGGTGCCACGGCGCTGATCCAACCCGGCGGGTCGATGCGCGATGACGAGGTGATTGCCGCGGCGGACGCGGCAGGCCTTGCCATGGTCTTTACGGGCATGCGGCATTTCCGGCATTGATAGGCCCATGAAACTGCTTTGGACCTTTGCGGCCGGCGCCTTTGTGCTGGACCAGCTGTCGAAATACCTGGTCATCCACGTGATGGGCGTGTCGGCGTTCAACCCCATCGACGTGCTGCCGCCGATCCTGAACTTTCGCTATGGCGAGAACCGGGGCATCAACTTTGGCCTTTTTGGCGACGGGGTTAGCGTTTGGGCGCTGATTGCCGTGGCGCTGGTCATCTGCCTGGGCGTGCTGTGGTGGATGTGGCGCCATCCGCAACCGCGCCTGGCGCGCGCGGCGGCGGGCCTGCTGATCGGCGGTGCGCTGGCCAATGTGCTGGACCGGCTGATCTATGGCTATGTGCTGGATTTCCTGAACATGTCCTGCTGCGGCATCGATAACCCGTTCGTGTTTAACGTGGCCGACATCTTTATCTTTGCCGGGGCCATCGGGTTGGTGTTCTTTGGCCAAGAGGGCACGCCGCGCAAAAAGGGCGCGTGACAAGCCTGCCCAAGCTGCGATAATGCGGCCCCAGACGAGGAGACGACTGATGCGCCTGACCGCATGTGCCCTGATCGCTGTAACCGTGCTGGCCGCCTGTGAAAACCAGGGGCTGCGGCAGGTGACGGCGCGTGGGGACGGCCCGGACGAGTTCATCGTGGTCCCCGCAAAGCCGCTGGAACAACCCGACAGCTTTTCCGCGCTGCCAACGCCGACGCCCGGTGGTTTCAACCGCACCGATCAGCGCCCGCTAGAGGACAGCGCCGCCGCCCTGGGCGGGCAGCGCGGGTCGCCCAACGCGCCCATCCCCGGCGGTGACGCGGCCCTGGTCAACCACGCCAGCCGCTATGGCCGCGAGGGCAACATCCGCGCCACCCTGGCCGAGGCTGACGCGCAGTTTCGCAAGCGCCAGTCGCGCCTGACCCAGATCCGTCTGTTCCAAAGCGACACCTATAACGAGGCGTACCGCCGCGAGGCGCTGGATGCGCAGCGTGTCGCCGCACAGTTCCGCCGCGCGGGCATCAAAACACCCACGGCGCCGCCCAGCGGGCGCCGCCGCTAGGCGGCTGCCGCCTCACAAACACGCCACCGCCGCTTGAAGCGGGCGCGGGGCAGCGTATCTGTTACGCAACTGACACCAGACAGGATGTGCCATGACCCGTTTGCGCCAAGCCCTTGCCGGGCTCGCCCTGACCGCTGCCTTGCCCACCGCCGCCGTGGCGCTGGACGACAATGTGACCACCTTTGAACTGGACAACGGGATGCAGGTGGTCGTGGTCGAGGACGGGCGCGCGCCGGTCGTGCAGCACATGGTGTGGTACAAGGCCGGGTCGGCGGACGAACCTGTCGGGTCCTCGGGTGTGGCGCATTTTCTCGAACACCTGCTGTTCAAGGCCACCGATACGCTGGCCGATGGCGAGCTGTCGGCGACCGTGGCGGCCAATGGCGGGCGCGACAACGCCTTTACCAGCTATGACTACACCGCCTATTTTCAGCGTGTCGCGTCCGACCGGCTTGAGCTGATGATGCGGATGGAAGCGGACCGGATGCGCAACATCCGCTTTACCGATCAGAACGTGGCCACCGAACGCGACGTGATCTTGGAAGAACGCAGCCAGCGCACCGACAGCAACCCGCGCGCGCTGTTTGGCGAGCAGATGAATGCCGCACAGTACCTCAACCACCGCTACGGCGTGCCGATCATCGGCTGGCGCCATGAGATGGAGACGCTGGACCGCGACGACGCGCTGGGCTTTTACAACACCTATTACTATCCCAACAATGCCATCCTCGTGGTGTCGGGCGACGTCGACGCAGAGGAGGTGCGGACGCTGGCCGAGACATATTATGGCGTCATCCCCGCCAATCCCGACCTGCCCGAACGGATCCGGTCGGCAGAGCCGCCCCAGACCGCCGAACGGCGCCTGATCTTTCGCGATGCGCGCGTGGCGCAGCCCTATGTCAGCCGGTCCTACCTGGCGCCCGAACGTGATCCCGGCGATCAAGAGATGGCCGCGGCCCTGACCCTGCTGGCCGAGGTGCTGGGCGGCGGGCAGACCAGCTATATGACCGAAAAGCTGCAATTCGAGGAACAGAAGGTCGTGTTCTCGGGCGCGTTTTACCGCGGCGTGTCGCTGGATGCGACGACCTTTGACGTGGTGGTGGTGCCGGTGCCGGGCCTGACCTTGCAAGAGGTCGAGGATGCGATGGACGCGACCCTGGCGCGGTTTCTAGAGGACGGCGTGGACGCCGACGAATTGGAGCGCATCAAATACCAGCTGCGCGCCAGCCAGATCTATGCCCAGGACAACGTGGACCGCATCGCGCGGCGCTATGGCGCGGCGATGTCGGTGGGTCTGAGCGTGGACGACATTCAAAGCTGGCCCGACACCCTGCAGGCCGTGACCGAAGAAGACATCATGGCCGCCGCGCGTATGGTGCTGAACCGCGAGGCATCCGTCACCGGCTGGCTGATGCGTGCCGAAGAGGAGGTGACCCAATGATCCGTTTCTTTGCCGTTTTGTCATTTGCCTTTGCCATGGCCCTGCCCGCCCGGGCCGAGGTCGAGATCACCGAGGTCGTGAGCCCCGGCGGCATCACCGCGTGGCTTGTGCAAGAGCCGTCGATCCCGTTTATGGCGCTTGAGATGCGGTTTCGCAGCGGGGCGTCCTTGGACGCGCCGGGCAAGCGCGGGGCGATCAACCTGATGACCGGTTTGCTGGAAGAAGGCGCAGGCGATCTGGACGCGCGCGCCTTTGCCCGCGAGGTCGGCGCGCTGGCGGCGTCCTTTGATTACGATGTGAGCGACGACGATTTGTCCGTCTCTGCCCGCTTTCTGACCGAAAACCGGGACGCGGCGGTGGCGCTCTTGCGCAGCTCGCTGATCGATCCCACCTTTGGGCCCGCGGCGCTGGAACGGGTGCGGGAGCAGGTGCTGTCCGGCCTACGGTCGGACGCCAAGGACCCGGACGAGATTGCGCGCGCGACGTTTGACGCGATGGCCTATGGCGGTCACCCCTATGCCACGGCCTATGAGGGCACGATCGAGAGTGTGACCGCCCTGACCCGCGACGATATGCTGGCCGCGCACGGGGCCGTGTTTGCCAAGGATCGGCTTTATGTCGGGGCGGTGGGCGACATCACGCCCGAAGAGTTGGGGCCGCTTTTGGATGCGCTTTTGGGCGATTTGCCCGAGACCGGCGCGCCACAGCCCGGCCCCGCCGACGTGACGATCACCGGTGGCACGACCGTGGTACCCTTTGACACGCCGCAATCGGTGGCGATCTTTGGCCAGGCGGGGATTGAACAGGACGACCCGGATTTCTTTGCCGCACGGGTGCTGAACCAGGTCCTGGGCGCAGGCGGGTTCGAGAGCCGGTTGATGACCGAGGTGCGGGAAAAGCGTGGGCTGACCTATGGGGTCTATTCCTTCCTCGTGCCGCAGGACCACGCGGCGACCGTGCAGGGGCAGGTCGCCTCGGCCAATGCACGTATCGCCGAAGCGGTCGAGGTGATCCGCGCCGAATGGGCGCGCGCCCAGGCCGAAGGAATCACCCAAGCCGAGCTGGACGCAGCCAAGACCTATGTGACCGGCGCCTATCCCCTGCGCTTTGACGGGAACGCGCCTATCGCGCGGATCATGGTGGGCATGCAGATGCTGGGCCTGCCCATCGACTATATCGCGACCCGCAACGACAAGGTCGAGGCGGTGACCCTGGCGGATGTGCAGCGCGTCGCGGCGGAATTGCTGGACCCCGAGGGGCTGCATTTCGTGGTCGTGGGTCAGCCGGTGGGCCTGGAGAGTACTGTCGCCAATTGAGTGCTGCGCACACGCGATCCATTTTTTCTGACGAGGGGGCTATCCGCCCCCTCGAGCTCCCATTTCCTTTTTTAACGAGGGGGCTGTCAGCCCCCTCGCGCTCCCCCGAGGATTTTTTTTGAACAGAGAAAGGGTGGACGTTTCGCGGACTATTCGCCGTAGGGGATCCAGACGGTCTTGACCTCTGTCGCGGCGGCGAGAAAGCTGCGCCCTTCGCCCTCGGCGCCCATCCAATCGCGGGCTTGGCCGTTATTCACCCAGGTGCGTTTGAGGTTGCCTGCAGCAGCATGTTCGATGGTGGCCGACAGGTCGCTGCCCGAGAAGGACCAGACCGCGTCGATGTTGAGGTGTTTGGCCATGTGCGGCGCGAGATCGGCGTGGTCGCCGGTCAGGATGTTGACGACGCCCGGCGGCACGTCCGAGGTGTCGAGGACCTGATAGACGTCCGCGGCGGCCAGCGGGAAGGGCTGTGACGCGGCCAGGATCACCCGGTTGCCCATGGCGATGGCAGGCGCCATGCACGAGATGAGGCCCAAGAGCGGCGCCGTGTCGGGGCAAAGCGCGCCGATGATCCCCACGGGTTCGTGCATCGCCAGCGCGACGCCGCGCAGCGGCACGCCCTTGGCCGCGCCATCGTATTTGTCGGCCCAGGCGGCGTAGGTGAAGAGCCGTTGGATCGACGCCGCGACCTCTTTTTCGCCGCTGCGCCCGCCTTGCATGGCGTTCAGCCGGGCGGCGAATTCATCGGCGCGGGCCGACAGGTTTTCGGCGATATAGTAGAGGATTTGCGCGCGCAGGTGGCCGGTGGTTTTGGCCCAGCCCTTGACCGCCGCCGCCGCCTCGACCGCGTTGCGCAGGTCCTTGCGGTTGGCGAGGCTGGTCTGGCCCAAAAGCGCGCCGTTCTTGCCGTAGACGTTGCGGGAATAGCCGCCGTCGGGCCGGGCCTGCTTGCCCCCGATATAGAGTTTCGCCGTGCGGTCCAGCGGGTCTGTGGGCGTGTCGTGGCCGGTGAAGGCGGGGATTGGTTTGAGCGGCTTGGTGGTCCCCGTGGGCTTGGTATAGGCCATCAGCCCTTCCCAGCCGCCTTCGCGCCCAAACCCGCTTTCGCGCACCCCGCCAAAGCCTGCGGCGGCGTCAAAGAGGTTGGTGGCGTTCACCCAGACCACGCCTGCGGCCAGTTTCGGGGCCACGTCCAGGGCGAGGTTCACGTTCTCGGTCCAGAGCGTGGCGGCCAGGCCGTAGCGGGTGTTGTTGGCCAGTTCCACCGCCTCTGTCGGGGTGCGGAAGGTGGTGGAGACGAGGACGGGGCCAAAGATCTCCTCTTGCATCAGCGTGTCGGCGGTGTTGAGGCCGGTGATCAGCGTCGGCGGGTAATAGCACCCCTCGGCCGGCAGCGGGGTCTGCGCCTGGTACGTGACGCCCGCCGTGTTGTCGTTGACCATCTGTGTGATCGTGTCCAGTTGGACGGGGTCCACCACCGCGCCCACGTCGATGCTTTTGTCCAGCGGGTCGCCGATGCGCAGCTTGTCCATCCGCGTGCGCAGCTTGGCATAGAACGCGTCGGCCACGGGTTCGTGCACCAACAGGCGCGATGCTGCGCAACAGACCTGGCCTTGGTTGAACCAGATGGCGTCGACCAACCCCTCGACCGCGCTGTCGAGATCGGCGTCGTCAAAGACGATGTAGGGGGATTTGCCCCCCAGTTCGAGCGTCAGGGCCTTGCCCGTGCCCGCGGTCGCCTGCCGGATGCGGCGGCCCACGGCGGTAGAGCCGGTGAAGGCGATCTTGTCTACATCCGCCGTCACGATCATCTCGCCCACGGCGCCGTCGCCGGTGACGATGTTCACGACGCCCTTGGGCACACCCGCCTGGCGGCAGATATCGGCAAAGAGCAGGGCGGTGAGCGACGTGTATTCGGCTGGTTTCAGCACGACGGTGTTGCCCATGGCCAGCGCAGGCGCGATTTTCCAGGCCAGCATCAAAAGCGGGAAATTCCACGGGATGATCTGACCACAAACGCCCAGGGCCTCGCGGTCGGGCAGCTCGGCCTCCATCAGCTGGGCCATGCCCGCGTGGTAGTAGAAGTGGCGCTGGGCCAAGGGCACGTCGATGTCGCGCGCCTCGCGGATGGGCTTGCCGTTGTCGAGGGTTTCGAGGACGGCAAACAGGCGGCTGTGTTTCTGCAAAAGCCGCGCAATGGCATAAAGCACGCGGGCGCGGGCATGGCCGCCCGCGCTGGCCCATTTGGGCTGGGCTGTGCGCGCGGCTTTCACGGCGGCGTCCACATCGGCTTGGGTCGCTTGGGACAACGTGGCCAGCACCTCGCCCGTGGCGGGGTTCTTGCTGTCGAAACCGGGGGCGGGGTCGGTGAAGGCGCCGTTGATGAAATGGCCGAACTGCGCGCCCTGGCCCACGATCCAGGCCAGCGCGTCGCCTGCGGCCTCGGGGGCAGGGCCATAGTCCATGGTTTCGAAAATCTCTTTGACGGTCATGGTGTTCGTCCTCGGTCAGCATCCTGGCGGCGTTTTCTGATTTCAGAAAACGGGCCGGAATTTTGTTTAAAATTCCGCCTCAACCAATTGCGTGGCGATAGCCGGCGGAATAGGCGCCGGTCAGGTGGTGTTCCAACTGCCGCTCGATATCGCCCAGCAGCGATGAGGCGCCAAAGCGAAACAGATCAGGCTGCAGCCAGCGATCACCCAGCTCTTCCTTGATCAGGCTCAGATAGACCAGCGCGTCCTTGGCCTTGGAAATGCCGCCTGCGGGTTTATAGCCGACGCGGTGGCCGGTGTGGTCGTAAAAGTCGCGGATTGCGCGGATCATTACCAGGCTGACGGGCAAGGTGGCGTTGACGCTTTCCTTGCCTGTGGACGTCTTGATGAAATCGGCGCCCGCCATCATGCACACGAGCGAGGCGCGCGCGACATTGCGCAGCGTGCCCAGCTCGCCCGTGGCGAGAATCGCCTTGATATGCGCGTCACCGCAAGCCGCGCGCATCTGCGCCATCTCATCGTACAGCGCTTGCCAGTTCCCCTCCAGCACGTGGCGACGCGAGATGACGATGTCGATCTCCTCGGCGCCCAAGGCCACGCTTTGCTGGATCTCTTGCAGCCGCAGGGCAAAGGGCGACAGGCCCGCGGGAAAGCCGGTAGAGACGGCAGCCACCGGGATGCCCGTGCCGTCAAGCGCGCGCAGGGCGGCGGGGATCATCTCGTGATAGACGCAGACGGCGCCGGTGGTGAGGTCGGGCAGGCCCAGGGCCTCTAGCATCTCGGCCCGGACGGGCTGGCGCGCCTTGGCGCACAGGCGCTGCACGCGGCGCTCCGTGTCGTCGCCCGACAGGGTGGTCAGGTCGATCAGGCTAACGGCCTTGAGCAGCCAGGCCGCCTGGTGGTCCTTCTTGATCGACCGCCGCCCGGGCAGTGTGGCGCAGCGCCGTTCGATGGCCGAGGTGTTGGCCTGCACCCGCCGCACCCAATCCATGTCCAGCGGCTGGCCGGGATTGCGCGGTTCGGTGACCTGCGGCAGCTGGCTGGGCGCGTGGGCCGCGGTGTCGGTGGAAACGTTGTGCATCGGGGGATCCTTTCGGACGGGGCTGCAGGCCTTGGACGTCGCATGTGGCGCGGCGTTTGGCAAGGCGCGAGGCCCCGGATGCCCTGCACATCCTCTGCACAAACGCGCCGTCACGCGCTGCACGCGGGGCTGCGATGACCTGGGGCCAGACACAGTCGAACCAAAGAAAGGGACAGGCAGATGACAAAGGGTGTTTTGCGCGGCGTGCCGCTGGCGATGCAGCAGGACGGGTGGTGGCTTGGGGCGGAACTGCCGCCGTCGCAGCCGCAGGGCCGTGTTTCGGCGCAGCGGCGGTGGGATATGGGCAAGGCCGCGCTGTTGCTGCTGCTGATCGCCTTGGGCGATCTGCTGGCCTGGGGCATCGTGCCCGGGGTCAGCCTGGCAGTGCTAGGCAGTGCGATTGTCACCGCGGGCCTCTATGTGGCTTGGCCGCGCCTGCGGCCGCGGGTGCGCTGGGCGATCATCGGCGGGGCGGCCCTGTCGCTGCTGCCGCTGGTCGAGCTGGTGCAGCCCCTGTCGGTGCTGATCGCCGTCACAGGCCTGTCGGTGGTCTGTGCCGCGCTGGCCGGGCTGGGGCGACGGGATCTGATACGCGGCGCATTGCGCCTGTGGTGGTGCGCTCCGCGCCAGACGATTGACGATACCGCGACGGCCACGCGCGCCCTGGGCAACCTGAACCTGGCGCAGACCGACCTGCGCGCGCTGGTCCTTGGCTGGGCCGTGCCGCTCTTTGCGACGGCGCTGTTTGCGCTGCTGCTGATCGGGGCGAACCCGGTGCTGGATAAAGGGTTGATGCGCCTGGCCGACTGGCAATTGCCTGTGCCGCACGTGGCGCGCATCTGGCTGTGGCTGGCCCTGGCCGCGGCCATTTGGCCCGTGCTTGTCGCCTGGCGGATGCGCGAACGGTTGCGCTGGGCCGCACCTGCGCGTGCCACGGTGCAAGCGCCGGGCCTCTTCAATGCGGCGTCGGTCGCCCGGTCCCTGGTGGCGTTCAACGCGCTCTTTGCGGTGCAGACGGGGATGGACCTGCTGTTTCTTTATGGCAGCGCGGGCCTGCCCGATGGGATCAGCCCCGCCACCTATGCCCATCGCGGCGCCTATCCGCTGCTGCTGACGGCGCTGCTGGCGGGGGTGTTCGCGGTGATGGCGCGACCCCATTTGGCGGGGCGGCCCGCGCTGCGCTGGCTGATGCTGATCTGGCTGGGACAGACGCTGGCGCTGGTCTTTGCCTCGCTCTGGCGGCTCGAGGCCTATGTCGAAGTCTATGGCCTCACGCGGCTGCGTCTGGCGGCCTTTGTGTGGATGGGCCTTGTGGCCGCGGGCCTGGCTCTGGTGGCCTGGCAGACCTGGCGCGACCGGCCTGCGATCTGGATGATCCTGCGCAGCGGGGCCTTGGGTATCGCGACGCTCTATATCTGCGCCTTCGTCAACTTTGACGGCCTCATCGCCCGTCACAACCTGACCCACGAGGTGCAGCGCGACACGCTGGCGCTGTGCCGCCTCAGCGCGGGCGCGCTGCCCGCGATGGCAACCCTGTGGGACCCCGCGCCGCGCGCGGCTTGCCTTGACGCACACTCTGTCGCGCCACAGCTGCGGGCGCCGCAAGACTGGCGCGAATGGGGCTTTCGCAACTGGCGGGTGCGCAATAGCCTTGCCCAAATCGCAAAGACCACCGCCGCCCCATGACCCAGACCCATCTTTTGATCGTCGACGACGATCCGCATATCCGCCAGGTGCTGCGCATCGGCCTGGCCCAGGCGGGCCACCTGGTGGACGCGGCGGGCGATGGGGCCGAAGGGCTGCGCAAGGCGCAATCGGGGCGCTATGACCTGATCGTCCTGGACATCGGCCTGCCCGAGATGGACGGGCTGGCCCTGTGCCGCGCGCTGCGGCAGACGGACGACACGCCGGTCCTGTTCCTGACCGCCCGCCAGGACGAGATTGATCGCGTGCTGGGCTTTGAGTTGGGCGGCGATGACTATGTGACCAAGCCGTTCTCGCCGCGCGAGCTGTCGGCGCGTATCGCCGCCATCCTCAAACGCACGCAGCGCGCCGCGCCTCTGCCACGCAGCGATGCACAGACCCGCGGCGTGCTGCGCGTTGATGCCGCGGCGCACCTGTGCACCGTGCGCGGCACGCCTGTCACGCTTACCGCGCGCGAGATGGAGATGTTGGCCCATCTCATGACGCACCCCGACCGTATCGCCGCGCGCCCCGCGCTGACCGATGCGCTTTATGGCACCGGGGTCGCCGTCAGCGACCGCACCGTCGACAGCCACTTGCGCAACCTGCGGGCTAAACTCGCGGCGGCAGGCTGCGCCGACGCAATCGAAACGGTGCACGGCATCGGCATACGGATGGGGCCATGCACGGGCGGGTGACCAAGTGGCGTCCGCCCCTGGCCCTGGTGCTGGGCGGCACGCTGGCGGCGGTGCTGGCGCTGCCCATCCTGGGCCTCGTCAACTTCCGCCTGTGGGGCGATGCGCTGGGCTGGGGCGGGGCGGCGGCCATCGTGGGCGGGCTGGCGGTCTTTTCCACCCTGCTGCTGGGATACCTGCTGTGGCGCCTTGTCCTGCGCCCGGTCTATGCGCTGACCGCCTATGCGCGCGGCCGAACCCAAGGGCAGTGCGTCGCGCCCCCCACCCAATTCGGCACGCCCGAGCTGCGCCGCCTGGGCACCAGCGTCATGGCGATGGGCGACAGCCTGAACAGCCGCGCGCAAAGCCTGCAGGCCTATGCCGACCACATCACGCACGAGCTGAAATCGCCCCTCACGGCCATCCACGGCGCGGCAGAGCTGCTGCAAGGCGGTGCCACGGCAGAGGAGGCGGCGGCGCTGACGCGCACGATCCACGACGCCTCGGCCCGGATGCAGACGCTGCTGGACGACCTGGGCCACCACAGCCGCGCCGCCGCCAGCGCCGGGGTGGGCCACAGCACATTGGCTAAGGCGCTCCAGGGCCTCGATGCCCCCCTGCCGGTCCACATCGGCGCAGACGGCACCGTACCCCTGCACCCCACCGACCTGCGCACCGTACTGACCCAACTGCTGCGCAACGCCGCCGAACAGGGCGCCAGCACCGCCACGCTCAGCGTCAGCGCCCAAGGGCTGCTGGTGGCCGATGACGGGCCCGGGATCAGCGCAGGCAACCGCGCGCGCGTGTTCGATCCGTTCTTTACCACCCGGCGCGAGGCGGGCGGCACCGGCATGGGCCTTAGCATCGTGCGCAGCCTGGTGCAGGCCCGCGGTGGGCGCATCACCCTGCGCGACAGCACGTCCGGCGCGCAATTTCTCATCAGCTTTGACTGAAATCTCTGGGTAACGGCGCTGTTATTGCGAACCATTCGCATCTTCATTGACTTTGTGAGAATGATTCTCATATTCATTCCTATGAGACACACACACGCCTCACATTTGCCAACGCGCCGCACCGTCCTGGGCGGCATCGCCGCACTGGCCGCCACTCCGGCCCTGTCGGGCGTGGCCCTGGCTGCTGCCCCCCTGCGCATCGTGGCCACCACAGGCATGATCGCCGACCTTGCCCGCGCCATCGGCGGGGCAGAGGTGACAGTGCAGGGCTTGATGGGCGCGGGCGTCGATCCCCACGCCTACCGCCAGACGCGCAGCGACATCGTCGCCATGACGCGGGCCGACGCCACCCTGTGGCACGGTCTGTACCTCGAGGCGCAGATGGAGGATTTCCTGGCCGACCTCGCCCGCAAACGCCCCGTGCACGCGATTGCCGAGACGGTGAACCCCGACCAGCTGATCGCGCACGAGGATTATGCAGGCCGGTTCGACCCGCATATCTGGATGGATCCGGCGCTGTGGGTGCAATGCGTGCCCGCCATCGTCGATGCGCTGGCCGACCTGCGCCCCGACAGCCGCGCGGTGTTCGAGGCGAACGCCGCCACCTTCGCGGCCGAGGCCGCCGCCCTGGGCACCTACGCCCGGGACACCCTGGCCCAGGTGCCGCCCGCCCGCCGGGTGCTGCTGACCGCACATGACGCCTTTGGCTATTTCGGCAACGCCTATGATTTCGAGGTGCTGGGCATCCAGGGCATCTCGACCGAAAGCGAGGCGGGGCTGAACCGGATCAGCACGTTGGTGGACCTCTTGGTCGCCCGCGACTTGCCTGCGGTGTTTGTCGAAACCTCCGTCTCTGACCGCAACATGCGCGCGCTGGTCGAAGGGGCCGCGGCGCGAGGGCATCAGGTGAGCATTGGCGGATCGCTCTTTTCCGACGCGATGGGGCCTGCGGGCACCTACGAAGGCACCTGGCTGGGCATGATTGACCACAACGTCACCACCATCGCCCGCGCCCTGGGCGCCGACGTGCCCGCGACGGGCCGCCTGGGCAAGCTGAAGGGCGCCGTATGACCATCACACTTGTAAACGACGCACTGCGCGCCGCCGCAGAGGTCACGCGCCAGGCCAGCCCCCTCGCGGTGCGCGGCTTGACCGTGTCCTACGGCCAGACGCCTGCGATCTTTTCGGTGGACCTGACCCTGCGCGCTGGCGCCATGACGGCCATCGTTGGACCGAATGGCGCGGGCAAGTCCACGCTGCTCAAGGCCGCACTGGACGTGATCAAGCCGTTGGCGGGCACCGTGTCCGTCTTTGGCCAGCCGCTGGCCCAGACCCGCGACCGCATCGCCTATGTGCCGCAGCGCGCAAGCGTGGATTGGGATTTCCCGACCCGCGTGATCGACGTGGTGCTGATGGGCCTTTACCGTCAGCTGGGCCTTTTGGGCCGCGTGCGCGCCCCGCACCGGGCCCAAGCGATGGACTGCCTGGCCCGCGTGGGGATGGAGGATTTTGCCACCCGCCAGATCGGGCAACTGTCCGGCGGGCAGCAACAGCGCGTGTTCCTGGCGCGCGCCCTGGCGCAGGGCGCTGACATCTACGTGCTGGACGAACCCTTTGCCGGGGTCGATGCGGCCACGGAAAAGGCGATCATCGCCGTGCTGAAGGGCCTACGCGATGCGGGCAAGACAGTCGTCGCCGTGCACCACGACCTGGCCACCGTGCCCGATTACTTCGACGATGTCGTGCTGCTGAACACCCAGGTGATTGCCGCAGGCCCCGTGGCCCAGGTGTTTACCGAGGATAACCTGCAAGCCGCCTATGGCGGTCGCCTGACCACCGCCCGCGTCGATCCCGAAAGCGTGGCAGGCTAGCCCATGCTTACCGACGCGCTGCTGTTGCAGCTGGGCTATAACGCCACGCTGGTGACGCTGGGCGCGGCTCTCCTGGGTATGGCGGCGGGGGTTGCGGGCACGTTCCTGTTTCTGCGCAAGCGCGCGTTGGTCAGCGACGCGATCAGCCACGCGACCCTGCCGGGGGTGGGCCTGGCCTTTATCCTCATGGTCGCTCTTGGCGGTGATGGCCGCGCCCTGCCGGGCCTCTTGCTGGGCGCGGGGCTGTCGGCGGCGGTCGGGCTTCTTTGCGTGCAGTGGCTGACCACACGCACCCGCTTGGGCGAGGATGCGGCGATTGGGGCGGTGCTGTCGGTGTTCTTTGGCCTGGGCGTCGTGATCCTGACGGTGATCCAGACGATGAACGCAGGCCGCCAGGCAGGGTTGGAAGGGTTCCTGCTCGGCTCCACGGCGGGCATGTTGCGGGCCGATGCGATCCTGCTGGCCGTATCCGCAGCGCTGGTGCTGGCCCTGGTGCTGTTGCTGCGCAGACCGCTCGCGCTTGCAGCCTTCGACCCCGCCTATACCCAGGCCACGGGCTGGTCGCTGGGGCGGATTGACCTGGCGATGATGGGCATCGTGCTGGTGGTCACGGTGGTGGGGCTCAAGGTCGTGGGGCTGATCCTGATCGTGGCCCTGCTGATCGTGCCTGCGGTCACCGCGCGGTTCTGGACCGACCGGACCGATCACGTGGTGCTGATCGCGGGCGCGGTCGGGGGCCTTTCGGGCTATGTCGGGGCGGCCAGCTCCGCCGTGGCACCTGCTCTGCCCACGGGACCGATCATCGTGCTGGTGGGCTTTGCCCTGTTCCTGATGTCGCTTTTGCTGTCACCGGGGCGCGGCGTGCTGGCCTCTGTCCTGGCGCACCGGCGCTATCAGCGGCGGGTGCACATGCGCCAGGGGCTGCTGGCGCTGGCCCAGGGCCAACCGATTTTCGAGGCGCTGACCCAGCGGCTCATGCAGCGCGCGGGCCTGGTGCGACGCGACGGCGTCGCCACGGCCCAGGGCCAAGCGGCGGCGTCCAAGGCCCTGCGCGATGAAACCCGCTGGTCCATCGTGCGCGCCGACAGCAGCTTTGCCGTGGCCGCGACCCGCTATGACGGGCTGACGCCGATCGAGGACGTGCTGACCCCCGACCAACTGGCCGAGGTGGACGCCCGCATCGCCGCCCCGCAGGTGGTGCTGTGATGGGGGCCGAATTCGTCGCCCTGTCGCTGCCGCCGATCCTGATCGGCATCTGCGTCGCCGTGGCCTGTGCGCTGCCCGGCAACTTTCTGCTGCTGCGCCGCCAGGCGCTGATCGGCGATGCGATCAGCCACGTGGTGCTGCCGGGCATCGTCGTGGCCTTTCTGCTGACCGGCGTCGTGGCCACCGGGCCTATGCTGCTGGGGGCCGCGGGCGCCGCCGTGCTTGCGGTGCTGGCCATCGAGGTGATCCGCCGCCTGGGCCGGATCGAACCGGGGGCGGCCATGGGCGTCGTGTTCACGGCGATGTTCGCAGGCGGCGTGCTGCTGCTCGAACGGTCGGATACGTCGGACGTGCATCTGGATGTCGAACATGCGCTTTTTGGCAACCTCGAAAGCCTCATCTGGCTCGACGCCACCGGCTGGGCGTCGTTGTGGGACCCGGCCGCGCTCGCGGGCCTGCCGGTCGAACTGCCGCGCATGGCGCTGGCGCTGATTGTGGTCGCGGCGTTCCTGTGGCTCTTCTGGCGCCCCCTTGCGCTCTCCACCTTTGACGAAGGGTTCGCGCTGGGCGTCGGCCTGCGCACCGGCCCGCTGGGCCTGGCGCTGGTCGTGGTGTCGGCCATTGCCGCCGTGGCCGCCTTTGACGCGGTGGGCTCGATCATCGTCATCGCGATGTTCATCTGCCCGCCCGCTGCGGCGCGGATGATGACCAACCGGCTGGCGCACCAGGTGGCCTGGTCCGCGGGCTTTGCCACGCTGGCGGCGGTGCTGGGCTATGTGCTGGCGGGCTACGGCCCGCTGTGGCTGGGGGCCGCCGCCTCGGTCAGTGCGGCGGGGATGATCGCGACGATGTCGGGGGTGATCCTGGGGCTTGCCGCCCTTGCAGGCCCGCACCGCAGGCAGGGCAGCTAGTCGCGCATCAAGATGCGCCTTACGTAAGGCGGATCCTGATCCGCCCGCCCGGCGGATCAGCCGTAGGTCGGGTGAAACAGGTTGCCCGGCGACCGTGTAAAGATCTCGACCCCGTCCTCGGTCACGCCCACCGAATGCTCAAACTGCGCCGACAGGGACTTGTCCCGCGTCACCGCCGTCCAGTCATCGGCCAGCGTCTTGGTTTCGGGCCGGCCCAGGTTCACCATCGGCTCGATGGTAAAGAACATCCCTGGCTCGAGCACCGCGCCGGTGCCCTGACGGCCGTAATGCAGCACATTGGGCGGCGCGTGGAACACACGGCCCAGCCCGTGACCGCAGAAATCGCGCACGACCGACATGCGGTGGCCCTCGACATAGGACTGGATGGCATAGCCGATGTCGCCAAAGGTGTTGCCCGGCTTGACCGCCGCGACCCCCAGCATCAGCGCATCATGGGTGACCTCGATCAGCCGCTCGGCCTTGCGCGGCAGCTTGCCCGCAACATACATGCGGCTGTTGTCCCCGTACCAGCCGTCCAAGATCACCGTCACGTCGATGTTCAGGATGTCGCCATCCTTCAACACCTTGTCGCCCGGGATCCCGTGGCACACGACGTGGTTCACACTGATGCAACTGGCGTGCTTGTAGCCCTTGTAACCGATGGTCGCCGACGTGGCGCCCGCGGCCTCCACCATCTCGGTGATCACGCGGTCAATCTCGCCCGTGGTCTGGCCGACAAAGACCAGCGGCACCATCGCATCCAGCACCTCAGCGGCCAGCTTGCCCGCCGCGCGCATGCCCTCAAAGTCGGCGATGTCATATATGCGAATGCCGTCCTTTGTCAGGCGGCCGCGGCTCTCGTGGTCCAAATCCGGCTCCATAGCTTAAATATTTGCCCATAACATACTGCACTGCGGCGAAAAGGGCCAGTGTGTGTCACGCAGCGACCGGGATCGGGCCCGCGACCGTCACGCCTTGGAGCGAGATATGGGTGCCCAGGCACAGCGTTTCCACCCCCACCGCCGTCGCTGCCGTATAGGCCGCGGCATAGGCCGGGTCGATGTCCGCGGCCAGGGCAAAGCTGCTGCAATCGGTGCGTTGCACCAGGTACAGCATCACCGCACGGTGCCCGGCCTGCGCCATCGCCGCCAGTTGCGCCAGATGCTTGGCGCCGCGCGCGGTCACGCTGTCGGGAAATTCTGCGCGCCCGGGCTGCCGCGACAGGGTCACGGACTTCACCTCGACATAGACGTCGGGCAGGCCCGCGCCCTGCAGCAGAAAATCGATGCGGCTGCCCGCCCCGTATTTCTGTTCGGGCCGTACGGTGTCATAGGCCGCCAACGGCGCAATCTGGCACTGCGCCAGCGCCAGTTTCAGCGCCCGGTTCGGGACAGAGGTGTCGACGCCGGTAAAATGGCCATCGCCGTGATCGACCAGGCGCCAGCCGAATTTCAGCTTTTTCTTTGGGTCGTCATTGGGTTCCAGCCAGATGCGCGTGCCTGGCGCGGCCAGCCCCATCATCGAGCCTGGATTGGCGCAATGGGCCACCACCTCCCGCCCATCCTCCAGCGTGCAGTCCGCCAGAAAGCGTTTGTAGCGCCGGATCAGCGTGGCGGGGACAAGTTCGGTTTGAAAGCGCATGGGCGCAGGACTATACCCGGTCAAGCTGCTGCTCAAGGAGGTCCGCCATGCCCAATCCCACCGCCGCCATGCTGGTGATCGGAGACGAGATCCTCTCGGGCCGCACCCGTGATGCAAACATGCATTATCTTGCCGGTCAGCTGACCGAAAGTGGCATCAACCTGCAAGAGGTCCGTGTGGTCAGCGATGACCCAGACGCCATCGTAGCGGCCGTACGCGCGTTGTCGGCGGCCTACGACACCGTCTTTACCTCGGGCGGGATCGGCCCGACCCATGATGACATCACCGCCGATTGCATCGCCGCGGCCTTTGACACGCCGATCGACATCCGCGACGACGCGCGCGCGATCCTGGCCGCGCATTACGCGAAGTCCGGCACCGAATTGAACGCCGCACGGCTGCGCATGGCGCGCATTCCCGATGGCGCATCCCTGATCGACAACCCGGTCTCTGCCGCCCCCGGCTTTCGCCTGGGCAATGTGCACGTGATGGCCGGGGTGCCGTCGGTGTTTCAGGCGATGGTGGCCAGCGTGCTGCCCACGCTGACCGGTGGCGCGCCCCTGGTGTCCAAGACCTTGCGCATCGAACGGGGCGAGGGCGACATCGCAGGCCCGCTGGCCGCGCTGGCGCAGGGGCACCCCGACCTCAGCTTTGGCTCGTACCCGTTTCAAAAGGATGGCCGCTATGGCGCCAATGTCGTGATCCGCGGCACCGATGGGGCGGCGGTGGATGCCGCCCTCGCCGCACTCGAGGCGCAGTTTCCCGGATGACCGACCCCGCGGCCTTCTTCGCCGCGATTGACGGCACCTGGCCTGCGGCCTCGGTCAGCGCTTTGGGTCCGTGGCACATCCGCGACGGGCAGGGCGGGGGCAAGCGGGTGTCGGCGGCGACCGCCACAGCGCGGGTTGGCCCCAACGACGTGGCCCAAGCGGCAAGGGCCATGCGCGCACTGCACCAGCCCGCGCTCTTTATGATCCGCGACGGCGACAGCGCGCTCGACGCCCTGCTCGCGGACCAAGGGTACACCACCGTCGATCCGACCAACGGCTATATCACCCCCGTCGCCACGCTGACCGACAGGCCCATCCCGCCCGTCACCGCCTTCGCCATATGGGAGCCGCTGGCGATCATGGCCGAGATCTGGGCCAAGGGCAGCATCGGCCCGTCCCGGCTGGCCGTGATGGCGCGGGCGGGGACCAAGACGGGCATCCTCGCCCGCTGGAACGAAAAACCTGCCGGCGCGGGCTTTGTCGCGCTGCATCAGGGCATCGCGATGGTCCACGCGGTCGAGGTGCTGGCGCATCAACGCCGCCAGGGCGTCGCCCAGTGGATCATGCGCCGCGCGGCCTTTTGGGCGCAGGCGCAGGGCGCACACAGCCTGGCGGTGCTGACCACCGCCGCCAACGGCCCCGCCAACGCGCTTTATCAACGGTTGGGCTTTGCCCGCATCGGCGGCTATCATTACCGCATCAGCCCGGAGGACACATGACAGACACCGCCAATCCTGGGCCCACCGCCCTCGACCTGCCCATGGTCGACCCGCTGCCGCCCGCAACGCAGAAATATTTCGACATCTGCCAGGACAAGCTGGGGATGATCCCCAACGTGCTCAAGGCGCACGCCTTTGACATAGACAAGCTGAACACGTTCACCGCGCTCTATAACGACCTGATGCTGGGCGACAGTGCCTTGACCAAGCTTGAGCGGGAGATGATCGCGGTGGTCGTCAGCGCCACCAACCGCTGCTTTTACTGCCTGACCGCCCATGGCGCCGCCGTGCGCCACCTGTCCGGCGATCCGGCCTTGGGCGAGGCGCTGGTGATGAACTGGCGCGTGGCCCAGGTCACCCCACGCCAGGCGGCGATGCTGGGCTTTGCCGAAAAGGTCACGCTTGCCTCTGCCCAGATCACCGAGGGCGACCGCGCGGCCCTGCGCGACCACGGCCTCAGCGACCGCGACATCTGGGACGTGATCAACGTGGCGGCCTTTTTCAACATGTCCAACCGGGTGGCCAGTGCCACGGCGATGCAGCCGAACCCGGACTATCACGGCCAGGCCCGCTAGGGGTGGGGCGCTCAGGCCAGGCTCTGACGGCGCTCTTGTGCGCCCTGGCCGGGCCCGCGCCCGCGCTCGACCTGCCGCAAAACGCGCGCCAAACCGCGTCCCGCGACAGCGCGCTGGATCAGGTGTCGATCGCCGTTGGCCCCTACCTCGACGGCGCCGTGCCCATGCAGACCGCCGAGGGGCCGGTGACCCGCCGCGCCTACCGCCTGCCCGCGCCCGGCCTCACCCCGCTGCAAATCCTCGCCCCGCTGCGCGCGCAACTTGCCGCCACGGGGCACGAGGTGCTGCTGGACTGTGACGAGGATGCCTGCGGCGGGTTCGACTTCCGCTTTGCGATCGAGGTGCTGCCCGCGCCCAACATGTACGTCAACATCCGCGCCTACCACTTCCTAAGCGCCACCGGACCGGGCGGGGCGGTCATCTCGCTGCTGGCCAGCACCGCGCCCGACGCAGGCTACTTGCAGGTGATCGAAGTGGGCGGTGCCGCACCCACCACACGGCCCACACCGACGCCCACACCGGACGCCGCAACACCAACGCCAACAGACCTCGCCACCCGCATCCTGGCCCAAGGCCACGCGGTGCTGCGCAGCATCGACTTCACTGTCGGCACCACCACGCTCGACCCCGCCGCCGCACCCGACCTCGCCGCCCTGGCGCAGATGTTGCAAGACCGCCCCGGCCTGCGGATCGCCGTGGTGGGCCACACCGACACGGTCGGCGATCTCGACACCAACATCGCCGTCTCGCGCGCGCGGGCGCAGGCGGTGCGGACCGCACTCATCGACACCTACGGCGCCCCAGGCGACCGGATCGAGGCCGAAGGCATGGGCTATCTCGCCCCCATCGCGTCGAACCTCACGGCCGCGGGGCGCACCGCCAACCGGCGGGTCGAGGTGATCGTGGTTGCGGATACAGGCGGCTAGCCACCACCGCGCCGCCGCCGCGCCAAGGCGCGATAGAGCGCCTCGCGCGTGACACCCAACGTATGCGCCAGGTCCTGAATTTGCCCCTTGGGCGGCAGGCCCGGAAACACCTCTGTCCAGGCGTCCAGCCGTGCTGCGACCGTGCGCAGGGTCCGCACCTCGGCCTGCAAGCGTGCGGTCTGCAACCCGCGCGCCAGCCGCGCGGCCCACAGTTGCGCCGCCGCCGGGTTAGCACGCAAATGGGCCAGGAACTGCGCCACAGGCACTGCACGCAGCAGGCTGTCCGCCCGCGCAACCCCGTCGCAGTGATAGCCCCCGGCATAGGCCGACGCCTCGGCCAGCACGTCCCCCGGCCCCGCACTGTGCAAGATCAGCCGCCCGCCGGACGCGGTATGGCGCACTAGGTCGATGCGACCCTCTCGGACCAGATACATCGCACGCACCGGGTCCCCGGCGCGAAAGGCTACCGCACCCGCGGTCAGGGGCGTGGCCACCGCCGCTTGGTCAAAAAGCGCTGTAAGATCATCCGACATGATCGTGATCATATGCGCAGCACCGCCACCCTGCTAGACGCAGATCACCATATCTCAGGACACACACCATGCTTCGCATCCTCTTTGCCCTTATCTGGGCCAGCCACGCCGCCCTGGCCCAGGACCACAGCCAACCCTATGCCGGGTTCGAGGCGCGCAGCATCAAGGGCCTGTCGCCCGCGGACATTGCCGAACTGGAACGCGGCGGCGGCTGGGGCCTTGCCCTGCCGGCCGAGCTAAACGGGCGCCCGGGGCCGGCCCACGTGCTCGAACTGCAAGAGGCCCTGGGCCTGACCGCAGCGCAGGTGCAGGCGATCACGGTGATCCACGACGACATGCGCAGCGCGGCCATCGCCGCAGGTGCGCGCCTCATCGCGGCCGAGGCCGCGCTGAGCGACGCCTTCGCCGGGCCGCAACTGGACGCCGCAACGCTGCAAAGGCTGGTCGAGGATGCCGCGGCGGCCCGCGGTGCCTTGCGGCTGGTCCACCTGTCGCGCCACCTCGACACCCCTGCCGTCCTCACCCCCGCCCAGATTGCGCGCTACGCGGTGCTGCGCGGCTATGCCGATGATCCGTGCGCGGCAGTGCCCGACGGCCACGACCCCACCATGTGGCGACGGCACAACGGCTGCGACTGACCGGGCATTGCCCGCGCGCTGGGTTCTGTGCCACGGTTGGCGCGGAACAGACCAAAGGTGCGCCAGGCATGACCGACCGCGACACGACCTTCGCCAAGGCCCTTGACCTGATCAAGGATCACGACGCGCTCGCGGGCGAGGCCAACCAGGACCTGCGCGCCGCCGTCTTTCAAAAATATGTCGAGGACGCGGCACAGGACCACGACCGCGCGCTGAAACGCGCCACGTTCTGGCACAACACGCCGCTGATGGTGGCGCTGACCGGTCTGCTGACCATCGCCGCGAACTTTGCCGTGAACTACACCCGCGCCGAACAGGACCTGTCGGGCCTGCTGACCAAGTCAGAGTTTGACGCGGCGATCCAGGCCAACAACGACCGGCTCAGCGCCGAACTGGCCGAAGAGCGCGCCCAGGCCGACGCCGCCCGCAGCGCGGATGGCGCGCAGCGTGCGTTCCAGTACCAGGTCTTGACCGAACTGTTGGACATCCCCGACGAGGAAACGCGCGCCAGGCTGCTGCTGTTCTATGTCGACGCAGGCGCGATGGAAGGGCTGAGCACCGGACCGCTGCGCGCGATGGCGAAACAGTCGATCGCAGATACCGGCGGCGATCCCGAGGCGCAGGTGGGCGTGCCCACCACGCGTGAGGTGCCCGACCGGTTCAGCCTCTTGCAAGAGGTGCTGGGCGATCCCGGCACCGAAGGCTGCGATATCCCGCTGCGCACGGTGCCCATGCCCGAACCGATGCTGGCCGCGTCGCCAGCCCTGCGCCAAGCCGCCCCGCTGCGCGTACACGCCGCTGCGGCGCCCTATGCCGAACGCCTGCTGCGCAAGCTGGCCGATGCACCGACCCCGCGCGTCTTCCCTCAGCCGCCTGTGGGCTACGCCCCTCTGTCTGCGTCCGATACCGAAGTCACCGGGCGCGCCTCTTGGGGGGCGAGCGTAACATTCTTTGTCGGCGCTTCATTGATCGTCCAGCTTGGGAATCCGTTGATGCCATTTGGGCGGCACCCGGACGCGCCAGAACTCACGGCAGCGACAACGGATACCGGCTACCGCCTTAACCCGACCCTGTTGAACCTTGGCATCATCCAATTCGAACTCACCGACGACACCCTGCGCGAGATCCAGGCCAGCGGCTACATCCCCTGGGACGGCACCTGCCAATAAAAAAGCCCCGGCACGCAAAGGCACCGGGGCAGTCGTCAACCGAGGGGAGGTGGTTGTCTGGTGTTACCAGTCCGACGGGCCTTTATCGGCAAAGGCGTGGACGAGGAAATCAATGAACGCGCGCACCTTGGGCTGTGTAAAGCGGCCCGGCGGATAGACGGCATAGATGCCTTGCGTCTCGGTCGGCAGTTCGGGGATCGCATCCTCGATCAAACCGTTCTCCATCGCGTCGGCGTAAAGAAAGCTGGGCAAATAGGCGATGCCCAGGCCCGAGATCGCGGCGTTCAGCAGCGATTGCCCGTCATTCACACTCAGCCAGCCCGCCGTGCGCACCTGACGCTTTTCACCCGAGGGCGCGGTCAGCTTCCAAACGTTGCCCGAGGACTGGTTGGAATAGTGCAGCAGCTTGTGCTCGTTCAGATCGTCGATCTTCTGCGGGCGGCCATATCTCTCGAAATAGGCGGGGCTCGCGATCATCCGCTTGGTCGTCTCGGTCAGCTTGCGGGCGCGCAGGGTGCTGTCCTCCAGCTCTCCGATGCGCACGGCCATGTCGAACCCTTCGGAAATCAGCTCAACATAGCGGTTGTTCAGCACCATGTTGACCGTGATGTCCGGGAAATCGGCCAAAAACTCCGACAACACAGGCGACAGGTGGTTTACCCCGAAATCCGTCGCAACCGAAATGCGCAACAGACCCGAAGGCGCCGATTGCATCGACGTTACCAGCGCGTCCGCCTCACCCGCGTCGTTCAGCACCCGCCGGGCGCGGTCGTAATAGGCCAGCCCAATCTCGGTCGGTGACACACGGCGCGTCGTGCGGTTCAGCAGGCGGGCGCCCAGACGCGCCTCGAGCGAGCTGACATGTTTCGAGACAGCGGATTTCGAAATCCCCATCTTCTTGGCGGCGTCCGTAAAGCCGCCCTGATCCACCACGGTGGCAAATGCTTCCATCTCTGTTAGGCGGTCCATGCCCGGCCCTTTCAATTCTTGCGTGTTTTCTAACCTGCGTCTCGAGGATCAGGTATCGGGGCCAAACACGGCACAATCAGGGCAGGGGTGGGATAATATCGGGGTGATTGCGGGTATCGTTGAAGGCATGGAAACGACGCCCGCCCGCGTCAGGTGTCGGTGGTCTGGCTCCACTGCCGGAACGTCTCGGCCTCTTGCGCCAGGGGGGCCGCATCATCGCCCCCGATCAGAAGAAAGCCAAAGCCGGGCGCGTTCCAACGGGCGATGTCCATGCCCTCGGCCGCACCCATGCGCACCGGCTTTTCATCCGGTCCCGCCGGGATGATGCACAGCGCCACAGGCGTGCCATCGGCGCGCAGATAGGCGATCTGGATCAGCGGCTTGCCGCGAAAGCCCAGCACCTGCGCCCGACGAAAGCTGAGGCCCTCGGCCTCTGGCAGGTCGGTCAGGTCAAAGCCCAGGGCGTCCGACACGGTGGCCAACTGCGCCGCCCGCTCTGCCGCATCGGGCATGTCATTGGCCAGCGTCTGCGCCGTGTAAAGCGACTGATAACTCGCCACAAAGGCGGCCCAGCCCTTGGGTTCGGGCGCAGGCACGCCCAACCCGGTATAGACCGCAACCGCCGCCCCCGCCGCCAGACCGGTCGCAAAGGTGCCAAAGCCCCAGGTCCAGCCCCAGCGGCGCGTAGGCACAGGCGCGGGCGTAGGCGCGTTGGGCAAGGCGGGCATCGGCGGCGCCTCGGCCAGCAGCGCGGCATAGGCTCCGGTCAGCGCAGGCATGGGGATGTCCAACGCGGCCAGCTGCGCCGCCAGTGCCGCGTCCGTCTCCAACGCTGCGTCAATCTCGGCCCGCAACGCATCCTCCGCCTCTCCATCCAGATAGGCGGTCAGCTCTTCATCGCGAAACGGTCTCCGGTCCATCATGGTACAGCACGCTCCACATCGGCCATCTGCGCGCTCAGCCTCTTGCGGGCGGCAGCCAGGCGGCTCATGACAGTGCCTATGGGGATCTCCATAATTTCGGCGGCTTCCTTATAGCTAAACCCCTCGACATAGACGAGGACGACAGACTGCCGCTGCGCTTCGGGCAGGGCATGTACCTTTGACAACACGTCACGGGCCAAAATATTCACATCCGCGCCGGGGCTGCTGTCGGGCAGGTCAATCTCTTCGACCGGCATCACGCCCGCCCCGGTGCGCACCTTGCGCGCGCGCAGCTCGTTCAGCCAGATGCGCTGGGCCATGCGAAACATCCAGCGGTCCAGATGCGTGCCCGCCTCGAACTGGTCGGCCTTGTCCAGCGCCCGCACACAGGTCGTCTGCGCCAGGTCGTCCCCCCAGTCGCGCCGCCCGGTCAGTGCCACCGCATAACGCCACAGGCGCGGATAGACCGCGGCCATGCCATCGCGCACTTCGGTGACAGAGTTTTGAGAAGAGGTGCGAATAAAACTGGTCCCGTGGTGTTAAGGTAGGGCTAGCACATCATGAACCGGAGGACATGACCAATGAAAACTTTCATCACAACTGCGGCAACAGCGCTCTTGCTGGGCACCGCGGCCCTGGCCCAAGGCACCCCCGCGCCTGACGGCGCGCGCGTCTATTTCGTCAACCTGTCGGATGGCGATACGGTCAGTTCGCCGGTCACCGTGATCTTCGGCCTCGAAGGGATGGGCGTGGCCCCCGCGGGGACCGAAAAGGAAAACACCGGCCACCACCACCTGCTGCTGAACCGCCCGGCCCTGGGCGAAGGCCCCGAAGGCGCCGATGAGCTGGAGTTTGGCCTGCCTGCCGATGACAACCACATCCACTTTGGCGGCGGTCAGACGCAGGTGACGATTGACCTGCCCGCAGGCACCCACACGATGCAGCTGGTGATGGGCGATCTGAACCACATCCCCCACGACGCGCCCGTGACCAGCGATGTGATCACCGTCACGGTCGAATAGGCCGCTTGATGCGCCGGGTCAGATCCATTTGAGCCGGCGCAGCACCCAAACCGCCAACGCCGTCAGCAGCACCAGCGCTGCGCACAGTGCGGCAAAGCCCCAGGGCGTGCCGGTGCCCGGCATGCCCGCGACGTTGACGCCGAACAGGCCGGTGATAAAGCCTAAGGGCAGAAACACCGCCGCCACAATCGACAGCACATAGCCGTTGTGGCCCTGCAACAGCGCGGCCTGCGCGGTGTGGTGGTCTTGCACCGCCGTCATCCGCGCAATCAACGCTTCCAACTCTTCGACTGCCAGCTTGGCCAGGTTGGCCTGCTCGCGCAGCAGATCGCGCAGGACTTGCGACATCAGCGGGCTGTCGGTGGCCACAAGGGCCACCAACGCATCCCGCTGCGGGGCAAGATAGCGGCGCAGGCGGATGGCCATGCGCCGCTCTTCGGCCAGTTCCGGGGGCAGGGGGCGGTCGTCGTCCTCGACCGTGTCCTCCATCCCGTCGACGCGTTCGGACAGGTCAAAGACGGTGTCCTGCACCCGCTGCATCAGCCGCGCCGACAGGTCCGCGACAAAGTGCATGGGCGAGGCCGGGGCCGTGCCCGCCTCTGCCGTGCTGCGCAGGTGATCGAGGGCAAAGACCATACGCATCCGCACGGTAATCACCAGCCCCGCCGTCACCCACATGCGCACGGCCACCATCTGATCCGCAGGCCCATCCGCGTTCATGTTGACGCCCCGCAGGTTCAGGATCAGACCCGCGCCATACCGATCCGCCCGCGGCCGCGTCTCGGGGGCCATCAATGCGGCGGCGGGGATGTCGGGCACGTGCTGGGCCAGAAAGGCGGGCAGCTCCGGGTCCGACAGGTCGAAATGCTGCCAGCGATAGCCGGCCTCGGCCGGCGCGGCCCCGGACGGTGTGGCGCGCCCATCAGGTGCGATGTCAAAACTGCAGATCGGCATGGCGCGACGCTAGCGCTGCGCCTCACGAACAGCAATGCCGCGCGGATCAAGATCCGCCTTACGCGCAGGGCGCCTCCGGGTGCGCTTTCGAAGGTGACAGCCTGCTGTGGAGCTATGTTGGCACCGCTACCCGACTGTCGGGGGATACCAGTCGCCTCCCGCGCACCTGCAAGGCTAAGGTCCTGGAGCCTCACGGGTAACGCGCATCTTGATGCGCGTTACAGGGTGTCAGTCAGTCGCTGATCTTGGGTAATAGCGCGTAAGGCGCACCAGCCGCCTGCGTCGCATCTGCAAGGCTACAGTCCCGCACCACCGCAAGTAAGGCGCATCCTGATGCGCGTCCGAGGGTTGCAGCCAAGGCGCGTAACCCCAACTCCGCCGCCCCGTCGATTAGGTCGCACTGGATGCCTGGCGCCTCAAACGAAGCCGCGAGGCCACGTTCCAGTACCCCCGCGCGTAAGGCGCATCTTGATGCGCGTCAGAGGGTGGCGGCCAGGCGTGTGCCCTGATCAATGGCGCGCTTGGCGTCCAGCTCTGCCGCCACATCGGCGCCGCCGATGACGTGGCACGGGATGCCCGCCGCCTCCAACGCGTCGGCGAGGCTGCGGTCGGGCACTTGGCCCGCGCACAGGATGATGTCATCGGCTGCGATCACCGTCGGGTTCTCGCGCGCCGCGCCAAAGGACACGTGCAGGCCTGCGTCATCAATGCGCTCGTAATTCACGCCGCCGACAAACTCCACGCCCTTCATCTTCAGCGCCGCGCGGTGGATCCAGCCGGTGGTCTTGCCCAGCCGCTTGCCGTGCTTTTCCGCCTTGCGCTGCAACAGCGTCACCGCCCGCGCGGCGGCGTCTGGCTGCGGTCCCTCGGGGGCTAGGCCGCCGCGATGGGCGGCAGGGTCTGTGACGCCCCATTCGGTCATCCAGTCGGGCAGGCTTTCCGTCGGGCTTTGCCCCGCGTGCACCAGGAATTCCGACACGTCAAAGCCGATGCCCCCCGCGCCGACAACCGCCACGCGGTCCCCCGGCGTCGCGCGCTTGCGCAGCACATCGATGTAGGAGTGCACGTTGCCTGCGTCCTGGCCGGGGATCTCTGGATCGCGGGGCAGAACACCGGTCGCAATGATCACCTCATCGAAGCCTGTCAGCGTCTCAACCGTCGCCTCGGTGTTCAGATGCACGGTGATCCCCATCTCGTCCACCATCGCGCGGTACCAGTCGACAAGGCCCCAGAACTCTTCCTTGCCCGGCACCTGCTTGGCCAGGTTCAACTGCCCGCCAATCTCGTCCGCCCGGTCAAAGATCGTCACAGCGTGCCCCCGCTCTGCCGCCGTCAGCGCCGTCGACAGGCCCGCGGGGCCCGCCCCCACGATGGCGATGGATTTGGCGGCCTCTGCCGGGGTGACCACCAGTTCGGTCTCGTAACAGGCGCGCGGGTTCACGAGGCAAGAGCTGATCTTGCCCGAAAACGTATGGTCCAGGCAGGCCTGGTTGCACGCGATGCAGGGCGCGATCTGCGCGGCCTTGCCCGCCATCGCCTTTTTGACAAAGGCCGCATCGGCCAGCATGGGCCGGGCCATCGACACCATGTCGGCACAGCCGGTGGCCAGCACCTCTTCGGCCACTTCGGGCGTGTTGATCCGGTTCGATGTGATGACGGGGATGCCCACCTGACCCATCAGCTTTTTCGTGACCCAGGCAAAGGCCGCCCGGGGGACCGAGGTTGCGATGGTCGGGATGCGCGCCTCGTGCCAGCCGATGCCGGTGTTGATTATCGTGGCGCCCGCCGTCTCGACCTCTTGGGCCAGTTGCACCACCTCGTCATGAGTTGAGCCATTCGGCACCAGGTCGATCATCGACAGCCGATAGATCAGGATAAAGTCCGTGCCCACAGCTGCCCGCGTCCGGCGCACCACCTCGATCGGCAGGCGCATCCGGTTCTCATAGGCCCCGCCCCAGCGGTCCGTGCGCTTGTTGGTGTGGGTGACGAGGAACTGGTTCAGAAAGTACCCCTCCGATCCCATGATCTCGACCCCGTCATAGCCTGCCGCCTTGGCCCGCACTGCCGTGGCCACGATGTCGCTGATCTGCTTTTCGATCCCGTCCTCGTCCAGTTCGGCCGGCGCGAATGGCGAGATCGGAGATTTCACCGGCGACGGCGCCACGCATTTGGGCCCGTAGGCATAGCGGCCCGCGTGCAGGATCTGCATCGCGATCTTGCCGCCCGCCGCGTGAACCCGCTGGGTCACGATGGCATGGTTGGCCACATCCTGGTCCGTGACCATCATCGCAGCACCGGGCAGCACCGACCCTTCGAGGTTCGGGCCGATCCCGCCGGTCACCATCAGCCCGACCTCGCCCCGCGCGCGTTCGGCATAGAACTCGGCCACGCGGTTCCAATCCTTGGTCTCTTCCAGCCCGGTGTGCATCGAACCCATGAGCACGCGGTTTTTCAGCGTGGTAAAGCCCAGATCAAGCGGTGCGAGCATGTGCGGATAGGCTGTCATCGGTGTCCTCCCAAGGGCGATTTTCCCCCTTGGTTTCAGGTATAGACTGCGCGATGTCACGTGCAACGCGGCGTCAAAGATTTGGCTGTCCCCGCGGGGACAGGTTTGTGCCGGACATTGCCCTTGACCCATGGCTTTGGGGTGCCGCCCAAATTTGTGCCGCGCAGGGGCGCTGTTTGTTACCACGCGCTGAACACAAAGGGCGGAGAGACGATGGCAGCGGCAACGGATTTGAACATCCGCCAGATGGCAGATGGCGAGGCGGACGCGCTGGGCCGCCTGATGTTTCGCGCCATCCGCGCGGGCGCCAGCGCCTACACCCCGGCCCAACGGACCGCGTGGTGCGCCGCGCCGCCTGCCGGGGCCGCGTGGCACGCGAAACTGTCGAAACAAGCGGTTCGCGTGGCCGAAACGCATGGCGTGCCCGTCGGGCTGATGACGCGGGCGGGCGCGTATATTGATCTGGCCTATGTCTTGCCGGACTGGCAGGGCCGGGGCGTGTTCAGCGCCCTTTACGCACGGCTCGAATCAGAGGCGCGGGCCGAAGCGTGCAACCGGCTTTGGGTGCATGCCAGCCTGATGGCGCAGCCCGCATTTGCGGCCAAAGGTTTCCGTGTTATCCGGCACGAAATGGTGCCGCGTGCGGGACAGATGCTGCCCCGCGCGGAAATGGAGAAAGACCTGACATGACGCCCGAAGAGATCGCAAAGCTGCCCTATCGCAAGAATGTGGGGGTGATGGTGATCAACGCCCAGGGTCATGTCTGGGTGGGCCAGCGCACCGACCGGTATCGCGACGCCTGGCAAATGCCCCAAGGCGGCGTGGACAAGGGCGAGGATGCGCGCGCCGCGGCCTTGCGCGAGTTGGAGGAAGAAACCTCGATCCCTGCGGCCCTGGTCGAGGTGGTGGCCGAAACCGCCGATTGGCTGCCCTACGACCTGCCGCACGACCTGATCCCGAAACTGTGGAAGGGCAAATATCGCGGGCAAAAGCAAAAGTGGTTCTTGCTGCGCTTTACCGGGTCCGACACGGTCATAAATCTCGACACTGCCGAGCCGGAGTTTTCCGCCTGGAAGTGGATGGACCCCGCCGATCTGCCCGACGCCATCGTGCCGTTCAAGCGGGATGTTTATGTGCGCGTGTTGGCCGAGTTTGCGACGCATCTTTAGCCGCTATTGCATAACACGCCTGTCTTGCCGCACATTTTGGCCATGGCGAGACGCCTTGGTGAAAGGACCTGTGTGATGTTGCGTATTTTGGTTGTTGTTCTGTCGCTGCTGCCGATGTCGGCCTGGGCCTTGTCTTGTGTGCCACACCGGGTCAGCGATGCGTTCCTGCAGGCCCAGGCGGCGCCGCAAAGCTATGTGGCGGTTCTGGGGCGGATCACCTTCGACCCGCGCCAGGTGCCGCGGGCCGAGCGGGACTGGTCGCGGGATTTTCCGCCCACCACGCTGATCCCGGCCACGTTCGACGGGATGGCCCTGGGCCCGCGCGGCGTGGACCAGCCGTTTAGCGCCGATGTGGTGCTGGAAGTCACATGCTCTGGCCCCTGGTGCCCTGACCCGCAGCCGGGCGAGATGCTGGGGTTTCTGCGCAAGACATCGCACAGCTATGTGCTGGAGACGACGGCCTGCGGGCAGTACATGTTTGGCCGCCCCCGGACCGAGCAGGTGCAGCAGCTGCGCGACTGTCTGGCCGGGCGCCGCTGCCAGCGCACGACGCGGCCTTAAAGGCGCGGCCCTAGGGGTCGATCAGCGGAATATGCGGCGCCAGCGCCCGGTCATAGCCGTGGACGAGGCGCGGGTCATCCGCCACCTCGACCCGCTGTGCCGTGGGGCGGAACCCGGCACGCTGGTAAAAGCCCAGGGCCTGCGGGCTGTCGAGCGTGCAAGTGTGCAGGTGAAACCGCGCAACACCGCCCGCAAAGGCCCGCGCGATCCCCTGATCCAGCAGATAGGCGCCCGCGCCGGTGCCGATCAGCGCCGGGGTAAGGCCGAAATAGGCCAGCTCGCACGCGCCCGGTTGGCGAAAGTCGAGTTCCAGCAGCGCCTCGGCCTGGCCGTCCTGATAGAGCGTAAAGACATGCACCAACGGGTCGCGCAGGATGGTATCCAGCGCGTCGTCGCTGAGCAGCGTGCGCCCGAACCACAGCCAGGGCTGCCCAACGCGGGCAAACAGATCGCGGTAGGTCGCCACATCCGGGTCGATCTGCGCAAAGTCCAGGCCCTGCGGGCAGGGCACACCGCGCAGGTGCGGGGCTGTCATCTCCAAATCCGTGACGATCATGCCCAACTTGCCCTTGGGCAGCGCGTGGAACCCGTCGCTCAGCATGGCTTCATTGTTCTCCAAATATGCAAATCCGAGGCTGGACGCCCGCGCAGGTTATTCCAGTCAGGTCATTCCAGTCAGGTCATTCCAATCCGGCGCGGACAAAGGCCTGCTTCATATCCGTTTGCGGGCGCGGGCCCACATGGCTGATCACCTCGGCGGCACACAGGTTGCCCATGCGCCCGCAGGTTTCAAGATCGCGGCCTGTGGCGAGGCCATAGATGAACCCGGCGGCAAACTGATCGCCCGCGCCGGTGGCATCCACGGGGGTGACGGTTTCCACCGGGATCGTGTGGCGCGCGCCCTGGCCGATGATGGTCACGCCATCGCCGGACCTTGTGCAGATCATCAGGTCGATCATGTCGGCGGTCTTGGCCATCGCGGCCTCAAGGTCGTCGGTCTCGAACAAGGACATGATCTCGTGCTCGTTGCCGATGACGAAATCCAGCTCGTTCTCGATCATGTCGAGAAAGTCGGCGCGGTGCCGGTCGACGCAGAACGGGTCGGAAATGGCGATGCCTGCCTTGCCGCCCGCGCCGCGGGTCAGGCGCGAGGCCTGGCGGAAGGCCTCTTTGCCGTGGTCTTTGTCGAACAGGTACCCTTCGAGGAACATCATCTGCGTGTTGGCGGCCACGGCGTCGGGCACGTCGTCGGGGCCCAGGTCGGTCGAGATGCCCAGATAGGTGTTCATCGACCGCTCGCCATCGGGCGACACAAAGATCATCGAGCGCGAGGTGGGCAGGTCGCCGCCCGCCACGGGTGCGTTCACAAAATCGGTGCCGCTGTCCTGCATCGACTGGGCATAGAACCGCCCCAGCGCGTCATCATGCACCCGCCCGATAAAGGCTGTGGGCAGCCCCAGCGCACCCACGCCCGCCACGGTGTTGGCCACGGCGCCGCCGGGGGTTTGCAGCCGGTCGGTCATCGCGCCATAGAGCACCTCGCCCCGGTCGCGTTCGATCAGCTGCATGATCCCCTTTTCGATGCCCATGAGGTCGAGAAAGCTGTCATCGGCATGGGAAATCACATCGACAACGGCGTTGCCGATGCCGGCGAGGGTGTATTTGGTCATTCGGTTTTGTCCTCAAATGGGCAGAGATCGCGGATGATGCAGGTGGGGCAGGCGGGCTTGCGCGCCTTGCAGTGGTAGCGCCCGTGCAGGATCATCCAGTGGTGGGCGTGCAGCTGAAAGTCGGCCGGGATGTGATCCTCGATCGCGCGTTCCACCGCTTCGACCGTTTTGCCCGGCGCGATGCCGGTGCGGTTGCCCAGGCGAAAGATGTGCGTGTCGACGGCCTGGGCCGGGTACTGCCACCACATGTTCAGCACGACATTGGCCGTCTTGCGCCCGACGCCCGGCAGCGACTGCAGTGCGGCACGGCTGTTGGGCACGGTGCCGCCATAGTCGTCGACGAGGATCTGGCTAAGCTTCATCACGTTCTTGGCCTTTTGGCGGAAGAGGCCGATGGTTTTGATGTGCTCGGTCAGCCCGTCGAGCCCGAGGTCGAGCATCTTTTGCGGCGTGTCGGCGATTTGAAAGAGCGCCCGCGTTGCCTTGTTCACCCCCGCATCCGTCGCTTGTGCCGACAGGGCGACGGCGACGACGAGGGTGTAGACGTTCACATGCTCCAACTCGCCCTTGGGTTCGGGATCGGCCGCTTGGAAGCGGGTAAAGATTTGCCGGATCGTGTGGTAATCGAGCTGCTTTGCCATGCTGGGTGGTATGGGCGAAGTTGCTGGGCCGGGCAAGTGGTCAGCGCCCCGTCACCCGGCGCCCGTGCGCTGCGTTGCTGCCCTTGTGATGCACAAAGCGGCAGAGGCGGGGGCGATGCCGTGCGCAAAAGCCCGCGGACAAGCGTGGCGGTGCGTCCAACACTGTGTGATGCGCGCTGTGGGACCTTTGACGTGGTGCAGTCGTATGCAGGCCGCAGCGCAGAGGTCGTGGGCGGACAAGGAAACAGGACATCGCGCGCCTAGATGGAGAATTTGTAAGATAGCGTTTGTTTTTGGTTCCCGTTGCTTGGATAGGTCAGGGCTGTGGGGTCGGGGGGTGTTGGTCCGCTCTGCGGGACAAAGCTGCCGTTCAATCAACGGCCACATTCGGAGGATGCTTTGCCTATCCTCCGAACAATTGAGGTCAGGACGTCCCATGCCAGAGTCTGATAGGATGATTCCATGGCTACGAAACTCTTTGATTTGAGCATTCCGACCTTTTTGCAGACC
This sequence comes from Pseudomonadota bacterium, assembly GCA_038525395.1. GTDB lineage: Bacteria > Pseudomonadota > Alphaproteobacteria > Rhodobacterales > Rhodobacteraceae > Tateyamaria. The sequence goes on along the minus strand of JBCBHS010000004.1, from coordinate 12,900 downwards.
GTGCGCGCGGTCGATGGCTTCCTTGCAAAGGCAGTTGATCATTGTAAAGCGACCGAAATCGTCGCAGATGATCTCGTGTCCTTAAGCCTCTACCCGGATATGGCTCCTTTCTGGTTTCAGATCGAATGCGTGGACAATTATTCAGTGTGGGGCATCGAAGCCATGCGGACTGGAACTTGGACACCACCAGACCTTGAGCAGGTCGTTCCCTTTGCCCAATTGCGGGCGCGGATCGCCGGAACAGTTTCTGCGCTTGAGACGTTTGAGCCGGACGAAGTGAACGCTTGGTCAGGCAAACATCTCGCCATCTCGATTCCACATGTAAGCCCCGAGCCAACGCTCTTTTCATCAGAGACGTTTCTTCTCTCGTTCCTCCTACCAAACTTCCATTTTCATGCAGTCACGGCCTATGACATCCTTCGCGCAAATGGAGTGCCTGTCGGCAAACGGGACTATGAGGGGCATCTCCGATCGAAACCGGGGTGATCGAAAGTGAACGAAGCAAACATTCCGGTTGGCGGCTACGTAGCAGTTCGTGCCCAACTGCCTGCAACAATACGAAAGAATATGAGCAAGACATGATAGAACCCGGAAAGAACATCGCGATTAAAGTTCCTCTGCATAAGTGGGACGAAACGGTTTCGTTCTACCGCGACCGTGTGGGTCTTGAAGTGGTGAAAGAGCTAACCAACAGCACTGGGTTTGTTTTTGGCAGCATGACATTGTGGATCGACAAGGTTGAAAAGCAGAGCCAGGTCGATGTCTGGCTAGAACTATTCTCGGTTGATCCGGATTGCGCTCTTGAGGCTCTTGGCAGCCCTAAGAGAGACGAGCTTGAACCGCTCGACGACGTTAATGGTCATTGGACATCAGACCCTGCGGGAGTCGTGCTGTTGATCCGAAACGAGTAACTCGAAGTCAGTAGGTATGGCCTCAAAACCGCCATTCCCTACCGTACCACACCTGCACAGCCACGGTCCGCCCTCTCACTCGCTCGCCGCTCCGCCTTTGCCTCGCGGCTTCCGCCGAAGCTGCCGTGCGGCATCTATCTCAGCGCGTCGCATTCCAGGCTTGCGCTGTTGCCCATCCAGCCCGCCCACCGCGCGCCCGTCTGACCCATCGTTAACTTTCCGTTGATACCTCCCTTGCCCGAACCGGCTGGACCCCTCCGGCCCGATGCAAAAAGGGATAAATGGATGAACAAGGCGATCACTGATGGCGTGCTGCTGATGCCGCCGGCCTTTGAAAATGGGCTTGGCGTCTGGTCGAGCGGGGATGGGACGCCGGGCTCGGACACCTATGCCAACGCGGTCAACGCGGCCTTTGTGCCTGCGGATCAGGACTTTGCCGGCTGCTTGGAGCTGCAAAAGACATCCAACACCACGCGCGTGCGCTATATGGGCCAGACGCCGCTGTTGCCGGGCTGCTATTTGCGGATCACGGTGCGGATCAAGGCGATTTCGGGCAGTTTTCCGTCCGTCCGCGTGGCGGGCTATGCGGCCAAGGGCAATGGCGATGCGGTGTCTGGTGTGACGACCACGGCCCCGTCGGTGACCTTGCAAAACTATGGCGAGGTGGTCGAGGTGTCGGCCATCGTGGGTGCGGGCAATCGCGGCGGCGTGGACCTGGTCTGGGGCACGAGCGCGGTTTATGGCCATTTTGGCCTGGACCTGACCGGCCCCAATGGCGGCATCGTGCGCATCGATGACATCGTGATCGAAGACATCACGTCGGTGTTTCTGCGCGACATCGTGTCGGTGGTCGATGTGCGCGATTATGGCGCGCTGGGTGATGGCACGACCGATGACAGCAACGCCTTTGACGCGGCAAATGCGGCGGCGAACGGGCGCACGGTGCTGGTGCCGGGCGGGGTGTTCCGCCTGGAAAAAGACGTGGCCTTTGACACGCCGGTGAAGTTCGAGGGCACGGTGTCGATGCCCGTGGACAAGATGCTGCTGCTGCGCAAGACCTTTGACCTGCCCGCCTATGTCGAGGCCTTTGGCGACGAGGTTTTGGCCTTTGGCAAGGCGTTTCAGGCGCTGTTGAACCAGTCCGATCACGAGAGCCTGGATATGGGCGGGCGCCGCGTTGCGGTCACTGCGCCGATTGACATGCAGGCCTATGTGCCCAACCGCGACCAGTACAACACCCGCCGCGTCATTCGGAACGGGCAGTTGGAGGCGACGGGCGACAACTGGGACACGGTCGTGGCGACCAGCCAGGCGACCTATTCGTCGTCCAACGCGCGCACGCTGAGCAATGTGACCAACATCGCCAATGTGCCCGTGGGCGCCCATGTGACGGGCAACGGTGTGGGCCGCGAGATTTACGTGCGCAGCAAGAACGTCGGCGCGGGCACGATCGAGCTGAACGCACCGCTGTTTGATGCGGAGGGCACGCAGAACTATACCTTCCGCCGCTTTCAGTACCTGGTGGACCTGAGCGGGTTTTCGAAGCTGTCAAAGTTCAACATGTCGAACATCGAGTTCCAGTGTAACGACAAGTCGAGCGGTATCATGCTGGCCCCGGCGGGCCCGACATTCGAGCTGCAGGAATGCTTTGTCAGCCGTCCGAAGGATCGCGGGATCACGTCCATCGGGGGCGGGTGCCAGGGCATTCTGATCGACCGCTGCCAGTTCCTGTCGGCCGAAGAAAGCCTGACCGTGGATCAGCGCACGTCCATCGCGCTGAACGTCAATTCCAACGACGCTAAGATCCGCGATTGCCGGGCCACGCAGTTCCGCCACTTTGCCTGCCTGGCGGGGCAGAACCACCTGCTGCTGAGCAACCACTTTTTCCAAGGTGACGGTGTGCCGGATGGGGTGCGGACGGCGGGGATCGTTTTGCAGGACAACTACACCGCCTCGGTCATCTCGGGGAACTATATCGACAACTGCTTTGTCGAGTGGACGAACGAGCGCGACGGCACGCCGAACTTTACCAGCGGCTTTTCCTTCAGCTCGTTCAGCATGACCGACAATGTGCTGTTGTCGAGCGATGTGGCGCCCTGGTTCAGCTATTTGGTGGTCAAGCCGCATGGCACCGGCCATTTCCTGAACGGCATCACGGTGACGGGCAACCGGTTCCGGTCGATCAACGGCGTGATCACCCGGGCGGAGCGTGTCGACACCAGCTTTGCCGATCTGAACTATGATCGGAACCGGTCGGTGTATTTTGACGGCAATTCGTACCACAACGTGTCCGAACATGCGCAGAACCCGCTGGTGCTGGGCCATACGCAGAATTCGAACGCGCAGACCTGGACCGTGGGCACCAGCAAGCGGTTGCCGTTCGAGAGCTATTGCCAGTTTGTGGATGCGGTGACCCTGACGGGCGATCTGCGCAACACGGGCAACGTCAAGGTCTATGAGATCCCGGTGGCCAAGGGCCGTGCGGGGACGGACGAGGACGCGTTTACGTTGGAGTTCGGCACCTCTGTGCGCGGGTCGATCCGAGCGATCGTGCGCATGGACAAGGAGTGACGTCCGTGGCGCTGGGCGGGCCGTGTCTGGCCGCCCGGCGCCAACCCGTTGCCTAGAAGCTGCGCCAGAGCCCCAGCTTGACCGCCCAGGTGTCATCATCGACCTCGACCCCCAGCTGGTAGCTGGGGGTTTTTGCGTTGGGCTGCCAGATCACGGACGGGGCGAGGGTGGTGTTGCTGAACGCGCTGGAGTTGGTGACAAAGACCTGCATCATCACCTGGAACCGGTCGTTGAGCGTGAGGCCTAGGGTCGTGTCGAGCTTGGCCGTGTTGGGGCCGTTGTCCAGCGCCCATTCGATGGCTGCATCGACGGCAAGCCAGCCGTTGCGGTCCCAGAGCGTGAAGCCGCGCCCATAGCTGAGCCCGCTGCGCAAGAGCGGGTCCGCCCCGTCGCCGAAGGTGGTGCCGAAGCCCAGTTCGTAGGCCAGCTGGTACGCGGTGTCCCACCGGTCGATCGGGCGTCGCAGAAACACAAAGGCGGTGCCGTCGCCCATGCGCCCTTTGGTCATGTCGACATCCAGCTTGGCACCCAGCGTCAGTTTGGGCCGCAGCCCGTATTCCAGATAGGCGGACCCGTCGAGCGTGCCCGTGTCGTCGTAGACCGTGCTGAAGGCGAGAAAGACGGTCCCCGCCTCGCGCATCCAAGCGCCTGCCGCGGCGGGGCCAGTCCAAAGCAGTGCCGCAAGGAGGAGTAGCGTGCGCATGATCCGCGCCCCGAATGACGGAGGTGAGCCTCATGTTTTGCGCGCCATGGTTAACAATCCGTTAGCGGGTGCCTGGATGCCAGCGCGCTGTGACATATGTGACAGGCCATGGAGTTGCCCGAAGAGAACGTTCAGACCTATCCGCGGCCCCCGGCGTTGGAGCCCGTGCCGCAGCACGTCCGCGTGATGCTGGGCGACGTGATTGTTGCCGACACGCGCGCCGCCTTGCGGGTGCTAGAGACGCACCACGCACCCACCTACTACATCCCGCCCGGCGACGTGTTGGTGCCCCTGACGCCCGCCTCTGGCGCGTCGTTTTGCGAATGGAAGGGGTCGGCCAGCTATTGGACCGTGACCGCGGGTACTGCGGTGGCCGAGGCCGCCGCCTGGAGCTATGCCAACCCCACCGCCCGCTTTGCCGCGCTAAAGGACCACCTGGCCTTTTACGTGGGCAAGATGACCGCCTGCTATGTGGGTACAGAGCGGGTAATGCCGCAACCGGGGTCGTTCTATGGCGGCTGGGTCACTGGCAATCTGCGGGGCCAGATCAAGGGCGGGCCGGGCACGCGGCACTGGTGATACCCAGTTCTTCTGATGCGCTGTGCGAATTCGGCCCTATATATCCCAGATACGTATCAGGAGACCTGCCCATGCAATGCCCCATTGACGGAACCCCCTTGGTGATTGCCGACCGATCCGGGGTCGAGATCGACTATTGCCCGCAATGCCGGGGGGTCTGGTTGGACCGGGGCGAGTTGGACAAGATCATCGAACGCTCTGCCGCCTACACGCCGCCGCCGCCGCCGCCGCCCACATCGCGCGGGCAGGTGGACCGCGACTATGACGACGACCGCCGCTATGACGACCGGCGCGGCAAGCGCAAGAAGAGCGGGATGGGCGACTTTCTGGGCGACATCTTCGACTTTTAGGCCACCCGGCTCATCAGCAGCATGGCGATCAGGGCGCAGGCCAGCCCTGCATATTCGCGCGCGTGCAGGGTTTCATCGAAATAGAGCGCGCCGATGGCCGCCAGCGCGATCAGTGTGAGCATGGAATAGACGACGCCCGCCTGGGCCAGCGACACGTGCTGCATCGCAAAGAACCAAAACAGCGCCGACACCGCGTACAGCGCGCAGCCCAGCATCACCAGCCCGGACCACATCGGCTGATGCCCGTGCGCGGCCAGCTTGATCATGTAATCGCCTGCGATCACGATCAGGGCCGTGACACAGGTAAACCCAATTCCAAAGATTAAATGCTGCATTCCAACGCCCCTTAAAAAGGCTCCGCTATTGTCCGCGGGGCTGTGTCTGAATGCGGTCAGACTAGGGGACGGGGCGCATCTGCCCTAGTCGGGTAAACCCGACCTTAGGCGATGGGGGCGGTGGCGCAGGCGCGAAACCGCGCAACAGGCGCGGCCGCGCCGTCCAGGGACACGGTGGCGGCCGCGGTCGCGGTAAAGGCGGTGGCGGTTCGGTTGAACTCTAGCCCGTCGAGCACGTTGCCAAAGCCCGCATCGGTCACGGTCAGCGTATTCCCCGCCGTTTGGTGCCGTGTGGTCGAGATCAGATTGGGCCGCGGCCCGTCAAATCGGATCGAAAAGGCCGGGGCACTGGGCCAGCCTTGGGCACTGGTGACCGCGATGGCGTAAAGCTGCGTGCTGTGATCGTAGGTGACGGCCACGTCCGTTCCCGCCTCTGCATGGGTCAGCGTGCAGATGGGGGTTGGGGTAAAGTCCCAGGCGTGGGCTGGGCTGCCGAGCAGGAGGAGAGCGATCAGGTAGCGCATGGGTCAGACATAGCCGCGCAGGCCCGGTTGACCAGAGATGCGCGTCTGCCGTGACGTCGGGGGTCGCGTGCTGCTATGCTGTGTCCAGCCGGTGCATTACGGTCGGCTGATACGATGACGGAGTTAATTTGATGAAACGTATTTTTGCAGCTCTGGCCTTGGTGCTGGCCCTGCCCGTGCAGGCCCAGATGACCACCACGGCGCAGGTCAAGCCGATCCTGGAGATGACCAAGGGCAATTGGGTGGCGGTGCGCGAATATGGCGGGCAGGACCTGCTGTATTTCACGCATCTTGAGGTGTTCCGCTGTGGGCTCGCGCAGATTGCATTCGCCGTCAACGGGCAGTCCCCGTGGCTGTGGCAGACGCCGCCGTGCCCGGGGGACGAGACGTTTTCCGAGATCCCCGCCGACCGCCTGCCCTATGCCGCCTTTCCCCTGGGGTCGATCGAGACGGTGTGGGTCGAGCTGACCTATGAGGATGGGACGGTGCAAAGCGAAGCGTTTGCGCGGGGGGCGATCATGACGCCGTAGGGTGTGCATTTACTGCGCACCTTGGTTGTAAAACAAATCTGGCGAAGCAATTGGTTTTTGCCCTGACCTATTTCGGTTGGTTCTTTGAAATTCGATTTTGTGCTATGATTGATTCTCCATTTCAATTGGAGATGAAGCATGAATTTCGACCGGTTTACTAATTTTATCGTATCCGAGCTTGCAGCCAGTGCGGAGGCAATCGAGGGTTTCAAACTATTGATCGAGGAAGGGGAGCGGCGCAAGTTTGGCATCGAGTCGCTGGCATATGTATTGGCGACGACATACTGGGAAACAGCGCGCACGATGCAGCCCGTGCGCGAGGCTTACTACCTAGGAAACTTCAACAAGGCGGAGGCGTGGCGCAAAAAGAACCTGCGGTATTATCCCTATTACGGGCGCGGCTATGTGCAGTTGACACATGACTACAACTACAAGAAAGCGGGTGATTTTTTCGGTATCGACATGGTCTCGGACCCGGACCTTGCGCTGGACCCGAAATACGCTGTTCCGATCATTTTCGAGGGCATGGATAACGGTTGGTTTACCGGGAAAAAGCTGGACGACTACATTGATGACGAACCCGAGAGCGACAATCAAGATCTCGAAGATTATCGTAGGGCGCGCCGTATCATCAATGGTACAGATAAAGACAGCACAATTGCCCTAATTGCGCAAAAGATCGAATCATTCTTGATGGATTCGGGCTATCCCGCGCATGCCGGTACCGTCTCTGCCCATACGGCGACGCCTGGGGCTGCTGCTGGTGATAGTTTTGAAGAGTTCATTGGCTCGCTAAACCTCAAGTTCTTCAAGCCCTACGAGTTTCTGGTCAAAGGAAATGCGCATGGAAATCCCGACAGCCCCGCCTTTGGCCTGAATACCGATCCGCCCAAATCGTTGTGGCCCAATATTGTGTCCACCGCGCGGGCCATTGATGAGTTCAGGGGACGCATCAAGCTGCCGGTTGTTTTGACGAGCGTATATCGGTCGCCTGCTTACAATGCGGCCATCGGCGGTGCAACGGCGAGCCGTCATATGGAATTCGACGCAATCGACTTTGTCGTCAAAGGGTCAACCGTTGGCCCTGTGGAATGGGCGCAGATCCTTAAGGACATGCGTAGCGATGGCTTTTTCTCCGGCGGGATCGGCGTCTATTCGAGCTTTGTGCACGTGGACACGCGCGGGACCAATGTGAACTTTTGACCGTTGTGTGGCGGCGCGGGCCTACCGCTTGCGCCGCTTCACATTCCCGCCACGCTGCCCAGCCCGGCCTGCGGTGCTTCGCCCACTGGCCTTTTGCGCGTCGTCCACCGCTTTTTCCACTGCGTATTGGCGGGCCATGGGGTCGTCGGCGACGGCGAGGTCCACCGCTTCCAGCCGTTTGACCTCGTCGCGCAGGCGGGCGGCCTCTTCGAACTCTAGGTTCTCGGCGGCTTTGCGCATGTCGGCGCGCAGGCCGTCCAACACCGCTTGGAGATTGGAGCCTGCGACGGCGTTGTCGATCTTGGCTGTGACGCGGGATTGGTCGGTGTCGCCTTGGTAGAGGCCTGCCAGCACATCCTCGACGTTCTTTTTGACCGTTGCGGGGGTGATCCCGTGTTCTTCGTTATAGGCCATCTGCTTGGCCCGGCGGCGGTTGGTTTCAGCGAGCGCGCGTTCCATCGATCCGGTGATCTTGTCGGCATACATGATCACGCGGCCGTCGGCGTTCCGGGCGGCGCGCCCGATGGTTTGCACCAGCGAGGTTTCGGAGCGCAGGAACCCTTCTTTATCCGCGTCGAGGATCGCCACAAGTCCGCATTCGGGGATATCCAGCCCCTCGCGCAGCAGGTTGATCCCGATCAGCACGTCGAAGGCACCCAAGCGCAGATCGCGCAGGATCTCGATCCGTTCGAGCGTGTCGATGTCCGAGTGCATGTAGCGGACCTTGATCCCCTGTTCGTGCATGTATTCGGTCAGGTCCTCGGCCATCCGCTTGGTCAGCGTGGTGCAGAGGGTGCGCATGCCGTTGGCCGACACCTTGCGCACCTCGTCCAGCAGGTCGTCGACCTGCATCGACACCGGCCGAATTTCGACCGGCGGGTCCAGAAGGCCGGTGGGGCGGATGACCTGTTCGGTAAAGGCGCCGCCGGATTGTTCCAGCTCCCACGCGGCGGGGGTGGCCGAGACGAAGACCGATTGCGGGCGCATGGCGTCCCATTCCTCGAATTTCAGGGGGCGGTTGTCCATGCACGACGGCAGGCGAAAGCCATGCTCGGCCAGGGTGAACTTGCGCCGGTAGTCGCCCTTGTACATGCCGCCGATCTGGGGGACCGACACGTGGCTTTCGTCCGCAAACACGATGGCGTTGTCGGGGATGAATTCGAACAGCGTGGGGGGTGGTTCGCCCGGCGCGCGCCCCGTGAGGTAGCGCGAATAGTTTTCGATGCCGTTGCACACGCCCGTCGCCTCGAGCATTTCGAGGTCGAAGTTGGTGCGCTGTTCCAGTCGCTGCGCTTCGAGCAGTTTGCCGTCGTTCACCAGTTGGTCGAGCCTGATCTTCAGCTCTTTCTTGATGCCGTTGATCGCCTGGTTCATCGTCGGTTTTGGCGTGACGTAGTGCGAGTTGGCGTAGACGCGGATGTGTTCCATCGTGTCAGTCTTTTCGCCGGTCAACGGGTCGAATTCGGTAATGCTTTCCAGCTCTTCCCCAAAGAAGGACAGCCGCCAGGCGCGGTCATCCAGGTGGGCCGGGAAGATTTCGAGGCTGTCGCCCCGCACCCGGAAACAGCCGCGGAAGAAGGCAGCGTCGTTGCGCTTGTATTGCTGGGCCACCAGATCGGCGATCACCTGCCGCTGGTCGTAGGATTTGCCTACCTTGATGTCCTGGGTCATCGCCCCGTAGGTTTCGACCGACCCGATGCCGTAGATACACGACACCGAGGCCACGATGATCACGTCGTCCCGTTCCAAGAGCGCCCGCGTGGCCGAGTGGCGCATGCGGTCGATCTGTTCGTTGATCTGGCTTTCCTTCTCGATATACGTATCAGACCGCGCCACGTAGGCCTCGGGCTGGTAGTAGTCGTAGTAGCTGACGAAATACTCGACGGCGTTGTCGGGAAAGAACCCTTTGAACTCGCCATATAGCTGGGCGGCCAGCGTTTTGTTGGGCGCCAGGATGATGGCGGGGCGTTGGGTTTCCTCGATCACCTTGGCCATGGTGTAGGTTTTGCCCGTGCCGGTGGCGCCCAAGAGCACCTGATCGCGGTCGCCGTCCAGCACGCCCTGGCTTAGCTCGGCAATCGCGGTGGGCTGGTCGCCTGCGGGCTGAAATTCGGTGTTCATGCGCAGGGGCACGCCGCCTTCCAGCTTTAAACGGGTGCGGACATCCTCGGCCGGGTTGGCGAGGAATGTGTCGGGTGCGGTGGAATCGGTATGTGCGTAAGCCATGCAGGTAATCTGGCGCAAAGGGGGCGCGGCGCAAGGGGGCTGCTGTCAGGAAATGGCAGCTGCTTGCTGCGGGCACGGGCACGGCATGCCGAGGCCTGCGCGCGTCAGTGTCTGTTCCAAAAGTGCGGGCCGGTGCATGCCCATTCCGTATCTGGTGGCAATGCTTTCGGTTTTTTCCAGCATCTCGAGCAGCTTTCCGTCCCAGCTGTGTGCGGTTGTCTCGACCTCGGCATCTGCCGTGTTGGGCACGGGACCTACCTGTTGGAATTCCCGAATGATGTTGCGGGCAGCGGGGGCGGCCTTGAACACATCGACGTTGCCGTTGATGAACCCCGCTTCCGCTGTGCCAAGCAAATGGAGCAGTTCCGTGACCTCGGTCTCGCCATCCATCGCGACCTGTTCGAGAAATCGCATCATCCGGAGCATGCGTTCGGGCGATTCGACGGTTTGTTCATGCCCGATGTCGCCTGAAGAAACACCTCTGCTGCCTGAACGGGAAAGGCGCGGCCCGGATCGCCGGTGAACCCATCGCCCTACTGGATGCGTTTGACGATGTCCTCTAGCGCATCGATGTAGGTGCTTTTGCTCAACCGAAAGCCGTGAAGCCCCATCTCGATTGCCGAAGGTGTGGCCTTGGGCAGTGCGCCCATGTCTTCTTCCGTGCTCCAGATGCTGTCGGATTCATGTTTCAGTTGGTCAAGTGCGCCGTGAAAAATCCCATGGGAAACTCCTTTTCGTCTGATGAATGCGTATCAGGCGATCGAGCAGAAACTGGGATGTGGATCTGGCGGGGGCTGACGTCAGCCGTCGGTCTGCGGCGCATATAGCGCCATCGGCGCGTCCAACCCTTTGAGCGTTTTTGTGGCCACGTGATCCAGCGGCGGGTGCACGGTGCGGGCCACATCCTCGCTGACCAGAACGGCGCGGTCCAGCCGCCCGCAATAGGCCTCGATCCGGCTGGCGATGTTGACCGATTGGCCCAGCACGGTGAAATCCAGTCGCTCGCGCGCGCCGACATTGCCATAAAGCAGTTCGCCGTAGTGGATGCCGGTGCCGAAGGGGACGGGCAGGTCGGCCAGTTTGGCGATGCCCAATGCAGAGTGCGCCGCGCCGAGCGCCTGGCGGCACGCGGTGGTCCGGCCCGCCGCGCTGCCGTCGGAGGGGAAGAGGGCGAGCACGCCGTCGCCCAGGAATTTCAGGATCTCGCCGCCATTGTTGTCGATGGCGTCTGACATCACCTCGAAATACCGGTTCGCGATGTCGAGCACGGTTTGCGGCGGTTCGGTTGCGTTCAGTGCGGTCCAGCCCCGGATGTCGGAGAAGAGGATCGCGGCCTCGGTCTGGGCGATGTCGCCGCGGGTGATCTGGCCGTCCAGCACCCGCTGGCCGGTGCGCGGGCCCAGATAGCTTTTGGCGATGGCGGTGGCCATCAGCTCGTGCCGCCGCGCCTCGACCACGGGCGCCAGCACCTCGGCCACGGTGTCCAGCAGCGCCAGGTCATCCGGGCCAAAGCCCGCGCCGTCGGCCACAAAGACGATGATGCCAAAGCTGCCGGTGGAAAAGGCCATGGGGCGGCCGTACCAATCGGTCGCGCCACGCGCCTTCAGCTCGTGCAGGATCAGGTGATCGGTGCGGTCCAGCGTGGTGTCGAGGCGGCGGCGATAGGGGCCTTGGGTGGTCGATATGATCTCCATCGGGCTGCCAATGTAAGTTGACCGCGCCTCCATCCCGTGGGTGGCCTGCAGCTGCGTGCGGTCGTCGACCTCTTGGCCCTTGGGGTCCCAGATATAGCTGAGCGCGGCAATCAGCGGGTGTGTCGTGCGCATGCCGACGCGCAGCCGCATCAGCGGGATGCCCGCGTCACGCAGGCGCGGGCCCAGCTGGTCCGTCAGGGCCTGCAGCCCTTGCAGGCGTCCGTCCGTCAGGATCCAGTTGATGAATGGCAGCGCGCGGTGCATGGGGTTGCATAGGCGCTGGGCGCATCTGAGACAATTCGCATCTTGCAGCGCCGCGCGGAATTCCCGATATGTTGAGCGATCAGATCAGGAGCCAAGCCATGCGCGCACGGATTTTTCAGCCTGCCAAGACGGCGATGTCGTCCGGGACGGCCAAGACCAAGCACTGGGTTCTGGAATTTGCGCCCGCCTCGGCGCGGTCGGTCGACCCGCTGATGGGGTGGACGTCGTCCAGCGACACTCAAGCGCAGGTGCGCATGTCGTTTGATAGCAAAGAGGCCGCGCTGGACTATGCCAAGGAGCACGGGATCGACGCCCAAGTGCAAGAGCCCAACAAGCGCCGCGCCAACATCCGCCCCGGCGGCTACGGCGACAACTTTGCCACGTCGCGGCGCGGGGCATGGACGCACTGATAGTCCACGAGGTGCGCCCGGATGACGCGCGCCTCGCCCCGCTGATCGATGCGCATCTGTCACATTCGTCCGTCCATTCGCCGGACACGTCCTGCCACACCATGACCGCCGCCGAGCTGATCGCCGAGCCGGGCCTGCGCATGTGGCTGGCCGAACTGGGCGACGTTCCTGTTGCCTGTGGTGCGCTAAAACCGCTCGCGGTAGATGCCGAGGTCAAATCGGTGCACGTGGCCGAGACCGCGCGCGGCCGTGGTGCAGCGCGGGCGATCATGGAAGCCATTGCCGGTGCCGCCCGTGCGTCAGGCGTGACTGCACTGTACCTCGAAACCGGCTCGGGGACCTCTTGCAAGGCTACGATGCGGCGCGGCGGCTATATCATGCGCTGGGGTTCCGGGCCTGCGCGCCGTTCGAAGGCTATGTGGAGGATCCCGCCAGCGTCTACATGACTTTGCCGCTTGGCGTGCTGGACGCACCCGCCGCGCCGCGCTAAACCGGCGTCAGCGGTCCCTTAGCTCAACTGGATAGAGCAGCTGACTTCTAATCAGCAGGTTGAGGGTTCGAGTCCTTCAGGGATCGCCAGTAAATCAGTGCCTGACGCAG
>JBCBHS010000003.1:212602-212933 GCA_038525395.1 Pseudomonadota bacterium | reverse complement strand
CAATCGACTGGGCGATAGAGATGTTAGCTATTGGCAGCCATAGAAAACAGGCAATTAACACGAAACGCATATCACCAATCCAACGATGTGGGGCATCGTCTGCACTGTTGGAGTACAATCTCTTCTGAACGGCAGCATCGAGGTCGGTCTGAAACCAATCCGTAATAGGATAGCGGTCCATCTTTGCCACTCATCTTATCAGACATAAAGAATTCCGCGTATTCCTTGATGCCTGGGATCACGCCGACATGCGCTCTCTTCACATAGAAGTACAGCGGACGCGACACCGGGTACTCGCCGGTCGTGATCGTTTCGGTCGATGGGGTCACGC
>JBCBHS010000003.1:0-212592 GCA_038525395.1 Pseudomonadota bacterium | reverse complement strand
TCGGTGTTGTTCTCGTAGAACGCCAGGCCGAACACGCCGATGCCGTTTGCGTTGGCGTCGATCGAGGCCAGCGTCTCGGTGTAGTCACCGTCGATGTCGACCGAACGACCGTCGGTGCGGACTTCGAGGCATGCATCTTCGGCGTCGTCCTCGGACATGCCGCCAGCGATCATGGCTTCCATTGCGCCGGTTGCTTCACAACCTGCTGCAACGACTTTTTCCTCGAACACTTCACGGGTGCCGTGCTTGGTGCCGGGGATGAAGGCCAGGATGTCTTCTGCGGGCAGGTCGCTGTTGAAGTCAGCCCACTGCGTGTGCGGGTTGTCGACCAGAGCGCCGTCCACCATCACCTTGGGGGCCAGTGCGTTGAAGATGTCGGACGGTGTGAAGGCGGTGTAGGCCGGGCCGTCGATTTGCGACGCGAACACCATGCCGTCATAGCCGAAAAGAACCTCGATGAAGTCGGTCACGCCAGCTTCGGCACAAGCTTGAATTTCCTGCGGTCGGATCCTTCGCGAGGCGTTGGCGATGTCGATGTGCTCGGTGCCAACACCCTGGCAGAAGCGCTTCAGGCCCACCGAGGTGCCGCCACTCTCGACGACCGGCGTCGGAAAGTGGGTGCTCTCGCCGAACGCTTCAGCCACGATCATAGCATAGGGCAAAACTGTCGAAGAACCGGCGACCCGCACGTTGTCACGTGCGCTCGCTACGCCTACTAACGCCGCCAGATTGAAAAGTACCATTGTTATTAGATTGATATTCATGCAGAAATTCTAACCTCCTAATAATCGAAACTAATGGCACAACGGCCAAGGGTTCAGATAGATCAGCCGCCGTAAAGGCTTAACGCAGTAGGTCAAAGCAAAATAGCTTACCAAACCAATAGCAATTCAGTAGATTATACCACAACTGGTTTCCAAAATCGATACGAGAGTCTTCCGGCAAAAGCAGCAGTTTTTGCCGGACAGCTGACGCCGGAGCAGTCGTTCGCCGCACGCTGCGTAAGGTACAGGTTTGGGCTCGGAGCCGACATCTGACTATTTTTGTCGACAACATGTGCGGCTCAAGCACTTAACACTCTTACCCATAGTGTTGAGTGATCTTCCATGTGGAATATTGTTCGATTAGAGTTTAGCTTGAAGAAGCAACAGGCGCGAGAGCATCGATTGCATAAGTCGTCGCCGCCGCGATGATAGCTATCGCAACGTACAAGTAAAACCTTAGAAAACTTCGTAGCGTTTTTGTCCCACGCTCAATCCAATCCGTAATACGTTCGTGCTCGAACTTCATGTCAGAGATCCACTTATCATAGAAATCAAAACCTTTCTCTCGCGCCGTTTCCCTAAAGGCTTCTTTTCTACGAAGTTCCGTAATATTTGCGTTTCGCTCGATATAGTACAAACGCGCATAGAAAGCCGGAGCGACTAGCAGATAAGGAACCATTACAAGATATGGCACAGTGAGATATATGATCCGCCAGTCCCACAAACCGGGCAATGTAGAAAAGCGGAACGTAGAACCCACGGCGCTTCCGCCAACTGGATGCTTCATCACCGTCTTAACTAGGCATAGGGAAAGTAAAAGATTGACCGCAAATAAATCCATGTACCATTGGGGGGGAGAAGCTTCAAATACCAGCGGAAACCAGAAGAAACACGTTTTTATGGCATCTCGATAGTACCCCAACGCATCCGAGAGGCTCAACGAGAATTCTAATGACAACAATCCTTCGGCCGCGCTCAACAGCGCTACTCCACCGAAGAAGCTACCTATGGCGGCAAAGAACCACAAAAAGCTGCCTTTTATCAACTTCATGCCCATTATAAAATCCTACAGAATTTGGTAAACAGAAAGCCTTAACTCTTCACTCAAACAAGGTCGTGATAGAACAATTTTCACACGAGAATTCCCGGCTAACGACGACCGCAAACTGTTCCCGACTTTCGCACCACTCTAACCCTTTGATCTTGCTCGCACGACACCGGCGTAAAAAAATACATGATATGTGCACCAGCTTGACCACATCAGGCATTCTAGCGCGCACTTTGAATATTAAGTGTGCCATTATCCCGTGTAGAGAATTCGCCTATTAGATCATCATCAGGGATATCGTTTGACGGCATAGCAGTTGCGTAGATCACTTGATGAACTGCATCGCTTCCTTGGGACATTTCTAGTATTTGGTTTTGGAAGTTTTCACTACGCTGAACCTCCATTCCTTTATCTTCAGTCGTATCGAGCATGAGAAAACGTGGATGGCGGAATTTTGGGTCTTCCATGGCGGACTTTAAAAACCCAACCGCGAAGCTGTTTTTTAAGATCACACGGGAGCTGGCAGAGACGTAGCTCTCCCCATCGACCGAAATACGATTGTCCTTAAAAGAAAAATCCACGGACTCTGGATTCTCAAACACATCTTGCCGCCGCAAATCGCGGGTAAGGAAGTATTTGACGTTGCTTTCAATCTGCGCTCTTGCTTCGATCAAGCGCTTTTGCTGTGCTGCGCGCAGTTCATCTATCCGCGTTCTGATACGCTCCATTGAGGCATTCAAGGCTTCTTTGCGCTGGCGAAGCGTGTCGATCTTACGCGCCAGTTCCAGCTTGCCTTCAAAATCGTCCAGTTCACGGTCGAGATAACCCAACTTGCGGTGTAGCTCGCGCAGTCGGTCACGAGCTGCGGTCGAGGGCAAGACCTCTAAGGTTTGAAGCTCGCGCGCCGCGCGCTTCCATTGATCTTCCGATGCCTTATACTTCCTTTTCAGTTCGCCAAGTTTAGTATCGCGTCGGCCTTGCAGGATGCGAGATTGTTTGAGTTGGATCGATGCCTCATTCATAAGGCCCACGATCCTCTCCTTGGCGCGCTCAACGTCGTAAGGCGTTTTGCACAAATGGCATGCTTCGATATCAGTCTCTTCAATCTCGGCATAGCAGGCAGGGCATGAGGCAAAGATTACTGTTCCAAACAAATCAGACACGCTCTGCGCGTCGCGCAAGGCGTCGATCTTGTTCTCAAGCGATGCGATGAAACGTGACGAGTCCGCAATCTCAAACTCCAGAGCATTGATCTCTTCTCGGCTACGATTGAGCGTCTTCTGCAAGGTTTGCACTTGTTGGTAGACGGTCTTTTGCGCATCGCGCGAGACGGTGTCGTCATTCTGTTTGGCGTAATAGGCTTGTTCGGCTTCGGAAATGGCAGCAAGCTGCGCATCCCGCTCTTCGATGATACGCGTTTTTTGTTCCTCAACCCATTGAATGCCTGTGCTTTGATCGCCGCCTTTTAACAGAGCGATGATACTGCGCAGGTCGGATGAGACGTCTTGATATTCCTTTTCTTCGGCACGAAGGCGGATTTGGAGACCATAGACTTCATCGTCATAGGCTCCGCAAAGCAAATTACCGATGGTCTCACGCAAAGTAGGCGGATCGAAACTCTCTTGACGAAAGAGGCTCTCAATCGGGCTGAGCTGATCCGTGTAAAGCAATCGTAAGAGCTGATGCATGGTAATGTTGCCCGACCCTTCACTGGCAACATCGGGCATCCCCATCAAGTGAAACAGAGCTTGCGAAAAGCTCTCCTTCTGGGTGGACCGTTTGTAAGGGTAACGCGTCCAGCTCTCCACGGGGGCTTTCAACGCGTCTGTATATGGCCCGCCAAAGATTTCCATGGCCGTTTGGGCGCTTTCTGAAACCTCTCGGCGTAATGTTGCTGGGTGCCCGTTGATCTGCACTTCCATCCATACATGAGTGCAAAGCAGGGCCAGCTTGTCCCAGTCGAAGATATCGCCGCCAAGCCCATAGCATAAAAAATTCATGATGGTGGATTTGCCAGAGGAGTTTTCCCCTCGAATGACGTTCACCCCTGCATGAAACTCTTCGTCATAGGCAATGCCTGCATTGCGCTTAACAACCAAGCGCGTAATGATAATTGAGGGATTAAGCAACCGAGTCATATCTGTGCTCCAAAAAGTCAGATCGTGCTTTAATCCCGTCTTTGCCCATCACTGTGTAGTCTGTTGCAAGCGTGCGTAAAAACTCCGCAATGTCGGCTTGGTCATCATTGAGAGACACAATTCTCTGCTCAAACGCTGCTGGCAATGCAAATGCCAAAAACGCCGCGCTTTCGCGCTCCCATGCATCCGCATCAAGGATACCTTTGCGCGCGGCTGTAGCAAGCGAGGCATTTTGAATCGGCTCCATCCGCGCAAACACCGCACGATCTCCTGGGAAATCGCCATAGGGTTTGAGGGCCTCATAGCGTTTACTCATCGCGCGGTAAGAGCGATGCTCTGGTTTAAGGCGGAATCCTTGGATGCGGAACGGGAAGAGCAAATAAAAATCAAAGATACGAATGGTATCGATAGCTAAGACACGATCTGTGCCCACAATCCGACCGATCCGCAGCAAGCGGAACAGGGAGTGATAAGGATCAAGTGCTTCTTGATAGGCGATCTGGCTCATGAGACCGCGCCGTCTTCTGGCGCGTGATGACCATGCCAACGAATGAAACACTGCTCAGCGAGCCAATAAATCATGCCCAACACATGATTGTACGTCATGGTGAAAACACCGCAGCCGCATTCTTCAACAATAGGGGCCACGATGTGCGTCATGACTTTTTGATTGATCTCGGCAATAGATTGGTTGGGGATATCTGGGTAGATGACATAGTTGAATTGATTTTCAGCTTTAGCAAGAAAATGTCCAAAGATTTGCTGGGCAGAGATATAGAGCGCATATTTGTCCAGAAGCTTGACGAACATCTCTTTTTTCTCAATAGCGTCTTCGTAGTAAGCGCATTGCCCAGAGGCACTTAACTTAGCTTCCAGGCCATCCACACCGTCAACAGATTTGCGGCTGTGATAGCGCGCAAGTTCAGCAATTGTTTCTTTGGCGTGATCATCATTATCTATCTGGGTTTTGAGTGACTCCAAAAGCTTTTCGACTAAGCTGAGTGGTGATGTGTTGTGATGATGGTTAGTGATTTTGTCACGTCCAACCGTATCACCGCCACTTTGAACACCTTTTTGCGTAACGCGATTCACAGCCTCGCGCCTTTAGATTTTCTTATCGCGACCGACGATATCGCCTCCGGCTTGTCCTCGGCTTTGATCAACAACGTTCCCAGAGCCAGAAGACGACAGGCGCTTTTGGACTTGATAGGTCAGAACTGATCCAACAAGCGATCCGCCGACCAGGCCACTGATAAAACTCCAAACATCAAATGCGCTCAACATATGTCCACCCTCATTCGTGCATGTCACTATCGGCTAAATAGTTCGTGATTACCAAACAACCTTAAGATCCACAACATCTAGTAGTTCGACGTCAAGAAAACTCTACGATAGTCTATCCGACTGCGATCTCAGGGCGTAATGTCTCAACGTAGAACGATGTATAGTGAAGTAGATGGCGCATAAGGCCTTTTCTGCTAAGTAGCTGGAAGGTTCGGCCAGCACAAATGTAGCCTGCCCGACGCGTTTCCCTACGGCCTACATGGTGCACGCCAGCCTGCCTGCACCGCCTCAAGCTCATCGATGGCGAACTTGGTGAGCCACAGTCGCAGTCTATGCCGTGATGTTATAAACATAGGCTGCGTATCGATCCAGTGCAGCGCGCATTTCTGGCAAGTAGGTATGCCGATTATAGATTGCTGCTACGCCTGAGATTGTACCGCTGCGATGGTCTAAAATGCGCTCTGTCACATGCAGTGGGACACCAAGCGCGGCGCAGTTAGTAGAGAACGTCCGCCTTAGGTCATGGATCGTCCACGGAACAAGCGGGACGTGGTGGTCTAGCCGCCGTTTAGCATTTGACCAGCCGTTGAATGATTGTACCGGGAGTAGCTGCGCTACGGCGTTTGTAAGTGGGATGACGTGCTCGCGCTTCCCTTTCATGGTGTCCGCTTCAAAGATGACAGTGTCATCGGTGCAGGTGTACTGTTTCCACTGACCAATGCGTTGGCCCGTGAGAATTTGCAGCTTCAGATAGTCGCTGTATGGCGGGTAATCGTAGCGCCAGACTTGTTTCAGCTCATCGTTCGTTAAGACACGGCTGCGCTGCCCGAACACGACCGGAATATGCTGGAACGGATTGCGGTCAGTGATCTCGTTCCGCATGCACCAGTTGAAGAAAGCTTTCCAAGTTTTGATTGCTTGAGGGTCAGCCAGATCAATGTCGCTTCTCGAGATGTCAGCCAGTTGTTTGTCTGGAGCTCTATCCAAATGCCTGCGGTACTCGCGAAGCGTGTTTTGCCGCAAACGATCTTTGGCATCGGCCAGGAACGCTTCAATCGTTTCTCTTGTACCCTTCAAACTCTGCCGCCTAGGCTTGGCCGCCAGAACCAGTTTTGCCTCAAGTCGCGCAGCTCGCAGAGACAGTTCGGGATACTTCCCCAAGGTTATCAGTCGGCGATCCTTGCCGAACATCACGATGAACGACTTCGACTTGGCTGAGCATCTCACACCAAATCCGGGGGTGCTGTCGTCCCAGTATTTTTTGCTACCGGATGTCTGCAGCGGCAGTGCTCGCAGAGACACGTCAGTGAGGCGTATAGCAGTTTTGTCTCTTTTTTGTCTCTCAAATCTCGGATCAACCCCTATCATGCATGAGGTGTCATGAGAAGGCGCTGATCTCAACGTACTGTTTTTATGCAGAAATGTTTTTGTATGAGGAGGCATGGTCAGATCAGCATCTACTTAGGAGGGGGCTGCTCTATCCAGTTGAGCCACGGGGCCGCGTGTCGCCATTGGTAAAGCGACCGCTGCGCCTTGTCACCCTCGCAGACGCGCACCTAAGGCGCTGTTGTGCTTGAATTCCTGCACAGTTTGGCGGTAACTCAATCACAGAGGATTTCCAAAAAGGACAGCCATTGACCGATCGTGCCCAACGCCCGTTGACCCTGCGTGATGTGTCTGCCGCCTCCGGCGTTTCAGAGATGACGGTCAGCCGGGTGTTACGCAATCGGGGCGATGTGTCTGACAGCACGCGCGAGAAGGTGCTCGAAGCGGCCAAGGCGTTGGGCTACGTGCCCAATCAGATTGCAGGCTCGCTTGCCTCGCAGCACGTCAATCTGGTCGCCGTCATTGTCCCGTCGCTCAGCAATATGGTCTTTCCCGAGGTGCTGACTGGCATCAACCAAGTGCTTGAAAACACGCCCCTTCAACCCGTCTTTGGCGTCACCGACTATATGCGGGACAAAGAAGAGCGGGTGCTTTACGAGATGCTCTCTTGGCGCCCCTCGGGGGTGATTATTGCGGGGCTTGAACACTCGGATGCGGCGCAGGCCATGCTCAGGAACGCGGGCATTCCGGTGGTCGAGATCATGGATACGGACGGCAATCCGGTGGACAGCGTCGTTGGGATTTCGCACCGGCAGGCAGGGCTGGATATAGCGCGGGCGATCCTGAAACAGGGCTATACGCGCATCGGGTTCATGGGCACCTCGATGCCCCGCGATCACCGCGCGCGCAAACGGTTCGAGGGGCTGACCGAAGGGTTGGCCAAAGCGGGGGTGGAGATTGAGGCCCGCGACTTTTACTCGGGCGGATCGGCGCTGGCCAAGGGGCGCGAGATGACCAAGGCGATGCTGGACGACAATCCAGACCTGGACTTCCTCTATTACTCCAATGACATGATTGGTGCCGGTGGGCTTCTGTATTTGCTGGACCAGGGCATCGATGTGCCGGGCCAGATTGGCCTTGCCGGGTTCAACGGGGTCGAGCTGTTGCAGGGGCTGCCGCGGCAACTGGCCACGACGGACGCTTGCCGGCTCGAGATCGGGCGCGCCGCGGCAGAGATCATCCTGGAGCAATCGACCGCGGACGGGCCGACCAGCCCCAAGCATATCACGCTGACACCCAAGATTTCCTACGGCGACACATTGCGGCGCAACATGCGCACGTAACCGGCCGCGTGGCGCTGTGACCGTTCCGACCCTGACAAACACAGCGGCGCGCAACCTGTTTTTGCATCGCCACGCGCTGTCCGACGCGCCGCAGGGACCGGCCAAGGGGGCGGACCTGCTGCAGCTGATCGAGCGGTTGGGGTTTGTCCAGCTTGACAGCATCAACACCGTGGCGCGGGCGCATGACCTGATCCTGTTTTCGCGCAAACCGCGTTATCGGCCCAAGGCGCTCAAGCTGCTTTACGAACGCGACAAGGCGCTGTTTGAACACTGGACGCACGACGCCGCCGTGATCCCGGCGCGCTTTTACCCCTATTGGCACCTGCGCCGCGAACGCGACGCCGCCCGGCTGCGCGAAAAGTGGTCGGAATGGCGCCGCGATGGGTTCGAGGCCAAGTTCCAGGACGTGATCGACCGCATCCGCGATCATGGCCCCTGCTGTTCCGGCGATGTGGGCGAGGGCGAGGTACGCGGCTCTGGCGGCTGGTGGGATTGGCACCCGTCCAAGACGGCGCTCGAATACCTGTGGCGCAGCGGCGTGTTGCAGGTGGTGCGCCGCGAAGGGTTCCAGAAGTACTACGACCTGACCGACCGTGTGCTGGATCGCACGACCATCGGCAACGCGCCCGATATCGAAGAAACCATCGACTGGTGCTGCCGCGAGGCGCTCGACCGGCTGGGATTTGCCACCCATGGCGAGCTTGCGGCGTTTTGGGACCATATCACACCCGCCGAAGCCAAAGCGTGGTGCGGCCAAGCGCTTGGCCAGGGCCGGATCATCCAAGTGGGCGTGACCGGCGTCGATGGCAGCATCCGCCCGGCCTATGCCTGGCCCGACATCACCGAAGACCCCGCGCGCAACGTCGCGCCACCTGCGCGGCTGCGCGTGCTCAGCCCCTTTGACCCGGCCTTGCGCGACCGCAAACGGGCCGAGCGACTGTTTGGCTTTGCCTACCGGATCGAGATTTTCGTGCCCGAGCCAAAGCGCACCTATGGGTACTATGTCTTTCCACTGCTGGAAGGCAGCAAGGTGGTTGGCCGGATCGATATGAAAGCGTTCCGCGCCGACGATACCCTGCGCATCCGCGCGCTGTGGCCGGAACGCGGCGTGCGCTGGGGCAAGGGTCGGATGCGCGCGCTCGAGGCGGAGTTGGACCGCCTCCTTGGCCTCGCGGGTGTCAGCCAGATCGCCTTTGACGACAATTGGCTGCGCGACCCGGTCTAGCCCGATTGCGCACCCCGACAGAACCGCTAGGGTCACGGCATGCAGGATGCGACCTTTTCCCCCCTGATCCGCACCGTCGGTTTGAACGGTGTTCTGGTCACCTTTGGCGACCGGGCAACGGATCAGGCCAATCGCGCGGCCATCGCCTTTCGCAACGCTGTTGCGGCGGAGGGTTGGCGAGAGGTGCGCGAAAGCAGCAGCACGCTCGTGTCGGCGTTCTTTCAGATTGACCTGGCAGAGCATGGGTTTGCCGGGATCGAGGCGCGCCTGGCCGAGGTCTTGGCTCGCCAGGATTGGACCGCGGCGGCGCTGCCTACCGACAGGGCGCTGTGGACCATCCCGGCGGTGTTTGGCGGGGACCGCGCGCCACAGCTGGATGAGGCGGCCGAGGCCGCGGGCATGACCACAGCACAGGCGTTGACAGACCTGACCAGCACGCGCTTGCGGGTTCTGACGCTGGGGTTCGCGCCGGGCCAGCCCTATCTGGGCACGCTGGATGCCGCCTGGAACATCCCGCGACAAGTCGGGCTGACGCCCAATGTGCCGGCGGGCGCCCTGGTTGCTGCCGTGCGGCAGGTGTGCCTCTTTGCCAAGGACACGCCGACCGGGTGGCGCCATGTGGGGCAGTCTGCCTTTGCCTGTTTCCGGCCCGCTGCCCCGACGCCCTTCCCCCTCGCACCCGGCGATGAGGTGCAGTTCACCGATATCTCCGCCGCCGAACTGGCACGATTAGAGGCGCACGGGACCGATGGCGCGGTGCGCGAGGTCCTGGGATGACCGGCCTGCACGTGCACCAGGTTGGGCCCGGTGTCGCGGTCCAGGATTTGGGGCGTCCCGGCTATCTCGCCATGGGCCTGACACGTGGCGGGGCAGCGGACGTTCTGGCGATTTACGAAGGGGCCGCGCTGCTCGGCCAACCGGCTGACTGCGCGGTCCTGGAAATGGTGGGCACGGGCGGCACCTTTGAGGCGAAGGCCGATCTGCGGATCGCCTTGACCGGGGCGGAAATGACAGCCCAGATCGATGGCAAGGCCCTTATGTGGACCGCGAGCCACGCCTTGCCCGCGGGCGCCACCCTGACCATCGGCCCGGTCAGGTCGGGCACCTATGGCTACCTGCATGTGGGCGGCGGGTTTGACGTGCCACTTGCCCTGGGCGCGCGTGCCACGCACCAATCCTGCGGCCTGGGCGATCTGGTACAGGCGGGCGACGTGCTGCCCGTGGGCACGGACACGCAGCACGGGTCGGTCGGGATGACCTTGCCGCGCGACGCACGCTTTGGCGGCGGCACGGTGCGGATCGTGCCCAGCATGCAGACGGCAGATTTCGATGCCGACATCCGCGCCCGTTTCGCCGCGACAGAATTCCGCCGCGACCCCCGCGCCAACCGGCAAGGCGTGCGTATGGACAGCGACGGCGACGGGTTTTCAAACCCCAAAGCGCTGAGCATCGTGAGCGAGGTCATCGTGCCCGGCGATATCCAGATCACAGGCGACGGCACGCCGTTTGTGCTGATGGCCGAATGCCAGACCACAGGGGGCTATCCGCGCATCGGCACCGTGCTGCCCTGCGATTTGCCGCGCGTGGCCCAGGCCCCCGCCGGGTCGGTCCTGCGCTTTGAGTTCCTGAGCTTGGACGAGGGCGCGGCGGTCGAGCGGCGCGCCAACGCCGCGCGCGCAGCCTTGCCCAGCGCGGTGACGCCGCTGGTGCGCGACCCGGCCGAAATGGCGGATTTGCTGAGCTATCAATTGGTGGGCGGCGCTGTGTCCGCCCTGCACACCCCACTAGATGAAGGATGAAACGATGCAGGTCGATTTGAACGCCGACATGGGCGAAAGCTTTGGTCCCTGGAAAATGGGCGACGACGACGCGCTGTTGCACACGGTGACCTCGGCCAATATCGCGTGCGGCGCCCATGCTGGCGACCCGGACGTGATGGCGACGACGATGGGCCTCGCGCTCGACCGCGGCGTTGGCATCGGCGCGCATCCGGGCTTTGACGATATCCAGGGCTTTGGCCGGCGCCGCATCGACATGCCCCTGGCCACGCTGCAAAATTCGATCCGCTGTCAGGTGGGCGCCAGCCTTGGGATGGCCCGCGCCCTGGGGGCCGAGGTGCGCCATATCAAATTGCATGGCGCACTGGGCAACATGACGTCAGAAGACGAAGACATGGCGCGCGGCTGTTACGAGGCCGCGCTGTCCGCGCACCCGGACGCGATTGTCATGGTGCTGGCTGCCACGGCGCAGGAACGGGCCGCACGCAGCCTGGGCGCGCGCTTTGCCTGCGAGATTTTCGCCGACCGCGCCTATAATCCCGATGCCA
Organism: Pseudomonadota bacterium; assembly: GCA_038525395.1. Lineage (GTDB taxonomy): Bacteria > Pseudomonadota > Alphaproteobacteria > Rhodobacterales > Rhodobacteraceae > Tateyamaria. The sequence goes on along the minus strand of JBCBHS010000003.1, from coordinate 201,138 downwards.
CACTTGTCGATCGCCGGTTGCCCGGCGCCGTCATTCACGACGCCGACCTGGCCGGGCGGCGGATGGTCGAGATGGTCAAAGCCCAGGCCATCATCACCGAAGACGGCACGCGCATAGACACGCCCATCGACAGCATCTGCTGTCACGGCGACACGCCCGAAGCGGTTCAGATCGCGGCGTCAGTCCGCCAAACGCTCGAGGCCGCGGGCATCACCGTCCAACGCTTTGACGGACGCACGGGCTAGCCCACACAAACATCACACAAGCTCGGCGTCGGTCATGATCTCGACCAAGGCCGGGCCGTCCACATCCAACGCTTTGCGCAATGCGGCCTCAACCGCGCCCGACGCCACAACCTTTTCACCATGAGCGCCACAGATCTTGGCGAAGGCCGCAAATGACGGGTTGTGCAGCGACGTCTCCCACACCGGCCACTCGCCAGATTTCTGTTCCTTGGTGATCTTGCCCAGCTGACCGTTGTGCAACAGCACGTGGGTGATATCCATGCCGTACTTCACCGCCGTCGTCAGCTCCATCGCGTATTGGCCAAACCCACCATCACCCGAGATCGAGATGATCTTGCGGCCCTTCAAATGGTCAAAGTCTTGCGTCGCCGCCCACGCCCCCATGGCCGCGGGAAAGCCAAAGCCGATAGAGCCGAGATAGCCAGACATCAGCACGCGCTGGCCTTGCGTCTCAAAGTAGCGGCCAAAGGAATAGGTGTTGTTGCCCACATCCACCGCGATGATCGCATCCGCAGGGGCAACGCGCGATAGGGCATCAAAGATCGCGTAGGCGTGGATGCCCTGCGACGTCTCTTCGGCCATACGGCTGCGTTTTTCACGGCGCCAGATGTCCCAGCGCGTGGCCAGTTCCGACACTTGGTCAGGCGCATCTGCGGGGCGCGACAACTGGCCGGTGATGGCGTCGCAAAAGGCCCCAATCTCGGACCAGATGGGCAGCGTGACGGGGTGAAACTTGCCCAGCTGCATGCGTTCGAAATCCACCTGAATGATCGGTTTCGACGGCGCGATGCCGGTGTGGTTGGAAAAGGACGTGCCCAAGGTCAGGATCAAATCCGCCTCGTTCATGAACCAACTGGCGATGGGCGTGCCCGACCGGCCCAATACCCCTGCGGCGTTGGGGTGGCTGTCGGGCAGCAGCCCCTTGCCCTTGAACGTCGTCAGCACCGGCGCGCCCATATCCACGGCCAGCTTTGTGATCGCCGCCATGTGGTCCCAGGCACCGTGGCCAATGACCAGGATGGGCCGTTTGGCGCCGTTCAGCATCTTGACCGCATCCGCCACATCCGCGTCCGACGGTTTCACCACCGCGCGGCCCATCCGCCCATCTGGGGTCGAGGCGGGCGCGTCGGACGGATTCGTCTGCATATCGTCGGGAAAGATCAAATGGGACACGTCACGCTCGACCAGCGCATTCTTCATCGCCAGGGACACCAGTTCCGCGTGGCGCGAGGTGCTCAGCACCGTCTGGCTGAACCGGGTGACCGCATCAAAGGCGCTGGCGAGGTCAATGTCCTGGAACGCGCCCGGGCCAAACACCTGCGTCTGCACCTGGCCTGTGAGGGCCAGCACCGGCGCGCGGTCCACCTTGGCGTCCCACAAGCCGGTCAGCAGGTTCGTGGCCCCCGGCCCCGCGATGGTCAAACACGCCGCCGGGTGGCCCGTCAGCTTGCCATAGGCCGACGCGGCAAAGGCTGCGGCCCCCTCGTGACGGATCCCGACATAGCGCATCTCGCCCGCCTCGACCCGCATGCGGATGGCGTCGGCAAGGCCCAGATTGGAATGGCCCACCATGCCAAAGACGTGCCGAATGCCCCAGTTGACCATGCTCTCGGCCATTTGGTCGGACACGGTGCGCGTGTGCGGCGGTTCCGGTTCCAACCCCACAAAAATCTCATCCCCTTCGATCTTGACCGGATACAGGTCTTGGCCACTGTCGGCGTGCCCGCCCGGCGGTTTGCCGGTCAGCGGGTCAAAGTCCCAGCCGTGCCAGGGGCAGCGGATCCAGCATTTGCCCTCCTCCCCCACCTCGATCGACCCTTCGCCCAGCGGCCCGCGCTGGTGCGGGCAGTGGTTGTTCATCGCGGCCCACTGCCCGTCGAAATGCGACAGGCAAATGGATGTCGTGCGGGCGGTGACGGTTTTTACACGGCCTTCGGGCAGGTCGCCTGTGTGGCCTACGGAAATCCAATCCAGTTGATCGGTCATGCGACACCTCCAAACGGCACGCCCGAAATCTCGGACATCTCTTTTTTCCACGTGGTCAGGTCGTGCAGGTTGAACTTGGACAGATGGTCGTGCCCGCAGGCGCGGGCCATGACCTGCATCAGCTCGGTGCTGGCGGCAAAAAAGTTCGCAAGCTGCCGCGCGGATTTTTCAACGACCAGGCGGTTGACCAGATGCGGCTTTTGACTGGCGATGCCGACCGGGCAATTGTTGGTGTGACAGGCGCGCATGGCGATGCAGCCGATGGCCTGCATGGCGGCATTGGACAGGGCGATGGCATCCGCGCCCAGCGCCAGCGCCTTGATAAAGTCCGCAGGGCTGCGCAATCCGCCGGTAATCACCAGCGACACATCGTGACGGTCCAGCCGGTCCAGATGCGCCCGCGCACGGGCCAACGCCGGGATGGTCGGAACCGAGATGTTGTCGCGGAACAGCGTGGGCGCCGCCCCAGTGCCGCCGCCACGCCCGTCCAGGATGATGTAATCCACACCCACGGTCAGGGCCGCATCGATATCCTTCTCGATATGCTGGGCCGACAGTTTGTAACCGATGGGTATCCCACCGGTCCGGTCCCGCACCTCATCGGCAAAGTCCTTGATCTGGGCAGGCTCTGTCCAATCCGGGAACCGGGGCGGAGAGATCGCATCGCTTCCTTCCTCAAGCCCGCGCACCTCGGCGATCTTGCCGTTGACCTTGTGGCCAGGCAGATGGCCCCCGGTGCCCGTTTTGGCGCCCTGCCCGCCCTTGAAATGAAAGGCCTGGCATTTCTGGACCTTGTCCCAGGAAAACCCGAAGCGGGCCGAGGCAAGCTCGTAAAAATAGCGCCCATTCGCCGCCTGTTCTTCCGGCAGCATCCCGCCCTCGCCCGAACAGATACCCGTCCCGGCAATCTCGGCCCCCCGCGCCAAGGCCAGCTTGGCCGGCTCGCTCAGCGCGCCATAGGACATGTCCGACACGAACAGCGGGATGTCGAGGCGCAGCGGCTTTTGCGCGCCCGCGCCGATGACCACGTCCGTGCCAACCGGTGCGTCATCCAGCAGCGGTGGTTTGTGCAACTGCGCCGTCAGCAGTTGAATGTCGTCCCAGCTGGGCAGCTGCGTGCGCGGCACGCCCATGGCGTCCATGGTGCCGTGATGCCCCGTCTTGGACAGGCCATGCTGCGCATAGTGCTGGATGGCCGCGCTCTGCGGCTCTTCCTCGGTGCCGTGGGACGTGTCGGCGTAAAGGCCCAGGTAATCGTCACGTTGAAAGGGCTGCGGATTGGCCAAGGCCCAGGCGTTGATTTCGTCCGCATCCACACAAATGTCATCGCCGTCGATCCAGGCGGTGAACTTGGGCAGCGCCTCGTCATTGGCATATTCGCTGACCCCGCTGTCGAGGCGGTAGTCCCAGTCGTGCAGCCCACAGATCAGGTTGTCCCCACGGACAAACCCGTCCGACATCAGCGCGCCGCGGTGCAGGCAGCGCCCATAGAAAACCGACACGGTGTCATCAAATCGGACCACAACCAGGTCCACTTCCCCCACAAGAGCATAGGCGGGGGTGCGGTCGGCCAGCGTCGAACGCTGCGCCACGATTTCTTTTTGCATGCGGTCTTCCATTTTGAACTGTCGCTTCACGGTGACACAGGCACCGTCGAAAATCACATCACAATTTTCGACGTGGGGTGGCGTGCGCAGTACGCACCGCGCAGCCGCCCCCGGCATCATCGGCATGCGCGTGACGTCACACCACTGGTCATACGCACGCCACGGCCTTACCTACTGACCAACAAGCGCCAGTCGCGAAGGTGACCCATGGAATTGAACGCCGACTTTACCCAAACCGTCCGCGTGGCCAATGCGGACAATCCGTGGCGCGCGTCCCCATCCGCAGGGGTCGAACGCAAGATGCTGGACCGTGTGGGGGACGAGGTCGCCCGCGCCACCACCATCGTCCGCTTCGCCCCAGGCAGCGCCTTTGCGCCACACACCCATGACGGGGGCGAGGAATACATCGTGCTCGACGGGGTGTTTCAGGATGAAGACGGCGATTTCCCCACCGGCACCTATGTGCGCAACCCACCCACATCGCGCCACACGCCGCGGTCGGACCCAGGCGCGACGATCTTTGTCAAACTGTGGCAGTTCGACCCCGACGACCGCACGCAACTGCGCGTGGACCTGACCGATCTTGCCACCGCCGCTGACCCCACCCGCAGCGGCGTGTCCACGGCCTGCCTGTTCGAGGATGCGCGGGAACGCGTGACGCTCGAGGTTTGGACGCCGGGCGCGCGCCATGCCTTTACCCCCGACGGCGGGGCCGAGGTTCTAGTGCTGAGCGGGTCGATCATCGAGGGCACGACGCACATGCGCCCGCATGACTGGCTGCGGCTGGCCCCCGGCGACACAACCGATCTGACCGCAGGCCCGGACGGCGCGCGGCTGTGGGTCAAAACCGGGCACCTGCGCACGGTGGCTACGGCGGCGCGCTAAAGGCGCAGATCGCTCTCGGTCACGTCAAACGCGGCCTTCATGTCGAAAAACACCCCATGCGGGGCCAGTTGGGCGCGCAATGTGGCAGAGCCGGGGCCCGTCAGACTGCTATGCGGCACCGCAAGGATCACGGCGTCATAGGCGCCGTCCTCGCCCGGCATATCGGGCAGCATGTCCACGCCATAGGCCGCCCGCACTTCCTCTGCATCCGCCCAAGGGTCGTACAGATCAACCGCCATCCCATAGCTTTGCATCTCGCCCAGCATATCCACCACCTTGGTGTTGCGGATATCGGCGCAGTTTTCCTTGAACGTCACCCCCAGCACCAAGGCGCGCGCGCCGTGCACCGGTGCCGCGCGCTGGATCATCTTCTTCACCAACAGCGACACCGCATGACGGGCCATGCCATCGTTGATCTCGCGCGCCATGCGGATGATGTCGGGGATGTGGCCCGCCGTGATCGACTTGTCGATCAGGTAATACGGATCCACCCCGATACAGTGCCCGCCGACCAAGCCCGGGGTATAGCGGTGAAAGTTCCACTTGGTCGCCGCCGCATCCAGCACCGCATGGGTATCGAGGCCAAGATGCGAAAAGATGATCGACAGCTCATTGATCAACGCGATGGACACATCGCGCTGCGTGTTCTCGATCACCTTCGACGCCTCCGCCACACGGATCGACGGTGCCAAATGGGTGCCCGCCGTGATGATCGTGCCGTACAGCGCATCAATCAACTGCTCCGCCGCGGGGGTCGAGCCGGAGGTGACCTTGACGATCTTCGGCAGCGGCCGCGTCTTGTCACCGGGATTGATCCGCTCGGGGCTATAGCCTGCGTAGAAGTCGCTGTTAAAGGTCAGGCCCGACGCCGCCTCGACCAGTGGCAGGCAATCCTCTTCGGTCGCACCAGGGTAGACCGTGCTTTCAAAGATCACGATATCCCCGCGCTTGATCACCTGCCCCACCGCACGCGAGGCCGCCAAAAGCGGGCCAAGGTTGGGCTGGCGGTGATTGTCGATGGGGGTCGGGACGGCAACGATATAGGTGTTGCAGTCCGCAATCTCCGCCAGGTCGCTGGTATAGCGCAGATGCACCGCCGCCCGCAGCGCGTCCGCATCCGCCTCGCCCGTGCTGTCATTGCCCGCCTGCAAGGACGCAACGCGCCCGGCATCCAGATCATAGCCAACGGTCGCCCGCGTCTTCCCAAACTCCAGGGCAAGCGGCAGACCGACATAGCCCAGGCCGATCACGGCCACACGCATATCATCCAGGGCGGGAAGGGGGGCGGTCATGATGGGCACCTTTGGCTGCAATGGCCCTTGCCTAGCGGCGTGGGCGGGCAGGCGCAATATGTGCGGCCCCGGCCCATGCGCAAGGGCACGGGGGCCGCACAGCTGCGTGTGCGTCAGTCGCCAAAGAGCGCCTTGAACGGGCCTATGCAGGCGCGAAACCCCGCCTCAAAGTCACCGTCGCCAGGGTGATACACGCTTTCCAGGCTGATCACCCCGTCATAGCCGTCCGCGCGCAATGCCTCTGCCATGGGGTGCAGCAACGGGCCCAGCTGCCCTTCACCCAAGCGGCGCACCTCTAGCGTGGCGCGGGGCGTGTCGACCTGCACGTCCTTGATATGGATATGGCCCAGATATCCATCCTTCACCAAATCGTAGCCATCGGGATAGGCCAGTTCGTGACACCAGCAATTGTTGGCGGGATCCCACAAGACCTTGAGCACATCCTTGGCATCCAGCGCATCAATCAGGCACCGCGCGGTGTAGTTGGAATTGACCATGGTGCCATTGCCCGTCTCGACCACCAGCGTCACGCCCGCCGCGCGGGCCAGGTCAACCGCGGGTGCGATCAGCGGCGGCACACTGTCCCAGGCGCCATGCGCCACGTTCCACCGCTCTGCCCCGTGACTGCCCCACAGAATCTGCTCTTTCTTCGGGGTCATGATCCGCACCAGCGGGCTGCCGACCACATGCGCCATCTCGACCACACGCTTTAGCGCGTCCATATGCGTGGTGTGCAGCGTGTCCCCCGGGCGGTTGGCCGCGGTCATGCCCGCAAAGACGTGCCGAGACAGGCAAGACACCGCCTTGCCCCGCGCGCGCAGGCGCTGGTCGATCCCTCGGATTTCGTCAGGCGAGTGGTCACCCACCTCCGTGTCGCCGACAAATTGCAACTCGGCATAGGCCAGATCAAATGCGTCCATCACATCCAGCGCGTGATCCAAATCGCGACTGATCCCGTCGCAGATAACACCCAGCTTCATCGCGTCACCTTGGCCGCGTCGCGGTGCAACTCGGCGCCTATGATCTCTTCGATTACGCGGGTGCATACCCAATTGTCGCCGTTCGGATAGCGGGTGCGGCCCGCGTGAAAGACCTGCATCGCAGACGCCGCCGTATGCAGCGGCACGCCCAGTTCCTCCCCCAACGCCATCGAGATTGTGAGGTCCTTGTGCATCGTATTGATGTGGCTGCCGGTACCTTCAAATTGGCGATCGATGATCTTTTCCAACGCGTTGTTGACCACGCCACAGCCCGCCGAAGACGACGAAAAGACATCCAGGATGACCTGCCCCGGCACACCTGCCTTGGCCGCCAACGCCGCGGCCTCGAACGTGGCCGCGAATTGCGCGCCGATCAGTGACTGCAGACAGGCTTTGACGGTTTGTCCTTCGCCCGCGCGACGGCCCACGCGGTGGATGTTGGCCGACACCGCGTCCATCACCGGCCCCGCCTGCGCCAGGGCTTCGTCCGTGCCCGCGGCCATCATGGTCAACGTCCCCGCCTGCGCCCCGGGATAGCCGCCAGAGACGGGGCTATCGATCAGGTGCAACCCCGTGCCCTCAAGCCCCGCGGCAATCGCAACCGCCTCTGCCGGTTTGACGGTCGCCGTCAGCAGGATAACACCGCCCGGCGCCATCGTGTCCGCCAGCCCACCTGGCCCCAGGATCACCTCGTGTGCTTCGACGCCTTTCATCACCATGACAAAGACGGCCCGCGCCTGCGCGCCCACTTCGGCAACGGACCCCACGGCATGCCCGCCCATCGCGGCAAAGGCGCTTTGCCGGTCCGGCAACAGGTCGATGCCCCAGGTTTCAAATCCGTTCTTGATCAGGTTCTTGGCAAGGCCACTGCCCATATCACCCAATCCAACCACACCAACTGACTGCATCAGCTGCTCCTTTTCGCGTGTCTCGTTTTCAGGGTGGGGTTTCACGCCATACGCGGGCGCCGGGCAGGTCCAAAAGACACCCCCTGCCCTATCGCGGCACGCCAAAGCGCGCGCATAAACGCTAACACAGACGCGCAGCAATGCGAGAGGTTTTAATCCAAGGTGACCTGCGCACCGGTGTGCGCCGCCGTCTTGATCGCCTCGATCACCTGAACCGCCCGCAACCCATCCGCCGCGCTCACCAACGGCGCTGCCCGCCCCGCGATGACATCGGCAAAATGGCTGATCTGACGGCTGAGCGAATCCGCAAGCGGCAAAGGCACCCGCGTCTGATCCATTGGCGCCCACCAGTCGGGTCCATCCCGTTGCGACCATACGGCCAGGTTTGGCAGGGCAAGTGACCCGTGCCGCCCACCGATCAGATACGACGATTGATCCGTCTTGGGGTAGGCCGGGTTTTCGCCCGCGGTCAGTTCCCAACTCCACGGCCCCAGCGCGACATCCGACAGGTTGAGCGTGCCCAAGACCCCGCTGGAAAAGCGCAAGATGGCAACCGAAACCTCCTCGGCAGGTGCGTTGCGAATGGCGTTGCTTTCATAGGCCTGCACCGCCTCAATTGGCCCGCACAGGTGCATCAACACATCCACGTCGTGGATCAAATTGATAAACAACGGCCCCGCTCCCGCCCCTTGGCGCCAAGCGGCGGCGTAGTAATGATCCGGCTTTGGCAACCAGCACTGCCCATGCACCGTGGTCAGGGCCCCCAGCGTGCCCGCCTCGATGATCTCTTTCGCCTTCGCGACGATGGGATTGTGCCGCCGGTGGTGGCCCACCAAAACCGGCACGCCTGCCTGCGCCGTCGCGGCCACAACGGCCGCCCCTTCCGCCGCGGTGCCCGTCAGCGGCTTTTCAATCAGCATCGGCGTGCCAAGCGCGATCAGGCTGTGCGCCATGGGCGCGTGCAGGGCGTTTGGCGTGGCGACGATGACACCGTCAGATTGCGCCGCAAGATCGGCCAAACTCTCGGCCCGCGTCCATTCGCCCCCGTCTAGGGCAGGGTCAAACACCGCCGACAGTGTCACCCCAGGCGTGCGCGCAATTGCCGCCAGGTGCTGCCTGCCGATCAACCCGGCCCCAGCCAACCCGATCCGCGTCACGCGCCCACCGCGGCCATGATACCGCGCAGTTCTGCCAGCCCGCGCATCCGCCCGATCAGGGGATAGCCCGGCAAACTGTCCCGCGATTGGTCCATCAACAGCTCTTGCCCATGGTCCGGGCGCATCGGGATCGCATGGTCCGCCCGCCCCTCCGCACGGCGCCGCGCCTCTTCGGCCATCAGGGCGGCGATGGTCGCCACCATGTCCGTATCGCCCTCCAGATGCGGCGCCTCGAAAAAGCTGGGGCGCGCAGGGTCGGGCGACGGCAGGCGCTTGGTGTTGCGCAGATGGGCAAAGTGGATACGCGGACCCAGGCGCGCCACGAATTCCGGCGCATCGAACGCCGCCGCGACACCCAATGACCCGGTGCACAGCGTGGCCCCGTTCGCAGGCAGGTCCACAGCGTCCAAGACCCGCGCATAATCCTCGGTCGACGACATCACGCGCGGCAGACCCAACAGGGAAAAGGGCGGATCATCCGGGTGGCAACACAGCCGCATTCCCAGCGCTTCGGCATGCGGCGCAACCTCGGCCAGAAAGTCGATCAGGTTCTGACGCAACCGCGGCGCGTCGATACCGTCATATGTCGCAAGCTGCGCGCGCACATCGTCCAATGTCCACCCGTCATTCGCGCCCGGCAGGCCCGCAATCACGGTCCGCGTCAGCTCTGCCTTGGCCGCATCATCCATACCCGCAAACGCCTGCGCCGCCGCGTCTTGCACAGCTGCGGGATAGTCTTCGACAGCGCCCGCACGCCCAAGGATGTGCAGATCGAACGCCGCAAATGTCGGCAGATCAAACAGCATCGCAGTGCCGCCATGCGGCTGCGGCGCACGGGTCTGCGTGCGCGTCCAATCGAGGATCGGCATAAAGTTATAGCACACCGTGTGCACACCCGCCTCCGCCAGCGCCGTCAGACTGTCCTTGTAGTGCCGCAAATGGCTGGCCATTTCCGGGCCTTGCGTCTTGACGGTCTCGGACACCGGCAGGCTCTCCACCACCTCCCACCACAGGCCCGCTGCTTCGATCATCGCCTTGCGCGCGGCAATCGCGTCCCGACCCCACGGGGTGCCCGGCGGATGGTCGTGCAGGGCGGTGACAACACCCGTTGCCCCGACCTGCGGCAGATCGGACAACCGCGTGGGGTCGTCCGGCCCAAACCAGCGCCAGCACTCGATCATGGTTGCCATCCTTCAAACAGCGCGTGATCAGCGGACAGGGGCAGCGCAACGGCCTTGCCACTGCGGTGCGACGCATAGATCGCGGTGACCAGCGCCACCGATGCGGCCCCATCCGCCAAGGTGACGGCCCGATTGGGCTGACCCGCGAGGGCCTTGGCGATTTCCGTCAACAGGCCCTCAAACCCAGGCGGCGCAACAGGCGTCTCTGCAACAATCCGGTCAACCTGCTCCTGCCGCGCCGGATCGCGCGCCGTAAATGCCCAATTGCCGTCACCAGGCGCATACGGGGTCGTATGCGATGTCGCCGTAAGGTGCTCATAGACCAACCGCAGCCGTGTTTCGTCCGTTGCCGCGCCCAGTGTGATCGAACTCGTCGCCAGTGCGCCACCTTCCAAGGCAAAGATCAGCGCGCCGGTATCCTCGGTCTCGATATCATTCACACACGTGCCAAGGCGGGCCGTGACCGACGTGATCGGCGCCATGAAATGCCCAAGCAAATCATGCGCATGGATCGCGTGGCCCAACACCGCGCCCCCCTGCTCCCCGGCCCAAGTCCCGCGCCACGGCACGGCATAGTAGTCCGCACCGCGGTTCCAATGCGTCTCGAGCGCTGCGGCACGCGGCGCGCCCGTCAAACCCGCAGCGCGCAGGGCCCACAGCTGATCAAAGGCCGGGCCAAAGCGGTACTGAAACACCGGAAAAACCTGACGCGCCGCAGACCGCGCCGCCGCGTCGACCTCGGCAACCTGCGCCATCGACGTCGCCAGGGGTTTTTCACAGATCACATGCTTGCCCGCCGCCAGCGCCGCAAGCGTGACAGGCGCGTGCATGTGGGGCGGCAGGCAGATGTCGATCAGATCAACATCCGCTTCCAGCGCCGCCTCGACACTGACCAAACCGATCATGCCCTCAGTACACAGCGCCGCACGACGCTCCGCATCCTGATCCACCAGATGGGTCACGGCAAAGGTGTCCAGCTTACCATACGCCTCCAGATGTTGCGCACCGATACCGCCGCCCAAGATCGCCACGCGGATCATCGCATACGCCCTTCGGCCATGGCCTGCGCGGTAAGGGCCAGCGACATCACCTCGAAACAATGCGCTTGGGTCATCGCGGTCTCGGTCCGGTGCGCGATGTCATGGGCCAGCCGATCAAAGTACGGCAGTCCCGCATCGCGCGCGTCCAGCACCTCGCAGCGCGACCCGTTGACGAGCACCAGACTGTCCGTCCCGTCGCGCCCGCCCACATCCACGTATTTGCGCAGCTCGATATACCCATCCGTGCCCAGCAGCGTCAGCCGCCCGTCGCCCCAATTGGGCAAGGCGTCGGGCGTGTACCAATCCACGCGGATATACCCGCTTGCATCGGCGCTGCGCAGGGACAACTCGCCAAAGTCTTGCAGGCCGGGGTCGGCCGGATTGGCATGGTTCGCCACATGGGCCATCGTCACCTCGGCCGTTTGCGCACCGGTGAAATGCAGGAACTGGTCGATCTGGTGCGAGGCGATGTCGGCCAATACGCCGCCGTATCTCTCGCGTTGAAAGAACCAGTCGGGCCGCGTCGCACGGTTCAGGCGGTGCGGCCCCAGGCCTGTCGTATGCACAACCCGACCAATCGCGCCGTCTTGCACCAACTGATCGGCCAGGGTCACACACGGCACCTCGAACCGTTCAGAAAAGTTGATCGACCAGATGCGCCCCGTCTCGGCCGCGGCGGCCTTGATCTGCTCCAACTGCTCAAAGGTCGTACAGCCGGGCTTGTCCGTCATCACATCGTGCCCGGTTTGCATCGCGCGCACGGCCAAATCCGCGCGGTCGCCGGGGATGCAAGACACCAGCGCCAAGTCCGCTCCGGCACTCAGCGCCGCCTCCAGGCTGGCAAAGCGGTGCAGATCGGGAAAACGCTTGATATAGCCGTCAAGCGGTTGCGGCGCGCCATCCGTCCAAAAGCCAAGGCAGCGCGCGCCGATGCGCTGCATGTTTTCCGTCATGCCATAGATGTGGCGGTGATCCAGGCCAAGGGCCACAAAACTGAGGGTCATAGGGGCACCTTGGTTGTCAGGCCGGTCTTCGCGGCCAGCTCCATCGCGTGGATCACGGCGTGAACATGCAACGCCTCATCGGGGCGCGCAAGGCTGGGCACACCGGTCTCGACCGCGGTCACAAAATCCTCGATCACCGCCTGGTGCCACGCGTGGGTAAAGGCCATCGGGTCCGCCCCGCCACCGGTGCCAGTGTCCTCTTCCGGCGCGTGCTCATCGACCCGGCCATCGTGCCAATCAATGCGCAGCGCGTCGCCCTGCAGATGAACCTGCGCGCGCTCGGTGGTCAGCGCGATACTCTCCGCCCCACCCGGATAGGCGGTTGTCGTGGCACTCAACAACCCCGTCGCGCCCGACCGAAAGCTCAGCAATGCGCCCGCGATATCCTCCGCCTCCATCCGGTGCAGCGGGCTGCTGCGCATCTGCGCCTGCAAGCGCTCCACCGGCCCGGCAAGCCACAGGGCCAGGTCCAGCGTATGGATCGCCTGGCTGATCATCACGCCGCCACCATCGCGGTCATAGCTGCCGCGCCCCGGCGCATCGTAATAGGACTGATCGCGCCACCACGGCACACGTATCTCGACATGAATAATCTCACCCAGCGCGCCCTCTCGCAGCCGCACCTTCAGCGCTTGCGCAGCGGCGCGCGTGCGATGTTGAAAGCACAGGCCCAGCGGCACCTGCGCCCGGGCATAGGCGTCAACGATGGTCGTCGCCGCAAGGTACGTGCGCTCCACCGGCTTTTCCATCAGCGTCGGGATCTGCGCCTGGGTCAGCAGACGCGCATAGGCCGTGCGCGCATTCGGCGGCGTGATCACCAGCGCCATGCCCGGGCGCTTGGCCAGCGCGTCGCGCGGGTCGGTCAGCGCCGCAACCGGGTGGCCCAACACCTGCGCAGCCCTGTCGCAAAAGGCCTGCGTGCGCGCCGGATCACGCCCCAGAACAGCCGTCAGCCGCGCCCCCGCCCCATTGTCGCGCAAGGCCAGGACATGGGTGTCCGCCACCATGCCCATGCCGATCAGCAACACGTCCATCTTGATCCTCCCGCAGCCCAGAGTGGCGGCAATTAGCACATGCGCCAAGGGGCATTCGTGATAGTCTGCGCAAAAAGGAGAGGGCGCAGGAATGGTTCAGCGTTTGTCAGGCGATGCACAGCAACTATACGACGGCGTCCGGGCCGCGCCCATCGTGTCGCCACACGGGCATTGCGACCCGTCTTGGTTCGCCACCGACGCGCCCTTTTCCGACCCCGCCGACCTGCTTGTCATCCCGGACCACTACGTCTTTCGCATGCTGTATTCCCAAGGGGTGCAACTGCGCGACCTCGGCGTGGGCGTTCCGGCAGCGCAGCGCGATCCGCGCGCCATCTTCCGCCTCTTTGCCGCCCATTGGCATCTGTTCCTCGGCACGCCCAGCCAGCTGTGGCTGGACTATGTGATGCGCGAAACGTTGGGCGTACAGCATCACCTGACGCCCGAGACGGCAGACGCCATCTATGACCATATCGCGGACTGGCTGGCCGATCCCGCCAACCGCCCGCGCGCCCTCTTCGACCGCTTTGGGATTGAAACGCTCGCCACCACCGACGCGGCCCTCGACCCGCTTGCCGACCACGCCACGATCCGCGACAGCGGGTGGGCCGGGCGCGTGATCCCCACCTTCCGCCCCGATGCGCTTTTGGACCCGCTGGCGGACGGCTGGGCGCAGTCCTGTGATGCACTTGGCGCCATGACCGACTGCGATACGACCCGTTTCGCGGGCTATCTGGACGGCCTGCGCGCGCGGCGCGCGGCGTTCAAGGCGATGGGCGCCACCGCGACCGACCACGCGATCGAGGTGCCGCAAACCCACTGGTTGGACGATCCCGCGGCGGTCTATGCAAAGCTGCACAGCGGCGACATGCAGGACGCTGCCGCCTTTCACGGTCATATGCTGATCGAAATGGCGCAGATGTCGCTCGAGGATGGGCTGGTCATGCAACTGCACGCAGGCAGCCGTCGCAACACAAACGCGGCCGTATTGCGCGGCTTTGGCCGCGACAAGGGCGCCGATATCCCCGTCGCCGTCGATTGGGTGCGCGGGCTGGACCCGCTGTTGAACCGCGTCGGCAACGACCCCCGCCTGACCCTGATCCTGTTCACGCTGGACGAGACGACCTATGCGCGCGAGTTGGCGCCGATGGCGGGCCACTGGCCCTGCCTGCGCATCGGGCCGCCCTGGTGGTTTCACGACAGCGCCGCGGGCATCGCGCGATACCTGGATCAAGTGGTCGAAACCGCGGGCTATTGGAACCTGGCCGGGTTCAACGACGACACCCGCGCCTTTCTGTCCATCCCCGCCCGCCACGACCTGTGGCGCCGCGCGGTGTCCGTGCATCTGGCCGACCAAGTGGCCCGCGGCTATTTCGGCATGTCCACGGCGGCAGAGCTGGCGCAGCTCTTGGCCACCGACCTCGCCCGCGACACCTATCGCTTGGGCTAGGCCATGGCACGCATTCTACACCTCGGCGTCGGCAACTTCTTTCGGGCGCATCAGGCGGATTACACGCAAAACAGCCCCGGCTGGGCGGCAACCGGCGTCAGCTTTCGCGCGCCCACCATACGGGATGGTCTGGCCGCGCAGGGCTACGCCTATATGCTGGTGATCAAAGATGCCGCCGGGACGGAACACCGCCAAATCACCTGCCTCGACCGCATGATTGTCGGCGCCGAAACACCGGAAAAGGTGATGGCAGCCATCGCGGACCCCGCCGTGCAGGTCATTACACTCACCGTCACGGAAAAAGGGTATCACCTGGGACCAAACGGCAGGTTGTCGCTGGCGGATCCGGCGATCCAAGCGGACATCGCAGGCTATGGGCTGACGCCCGTGGGCGCACTTGCCCGCGGCCTCGCCCAGCGCGAGGCGCCGGTAACCGTGCTGTCCTGCGACAACCTGCCGGATAACGGGCCCAAGCTGGCCGCTGCTGTGACCGACTTTGCCCAGGCGGCGGGGCTGGCGATCACCTGCCCCGTGACCTTCCCCGCCAGCATGGTGGACCGGATCACGCCTGCCACAACCGACGCCATCCGGGCCGAGGCCGATGACCCGATGGCCGTGCCCACCGAACGGTTCACCGAATGGGTGGTCGAGGATACCTTTGCCGCCGCCCGCCCTGACTGGCCCGGTGTGCAATGGGTCACGGACGTCGCCCCGCACGAGATGCGCAAGCTGCGGATGCTGAACGGCGCCCATTCCTATCTGGCCTATGCGGGCACGCTGCGCGGTCACACCTACGTGCACGAGGCGATCGCCGATCCGGTTTTGCGCGCAGGGGCGACAGCCTTGATGCACGAAGCGGCAGAGACTTTGCCGGATACCGTCCGCGCCCAGGCGGCCCCGTATGCCCAGGCCCTCATCACCCGCTTCGAAAACCCAAACCTGCATCACAGCCTGCGCCAAATCGCGATGGATGGCAGCCAAAAGATCCCGATCCGCATCGGCGCGACCCTATCCGACCGGGGCAACACCCCCAGCCCTGCCTTGCAAGCGGCCATCACCGCCTGGATCGGTTTTGTCCGCAGCGAGGTCGCCGCCGGGCGCACGCTCGACGACCCCATGGTCGACGCTTTGGCCACGGCCTGCTCTGACCGCGACCCAGAGCTTGCGCTCAGGCATTTGATCAAGCTGGGATAATCGCGCCCTTGTGCCCGATCACGCGCGACGCAAGGTCGTGGCCAGACCGTAATGCATCGCTTTGCGTCGCACCGGTCAGCAGGGCGCCCAGATACCCGCCGTTGAAACTGTCCCCCGCGGCGGTCGTATCCACGACCTTTGACGCCGCCGGATAGCGCGCCGTGTCCCCTGTCGCCAGACACATCGGCCCCTCCGCCCCCCGCTTCAGCGCACCGGTCCGCTCTTGGGCCAGAAAACGGCGCGCCACGGCCTCGGCGGTTTCGCCGGTCAGGTTCTGTTCGTCGTCGATGGACGGCAACGCAATGTCGGTCAGCCCCCACATCGCGTCATTCATCGCACGGGCGGTGGGCTGGTCCATCCACAGCTTGGGCCGGTAATTGCTGTCATAGGACACCCGCCCGCCCATGCGCCGATAGGTCTGCAGCCACCGCAACAGCGCCAGCCGGGTCGACGGCGACAGCACCGCCAAGGTGATGCCCGACAGGTACACCACGTCATAGGCCTCCAGCACCGAAAAGTCCGGCCCGGTATCCGTAACAAAGGTCAACCGCGCCGCCGCACTGTCGCGCCAATAGGTGAACGACCGCTCGCCTGCGTCATCCGTGGTGATCGCATAGAGGCCCGGCGTGCCCTCGGGGTCCCGCTGAATATGCGCCGTCCCTACATCCTGGGCCGCGATGAAATCGGCGATGCGCTGGGAAAAACTGTCGGTGCCCAGGCGTGTGATGTAATCGACCTGCAAGGTCGGCGCGGTGCGTTTGAGGTAGATCGCCGTGTTCAGCGTATCGCCCGCGACACCCACACCAGCGGTGTCGCCCGCCATAGACAGCTCGATCATCGCCTCGCCGATGGCTGCAATCTTCATGTCTGTTCCTTTCGCGCGGTCCGTTGCCAGATGATCAGGCCGGACACCACAATGATCGACGCCCCCAGAATGGTCCACCCATCCGGCACGTCGTCGAAGATGAAATAGCTGCCCACCGCAAGGTACAGCAGGAAACTGTAGGTATAGGGCATCAGCGTGTTCGCAGGTGCGTAGGCATGCGCGCGCGAGAATACCTCGTGCCCGGCCCAGCCCCAGATGCCCACACCAATCATCAGCGCCCATTGCAACGGCGTCTCGGGCGCGGTCCAGACCCGAAAGGCAAACGGCGCCAGCGCAATCGCGCCAAAGGCCCCCATGTAAAACTGCATCGTTTCCGCCGCCACCACGCCCGAGATTTTGCGCGTAATGATGGAGTAAAGCGCAAGGGAAACCGCGTTGTAGACGTTCAGCAGCGCGATCCAGTGAAACGCCGCATCAAAGGGCCGGATCACCACCAGCACACCTGCAAATCCCAACAGGATCGCAAACCAGCGCCACGGCCCCACACGCTCGCCCAGCAACGGCCAGCTTAGGGCGCAGACAATGACCGGGGCCGAAAACATGATCGACCCGGTCACCGTCAGCGACAGGTAGTTCAGCGTGATAAAGTTAAACAGCGTGGCCGACGCCAGCAGAAAGGCGCGCAGCAGCACCAGCCCCATATGCGCCGATTGAAAGCTGGACCAGGACACGCCCTGCCGCAGCACCAGCGCGGTCGAGATCAGGAAATGCGGCAAGTAGCGCATAAAGGCGAGCTGAAAGGCCGGCAGGCCCGCCAGCACCAGCCACTTGACCGACGTGTCGATCAGCGAAAAGAACGCGTAGGCCCCCAAGGTCATCGCGATGCCAAGCGCGGCACGGTCTTGCTGAGGGCGCGCCGCGATGGCCAAATGCTACCCCTTGTAATGCGCAGAGAAGAAATCGACCTGGGTCGGCACCATCTCTTCGGCCCGGCCTGCGGCCTTCGACGTCTCTAGCGCCTCAAGCGCGCTCTTGGACATGATCGACGTAACGCCCGCGTCCTTGGCCATCTGCACGTAATACCCGACATCCTTGGCCGCGTTCTTGACCGCAAAGGCTAGTTGGGTCGGGTCGCCATCAATGGCATAGGCCTTGACGAAATCCATCATGCCAGACCGCAAAGGGCCCGCCGACATGACGTCGTACACCGCCTGCCGCTCGACCCCCATGATATCGGCCATGGCAAAGGCTTCGGACATCGCATTTGCGGTGGTCATGGCAAAGAAGTTGTTGATCAGCTTGATCGTGTGCCCGGTGCCAAGGGCGCCCAGGTGAAAGACGTTCTCGCCCAAGTCATCCAGCACCGGTTTGACCTGGTCAAAGGCCGCCTTGTCGCCCGAGCCCATGATGTTCAACAGCCCGTCCTTGGCATGGCTCGGCGTGCGCCCCAGCGGCGCGTCCAGCAGGGTGCCGCCCGCCGCGGCCACCTCGGCCCCCAGCGCGGTGGTAGAGCCGGGCAGCGAGGTGCCAAAGTCGATCACAACCGCACCGGGTTTCAGCCCCGCAATCACGCCCTCGTCCCCGCGCATCCGCGCCTCGACATTCACCGACGTGTCCATGCACAGCATGACAATGTCCGACGCCTCGGCAACGGCCTTGGCCGTGGTGACCTCTGCCGCGCCGCGCGCGACCGCTTGGTCCACATAGGTACGCGTGCGGTTGGCGATGACGGTCAGGTCATAGCCCTTGTCTTGCAAGCGGCCCACCATGGCGCCGCCCATCAGGCCCAGGCCGATAAAACCGATCGTGGGTTGGGACATTTCAGTTCTCCTTAACGGACGCGCATCAAGATGCGCCTTACACGGGGGTCGGGATGGTGTCGAAGGCGCGCTTTTTCAGCCCCTTCTGGATTTCGTAGATCGAGATCGGGACATCCGGTTGCGGCTGCGGAATGCGGATCGGAATGTCCTTGAGGCGCGGCGTCAGTGTCGGTTCGCCGCACAGCATCCGGGTGTTATAGTCGACAATCCCGTCCCAGCGCGTCATGCTGCCCATGATGGGAAAGGCATCCGCCGCCATCATCTCGTAAAACAGAATTCGCCGCGCGCGGTCCGAGGTGTTCAGCGCCGAGCCATGCACGATGCGCCCGTGGTGAATGCTGATCGACCCCGCCGGGCCCGTCAGCGCCACCGCATCAGCCGGGTCCAGCCCGTTGTCTTCGGGCAGCATCGCCCCGGCAAAGACACCGTCAACGTGGTGATCAAAGACCGGCCCGGTGTGCGAGCCGGGGTAGACCATCAGCGGGCCATTTTCGGGCGCCATGTCGTCGATGCAGATACCAATCGCCAGGATGTCGTCATTGGTGTGCGGATAAAAGGCATAGTCCTGATGCCACTCCACCGCCGCGCCATAGCCCGCCGATTTCATGTTCAGCTTGGTCGTGTGCAGGCGTAGATTGGGGCCGATCAGGTCTCTGGCCGGTCCCAACACATGGTCCGAATACATCAGGTCCCGAAACACATCCGATATCGTATGGGGCAGTTTGATCCGGCGCAGGCGCGGGTCGTCCGTCGTGTGGCTGTCCTCCAGGTCCAGCCGGTCGTTGCTGGCGGTCATCGTGGCCGCTTCGGCCTCGAACCGGGTGATCTCATCGCGGATCTTGCGCAGCCAGTTGTCGGGGATCTGGTTTTCGACCACCAGATAACCCTGGGCCTCGTATTGCGCCTTCTGGTCGGGGGTCAGACACTCCATCACATCACCGCACCAATCTGCCAGGGCACAAATTCGTAATCCCCCAGGCCTTGCGCCTCCGACTTCGACATCTCACCGCTGGCCACGCGCAGGAACAGCGCGTAAATCTCGCGCCCCTTCTCCTCAAGGCTCACCGCATCGCTCAGCATCGCGCCCGCGTTCACGTCCATGTCCTCGATCATACGGCCATACATCTCCGTATTGGTTGCGACCTTGATGGTTGGCGCAGGCTTGGACCCAAAGGCCGATCCGCGCCCGGTGGTAAAGCACACAAGGTTGCAGCCCCCCGCGATCTGGCCCGTGACGCTGGCCGGGTCATAGCCGGGCGAGTCCATAAAGGTAAAGCCGCGCGCGCGCACGATGTCGGCGTATTTGTAAACCCCGGTCAGAGGTGTGGTCCCACCCTTGGCCGCGGCGCCCAGCGACTTTTCCAGGATCGTGGTCAACCCGCCCGCTTTGTTGCCCGGGCTGGGGTTGTTGTCCATGCTGCCCTTGTTGCGGGCGGTGTAATCCTCCCACCAGTGGATCAGGTCCAGCAGCCGCGCGCCCGTGGCCGCATCGACGGCACGGGCGGTCAGCAGGTGTTCGGCCCCGTAAATCTCTGGCGTCTCGGCCAGCACACCGGTCCCACCCTGGGCCACCAGCAGATCGGTGGCATAGCCCAGGGCCGGGTTGGCCGTGATGCCCGACCACGCATCGGACCCGCCGCATTGCAGCGCGACCTTCAACTCGGACGCCGGGCATTCGGTGCGGGTCGCGGCGTTGGCCAGCGGCAGCATCGCCGCCACCTTCTCGATCCCCTTTTCGACCGTACGGCGCAGTCCGGCGACGGACTGGATGTTCATCGTCTGAAACAGCGGCCCCTGCTGCAGCCCGTAAGCCTCAAGCAGCCAGTCAATCTGGTTCATCTCGCAGCCCAGGCCCACCATCAGCACGCCCGCGTGGTTGGGATGGCGCGCATAGCCCCACATGACGCGCTGCAGCGCCTCAAACCCGTCGCCATCGCCCGCCATGCCGCATCCGGTGCCGTGGACAAAGGCGACGACGCCATCGACATTGGGATAGTCGGCCAGCAGGTCGGGCGTGAAATGCGCCGCAATCATCCGCGCCGCCGTGGCGGAACAGTTCACCGAAGTCACGATGGCGATGTAGTTGCGCGTGCCCACCTGGCCGTTGTCGCGCTTGTACCCCATAAACGTGTCGCCGCTGGCGTGTGTCGCCGGGCGCAGGTTGCTGGCAAAATCATGGGTCACGTCCGTGGCGCGGAATTCGACGTTGTGGCTGTGCACGTGATCGCCCGCCACGATGTCGGTGGCCGCGTATCCAATCACCTGCGCGTATTTGCGGATGGCGGCCCCCTTGGCCATATCCGCCGTCGCGATCTTGTGGCCCGACGGGATCAGGGCGCGGGTGGTCGTGCCCTCGACCGCGACGCCAACCTCAAGCGCGCGCGTGGCGGTGACAACGGTGTCAGAGGGGTCAAGCCTGATGAAATCCATGGAACCTCACGCACAAAAGGGGGCGTCGGACGCCCAGCGGTGGATGGGCACATGCGGGCGCTGCGCCAGCCGATCCCGCGCCGCGTACCACGCATCCCGCCACAGGCGCCAGTCACGCAACGCAGTGTCGGGCCGCGCCGCGCTGCGGGCGACAAAGCTGGGGAAATGGTCACGCCCGGTGGGCTGGCCTGTCACGTTGTAGCGCAGATCGAAGGACCAGCGGAACTGATCCGACCGGTTCGGCAAGGACCCGTGCGGCACCAACGGATGAAACAGCACAACGCCGCCTGCCTTCACCGGCAAGGGCACCGCACGCGCCGTGTCCAGGTGCCGCGGCGCGATGGCGGTTTGCACCTGCGGGCAATGCGGCAGCAACCCGTCGTCGATGCCCGGCACCACCTGCAAACACCCGTTGTCCACCGTCGCATCAGTGATCGCGACCCAAGCCGTGACCATGTCGGTCGCGTCCGCCTCGGCATGGCCAACGGCGCGGTCCTGGTGCCAGTCGGTCGCGGTGATGTGCGCGCGCACCTCGTCCCGGGCCAGCTGCGGGCTGGGCGGTTTGATGCGGACGTGTTGGATGGGGTTCGACGTGATCTCTGGCCCGATCAGGCTTTGCACCAGGTCCAGCAGACGGTCATGCACGACCAGGTCAAAGATCGCCGGGCCAAAGTGCATCGGGCAGTCGGGCGCGATCTGATCCCCTGGCAGGCTGATGTCCATCGGCTGAAACCAGTCGCAGCCTGCGGCGTAGGACGCACTCAATTTATCCCAGAAATTCAAGGCTGTCCCCGCGGGGACACGGCCCTGAGCCTCCCAGTCCGCATACAGGCGATCCATCAGCGCCGCATATTCCGCCCGGACCGCGCCCAGCGTGTCACGGGGCAGGACATCCTCAACGACCAAGTAGCCTTGGGTACGGAAGTCCGAAACCTGGGCGGCGGTCAGCATGGCACACCTCTAGAGCAGGATCGAGATGATGGGCGGATAGATCAGCAGCACCGACAGCGCGATCAGCTGGATGCCGATAAAGGGCAGGAACCCCTTAAAGATATCCGTGAGCGAGATGTGCGGCGGGGCCACCGATTTGAGGTAGAACGCCGCCGGGCCAAAGGGTGGCGACAGGAACGACACCTGCATGTTCATACAGAACACGACCCCAAACCAGATCGCCACATGGCGCGGGTTCAACTCTCCGAACAGACCAATCTCGTCAATCGGCAGCTTCAGCACGATGGGCAGGAACACCGGGATGATCAGCAGGACAATGCCCACCCAATCCATAAAGGCGCCCATAAACAGCAGGATCAGCATCATCATCCCGATGACCAGCATGGTCGGCAGGTCAGACCCCACGATGAAATCCGCCACATAGGTCGGCCCACCCGCGATGGTGTAGGCGCCCGCCAGTGCGGTGGCCCCGATGGTGACCCAGATGATCGTGCCCGTGGATTTCAGCGTCCGCATCAGCGATTCCCAGACAAGGTCAAAGGACGCCTCGCCCCGGAACATCGCAATGACAAACACCGCCAGCGCGCCCATGCCCGCGGCCTCGGTGATGCCGGTGATACCGCCATAGATCGACCCCATGACGACCCCGATCACCACGATGGGCGGGACAAGCCCCTTGCCCATCGACCAGCCAATGGCAGTCCGCGCCTTGCCAAACACGCCAAAGATCAGGGCCAGCGACACCGCCAAGGCAACACCGAAATAGGTGATGAAGGGTGCGGTGCCGAACCGCGCCTGTTCGCCCGTCGCCGCCGCGTTCGAGCCGGAGAATTCAAAGAACATCGCCCGCGCCATCAGCACCGCCGAAAAGCCCGCGATGACAACCGTGAGAAAGGCAAAGAACAGCATGGTCTTTTCACTGCCCTGCGGCTCGCCCTCGACCGGGTCGGGCAGGGGCGCATCCTCGGGCCGCAACTGGGTGCGGATGATGATGTAGATGATGATGAACGACGCGAGCATAAAGCCCGGGATAAAGGACGCGGTGAACAGCGCCTTGATCGACGTCTCGGTGATCAGGCCGTAGATGATCAACACGATGGACGGCGGGATCATCGTCCCAAGGCTGCCACTGGCGCAGATCACCCCGATGGCGAGGTTCTGGTTATAGCCCAGCCGCAGCATCTGCGGCAGCGCGATCAGACCCAATAGAACAACCTCGCCCCCGATGATGCCCGACATCGCGGCCATGATGACCGCCATGATCGACGTCACGATGGCGATGCCGCCGCGGGTGCGGTTCAGCCAGACGTTCAGCGACGAATACATCTCTTTCGCGATGCCCGACCGTTCCAGCAGTGCCGCCATAAAGATAAAGAGCGGAATGGATATGAGAACGTAGTCCGTTAAAAGCCCGTATATTCGTTGCGCAAGGATGTTCAGCGGCCCCGCCCCGGGCCGGCCCGTCAGAATACCGTCGCCAAAGGTCCAGGGGGCCAGCAGCAACTGCGGCTCGAACTTCATCACCAGCACACCAACGGCCAGGATGGCCGAGGCCAGGCCCAGCGGCATGCCGATGGCCAACAGCAGGATCAGTCCCAGCATCAGGACAAGCGAAATAGTACCGATATCCATGGGCTTAGTCCTTTGCCTGCGCGTGTTGGCCGGTCACGTCCAGATCGCCGACACCGTCGCTGCCCACTTGGGCCTTGATGCGCTCGATTTCCTCTTCATCAAGGTCCTCGCCGCCGTAATGCACCTCTTCTGCGTTCCAGTCAGAGATCAGGTTGATCACCGCCTGCACCGCCACCATGGCCACGACGAACAGCACCATCGGCTTCATCGTGGCAGGGATCGGCGGATCAAAGGCTGTGCCAAAGGTTTCCCACCGGTAGAATTTGTCAAACGCCTCGCCATAGCCGCCGTAGATCAGGAAGAAGGCAAAGGTGACGATCAGCACGGTCGATATCGTGTCGAACACCCGCTGCAACCACCGGGGCGACACGTCATACAGCAGCACAATACGGATGTGGCTGCGCTGTTGCATGGCATAAAGGCCCGCGCACAGGAACACAAAGCCAGCAAGCCACAGGCTCAACTCATTCGCCCAAAGCGTTGGCGCCTCAAAGATATAGCGCAGGATGACCTCGTAAAGCATGACCGAGGTCAGCAGCACAATCAGCATCATGGTCACGCGACCGATGAACACGGCCAGCCGGTCGGGCGCGCGCCAGCTTTCAAACTCCATCCCGGCGCGGCGCACGGTGCGCATGCCGATGATGGCAAAGACGGGGATGCCGATCAGCGCCAGCCAGTCCACGATGTCGGCAAAGCCGCCAAAGATGCCGCCCATCTCGGGCGTCACGTCATTGCGCTTGAACAGCGCCGACAGCTTGTCGAATTGCGAGGGGTCGGACGGGGGATAGAAATCCAGCGTGAAGGCCGGCATGTGCCAGACCACCCAGCCCGCGCAAAGGATAAAGGCCAAAGGCACAATCCATTCGATCGGAGTGCCGGAGCGCACCTGCATCACGAAATCCCCCCTTGTCAGAAAAACCCGCGCCCGTCTTGTGACATGCGGCGTCGGGCAGGTTGGGGCCCCGGCAGGCGGGACCCCAAAGTGCGCTTACTGAGACACCAGGCCCAGCTGCTCAAGATAGCTCAGGTGCGCGTCGACCAGCGCCTTGGCTTCGGGCGTGTCGGCAAATTCAGGCCATGTCGCCTGCGCCGCGTCGCGGAACTTCTGCAGCTCTTCGGGTGCCCACTGCGACAGGGTCACGCCCTGCTCGCGCAGCTGTGCTGCCGCTTCGGCGTTCTTCTTCTCGAACGTCAGGGCGGTGCGCAGCGCCAGCGCTTCCATGGCGACCTTCATGATGGTCTGGTGCGCTTCGGGCATCGCGTCGAACACGGCCTTGTTGCACGCCAGGTGGTCAGACGGCATCGAGTGGAAGCCGGGGAAGTTGGCGTATTTCACGATGTCATACAGACCCAGGCCCACGTTGTTGGCCAGGCCCGATGCGTCCGCCCCGTCGATGATGCCGGTTTCCAGCGCGGTAAAGATCTCGGTGAAATCCATCACGATGGGCGATGCGCCGAGTTTTTCAAAGATCTTGGTTTCCATGCCGGGGGGCGACCGGAATTTCCAATCTTTAAAGTCTGCAACCTTCTCGATCGGCTTCGAGGAGGCAAACGACTCCTGGCCATAGACCCACCAGCCGATCAGCTCCATGCCGTACTTGTTGTACAGCGGTGCCGCCGCTTCACGACCGCCGCCGAAATACAGCCAGCTCAACTGTTGGTAGGGCGTTTCATAGCCACCCATGATGTCGCCCACGAACTGGAACGCCGAGTTTTTGCCGGTTTGGTAGCCACCGCCGGTCATGTCGCAGTCGAGGATGCCCGTGGCTGCCGCGTCAAATGTTTCGACCGATTTCACAACGGACGAGCTGTAGAACATCTCGACCTCGATGCCGCCGCCGGACATCGTTTGGATGTCTTCGATATACTGTGCGGCCAGACGGCCCGACACGGTTTCGGGGGCATAGTGCGTTTGGATGCGCAGTTTGGTTGTGGCGTGGCCATCGGCCAGCGCGCCGGTTGCCGCAAGCGTGGCGGCGACGGCGACGGACGCCGCCTTCTTCATGAATGTCATGTTATCCTCCCAGACATATATCGCATGCACGCACCAAGGGTCTTTGCCGCCCCGTTTTGCGCGCCGTAGCGAGAGGCTATGCGCTGTTTTCTCACACGACAACAAAAAAATGAAATTCGGACAAATTTCGAGATTTTCCTAGAATTTCGAAATTTTGCAACTTACGGTTTCTGAAATTCAACGACTCGCAGCGGCACATATGTCATACGAGACCGACGTTTTCGAAACCCTACGCTACCGTCTGATGACCAACGGTTTTGGCCACGGAGAGAAGGTGCGCGCCGAACATTTGCGCCAAGAGTTTGGCTGTTCCGCCAGCACGATCCGCGAGGTTTTGTTCCGCCTGTCGACCCTGGGCCTGGTCGAGTTTCGCGAACAGCGCGGGTTCCGGGTGCCGGAAAAGTCGCGCAAGATGTTGCACGACCTGACTCATATGCGCGTGCTGCTCGAGGCCGAGGGCACCGCCATGTCGATCCGCCAAGGCGGCGTCGCGTGGGAGGCGCGGTTGACAGCAGCGCATCACCAGCTGAGCCATCTGGAGATGCGGCTGCAAACCGCGTCAGATACGGACCCGTTTGTCGATCTGTGGTTCAACGCCGAGCGGCAGTTTCACGAAACGCTGATCTCTGCCTGCGGGTCGGATGTGCTGCGCGCGACGCATCACCAGATCTACTGCCGCTTCCGCCAGCAGCTGATGGTCGAGGACCGGCAGTTCGACTTTATCTCGAACAACATCCGACACCACCAACAGATCCTGGATGCCGCCATGTCCGGCGACGAGGCGCTGACCCGGCAAAAGATCCACGACCACCTGGCACGGCACCTGCTGACAGGCGACGCGCTGGAACTGGCCTAGCGGCCCGGCAGGTCCTCGGCCAGGTAGACGTCGATGATCTCGCGAAAGGTTGCTTCGGCCTCGAACCCCAAGTCGATGGCCCGCTCGGGCGCGAAATCACGCGGCCAGCCGTCCACGATCTTGGCGATGGCGGCGTCAGGCTGCGGTTTGATCAGGGCCACCACATTGTTGCCCGCCACGTCCCGCAGCGCCTCGATCTGCTCGGCCACGGTACAGCTCAGCCCCGGCAGGTTCAGCGCCCGACGCCCGTTCAGCCGCGCGGTATCAAGCGTGCCGGCATGGGCCAGGAACCCCGCCGCCGACCGGGGCGAGGCATGCCAATGGCGCACCGTGTCGGGCACGGGCAACACCGCCTCTTGCCCATTCAGCGGCTCGCGGATGATGCCGGAAAAGAACGAGGACGCAGCCAGGTTCGCCTTGCCCGGACGCACGCAGATGGTCGGCAGGCGCAGCGACATCCCGTCGATGAACCCCTTGCGGCTGAAATCCTGAACCATCAATTCGCACGCCGCCTTTTGCGCGCCATAGCTGGTCTGGGGCGAGGTCAGGAACTCGTCCCCGATCTTGTCCGGGTACGGCCCCCCAAAGACCGCGATGGATGAGGTAAAGACCAGTCGCGGCACATAGGCGCCGCCCGTGGCGCGGTGCTGCGCCCGCAAGGCTTCCAGAAAATGCCACATCGGCAGCATGTTGACCTGCCAGCCCAGGTCAAAATTCGTCTCGGCCTCGCCCGACACGATAGAGGCGAGGAAATAGATGACGTCGAACCGCTCCGCCGCCAGGGCCGCCCCCTCTGCCTGCACGCTCAGATTGCCCACGCGCCGGTCCGACCCTGCGCCGCCGTCTGGAAAGGCGATGTCGTGCAATGTCAGGGCGACCGGCGCGCCATCCAGCCCCTCGGCCTCCAGCTTGTGCGCCAGTTTTTGGCCGACCATGCCGCCGCCGCCCAGGATCAAAACCCGCATCATGCCGCGCCCCCCTGCCGTGCCTTCAGCTCTAGATAAAGCCCCGAATGGTCCATATCCGCCCCGTCCATGTGATCAACGAAATGGGCAAACCGGTCGCGGACGCCTTGGGTCATCGGCAGCGTGACACCGGCCGATTCGGCCTCGGCCAGGACATTGTCCAAATCCTTCAGCTGGAATTTCGACAATCCGCCAGGCACGAAATTTCCGGTCGTCATGCGGGCGCCGTGCTGTTGCAGAATGGTGCTGTCGGCAAAGCCGCCCTTGAGCGCGGCACGCAAGGCCGCCGGGTCGGCGCCGCCTTCCTCGGCCAGCAACATCGCCTCGGCCACCGCGCCGATGGTCACCGCCACGATGGTCTGGTTGCACAGCTTTGACAGCTGGCCCGCACCGGTTGGGCCGACGTGCACAGGGCGGCCCATGACGTCCAGGACAGGCGTCGCGCGGGCCATGTCCGCCGCGTCGCCGCCCACCATGATGGCCAGGCTGGCCCCTTCGGCCCCTTTTGTGCCGCCAGAGACGGGCGCGTCCAAAAATGCCACATCCGCCGCCTCAAGCAGCGCGCGGGCCTCGCGCGCCTCCCCCGGCTTGGTCGAGGACATATCGATCCAAAGCGCACCGGCGCTGAGGCTGGGCAGCACCTCGTGGATCACGGCCAGGACGGTCGGCCCATCGCTCATCATCGTGATCACAATGTCGGCGCCGGTTACCGCCGCCGCCGTGCTGGTCGCGACCGCCGCACCGTGATCGGCCAGCGGATCGGCCTTGGCCTGGGTGCGGTTCCACACCGTGACGGGCACCCCGGCCTGCGCCAGATTGCGCGCCATGGGAAAGCCCATCAACCCCGTGCCCAGCAGGGCCACCTTCTCAAACGCCATTGCGCATCCTCCCAATTTGCCGTGACGTCTGGTCATCAGTACCGCCATGTCCTACGCTCCCACCAAAACGCAGGCCAAAGGCCAGCGCAACACCTGATCAGGATGGGGGGACCACATGGGCCGTTTGGACGGAAAGCGCGCGCTTGTCACGGCGGCGGGCCAAGGGATCGGCCGCGCCAGTGCCGAGGCGATGGCGGCGGAGGGGGCGCATGTCTTTGCCACCGACCTCAATACAGACCTGCTCGCAGGCCTGCCCGACGGGGTCGAAGCGTTCGAGCTGAACGCGATGGACGCCGCCAGCATTCAGGCCGGTGTGGACCGTGCGCAGCCGGATGTTCTGTTCAACTGCGCGGGCTTTGTCCACCACGGCGACGTGATGGCGGCCACCGATGACGAATGGGATTTCGCCTTTGACCTCAACGTGCGGTCGATGTTCCGCACCATGCGTGCGGCGTTGCCCGGCATGGTCGAACGCGGCGCCGGGTCGATCATCAACATGTCGTCGGCCTGTTCGTCCGTCATCGGCGCGCCCAACCGGTTCATCTATGGCACGACTAAGGCCGCCGTGATCGGCATGACCAAATCGGTGGCCGTTGACTACATCACCAAGGGCATCCGCTGTAACTGCATCTGCCCCGGCACCGTCGAAAGCCCCAGCTGGCATGACCGCGTAAAGGCCCTGGGCGAACAGGTCGGCAGCTATGAAGAGGCGCTAAAGCAATTCGTGTCCCGCCAGCCCATGGGCCGCGTGGCCACGGCAGACGAAATCGCAGCCCTTGTGGTGTATCTGGCCAGCGACGACAGCGGCTTTACCACCGGGCACCCCCATATCATCGACGGAGGCTGGTCAGGACAATGACCCGTAAAATTGGCATCGAAGACCTGAGGTCGCGCAAGTGGTTCATGAACCCGGACAACCCGGAGATGACCGCGCTGTATCTCGAACGCTATCTGAACTACGGCCTGACGCGCGCCGAATTGCAGTCGGGCAAGCCGATCATCGGCATCGCCCAGACGGGCAGCGATCTGTCGCCCTGCAACCGCCACCACCTGGAACTGACCAAGCGCGTGCGCGACGGCATCATCGCAGCCGGTGGCACCTGTATCGAGGTGCCGGTGCACCCGATCCAAGAGACGGGCAAGCGCCCCACCGCGATGCTGGACCGCAACCTGGCGTACCTGTCGCTGGTCGAGACGCTGTTTGGCTATCCCCTGGACGGGGTCGTATTGAACATCGGCTGTGACAAGACAACGCCGGCCCTGCTGATGGCCGCCGCCACCGTGAACATCCCCGCCATCGCCCTGTCCGTAGGGCCGATGCTGAACGGCTGGTTCCGCGGCCAGCGCACCGGGTCGGGGTCCATCGTCTGGCAAGCGCGCGAGATGATGGCCAAGGGCGAGATTGACGAGGACGGGTTCATGGACCTCGTCGCCTCCTCTGCCCCGTCGGTCGGGTATTGCAACACGATGGGCACCGCGACGACGATGAATTCGCTGGCCGAGGCGCTGGGGATGCAGCTGCCCGGCGCGGCCGCGATCCCCGCGCCCTATCGCGAGCGGGGGCAGATCAGCTACGAGACCGGGCGCCGGATCGTCGACATGGTGTGGGAGGACCTGCGCCCCTCCGACATCATGACGCGCGCGGCGTTCGAGAACACCATCGTCATCAACTCGGCCATCGGCGGGTCCACCAACGCGCCGATCCACCTGAACGGCATCGCCCGGCACCTGGGCGTGCCGCTGGACAATGACGACTGGCAGGCGGTTGGGCACGAGGTGCCGCTGATCGTCAACATGCAGCCCGCGGGCGAATATCTGGGCGAGGATTACCAGCATGCCGGCGGTGTACCCGCCGTCGTCGGCGAACTGATCGCCGCCGACCTGCTGCCCCACCCCGACGTCATGACCGCCAACGGCAAGACCATGCGCGAGAATTGCGCGGATGTGCGCAGCGCGGACACCAAGGTGATCCGCCCGGTGTCGGACCCGATGAAAGAGCACGCGGGCTTTATCAACCTCAAGGGCAACCTGTTTGACAGCGCGATCATGAAAACCTCCGTGATCTCCGAAGACTTCCGCGCGCGCTACCTGTCGAACCCAGACGACCCCGAGGCGTTCGAAGGGCGTGCCGTGGTGTTCGACGGGCCCGAGGATTTCCACCACCGCATCGACGACCCGGCCGAGAATATCGACGAACATTGCATCCTCTTCATGCGCGGTGCGGGGCCCAAGGGCTATCCCGGCGGGGCCGAGGTGGTGAACATGCGCGCGCCCTCCTACCTGTTGAAACAGGGGATTGAGGCGTTGCCTTGCATTGGCGACGGGCGGCAGTCGGGCACCTCCGGCTCGCCCTCGATCCTCAACGCCTCGCCCGAGGCGGCGGATGGCGGTGGGCTGGCCTTGCTGCAAACCGGCGACCGCGTGCGCATCGACCT
The DNA here is from genome assembly GCA_038525395.1 of Pseudomonadota bacterium. Classification (GTDB taxonomy): domain Bacteria; phylum Pseudomonadota; class Alphaproteobacteria; order Rhodobacterales; family Rhodobacteraceae; genus Tateyamaria. Next base: position 170,368 of record JBCBHS010000003.1, on the reverse strand, counting down.
ACGCAAGTGTACGGCGGACATGCTGATCGACCCGTCTGAACTGACCGCGCGGTCCATCGCCTTGGCGGATGCGGGTGGCTATGCCCACCCCGAAAGCCAAAGCCCCTGGCAAGAGATCTTCCGCGACCGTGTGGGCCGCTTTGACGAGGGGATGACCCTGCGCGGGGCCGCAGACTACCAGGACATCTCGCGCAAGCACATGCCGCGCGACAACCACTAATTTCGAGACGAACAAAGGACACCTGCCATGAAACTAGTACGCTACGGCGCACCCGGCGCGGAAAAGCCGGGCCTGATGGACGGCGACACGCTGCGCGACCTGTCGGGCCATGTGGACGACATCACCGGCGCGGTGCTGGACGATGCCAGCCTCGCCAAACTGCGCGCGATTGACCCCGCCACCCTACCCGCGGTCGATGGCGACCCGCGCATCGGGCCGTGCGTCGGCAATATCGGCAAGTTCCTGTGCATCGGCCTTAACTATTCCGACCACGCCGCCGAAACCGGCGCCGACATCCCCGAACACCCCATCCTGTTCTTCAAGGCAAACTCGGCCATCGTCGGCCCCAACGACGACGTGGTCATGCCCCGCGGATCCGAAAAAACGGATTGGGAGATCGAACTGGGCGTCGTCATCGGCACCACCGCAAAATATGTCAGCAAAGAGGACGCGCTGAACCATGTGGCGGGCTATTGCGTGGTCAATGACGTCTCGGAACGCCACTACCAGGCCAACCTGACCGGGCAGTGGACCAAGGGCAAATCCTGCGACACCTTCGGCCCGACGGGTCCGTACCTTGTGACGCGCGACCAGGTGCCTGACCCGCAAAACCTGTCTATGTCGCTGGACGTGAACGGCAAGCGGATGCAGACGGGCAACACCGCCACCATGATCTTTACCGTGGCAGAGATCATCGAACACCTGTCCCAGCTGATGACGCTGCACCCCGGCGACGTGATCACCACCGGCACGCCCCCCGGCGTCGGCCTGGGGATGAAGCCGCCCACCTTCCTTCAGGTCGGCGACGTGATGGAACTGACCATCGAAGGGCTGGGCACCCAGCGCCAGGAGGTCAAGCAAGATGCCTGACCTTTTGCAAATCGGCGGCATTACCGACACCATGCGCGACCGTCTGGCCGAACGTTTCACCATCCACCAGGCCAGCGGCGATTATCCGGCTGACGCGATCACCCATATCGTCACCAACGGCCATGACGGCGTGCCCAGCGACATCCTGGCCAAATGCCCCAACGTGAAAATGGCCGCCAGCTATGGCGTGGGCTATGACGCGATCGACACCGACCTGTGCATCGAAAAGGGCGTGATCGTCACCCACACCCCCGACGTGCTGAACGCCGAGGTCGCCAGCACCGCCATCATGCTGATGCTCACCAGCTTCCGCAACTTCCTAAGCGACGAGGCCCATGCCCGGTCCGGCAATTGGGAGGCGAACGGCAACGCGCCCCTGTCGCGCAGCGCCGACAACCGGCGTGTCGGCATCCTGGGGCTGGGCCGCATCGGCCAGGCCATCGCGGACAAGCTGGCGCCCTTTGACGCCGAAATCCACTATCACAGCCGCAGCGCCAAGGACGTGCCCTATACCTACCACGACACGCTCGTCGGCATGGCCAAGGCGGTCGAGGTGCTGATCTGCATCACGCCGGGCGGGCCATCGACCAACAAGATCGTGAATGCCGAGGTGATGGAGGCCCTGGGCCCCGACGGCACGCTGATCAACGTCTCGCGCGGGTCGGTGGTGGACGAGGCGGCGATGGTGACCGCCCTGCAGACCGGCACACTGGGCTATGCCGCGCTGGATGTGTTCGAGGCCGAACCAAAGATCCCAGACGCGCTGAAATCCATGCCCAATGTCGTCCTGCTGCCCCATGTCGGCAGCGCCACGGTCGAAACGCGGGCAGCCATGGGTGCGCTGGTGGTGGACAACGTGCTCAGCCATCTCGACACCGGCAAGGTGCTGACCTCGGTCCCGGAAACCGCGCATCTCAATGGCTAGGATCACGGACGTTGACGCACGGCTGTTTGCCGTGCCGCTGGACGAGGTGCTGGTGGACGCCAAACATGGCGACCACAGCCACTTTCACCTGATCACCGCCACGGTGACCCTGGACGACGGGCGCACCGGCACCGGCTACACCTACAACGGTGGGCGCGGCGGCCATGCGACGGCAGCGATGATCACCCACGACCTGGCCCCGTTCCTGGTGGGGCAAGAGGCGGACGAGGTCGAAAAACTCACCCACGCCATGGATGCGCATATGCACTATGTGGGCCGCGGCGGTGTGCTCAGCTTTGCCCTGTCCGCCGTCGACATCGCGCTGTGGGACGCACGGCTGACGGGGGCGGGCCAGTCGCTGGTGCAGGCGGCAGGCGGTGCGTCGGACCGCTGCCGCGCCTATGCGGGCGGGATCGACCTGGGCTTTGACCTGCCCAAGCTGCTGGACAGCATCCGCGGATATCTGGCGCGCGGGCACAACGCGGTAAAGATCAAGATCGGCCAACCAATTCAGGCCGAAGACATTGCGCGCATTGCCGCGGTGCGCGACCTAATTGGCCCCGATATCACCTTTATGGTCGACGCCAATTATTCGATGACGACCGATCAGGCGATCCAGATGGGTCAGGCGATGAAACCATACGATATCGCATGGTTTGAAGAGCCGGTTGAGCCCGACCTGTTCGAGGATTTCGCCCGCATCCGCGCCGAAACCGGCATCGCCATGGCCCAGGGCGAGAACCTGCACAGCCTGCACGAGTTTCGCCGCGCCCTGCCGCATGTGGATTTCATCCAGCCCGATGCGTCGAACTGCCTGGGCATCACCGGCTGGCTGCAGGTCGCCGCGATGGCGGCAGAGGCGGGCGTGCCGGTATGCAGCCATGGGATGCAAGAGTTGCACGTGTCGCTGATGTCCGCCCAGCCGCATGCCGGGTGGCTTGAGGTGCACAGCTTTCCCATCGACCGCTACACAACGCGGCCCCTGGTGATCGCGGATCACCTGGCCGTGGCGCCGGACGTGCCGGGGGTCGGGGTCACCTTTGACTGGTCCAAACTGACGCCCCACGCGGTCACGCTGTAGGGGGGTCAGTCTTTGACCGCCGCGCCGTTAACCCCATGGTCATTTTGGTTAACGGTGCGGCTTTCCTGAACGCTTCGTAAACGCCCAAGCGCGATTTGGCCCGGTCCAAATTGCGCACTTCGCCCGCCAAACCGCGCAGTTTGCCCCAGGCACCCCGAAACGCGCATGTTTTGCCCTGCTCAAATTGCGCATTTTCCCGCGCAAACTGCGCACTCTTGGCCCAAATGCAAAAGCGCACGATGGGTTAACCCCACCGTGCGCCCTCTTTACACAGGCCAAAGGCCTTTGTGTTACTGGCTTGGGCCCAGCGCATTCAGGCCCTTGAGGATGTCGATGGCATAGGCCAGCTGGTAATCCTCTTCGCGCAGCTCTGCCGCCGCTTCGGCGTTGGCGCGGTCGGCTTCGATCTGCTTGATCTGGTCTTCGCTCAGCGAATCGTTGTCCAGGCTGCCGCGCAGGTCGCGTTCCGACCGCTGGCCAACGGCGCTTGCGGCCTCGTCCTCTTCTTCGGTCTCGGGCTGGCGGCGGGGCTGTTCGACCACGATGTCCGGGCTGACGCCCAACGCTTGGATCGACCGGCCCGAGGGCGTGTAATAGCGCGCGGTGGTCAGGCGCATGGCGCCATCGCCCCGCAGCGGCATCACCGTCTGCACCGACCCTTTGCCAAAGCTTTTGGTGCCCACGACAATCGCCCGCCGGTGATCCTGCAATGCGCCCGCCACAATCTCAGAGGCCGAGGCAGAGCCGCCGTTGATCAGCACGACAATCGGCTTGCCCTGCGCCAGATCGCCCGGCGTGGCGTTGAACCGGTCGCCATCCTCGGGGTTGCGGCCACGGGTCGACACGATCTCGCCCTCTTCCAGGAACGCGTCCGACACCCGGATCGCCTGGGTCAAAAGGCCCCCAGGGTTGTTGCGCAGGTCAAGGACAAAGCCGTTGACCGCGTCCATACCACCAAGGGTTTCGACCTCTTCTTCCAGCTTGGACACCAGGTTGGGCGTCGTCTTGTCGTTAAAGGTGGTGACGCGCAGCACCACGGTTTCGCCCTGGGTGCGGCTGCGCACCGCTTGCAATTCGATCTTGTCGCGGATGATCGACACGTCGAACGGCTCGCCCTCGCCCTCGCGCACCACGGTGATCACGATCTCGGACCCGATGGGCCCGCGCATCAACTCGACCGCCTCGTCCAAGGTCAGGCCCAGGATCGACTCGCCGTCGACATGGGTGATGAAATCACCCGCTTCGATCCCCGCCTCGGCGGCGGGGGTGCTGTCGATGGGCGACACCACTTTGACAAAGCCTTCTTCCTGCGTGACCTCGATGCCCAGGCCGCCGAACTCGCCCCGCGTCTGCACCTGCATCTGTGCGGCGTCATCGGGCGAGAGAAAGCTGGAATGCGGATCAAGCGAAGTCAGCATGCCGTCAATCGCGGCCTCGATCAGCTCGCCCGGCTCGACCTCTTCGACATATTGGTTGCGGATGCGCTCAAAAATGTCGCCGAACAGGTCCAACTGCTCGTAAACCCCTGCGCTCGATGCATTTTCCTGCGCCAAGAGCGGCCCCGCAATTTGCGTGGTGGCGACAACTCCTGCCAGCGTGCCGCCCAGGGCGGCCATGACGAATTTCTTCATTCTTGCTTATCCATCCTTGTCGGTGCCGAACCACAGCAGCGGGTCCGATGGCACGTTATCCTGTCTCACCTCTATATAGAGCGTTTCCGAGCGGTCAGCGCCACCCCCTTCACCACCTAGTGAAAGGGCATTGGCGTCACTTTGTGCGGGCAGCCCGCCCATCAGGCCCAGCGGCGTGCCCGCGGTGATGATCTGGCCGGCCGCGCCATAGGTCACCGCCATGCCCGCCACCACAAACAGCGTGCCGGGCCGGGGTTCGACAATCGTCACCGTGCCATAGTCCAGCAGCGGCCCGACATAGCGCAGCGTGCCCGCGGTGGGCGATGTGACCAGCGTGCCGGGGCGCGTGGCCACCAGGATGCCGGGCCGGGCAATGCCCGCGGCGTCAGGTTCACCCGCCCGGCGCAGGATCAGCCCACGCGCAGGCATCGGCAGCGATCCGATCTGGTCGTCAATGTCGGGCGCGGTCCAGCCGGCGTCCCCCGTCGCAATACTGGCCAGCCCGCTGGAAAACGCATCCAACGTCTCGGACGACGCGATCAGGATCGCGGTGCGCACCGGATCTTCGGTAAAGCGGGTGGGCAGGTCGGTCCGGTTGGCCATGGCCTGGTTCAGCTCCGCCCGCGCCGTCTGCACCTCGCTTAGGCCGGTTTGCAGCTGCGCCGCCGCCTGCTCTTGCAGCAGGCGCAGCGCCTCGACATCGCTGAGGTCGCGGCGCAGGCGGCTGGCGCGCTGGTTCAGCGCGGGCGTCAGTTCGGCCAGCAACATGCCAGCCCGGGCTGTGCCGTTGGGTCCTTCGGGATGCAGGAAGGCGGTGGGCGTCTGGCCCGGCGTCAGGGTCTGCAACACGGCCAGTAGCGCCGCAATTTCGGCATCCCGCGCCTCAAGCTGGCCGCGCAGCTGCGCCTCGCGGATGGCGGCCTGCCGCAGGCCCGACCGCATCGCCGACAGCCCGGCCTCATAGGCCTGCACCGTCTCGGTCAGTGCGCGCACGCGGTCGCGGGCGCTGTCGGCTGCATCCAGCTTGATCGACGCCGCCTCTAGCTGCGCGCCCGCCGCACGGGCCAGCGCGCCCGCGTCCTCTTGGGCCGGGGCGGTCGTGGCCCAGAGGGCAAGGGCGAGCGCAAGGGCGGCGAGATCCCTCATGCCAACAGGCTTTGCCCCGTCATCTCGACCGGCTGGTCCAGCCCCATCAGCGCCAGGATCGTCGGCGCCAGATCGGCCAGGCGGCCCGCATTCAACCCGGCGTCACGGCCAATCAGCGCCACGGGCACAAGGTTGGTGGTGTGGGCCGTGTGCGGCGCGCCGGTGTAGGGGTCGATCATCACCTCGCAATTGCCGTGATCCGCCGTCAGGATCATCGCCCCGCCCGCCTGGGCCAACACCGGCAGCACGCGGGCCAGGCCCGCATCCACCGCCTCGCACGCGGCGATGGCGGCGTCCAGGTCGCCGGTATGGCCCACCATATCCGGGTTGGCATAGTTCACCACGATCAGGTCATAGCCCGCCTCGATCGCCTCGATAAACCGGTCCGTCACCTCAACCGACGACATTTCGGGCTGCAAGTCATACGTCGCCACCCCCGGCGACTTGGGCATCGCCCGGTCCTCGCCCGGCTCTGGCGCCTCTTCGCCGCCGTTTAGGAAGAACGTCACATGCGGGTACTTCTCTGTCTCGGCCAGACGGAACTGGCGCAGACCGGCGCGGGCAACCCAAGCGCCCAGCGTGTTCACGATCTCGGGCTTGGGATAGACGGTCGTCATGTAGGCCTTGTGCGCCTCGGAATAGTCGGCCATGCCCATGACCCCGGCCCAGTCGGGGCGTCCGTCCACCGCAAAGGCGTCAAAGCCCGGATCGCCGATGGCCGCCATAATCTCGCGTGCACGGTCGGCGCGGAAGTTGAGGCAAAACACCCCATCGCCGTCCCTGGCCCCCTTGTAGCCGTCGATGACCGAGACCGGGATGAACTCGTCAGTGACGTCGCTGGCATACGCCGCCTCGACCGCCGAGCGGGGTGTTTCGACGACAGGCCCGTCTGCCGCGATCATCGCGGCATAGGCGGTTTGCACCCGGTCCCAGCGCGTGTCACGGTCCATCGCGAAATAGCGCCCGGTCAGGGTGACGACGCGCACACCCGCAGGCAGCGCGTCGGTCAGTTTCTCGAGGTAGTCGAGCGCCGATTTCGGCGCCACATCGCGCCCGTCGGTGATGGCGTGGATCAACACCTCCAGCCCCGCATCGGCACAGGCCTTGGCCGCCGCGATCATGTGGGTCAGGTGCCCATGCACCCCGCCATCCGACACAACGCCCATCAGATGCGCGCGCCCGCCCGCCTCTTTGATCGCCGCGATCCAGGCGGTCAGCGCATCCGCGCGGAAAAAGCTGCCGTCCTCGATCGCCAGATCGATCTGGCCCAGGTCCATCGCCACCACGCGGCCGGCACCGATATTGGTATGGCCAACCTCGGAATTGCCCATCTGCCCGCGCGGCAGGCCCACGTCGGGGCCGTGGGTGATCAGGGTCGCGTTGGGGCAGGTCTGCATGATCTGGTCATAGGTCGGCGTCTGCGCCAGCTTGGGCGCATTGCCCGCCTCTTCGTCACGCAGGCCCCAGCCGTCGAGGATGCACAGTACAACGGGTTTGGGTGGGGGGGTATGATTGGTCATGGCGGGTTTCTACCGCGCATGTTTGCCTATTGAAAGTCGGGATGCTTTGTCTGTCTGGCGGACGAAGTGCGCATTTGCTGGGTCTGCGCGAAAGACCACTTCGGTGCGGCTGCGTCAGTGACACGTTACGCACCGATTGTTATGGTCTGAAGGTTCCGCAAGCGACTGGTCCACAAAGATGACACTTTACCGAGACACTTTTCCTCTCAGCGATGTCGACCTGTTTTTGGCCTATGTCGGGATGGAAACAGATTTGATATTTAATCAGGGCGTCGATTTGCCCGGCTTTGCCTCATACCCGCTTTTGAAAACCGCGGAGGGTCGGCAGTTCCTCAAGGGATATCTGAAAAACCTGATCGCCTTGGGCAAAGAAATGGATGCTGGTGTCATTCTAGAAAGCCCGACATGGGTCGCCAACCGAGACCGCGGGGCCGCACTAGGGTACGAGTTCAGCGAACTTAAACAGCTTAACCAAGACGCTATCGCCCTGATGGCCGCAGTTCGCTCAGAAAGCGACCATGCGCCGACGGTCATCAGTGCGAATATAGGACCACGCCACGATGCGTACGCTCCAGAAGCGCAAATGAATCCGAATGAGGCGGAAAGCTATCATTCTGAGCAAGTATCTGTACTGGCCAGCACAGATGTGGATGTGATTAGCGGATACACTTTGGCGTATCCTTCTGAGGCGATCGGTATGGTCCAAGCGGCCCGCAAGTCCGAACTCCCGGTGGTGATTTCCTTCACGGTAGAAACTGACGGGCGGCTGCCAACCGGCGCGTCGCTAGAGGACGCAATTTCGGAGGTGGATGCAGCGACTGACAGCTATGCAGCCTACTTCATGATCAACTGCGCGCATCCTGAGCATTTCTCAGGGGTCCTCGAAGACGCACCATGGATGAAGCGTGTACAAGGTATCATTGCCAATGCCTCACGCTGCAGCCATGCCGAACTGGACGAAGCCGAAGAACTGGATGACGGCAATCCGACCGAATTGGGTGCGCAGTTGTCCGATATCAGGCAAAGATTCCCGCATATTCAGGTTTTGGGAGGGTGTTGCGGCACCGACATGCGGCACATGAAGCAGATCGCGGCAGCGTCTCGGGCCTCCTAAGCGGGCATGCGCCGCGCAGTGGTATTGTGGAAGTATGGAATCTGCGCTGACATTCGAGGCTTGGCTGGGCCTTGGGTCTGCGTCCCATAGCACCGCGCCGGATGTGAGACTTGCGGATTGCAGCGACGCCTCAATCCGGGTTGCCTCGGGTGAAACTGATCTTGGACAGGTCGGGGGCGCGGCGGTCGGTTTGGGGCAGCGGCGCGGGCGCGGCGCCCGGGGTCAGTACGTGGCGTAACAGGGCAACGGGATGCGCCTTGAGCGTCAGCCTCGTCGACACGTAATCCTCCACCACCTCCTCGCCCAGGCTCATCTGCGGCAGCAGGGCGGCGGGTTCGTCCACCACCTCGCCGTCGATGTCGGTGGCAAAAAGCGGCAGCGCGGGACCGGGCGCAATCGCCTTGGCCTCCCACAGGGCCTCGCGCCGGGCCAGCCCGATGCTGGCAAAGGCGTCGGCCTCGGCCAGCCGCACCAGAACCGCGGGGCCCAAGCCCGCCTTGCGCCAGACATCGCGCACCGACTGATAGCCGTTGCCGCGCGCGGCCGTAAGCCAACTGGCGTCCTCCTCGCTTAGCCCCTTGATCTGGCGGAACCCCAGGCGCAGGGCCAGCCCGCCCTGGCCGTCCGGCTCCATCACATTGTCCCAAAAGCTGGCATTGACGCAGATCGGGCGCACAGACACCCCATGTTCGCGCGCGTCCCGCACGATCTGGGCAGGCGCATAAAACCCCATCGGCTGCGAGTTCAGCAGCGCGCAGGCAAAGATGCCCGGATGGTGGCACTTGAGCCAGCTAGAGGCGTAGACAAGCAGCGCAAAACTGGCCGCGTGGCTTTCGGGAAAGCCGTAGCTGCCAAAGCCCTCGATCTGGCTAAAGCAGCGCTCGGCAAAGGCGTCGTCATAGCCGTTCTTGCGCATGCCTTGCAGAAATAGCGTGCGAAATTCGCTGACCGACCCGTGTTTCTTGAACGTGGCAAGCGAGCGGCGCAGGCGGTCCGCCTGATCGGGGGTGAACCCCGCACCGACGATGGCGATCTGCATCGCCTGTTCCTGAAACAGCGGCACGCCCAGCGTCTTGCCCAGCACCTGACCAAGTTCATCCGAAGGGAAGGACACCTCCTCCTCTCCATTCCGGCGGCGGATATAGGGGTGGACCATGTCGCCCTGGATGGGCCCGGGGCGGATGATCGCCACCTCGATCACCAGGTCGTAGAAATTGCGCGGGCGCATGCGCGGCAGGAAGTTCATCTGCGCGCGGCTTTCCACCTGGAACACGCCCACAGAGTCGGCGGCGCAGAGCATGTCGTAGACCACCGGGTCTTCGGGCGGCAGGGTGGCGAGGGTATAGTCGCGCTGGTGGTGCATCTTGAGCAGGTCGAACGCCTTGCGGATGCAGGTCAGCATGCCCAGGGACAGCACATCGACCTTGAGGATGCCGAGGCTGTCGATGTCATCCTTGTCCCAGCAAATGACCGTGCGATCCTCCATCGTGGCGTTTTCGATGGGCACCAATTCATCCAGGCGCCCTTCGGTCACGATGAAACCGCCCACGTGCTGGGACAGGTGCCGGGGAAAGCCGTTGATCTCATAGACCAGTGCGATGGTCTGCTGCAGGCGGCGGTCGCGGAAATCGAGGCCGATCTCGGCCATCCGCTCGGCCTCGAGCCCCTTGGTCGAGAAAAAGCCCCACAGCTGGGACGACAGCGCGCTGATCGTGTCTTCGGTCAGACCCATGGCGCGGCCCACCTCGCGGATCGCGCGCTTGCCCCGGTAATGGACAACTGTGGCGCAGAGGCCCGCGCGGTGGCGGCCGTACCGGTTGTAAATGTGCTGGATCACCTCCTCGCGCCGCTCGTGTTCGAAATCGACGTCGATATCGGGCGGCTCGTCCCGCGCTTCGGAGACGAAACGTTCGAACACCATCGTCCCCATCTCGGGCGAGACCGAGGTGATGCCGAGGCAGTAGCAGACGACCGAATTGGCCGCCGACCCGCGCCCCTGGCACAGGATGCCGCGGGACCGGGCAAAGTGCACGATGTCGCGCACGGTGAGGAAGTAGGGGGCGTATTTCAGCTTGGCGATCAACGTCAGTTCATGCCGCAAAAGCGTCTGCGCCTTGTCCGGCGCGCCAGAGGGATAGCGCCACGCCAGCCCCGCATAGGCCAGCCGTTCCAGCCGCTGGTCGGGGGTTTCGTTGTCCGTGATCTCGGACGGGTATTCATAGCGCAGCTGGTCGAGCGAGAAGGTGAGGCTGGCGGCCAGGGTTGAGGTGCGGTGCACGGCATCCTCGTGCCCGGCAAAAAGGCGCAGCATGTCCGCATGCCCGCGCAGCCGCCCCTCGCCGTTGACAAGTGCGGCGCGGCCCAGCGCGTCGACCCGGCATTTCAGGCGCACGGCGGTGACCACATCCGCCAGCTTGCGGCGGCTGCCATGGTGCATGCGCGGCGCGGCAGAGGCGAGCGTGGTGAGGCCCAGCGCCTGCGCCTGGTCGGCGATCTGGTCAAAGCGCGCGGTGTCGCGGCCATCATATTGCGGCACCATCAGCACCTGCATGCGCCCGGCAAAGCGGCGCGACAGCCGTTGCGCCGTTGTCACCCAATCGCCCGCGCCGCCCTGCGCCCGCGGCGCCTGTGGCCACAGCAGGAGGTGGAGATCGTCGGCAAAGTCCTCAAGGTCGCTGAGGCGGAGATCGCAGTCGCCCTTGTTCGCCTTGAGCCGCCCTCGCGACAGGATGCGGCAGAGGCTGCGCCAGCCCTGGCGGCTGGTGGGCAGCACGGTGATGGGCCCCGCATCGGCAAAGAGCAGGCGCGCGGCGGGGATGAGCCGGGGGGTGATTGTGAGGGCCGCCCGGGGTGGGTCGGGCAAATGCGCGGGCTTGGGCGGGCCGATGGCCCCGTGGATCGCATCGAACTCTTGCCGTTCCTTGACGATGCGGGCGATGCGCCGGGCCTCGGTATGGGCCCGCACGATGCCCGCGACCGAGTTGTCATCGGCAATCGCCACCGCCTCCATCCCCAGCAGGGCGGCACGGCTGATGTACTCCTCGGGGTGGGAGGCCCCGGTCAGGAAGGTGAAATTGGACGTGATCGACAGTTCGACAAACATGAGCAGACAGATTCGGGTGGCAGCAGGGGTGTAGTATATTCACTTTTTGTTCTCATTTGAACGGGGGTAATTTTGGGGCTCTGCCCCCGCCTTCGGCGTCCCCGGGATTTTTTTGGAACAGAGAAAGGGGTGCGGCTTTGCGCATCATTCGGGTCGTTCCTGCGGGGCTGCGGCGGGTATGCCGGGGGGACAGAAGGAGAGACATGATGCCGAGACTGACCGCCCTGCCCACCGCCCTTGTCACCGCCTGGCGCGCCGGGGCGCCCGATGCCCATGGCCTGCCGCCAGAACGCCACGTATCGGACGGGACCGGCAATCGCTGCCGCCACTGCCTGCGCTTGATCCCCGAAGGTACGGATTTTCTGATTGTGGCGCACCGGCCCTTTGACCATCTGCATGCCTATGCAGAGGTCGGGCCGGTCTTTGTCTGTGCCGATGACTGCGCGCGCCATGCAGATGACGGGCGCCTGCCCCCTGCGATGACCAGTGCGCCGGATTATCTGATCAAGGGCTATGCCGCGGATGAGCGGATAGTCTATGGCACCGGCCAGATTGTGGCGCCAGATGCGATGTTGGGGGCCGCTGAGGCCCTGTTTGCCGATCCGCAGATCGCCTTTGTCCACATCCGGTCGGCGCGCAACAACTGCTATCAGGCGCGGATTGACCGGGCATGATCCGCTATACCGCTTTGCCCACCGACCAGGTGGACGCCTATCGTCGCGGCGGGCCTGACGCGTTTGGCAATGCGCCCGAGCGGGCGGTGTCCGACGGCCAGGGCAACCCGTGCCGCCACTGTCTGCGCGAGGTCCCCGCGGGGGCGCGCATGTTGATCCTGGCGCACAAGCCCTTTGTTGGCACGCATCCCTATGCCGAGGTTGGGCCGATCTTTCTATGTGCTGACGCATGTCAGGCGGGGGGCGGTATAGAGGTGCCGGAGGTTTTGACCACCTCGCCCGACTACCTGATCAAAGGCTATGGGCCGGATGACCGCATCGTCTATGGCACAGGGGCTGTCATACCGGCGCCGGACATCGCCGCGCGCGCCGCGCTGTTGCTGGCGCAGCCGGGGGTTGCCTATCTGCATGTGCGGTCTGCGCGCAACAACTGCTATCAGTTGCGTATCGACCCGGTGGCCTAGGCCCTTGTCTGGCCGCGGGGCTTGGCGCATAACGGCGCCTGCATCCGCGCCACAGCCCAGGACAGCCGCCATGACAATCGACGCGCCAGAGACCAAAACAGTGCACACCCGCCGCGTGGCTTGCGACGGGGGCGAAGGCGCGTTGGGGCACCCGCGGGTCTGGCTGCAGATCCCCGAAGACACCGGCTGGGTCGAGTGCCCCTATTGCGACTGCAAGTACATCTATGCAGACAAGGCGGCTGGCTAGTCGTCGATCACCTGTTTGATCAGCGCGTCCACTTGGGTCTGCACCCGGGCATTCGCCTCTTCGATCTTTACTGACAGCTCGCGAATCTCGGTCGCGATGATGGCAAAGCCGCGGCCCTGCTCGCCCACATGCGCCGCCTCGATCGACGCGTTGATCGCGATCAGGCCGACGTTCTGGGAAATCTCGCTGATCTCGCCCAGGGCGGCGCGCGCCTCTTGCCCGGTCTGGGTGGCAATGCTGCGCCGCGCTGTGCGGTCATTGTGCAAATCCGCGCTCAACCGGTTGGCAAGCTTGGCAAAATGCGTGTTGAACCCGGTGGCGGCAAAGCGTGTGACGTCGCGCACCTGTGCCGCGTCGCATGTGCCCGCCTCAAAGGCTGCCGACAAATCCGCCACGGCGGCCACAAACTGGCGCATCACCTCGATGCTGTCGGGCAAGTCCGCCACGCTGTCGCGCAGCCAGGCCAATGCGTGCGGATCAATCCCCGGCTCGGGCTGCGCCCCGCCCAGCAGGCGCACGCCCGAATGCGCCCCGGGCAGGGCGCGCCCGATCCCGTCGACGCATTTCTGCCGGTCCGCATCGGTTTCAAATAGCAGGCCCGCCGCACAATAGAGCGTCGCCCGCGCGCAATGCGACCGGATCATGTCCATCGCGCGCAGCAACTCGACCCGGGCCGCAATACCGGTTGCCCCGGACTGCTGGCCCAATACATCTGTCACATCGGCAAGACGGTTCATCGCGGTCATGCAGCCCTTGTGGCAAATCAGGGTTAACAAAGGCTTGTGCTTTCCCCTTTTCGGGATTCATGGCACATCACGCGCACACGGCACGAACAGGGGGCACTTCACATGAGCTTTGGCAAGGGATGTCACCTGCATCTGATCGACGGATCGGCCTTTATCTTTCGCGCCTACCACGCGCTGCCGCCGCTCACGCGCAAGTCCGACGGGCTGCCCATTGGGGCGGTGTCGGGCTTTTGCAACATGCTGTTCAAATATGTAGAGGGCAACCACGGCCCCGACGCGCCGACCCATGTGGCGGTGATCTTTGACAAGGGCAGCCATACCTTTCGCAATGACATGTACGACCAGTACAAGGCCAACCGCGAGGCGATGCCAGAGGACCTGCGCCCGCAAATCCCCCTGACCCGCCAGGCCACCGAAGCGTTCAACATCGCCTGCAAGGAGAAGGAGGGGTATGAGGCCGACGATATCATCGCCACCCTCGCCGTGCAGGCACGCGCCGCCGGGGGGCGCGTCACCATCATCTCGTCCGACAAGGACCTGATGCAATTGGTGGGCGACGGGGTCGAAATGCTGGACGCGATGAAGAACGCCCGCATCGACCGTGACGGGGTGTTCGAGAAATTCGGCGTCTACCCCGACCGCGTGGTGGACGTGCAGGCGCTTGCCGGGGACAGCGTCGACAACGTGCCCGGCGCGCCCGGCATCGGGATCAAGACGGCGGCCCTGCTGATCAACGAATACGGCGACCTTGATGCGCTGCTGGACCGCGCCGAAGAGATCAAGCAGCCCAAGCGCCGCCAGACCCTGATCGACCACGCCGACCAGATCCGCCTGTCGCGCGACCTTGTTCAGCTGGATGAAAACACGCCCCTCGACTTCACGCTCGACGACCTCGAAGTGCAGGATGCGAACCCTGACCAACTAATGCCGTTCCTGGCCGAGATGGAGTTTCGCACCCTCACCCGCCGCATCGCCGACCAGCTGGGCGTCGATGCGCCCGAGATCAAGGAACCCGAAGCGCCGCAGGACGCGCCCGACGCGCCCAGCTTTGGCGACGCCACCTATGAGCACGTGCAAACCGCCGACCAGCTGCAAACGTGGATCGATCTGATCTATGAACGCGGCTGGGTGGCGGTGGACACCGAAACCACAGGCCTCAACGAGATGACTGCCGATTTGGTGGGCATCTCGCTGGCGGTGAACCCGGGCCACGCCTGCTACGTCCCCTTGACGCACAAGCAGGGGGGCGACGACCTGTTCGGCTCCGACGATCTGGCCGAGGGGCAAATGCCGCTGGACACCGCGCTTGAGATGCTGAAGCCGGTGCTGGAGGACGACAGCATCGTCAAGATCGGCCAGAACATGAAATACGACGCCAAGATCTTTGCGCGTCTGAACATTCACGTCGCCCCCATCGACGACACCATGCTTTTGTCCTACGCCTTGCACGGCGGGCTGCACAATCACGGCATGGATACGCTGAGCGAACGCTATCTGGGCCACACGCCGATCCCGATCAAACCGCTGCTCGGGTCCGGCAAATCCGCCAAAACCTTCGACATGGTGCCGGTCGAAGACGCAGTGAAGTACGCCGCCGAGGACGCCGACATCACGCTCCGCCTCTGGCAACTGCTCAAGCCGCAACTGCACCGCGCGCAGGTGACTAAGGTTTATGAAACGCTCGAACGGCCCATGGTCCATACGCTGGCGTCCATGGAACGCTCAGGCATCAAGGTCGACCGCGACACGCTCAGCCGCATGTCCAACGCCTTTGCCCAGAAGATGGCGGGGCTCGAGGATGAAATTTACGAACTGGCGGGGCGCAAGTTTAACGTGGGCTCCCCCAAGCAGCTTGGCGAAATCCTGTTCGACGAAATGGGGATCGAGGGCGGAAAGAAAGGTAAAACAGGCGCTTACGCCACGGGCGCCGACGTGCTCGAAGACCTTGCAAGCGTCCACGAGCTCCCCGCCCGCGTGCTCGACTGGCGGCAACTGTCGAAACTCAAATCCACCTACACCGACGCGCTGCAGGACCACATCAACCCCGACACGGGTCGCGTCCACACCTCCTACTCCATCGCGGGCGCGTCCACCGGGCGGCTCGCCTCCACCGACCCGAACCTGCAAAACATACCAATCCGTACGGAAGAGGGGCGGCGCATCCGCGAGGCGTTCGTGTCCGAGCCGGGCAAGACGCTCGTCGCGCTCGACTATTCCCAGATCGAACTGCGCATTCTCGCCCACATCGCCCAGATCCCTGAACTGAAACAGGCCTTTGACGACGGCATCGACATCCACGCGCTCACCGCCTCGGAAATGTTTGACGTGCCGCTGGACGAGATGACGCCGGACATCCGCCGCCAGGCCAAGGCGATCAACTTCGGCGTCATCTACGGCATCTCGGGCTTCGGCCTCGCCCGCAACCTGCGCATCCCACGGGCCGAGGCGCAGGGCTTCATCGACCGCTACTTCGAACGCTTCCCCGGCATCCGCACCTACATGGACGACACCAAGGCCTTCGCCAAGGAACACGGCTACGTCCAGACCCTCTTTGGCCGCAAAATCCACACGCCCGAGATCGGCTCAAAAGGCCCCCGCGCAGGCTTCGCCGCCCGCGCCGCCATCAACGCCCCGATCCAGGGCACCGCCGCCGACGTCATCCGCCGCGCCATGATCCGCATGCCCGCCGCGATCAAGGACATCCCCGCCGCCATGCTGCTGCAGGTCCACGACGAACTTTTGTTCGAAGTGGACGACAGCGCCGTGGACGACCTGATCGGCGTGGCCCGCGAGGTGATGGAGGGTGCCAATGACCCCGTCGTGCATCTGGATGTGAAGCTGACCGTGGACGCAGGCCAAGGGCAGAACTGGGCCGAGGCGCACTAGGCGTGGGGCAGTAGGTTAGGATGCGTTAACTCAGATCAAAATCGCCGTAGCTATGCGTACGCGGCACTAAGCCTTTGATATAAAGACACGTTTTGAAACCACTGAATAGGCCATTACCGCCCGATTAGGGTGTCCCCGCGGGGACACCCTAATCGGGTCGTGTCATCGCCGCCACCAGCCGGCGGGCCAGGGGCGCAACGAACAGCACAATCGGAAAGGCAACCGCCCAGCTGGGCAGCCACCCCCCGATCCACTGGCCCACGAACCCCGGCACCAACCCGATGGCCAACAGGGTCGAGATGCCAGAAACCAAAAACGACATCATGCCGCTCAGCAGAAAGCCAAAGGCGATGTGGGCGTAACGGGCAGGGATCATGGGGCAGCTCCGGCAAGGTGCGGTTGGCTTACCGCAGCCCGCACGCCTGGAAAAGTGCAGCCACGCACAGCGCTCAGTGCATCCAGCCGAGGCCCGTCTCTGTCCGGCCCTTGGGTGTGTATTCCGCGCTGACCCAGCCGTCATATCCGCTGGCGTCAATCGCGGCGAACAGGGCCGGGAAATCTACGGTGCCGGTGCCCGGTGCGGTGCGCTTGGGCGCGTCGCCGATCTGGATATGCCGGATCAGCGGCAGCATCGCGTGAAAGGTGCCCAGCGCGTCGCCGGTGATAACCTGGGCGTGATAGCTGTCGAATTGCAGGCCCAGATTGGGCGCATCCACCGCCTCGATCACCTCGGCGGCGCGGTCAAAGCTGGACATGAAATAGCCCGGCATCGCCTCTTGGTTCAGCGGCTCAAGGGTCAGGGTGATCCCCTCCGGCACGGCGGCACAGGCGCGGCGCAGGTTATCGATCAGCGTGGTGCGTGCGGCGTCGCCCGCGCCATCCCCGCTCATCACATGGATGATCCCCGCCCCCAACGCCTGGGCATAGCGCACGGCGCGGCGCAGGTCGTAATCAAACCGCGCCTCACCCCCCGGCGTCGCGGCAAACCCCCGGGCGCCGCCGGTATAGTTCGGGCCGGGCGCGTTCAGCAGGACCATGGACAACCCGTTGCGCCGCAACGCCTTTTGCGTCTCGGGTGCGGGCACGTCATAGGGAAACAGCACCTCCACCGCCTTGAACCCCGCCTCGGCGGCGGCGTCAAAGCGGTCAAGGTACGGCAGTTCGGCCCAAAGGTGCGTCAGGTTGGCGGCAAAGCGCGGCATGGACCAAGCCTAGCCGCCGCGCCCCCCAAGTCCATCAAAAGGTTTAAAAGGTTTCGACCCAAGGCCGCAGGCTCAGCTCGTTCGACCAGGCAGATCGGTGCTGGTCGATCAGCTGCAGATAGGCGGTGGCGATGGCATCCGGGGCCAGCATCTTGTCACTGCCATCGTCCGTGCGTTCCGCCCGCGCCGTGTTCGAGATACCGCCGTCGATGTTGACCCAGGCGACATGAATGCCCTTGGGGTGCAGTTCGCGCGCCATGGATTGAGCCAGGCCCCGCTGGGCAAACTTGCCCATGGCAAAGGGCGCGGACTGGGCAAAGCCTTTGACCCCCGCCGAGGCGCCGGTGAACAGGATCGTGCCGCGATTGCCGTCCACAGGCTCTTGGCCCTGCATCACCTGCGCGGCGGCGCGGCCCATCAGGAACGACCCGAAGGCGGTGATTTCGATGGCGCGGCGCACCTCTTCGGGGTCCAGTTCGGCCACCGGACCGCGTTGGCGGGCCGACGGGTTGTAGATGGCCACGCGCAGTGGCGCATCGAGCGTCGCAAAGAGGGCATCGACCGACGCCGGATCACTGCCGTCGAGGGCGTGGACCGTCGCTTGCGTCTCGGCCGCCAGGCTGTCCAGCTTGTCCACGGTGCGCGCGCCCAGCACGATATCATAGCCGCGGGCGCGCAACTGCCGCGCCAGAGAGGCCGACAGGCCGCTGCCTGCGCCGATGATAAGGGCGGTGCTTTGGGTCATGGTCTGTCCTCCTGCCGCGCGGACGACACGTCCGCCTTACGCCGCGCAGCATGCAAAACGCAGCGCCGCGTGACCAGCAAAGGCGGCGCACAGTCGCTGTGCATCCCAGGTAAGGCGCAGGTGTCCTGCGCCGTGCTGTCAGGGCAGCTCGTCCGAGGGGATGATGCCAAAGAACTGGCCCGACGACCACACGCCGAACCACCCGTCATGATGGGTGCCCAGATCGACCAAGCGGTAAAAGCTCTTGCGGTCGATCAGCGCCTCAAGGTCCGCGCGGATCAGCACATAGGGCGCAGGTTCGCCTGTGTCGGGATCACGCAGAACGCGGATCGGGTGGTCGGGCCCGGCCACGGCCACATCGTCGACATGGGTGACAAATGTCAGCACCTGGTCTGCGCCCGTGCCCGCCGCCTCGAAATCGATGGCGACAAAGGGGGCGTCGTCGACGGTGATGCCCACCTTTTCCACCGGCGTGACCAGGAAATACGCATCCCCCTCACGCTTGAGAATCGATGAAAACAGCTTGACCAATCCAGGTCGCCCGATGGGCGTGCCCTGATAAAACCACGTCCCGTCCCGCGCGATGCGCATGTCCAGATCACCGCAAAACGGCGGACTCCACAGATGCACCGGCGGCAAACCGCGTGTTTTTGCGGCAGTGATCGACGCAACCAGGCTGTCTGCATCCGGTGTCACGGTTTTTTGTGCGCTCATATCTTTTGCCATTCTCGCCCAAGGCCATAAGTTAGACGTCATACATATCCCGAAGGAAAGAGAAGTCATGACCGACGCTGAGGATCTTGTTTCCGAAATCGAAGCACTTGGAGGCAAGCTGTCTGAGGCGAAGGCCTCGATCACCCGCCGCTTTATCGGGCAGGAGCGTGTGGTCGAATTGACGCTGACCGCGCTTTTGTGTGGCGGGCATGGGTTGCTGATTGGTCTGCCGGGTCTGGGCAAGACCCGCCTGGTCGAAACCCTCAGCACCGTCATGGGCCTGGATGGCAGCCGCATTCAGTTCACGCCCGACCTGATGCCTGCGGACATTCTGGGGTCAGAGGTGCTGGACACCGCCGAGGATGGCACGCGATCCTTTCGCTTTTTGCCCGGTCCGGTGTTTTGCCAATTGCTGATGGCGGACGAGATCAACCGCGCCTCGCCCCGGACCCAGTCGGCGCTGCTGCAGGCGATGCAGGAAAAGACGGTGACCGTGGCCGGTCAGGACCGCCCCTTGGGCGTGCCGTTCCACGTGCTGGCCACCCAAAACCCGATCGAGCAAGAGGGCACCTATCCGCTGCCCGAGGCGCAGCTTGACCGGTTCCTGGTGCAGATCGACGTGATCTATCCCGACCGCGCGACCGAGCGGGACATTCTGCTGGCCACCACTGGCACCGAGGACGCGCAATCGACCCAAGTGTTCAGCACCGAAGAGCTGTTGGCCGCCCAGACCCTACTGCGCCGTATGCCCGTGGGCGAAAGCGTGGTCGAGATGATCCTCGACCTTGTTCGCGCCTTCCGGCCCAGCGAGGCGGATGCGTCGGACCAGGTGCGCGAAACGGTGGCCTGGGGCCCTGGCCCGCGGGCCGCGCAGGCGCTGATGCTGGCGGTGCGCGCCCGCGCGCTGTTGCAGGGGCGCCTGGCCCCGTCGGTCGAGGACGTGATCGACATGGCCCGCCCGGTGCTGAGCCACCGCATGGCGCTGAACTTTGCCGCGCGGGCCCGTGGGGACAGCCTGGCTGACCTGATCGACACCACCGCCGCGGCGCTGAGCCGACAAGAGGCCGCCGCGTGACATCCCCCCTCGCCCTGCGCGAAAAGGCAGAGACGCAGGCGGCCCGGCTGCCCGCGCTCTTGGCCCGGGCCGAGCATCTGGCGGGCGCCGTCCTGCTGGGCGAGCATGGCCGCAGGCGTGCCGGCATGGGCGATGATTTCTGGCAGTACCGCCCGGCACAGCTGGGCGACAGCCGCCGCATGATCGACCACCGTCGCAGTGCGATGGGCGATGTGCAGTTCGTGCGCGAACGCGAATGGCAGATCGCGCAATCGGTCATGCTGTGGGTCGATCAGGGCGCGTCGATGCGCTTTGCCTCGGACGCCAACGTGCCGACCAAGGCCGAGCGTGCCCGCGTGCTGGGCCTGGCGACCGCCATCCTGCTGATCCGCGGGGGCGAGCGTGTGGGCCTGACCGGCACCCGCCTGCCGCCCCGCCGGGGCAATGCCCAGGTGCTGCGCCTGGCCGAGATGTTTTCGGAAGACGCCGAAGAAGATTACGCACCGCCAGAACACCGCGCCATGATCCCGCATGCCCGCGCCCTATTCGTGTCGGATTTCATGGGCGACATCGCCGCCGTGCGCCTGGCCCTGACCAAGGCCGCGGACCGGGGCGTGCGCGGCGTGCTGCTGCACGTCCTTGACCCTGCGGAAGAGGCGTTTCCCTTTCGCGGGCGCACGGTGTTTGAAAGCATGGGCGGCACGGTCGAGCATGAGACGCTGAAGGCGTCCGAGCTGAAAGACCGCTACCTCGACCGCTTGGCCAGCCGCAAGGCAGAGCTGCAGCAGCTATGTTCCGTGGCGGGCTGGCAATACGGCGTGCACCACACGCAGACCTCGGCCCAGGCTGGGCTGCTGTGGTTGTGGCGCGCCCTGGATGGTGGAAGGGCACGCACATGACCATTTTTGGCCCCATCGGGTTTGCCGCGCCCTGGCTGCTGCTGGCCCTGATTGCCCTGCCCGTTCTTTGGCTGATCCTGCGCGCGATCCCACCTGCGCCGATCCGCCAACGCTTTCCCGGTGTGGCGTTGCTGCTGGGCCTGCAGGATGACGAGGCGGTGTCGGACCGCACGCCCTGGTGGCTGCTGTTGCTGCGCATGCTGGCCGTGGCGGCGATGATCATCGGCCTGGCCGGGCCGGTGCTGAACCCCGAGGACGATGGGGCCGCGGGCGACGGCCCCTTGCTGATTGCGCTGGATGGCAGTTGGGCGGGCGCGGGCCAGTGGCCGCGCCAGATGGATGCCGTGCAAGCCGAGCTGCGCCGCGCGGGCGCCGCCGGGCGCGAGGTCGCTGTGCTGCACCTGTCGGCGCCAGAGCCTGCGGTGTTTCGCGCCGCCAACACGGTCAGCAGCAGCCTGCCGGGCATTGCACCCGCACCCTGGCAGCCGGGCACATCTGCGGATGTGTTGGCGGCACTGCCCGACGGACAGTTCGAGACGGTGTGGATCAGCGACGCGCTGGACTACCCCAGCCGCGCCGCGCTGCTAGAGGCGTTCGAGGCGCGCGGGCCGGTGCGTGTAACGCGGGCCGTGGCCGATGTGGTGGCCCTGACCCCCGCCGCCTATGTCGACGGGCTGGTCGAGGTGACCGCCCTGCGCGCCCTGGCCGGGCCCGAACGGGGCGTCAGCATTCTGGCCCAAGGCCGCGACCCTGCGGGCAATGCGGCGACGCTGGCCCTGGGCACCGCCGTCTTTGCCGAAGGCGAGACGATGGCCACGACCTCCCTGTCGCTGCCTGCCGAACTGCGCGCCCGCGTTACCCGGTTCGAGGTGCAGGCCGCCCGCTCTGCCGGGGCGGTGACGCTGGTCGATGACAGCCTGCGGCGGCGCGAGATTGCGTTGATTGCCGGGCGCGAGGGGCGCGAGGGCCTCGAGCTGTTGTCGCCACTGCACTACCTGGAACGCGCGCTTGCGCCCAATGCCGACCTGCTGCGCGGTGCGCTGAGCGACGTGCTGCCTGCAAACCCGGACGTGATTGTGCTGGCCGATGTGGCCACGCTGTCCGAAGGCGAGGCCGAGATGATCTCGGACTGGGTTACCGAGGGCGGGCTGCTGTTGCGCTTTGCCGGGCCGCGCGTGGCGGGCAGCGATATCAGCCGCGTGGACGAGGACCCACTGATGCCGGTGCGTCTGCGGTCCGGTGGCCGCAGCGTCGGTGGCGCGATGAGCTGGGGTGCGCCCAAGACGCTGGCGCCGTTCCGCGAGGGCTCTCCCTTTCACGGGTTGGCGATACCCGATGACGTGGCCATCACCGCGCAGGTCATGGCGCAGCCCGACCCGACCCTCGCCGCCCGCGTGATTGCCGAGCTGAGCGATGGCACGCCGCTGGTCACCCGCAAGCGCAGCGGTCAGGGGCAGATCGTGCTGTTCCACGTGACTGCGAATGCCGAATGGTCGTCGCTGCCGCTGTCGGGTCTGTTTGTCGAGATGCTGGAACGCCTGGCCGTGTCGTCGACCAGCACCGCCCCCACGGCAGAGGACCTGGACGGCACCATCTGGACCCCGCAGATCGTGATGGACGGCTATGGCGCGCTGCAAGACGCAGGCGCGATGCCCGGTGTGCCTGGCCCTGTGCTGGTGTCTGACCCCGCAGGGCCGGATTTGTTGCCGGGCGTGTACCTGTCGGGTGACCGCAGCCTGGCGCGGAACGTGCTGACAGCCGACGCCGCGCTGACCGAGGCAACCTGGCCCGCCCGCATCCCCGTCACGGGCCTGGCCACCACGCCGGAGCGTCCCTTGGGCGGGCTGCTCTTGGCCCTGGCCATAGGGCTGCTGCTGGCGGACGTGATCGCGTCGCTGGCCTTGTCGGGCCGCCTGACCGGGGGGCTGCGCACCAGTCGCACGGCGGGCATCGCCCTGGCCGCCCTCTTGCTGCTGCCCAGCCCGCAGGCGCAGGCCCAAACCGCAGCCGAGGCCGAGGTTGCCGCCGCAGCCGAGGTGGTGCTGGCCCATGTGCTGACCGGCGATCCGCAGGTGGACGAGATTGCCGAGGCGGGGCTGCGCGGGCTGTCCGACACGCTCTATTTCCGCACCTCTGTCGAGCCTGCGCCGCCCATCGGCGTGAACCTCGAGACGGACGAACTGGCGTTCTTCCCCATCCTTTACTGGCCGGTCAGCCCGGATCAACCGCGCCCCTCGCGCGAGGCCTATGCCAAGCTGAACGACTACCTGCGCTCGGGCGGCCTGATCCTGTTTGACACGCGCGACGGCGACATCGCGGGCTTTGGCACTGCCAGCGCCAATGGGCGCAAGCTGCAAGACCTGGCGGCGCCCCTGGACATCCCCGCGCTGGAACCGATCCCGCGTGACCACGTGCTAACGCGCACCTTTTACCTGCTGCAGGATTTCCCCGGTCGCCACACCGGCGCCGACGTCTGGGTCGAGGCCGCCCCGCCGGGCGCCGAGCAGATCGAGGGCATGCCGTTTCGCAACCTCAACGACGGCGTGACGCCCGTGGTGATCGGCGGCAATGACTGGGCCGCCGCCTGGGCTGTGACGCCCAGCGGCCAGGCGTTCCTGCCCATCGGGCGCGGCTTTGGCGGCGAGCGGCAGCGCGAGTTGGCCTATCGCTTTGGCGTCAACCTGATCATGCATGTGCTGACAGGCAATTACAAAAGCGACCAGGTCCACGTGCCTGCCTTGCTGGATCGGTTGGGACAATGACGGGCACCGTAGTTTTTGAACCCCTCTTGCCCTGGCCGTTTCTGGCCGTGCTGGGCGCGGTTGTGTTGGCGGGCGTGCTGCTGGCAGTCTATCGCGGGCTAAGCGGTTGGGCGCTGCGCGGGGCCGCGGGCCTGGTGGTGCTGGCCGCCCTTGCAGGCCCGTCCTTGCAACAAGAAGACCGCGCGCCGCTGTCGGACATCGTGATCCTGGCCGAGGATCAGAGCGCCAGCCAGCGCCTGATGGACCGGCCCGACCAGTCCGCCAGTGCCGCCGACGCGCTTGAGGCGGCGCTGATCGCGCGCGAAGGGACCGAGGTGCGCCGCATCACCGTGCCCGACGGCGACGAGGATGCCGGCACCCGGCTTATGAGCGCCCTGTCCGATGCGCTGGCCGAAGAACCGCGCGCCCGGGTCGCGGGGATGATCGCAATCTCGGACGGGCAGGTGCACGACGCGGACCTGCCGCTTGACCTGCCCGCGCCGCTGCACCTGCTGCTGAGTGGACGCGAGACCGATTGGGACCGCCGCCTGCTGGTCAAGAACGCCCCGGCCTTTGCCATCATCGGCGAGCCGGTGACCCTGACCCTGCGGATCGAAGACAGCGGTGCCGCTCCGACAGACGTAGGCCTCGCGCCCCTCGACATCTCGGTCGACGGGGCCGCGCCGCAGCGGTTCAACGTGCGCATCGGCGAGGATATCGAACTGCCCATCAGCCTGCCCCATGGCGGCCGCAATGTGATCCAGTTCACCGTGCCCGAGGCAGAGGGTGAACTGACCGACCGCAACAACACCGCGCTGATCCAGATGAACGGCGTGCGCGACCGGCTGCGCGTGCTGCTGGTGTCGGGCGAGCCGCATGCGGGCGGGCGCACCTGGCGCAACCTGTTGAAATCCGACAGTTCCGTCGACCTGGTGCACTTTACCATCCTGCGTCCCCCGGAAAAGCAAGACGGCGTACCGGTGAGCGAGCTGAGCCTCATCGCCTTTCCCACGCGCGAGCTGTTTTTGGAGAAGATCGACGATTTCGATCTGATCATCTTTGACCGCTACAAACGGCGCGGCATTCTGCCGTCGCTCTACCTCGACAACGTGGCGCGCTATATCCGCGATGGCGGTGCGGTGCTGGTGGCGGCGGGGCCGGACTTTGCCAGCGCCGACAGCCTCTACCGCTCGCCCTTGGGGGCGGTACTGCCCGGCCAGCCCTCGGCCCGGGTGGTCGAAGAGGCGTTCCGCCCAACCGTGTCCGAGATCGGGCAGCGCCACCCGGTTACCACGGGTTTGCCCGCGGCGGGGGACTGGGGCCGTTGGCTGCGCCAGATCGAGGTCGACGCGCAGTCGGGCACCGTGGTGATGGAGGGCGTGGACGACCGCCCGCTGCTGATCCTGGACCGGGTCGAGGAAGGGCGCGTGGCGCTTTTGGCCTCGGACCACGCCTGGCTGTGGAACCGCGGTTACGAGGGCGGTGGGCCGCAGTTGGAGCTGCTGCGCCGCCTGGCCCATTGGATGATGAAAGAGCCTGAGCTGGAGGAAGAGGCGCTGACCGCCGTCGCCACCGGCCAGTCGATGCGCATCCTGCGCCGCACCCTGTCGGACAGCGTACCGCCTGTCACCGTGACCGGCCCCGATGGCACGGTGACCGAGCTGGAGATGACCGAAGGCGCGCCCGGCCAGTTCGAGACCCGCTTTGACGGGCCCGAGATTGGGCTCTACCGCCTGGAGAATGGCGACCAAAGCGCCGTGATCGGCCTGGGCCCCGCCGCACCCAAGGAGTTTGAGGCGACCATTGCAACCGGTGATGTGCTGGGCGCGCGCGTGGCGGACACCCGTGGCGGTGTGCTGCGCCTCGAAGAGGGGACGCCGCGCATCCGGCCCGTGCGCGAGGGGCGGCCTGCCGCCGGGCGCGGTTGGATCGGGATCACCCCGCGCAACGCCTACGAGACGCAGGATGTGCGGCAGATGTCGCTGTTGCCGCCGTGGCTGGTGTTGCTGCTGGCCGCAGGCTTGATCACCGGCGCGTGGCTGCGCGAGGGGCGCCGCTAGGGCGCCCGACGTTCCACCACCACCCGCGCCGAGCGGCCTGCGGCGTCGATGACGGCGATGTCGGAAAACCCGCGATCAAGTGCGCGCACATCGATCTGACGTTGCCGCAGGCCCGTGGCAACGGGTGCGCCGTTCAGAAGGACGGTCAGCGGCAAGGTGCCGCCATCGACCTTGATCACCGTATCGGCCTGCATCAGCACTGCGTTGTCGGGCGGAAAGGCCAGCGTGGGCCCGTCCGTGGCCCGCTGCGCCGTTCCAAAGCGGCGCAAGGGCGTGGGCAGGTCTGCGGTGCCCAGGATCAGCGTGTCGGCTGGCGGCGGTGGGGCAGGGGCAAACGCGGGCTTGAGCCGGCCAAACGCCTCGAACAGCAGCGGTGCGGCGTGGTCCCCGCCAAACGCGCCGGGCACGGGCGTGCCATCGGGCCGCCCCATCCAAACGCCGATCACGTGCTGCCCGTCAAAGCCCAGCGCCCAGGCATCGCGGTGGCCATAGGACGTACCCGTCTTGTACGCTAATCCGCCCGGCGCACCGCGCGGTGGCGCGATCTGGCGCAGGATGTCGCCCACTTGCCAGGCCGCACGCGGCGCCAGCAAAGGCCGCGCCTCGGGCGATGCTCCTGCGGGCTGGTCACGCAGGGTCACGGGCCGCCCAAGCCGCGCAAGCCCGGCGTAGAGGTGCATCAGGTCATCAAGGCTGGTTCCCACCCCGCCCAAGGCCACGGCAAGGCCCGGCGCCCCACCCGGCAGCGCGGGCGTCGCACCAAAGCCGCGCAGGCGCGCCATCAACAGACCGGGCCCCAAGGCCTCTGTCAGTGCCACGGGCGGGATGTTCAGCGACAGCGTCAGCGCCTGCCGCGCCGTCACATCGCCGCGAAACTGACCGTCAAAGTTCTGCGGCGCATAGCCGCCAAAGCGTGTGGGCCGGTCGGCGAATAGCGTGTCGGGATGCGCCAGGCCGCGGTCAAAGGCGAGCGCATAGATGAGCGGCTTGAGCGTGGAGCCGGGCGAGCGTTTGGCCCGCGTCATGTCGACAAAGCCCAGCGCCCCGCGCGCATCGCTGTAATAGGGTGCCCCGACGCGGGCGAGGATCTCGCCCCTGGCATGATCCGCGACCATCACCGCGATGGACACGCCCGCGCGTTGCCCCGCGGCATGGGTGCGCGCCAGGTCTTCCATCTGCGCTTGCAGCCCCGCGGACAGGGTCGTGTCGAACCGGGTGGCCAGCGCGTCGCCCGCGCGCAGGGCGTCGGCCAGGTGCGGCGCCCGCCGCGGGACGGCGCGCATGGTGCGCGGCACAGGTGCGGCGGTGGGTGCCGCACCGACGCGGGCCAGCACGCGGTCCCGGGCCAGGCGCGCGGCCTCTGGATGGCGGTCGGGGCGGCGGTGTTCGGGCGCCTGGGGCAGCGCCACCAACAGCGCGGCCTCTGCCGGGGACAGGCGCCGCGGCTCTTTCCCGAACCAGGTGACGGACGCGCTGCGCACGCCCTCGAGCCGCCCACCAAAGGGCGCGTGTTGCAGGTAGAGGTGCAGGATGTCCGCCTTGGCCAGCCGCTGTTCCAGCGCCCAGGCCACCCGCATCTGGCGCAGCTTGCCCGTGACCGACCCGGTGCCGGAGTTTTCCAACAACCGCGCCACCTGCATGGTCAGGGTCGACCCGCCAGACACCACGCGGCCCGAGGTCACCGCCTGCACCGCTGCCCGGCCCAACGCCCGCAGGTCCACCCCGCCGTGGCGCCAGAACCGCTTGTCCTCGTACGCGATCAACATATCAAGATAGGCCGGGTCCACCGCACCGGGCTGAACGGCCAACCGCAAGCGCCCGTTTTCCACGTCAAAGGCGCGCAGCAGCACACCATCGCGGTCGCGCATTTCGACCGACGTGTCGGCCAGGGTCGGGGGCAGCACGGTCGCGCGCACCCACACCTGCCACCCGTCGCGGGCGGTGGCAATCACCAACAGCGCCAAGGCCAGGGCAAAGAGGGGGCGGTGGGCGCGCCTCACTCGGTCACGACCACGCGGCCTGTGCCGGTGATGGCACGGTATTCGGGGCGGTACATATCCTCGACCAAAGCGGCGGGGTGGTGAAAGTCACCCGGGCTGACCGCGCGGGCAACATAGGCCACGGCAAAGGGGACCGCGCTGCGGTGATCCACGGCGGCAAGGAAGCGGTCGGCGCGGAATTCGGCATGTTCCACTGGCGCGGGGTCGAACCAATCCAGCCCGCGCACATCGCCCGAGCGCAACAGGTTCGGGTTGTCGATCTCGATCCCCGCAGGCAACGGGTCATCGACCATCAGGCGGGCGCCCACATCCTCGAACGGGGTAATGCGCAGCACGACCACCCGCCGTTCGCCGACACGCCAGTCGCCGGTGACGGGGGTGCCCTCCATATCAAACGTCTCGCGCGTGATGGCATAGCCATAGCCGCCCGCCTCGGGCGCCACCTCGGGCACGCCGTAGGTGGTCAGCGTGACGTCTTGGGCCGTGCCCGACACGTTGCGGATGACGGACGTCGGCGCGCCGGGCGCACGGGACTGCACCAGGGGGCCACGCACCGGCGCATCATCTACCGTCAGAACCGTGGGGCCTGTCGCACTGCGCAGTGCTTGGGCCGCCATCAGCACCTGCGCGGCCTCTTGCGTGGAATAGCGGCCAGTCCGCTGGGTGATCTGCGCGGACAATTGCGCCTGGTCAACGGCGGTGCTGCCCGCCTCTGCCGTCAGGTGCAACAGGCCCGCGGCATCGCGCAGGGACGTGCCGTAGTCGCTGCGCCAGGTCGGGCGGTTGGTGTCGGAGCGCAGGGCGAGGTCCTCGGCCAGGGAAAACAGCCGGTCCGCCCGGGTCTGCTCGCCATAGCTTGCCAGCGCCGCGCCCAGCTGCGCGCGCGCCAGAGGCGTGGCAAAGGCCGTGGCCTTGGTATCGGCGTAATAGCGCAGGTCGCCAATCGATGCGGCACCCGCGCGGGCCAGCACCATCAGGGCATAGGCGATGTCCTGGCCGCCGCTGTCGAAGTCAGGGGCATAGTTCACCCGGTTGCGCAGGTTATCGAGCGCAAGGCGCAGCGCCGTGTCGGGCACCGCGTGCCCCTGCTCATGCGCGCGCGTCAGAAAGTCGGTGACATAGGCATCCAGCCAGAAATCGCCCGACTGCGCGCGCCAGAGGCCAAAGGCGCCATTGCTGGCCTGCCGCGTCAGCACGCGGGAAATCGCGGTGTCGATCCGCGCGGTCACATCCGACAGGCCCGCCGCACTGGCCACCTGCGGGACATAGAGCAGCGGCAAAGCGGCCGAGGTCACCTGTTCGGTGCAGCCGTAGGGGTAGCGATCCAACTGGCGCAACAGGCCCGGCATGTCAAAACGCGCCAGCGGCCCCGCGGCCAGCGTGGCCCGCGCGGTGCCGGGCCGCAGATCGGCAAAGACGTTGTCGTCAAAGGTCAGCGCGGCCCCGGCCTCCAGGCTTAGTCGCCGGGTCGTGGACACCACGGGGTCGCTGACCCGCACGCCCAGGGTCAGCGCCTTGCGCAGCACCCGACCGTCGGGCGTGGTCAGCGCGACCGTGATGCTGTGATCGCCCACCTCTTTCGCCGTGAGGGGGGCAGACAAGCGCAGCGTGCCGCCCGTGCCGATATCGATCTGGTCGGGCACGGTACCCAGGGTCACGCCGCTGGCGCTGATCGCCACGGGCATCACGCCCGCCGCACCCTCTGCATGCACAAACTCTAGCATCACGCGGCTGCGATCACCGGGCGCGAGGAAGCGGGGCAAGGCGGCAGAGATCACGACCGGGTCGCGGGCGATCACCTCTTGCACCGCCTGCCCGACGCCAGCGTCGGACCAGGCCACCGCCATCAGCCGCACGGTGCCGTTAAAGTTGGGCCGGTCCACGGACACAGTCACCTTGCCATCGGCCCCCACAGGCACCGGCCCGACAAAGTCGGCCATCACCGCCTCGCTGGGCGGCGGGCCCTGCCGCTGCATCCCGCGCGCGGCGTCGCCGCCCGAGCGGACGGTGCCCATGGCCCCGTTGCGCCCGTCGATCAGCCGCCCGTACATGTCGCGCAGGTCCACGCCCAGGCGGCGCTGACCAAAGTAATGCGCTTGGGGGTCGGGCGCGGCAAAGCCGGTGAGGTTGAGGATCCCCACATCCACCGCCGCCAGCGTGACAAACCCCGTGGCCCCGTTCAGCCCGCCCACGCGCAGCGTCACGTCCATGGGACCGGGCTGACCGTCGACGGAGGCGGGCGCGTCAATGGCGACCGACAGCGCCTTGTCCGCGGGGTCCACCGCGGCATGGGCCAGGCCCAGCACGCGGGCGGGGCCAGCGCCCGCATCCCCCGCACCGCGCAGGACAGAGGCCGTGACATAGGCGCCCGTCCCCCAGGCGTCGGTGACGGGCAGCGGGATTACCGTCTCGCCCGCGGACACGGGCACCACCTGGCGCGCGATGACGCCGCTGGACAGAACGGTAATCAGGGCGGTGCCGTCATAGGGCGGCACGATGCGCAGTTGGGCGGTGTCGCCCACCGCATAGCTGGGCGCATCCAGCGACAGGGCCAGGCGGTCGGGCGTGCTGCTGGCATCGGTGCCGCCATACCACCCGGCGGCAAAGCCCACGGAACTGGACGTGTAGGCACCGCCCGTGCTCTCCACCACCAGTTCGTAATCGCCCCACTCGGTCGTCGCCTCTAGGCTTTGCGGCACGTCCGTCAGCACCATCTCGCCTTGGGCGATGCGGATACGGCGGGTCACAGGCTCCCAATTCCAGTTGCCGAAGAGCTGATACCATTGATATCGCGTCTGGACCTTGTTCAGCGTCCACTGCACCGGCACCGCGCCCGCGGCCCCGACTGACACAAGGCTGAATTCGGCGGTCCCACCTTCGGGCAGGACATCGTCAAAGGCGGGCTTGATCCCGATCACCGCCCCCTCGGGCGCGACAGGCCGGGTGATCTGCCGTTCAACCGGGCGCCCGCCGCTGTCGGACACGCGCACGGTGGCCTGCATGTCCAGCAGAACGCCTTCGGCCTCAGCCTCGGGCCAGGCGAGGGGCAGCTGCGCCAGACCCGCGCTGTCGGTGCGGGTGCCGTTCAGGAACTGCGTGACGGGAGAAAAGGCCGCATCGTGGCGACCAAAGGCATAGCCGGGCCAGGCGGCAAGGCTGTCGCGCCGCGCGAGGCGCACCTCGCCCTCGACCACCAGATTGGCGCCGGGCGCACCAAAGAGGTACTGCGCATCCACCGACACCGCCGCAGGCGCGCCCAGGCGCACCGGGCCGTCGGGCATCGACAGGTCCACATCAATGCGGTCGGGAATGAAATCCTCGACCAACACGGTGGTGCTGGCCAGGGGCGGCGCATCCAGATCGCCCCGCAGCTCGATCCGCCAGGTGCCGCGCGGCACGGTCAGGGCCAGCGGCAGGGCCAGCACATGCCCACCCGCCTGGCCATGCGCGCTGACCGTGCGGCTGTATTCCACGCCATCCGGGCGGCTGAGGATCGCGGTCAGCGGCAGGCCCGGTACCGCTTGGGCCTGGGCATCGCGGGCCAGCGCGGTAGCATAGATCGTGGCACCGGGGCGATAGGCGCCGCGGTCGGTGGTCAGGAACACATCCACCGGCGGCGCAGGCGGACGCCCCTCGACCCCGTGGTCCGACAGGTCAAAGGCCGGGCCTGTCAGCGGCAGAAAGACAAAGTCATCGCCCGTCTCGACCTGCAACAGCGCCGGTGCCGCCGCACCGCGCCCCCGCGTCAGGCCCGCGTCAAAGCGGACAAAGCCGTCGGCATCCGTCTCTGCCTCGGCCAGCACTGCATTGGCCTGCGAAATCAGGCGCACCGCCGCACCGGGCACAGGCCCCGCATCGCCCAGTGCCCGCACCGCGGCGGTCAGCCCGTCGGTGCCCTGCCAACTGCTAAGCCCCAGATCCGACAGCACAAACCATTGCGCCGCAGACAGCGTGCCATAGTCGTCATTGCCCGCCTCGCGCGCAGTCAGCACATAGACACCCGGTGCCGCGTCTTGCAACGCCTCGCCCACGGGCAACAGCGTGCGCACCTCTTGGTTCAGCGCGGTGTCCACCGTGCCGGTGCCGCGCCAGATCTCCTCGGCGATCTCGGCATTGAACTGCTGCGCCTGCCATTGCGACAGCGGGCGGCCAAAGAAGTCGCGGCGCAGCGATTGCACCAGGTTGCGGTCACTGACCCGGCTCAGCACCAGGTCCAACGCGGCCAGGTTCACCGTCTCGACCGGGATATGCGCGCCCGCGCTGCGGGGCAGGACATAACTGCGCCCGGGAAAGCGGACCAGCGGGCTGCGGTCCCGTACATAGAGGGCCAGCGCCACGTCCTTGTGCAGCACCTCGCCGCTGGCGGCGGGCAGACCGGCGCGCAGCGTCAGCTGATAGCGCGTGCCGTGTTGCACGCCGTCGATGCACAGATCCCGCCCACCCGGCTGCACCACCAGGCCCTGCACGTCCGTACGCAAGAACGGCTCGTAATCCACGCCTGCCTTGACCAGCGGGTCGGAAAAGGTGGCGCAGATGCGGGGGGCGGCGTTGTCGTTGTCCACGCGCGTGTCGACCACGCGGAACCCGTATTTGCCAATCGCCTCGTCCAGCGCCGCGGCGATGTCGTCGCGCGGCTGCACCGCCTGGGCCAGGCGCAGCGCAGGCACCATATCGCGCCCGCGCCCGTTGCGTTCAAACGCCTCGGCCAGGGCCTGCAGCGTGCTGGCCTGGGCGCCGGGTGTGGTGGACCGCAGATAGGCATTCAGGGCCGCAGGCACGGCAGAGGCGCGCGCCGCGCGCCGCTGCTGGGACGCAGCCGTGTCACCCAAGCGCAAGGCCAGATAGGCATAGCGCGCCCACAGGTCCGGCGCATCCGACGCCACCACGGCGGCGCCCATCCAACGCAGGGCCGCCGGGCGATCCCCCCGCCCAAAGGCCGCGCGCGACGCCTCTGTCAGGGCCGCGACGGACTGGCCATTTACAGGAAACCGCTGGCCCATCTGCGCGGCCAGGGTGCGCGCGGCGGCCAGGTCAGCCTCGGACAGGTCCAGCGCGGCGGCACGGGCGGCGGCCAGGGCCTGCGTGGCGGCGGGCGTGTTCACCCGCTCGGCGGATACCGCACCGACATAGCCCTGCCGATCGCTGATCTCGGACTTGGGGAAACAGGCATTGGACCGGGTGTTAAAGGTAAAGGCGACGCATTGGTCATCGGCACTGCACGCCCGCGCGCAGGCGTCATAGGTCGTGTCAAATAGCGCCGTCCGGTCGGCCCCATAGAAATCCACATCCTGGCTGAGCACATAGCGCTGCGGCGGCAGCACCTCTTGGGCGAGCGCCGCCTGCGCGCAGAAGACCGACAAACAAACGAGGGCGAAAAAACGCATGGGACATCTCCGAACAAAGGCCGCGGGCCGCATCTGCAACCTGCCACGCAGGTCGCCGCCCTGGCAATCGTTTCAAAAGTGGGGTTAAGCACATGTTCACCATCGCCGTGACATATCACCCCAACACATGTTGGGCGGAGCAGGCGCATGACACTTGCAAACAGATTGGCCGAAGAGCGGCGCGGCCGCCTCGCCGCGGAACGGCTGCTTGAGCTGAAGCAGGCGGAACTGTCGGCGGCCAATCGCAAGCTGGGCAAACACGCCGCCGCACTGCAGGGCGAGATCACGGAAACCCGGGCCGAGGTTGCCACGGTCAAGACGGAAAACGAGCGTGTCAAAACCGAACTGGGCCAGGCCAACCAAAAGGTCGAGATTGCCGAACGCCGCCTTTGGCATTCCGTCCAGACGATCACCGACGGCTTTGCCTTTTTCAACTCTGACAACCAGATGATCGCCGCCAACAGCGCGTATTTGGCCATTTTCGACAAGCTTGAGGCGATGCAGCCCGGCGTCAATTATGTGACCATCCTGCAGATCATGACCGAAGAGGGGATCGTGAACACCGGCAGCCTCGCGCCAGATGACTGGCGCCAGATGATGACGGAACGCTGGCTGCAACCCGACCCCGAACCGATCACGATCCGGCTGTGGAACGACCAGTATATCAAGCTGGTGGACCGGCGCGGCCAGGGCGGCGACATCGTCTCGCTTGGCCTTAACATCACCGAATCCGTCCAGTACGAGAAACAGCTCAAGGCCGCCCGGGCCGAGGCCGAGGCCGCAAGCCGCGCCAAATCCGCCTTTCTCGCCAATATGAGCCACGAGATCAGGACGCCGATGAACGGCGTCGTCGGGATGGCTGAACTGCTGGGCGATACTGGGCTAAGTGAGGAACAGCAGCTCTATGTCGATACGATCAAAAACTCGGGCGAGGCGCTGCTGGTCATCATCAACGACGTGCTCGATTATTCCAAGATCGAGGCGAAAAAGCTGCAGTTGCACCCGGAACCCTTTGATCTGGAACGCAGTATTCACGAGGTGATCATGCTGCTGCAGCCGTCGGCCCGGGACAAGGGGCTGACGCTGCTGGTGGATTTCGACCTGTTCCTGCCCACGACCTATGTGGGCGATCCGGGCCGCATCCGGCAGGTGCTGACCAACCTGATGGGCAACGCGGTCAAGTTCACGGCGCAAGGGCACGTGCTGGTCCGCGTCACCGGCGTGCCCGACCCCGACAACGGGCGCGCCGACGTCACCATCGTGATCGAGGACACCGGCATCGGCATCCCTGCGGACAAGGTCGACCACATCTTTGGCGAGTTCAACCAGGTTGAGAACGAGCGGAATCGCCAGTTCGACGGCACCGGCCTGGGCCTCGCCATCTCGCAACGGCTTCTGAGCCTGATGAAGGGCGAGATGTGGGTCACCAGCGAAGAGGGCGTTGGGTCATGCTTTTGCTTCCGCATCCCGCTTGAGCTGAGCGATGGCGCGCTGCCCGAACACCCGCCGGTGCCTGACGGGCTGCGCCGTGTGCTGGTCGTCGATGATGTCGAGGCGAACCGCACCATCCTGCACCGTCAGCTGGAACAGCTTGGCCTAGGCGTCGTCACCTGCGCCAGCGGGGCGGAGGCGCTGCAAAACCTCGATGACATCGACCTGATCCTGACCGATCACAACATGCCTGATATGGACGGCTTGGAAATGGCCGATGAAATCCGCAAGGCGGGCGTCGAAACCCCGATCCTCCTGCTCAGCTCCAACCCCAGCTTTGCCGCCAACGACCCCGGCGCGGCGCACCTGCACGCGATCATGCAAAAACCGGTGCCGCGCGCCGATCTGTTTGCGCGGCTGCAATCTGTTGGCCCCGTGATCCCCAGCCGCCCTAGCGCTGCGGCCCAACCACTCCGCAAGATGCGCGTGCTGGCGGCCGAGGACAACAAGACCAACCAGCTGGTGTTCCGCAAGATGGTCAAGGACGCCGATATCGACCTGAAATTCGCCAATAACGGGCTGGAAGCGGTGGAACAGTTCGAAAGCTTTGCCCCCGACCTGATCTTTATGGACATCTCGATGCCCAAGATGGACGGGAAAGAGGCGACAACCCACATCCGCGCGCGCGAGGCCGAAAGCGGCGGCCATGTGCCCATCGTCGCGCTGACCGCGCACGCCATGGACGGCGACGACCAGGGGATCCTGGAGGCCGGGATCGACCATTACCTGACCAAGCCGCTGCGCAAACCGGAAATCCACGGAAAGCTGCGCGATCTGTGCCCGCCAGAGGCCGCACCGCCCCTGCCGCAAGACGACGCGCCGCGCGCGGCCAGCTAGCTGGGGTAGGGACGGACAAACACCAACCGGTCGGCATCAGAGGCATCCGGTTGGTAGGCGTAGCCATCCGCGGCAAAGGCGCGGACGCCGTCCATATCCGTCAGCTGGTTTTGCACGATATGGCGCGCCATCGCCCCCCGCGCCCTCTTGGCGAAAAAGCTGACGATCTTGGGACCGGCGCCCTTGTCTTCCATAAACACCGGCGTGATCACGCGCGGCTTTAGCGCCTTTTCCGGCACCGCACCGAAATACTCCTGACTTGCGCAGTTCACGACGACATCCGCGCCCACGGCCTCGGCCTGCGCGTTCAGCGCCTTGGCAATGCCGTCGCGCCAATAGTCGTAGAGCGACGCGCCCCGCCGCGTCTTCAACCGGCTGCCCATTTCCAAGCGGTAGGGCTGGATCGCATCCAGCGGGCGCAGCAAGCCATAAAGGCCCGATAGAATGCGCAGATGATCCTGAGCATAG
This sequence comes from Pseudomonadota bacterium, assembly GCA_038525395.1. Taxonomy (GTDB): domain Bacteria; phylum Pseudomonadota; class Alphaproteobacteria; order Rhodobacterales; family Rhodobacteraceae; genus Tateyamaria. The sequence goes on along the minus strand of JBCBHS010000003.1, from coordinate 134,146 downwards.
GCGCGCTCTTCCGCGCTGAGCGTCTGTGCCGCGAGGCCCTGATAGGTATCGCCCGCAAAGGCCAGCATCGCGGGCCGCGTCACCTCGGCCTCGGGCGCGTCGGCAAAGGCCTGGAACCGGTCGCGGTTCAGGCGGGCCAGATCGTCGCTTAGGTCCATCAGCGCCTTCAGTTTGCCCAGCGTCAGGTTGCGCGCCGTGCGCGCCAGGCGCACCGCGTCCTCTTGCATGGCGGGCGCCGTCATCTCGACGTCGCGCTCTGCCCAATCCAGCCGCTTGGCTGGCGAAATCACAACCAACATTGCATCACCCCTTGCCTGTTGAGGGCGGACCTAGCCCGCGTCGCGCAGCACGTCCAGAAAGGCGGGGCCAAATCGTTCCGCCTTGCGATCCCCCAGCAGCCGTTCTAGCGCTGCATCGTCTCCGGGGCGCAGCTGCGCCACCTTCGCCAGCTGCGATGCCGAACAGCTGAGCGGCTTGTCCGTCCCGTCGCGTCCGCGCGCCAATTCGGCCTGCACCGCCAACAGCTGGTCATAGATCGTGCCCGCCACGTGCCCGGCCAGCTTGCGTCGGGTGGGGTGCACCGCCTCGGCGGCGCCGTTGATCACCTCGAGGAATGCCGCGCCGAACTTTTCCAGCTTTTTGGCGCCCACGCCGCTGATCTGCGCCATCTGGTCCAGATCGGCCGGGCGCCGCTCTGCCATCTCGATCAGGGTCCGGTCGGGAAAGATGACGTAGGCGGGCACGCGCGCGGCCTCGGCCAGCCCGCGCCGCTTGGCCTTGAGCGCCGACAGTAGCGGCGCGTCCTCCTCCGACACCATCGCCTTGACCGCCGGGCGACGTTCGGCGGCGGCGGTGATCGTGTCGCGCCGCAGGGTAATCTTGGCCTCGTCCCGCAGGATCGGCAGGGCCGCATCGGTCATGCGCAGCGCGCCATAGCGTTCGGGGTCGGGCCGCACCAGGTCATAGCCCATCATCTGCCGAAACACCGCCTGCCACTGGCCCTTGCTGTATTCCTTGCCCACGCCATAGGTCGGCAGCCGGTCATGCCCGCGCTGCCGCACCTTGTCGGTGTCGCGGCCCAGCAGGATGTCGATCAGGTGCCCCGCGCCAAACCATTCATCCGTGCGCAGCATCGCCGACAGCGCCTTGCGCACCGCGGTCGTGCCGTCGAACACGTCCGCCGGGCTGTCGCACAGATCGCAACTGCCACAGGTCACCTCGGCCTCGCCGAAATAGCCCAGTAGCGTCTTGCGCCGACATTCCAGCGCCTCGGCCAGGCCCAGCAGCGCATTCAGCCGCGCGTGATCGGCCATGCGCCGTTCGGGGGGCGCCAGACCTTCGTCGATCTGATTGCGCCGCAGCTTGATATCGTCGGGACCAAACAGTGTCAGCGTCTCGGCGGGCGCGCCGTCGCGGCCTGCGCGGCCGATCTCTTGGTAATAGGCCTCGATCGACTTGGGCAGATCGGCATGGGCCACCCAGCGGATATCCGGCTTGTCCACGCCCATGCCAAAGGCGACGGTCGCGGCCACGATCAGCCCGTCCTCTTGCTGAAACCGGCGTTCGGCGACGCGGCGGTCTTCGGCCTCCATCCCGCCGTGATAGTGGATCGCGGCATGCCCTGCCTCGCGCAGGGCCTGGGCCAGCGTCTCGGTCTTGGCCCGGGTGCCGCAATAGACGATGCCCGACTGCCCCTTGCGCGCGGCGGCAAAGCTGAGGATTTGGGCGCGCGGCCCGTTCTTGGCCGCGAATTTCAGGTGGATATTGGGCCGGTCAAAGCCGCGCAGGAACGCGCGCGGCGCCTGACCATCGAACAGCTTTTCGATGATCTCGGCCTGGGTTTCGGCATCCGCCGTCGCGGTGAACGCGGCCAGCGGCACATCCAGCGCGCGGCGCAGTTCGCCGATGCGCAGGTAATCGGGGCGGAAATCATGGCCCCATTGGCTGACGCAATGCGCCTCGTCCACCGCGATCAGGCTGACGCCGATGCGGCGCAACATGCCGATGGACGACCCAGCCCCCAACCGCTCTGGCGCGATATACAGCAGCTTTAACGTGCGCTGTTCCAGTGCGGTCCAGACCGCGTCCGTCTCTTCCGGTGTGTTGCCCGAGGTCAGCGCGCCCGCGGCCACGCCCGCCTCTTGCAGCGCGCGCACCTGATCCCGCATCAGCGCAATCAGCGGCGAGATGACCACAGTCACCCCGTCCCGCATCAGCGCAGGCAATTGAAAACACAAGGATTTCCCGCCGCCCGTGGGCATAATGGCCAGCGTATTCTCGCCCGCCACAACGGCATCTACGATCTCTTCCTGGCCGGGTCGGAACCCGTCAAAGCCAAAGACATCCTGCAACAGCGTGGCAGCGCTGACCATGTCACCAAACCCTGTCAAATTTTATGTGTTCTGCTCTTGGGATACAGACTCACATTTTAACAGGCGGTGAACAAGTCCTGATCAGACCAGACCGAAGGCCGCGGGCAAGATGAACGACCGCAGCGCGATGACCGCGATAAAGGCCACCAGCGGCGCCAGGTCCAGCGGATGCGTGTCGGGCATAAAGCGCCGGATGGGGGTGTAGATCGGCTCAAGCAGCTTGGTCAGCCCTTGCCAGATCTGCCCGACGATGGGCTGGTGTAGGTTCAGCACCTGGAAGTTGATCAGCCAGCTCATGATGATGTGAATGATCATGACCCAATAGACGACGCCCAGTATCAGTTGCAGCGTTCCGTAAATGGCGAACAGCATGTGTGGTGGTCCTTTTCGCGTTTGTTCTGACCTAGGCCGCCTGCCCGCGTGGCGCAAGGTCACATAGGCGCGGCCTTGACCTCTTGCTGCGCTGCCGCATCTTGAGTGACAAAGGAGATGCCGCATGTTCCCGTTTCTGCGCCTTGCCAAAGAGATGTTGATCGCCCGCCGCCAACCCGCCATCGGGTTGACCGATCTGCACGTGACCCATCACATGGTGTGGCCCTGGGACCTTGACGGCTTTGCCGAGCTGAACAATGGCCGCGCGCTCACGCTCTATGACCTGGGCCGGTTGGGCATGGCCCAGCGCACCGGCCTGATCGCCATGCTGCGCGCACAGCGTTGGGGGCTGACGATGGCGGGGTCGTCCGTGCGCTACCGCCGCCGCTTGCGCCTGTTCGAACGGTTCGAGATGCGCAGCCGGGCGATCTGCTGGGATGACAAGTTCACCTATATCGAACAGTCGATGTGGAAACAAAACGGCGACTGTGCCAGCCATGTGTTGTACCGCGCCGCGGTGACCGACAAAAACGGCATCGTCCGGTCGGACCGCGTGGCCGCCGCCCTGGGGATGGACGGCACATCGCCGGACATGCCCGATTGGGTCGCCGCCTGGGTCAAGGCCGAGGCCAAGCGCCCCTGGCCGCCCATGTCCGAAAGCACGCCAGAGGCGGTCTTGCGCACCGTGGCCTAAGCCCGGCCGCTGCACAGCCCGTCCATCCGCGCGCGACGGCGCGCAAAGCTTCGCTTGCCACGCCGCCCATCCCCTGCTTTGGTCGCGCCAACACATGGGACAGGGACAGCGGGATGGCGGATATCAGCCTGAAACGGCGCATCTGGGGCTGGATGAGCTTTGATTGGGCGACGCAGCCTTTTTATACGCTTGGCCTGACCTTTATCTTCGGCCCCTATTTCGCGGGCGTGTCCTTTGAATACTTCTCGACCGTCTATACCGACGAGGATACGGCCAAGGCCGTTTCGCAAGCGACGTGGTTCTGGGGCCAGACCATGGCGGGCCTGCTTATTGCCTTTACCGCCCCGCTGATCGGCGCCTATGCCGACAGCACAGGGCGCCGGATGCCTTGGATCTGGCTTTTTGCCATCCTCTATCTGCCCTTTACCTGGGCGCTGTGGTTCACCGATCCCTCGGGCGCGAACATCTACTTTGTCCTCCTCTGCTTTAACCTCGCCTTTATCGCGGCCGAGTTCATGCTGATCTTTGTCAACGCCATCCTGCCCAGCCTGGGCACCAAGGAAGAGGTCGGCAAAATCTCGGGCGACGGGGCCGCGATCGGCTATTGGGGCGGGGTGCTGGGCCTGTTCATCATGCTGATCCTGTTCGTGAACAAGGGCGACGGTACAACCATCGCGGGCCTCGCCCCCATCTTTGGCCTCGACCCCGACACGGGCGAGGATTTTCGCGCGGTCGGGCCATTTATCGCCGTCTGGTTCGCGCTGTTCATCATCCCATTCTTCGTCTGGGTACGCGAGCCGCGCACGGCCAACCGGCAGGGCGGCGTGGCCGAGGCGATGCGCGACCTCAAACAATCGCTGCGCGGGGCGTGGGAACGCAAGTCACTGCTCAACTTCCTCCTGGGCTCGATGCTCTACCGCGACGCGCTCAACGCGCTTTATGCTGCGGGCGGCGTCTATGCCCGGCTGGTGCTGGGGTGGGAGATTATGCAAATCCTCGTCTTCGGCATCGTTGGCGCCATAACGGCCGCCATCGCCACCCAGATCGGCGGCTATTTCGACAAGCGCAAAGGCCCGAAACCGGTGATCCACGTCTGCTGCTACGTGCTGATCGCTGTGTGCATCGTCATCGTCGGCATGGACCGCGACAGCTTTTTCGGGCTGATCGACATGGCACCGGAATCGGCGATGCCCGACATCATCTTTTATGTCTGCGGCGCGGCCATCGGCGGGGCGGGCGGGGCGATCTACTCGGCCTCCCGCTCGATGATGGTGCGCCATACGCACCCCGAACGCCCGACCGAGGCCTTTGGCCTATTCGCGCTGTCGGGCAAGGCCACCGCCTTTCTTGCCCCCTTTCTCATTGGCCTCTTTTCAACCCTGACAGGCAGTGCTCAACTGGGTTATGTTCCGGTGATCGCCTTGTTCATCCTTGGCCTCTACCTGATGCGTTTTGTGAACCCCGAAGGAGACCACGCAAAATGGTCAAAATCCGCCGTTCCCGTGCCCTAATCCTGTCCATCCTGGCCCTTTGCCTGGCCCTGCCCGCCGGTGCCCAGCAACTGGCGAAACAAGAATTCGGCGCCAAGCGCACCGGCTCTGCCCAGGCGCCCGCGCCCTTTGGCAGCTATGCGCGCGGCTGTGTGGCAGGGGCCGTGCAACTGCCCGAAACCGGACCCACCTGGCAGGCCATGCGGCTCAGCCGAAATCGCAACTGGGGCCACCCGGAGGCGATTGATTTCGTCAAGAAACTCAGCGCCAAGGCGGCGCGGCAACCGGGCTGGCAAGGCCTGTATATCGGGGACATCAGCCAGCCGCGCGGCGGGCCGATGCTGTCGGGGCACCGCAGCCACCAAATGGGCCTCGACATCGACATCTGGATGCTGCCGCCCAAACGCCTCGATCTCAGCCGCCGCCAACGCGAGAATATCTCGTCGATCTCGATGCGCCGGGCCAATGGCGCCTTTGTGAATTCCAGCTGGACACGCGCGCATCACGAAATCCTTAAGGCTGCGGCCAAGGACCGGCGCACCGCGCGCATCTTTGTCTTTCCCGGCGCCAAGGTGCAGATGTGCAACGACGAAAAGGGCGACCGCGCCTGGCTGCGCAAGATCCGGCCCTGGTATGGGCATCACTACCATTTCCACGTGCGGCTGACCTGCCCCCGCGGCGCGCGCGGCTGTGTGAACCAGGATCCGCCGCCGCGCGGGGATGGCTGCGCCGATGCGCAGAAATGGGTGAACGACATCCTCAACCCGCCCCCGCCGCGCCCGCGTGACCCCAACGCCCCCGCGCCCAAACCTAGGCGCGAGTTGCGCGTGTCCGATCTGCCCTCGCAATGCTCTGGCGTTTTAGCGTCGCGCTGATCCTGGCGGCAGGCGCGGCCCTGTCCCAGCCCCTGACCCACATCCGCACGATCCCGCTGGGCGCGGCCGCGCCCGGGTTTGGCGGGCTTTCGGCCATCGAAATCCGCGCGCCGGGCCGGGCGCTGGTGCTGTCGGACCGCGGCCAGGCCTTTGACCTGGTCATCGACCGGCATGCGGGGACCGTCACCGCCACAGCCACCGGCCAGCCGCGCCCCAACCGCGACAGCGAAGGGTTGGCCTGGGCCGGGGACACGCTTTATTTCAGCTATGAGGGGCCTGCGCAGGTCGTACGCGCCGACGGCACCGCCCTGCCGGGCCATCCAGACTTTGCCAGACTGCACCCCAACCGCAGTTTTGATGCGCTGGCCGCCGCACCCGACGGCACGGTCTATACCCTGCCCGAGAGGCCCAGCGGCGCAAATGCGCCCTTCCCCATCTACGCCTTTACCGGCGGTGAATGGCGCGTCGCGGGCACCCTGCCGCGGGCCGGGGCGTTTTTGGTGGCGGGGGCCGATATGGGGCCGGACGGGCTGCTCTATATCCTTGAACGCGCGTTCAGCCCCTTGGGCTTTCGCACCCGCATCCGCCGCTTTGATCCGGGCACACCCGACGCACCAGCGCCCGTGTTGCTGAAAACCGGCATCGGCGCGCACGACAACCTCGAAGGGATCGCGCTGTGGCAGTCGGCCAGCGGCGCCACCTGCCTGACCATGGTGTCCGACGACAACTTTCTGTCTATCCAACGCTCCGAATTGGTGGAATACGCCCTCACGGAAACGCTTGCGGGCGGCGCGACCTGCGACTAAGACGCCCACGTTCCCCGTGGGGGGACCAAGTCGCCGCAACCTTGCTAAAACGGGCATAAAACAGACATGACACGCGCACATCTTCCCGGCATCCTTGCCATGGCCCTCATCGTTGTGGCCTCGAACATCCTGGTCCAGTACCTCTTTGGCAATTGGCTGACATGGGGGGCGTTTACCTACCCCCTCGCCTTCCTCGTCACCGACATCATGAACCGCGTCTATGGCGCCGGTCCGGCCCGCACGGTCGTGTTCGTGGGCTTTATCGTCGGGGTGTTCTGCAGCCTGGTGGGCACGCAGATCATGGGCGAATTCGGCCCGCTGGTGACCTTCCGCATCGCCATCGGCTCTGGCATCGCGTTCTTAACGGCGCAACTGCTGGACGTGGGCATATTCTCGGCCCTGCGCGGGCGCGCCTGGTGGCAGGCGCCGCTGGCCTCGACCATCATCGGCAGCACGGTGGATACTGCACTCTTCTTCTCGATCGCTTTTTCCGCCAGCCTTGCCTTTGTCGATCCCGGCACCGACGTGGCCTGGGCGAATGAAGTTCTCCCGCTCTTGGGCATTGGCCCCGACGCGCCCCTTTGGGTGTCGCTGGCCGTCGCGGACTGGGCGGTCAAGCTGTCGCTCGCGCTTATTGCTTTGGCACCTTTCCGCTGGGTGACCGCCCGCATCACATCGCCCGCCGAAATGCGTTGACTTATCCGCCTGCTGTGCAAAGCTGGGGATGAGTTCAACAAATCGGAAGGAGGTGATCCAGTGTCGAGAAAGGTATTGGAGAGAGGTGTCGGAACAGCTTGGGAGGTCGCCTGCTAGGGCAGCCCCGCGCGGTGCAGACCGCCAAGTTGGTCGGTTGATCTAACCGGCACAACCTCCGAAACATTTCGAGAAGGGCCGCCTGACACCAGGCGGCCCTTTTTCAGTTTGTGGCCCCCCGCAGGACAGGAGCATCCCATGCACCCACCGCTCAGCAGCCTGGTCCTTTACACCAAGCAGATGGAGGAGATGGCGCAGTTCTACACCACCCACTTTGGCTACACCGCCTTAACCGACCCGGCTGACCGTATCGTCGAACTGCGCCCGCCTGGGGCGGGCATCACACTGCTGCTGCACCCGATGAGCACCGGGCGCAAGCAAGGCCAAGTGCTGGTCAAACTAGTCTTTGCCATCCAGGACGTCCCCGCCTTTTGCGAGGCCGCGCGCGCCCGGGGGCTTGATTTTGGTGCGCTTCACACCGCCGACGGCTATGTGTTCGCCAATGCCAAGGACCCCGCAGGCAACGCGATCAGCGTGTCGGGGCGTCTTGCCTAGGCTGCAATCGCATCGACACCCAGGCTGCGCCAGGCCGCGACCTCGTTGTCAAACGCCTCGGCTTTGACGGGCAGCACGGTGTTCATCGCCTCGACCAACTGCGCGGCGCGGTCCGGCGCGCCGACGACGACATAGCGATTTACGTGGCTCAGGGACTTCACTTGGCTTTTCAGCGTCTCCCAGCGCAGACCGGCGCCCGCCTCGGACCCCTTGGCGCTGTCAAAGATCAGCAGCATGTCGACCTTGTCCGCATGGGTGTCAAAGGCCGCGTTCATCACACGCGCCATCGCCTCCATATCCTCAGCCTGCACCGCGTCTACGATGCGAAAGGCGAATAGGTCGGGGCGGGCGCTTTTGACCTGCTTGGTGCTTGGCGTGTTCAACATGTGTCTTCTCCTGTGCAAAATGCGTGTTGCAACGGAAACCCACTGGCCCCGCCGCGCGTTCCATCGCAGAACGGAACCATGCTGCGCATCAACGACGATATCATTCTCCAAGATTGGGAGCTCAGCGAAAGCTTTGTCCGCGCCTCTGGCCCGGGTGGGCAGAACGTGAACAAGGTCGCCACCGCCGTCGAACTGCGGTTCGAGGCCGCGCGCTCGCCCGCCCTGCCCGGGCCGGTCAAGACGCGGCTCAAACGGCTGGCGGGGCGGCGCTGGACGCTTGACGGCGCCCTGATCATTCAATGTGACGAAACCCGCAGCCAAGCCCGCAACCGCGAGATCGCGCGCCAGCGCCTGGCCGATCTGATCCGCAAGGCGCTGGTCGCACCAAAACGGCGGATCGCGACGAAACCCACGCTGGGTTCGAAAAAGCGGCGGTTAAAGGCCAAAAAGGTCCGGGGCGAGGTCAAGGCCATGCGCGGCCGCGTGGACCCCACCGACTGACCCGCCTCGCCAAGGGTTTAGGTCAGCGACAACAGGTCGAAAGACGACCGCGCCGACGTGCCCCCGCTGGGGTCCGGCGCATAGATGCCGATGCCCAAGGGCGCGTAATTCGATTGGCTGACGCTGTGGGACTGCCCGCCGCACGCGGCCAAAAGGGTGGCCGCAAAAAGGGTCGTGATCAAAAGGATGCGTTTCATATCTCTGCTCAATAGGTCTGTTTGCCTGTGTATTGATGAAGGTATGACGCCGGAATGTGGCAGCCATCGGGCATTTGTTCGCGATTACGCGACAATTTACATGGTCACATTGCGATTGGCCTCGTATGCCAGTGGGACCACCCTGCAACTTGGCAAAGGACGCCATGCGCCCCACCGACCGCACCGGCCTGGCCATCGCCCTGAGCCTGATGGCCCTGGTGCTGTTCGACGCGATGGGCCTGGTGATCAAGCATCTGTCGGCCACCTATTCCGCGGCGGAACTGTCGGCCTGGCGCAACCTCTTTGGCCTCTTGCCCGGCGGCATCGCGCTGTACCTGTCGCGCAGCTGGAATGCCTCGGGCCGGACCCTGCGCATGCGGCAGTGGCGGCTGGGCCTGTCGCGCGGCGCGGTCGTCACCCTGGCGCAGTTGTGTTTCTACCTTTCACTGGGGCGGATGGAGTTTGCGACCGCCTCGACCATCACCTATGCCAACGCGCTTTTTGTCACCGCGCTGACCATGCCGTTGCTGGGCGAGCCTGTGGGCCGGGTCCGCTGGGGCGCGGTGCTGGTGGGGTTTGTCGGCGTGGCCCTGGTGATGCAGCCGGGGTCAGCGGCGTTCAGCACCGACGCGCTGCTGCCGCTTTTTGCCGCCGCGCTGTATGCCCTTGTCACGGTGCAGGCCCGGCAGATCGACGTCGATGTGCCCAGCCCGCTGGTCAACCTCTATTCCTCGGTGGCTGCCCTGTGTGGCGCGGTGCTGATCGCGCTGGCCTTTGGCGGCTTCAGCCCCATCGCCAGTTGGTCCGACCTGGGTTGGATCGTTGCGATGGGCACCTTTGGCGGCACCGCCGTCCTGTTGCTGGTGGTCAGCTACCGCATGACCGAACCCAGCAACCTTGCCCCGTTCAGCTATTTCGGCATCCCGTTGGCCTTTGTGCTCGGTTGGCTCTTTTTCGGTGAAACGCCCTGGGGGGCGCTCTTCCCCGGCGCGGTGCTGATCGCCGCCGGGGGTCTGTTGATCATCTGGCGCGAACAGCGGCTCAGAGCAACGAAATACTAGACCGCGCCGACTGCGCCTCGCGCATCAACTCTCCGGTCGCGCCCAGGTGCCAGTCCAGCCCGGTCTGCCCGCGCTGCGACGCCTCTTGCAGGTTGCCCTGCGCCAGTTCCGCTTGGGTCACCGTGTCTGACAGGTGCGCGGCAATCAGCGCCCGGCTTTGGCGAATGTTCTCCATCGACGCGGCATAGGCCGCCTCGGACAGCGCACCGCTGTCGCGCCGCATCTGCAGATCGGCAATCTCCGCGTCCTGCTCGGCCAGCAGCGCAGGCAAGCTTAGCTGCAGCGCGTCCATCTGCGCGTTCATCCCGCGAATGCTGCGCACCAGGGCGTTGGCCGACACCAGCTCGACCCGTTTGGCAACCTCGCGCTGGCCCTGGGCATGGCCCACAGCGGCACCGGCCAGGCCACCGACGGCAGCGCCCGCCACGCAATTCTTGGCATGGCTTGCCGCCACAACCACCAGGCCACAGCCCACCAGCGCGCCCGTCGCCGCCCCTCGCAAGGTCGAACGGTAGACCAGATCATTGGCCATCTTCCGCAACGCCTGCGCCTGATCCGCGATCACGGCGGCGTTCAGGTCCCGCTGCGGCGGCTGCAACATCATGGCATCGCCCCGCGTGACCGACGGGCTCACAGGGGCGCAGGCCGCGGTCAGCACAGCGATCAAAAGGGCGGGAAAGAAAGTACGTGTCAGCATAAGGCGGGCCTTTGGTCGTCCAGAGTGATGGCCCGCAGTTACGTATCAATTGTGGTCAGATTTGGACCATTGTCGAAAAATTCGAAACAAATCCGCGCGGAAAGACCCGTCGTCAAACCACCACGTCCAACGCCGCCTGCGCGCCGACGTCAAACACCCGCTTATACCGCGCAATCTCGTCCTCGGGCCCCATCGCCTTGTTGGGATTGTCCGACAGCTTGACCGTCGGACGGCCGTTGGCCGACACCGCCTTGCACACCAGCGAAAAGGGCGCCAGCCGGTCATCGGGCGTCAAGCCCTTGAAATCATTGGTTAGCATCGTGCCCCACCCAAACGATACTTTGACCCGCCCGGCGAACTGCGCCTGCAGCTCGATGATCTTGTCGACATCCAGCCCGTCGGAAAAGATCACCAGCTTGTCCCGCGGGTCCTCGCCGCGCTGCTGCCACCAGCGGATCGCCGTCTCTGCCCCCGCCGCCGGATCGCCGCTGTCGATGCGGATGCCTGTCCAGCCCGCCAGCCAATCGGGGGCGTTGTCCAGAAACCCTTGGGTGCCGTAGGTGTCGGGCAGGATGACGCGCAGATTGCCGTCATGCTCCTCGTGCCAATCGCTCAGCACCTCATAGGGCGCGCGTGCCAGCGCGGCGTCATCCCGGGCCAGCGCGGAATAGACCATCGGCAATTCGTGCGCGTTGGTGCCAATTGCCTCCAGATCGCGGTTCTTGGCGATCAGGCAATTCGACGTCCCGACAAAAGCCTTGCCCAGCCCCTCGCCCATCGCCTGCACGCACCAGTCCTGCCACAGGAACGAATGCCGGCGCCGGGTACCAAAATCCGCCACCCGCAGCCCATCGTGATCGCGCAACCGCTCGATCTTTTCCCACAGCTTGGTCATCGCGCGGGCATAGAGCACCTGCAGCTCGAACCGTCCCATCTCGTTCAGCACGGCGCGGCCGCGCAGTTCCATCAGCACCGCCAGCGCCGGGATCTCCCACAGCATGACCTCGGGCCACGCGCCCTCAAAAGTCAGCTCGTACTGATCGCCGTGGCGCTCGAGGTGATAGGGCGGCAGGCGCAACGTTTCGAACCAGTCCATGAACTCGGGCGTGAACATCTGCCGCTTGCCGTAAAACGTGTTGCCCCGCATCCACGTGCTTTCACCGCGGCTGAGGGACAGCGACCGGATATGATCCAACTGCTCGCGCAACTCGCCCTCGTCGATCAGCTTGGCCAGGGGCACATGCGTGGATCGGTTGATGAGGGAAAAGGTCACCTGCGTGTCAGCCTTGTTGCGAAAGACCGACTGGCACATCAGCAGCTTGTAAAAATCCGTATCGATCAGCGACCGCACGATGGGGTCGATCTTCCACTTGTGGTTCCAGACGCGGGTGGCGATGTCGACCATGTCGGTTCTTCCTTGGGCTTCGGTGGCCCGTTGTGCCCCATTGTCGGCGCGGGCCGCAAGTCAGGCAAGCGTGACGCCCGCTGCCACCATCGCATCCGTTGCCGCCGCCAGCGAGCCGTCCAGGTCAATCGCCCGGCACAGGTCTGTTCGCACGGTCACATCAAACCCCAGCTTTGCCGCATCCACGGCAGAGAAGTGGACGCAGAAATCCGTCGCCAACCCCACCATGGTCAGCGCGGTGATCCCACGGGTGCGCAAGTAGCCCTCAAGCCCCGTGGGCGTCGTGTGATCGTTCTCGAAAAACGCGGAATAGCTGTCAATGGCGGGGCGGTAGCCTTTGCGCACGATCATATCGGCCCGGTCCGTTGTCAGGTCGGGGTGGAACGCGGCACCAACGCTGCCTTGGATACAGTGGTCGGGCCACAGCACCTGGGGGCCATAGGGCATCTGCGTCATGTCATAGGGCGCCTTGCCCGCATGCGATGACGCGAAAGACGAATGGCCCGCCGGGTGCCAATCCTGGGTCAGCACCACCGCCGCGGCCTCGGCCATCAGCGCGTTGATCCCGGGCACGATGGCGTCACCACCCGGCACCGCCAGCGCGCCGCCGGGGCAAAAGTCGGTCTGGACGTCGATCACGATCAGGGCGTGGGTCATCTGGGGCTCTCCCTTGCGGCGCGGGTCGGTTATCGCGCGCGCGGCCCTCTTGCACAAGGGCGGGCGCCTGTCCTATCTCGCGCCCATGTTCACCATCGCCGCTCTCTACCACTTTACCCGCTTTGCCAACCCCGCCGCGCTGAAACCGCCGCTGGAGGCGCTGTGCGCAGCCCAAGATGTGCGCGGGTCGCTGTTGCTGGCGCCCGAGGGGATCAACGGCACCATCGCAGGCCCACGGGCCGGGATCGACGCGGTGCTTGCCCATATCCGCGCGCTGCCCGGCTGCGCCGATCTGGAGTGGAAGGAAAGCCACAGCCCCACGCCCCCGTTCGGCAAGATGAAGGTCAAGCTCAAGCGCGAGATCGTCACCATGGGCCAGCCCGATGTCGACCCCGCCGCGCGCACCGGCCACTATGTCGAAGCTGCCGATTGGAACGCCCTGATCACGCGCGACGATGTGGCCGTGATCGACACTCGCAATGATTACGAGGTGGCCATTGGCACCTTTGAGGGCGCGGTAGACCCGCAAACCGCCAGCTTTGGCGAGTTTCCCGCCTGGTGGGCCGCGAACAAGCATCGGTTCCACAACAAGAAGGTGGCAATGTTCTGCACCGGCGGCATCCGTTGTGAAAAATCCACGAACTACCTGCTGGGGCAGGGGGTCGAGGATGTGTACCACCTTAGGGGTGGCATCCTGAAATACCTCGAAGAAGTGCCCGCCAGCGACAGCACATGGCAAGGCGAGTGTTTCGTCTTTGACGGGCGGGTCAGCGTGGGCCACGGGCTGGCCGTCGGCCCGCACCTGCTCTGCCACGCCTGCCGCCGCCCGATCCTGCCCGCCGACCGCGACCGCCCCAGCTATGAGCAGGGGGTCAGCTGCCATCACTGCGTGGACGAGACGTCAGAGGACGACAAGGCCCGCTTTCGCGAACGGCAAAAGCAGATGACCCTCGCCCGCGCGCGCGGCACCCAGCACCTGACCGGCCAGATGGTGCCCGACAAGGGGCACGGGGATCCGCATTAACGCTCTGTCAACGAAGGGCGACCCTGCGCCCGGTTAACCCGCCAAATCCGCCCAGATGTCGGTACAAAAGCCATACGTTTTCTGGACAGCGTCTGGCAGCTCGAAACCCTGGTGTTTTATGGCGCAAACGCAGCGCACGGCGGCACGGCCTACGCGGGTGTTGCGCGCCCGGTCACTGGGCAGGCACCAATGCGGGCCGCATCCGGCTGCGCGACAGCAGCCACAGCATGATCGCGATGTTCAGCCCATTCCACGCGATGCCGTTCCAAAACGCCATCCGGTAGCTGCCCGTCACGTCATAGACCCAGCCCGACATCCAGCCGCCCAACGCCATGCCCATGATGGTCGCCATCAGCACGAAACCCACCCGCGCCCCCGCCTCGCGCGCGGGCATGTATTCGCGCACGATAATGGCATAGCTCGGCACGATCCCCCCTTGGCTGAGGCCAAAGACAAGGCTGACCACATAGAGAGAGATCAGCGCATCCGACGGCAGGTACAGTGCCAGCGCAATGGCCTGCAGAACCGACCCCAACAGTAGCGTGCGCACCCCGCCCAGCCGGTCCGCCAACAGGCCGGACACCAGGCGCGAGCCGACGCCGCCCAGCAGCATCAGCGACAGCATCTCGGCCCCGACCGCGGGGCCATAGCCCAGGTCAACGCAGTAGCTGACGATATGCACCTGCGGCATCGACATCGCCACACAGCACCCCACACCGGCCAGACCCAGCAGCCAGGCCAAGGCGCGGGGCGACAGGCCGGATGACTGCGCATTGCGGGCCGACGCCGCCTCGGCCACATCATATGCAGTCTCTGGCACCTTGCGCCGCAACATAAACGCCAGGGGGATCACGATCACCAGTGTCGCAACCGCCAGCACGGCATAGGCCGCGCGCCAGCCATCCTCGGCCAAAATGCCTGCCAGGATCAGCGGCCAGATCGCGCCCGCGAGGTAGTTGCCGCTCGCCACGATGGCCACCGCAATCCCGCGCCGCTTCATAAACCAGTGCGAGATATCGGCGATCAGCGGCCCGAACCCGACAGAGGTGCCAAAGCCCACGACCAGTTGCGCCAGCGACAGCGCCCAGATCGACCCGCTGAGCATCGCCAGGCCGTAGCCCGCCGCAATACCCAGCGCACAGGCCACCAGCACGGGCGTCACTCCCCAGCGATCAACGGCGCGGCCCACGACAAAGTTGCCAGTGGCAAATCCGATCATCGTCAGCGTATAGGGCAGGCTGGTTTCGGCACGGCTCGCGCCAAACTCGGCCTCGACCGCGGGCATGATCACGATGATCGCCCACATCCCCACATTGGCCACCATCGCAATCGCCAGGGTCAGGGCCAGGCGCGTCCAGGCATAGGGGCTGTCATGGGCTGTTTGATGCATGCGCCCATCTGCGCCCGTTCGCTGCCCCAGCGCAAGCACTGGCAATCGTTACCGACAATTCGAAGCGTTAAGCGGCCAGTAACGGGGCTGCTGTATACCCGGACTTGGGTGAAAATTGAGGTGTGGGAAATGAACGCGCAAGCTAATGCGCGGCCCATCATCATTAAGCGCAAGAAAGTCGTGGCTGGCGGTGGCCATCACGGCGGAGCGTGGAAGGTGGCCTATGCGGACTTTGTGACCGCTATGATGGCTTTCTTCATGTTGATGTGGCTGCTGAATGCAACAACGGAACAACAACGCAAGGGGCTGGCGGACTACTTTTCGCCGACGATCCCAATCAGTCGGACATCGGGGGGTGGCGACGGCAGCTTTGGCGGCGACAGCATCTTTTCCGAGATGACGCTGCCGCAAAACGGCACCGGCGCGTCCGCGCAACGGCCAACAGAAGCACAGCAGGCCCGGGGCGAAACCGGCATGTCCGACACCGGCGACGCGAAAGCCGCGCAAGAGCAAGAAGAGGTCTTTACCTCGATCGAGGCCAAGCTGGTTGGCAAGGGCGGCGAAAGCAAGGTCATGGAAAATGAACTGCAGCATATCGTGACCCGTCAAACCGACGAAGGTTTGGTGATCGAGCTGTTTGATCTGGACGACCGTCCGCTGTTTGAGGGTGAAACGAACCGCCCCACGCCGCTGCTGCGCGATCTTGCGCGGATGATCACCGAGACGACAAAGATTGTGACAAACACGGTGGCGGTGGGTGGGCACGTTCGGTCCCAACCCGTTGTTCTTGCGAATGTTTCCACCTGGGAAATGTCTGTCGAGCGGGCCAGCGCCGTGCGTTTGCTGCTGCAACAATCCGGCATGCCGGCCGAGCGGATCCAACGCCTGACCGGGCACGCGGACCGCGAATTGGTGGCCCGCAATCCGATGGCCGTGCGCAACAATCGAATTGAGATTGTGTTGCTCAGGGACTGAGACGGCAGAATAGGTTGGATTTTATCTGTTAGCCTGACGTTAAGCAGGCACGCCTAACTGTGACCCAAATCGGGTCGATACAGCAGAAAGGCGTGTCCATGACAATTTCTTCCTCTCTTAATGCCGGGGTGGCAGGCCTGCAGTCGAATGCGACGCGGCTTGCCACAATCTCTGACAACATCGCCAATTCGTCGACCTACGGGTACAAACGGGTGGAAACGGATTTCCATTCCATGGTGATTTCGTCCACCGGCGGGACATATACGGCAGGCGGCGTGCGGGCGACCACATCACGGTTGATCGACGAAAGCGGATCGCTTGTCGCTACGTCGAACGCGACCGATCTTGCGGTGCGCGGGCGGGGCATGCTGCCGGTGGCCCAGGCCAGCGAACTGGGCGTGGGCAACGGCGACACGCAGATGCACCTGACGACAACCGGGTCATTCCGTACCGATGCCGATGGGTATCTGCGGTCGGAATCCGGCCTGATCCTGCTGGGATGGCCTGCAAATCAGGACGGATCGATCCCGACCTTCCCGCGCGACACCGCAGCAGGGCTGGAGCCGGTGCAGATCAACGTCAATCAGTTCTCGGGCGATCCCACGACGCAAATCTCGCTGGGCGTGAACCTGCCCGCGACAGAAACCGACGCTGGCGCCACCGGCGCGGCCGAAAACTTGTCGATCGAATATTTCGACAACCTCGGCACGTCCGAAAACCTCAGCATCAGCTTCTCGCCTTCTGTACCCGCAACCGGGTCATCAAACGAATGGACGATGGTGATCACCGATTCCGCCCTGAACAATGCGGTGATCGGCGAATACACCCTGACATTCGACAGCAATCGCCAGTCCGGCGGCACGCTTGCCTCGGTGGCGACAACCGCTGGCGGCAACTATGATGCGGCCTCGGGTACCATCATTGTCACCGCAGATGGCGGCCCGATTGAGATCAACATTGGCAAGCTGGGCGACAATGACGGGCTGACACAGCTGTCCGACAGCTTTGCCCCTATCTCCATTTCCAAGGACGGCTCGCCCGTCGGCAACATGACGAATGTCGAGGTGGACGCAAACGGCTTTGTCACCGCCTTCTTCGACACAGGGATCAACCGCACGATCTATCAAATTCCGCTGGTCGATCTGCCCAACCCGAACGGGATGGTCGCGCTCGACCAACAAACCTACCTGCCCTCTCCCGAAAGCGGCAGCTTCTTTTTGTGGGACGCCAGTGACGGCCCCACCGGTGACATCGTGTCTTATGCGCGCGAGGAATCTGCCGTCGACGTGGCCGGGGAATTGACCGCGATGATCCAGACACAGCGCGCCTATTCGTCCAACGCCAAGGTTATCCAAACCGTGGACGAGATGCTTCAGGAAACCACGAATATCAAACGGTAACAGCCGCTTAGGCACCGTTTGCACCTGCCTTAAGAAAGGGTCACCATGTCGATCACCAGCGCCCTCAATTCGGCCATGTCCGGCCTGCGCGCCGCCAGCCGGTCGTCGGAACTGGTGTCGAGCAACATCGCAAACGCGTCCACGCCGGGCTATGCGCGGCGCACGCTGTCGGTCAGCGCCTCGGAAATCGCCAGCGCGGGCGGCGTGCGGATCAACGGCGTCGAACGCCATGTGAACGAACAGGTGATCGCAGACCGGCGGCTGGCAGGCTCGGAATACGGCTATCGGTCTGCAACCACGTCCTACCTTACCCGGGTCGAGGATCTGATCGGCACACCGGACAGCGCAGGCTCCCTTTCCGCCCGGCTGGCCGATTTCGAAAACAGCTTGATCACGGCCAGCAGCCGCCCCGATGCGACAGAACGCCTCGACGCCGCAGCACACAGCGCCCGCGACCTGGCCAAGTCGATCAATGCTGCAGCCGACGGAATCCAAGATGCGCGCAGCGACGCCGATCAAAGCATCGCGCGCCAGGTAACACAGCTGAACGACACGCTCAAAGCCGTGGAAAGCCTGAACATAAAAATCACCTCGGCCAATTCGCAAAAGGTCGACGTGTCTGCACTCATGGACCAGCGGCAAGTCCTCATCGACGAAATATCCGAAATGGTCCCGGTCCGCGTCATCAAACGCGACCACGGCGCAGTCGCGCTCTACTCAACCCATGGCGCGACCCTCTTGGAAGGGCGTGCCGCGGAAATCGGTTTTGAACCTGCCAACACCGTCACCCCTCATATGTCCGTCGAGGATGGAACGCTATCCGGTCTGACCATCAACGGCTTTGCAGTAAACACCTCATCAAGTCACGGCCGCTTGCACGGCGGGACCCTGGGCGCGCAGTTTGAGATCAGGGACGAACTCGCCCCCGACGCCCAAGTCCAGGTCGACGCCCTGGCCCGCGACCTGGTGGAGCGGTTCCAATCCGCCTCGGTAGACCCCACGCTTGGGCCAGACGATGCTGCGTTGTTCACCGATAACGGCGCTGCGTTTGACACTGCAAATGAGGCAGGCCTGGCCAACCGCCTTACCATCAATAGCGCCGTTGACCCAACCAAAGGCGGCGAAACCTGGCGCATGCGTGATGGCATGGCGGCCGCCGCGCCGGGTGCCGTCGGCGATGCCACGCTGCTGGATGCGATGACCGACGCCCTGTCGGACCCCCGCATTCCCGCCTCTGGTGCCTTCGGCGCAACTGCAATCTCCGCCCAGAATGTGGTGGCAAGCCTCGCATCCCAGCTCGGCTCAGCCCGGCTGCGCGAAGATCAGAACCTCAGCTTTGCGTCCGCACAGTTTACCGAGTTGGTTCAGATGGAATTGGCAGACGGCGTCGACACCGACGTCGAATTGCAAAACCTCATGGTCATAGAACAGGCCTATGCGGCCAACGCCCGGGTCATCGAAACAGTCGACGCAATGTTCGACACCTTGCTGAGGATTTGAGAATGAGCCAGTTTTCCGTCGGTGACCTCGCGCAAAAATTCATGCTGCAACGCCAAGGCGCGGCCCTGAAAGAGTCGATGACCACCCTGAACCAAGAGTTGGCAACCGGACAGGTCAGCGATGTCAAAGCCGTGCTGGCCGGCAATGTCAGCTACCTCGCCGATATCGAGGCTGACCTGAAAACCTTGTCCGGCTACCGCGTGGCCACGACGGAAGCCGCACAATTCGCCGAGACCATCCAAGCAGCCCTGACACGGATGAGCACAAGCGCAGAAGAGTTTGGCTCAAACCTGCTGACTGTTACGTCAAGCGCCGTCAATTCGGTCGTCGAACAGATGTCCGTCGATGCCGAGGCGGAATTGGCCAACCTGGTAAGCGCGCTCAACACCGGTTCCGCTGGCCGCAGCGTCTTTGCCGGCACCGCAACGGATCAGCGCGCAGTGGCGGATGCGGATGACATCCTCGCCGATCTGCGTGCGGCAACGGCATCGGCCACGACCGTGGAAGACATCTGGCAAGCGGCTGACGCGTGGTTCAATGACGCTACCGGCTTTGCGGATCGGGGGTACACCGGCGGCACCACCGATATCGCACCATTTCAACTGGTCGATGACGATACAGTCGCTGTGCGCGTGCGCGCAGACGATCAAGTGTTTCGGGATTTGCTAAAAAACGTCGCAGTCGCGGCCATCGCCAACGACGCATCATTTGCGCTGTCTGCCGACGACAAGAAAGAGCTGATGACGACAGCCGGGCATGGCGTCTACACAGCGCAAGCGCAGCTGACCTCGACCCAAGCGGGCGTGGGTTCTGCCCAGGCGCGCATCGACGAAATCACGACCCGCAACGAGACCCGCGATACCAACTTGCAATTCGCCAAAGGCGCGCTCTTGCAAGCCGATCCTTACGAAACAGCAACCGAACTGGAGGCTGTCCAATTTCAGCTGCAAAGCCTGTATACCGTCACCGCGCGCATGTCCGATCTGTCCTTTGTGAACTTCATCCGATGAAGGGTTTTTTCGCGTTTCTGATCCTCATCTTATGCGTGCAATTTGCCGCGGCCAGCCAGGTGCGTATCAAAGACCTGGTCGAGTTCGACGGCGTCCGCGGCAATGACCTGGTCGGCTACGGCTTGGTCGTTGGCCTGGACGGGACGGGGGACGGCCTGCGAAACGCGCCCTTTACCGAAGATATCATGGCGAACATCCTGGAACGCCTTGGCGTAAACGTCACCGGAGAGCAATTCCGGCCCAAAAACGTGGCCGCTGTATTCGTCACCGCAACCTTGCCACCTTTCGCGCGCAGTGGATCGCAAATCGATGTCACGATTTCTGCCATCGGAGACGCCAAAAGCCTTTTGGGCGGCACGCTGATCATGACCCCGTTGAATGCAGCCGACGGCGAGATTTACGCGGTTGCGCAAGGGACGATCATCGCCGGCGGCGCAGTTGCGGAAGGTGATGGCGCCCGGGTGACCCAAGGGGTTCCGACCTCGGGCACGATACCATCGGGCGCGCGGGTTGAGCGCGAAATCGACTTTGAGCTGAGCAGTTTAACGGACATGCGGCTGGCGCTGCGCGAGGCGGATTTCACAACTGCCGCCCGTATTGAACGGGCAATCAACGCAGATTACGGCCGTGCGGTTGCCACCATGTTGGATTCGGGCACTGTCAGCTTGAACGTCCAGCGGACGCGGGCACGATCTGTTGCGCATGCACTGGGTCGCATTGAAAACATTCTGGTAGAGCCCGAACGCAAGGCGCGGGTGGTTGTTGATCAACGGTCAGGCACCATTGTGATGGGGGATGACGTCCGCATCTCGCGCGTTGCGGTCTCTCAAGGCAACTTGACGCTCAGAATTCAGGAACAACCCGTTGCCGTTCAGCCGAACCCGTTTGCGCAAGGTGAAACGGTTGTCGTCCCGCGCACGACCGTCGACATTCAGGACGAGGAGGGCACGGGGCTGGCTGAGGTCCCGGAAAGCACATCCTTGTCAGAAGTGATCGCGGGTTTGAATGCCTTGGGGGTCGCCCCGCGCGACATGATCGACATATTGAAAAGCATCAAAGCCGCCGGGGCATTGCACGCTGAATTTGTTGTGCGGTGAACATAGCTGTGCGGGTGGTTAAGCCCACCAACGTTGGCCAAGTCCTTGCGGAGAACACCGCGGCGCTCGAGATTGCGTTCGACAGTCCAACCCGGGCGACAGATATCATAGCAAGCGGCCTGTCTCTTAAGGCGACTGTATACATAAGTCGCCGGCGGAGTGGCGAAACAAGAAGAGTGGCACGATGAAAACAGGTGCCCCGCCCAAAACGTTCTCGCGCATTCGCAGATCAATTCGTGGGACAGCTCAGTCTAGACATCCAATGGGAACGTTGCGGTACATTACTCTGGCAATACGTCCGGCATGATCTCGTATCACCGTAATTTTAGTTGTTGAGCAAGGCTTGAATGTTGGCATCACGACGAGCACGTCCGGATTGATTGCGCTTTGGTTTCGACCAGCACCCAGTTTCATCCCCTCTTTCATCTGGCGCGCGCTCCCGATCTCTTGCACCCTGTTGGCACATCGTGGCGCAGAGCAGGAGGTGGGTTGTGACCAAAACAGTTTTGGTGATCGGCACCTACGACACCAAGGATGACGAGTTGGGCTATCTCTGCGACTGCATCGCAGCGCAGGGGGGGCGCGTGATGTCTATGGATGTGAGCGTTTTGGGCGACCCGGCAACGCCCACGGACATCTCGAAACATGACGTGGCCCAGGCGGCGGGGGCCAGCATTGCGGAGGCCATCGCAAGTGGCGACGAGAACACGGCCATGCAGATCATGGCGCGCGGCGCAGCGCAGATGACGGCCGATCTGTATGCCACAGGCAAGGTGGATGCGATGCTGGCGCTGGGTGGCACGATGGGCACGGATCTTGCCCTTGATTGCGCGCAGGCGCTGCCGTTGGGGGTGCCGAAGTTTGTGGTGTCGACCGTTTCGTTTTCGCCCATGATCCCGCCGGATCGGCTGAGCCCGGATATCCAGATGATCCTATGGGCCGGGGGGCTCTATGGCCTCAATTCGGTCTGCAAATCCTCGTTGTCCCAGGCGGCGGGCGCCGTTCTGGGCGCGGCGAAGGTGGTTGAAGCGCCCAAGGCGGACCGGCCTGTGATTGGGATGACAAGCCTTGGATCGTCATGCCTGAGCTACATGAAACATCTGCGCGACCCGCTTGAGGCGCGCGGGTTTGAGGTGGCCGTTTTCCACGCGACGGGCATGGGTGGGATGGCGTTTGAAGCCCTTGCGCGGCAGGGGTATTTTGCCGCCGTAATGGATTTTGGGCTGTCAGAGCTAAGCAATCTTATGGTCGGCTCGGTCATCAATGCAGGGCCTGACCGACTGACCAACGCGGGCGCGCAGGGCATTCCGCAGATGATCGCGCCGGGCTGCGCCGACCTGATCGATTTTGCTGGGTGGCAAGACATTCCAGACGCTTATACCGACCGCCCGTTTCACGCCCACAACCGGTTGGTCAAATGTGCGGGCCTGTCCGCGGACGAGCGGCGCGCACTGGTGCGGATGATTGCGGAGCGGATCACCCCGGCCAAAGGGCCAGTGCACGTGCTGATGCCCACGCAAGGCATCGAGGCCTGGGACAGGCCTGGCGAGGCGGCGCATGACCCGGACGGATTGGCCGCAATGGTAGACGAGATGGGCAAGGCCATCGCACCGCCCGCGCAGCTAAGTCTGCTGGATTGCCATATCAACGACGCGGCCTTTGCCGAGGCGGCGCTGGCCGTGCTGGATGGGTGGATCGCGGACGGGGCAGTGGCTAGGCCACAATAGACGCAGGCGTATAGCGCCACGATTTCGCGCTTGACAGTGCGACCGGGCTGCGACGAAAGTATCCAACATTTTGCATTTTGGTGGATAGAAATGATCCTGCGCCGGGACACACGCGATGACGACACGGTGGTGGACATGCTGGCCGCGGCGCTGCGACGCGACATCTCTTTCGGGACGTTGCTGCCGGATCAAAAGCTAAAACTTCAGTCGCTGCGCGCCCGCTATGGCGGGTCGAACCATTCGATGCGCGAGACGTTGCGGGTGCTGACCGCTGAAGGATTGGTAGAGGCCACGGCGCAGCGCGGGTTTCGCGTGACCTCGGCCACCGAAGATGACGTGCGCGACATTCTGATGGTCCGGTCCGAGATTGAGCGCCTCGCCTTGACCCGCGCGATGGAGCATGGCGATGTCGCTTGGGAGGGTCGGGTGATTGCGGCACTGCACGGGCTGCAAATTGCCGAAACTGCCGTGGCGCAAGAGGCGGATGACCTTACGGCGCTGCAATGGGATGAGGCCTGCCGCGCCTTTGCCGCAACGCTGATCGACGCCTGTGCCAGCCCGCGGCTGATCGACCTGCAGCGCAAACTGTTCAACCAAAGCCGCCGCTTTCGCCTGGCGCAACTGCGCGAGGGCTATCTGGATTTCGCCAAGCGCCGCGCCCGCCAGCAGGCCCTGGTCGAGGCGGTGCTGGCACGGGATGTGGCGGCGGCGACCGCACTGCTGGCCCGCGACATTCAATCGGAGTTGAAGGCAGAAGACTGAACCGATCATAGGGAGGACAACATGATCACTTTCAATCGCCGCAAGGCGCTGGCCCTGATGGGCGGGACCGTGGCGGCCAGCGGATTGGCTGCACCCGCCATCGCATCCAACACCAAGATCAAGGTGGGCGCGCTGCGCTTTACCTCGCATTCCGGCAACTTCGTGGCGTTCGAGCGCGGCTATTTCGCCGAGGCGGGCCTGGACGTGGAGTTTGAATTCTTTCAGGCGGCCCAACCCATGGCAGTGGCCATTGCGAGCGGCGACATCGACTATGCTGTGACCGCGATCTCTGGCGGGCTGATTAGCCTGGCGGACAAGGGCGCGATCAAGGTGATCGGCGGCGCGTTGCGGGAAGAGGCGGGGATCGACGGGCAGAAATACCTGATCTCGGACGCGTCCTATCAGGCGGGTACCCAGACGCTGAAGGACCTGGATGGCAAGCGCTATGCGGTGACGCAGGCGGGGTCATCCTTTCACTATATGGGGTCCAAGATGGCGGCGGCCGAGGGGATCGACCTGCGATTTACCCCGCTGCAAAAGGTTGGCGCAATCATCGGCGCGATGAAGTCGGGCCAGGTCGATGGCTGGTCCATCGTGCCGCATATCGCCAAGCCGCTGGCAGCGGCGGGCGCGTGGCACATGGTGGGCAACGTGTCGGATTACATCCCCGACTATCAGGTCACGACGGTATTTACCTCGGCCAAGAACGCCGCAGACGCACGCGGGCAGACCGAGGCGTTCCTGAACGGCTTCTCGAAAGGGGTCGATGACTATGCCGCGGCGATGATCGACGGCAGCGCGGACCAGGACGCGATGATCGATCTGATCCACAAATACGTCTATACCGACCGTCCCCGCGACAAGGCGGCGCCGTCGATCATCAACGGGACCATGCGGCTAAGTACGGGTGCGGCGCTGAACGTCGCCTCGGTGCAGGATCAGCTGAGCTGGTTCCAGTCCGAAGGTCTGGTCGATGCGGACATCACGCTCGATACGCTGGTCGACGACAGCTATGTCGAGACGGTGACGGCCTAAGCCCACAGGCCCGGCGGGGTGTTCTCGCCGGGCGCTCCCTTTCGGACGCGGAACACACCCATGGATATCAAGCTGGACGGCATCAGCCACGCCTATGCCGATTTCGAGGTGCTGCGCGACATCACCCTGCACATCCCCCAAGGGCAGATCGTTTGCATCGTCGGCCCGTCGGGCTGCGGCAAGTCCACGCTCTTGCGCTTTATCGGTGGGTTGGAACGGCCCAATGCGGGCCGCGTTCTTCAACTGGGCAGCCCGCCTGAGGGGTGTTTGAACCCGCTCACCTATATCTTTCAGGACTTTGCCCTGCTGCCGTGGCGCAGCGTGGCTGGCAACGTGTCTTTGGTGCTAGAGGATCATGGCATTCGCAGTGCCGCCGCCCGGGAAATTATCGCGGACGTTTTGGCGCGGACCAAGCTGACCGACTTTGCCAAGGCGCTGCCCAAGCAGTTGTCGGGCGGGATGAAACAGCGTGTGGCGATTGCGCGGGCCCTGGCCGTGAACCCCGCCGTGATGCTGATGGACGAGCCGCTGTCGGCGCTGGACAGCCAGACGCGCGAGCTGTTGATGGACGACCTGATCGCCCTGTGGACGCGGCAGCCCTTTACCGCCGTCTACGTCACCCACAACCTGGCAGAGGCGGTGCGCCTGGGCCACAAGGTCGTTGTGCTGTCGCGCCGCCCCGGGCAGATCCGCGAGGTGGTCGAGATCGACAAACCGCTGGCACACCGCGCCTTTGGCAACCGGGATCTGGAGGCGCATCAAAAGCATCTGTGGACCCTGATGCGGGACGAGGCGCGCGCGGCGGATGAGGAATTGGTCCATGTCTGACGTTTCCGGCAAAACGGTGACCTTTCGCGGCGGTGGTTTTGCCCCCAAGCCGCAGCGCTGGATCGGCGTTGCCGTGTTCATCACCCTGATCCTGGTCGCAGAATGGGGCACGCAATCGGGCTGGATTTCGGCACTGACCCTGCCCAAACCGTCGGACGTGCTGGACACCTTTCGCGAGCTGTATACCAGCGGCCTGCTGTTTCAGCATATGGGCCCGTCGCTGGCGCGATTGGTTGTGGGCGCCGCCATCGGCGTCAGCATTGGGGTCAGTGTTGGCGTTTTGATCGGTCTCTTTTCCTACATACGGTCGGGGATGGTGCCGCTGGTTGCGGCAATCTTTCCGATCCCAAAGATCGCGTTGCTGCCCCTGTTCGTCATCTGGTTCGGCATTGGCGAGGGGTCGAAATATGCTCTGATCGCCTTTGGCACCTTTACCCCCACAGTCGTCGCCACCTATGGCGCGGTGGACAATGTGGACCGCACACTCATCCGTATGGGGCAAAGCTTTGGCCTGTCCTGGTGGTCCATCGTGCGCAAGATTGTGTTGCCCGGTGCGCTGCCCGGCATCTTGTCGGGCCTGCGGATCAGCCTGGCCATCGCCATCATCCTGCTGGTCGCGGCAGAGATGTTGGGGGCGGAATATGGCATCGGCGCCTATATCCTCGAGGCCGGGTCGCTTTATGACCTCGAGCGGTTGTTTGCGGGCGTCGTGATCCTGTCGCTGCTGGGTGTGCTGGTCAGCGCCGTGATCGGGCTGATTGAACGGCGCATGCTGAACTGGCGCGCCTAGTAGGGCAGGCCGACATAGTTCAGCGCCATGGTCGCCTGCGCCTCAGTACTGTCGCGCAGAAAGGCAAGCTCGGCCAACTGCATCTTTTTGTCGAATGCGGTTTGGCCCGGATAGTGGTGCATCAGGTTGGAGAACCACCAGCTGAACCGCTCGGTCTTCCACACGCGGGCGAGGGCGCGTTCCGAATAGACGTCGATGCCGTGGCTGTCCCCGTCGGTGTAGAACTGCCGCAGCCCTTGGTTCAGGTAATGCACGTCGGACGCGGCAGTGTTCAGCCCCTTGGCCCCCGTGGGCGGCACGATATGCGCCGCGTCGCCGCACAAAAACAGCCGCCCCCAGCGCATCGGCTCGGTCACAAAGCTGCGCAGGGGGGCGATGGACTTTTCGATGCTGGGCCCGGTCACCAATGCCTCGGCCGCTTGGGGCGGGATGCGGCGGCGCAACTCGTCCCAGAAGGCGTCGTCGCTCCAATTCTCGGGGCTGTCGTCGGTGGGGCACTGGATGTAATAGCGGCTGAGGGCTGCGTTGCGCATGGAACACAGGGCAAAGCCGCGGTCGGAATTGGCATAGATCAGTTCGTCATTCACGGGCGGCGTTTCCGACAGGATGCCCAGCCAGCCAAAGGGATAAACCTTTTCATACTCGCGCCGAACGCTGTCGGGGATCGTCTTGCGGCTGACACCGTGAAAGCCATCGCAGCCCGCGATGAAATCACAATCGATGCGGTGGCCGGTCCCGTGCTGCGTGTAGGTAACAAAGGGCGCGTCGCTGTCGGCGTCATGGATCACCAAGTCTTCGACCTCGAACCGGGTGTCGCCGCCCGTTGCATCGCGCGCATCGTATAGGTCGCGCGTTACTTCGGTCTGGCCATAGACCAGCACAGTCGCGTCCGTATGGGCGGCAAAGTCAACGCGGAACATGTCGCCGTCATAGGCGATCAACGTGCCGTCATGAACAAAGCCTTCGGCCTGCATACGTGCGCCCACGCCCGCCTGCTCCATAAGGCCGACAAGGCCGCGTTCGAGCACACCCGCACGGATGCGGCCCAGCACATAGGCGCGGGATTTCCGTTCGAGCACGACAGCCTCGATCCCCGCCTTATACAGCAGTTGGCCCAGCAACAGCCCCGACGGGCCGCCGCCGACGATCACGACTTGCGTGCGCATAAATCCTCCCTGTCCTGCGATGGTCACGCTACACGCCGCGCGTTGCGCCGTGCAAGACAAATGCCCTATCCCTATCCAGCGACGCGGCGGGCATAGGCGGCAAAGGCCGCGATTTCGTCGGCGGACCCGGCGCGGCCGGTAAAGGCGACAAGGTAGCCGGGCACCATGGCCAAGCGTTCATCCAGCGTCTCGCCCAGGTTGGCGTCGTCATAACCCAGCTGCATATAGTAGATGACCCGCGCCCGCGCCGTCGCCTCGAGCGGGGGGTAGTCGAAGCGGGCGAACATCGCCGTCAGCGCCTGCAATCGCGCGGTGTCGCCTGCGCGTAGCACCGCGTTCACCCGGTCCGACCGCCGCGCCCAGTCGCGCACGGCAAAGTCGAGCCGATTGTCGAACAGTGCCGTGTTGATGTTGCAGCGAAAGATGTTGCAACAGGCCTGCGTGATCGTGGCGGCGGGCGCGTTGGCCTGCGCCACCATCGCGGCGGTGTTGGTGTCCTGCCAATGCTGCAACAGCGCGTCAAGCAGGTCTGTCCGGTTCTTGAAATACCAGTAAAAGCTGGACCGCGAGACCTGCAATTGCCCGGCCAGGTCGGCGACCTTCACCGCCTCGACCCCGCCCGCCTTGAGCACAGACATCGCGGCGTTCAGCCAGTCCTGCCGCGTCACCTTGACGTTGCCAACCAGCGGGTCCTTGTCCGGGTCGTCCCGGTGCAGCAGCGGTGCGGTCATCCGCCTTCGGGCAGGCAGCCGCCTGCTTGGGTGCGGTCGGCGATGTATTTGGTCAGCGCCTCCATCCGCGCGCCATCGGGCGCGGGCGGGGTAAAGTCGCGCAAGATGCCCTTCCAGATGTCGGTGGCGCGGGTCGTGGCATCGACGCTGCCCCGGTCCTGCCAGGTGCCGATATTGGCAAAGTCGGCGACCAGAGGTTCGTAGAACGCCGTCTGATACCGGTCCATCGTGTGAGCGGCGCCAAAAAAGTGGCCGCCCGGCTGCACTTCTTCCAGCGCATCCAGGGCAATCTCGGCCTCTTCCGCTGGGGTTTCGACACACAGCTCCGCCACCATCTGCAACACTTCGACATCTGTGATCAGCTTTTCATAAGACACCGTCAGCCCCCCTTCGAGCCAGCCTGCGGCGTGCAGCGTCACGGTCGCGCCCGCCATCAGGCAGCCCCAGGTGCCAAACTGCGTCTCATTCGCGGCCTGCACATCGCCCAGGTTCGCGGCAGAGCCTGAGGCACAGCGCCAGGGCAGGCCGATATGGCGCGCCAGTTGACCAGCGGCAAGCGACGCCTTGAAATGTTCGGGCGTGCCAAAGATCGGCGCGCCCGATTTCATATCCACGTTCGAGGTGAAAGTGCCATAGCACACCGGCGCGCCGGGGTTCACCAACTGACCCAGAGTGATGGCCGCGAGCGCCTCGGCATGGCTGAGCGTCATAGCGCCCGCCACAGTGATCGGCGCCATCGCCCCCATCAGGGTGAACGGCGTGATAATCGCCATCTGCCCGGCCTTGGCAAAGTCCATCACCCCCTGCGCCATCGGGACGTCCAGTTGCCGGGGCGAGTTGGTGTTGATGATGGTATAGCAATGGGACTGTGCCGCGAACTCTGCATCCGACAGCCCGCGAAAGCCCTGCAGCATCTCAAAGCTTTCGGTGACTTGGCCGGTGCCGCGGGCAAAGATAAATGGCACCTTGTCCGTCAGCTCCATCTGCCCTTGGGTCATCGCGTAGTGGCGCAGGTGGATCGGCACGTCCTGCGGCTCGACCAGCGGCGGGATCATGTGCAGCACGTCGAAATGCTGGGTCAGGGTGATCAGCTCGCGAAAGTCCTGTTCTGTGCCCGGGCGGCGACCGCGTTCCAGATCGGTGGCATGCGGGCAGCCTGCGCCGGGTTGGAACACCATTGACCCCAGTTCCATCACCAGGTTGCGGTCTGGATTGCCCGCGATCAGGGGAAAGGATTTGGGGGCCGTGGCAAGCGCCGCCGCCACCATATCGCGCCCGATATGCACCATGTCGGTCTGTGCATCGACCGTGGCCCCGCCCGCCTGAAACACCTTGCGGGCGGCGGGCGACAGCACCTTGATGCCCAGCCGTTCCAGCACATCCAGCGCGGCCTCGTGCAGCGCGGCGATGCGGTCGTCGGAAAAGACGCGCATCGCTGGAAACGGGTTGCGCAGCTGGCGGTAGTTCGTCTGCCGCGTTTTGCTGGGGGGTGCGCCGCGACCGCGTCTGCGCCTGGGTTGCTCGGTCATCCGCGCATCGCCTGGCCTGCGGGATCGTAGGGCGATGGTGCGATCACCTGCGCCGCGCGTTCGGTGCCAACGATATGGACCGACAGGTCGGTCCCCTCGCCCGCGTGTTCGGTGTTCACCAGCGCCATAGCCAGCGATGCATCGACCGTGTGGCCATAGCCGCCCGAGGTGACAAAGCCGACCTTTTGGCCGTCTTTCCACACCGGCTCGAACCCCGAGGCGTCAGCGCCATTGGCATCCACCCGCAAGGTCACCTGCACCTGCGCCGGCCCGTTGCCGTCCCTTTCCTGCAAGGCGGCGGCCTTGCCGACAAAGTCGCGATCCCAGTCGATCCAGCGGTCCATCCCGGTCATGCCGGGCGTGTACCCTTGGGTGAATTCCGCCGACCAAATGCCAAAGCTTTTTTCCAGCCGCAGCGACAAGAGCGCGTTAAAGCCGTATTCGATCATCCCCGCCTCTGCCCCTGCTGCGAGCAGCGTGTGGCGCAGGGTGGCATGGTCGCCCATACGGCAGTGTATTTCATACCCCATCTCACCCGAAACCGACAGCCGCCCGACCTTGCAGCGCAGCATGCCGATGTCGAAGGTGCCGCAGCCCATGAACGGCAGATCGCCCACCGGGCCATCCGTCAGCTTTTTGATCACCGCCTTGGATTTTGGCCCCGACAGGGAAAAGCCCGCCATTTCTTCGCCCAGGTCCTTGACCGTGACGCCGTCCATCATGTGGTCGTCGAACCACCGCATGTGCCAGGCGCGCAAGTAATAGCTGCCCATGATCCACCAGGTGCCGTCGCCCCAGTTGAACACCGTCAGATCGCCCTTGAGCCGCCCGTTGTCGCCCAGCATCGGTGCCAGGCGCGCGCGGCCGGGTTTCGGCAGTTTCGACGCCATGATGTGGTTCAGCCACGCCTCGGCATTGTCGCCCGTGACCTCAAATCGGGAAAAGCCCGTGATGTCCAGCAGGCCAACCCCTTCGCGCACCGCCTTGCATTCTGCGGCCACGATATCATGCGCGTTCGAGCGTTTGAGCGAGGGCGTTTCGGCAAATCCCTGGGGCGCGAAGTAGAGCGGCACCTCAAGGTCCCAGCTTTGCCCCCATTGGCACCCGGCCGCAGTCATGTCCGCATGGGCGGGTGCGGTTTTCAGGGGGCGTCCGGCGGGCAGTTGTTCGTTGGGGTAGGTCATCACGAAACGGCGCGAATAGAACTGGCCGGTGGTTTCCTTGATATACTGTTTGTTCTCGGCCCAGACGCCATAGCGGGCGACGTCCATGCCGTAGACATCCGCCTCGGGCTCGCCCAGGATCATCCATTCCGCCAGCGACTTGCCCACGCCGCCGCCCTGCAGGAACCCGGCCATCACGGCACAGGCCGACCAATAGCCGCGCTTGCCCGGCACGGGCCCCACCAGCGGGTTGCCATCGGGGCTGAAGGTGAAGGCCCCGTTGACCCAGGTTTTGACGCCCACATCCTGCAAGGCAGGATAGCGTTCGAACCCCATGATCAGCTCTTTCTCGATCCGGTCCGGGTCTTCTTGCTGCAGCTCGAACCCGTATTCCCAGGGCGCGCCATCCATGTTCCAGTGCTGGTGGTCGATCTCGTAAATGCCCAGCAGCACACCCTTCTGGTCTTGGCGCAGATAGGTGAACCCTTCGAGGTCGACGGTCATCGGCACCTCGAAATCCAGCTCTTCGAGCGCTGGGATCGTGTCCGAGATCAGGTAGTGGTGGTTCAGCGGCGACACCGGCAGTTCGACACCCGCCATGCGCCCCACCTGCTTGGCCCAGAGGCCCGCGGCGTTGACCACGTGTTCGCACGTGACGGTGCCCTTTTCCGTGACCACCTGCCAGCCCTCAAGGGTTTGGTTCAGTTCCAGCACGCGGTTATGTTCCACCACGGTCGCGCCGCGTTTCTTGGCAGCCCCGGCATAGGCGTGGACGGTGCCGGTGGTGTCGATATACCCCTCGCGGTCGGCCCACATGCCACCCAAGAGCCCCGTGCCCGACATGATGGGGTTCAGTTCCACGGCCTCTTCGACGCTGACAAGGCGGCAGTCCTCGATCCCGATGGATTGGAAGGTGCGGTAGGCCGATTGCAGCCATTCCCACCGGTCGGGCGTGCCCGCCATGGTCAGGCCACCGGTCATGTGCAGGCCAATGTTCTGGCCCGATTCCGCTTCGATTTCGGACAGCAGGTCGATGGTATAGGCCTGCAATTGCGCGATGTTGGGATCGGCGTTCAGCGCGTGAATGCCCCCCGCCGCGTGCCAGCTAGAGCCTGCGGTTAGCACCGACCGTTCGATCAGGCAGACATCCGTCCACCCCATTTTGGCCAGGTGATACAGCACCGATGTACCCACCACGCCGCCGCCAATCACCACAACCCGGTAATGCGAATCCATCTATGCCCCCTGTCGTCTTTGTTGATGTCACACGAGTAGTGGAACAACTGGACAGGTCTGTCTATTACTTTTCAGAGTGCGGTTTTCCCGTTGCAACCGCGATAGCGATGCTAGCGGTAGGCGCGACCCTGTTCGGTCTGGTTTGCGCTGAACCCCTCGCTCAGAAACTCGCAGACGCGCTGCGCGTTCACGGGTTTGGGCAACAGCCTGAGGCGCAGGCGTTTGCACGCGGCCCGCAGTTCTGTCGTGCGGTTGGCCGAGATGATCGAGGCGGGAACAGGCCCGTATCTGTCCAAGATGTTCTCGTAGAGCGCGACGCCGTCCATGCCGTCACCCAGTTGATAATCCAGCAAAAAGACGTCGGGGACCAGATCGATGTCCGCGATCATCATCAACGCCTCTTCGGCGGTTTCGGCGACGATAACCTCACCCCCGTTGCTTTCGATCAGGTGACACAGCGCTTGGGCGACGCTCCAATTATTTTCGACCAGCATCACCAGAACGCCGTTCAGGTCATATGCCGTGGGCACAGTTGTGGGTGACAGCAGGTTGTGCATTCGCGCGGTGGGTTGCGATACCGGCACGACCACGGAAAAACAGCTGCCAATGCCCGGCTGCGACCAAAGGGCAAGCGGGTGGCCCAGCCCCTTGCACGCCCGTTCGACAATGGCGAGGCCAAGGCCAAGACCCTGATCGCCCCCGCTGGGTTTCAGCTGTTTGAACTCTTGGAAAATGGCGTGCTGGTCCGCCTCGGCGATACCGCAGCCGGTGTCCCACACCTCGATCCGCGCGAAATCGCCATGCCTGCGGACCCCGGCCAGGATGCGGCCCGTTTCGGTATAGCGGATCGCGTTTGACAGCAGGTTTTGCACGATCCGCCGCAGATAGCCCGGGTCGCTGACTACCGTCAAACTGCTATGGGCGAGGCTGAACTTGATGCCCTTGGCGCGCGCGGTCAGGGCCAGTTCGTCCCGCAGGGGGTCGAAAATTTCTGACAGGGCGAGCGGTTGGACGTCAAACACCGCCTTGCCGGCGTCGAGTTTGGAAATCGCCGACAGCGCCTCGATAATCTGTTCGACCCCTTGCAGGGCGGTTTCCGTCTTGGCCACCACATGCTTGATGGCGGCATTGTCCGTCTGATCCAAGATGGACGACACAAACAGCTTGGCCGCCGACAGTGGCTGCAACAGGTCATGGCTGGCCGCGGCTACAAAGCGGGATTTGGACGCGTTCGCGCGCTCGGCCTCGCTTAGGGCTTCTTCCAATTCTGCGGTGCGCTCTTCGACCCAAAGCTCCAACCGCTCGTTGACATCGGCCAGCGCGCGGGTTGCGGCGCGTTCCGAGGTGACGTCGGTCAGGCTGATGACAAAGCCGCGGTCGGGCATCTCTTGGGCAAAGATACTGTAGATCTGATCGCCCTTGCGCGTAACCTCGAACGCGATGGGTTCGCGGGGGCGGCCGCGATTGGTCCATTCGATCAATCGCTCGGCCGAAAAGCTTTCGTTAAATGTCAGCTCTTCGCGAAATTGCTCCATCAGGTCGTCGAAATCCAGCCGACCGCGGCGGCGGATTGGGGGGACGTCCAACAGGCGGTCCATCCGCTTGTTCCAGCCCACCAGCATCTTGTCGTGACCAAAGATGCAGACCCCTTGGTTCAGGTGATCCAACGTTGCTTGCAGCTTGCGCGCCTCCTGGTGGCGCATCTTGTCGCGTTCCAGACGCTCCATGCGGATAATTTCGGTGACGTCGGTCTGCAGGATCACCGTGCCATTGCGCGATGTGCGGTGTTCTGAGGCTTGCAACCAACGGTCCCAGATCAGGCTGACGTTGAACACCACATGTTCTTCGCGGTGGCGTTCGATGCGCAGGCGCGCCCAGTCTTCGGATGTTTGGCCGTCGGGCAGCGCCAGAAAGCGGCTGTTCGAGATGGACGTGACATAGTCGTCAAAGGACAGCCCTTCGGTCAGGACCGGACAGACATCCTGCAGGTCGCGGCAAAAGCGGCTGTTGAAAAGGACCAGCCGGTCCTTTTCGTCAAACAGGGCAAAGCCTTCGTTGATCGTCTCGATCGCCTCGGTCAGGTTGGCGCGGGCGGTTTCCGTCTCGGCATTGGCTTGCTCAAGGCGCGCGTTGGAATCCTGCAGCAGGTCCAGCGTGCGTTCCAGGTCACGCGTCCGCTGGCGCACCTCGGATTCCAGCAAGGCCGCGCGTTCGAACTGTTGGTAGGCAAAGCCGGACTGTTCCGTCTTTTGCTCGACCCGGCGCATCAGCGCTTGCGAGATTTGCAGCAGCTTTTCGTTCTGCCGTTCCAGCGAATCCTTCGGGTTGATCAGCGACACCGCGTTACGCCTTGTGCTGTGCGGCGCGGTGATAAAAGGCGACACCGCTCATGGTGTGGTTGACGTGCAGCGGCCCGATCTGTTCGCCATACGTGGAAAAACCGGTGACGCGATGCGCGCTTAGCACGTCCGAGATTTGGCGGGTTTGCTGTGTTTGCTCTGCCTCGATCCGGCGCAAGATGCAGTCGCAGCCGATGATGTTGGCAGGTTTCTGCGCATGGCTAAGGTCGGACAGCTTGGCCTCTAGGTGTTCGGACAGGTTTTCCTGCGAGGCGACGGTCAACACCATGCCTTCGTCGATGGCAGAGAAAAAGACCAGCTCGCCGAGGTCGTTCACCTGTTGGATGGCGCGCACGTGGTGGGTGTCGCCGATGCGCACAACCACGGGGTGCGAGGCAAAGGTAAACCGGTCGAGCTGATCCGGGTCTTTGCCCACCAGCCGCGCATATTCGCGGGCGGCCGGTTCTGCGTTGATCTCTTTGACGATGCGGCGGGCGGGGTCGGCGCCCGTGACGACCATCTGTGTGTCGCCGGGGATCAGGTGGTTCAAGCTGAACACCCGCGTCTCGTATTTGCTGCGCGCCAGCGTCAGGATCGCTGCATTGGCAGCGACCTGGCCATTGAGCGCCACGAGGGTTTCCGAAAACCGCGTGCCATCGCCCGCAGAGCCGCCAAAGATCGGAAAATCGCGCAAGGCGGGGGCGATGGTGGCGGCCAGCGTATCCTCGCTGAGTGACAGGCCATCGACGACGAGAAAGGCAAAGTTGTCTTCAAGCTCGGGCGTGGCATCCCGCATCTTGATCCGTTCAAGGGTGATCTGGTCGATGGTCGCTTGGATGTCCAGCGTGCTGACATCCTCGATCATCAGGGATTTGGTGGCAAAGCCATCCGCGGGAAAGCCGATGGCGACGACAAGCCCGTCCTCGTACCCGGTGGTCCCGATTTCGCCTGCGGTTGTGCAAGCCAATACGTCGGCGTCTGGAAAGAGGTCGTGGGCCTCTTTCACGACATCATGAAAATCGACGGCCGGCGTGACAAACAGTGAAATCAACGCAAACGGGCCCTCACCCAGCTTGCGTTTCAGATATTTCACAGGCGATGTCGTCGAAGCGCGCACTTCGCCAGTGCGCAGTATATCGCACTGGTTTGCCACGGCACGTCCTTCAAGCCTGGCGGCCTTGGACTGCAATGTCATTTGATTTCTCCCTGACGCTCACGATAGGGGCGTCAGTCGGTGCTTGGCAAGACCTTTGAATATTTGGCTTCTTGCGCGACCAGCACCGCTTGGGTCCGGCTTTGAACGCCCAGCTTGCGCATGATGGCCGTCACGTGCGCCTTGACCGTGGTTTCTGCAATCGTGAGGTCAAAGGCGATCTGCTTGTTCAGCTTGCCCTCGCAAATCAGATCGAGGATGCGCGCCTGTTGGTTGGTAAGCGAGGACAGCCGGCTTAGGTGGTCCTCTTTCCCGTCCGCCCCGTTGCCTTCGACAAAGCCTGCGGGCTTGTACAGCTCGCCCGCGGCAATGGTCTGTATCGCCTCGAGAAAGACCGAGCGGTGCGAGTGTTTGGGCACAAACCCATGCGCACCCGCGATGATCGAATTGCCGATGATCGCATTGTCGGTCATCGACGACACGATGATGACCGGCGTGTGTTCGGCGGTACGTTTCAGCCGCATCAGGCCATCCAGCCCGTCGACATCCGGCAGGTTCAAGTCCAGCAGGATCAAGGACGGTGCAGGGTGACCGGCCAGACGATCCAAGGCGCTTTCCAAGCTGTCGGCGGTCACCACCTCGGCAAAGTTGGCCACGGACCGCAGCGTCAGTTCCAGTGCGTCGCAAAAGAGCGGATGGTCGTCGATCACCAGCGCCCACCCTTGCGGGGCAAGGGTTTCGGACGGATCGGAGGACACGGGCACGGGCTGAAGCGACATAACCCAAGTCTAGCCCAAGGTCTTTGGCGGGGTCACTTGTCAAAAAGTACTAGACGCCCAAAGAAAAACGCCCCCGCAATCGCAGGGGCGTTCGTCGTGTTGAAAAGGCTTGGATCAGTTGGCCGAGGCCAGCTGCTGTGGCAGGCGGAATGTCCACAGCATGCCACCCTGGTTCAGGTAGTTGACCTTTTTGGCCACTTCCCCACCCCAGAGCGGCACAGCACCGCCCCAGCCAGAGATGACAGTCACGTATTGCTCGCCATCCTGTTCCCAGGTGATCGGCTGGCCCACGATGCCCGAGCCGGTCTGGAACGACCACAGCTCTTCGCCCGTGGTGTCGTCAAAGGCGATGAACTTGCCTTCGGGTGTGCCGGTGAACACCAGGCCGCCGCCCGTGGTCATCACGCCACCCCACAGCGGGGCGTCGTTCTTGAACTCCCACTTGGTTTCGCCGGTGTCGGGGTCGATGGCCTTAAGGCTGCCGATATGGTCTTCGTAGTTGGGCTTGATGGTAAAGCCAGAACCGAGGTAGGCGGCACCCTTTTTGTAGGTGATCGGCTCGTTCCAGATGTCCATGCCCCATTCATTGGAGGGCACGTAGAACAGGCCGGTGTCGGGCGAATGCGCCATGGGCATCCAGTTCTTGCCGCCCAGGAAGGACGGCGAGGCAAAGACGACCTCGCCCTTCTTGCCATCTGCGGCTTCGGCGGGGTTACCGGGGCGATTGGCCTCGTTAAAGATCGGGCGCCCGTTTTCATCCAGGCCTTCGGCCCACGAGATGTCCTTGACGAAAGGCACGCCGCGCACGAATGCGCCATCCTCGCGGTTCAGCACGTAGAAGAAGCCGTTGCGGTCTGCCGTGGCAAAGCGTTTTTCGCCCGCACGGTTTTCATAGGCGACGACTTCGTTCACGCCGTCATAGTCCCAGCCTTCGCGCGGTGTCGTCTGGAAGTGCCACTTGATCTCGCCTGTGGCGGGGTCGATGCCCAGACGCGACGCGGCGTAGAGGTTGTCGCCCGTACCGTCGTTGTTCTGACCCGCATCGCGCAGCCACGAATTCCAAGGTGCAGGGTTGCCCGTGCCAAAGACCAGCGTGTCGGTGTCAGCGTCATAAGAGCCGCCGAGCCATGTGGCACCGCCGCCCGTTTTCCACATATCGCCCGGCCAGGTCGCGTTCAGCGTGCCGGTCATCGTGCTTTCTTCGCCGTTCAGCATGCCCATGTGACCTTCGATCACGGGGCGGTCCCAGACCAGTTCGCCGGTTTCCGCGTCGCGGGCCTGCACGGCGCCGACGATGCCAAACTCACCACCCGAATTGCCGGTGATGACCAGGCCGTTCACGATCAGCGGGGCGGCGGTATAGCTATAGCCCGCCTTGTAGTCGGCGATTTTCTTGTTCCATACGGTGTCGCCTGTTTTGGCGTTCAGCGCCACGATGCGCGCGTCCAGCGTACCGAAGTAGATGTTGTCGCCATAGATCGCAGCACCGCGGTTGACCACGTCACAGCAGGGCAAGATCCCTTCGGGCAGGCGGGCGTCGTATTGCCAGATCTCTTGGCCGGTTTTGACGTCGATGGCGTACATCCGGCTGTAAGAGCCGGTGATATACATCACGCCGTCATGCACGATGGGCTGGGTTTCCTGGCCGCGCTGCTTTTCACCGCCCAGGCTGAACGCCCATGCGGGGACCAGGTTGTCGACATTGTCCTTGTTCAGGATATCCAGCGGCGAATAGCGCTGCAGGTGGCGCCCCATGCCGTTGGTCAGCACGTCACCGGTGGATGCGGTGTCGTTCGCCAGCATCTCTTCGGTCACGCCCTCGGCAAATGCAGACGTCGCCGAGAGTATCCCCGCGACCGTCAGTGCAATGAATCTGTTCATGTCAGTCTCCTCCCAAAACCCGTTGGTGGGCAGTTTTTGCAAAGGCGTGTTATGCGCACGGCACAGCCTTCGCCCTACGCCAATTATTTGCGCAAATGCGGGGCGCAGATATTGCACAATGGTCGTAAGACCCCAAAGAACTTGACACACGACCTGCGACTTTGGTCGCGCTGCGACTCAGGTTGACTGGCCATATCCTGCTGGCGGGAGGGTCATCGGCATGTCTCTGAAAGCAGCGTTTGCATGGGCGATTCTGGCTCCGGCCACCTGGGCAGCACCGCAGGCGGTGATGCTAGAGGCCCAGGACGGCACCCGCATCCAGATCGCAACCGTCGATGTCA
This sequence comes from Pseudomonadota bacterium, assembly GCA_038525395.1. GTDB lineage: Bacteria > Pseudomonadota > Alphaproteobacteria > Rhodobacterales > Rhodobacteraceae > Tateyamaria. The sequence continues at coordinate 95,469 of JBCBHS010000003.1, read as the reverse complement.
GCGCAAGCGGTGACTATACCGTCGAGATGGCGCAAGCGCCCTTTACCGATCATTTCCTGTCCATGCGGCCTTTTCGGTGTCTCGAAGGGCCGACCAAGCACTGGTGCCACGTCCCCTACCCCTACAAGATTGCGCGGAACATCAACGCCGATCTGACCGACCTCGAATACGACTTTCTGTTTCTGTGGAAAGGGTCGACCGAGTACGGGATCAACATGTGGAACGGTGTCTATTACAAGCTGAGCGCCGAAGACGGGCGGCTGACCGGCACACTGCACGAAATGGATATGGATCTGCTGTCCGCCCCGCCGGATGCGGGCAACCTGCGGCCCTTGCAAGCCGGTGACCTGCACGCAAGCGACCCCGACAGCCATTGGCTGCCCCGGATGATCATCGAATAGGCGCGGGACGTCAGACCGCGCACACCAAATGGGAGGTTTCTATGAGAGCTTTGAAGGCATTGATCGGTGCGGCGGCCGCAGCCGTCCTTGCCAGCGCGGCGTGGGCCGATGTGCCAACCTTGCGCGCCTCGGTCCTGAAATTCGGCACGGTGAATTGGGAACTGAACACGATCAAGCATCACGGGTTTGACACCGCGCATGGTTTCGACCTGCAGGTGCAGGGCGTTGCGGGCGGGTCGGCGGCCAAGGTGGCGTTTCAGGGCGGGGCCACGGACGTCATCGTCTCGGACTGGCTGTGGGTCGCGCGGCAGCGGGCGGCGGGCAAGGACTATGTCTTTATCCCCTATTCCAAGGCCGTGGGCGGCGTCATGGTCCCCGCCGACAGTCCGGCGCAATCGCTGGCCGATTTGGCCGGGGGCCAGATCGGGATTGCGGGCGGGCCGCTGGACAAAAGCTGGCTGATCTTGCAGGCCTATGCGGCGCAGGAATACGGCCTCGACCTCAAGGCCAACAGCGAACAGGTCTTTGCCGCGCCGCCGCTGATCTTCAAATCCGCCTTGTCCGGTGACGTCGATGCCGCGATCAACTTTTGGCATTTCCTGGCCAAAATGGAAGCGGCAGGCATGCGCAAACTGGTGGACGTGGCAGAGGCGGCAACGGCGCTTGGCCTTGATGCCGATACGCCGCTGCTGGGCTATGTGGTCAAGGGTGAGATGCTGCGCGCTACGCCGGGGCTGGTGAACGGGCTGTCAGCGGCGTCGCGTGACGCCAAGGCGCTGCTGGCCGAGGATGAGGCAGAGTGGGACAGGCTGCGCAGCAAGATGAATGCCAAGACGGACGCCGAATTTGCGGCCCTCAAGGCCGGGTTCCGCGCGGGAATTCCGGCCGATGCACCGGTGGACGAGGCGGCGGCGGCCAAGATGCTGGCGCTGATGGTGACCTTGGGTGGCGCAGATCTGGTGGGCGAAGCACGAGAACTGCCGCCGGGCACCTTCCTGCGCTCCGGCAGTTAGGTGGCGCCACCGCTTCTTGACCTCCGGCTGCGCGGCTTGTCGCGGCAGGGCACACCGATCCTGCGGGATGTCACGCTGCAACTGCACCGCGGTGAAACGCTGGCGCTGGTTGGCCCATCGGGCGTCGGCAAAAGCTCTTTGCTGCGGGTGATTGCGGGGATCGACCAACAGTTCGATGGGACGTGCCAGTTGAACGGCACATGCGCGATGGTGTTCCAAGAGCCGACGCTGTTGCCCTGGCGGACGGTAGTGCAGAACATCTGTGTCGCAACCGGAGTGTCCGACGGGGACGCAGAACAGGCGCTGGCGGATGTGGGCCTTGAAGGGCGCGGCGCGGACTATCCGGGGCAGTTGTCCTTGGGTCAGCAGCGGCGCCTGGCGCTGGCGCGCGCCTTTGCGGTCAAACCCGATCTGTTGCTGCTGGACGAGCCGTTTGTGTCGCTCGACCCCGGCCTCGTGGACGAGATGATGGCGTTATTTGCGAGGCTGCGCGACCGGCATGGCGTGACAACGATCTTGGTCACCCATGTGGCAGACGAGGCAGCAAAATTGGCGACACGTATCGTGACCCTCGCCGGGGCGCCTGCGACGCTGGTGGACGATGTTCAGAATGACGGCGCGTATTTCCAGTTGTCCGCGTCGGGCGTGACCTCATCCAGGTCATAGCCTGCGGTTTGCAGCCGTTGCGCGATCAGCAGACCTTCGCCAGCGGCCTCATCCACCAACTGGCGGCCCAGCGTTTCGTCCTTGCCGACACCATGCCCGCGCATCAGGGCGATGCCATAGTTAAACTTGCCCACCGGGTCGCCCATTTCCGCGGCGCGGCGATCCCATTCGGCTGCGGCATCTGGGTTATAGTCGCCACCAAGGCCGTTGTTATCCAGCTGGCTCATCCAGGTCATCGCGCCTGTGTATCCGTCCTTTGCGCAGTTCTCGAGCAGGAGGCGCGCCGAGGCGTGGTCGCCCGACTTGGTCAGCGCATAGCCCATCGAGCACAGCACCATGTCCGTCTCGCCGTCTTCGGCACGCTCGACAAAGCGTTGCCAGGTCATTTCGTCGGGGTTCAACCTGCCGAATTCATCGGCAAAGGCGGATGTGGCGGTAAGGGCGATCGCGGCGGCAAAAATATGTCTCATGCTAGCAAGCATAGCACGAATCGGATCACGCCGCACCGCGCGTATGGTCGTAGATCACCCGCGCCGCCCAATGCGCGTGCGCGCAGGGTCATAGCCCACCAGCGCCACGCCCGCAAAAACAGCCGTCGCCAACAGCGTCCAGAGCAGTGCCGGGCCGTTCAATTCCACATAAAGCGCAAAGCGGATCAACTCGACCGCATGAGTAAACGGGTTCACCGCGCAGATGTCGTGGAGCAGTTCAGAGCTTTCGGCCATTTTCCACAGCGGGTAGAGAGCCGAGGACAGAAAGAACATCGGAAAGATGACAAAGTTCATGACCCCAGCAAAGTTCTCGAGCTGCTTGATGAAACTCGATAGCAGCAGGCCCAGCGCCCCCAGCATCAGCCCCGCCACGATCAGCGCAGGCAATACTGTGATGTAACCCAGCGCGGGCATTCTGATGTCGAAGAACGCAGCAATCGCCAGGAACGCATAGACTTGCAGGATCGAGATGGCGGTGGACCCCAGCAGCTTGCAAAAGAGCAGCCAGCCCCGGGGCAACGGCGAGGTCAAGAGAAGCTTCATCGACCCCATCTCGCGGTCGTACACCAGGCTTAGCGACGACTGCATGCCGTTGAACAGCAGGATCATGCCACACAGGCCGGGCACGATATACGTCTCGTAGGTGATGTAGGTCTGGTAGGGTGGAATGATGCTAAGCCCGAGGGCCGCACGAAACCCGGCGGCAAACACCAATAGCCAGACAAGCGGACGCACCAGGGCCGCGACAAACCGTTCGCGCTGGTGGATGAACCGCAGCGCCTCGCGCACCACGATGGCCCTGAGCGACGTGAGATAGGCGCTCATGCGGTCTGGCCTGTCATTGATAAAAACCTGTCCTGCAGGCTGTGGCCGCCCGCTATGTCCTGGGCCGTGCCTTGGGCCAAGATACGCGCGCGGTGCAGGATGATCAGGTCATCCTGGGCGCGCACCTCGTCCGTCAGGTGCGTGGCCCACAAGACCGTCTTGCCCGCCGCGGCCAGGGCATGGGCGTAATCGGTGATTGACGCGCGGGCGGCCGCATCCAGACCCACGGTCGGCTCGTCCAGCAGCAGAACGCTTGGGTCATGCAACAGGGCGCGCGCAATCTCGGTCCGGCGCCGGTGGCCGCCGTTCAGCGCACGCGCCTTTTCCTTGGCCCGCTCGCGCATGTCCAGCTGGTCCAGGGCCGCGTCGATCCGCGTGGCCGCCGTGCGGCCAGACAGCCCATGAAGTGCTGCGAAATAGCCGAGGTTTTGTTGCACGGTCAGGTCCAGATCCAGCGTGGTTTGCTGAAACACGATGCCAAGTTGCGCAAGCGCCTGCCGCGGTGAGGCGCGCAAGTCGTGCCCGGCGATATTGATCTGACCCGACGGTGCCACAAACAGGCGTGTCAGCAGGTTAAACAGGGTCGATTTGCCCGCACCATTCGGCCCAAGCAGCGCGCAAAACGCACCCGAAGAGACGCTGAACGACACATCGTCCAACGCCTGTTTTGCCCCGTAGGCATAGCTGAGGCCGGTGGCCTCAAGCCCGCTCATTTGATGGTAATGTCGAGGCGCTGTGTCTCGCCACTGGTGCCGGGGATCTTCATGTAATAGGCACCCGGCTTGATCGCGACAAAACCGATCTCCATCTCGCCCGCCTCGTCAAATTCGATACTGTCCAGGCCAAGGGGGCGGATTTCCAGGCCTTCGACGACGATCTCGTCAATCCAGATGGCGCGGAAGAACTCGGGGCCCACCAGCGCCAGTTCCTGGCTGCCGTCGCCTTGGATTTCGAACTCGTAATACGTGCCGGATTGCAGCTCCCATGCGCCCTCGGGTGCGATGGGCTCGCCTGCTGACAGGATGATCGGCGGCAAGTCTTCCTTGTTGCTGCCGCCCAACAGGCCTGCGGCGCCAAAGCTGGGGGTGTCATCGTCGTCGGCGAGCGCGACAGTCGGTGCGGCAAGCGCCATCGCGGCGATCAAAGCCAGGGTTTTCATTGGGATCCTCCCGTTCAAATGAATTACGAGCCCGAGGGCCGGAATGCGGCGCCCCAGGGAAAGCGCCCCACCTTGACGGATTTGATGGCCTCGCGCTTGGCCACGTCGATAACCGTCACGTCACCCGACACCCCGTTGGTGGTGAACAGCATCGACCGGTCAGCGTTGAAATCCATGTGCCAGACGCGGCGCCCGACCAGAATGTATTCTTCGACCTCGTAGGTTTCGGCGTTGACGACGGCGACATGGTTGGATGGCCCCAGGGCCACAAAGGCGTGCGTGTCACCGGCGGTGAACTCAAACCCCACGGGCTGCACGCGGTCGGGGTGCACCCCTTGCACCTCAAAGTCGATTTTGGCCACCTCGCTTTGCGTGGCGGTGTCGAACACGGTCACGGTGCCGCCGATCTCGGAGCTGACCCACATTTCGGCGCCGTCCTTTACAAACTCCGCGTGGCGCGGGCGGCTGTCGACAAGCGTGTTGGCAAACAGCTTTTGCGTCTCTGTGTCGATCCAATGGGCCATATTCGTCGTCTCGGACGTGGTGATCGCGATCTTGCCATCGGGGCTGACGGCCATCCCTTCGGGTTCGACGCCCACGTCGATCTGGGCAATGACCTTGCGGGTTTCGGTATCGACCACCGTGGTGATCGCATCATCCTCGTTCGCGATATAGAGGTGCCGGTCGTTGGGGTGCAAAACGAACTGTTCCGGGTCGTCGCCCGATGGCAGTTCGTGCAGGATCTCACCTGTGTTCGGGTCCATCACCTGCACGGCGTTGCTGTCCGAGGCGCAAATATAGACGCGGCTGTAATCCTTGGAAAAGATGATGCCGCGCGGGCGTTCGCCGGTGTCGTAGGTCTTGATCACTTCCAGCGTGTCGGTCGAGATGACCGAGATCGTGTCGTCCTTTTCATTGGTCACCCAAATCTCACCCGCCATGGCGGTGGAGGACAAGAGGGTCAGCAGCGCTGTCAGTCGGATCATTGGAAGGCCTCGCAGTTGCTTTCGGGGCGGTCGAGCCCCAGGCTGTCAAGCTCGTTGGTCTGGTGCAAGAACCCTTCGAGCGGGGCCTGGGCCACCAGCGCGCGGGGGTGTGCGATGGCGATGGGTTGGCGCAGTTGACCGTTCCAGTCGCGATAGGTCAGCGGACGCCCTTTGAACCCTGCCAGCTCGAACTGATCCGACAGGATATAGGCGCGCAGCGTCTCGGGGTCGGACGCGTTGGTGCGCGTCAGCGCCTCGCCCAGCGTGCGGACGGCGGCCCAGGCGGCATAGTCTTGGGCCGTCATCTCGCGGGCATGCGCCTTTTCGAACCGGGATTGCAGCTGTGCGGCCCCCCACTGTTCGATCACTGGCGACCAGCCGACGGATGTCAGGCCTTCGGACCCGACGATGGGCCGGGCCTGCCACGTGTTGTAAAGAACATAGCGACCAAAATCATGCACCTCGTCGGCGATGATCAGCGCGTCATAATCGCCAAAATCCTGAGTGAACAGCGGCACCTCTTGGCTGGCGCTGCGGCGCATATCTGCGTCAAAGGCCCATTCCTTTTCCGCTTCCAGCTTCAGCCCGAACTTGGTCAGCGACCGGCGCATCGCCGCGGCATAGCTGACGTCTTGGGGATAGGTGCCTGCGATCATCACCAGATCGGTCCAGCGTTTTTGCACCAGCACTTGGGCCAACGCATCGGTGCGCATCGCGTCGGACGCGAGCGTGTGGAAAAGGTTGGCGCGGCAGGCGGTATCGCGCAAACGCAGGTCCCCCGACGACGTGTTGAACAGCACCGCGCCCGCCGCCTCGGGCAGGTCTGCGATGGACAGGATGTCATCTGCGCCAGCATCAATGACCAGAAGGGGCGAGCTTGCGAGCAGATCACGGGCCGCGGCCAGCGGATCTTCGCCCTCGTAAACCTCGGCCACGGTCAGCGCATAGCTTTGGCCCAGGAACTTGCCCGTCGTCAGATTGTCGGACAGCCCGGTCTGCGCACCGGCCAGGCCGTTGTCCACGGGAATAGGATCAAGGTTCGACAGCGTCGGTGGCTGCGGTTGTTCAACCCGCAAATATCCAATGTTCAGAGTGATTTCTGCCGCAGCCGATGTTGCCACGGCGCAGCCAACGCAAAGGCCCAAAGCCATTTGTCTCACGTCAAATCCTCCCTGGTTACAACGCTAACAAGGGGCTGTTTCCGACCGGTATTAGACCTTGGTCTTAGCACCAAGGAATCGCAACCAAAGTCCAATACCGCGCCTGCTGTGGCTGGCGTAGGACAAGGGCAACACAGACGCATATGTGAGGGAGGTTATGATGCCGAACACGACGAAACAAAGACTGCTGATGGCAGGCGTGTTCACCGCCGCCGCAACGCTGGCCAGTGCGCACGGTGATGTTACGCCGCAAGCGGTGGACACTGCGGGCCTGCCCGCCATCGAAGGCGACTGGCTGATCGAAAACCCCTATCGCGCCGACAAGGTGGGCGAGGAAACCTGGCTGCGCGCGATCGAGATCGGCGCGTCGGGGTATAACCAGAACTGCGCACGCTGCCACGGGCTAGAGGTTGTGTCGGGCGGTCTGGCCCCCGATCTGCGGTTCCTTGAGGCCGAAGAATACGGCGACGAATGGTATGTCGAGCGGTTCCGCACCGGATACACCCAAAACGGCACGACCAAGATGCCCGCCTTTGGCGAGCTGTTGGGCCAAGAGGCCGCCTGGGCCATCCGCACCTATATCGAGGCGCGTCCCGACGACGTCGCGATGGAAGAGGTGGCGGACGAGTTGAAAGCGCTGCGCGACACGTTGGCGGGCTATGCCAGCGACGCAAGCGGCGCGGATGCCGACGCGCTCAAGGGCCGTTTGGGCGAGATCGCGGGCGAAATCCCGACGCTCTCTGGCGCGCCTGTGGCCGACAGCGTCGCCTTCCGGGCGGCCAACCTGATCGACGGCACGCCTGAGGCCTACAAGTCGGCCTCAGAAGCCTTGACCATCGGATTGTCTGCCGCAAACTGACGGCATGACAGTTCGATCTACGTTTTTCTCCCTGGTGGTTGTGGGTCTGTCCTTTGCGGGGCAGGCCCACGCTGCTGATCCTTGCGCGGACTATGTACCGCAAGCCAAGCCGCAAAATGTCGGGCGCGACATCGTCGGCCAGGAACTGGACCAGATCCAGGACCAGGGCCACATGCTGTTTGCGGTTTACGAAGATTACCCGCCCTATTCCTGGGTCGAAAACGGCACGCCCATGGGCGTCGATATCGAAATTGCCCAGATCATCGCGCAGGACATCGGGGTTGAGGCGCGGTTCAACTTTGTGGCCGCGGGTGAAAATCTAGAGGCGGACCTGCGCAACAACATTTGGAAGGGCGCGTTGATCGGCGGGCGCATCGCCAACGTCATGATGCGCATCCCCTATGACAGCGCGTTCAAGTGCCGTGTCGAGCAGGTCGTCTTTACCGGGCAATACGCGGGTGAGAGCATTGCAATTGCCTATGCCAAGGACGCCTATCCCGACGAAAAGCCGGTGCCGGCCTATTTCCGCTTTGACACCGTGGGGGTCGAAAACGATTCGATCTCTGACTTTTACCTGTCTGGCTTTGTCGGCGGACAGCTGCAGCCCAATATCCGCCGTTTTCCAACAACCGCCGCTGCCATGGCCGCGCTCGACGCGGGCGAGGTGATGGCCGTCATGGGCCCGCTGGGGGAGTTGGAGCATGGATTGACCGAGGCCACAGACGTGCACCAGCCGCCCCTGGCTGGGTTTGCCGTCAGCAACTGGACCTTGGGCGTGGCGGTGAATTTCCGCTATCGCCCGCTGTCCTATTTCGTTGACGACGCGGTCAATTACGCGCTGCAAGATGGGCGCATTTCCGCGATCTATGAAAAGTACGGGCTGACCCACCAAACCCCCGAACGCTAAGGCACGACTTTGGTCGTACACACTTGGTCGAATGGTGCGCCCTGGCGCGTCCCCATAGGTTTGGTCTGAACCAAAGGGGGGCTCTTATGAATCTCAGTGATTCCCGTGTGATAAACGCCGACCGTGCGGCCGTTTGGGCCGCAATCCTTGATCCCGAGGTGCTGAAGACCTGCGTGCCTGGCTGCCAGGAAATGGCGGGCACGCCCGAAGACGGATTTACCGCGACCGTGGTGCAGAAAGTCGGGCCCGTGAAGGCCACGTTCAAAGGCGCCGTGACCCTGACCGATATGGCCGCACCCGAAAGTGTCACGCTGTCGGGCGAGGGCAAAGGCGGTGCCGCAGGGTTTGCCAAGGGCAACGCCAAGGTCCGGCTTGAGCCGCAGGGCGGCCAAACCGTGCTGCATTACGATGTCGAGGCCAAGGTGGGCGGCAAGCTGGCCCAATTGGGCAGCCGGATCATCGATGGCTTTGCCAAAAAGATGGCGGATCAGTTCTTTACCAACTTTCAGGAACAGGTGGGCGCGCCTGCCGAGCCTGAACTGGAAACATCCGAAGATACGCCCAAAAAGGGCTGGCTCAAACGCTTGGTCACATGACCGGGCGCAGACACTGTTGATGTTCTAAGGGAGGACAGAATGACAAAGATTACCATGACGGTGAATGGCAAGACCGTCTCGGGCGAGGTGGAAGGGCGCACGCTTTTGGCGTCCTTTCTGCGTGAGGATCAGGGGCTGACCGGCACCCATGTGGGCTGCGACACCTCGCAATGCGGCGCCTGCGTGGTGCATGTGGACGGGGCGGCGGTCAAGGCCTGCACCATGCTCGCGGCCGAGGCCGACGGCGCCGAGGTCGATACAATCGAAGGCCAGGCCAATGCCGACGGGTCGCTGAACGTGATCCAGCAGGCCTTTCAGGACCACCACGGGCTGCAGTGCGGGTTTTGCACGCCGGGTATGGTGATGTCGGCGGCAGCACTTCTGAAGGAAAACCCGACGCCTTCGGAGCGTGAGGTGCGCGAATACCTCGAAGGCAATATCTGCCGCTGCACGGGCTACCACAACATCGTCAAGGCGATCATGGCGGCCAGCGGCCAAGACGTCGGCGCCATCGCCGCAGAGTAAACAACACAGGTGCGCGCAGAGCGCACACCCTACGCCAACCGTAGGGTGTGCATTCACTGCGCACCGCACCCCAAGGGAGGAATTTGAATGCCCAAAGATACAGGGATTGGCGCCGCAACCGTGCGCCGCGAAGACGTCCGCTTCCTGACCGGAACCGGCGAATACACCGATGACATCGTTCTGGCAAAACAGACCTACGCGGTCTTTGCCCGGTCCACCGTGGCCCATGGCACGATCAAATCCATCGACACCGCTGCCGCCGAGGCCATGCCCGGCGTGCTGGCAGTATTCACCGGCGAAGACTTCGCCGAGGTTGGCGGCAACCCCGCCGGCTGGCTGATCAACTCGCGCGACGGCACACCCATGCACGAACCCAAGCGCCCCGTTCTGGCGCATGGCAAAGTACGCCATGTGGGCGACGCCTATGCCGCCGTTATCGCGGAGACAGCGGAGCAAGCGCGCGACGCGGTCGAAGCCATCGAGGCCGAGATCGAAGAGCTGCCCGCAGTCGTCGATATGCACGACGCGCTGTCGGGGTCGAACTATGTCCACGACGAGATTGGCACCAACCAATGTTTCGATTGGGGCTGGATCGAGGACAATCGCGAGGCGACGGACAACGCGATCAAGAACGCGCATCACGTCACCACGCTGGAACTGGTCAACAACCGCCTTGTGCCCAACGCGATGGAGCCGCGCGCGTCCATCGGCAGCTACAAGGCCAGCACGGGCGAATACACCCTGCACACGACCTCGCAAAACCCGCACCTGACACGGCTGCTGATCTCGGCCTTTGTCCTTGGCATCCCCGAGAACATGCTGACCGTCATCGCCCCCGATGTGGGCGGCGGTTTCGGGTCCAAGATCTATCACTACGGCGAAGAGGCGCTGGTTCTTGCCGCCGCCAAAAAGATCGGGCGCCCGGTGAAATGGACGGCCGACCGGACCGAGTCGTTCCTGACCGACGCCCATGGCCGCGATCACGTGACCAAGATCGAACTGGCGCTGGACGAGGACGGCAAATTCCTCGCCTTCCGCACCGACACCAAGGCGAATGTCGGCGCGTATCTGTCGAACTTCTCGACCGCGACGCCCACCTTCCTGCACGGCACGCTGATGGCCGGGAACTATACCGTCCCTCTGGTCTATGTGAACGTAAAGGCTGTGTTCACCAACACGGCACCCGTCGACGCCTATCGCGGCGCGGGTCGGCCCGAGGCGACCTATTCGCTTGAGCGTGTGATCGACAAGGCCGCGCGCGAGTTGGGCGTGGACCCCATAGAGCTGCGGCGCAAGAACTTCATCAAGCCGGATCAGTACCCCTACGCCAGCGCCGCGGGGCTGGAATATGACGCGGGCAACTATGACGCGCTGATGGACAAGATGGAAGAGGTCGCGGATGTGGCGGGCTTCGAGGCGCGGCGCAAGGAAAGCGAGGCCAAGGGCCTGCTGCGCGGTTTGGGCGTGAACGCCTATATCGAGGCTTGCGGTATCGCGCCTTCGAACCTCGTCGGCGTTCTCGGCTCCCGCGTGGGTCTGTATGATGCGGCCACGGTGCGGGTGAACGCCACCGGCAACCTCAGCGTTATGGTCGGCGCGCACAGCCACGGGCAAGGGCACGAGACGGCCTTTCCCCAAGTGGTGGCCGAGATGCTGGGCATCGACCCTGCCGTCATCGACATCGTGCATGGCGACACGTCCAAGATCCCGTTTGGGATGGGCACATACGGTTCGCGTTCGCTGGCCGTCTGCGGCTCTGCCGTGGTGCGCGCGACCGAAAAGATCATCAACAAGGCCAAGAAGATCGCAGGCCACATGCTGGAAGCGTCCGAGCATGACATCACCCTGTCGGACGGCGTCTTCTCCGTCTCGGGCACCGACAAGTCGGTGACCTTTGGCGAGGTCGCGCTGAAGGCGTATATCCCCCACGAATACCCGCTGGAAGACATCGAACCGGGGCTGGAGGAAACGGCGTTCTATGATCCCGCGAACTTCACCTACCCCTCGGGCGCCTATGCCTGCGAGGTCGAAGTCGACCCGGAGACCGGCAAGGTGACCGTGGACCGGATGTGTGCGGTGGATGACTTCGGCAACGTCATCAACCCGATGATCGTGACCGGTCAGGTCCATGGCGGTCTGGCCCAGGGCATCGGTCAGGCGCTGGTTGAAAACACGTCCTATGACGAAAACGGCCAGCTGCTCAGTGCGTCTTACATGGATTACACCATGCCGCGCGCCGACGATCTGCCGATGTTCCATGTGGACCACAGCCAGGGCACGCCCTGCACGCACAACCCGTTGGGCGTGAAAGGCTGCGGCGAGGCGGGGGCCATCGGATCGCCGCCGACGGTCGTGAACGCCGTGATCGATGCGCTGCACTCGGGCGGCAAGAAGGTCACGCATATCGACATGCCCGTCACCCCCGCGCGGGTGTGGAACGCTATGCAAGACGCCACATAAGGGAGGCTGACAGATGTACAATTTCGACGTTGCAAAACCAGGAACCGTTGCCGAAGCCGCCGCAGCCTTGGGCGCGGAGGAGGCGCAGGCGCTGGGTGGGGGGCAAACGCTGATCCCCACGCTGAAACAGCGGCTGGCCAGCCCCAGCACCTTGGTGTCCCTCAGCGGTGTGTCCGAGATGCAGGGCATCAGCAAAGAGGGCGACAGCCTGCGGATCGGCGGGGCCACAACCCACGCCGCCGTGGCTGCCGATGGCAGCTATCCCGGTCTGTCGGCGCTGGCCGCACAGATCGGCGATCCGGCGGTGCGCAATCGCGGCACCATCGGTGGCAGCTTGGCCAACAATGATCCCGCGGCGTGCTACCCTGCGGCGGCGCTTGGATCGGGGGCCACCATCGTCACCAACACGCGCGAGATTGCGGCGGATGACTACTTTCAGGGGATGTTCGATACCGCCCTGGATGAGGGCGAGATCATCACAGCCGTCAAATTCCCGATCCCGCAGGCGTCGAACTACCAAAAGTTCGTGCAACCGGCCTCGCGCTTTGCGCTGGTTGGGGTTTTTGTCGCCAAGTTTGCGGATGGCGTGCGCGTCGCCGTGACCGGGGCCTCGAACGAGGGCGTGTTCCGCTGGACCGAGGCCGAAGCGGCGCTGAGCGCTGACTTCTCCGCCTCTGCCTTGGACATGCTGAGCGTGTCGCCGGACAACATGATCGCAGACCTGCACGGGTCGGCGGTGTACCGGGCGCATCTGGTCAAGGTGATGACGGGCCGCGCGGTCAAAGCAGCAAGCTAGCACCGCGCGACAAAGGAAAAAAAGGAAGGCGGGGATGTCCCCGCCTTTTTTCATGGCTAAAGCGTGGTGAGATCGCCGGTCTTGTCCACAAGAGTGATCCGATGCACCCCTGGCGCGGTCCGCACAGCCTTGATCAGCGTCTGATCGGCCAGCGTCAAACCTGTCGACAGCGCGTCGGCCAACGCGGCACTGTCCGCCTCGACCGAGACGGTGGACCAGCGCGGCGAGGCCGCGGCGTGCACGATATGCCCATGCGCGCCCAGCGGTGTGGCCAGGGGGCTGGAGGTCGCAATCGCACTGTCCGACACGGTGCGGGTGGCCAGCAGGCCATGCTGCGGGTCCGACAGGCCCAGGCGCCATGGCCCGCCCTGCCCCCGGTATTCACCGATGTTGACCAGCGTATGGTCAAACCCGTGCGCGCGTAAAAGGTCAGACACCAGATCGGTGGCATAGCCTTGCGCGATCCCGTTGAACGTCAGCGCCTGGCCTGGCGCCAGGCGCACGGTGCGGTCCTGAAGGTGCACCTGGTCCCATCCGACCAGTTGCGCAGCCGCCTGCACGTCGCCACCGTCGCTGATCGCGCGCCACATCGGTTGCACGGTTGGATCGAACAGGCCGCCGGTCAGACGGTGCGCCCGGTCCGCGATCTGCATCAACGCCACAAACCGCGCGGGCACCACACGTGTGCCACTGGCGTTCAATTGCACCAGATCCGAGCGCGGGTCATAGAGCGAAAACAGCCGCTCAACCCGAGCAATCAAGTCGCGCGCTGCATCAAGCGCAGGCGCGGCACGTCCGCGCGGACCGTTCAGCGCAATCGACACTTCGGCCCCAAAGGCGCGCCCGATCCACGCGTGGCGCTGCGCGAGGGCCGGGGTACCGGCAAAGCACGCGGCGATGGCCATAAAGCGGCGGCGCGTCACGGTCATTCCGCAGGCACCCCCAGCTTGCGGCCCTTCGCGGCCAGGATCAGCGGCACGCATTGGCGTGTGTCGTCGTGGATGGTCACGCAGTCGAGGCATTGAAAGCATTCGGAATACTGGATCTCACCCGTCTTTTTGATCGCGCCATAGCTGCATTTGACCTTGCACAACTGGCAGGGCGAACCGCATTCGGCACGCCGGGCGATCCAGTCGCGGCCGCGCAGCAGGCCCCCGATGGCCATCACCGCGCCCAGCGGGCACAGGTAGCGGCAGAACCCTTTGAACAGCACCATCGACAGCAGCAACAGCCCAACGGCATAAGCCACATAATACCACTCGCGGATAAAGAAGGTGGTGATCGCGGTTTTGAACGGCTCAACCTCGATTGCCTTGTCCAATGCGGCGGGGGCGGTGACCAGCAGGGCCACGAGGGTGGCAAGGACCACGTATTTCAGGTTTTTCAGCTGGCCGTCCCAGAACGCCGTCGGCTCGACCTGCGGCAGGCGCAAGAGACGGCCCAGGTGGTTGGCAAACTCTTGCAGCGCGCCGAACGGGCAAAGCCACCCGCAAAACAGTCCGCGCCCCCACAGGACAAAGCCGACCAGCGTGACGGCCCACAGCACAAGCGAAAAGGGGTCGTAGAGCAGGAAGGCATAGCTGCCGCCATCCAGCGCGGTCCGCGCGACCGCAAGCGGCGTGGCGATAGACAACTGCCCCTGGCCCCACCAGCCGATGAACCCGGTGACAAAGGCCAGGATGCCCAGGCGCATCGGCGTGAACCAGCGGGAGGCGGCCAGCCTGTTCGTCCCCAACAGCATCACAGCCACAAGACCCACCAGGAACACGCCCAGGATGATCAGATCGACCGCACGGTTGCGCAGCGCGTCAACCCAGGGCGGCGCCGGCTTGATCACCTCGGGGCGTGAATAGAACCGTTCGGGCGTGGCGTGTGGGATGTCGACCGTGACCGACCCAATCTCGGGCTGAAACGATCCATGTTCGCGCAGCGCCTTGACCTGCAATGTCCAATCCAAGGTTGGATCAAATCCCAACCGCCGGTCCGTGCGCAGGATCAGCGCGGCCCCTTCGTAAACGGCGTTGTGCAGCGCGTTTGGTACGGCGTCGTTCAGCTCGACATAGATGTCGCTGTCGCGGAACGCGATGGGAAACCCCCCCTGTTCGGCGCTGATCAGGTCGGGCGCGGTGTTGCGGACAAAGTCGTCAGTGATCAGCCCGTGCCGCGCGGTTTCGATCACCAGCACGGGTTCGTCCGTGTCCGCGATTTCCATGAACCCTTGCAACTCTTCAAACCCGCTGGGGCTAAGCACGGCCTTGGCAATCGCGGGCGCACCGATGTCGACAACCCATAGATCAAGGTAGGTTCCGTCGGGGTCATCCTTGGCCTCGGGGTCGTCATCCTCCCACAAGGTGTCCGCGAACGCGCTGTCCATCTCTGCGTTGGTGACGACCTTGCGGGTGACCAAGCCTTGGGCCACTAAGTCGTCCCAGGTTAGCGCCTCTTCGTATTTGGTGTTGGGATAGGCGGGCGGGCCAGAGGACACGCCGCCCATCTTTTCCCGCGCAACCTGCAGCGCTGCGGCCAGGATGCTTTCATGTGCGATGCGCACGGATGCGGTGCCCTTGGTCACGCCGTCGAGGTAGACCAGCGCAGACCCATCGCCGCCCGCGCCGTAAGGCGAACCGACCACCAGCGAATCCGAAATGGAATGCCCGCGGTATTGCTTGAAGAAGTCGTAAAACAGCCTTTCCGGCAGACCCGAGACAAAGATCGGCTCGTTATGCGAGATCAGTTGCACGTCCAAGAACCGGCCATCGAGGTCGAGGACAACCAACAAGTTGATCGCCGCCCCGGAAAAGCCGGGCAAGGGGGCCATCGGCTCTGTCTCGAACACATAGCCCGCCTCGGCCCCGCCCGAGTTCAACAGCTGCCAAACACCCTGATCGTTGATCTGTTGGCCCAGGCTCATCGGTGGCACAATATAGGGCGCCAGCACCTCGCGCGGCAAAGGTTCCGCGCGCAGGGGAACGGACACTATACACCAAAGTACGGCAGCCATCAAAACAGTGTATATCGGACGGATCAGCAACATTGGGCACAGCCTAATTCGCCTGCCTTTGGCGCCCTATGCGACTAAGGTATGACCAGGGCGTTCCAGGGCTTTGGCAGGCCTCACAAATATGTCAGGCTAGGGCATGCAAAACGCTCGGTTCGATACCACCGCCCTTGCCCTGTCGATGCTGGCGATGCTGGCGCTGTGGTGGGGGGCGGCGGTGCTGGGCGATGACCCGACGGTCCTGCCCGCGCCGGATGCGGTTTGGCGCATCTTTGTGGCCGAGATGGCGGCGGGGGAGATGCAGTTGCATTTTACCGCCACCCTGCTGCGCGTGGCCGCCGCCTTTGCGCTGGCGATGGGGTTCGGGTGCATCATTGGGTTCATCATGGGGATCAACGCGACAGTGAACCGGTGGTTCTCGGCCTGGCTGGTGGTGCTGTTGAACGTGCCGGCGCTGGTTGTAATCGTGCTGTGCTATCTGTGGATCGGGCTGAACGAGGCCGCCGCAATCACGGCGGTTGCACTGAACAAAACGGCCATGGTTGCCGTGTCGATCCGCGAAGGGGTTCAAGCGCTGGACCCAAAGCTGCGTGAGATGGCGCGTGTGTTTCGCATGGGACCGGCGGCGCGGTTGCGCCACGTGATCCTGCCGCAGCTATGGCCATACGTCGCCGCATCGACGCGCAATGGGCTGGCGATCATTTGGAAAATCGTGCTGGTCGTCGAATTTCTGGGGCGCAGCAACGGGATCGGGTTTCAGATCCACCTGTATTTTCAACTGTTCGAAACGGGGTATGTACTGGCCTACGCGCTGAGCTTTGTGGCGTTCATGCTGCTGCTGGAATTCACCCTCCTGCGCGCGATGGAGGGGCGTGCCACGCGGTGGCGACAGGCGACAACCGCGCCTTAGAACAACAGGTTACAGCCCAGTGTCCGGTTCATTGCAGCGACGAGTTCGTCCACTGTTTCGGTGTTCACATATTCGCCGCCCGTTTGCGTCGCGAGGCATTTGGCGACGCTGACGGAGGTTTCGTAATCCGTCTGCCCTTGGCTTTGCCATCCAAAATGCTCGCCCCGCACCTTAAAGCCGATCACATGCACGGTCAGTCCGGTCCCCGACAGTTCAGCGGCCAGCGCACAGGTTTGCCCGCCGCACGTCTCTTTGCCATCGGTGACCAACACGACAGTGCCGGGCCTTTCGAGATAATCAAGCGTCTTTGCGGCCAGCGCCACGGCCTCGGTCAGGGCGGTGCGGCCTTCAGGCTCCAACGCCTCAACCGCGCCGATCACGGCCTGCGCTGCATCGGGCTGCGGGGCAAAGCGCAATTCGATGCCAGAGCATTCACCGACCCCGCCCGCGCCGCCCGGGCCATAGACGATCAGGCCGATGCGCCGGTACGGAGCGACTTGGGGCATCGCCTGCCGCATCGCGCGCCGCGCCTCGAAAATCCGCGGCTCGTCGATTTGGTTGAACCCCATTTCGGCCATCGACCCCGACCCGTCAAAAACGATCATCGCGTCGTCGGTACAGGCGGCCTGCGCGACAGTGGCCGTCACAAGCGCAGCGATGGTAACTGCGGCAACCGACGTCTTTCCTATGTGCGGCATGCGGCCTCCTTACCGGCGAAAGACGAAATCGGGGGCAGGCACGTCCTGGACCTCGTCGCTCAGCAGCGCGTCCAGCGCGGCGCGGCCCGGGGATTTGCGGCAGACCGGATCAGGGGCGGATGCGTCGCCCAAGATCGCCATGGCCTGGCACCGGCAGCCGCCAAAGTCGATGTCGCGCCGTTCGCAGCCCTGGCACAGGGCAGGCATCCAATCGGTCCCGCGGTAAGCGTTGAACGCGGCCCCTTGGTACCAGATGTCCGCCAGACTGCGGTCCGTCACCCGCTCGAATTCCAGATGCGGGATCGTCTCGGCCGCGTGGCAGGGCAGAACGGTGCCGTCTGGCGTGATGTTCAGGCCGGTTGACCCCCACCCGTTCATGCACGCCTTGGGGAAGTCCGAGTAGTAGTCGGGCGGGACAAAATCGATGACCAGCTGGCCCTTCAATGCCTCGATCGCGCGCGCGATGGTTTCCTTGGCCGTTTCCACCTGCGCGCGGCTGGGCTGCAACGCGGCACGGTTGACCAAAGCCCAGCCCTGGAACTGCACGCACGCGACCTCGATCCGGCGCGCGCCCAGGCGGCGGGCCATGTCAATGGTCTGGGGCAGGTCGTCCAGGTTTTCGCGGTGCATGACCGCGTTCAAGGTCAGGGGAAAGCCAATGTCGGCAATCACCTCGGCCACGTGCATCTTGCGATCAAATCCGCCCTTGTAGCCGCCGATGCGGTCGGCCATCGCGGCGGTCACCCCTTGCAAGGACAGTTGTACGTGATCAAGGCCCGCGGCATCCAAGTCTTCGAGCCGCCGTTCGGTCAGGCCGATGCCCGAGGTGATGAGGTTGGTGTACAACCCTGCGGCACGCGCGGCGCTGACCAGATCGACCAGGTCGCGGCGCGAGGCAGGCTCGCCCCCCGACAGGTGCAGCTGCAGCACACCCAGCTTGGCCGCCTGATCAAAGATGTCGGCCCAGGTGTCGGTGTCCAACTCGGCCTCTTTCGCCAACAGCTCGGTCGGGTTCGAGCAATAGGGGCAAGCCAAAGGACAGCGATGCGTCAGCTCGGCCAGCATCGCCATGGGCGGGTCAACGCGGACGGACATGAACCATCCCCTTGTCGTGCAAATCGGTGACAAAGCTGGCGACATCCGGCGCGATCACATCCAGCGGCGCGTCATAGACCTGGGCCAGGGCCCCGGCGATCTGGCGCAGACTGGCCGCACCGTCCAACTGGCCCAACACCGCCTTGCCCACGGGGTCCAGCACCAACACCCGCTCTGGCCCCAGGATGACATCCACCTGGCGGACGGCATCGAACTGGGTGCGCACACCGCGCGGCAGAAAGGGCACGTCGTCCAGGGTCATTTGGCCAAGCCTTGGCCGGGTTCCCAGCCCCCAGGCGGGATACGGCCCGGTTCGACATAGGCGGACCATAGCGCATCCAGCTGCGCCCAAAGCACTTCGGTCTTGAAGGTCAGCGCGCGCACCGCTGCGTCCTGATCGGCGCGGGTCGCACAGTGATCCATCACCCATTTCAGACCAAAGGCCACGTCCTTGGGCGCCTCGCTCAGCCGGTTTTGAAAATAGGACATCGTTTCGCTGTTGGCGAAATCGTAGTGGGCCAGCAGACCAGAGATGCGGTTTTTATGGATGGCTGGCGCGAACAGCTCGGTCAGTGACGAGGCCATCGCGGGCAGCAACGGCTCTTCTCTGACAAAGCGGACATAGGCGTCGACGGCAAAGCGGGTGGCGGGCAGAATGCCGACCTCGGACTGCACATAGGCGGGGTCCAGCCCCACGCCCTCGGCCAGCTTGAGCCAGCGGGCGATGCCACCCTCGCCCGGGGCCGATCCATCGTGATCCTCGATCCGCGAGCGCCAGGCGCGCCGCAAGGCGGGGTCGGACACGCGCGACATGAATGCGGCGTCCTTCATGGGGATACGGGTTTGATAGTAGTAGCGGTTGATCACCCACGCGCGCACCTGATCGGGCGTACAGCCACCTGAATGCAGCAGGTGGTGGAACGGATGCTTGTCATGGTAGCGCGCCGCCCCAACCGCGCGCAGCCGGGCCTCGAACGCCTCTGCTGTGTCGGGGTGATCGGTCATAGCGTGATCTCCATCCCGTCAAAGGCGATATCCCAGCCCCGCGCGATCACGTCGGCCCGTTCGGGGCTATCGGGTTGCAGAATGGGGTTGGTGTTGTTGATGTGAATGAACACCTTGCGCCCCTGCACATCCGCCAGGCGTTCGAGAGAGCCCAACGCGCCATTCAGCGGGATGTGACCCATCCGCGCGCCCGTTTTTTGGCCAGTGCCTGTGCGTTGCATATCGTCATTGTTCCAAACAGTGCCATCAAACAGCAGCAGATCCACATGCCCAAGCCGGTCAACCAGCCAATCGGGGATCGCGGCGCAGCCCGGGATATAGGCAACCCGCGGCCCGGCGCTTTGCAGCAGCAGGCCCACGGTTTGCGCGCCCACCTCTTCGAGGTTTAGGGTCTCACCCTCCAGAAACAGCGCCACTTTGCCCGGGACGGCAAACGGTGTGACCGTGAGGCCTGGCAGCGGTTCAAACGGCGTCTCTAATTCGATCTGCTGCCGGGTGACCAGGTCGGCGTCCAGCACGCCAAACACCGCATTGTCACGCAGGATGCCAAGGCCGGGCGCGGTGGCATAGACGTCGAATGCCGTCTTTTCCCGCAGGGTCAGCAGGCCCGCGATATGGTCAATGTCCCCGTTGGTCAGAACCACCGATGCAATCGGCGTGCCCCGCAGCGACGTCGGGTGCATCTGCGGCACCGCCGCCAGTTGCGCACCGATATCGGGCGACGCGTTCAGCACCGTCCAAGCCTGGCCATCCAGCGATACCGCGACCGAAGACTGCGTCATCCGCGGAATGGCGCCGGACCGCGCATCAGAACAGTTACGGCAGCCACAATTCCATTGGGGCAGCCCCCCGCCGGCGGCTGCCCCAAGAACGATCAACTTCATGTGCGGTGAGGTGCTTAGATCACGTCGCGTTCTGCGCCGCGGTCATCGTCTTCACCGGGGCCGTACATGTTGATTTCCATACCGCATTTGACTTCGCGGGCTTTGGGCTTGGTCCAGGCCATTTCGATCTCCTCCGTTTATGTGTCAATCAGACTAGTCAGTTTTGCGGCGGCGCCATATCAGACTTTAGGCTTAGGCGATGGCTCGCTGCCGCGATATTGATCCGCCACGACAAAGGCAGTAACCATGCCGCAGATGCACACCGACGATTGGTCAGACCGGGGCAGCCCATTTACAGCAGCGCTTGATGCGCAGGCGACACCCCCCCACATTTTTCAAAGGACTTGATTTCAAACATGGCTCCGAAATTTGGCACAAGCGGCCTCCGCGGTCTTGTCACCGAACTGACCCCCGACCTTGTCAGCGCCTATACACGCGCCTTTCTAGCGGCCTGCTCGACCGGCCAGGCGGTGCATGTAGGTTGGGATTTGCGGCCCTCGTCGCCGGATATTGCCGCAGCAGTCATGGATGCGATCACGGGTGCGGGGCACAGGGCGATTTCTTGCGGCGTGCTGCCCACCCCGGCCCTTGCCTTGGCCGCTCTCAAGGCGGGCGACAGCGCGGTGATGATCACCGGCAGCCATATCCCAGCAGACCGCAACGGGCTGAAATTCTACACCCCGCAAGGTGAGATTTCGAAGGCGGACGAAGCGGCGATTCTGGCCGCGTTTGAGGGTGCCGCCGCGCCGTCCAGCGCAAAGGGCAGCAAAGAGGACGCAGGCACAGCAGCGGCGGATGCCTATGCGCAACGCTATGTCCAGGGCTTTGGCCCCACCGCCTTGGCCGGTTTGCGTATCGGGGTGTATCAGCACAGTTCGGTCGCACGCGACATCATGGTCGATGTCGTCACCGCCTTGGGCGGCACTGCGGTCGCCCTGGCCCGGTCCGACGTATTCATCCCCGTCGATACCGAGGCGGTTGACCCCGACACGCGCACCCAACTGGCCACCTGGTGTACCGAACACAGCCTCGATGCGCTGATATCGACCGATGGGGATGCGGACCGGCCGATGGTTGCGGACAAGTCTGGCCAAATCGTGCCCGGCGACGTGCTGGGCGCGCTGACCGCGCAGATGCTGGGGGCCAAGACGATCTGCACGCCGGTGTCATCGAACACGATGATCGCGCATATGGACGACTTTTCGACCCTGCACCTGACGCGCATCGGCTCGCCCTTTGTCATCGCCGCGATGGAGGACGTCTTGGCCGCCGATCCCGCAGATGCCGTGGTGGGGTACGAGGCCAATGGCGGGTTCCTGCTTGGCTTTGCCGCCGAGGGGCCAGCCGGGCCGCTTGCCCCGCTGATGACCCGCGACTGCCTGCTGCCGATGCTCGCACCGCTGTCCTTGGTCGCGCAAACAGGCACGCCGCTGGCCGACCTGGTCGCAGCCTTGCCGCCCCGCTTTACCGCAGCCGACCGTCTGACCGGCATCGCGCCCGAAGCGTCCAAGCCGTTCCTCGACAGTCTGCGCGGCGATGGCACGGCACGCGATGCGTTCTTTGTCGACATGGGCGCCGAAGACACGGTTGATCTGACCGACGGGCTGCGCGTGACCTTTGCCAGTGGCGATGTGGTGCACCTGCGCCCCTCTGGCAACGCGCCGGAATTCCGCTGCTATACCGAAGCGGCCAGCGCGGCCCAGGCCCAGGACCTGCTGGCGCGCCATCTGGACAAACTGCGTGCTACGCTCTGATCTGTCGCATCCTTAACGCAGCGTCAGGCGGACAGGCCTGATCCGTGGCATTTGCCGCGATCTTTTCTTGCATGAAAGGGAATTCTTTCACACAACACTCGCAACAACCGTAAAGGGCGAGCAGATGAAGATTGCAGTGATTGGGACAGGCTATGTTGGCCTTGTGTCGGGCGTATGCTTTTCCGACTTTGGCCACGAGGTGGTCTGCGTCGACAAGGACCCTGCCAAAATCGACATGCTCAACGCGGGCAAGGTGCCGATCTACGAACCCGGCCTTGACACGCTGATGATCAAGAATGTCGAGGCGGGGCGCCTGTCCTTTACCGGCGATCTGGCCAGCGCCATTGACGAGGCCGAGGCGATCTTTATCGCCGTGGGCACCCCGACACGGCGCGGCGATGGGCATGCGGACCTCAGTTATGTGATGGCCGCTGCCGAAGAGATTGCGGGCCTGGCCAAGAATTACGTGGTCATCGTCACCAAGTCGACCGTGCCTGTGGGCACCAACCGCCAAGTCAAGCAAGCGGTGCGCAAGGCCAACCCCGACCTGGATTTCGACGTGGCCAGCAACCCCGAATTCCTGCGCGAAGGCGCTGCAATCGACGATTTCATGAAACCCGACCGGGTTGTCGTGGGCGTGCAATCCGACCGCGCGGGCGAGGTGATGGCAGAGATCTATCGCCCGCTGTTTCTGCGCGATTTTCCAATCATCACCACGGATCTGGAAAGCGCCGAGATGATCAAATATGCGGCCAATGCGTTCTTGGCGACCAAGATCACCTTTATCAACGAGATCGCAGCGCTGTGTGAACGCACCGGCGCGGATATCAAGCAGGTGTCAAAGGGCATGGGCCTGGACGGACGCATCGGGAACAAGTTCCTGCATGCAGGCCCCGGCTATGGCGGATCGTGCTTTCCCAAGGATACCAAGGCACTGGCCCGGATTGGCCAGGAACACGCCGTTCCGATGCAGATCACCGAGACCGTGATCAAGGTGAATGAAGAGATCAAGCGGCGCATGATCGACAAGATCTTTGACCTGTGCAAGGGCGGCCTTGCGGGCAAGACGGTGGCGGTTCTGGGCATCACGTTCAAGCCGAACACGGACGACATGCGCGACGCGCCCAGCCTGACCATCGTGCCTGCCCTGGTCGGCGCTGGTGCCAAGGTGCGGGTGACCGACCCCCAAGGCCAGCACGAGGGCGAGGCGCTGTTGCCCGGCGTTAACTGGGCCGAAGACGCCTATAAGGCGGCGCAAAACGCAGACCTGTTGGTCATCCTGACCGAATGGAACGAGTTCCGCGCGCTTGATCTGAAAAAGCTCGCCCGCCGGATGGCGACACCCCACATGGCCGACCTGCGCAACATCTATTCCGTCCGCGACGCCAAGCGCGCAGGCTTTACCGCCTATGACAGCATTGGGCGCGTGGCATGGACGTCGGACAAAGGCGACTGATGGCGCCGCGCAAGGCCCTGATCACCGGATCGGCCGGGTTCATCGGCTATTTCCTTGCCCGGCACCTGCTGGATGAAGGATTTGAGGTTGTCGGCTTTGACGCGCTGACCGACTACTACGACATCACCTTGAAAGAGCGGCGGCAGCAGATGCTGCTGCAACACGGCAGCTTTCGCGCAGTGAACGACCGGCTAGAGGCGGATGGCGTTCTGCATGATCTGGTGGCCGACCTGCAGCCGGACGTGATCGTGCACTTGGCCGCGCAGGCCGGTGTCAGATACTCTATCGATCATCCCCGCTCTTACGTCGACGCCAACTTGATCGGGACGTTCAACCTGCTTGAGGCGGTGCGCGCCACACCATGCGCGCATCTGCTCTTGGCGTCGACCTCGTCCATCTATGGCGCGAACACCGATATGCCCTATGCAGAGACGCACAAGGCCGATCTGCCGATGTCGTTTTACGCGGCCACCAAAAAGGCGACAGAGGCGATGGCGCATTCCTATGCGCACCTTTACGACCTGCCGACGACGATGTTCCGGTTTTTCACCGTGTACGGACCGTGGGGCCGCCCGGACATGGCGCATTTCAAGTTCACCCGCGCCATCCTCGAAGGGGCACCCATAGACATTTACAATCATGGCGAGATGTCGCGGGATTTCACCTATATCGACGATCTTGTGGCGGGGATACGCGGGCTCATTGATGCTGTCCCTCCAGGCCCGACGGACCCCCGGCCAGAGGTGCCGGGCGACAGCCTCAGCCCCGTGGCCCCCTACCGCGTGGTCAATATCGGCAACGCAGCGCCCGTGCCGCTGATGGACTACATCGCAGCCATCGAGGCGGCGATTGGTCAAACGGCACAGAAGAACTTTCTTGAGATGCAGCCGGGTGATGTGCCCGCGACCTGGGCCGATAGCGCGCTGTTGACCGCATTGACCGGATATGCGCCGCAGACGACTGTGACGGACGGGATTGCGAAATTTGTCGCCTGGTACAGAGACTATTACGACGTCTGAGCGGCGTCAGGTTGCAACGCGCTGAGGTTCGATTGCAACGCCGCGCGCGTCTCGTCGATGTTGGGGACCAAATCCATCACCCGGGCGGAATTCTGCCCGCGCCGCTTCAGCGCGTTGGTCAGTTGCGCGGTGTAGTCGGGCACGGTGCTGACGTCTATGCCCAGAAAGTCGAGCAGCCGACCAACCGTCTCGCGCCCCTGGTCGAAGTCGGTATAGACATCTTCAAAGTACACTTCGTGATAGGTATCAGCGGTTTCTTGCAACCGCGCCTGAACCTCGGCGCGGCGCTGATGGCAATAGCGCAGGTGCACAACCGCGGATGCCGTATCAAACGGATCAAGCGTCCGTTTGCCCGCTTCCATTTCGTTGTAGATCTTGAACGACCCTTCCTTGCCCCAGACACCGGTCAACTTGGCCAGTTCCAGCGACAGGATGCGGCCCACCTCGTCCCGCCGGTCTAGATAGACGTGGCGATACCCAAACTCGGTCGCGACATCGGCCAGCGTCTGGTTGACCTCGGGGGCCACCAGCTCAAAGCAATGTTTGATCAGCGGGCGTTTCGCCAGCGCCTCTTGCAACTGCTGGGTCAGTTGGTTTTGGTCCTGATCCAATCGCCAGGATTGAGAGATGTGCCCAAACACACGTTCTTCGTTCAAGGGTTCGTGCTGCACGGTGGGATGTTCTGAAAGACCATTCACAAGCGCCGTCAGGGTCGTCCCACCTGTCCTGCGCAAGGTCCAGATAATGTACGGAAAGCTCACCGCCGCCGCTCCATGCTTTGCATCGTGTCTGGACGCAGGTATCATTCCCACCCGTCATGGACAAGATGCAGAGCGGTGGCAGAACAAGGCTTTACGGCTGCGGATGAATACGAAACAAGTTATTCGTAAACTGCATAAAAACTAGAATTGATGACGTCTGACATACCCCAAGCCACGACCGCGCAACCGCTTATTTCGGTGATCGTCCCGGTTTACAACGTTCAAGACTATGTCGCGGCGTGTTTGGACAGCTTGCGCGACCAGACGCTGACAGATTTCGAAGTGATCGTCGTCGATGACGGATCAACCGACGACAGTGCAGCCCGCGCGCAATCGGCCATCGCGGGCGATCCGCGGTTTACGCTGATCTCGCAAGACAATCGCGGCTTGTCGGGCGCCCGGAACACCGGCCTGGATGCAGCGCGCGGCGCGTTCATCGCCTTTGTCGACAGTGACGACCGGGTGATGCCCAACTTTCTACACAGCTTGCACACAGCCCTTGAGGCGACGGATGCGGATTGGGTCGCCTGCGCAGTGCGCTTTTGTTTGCCCGACGGGACGGGCCAGCCGCACCCGGCCATCCATGGCGCGGGCGACCTGAGTGCGCACCGGGTGCAACGCATCTACAGCTTTGAAAGCTGGGCCGACGTTGTGCGCCACTTTCCCTCGGCCTGGAACAAGCTCTACCGCAGGCATCTGATCGACGGGCTGCGGTTCGACGAAGGGGTTTGGTTCGAGGATCACAGCTTTTTCCAGCGGGCTGCGGCGCGGACCGATCATATTCTGCACCTGCCCGATGCGCTGTATCTCCAGACCCAAGGGCGCGACGGGCAGATTACCGGCGCCGATGACGACCGCGTGTTCGAACAGCTGGATGTGTTGCGCGGCCTGCGCAAGACGTTGGATGACAGCCATGCAGAGGGGCAAACGGCCTTTGCCCGGCTGGCCACCCGCCTGATCTATGAACGCAGCACGGCGTTGCGCGACCCGGACCGGCGGCGGCGCTTTGCGCAGGCAAGTGCAGCGTTTTTGGAGAGCGAGGGCATTGCATATGACCCCGTCGCGACGGGCGATGACGAAATCACGCACAGCTGGGCGCTCGAGATGGCGGGCACGCTGCCGCTTAGCGTCGTGATCCCATGGCATGGGCGGGCGCCGCATCTGTTAGAGGCCAGCCTGCGGGCTATCGACGCCGCCCATGGCCCGGGCCTGGAAACCCTGATCGTGTGCGATACCCGCAGGGCCGAACAGGCGGCACAGACCATCGCGGCGCAGTCACCCAACGCGCGCGTCTTGCGGCAACGCGGGCGCGGTGCGGGGGCAGCGCGCAACCATGGGCTGGCGGCGGCGCGCGGCCACTGTGTCACCTTTCTGGATGCCGGCGACACGCCGCACTCTTGGGCCTATCTGCGCTGGACCGATGCGGTGCTGTCCAGGGGCGCAGATATGGCGATGTCGCAGTTCCGCATGGGGTCCGACACGCACACAGGCTTTCACGACCCACGGCTGTGGCCCACGGGCGTGCCCGCAAGCGGGCTGGTCGACCTGACGCCGATGCAAATGCTGACGCTTGAGGCGCAGATATCTGCCAAGATTTTTGACCGGCACTTCCTGCTCGACAGCGGATTGCGCTTTGACACTGGCGACAGGCCCGATTGGGGCCTGGTCCTTGCCGCCGCCTTGCGAGCACAGCGGATCGCCTATTGCAGCTGGGCGGGCGTCACCGTGTCGACCGCACCCGAGGCGCAAGAGGTGCAGCAAGGCCCGGTCAGCGGTCGGCGCCTACGCCACGGGCACCGGGCGACGCTGCGCACCCTGCGGCGCGGCGTGCCTACGGGCACCCTGGCCCGCCTACCCCAAGGGTGGGAGCGTCGGTTATACGCCCGCGCGTTGCGCATGCAGTTGCACTTTGGTCAAAGCACGGGCGGCAGCCTGCGCCGCATGCTGGTGGGCGCGGCGCTTGGGGCGGTTTGGCACGGCTATGGCCAGTCGCGGTTGCAGCCTGCCGGGCTCGACCCCTTTGTCGGGCCGCGGCAGGCCCTGATCCTGGACAAGTCACTGCTGTTTCATGCGGTCGCAGCCAAGCTGCGGGGCCGGCCGGTCCCGCTGGCAAACCCCAACCAAAGCGTGGAATACGCCGCAGGTCACCACGCCTTTGCACTGCACGGCAGCGGCGTGTTCCGTTTCAACGCCGATTTTATCGAACACGATTACGCCAACCTGTCCTTTCATTGCGCGGACGTTGTCACGATCCCATTCCATCTGTCGCTGCGGTTTCACGAAGGGGTGGCGGTGATCAACGACACCCGCACCGATGGTGTGTGGCGGGCCGAACGCGCGGTGCCGCTGACCTTGCCGCGCAGTGGGATAGAGGTGGCGATACACCTGTCCGAAAATTCCGTGCGCGTGATTGCTGGCGGGCAGATCATATTTGATGTGGCGCAGTGGCGGCCTTGGCGGCGGAACGGGCTCAGCAATCTGGGGGCGATCACCACATTCACGGTCCAAGGCGGGCTGCGCCCCACCGCGCTCTTGCCGCAAACGCCTGCGCCTGGGGCGCTGATCCTCGATACGCGGATGCAGGTGCGCACGGCCTTCGACGACCCCGAAACGCGCCTGATCATGACCACTGGCGCCGGTGCAGACACAGGCGACCAATCTTTGCCGCTGTTGCCCTCTGCCGATGGATACGGGCGTGTCGCACTTTTGCCCGGCCGGATTTGGAACGGTTTGGCACCAGACGCGGCCCTTGATCTGCAGTTGACAGATGCAACCGGGACCACCCTTGGCAGCCTCACCCTCACACGTGCGGATATGGCGCAGCGGATCACCCACCTGCTGGACCTGCGCATCGGGCCAGAGGATGCCACGCTGGTCCTCTTGATCATCGAGCACCTGAAGTTCGGCCAGTTGATGCCGCTGTTGCCGCCCAGAGCGCAGGACCGCGCCCGCACGCTTGCCCAGCATTTTGACCAAGCTGACGCGCTTGCCGACCCAAGCGAAGCGCGCGCGACCGACAGCAAACCCATCGACGCACACGCGATGCAGTTCAACACAGCCCTCGCCGAGTTCTCGCGCAGTCAGGCCATGACGCCGCCTGCGGACCCGTTGGACGTCTTGCGGATGTTGGACATTGATCCCGAACCGCGCACGGCGCTGTTTCTGACGCTTAGCGAGTTCTTCTGCAGGGTTGGGCAGGACACCCAAGGGTTCGTCGATCTTGCCGACGCCCTGGGCCTGCCGCTGCCCTCGCCCGACGGGCACTTGCCCGACCCGTTGCAAGACCCCTGGACCGTTTCGGCCCTCTTGCCCTTTCTGGTGCTGAAAGGTCAGGCGGATGTCGCGGGGCAGCTCTTGTGGTCACTGGGCGACAGTCGCCAAGGCTGGGTATTGACCCCGCCGGTCGCGTGGACTGTGCGACGATTGTTTGCAGACATCCCATTGCCCGACGCCACCCGGCGCGCGTTTCTGTATGGCTTTATGCATTTCATCGACACGCGGGCGTGGGATTACTGGGCGCGCACCTCTTGCGAGGCGCTGATCCAAGCATCTGTCGCGTTGCTATGCGGGCGGGACATGCTGCCCTATCCCGAAAACCAGAAAATCGCGGATTTTTGCCTGCGCAACTACGGCCTGTCCCGCGTTTTTTGGGAGGCGCTGGACGCAGCCCACCCGACCAACACGGCCCTGCCCGCACCGCTTCAGGCTGCGCGTGCGCAATTTGATGCCCTTTGGAACGGGTCGGCGGACCGCGACGCGGCATTAGAGTTTTTCCGGCGGTACACTGTCGCGGGGTCCGACAGGTTCTTGCGTGAATTGAGCGTGCAAAACCCCACTCGCCTGTCGGAAAGTGCTGTGTCCGCGGCACCGACCGCCGCCCTGATCCGCCACGCCGCCCTACCCGGTACAACGGCGCAGACGCCGCCGGGGGCCGTCGCGGACGCGGTCATTGGCATGCATGACGCCCTGCCACACGCCCCCTACCCCGCCGTGCAGGTCGAAACCGGTCAAATGATGCGCGCACTGTGGCAAGGTGCCGAGATCGACAAGGCCGCACTGGATCGCAATCTGACCCTACTGGCGCAGGCAGAGTCGCAATATCTTGGGCTGGCCCTTGGGATCACGCGGGCGCAGATGACCGGGGATGACGATGATCTGAACTGGTTGACCGACCGGATCGAGGACATCCCTCAAGACACCCGGCCCTCGGCCATGAACGCCGTCGCGGTGCGCATGGCGCTGACGGCCCTGCCCGATCCGGGGCCAGAATGGGCGGCCCCGCTGCGCGCTTTACTGCCCGACCCCACGGGCCTGCCACGCTTGCCCAAGGCCGAGGACCGCACGCAGCCGATACCTGCGCCTTTCGTAGATACGCTGGTGGTTGTGTTCTCTTGCCAGGCCTATCTCGACACCCGCATTCCTGCCCTGCGCGATGGCTGGTTGAGCCAGCTCAAGGACCTTGGCGTGCCTTACATCGTAGTGGTTGGCGACGGTGACGACCGGCAAGAGGGCGACATCGTCTACCTGAATGCGCCTGATGATTACGAGGGGCTGCCGCAAAAGACACTGAAGACAATCGCTTGGGTGCGTGACAACACGCGCTATGCCTACATGCTCAAGATCGATGACGACTGTTTCCTGAACGCGCCGCTGTACTTTGACACGCTGACCTATCGCAAGTTCGACTATTTCGGGCGGCGCCTGACACGGGTGCCGGGCCAGATGGACCGCGCCTGGCATCAAAGCAAATCCAGTTCGACCCGCGGGCGGATGGAGTTCGACAAATCCATAGAGCCATCCAGCTATGCCGATGGCGGCTCTGGTTATAGCCTGTCGCGCGACGCGATGGAGGCGGCACTGGATGCGGCGGCCAGCCCTGAGGGTCAGCAACTGATCCAAGTGTCGTTTATGGAAGACAAGATGCTGGGCGACCTGCTGGCGCTGCGCGGGATTGGGGTCAGCGAGGAAGACTACCGTGTGACCGTGCGCCGCCGTACGCACAGCGACGCGATCCCGGTGGCCTCGTGGCAAAACGGATTTCTGCCCAGCCAGGACGCGCCCATGCATCTTGCCCACCTCGATACGCATCTGCATCAGGCCGACGCGCTGGCGACATGCGCGGCACCTGGCCTGTGGCCGCGCAAGATCTGGCCCACCTTCATGGATGCCGAGCTTGGCTATCAAACCAATGCGCTCGAGCTGATCTCTGACGAGCGGACGGTGGAGGCGGCGCGGCAGGCGCAGGTCGCCGTTGTCGCCTGCATGCGGAACGAGATGTTCATGCTGCCGCATTTCCTGGATCATCACCGCAAGCTGGGTGTTGATGCCTTTCTGATCGCCGACAACTGTTCCGATGATGGCAGCCTGGAATACTTGGCGCAGCAGCCCGATGTGGCGCTGTTTTCGGTCGATACCAACTATAACCTGTCGCAATACGGTGTGGCCTGGCAGCAGGCGATGCTGGCGGCCTTTCGTACCGGAAAATGGTCCCTGATTGCCGACGCGGATGAGCTGTTGGTGTGGGAACACCCGCAGCGCAGCACGCTGCCCGACCTGGTGGGCAGCCCCGCCTTTGCCAAGGCCGATGCCGCGCGCATCTTTATGTTGGACATGTATCCCCAAGGGTCGTTGGAAGCAGCCACATTCGCCAGCGGTGACCCGTTTGCCGAGGCCGGGTTTACCGACATGACACCGTTCTTGACCGACAGCCCGATGCGCGGACCCTTTTCGGATCAACCGGCCTGGACATCCGCGTTGCGCCATAGGCTGATCCCGGGGTCGAACCCAAACCTGTTTGTCGCACAGAAATATGCGCTGCTGCGGTACCACCCTTGGATGCGCTTGTCGGCTGGGTTGCACTTTGTCGCGGACATCAAACTCGCCCAGCGCGAACTGTTTTTTGCCCATTTCAAGTACAACGCCGCCTTCCGCGACAAGGCCAAAGCCGAAGTGGCGCGCGGCCAGCATTTCAACAACGCCGAAGAGTATCAAAAGTACTTGGCGCTCGCCTCGGAAGGGCGGGATACGATTTACGACCCCGGCCTGTCTGTGCCATGGACCAAAAGCCCGTTTGTCGCCGCGCGCCTTGGTTAGCCCGCAGGCCGCGCTGCAGCGCCGTAATATCGCCTAAGCTCTGCCAAGTGCGTGGCCATATCCACCGGTGGCATCGCGCCCGCCCAATAGGCCGTGGCATCCACCTGCCCTGACAAGATCGCCGCAATGCGCGCGTGAAAATCGGCGACATCACCAGCCGCAAAGGTCATGTCGGCGCAGCGGCTTAGCTCTTGCGCGCCGCCCATATCGGCGGTCAGCAGCGGGATGTGCCTGGCGTGCATCTCAAGCGCGACCTGGGGCAGGTTGTCGTGCCACAAAACGGGGATCACACCGACATCGACCCTGGCCAGCATATCGTCCAGGTCACCGGCGCTATAGCCGTCGATGTGTTCGACACCGGCCAACCGGTCGCCCAACGCCGACAAACGGGCCATCGTTTCGGTATCACCGCGGCGCGCGGCGACGATCAGGTTGATCCGCGCCGCCTGCGCGGGCGGCAGCGATTCGAGCGCGTCGAGCAGGAAAAACAGCCCCTTGTCGCGCCGCATATAACCCATGAAACACAAGGTCAGGGTACCGTCGGCACCCAGGATGGTGGGGGCCGGCGTGGTACGCTGCCACGCGTCGGCCTGGCGCGTGCCGATATAGCTGGTGCGCGCCAGATCGGGGCGGATACCATAGTGCAGTGCCAGATCGCGCACCGCGTCCGACATACACAGCACGTGGTCGCAATGCGCGTTGATCAGGGTCTGCATCGCCGCACGCCGCGCGACAAAGGCCCGCCCGTCAGGGGCCTTTGGGGCCACCGGTTGCACCGGCTCTGCCGATGTGCGACCGCGCAGGCTTCGCACCATACGCAACAGGCGGCCGCCTGATCGCACCGCCCAACGGAACCCGCTGTCATAGGCCCATGTGCCCGGCCGTATGCCCGCACGTTTAAGCCGATAGGCCATCGCACCCGACATCCGCAACAAGGACTGGGGCCGCTGATCGACAAGGCACTTGGCGCAGGCCCGCCCCGCGTCAAAATCGACACAGCTTTCGCGCTCTTGAAACCACAGGTTCACCTGGGGGCAAAACGGATAGTAGTTGTGCAGCGACAATACGATCTGCGTCTCTGGCCAGCGTTCCTTCACGGCCAACACGCGGGCGGGCAACCCTTCGAGGTTGTTGAAATGGATGACGTCATACGGACCGGTTTGGGCGACAAAGTCCAAGAACACCGCCTCTGTCATTGGCGCGTCGACTTGGGCCGGATCGCCAAAGGAATGGTGCGCGGGCGACTGGACCTCGGAATTTATGATCTCGAACCGCCGGTCGCGGTCCTTGCTGAGGCCATAGGCCACAGGCTCCCATCGCGGTGGCGCGGACTTTAGGTCATAGGACAGACCAGAGGCGAGAAAGTACGGCTCGGCCCAGGGGGCCGCGTCGAGGGCTGCCATGATATTGCGTTGATAGACTGTGACACCGCCGCCCCGCGCCTCTTCGTCTAGGTAATCGACCCAGTTGTAATGCAGGATTTTCAATGCGGTTCCTTATCGGCGGTCTGAACCTGCGCCTCGACCGCGGCCAACCGTTCGGTCAGAGTGGCCAGCTTTTGGTGGACGTTGTTGCGCAGGTTGGTCACGTCGTTCAGCAAGTAGATCAACAGATCAACAACCTCGCGCGGATCAAGCGCGCCATGCGGCTGCGGCAGATCGTCGAGGAAGTCGTCAAAGCCTGCCGCCGTGCGCTGCATGGCCTTCACCCCGGCGCGGGCGCGGGTGACGACGGTGTCAAACGGGACCTCGTCGTGCGGCACCATGTCCCTGATCTTGGACATCTTGGCCTGCGCCCATTCCAACTCCTCCCCAAAGAAACCGGCCATCTGCAGCATGCGCGTCGCTTCAAGCAGGTTGGGATCGAGGCGCGGATTTACATCCTCTTCCGGCAGTTTCAGGCGGAACGGGCGCGACATGTCCATAATGTCGAGAAAGTCATCATAAAGCGCAAAGCCTTCGCGCAAATCATCCGTGTACCGCTTGACCATGACCGCGCCGGGCCCGAACAACTCAAGCCAGGGGCGCAGCGCTTGACCATAGTCATAGTGGATGGATTCCATCATCTGCGACACGGCCATGTCGAACGGGCCCAGCGGTGATGCGTTCATCTTGATCATCTGGTTGTACCACGACACCAGATGCGCCTGCGGCGACCGGAAATAGGCGATAACGCGAATGTCGAACTCGTCCTGCACCGGGGTGATGATGTCGCGCAGCACCGCCTCGGCGGCGGGCAAGGCACCGATACGCATCAATTCTTCGGTACTGGCCAAAACCACAGAACACCCGGAGCCGCGCACCTCGTCAAACAAGGCGTCCCAAACGGACTGTGGCGATGCGTCGTCGTTATACCCGTGCATCAGGTCGGTCACACCGATCTCACGGTAGATCGATAGGGCCAGCGCACTGTGCTTGGCGTCTTCTAACCAGCTTTCGGCATAGTGAAGCCCCGCGCGGCGCATCAGATGCATGTTGTGCGCCATCATCACCTGAATTGCCGTCGTCCCTGTCTTGAAATGCCCGATATGGAGGTAAAGCGTCTTTCTCATTCCGCACGCATACCGTTCTTTCCCACGGGAATGAACGGCCAATTCTTCACTTTCATTTTGGTCCGGTGACGATCTGTTCGTGAACCGCGATCGCCTCTTTCACATCGTCGAAATACTGCAAACGCCCGTGTTCCAGCACGATGGCCGCGTCACAAAAATTGCGCACCTGCTGCATTTCATGGCTGACCAGGATCGCGCTTGACCGTTGCATACGGGACTTGAACAACTCGCGGCTTTTGACGCGAAAAGACGCGTCACCAACCGCCGTCACCTCGTCCACCAGGTAGGTGTCGAAATGGATGCCCATCGAGGCGCCAAAGGTCAGCCGTGACCGCATGCCCGAGGAATAGCTGCGCACCGGCATATGGTAGTGGCGGCCCAGCTCGGCAAACTCATCGACGAAATCCACCAACTCGTCCGTATCCACGCCATAGATGCGCGCGATAAACCGGATGTTTTCGGCGCCGGTCAGCTGCGGGTGGAAGGACCCGCCAAACCCAACCGGCCAGGAAATGCTGCCATCACTGACGATCCGGCCACTGTCGGGGCGTATCGTGCCCGCGATCAGCTGCAGCAGCGTCGACTTGCCCGCACCGTTGCGTCCCAAAAGCGCAAGGGAGTTTCCCGAGGGCAGCTCTAGGTTCAGATTGTCGATGACAATCTTGCGCATCCCGCGCACCTGAAAGCTCTTGGTCAGATTCTCAAAGCGGATCATGACGGCTGTTAGCTGCGGTCTCGGATCGAGTAGTAGACAAGCGCCAGGATGGCCCAGGTGAGTGTCAGGAACAACGCCGCGAGGGCAAAGATGAAAATGCGCTGCGGATACTCGCTGGTTTCAGCCCGGGTCGGGGCGACATATGTGGCCAAATACCGGCTTTGACGCGCTGCCTGGGCACGGGCGACATCCAGTGCGGCCAGGGCCGCACGATAGCTTTCCTCGGCAAACTCCCGATCCACGCTGAGCGCCTCGAACTCGGCAATCAGCGTTGGGTAATCCTCGTCCAACGCGCCATTGTCGGCCTCGCCGTTGACAAAGCTTTCGCGCTCCCGCGCGATCCGCTGTTGGATCACCTCAATCCGCCGTTCCGCCTGCACGACACGCGGGTCACCTGCGCGGCTGTTCCCGGCCAACAGGTCCAATTCGATCAAGGCCTCGGCCAACTGCTGTTGCAGGTTGTTCATCACGCCCATGCGACCCTGGATATCGGCCTCTGGGTCGACGATCTGCGTGCGCGTGCGGAACGCGGTCAGCGCCTCGCGCGCGGTTTTCAGGCGCGCCACCGCCTCGTCGAGGTCCTCGCGCGCATAACGCATCGCGTCACTTCGGGCCTGTTCGTTCAGCTGGTTGATCAACTCTTGGCTGCGCGTCACGATCGACTGGGCGATCCGCTGGGCCATGTTGGGGTCAAAGGCCAACACCCGCAGTTCCGTCAGGCCAGACCCCTGGTCGAACGACACCCGCACGATGCGGCTCCAAAACCATTCGAGGTCTTCGATGCTGGAGTCTGGCCAAAGCGCAAATAGCGGGTCCTCCTCCCACAAGGCCGAGTAGTGGCTCCGCAGGTCGACCTCTTCGTCAACTGCGCGCACCAAGGCTTGGCTGAGGATAAATTCGTACAGGATCTCACCGTCCGATGACGCCTGACCACCGGTCAACTGCGCCAATCCGCCAAGCAGTTCGGACGCGCCCGCGCTTTCTTCGACGCGCACGGTAAAGCCGGTGATGGACCCGTATTGGTCCTTGGCAATCGCCCACAGATAGTAGCCACCCGCCGTCAGCGGTGCGACGACGAACAGAAGAAAGGTAAAAAGAAGACCCCAATGCCGCGTGCGCATCCGCGCAGGCGGGGCCACGTGGCGCTGCGGCGGCGGCACATATGCCGCGGGCGCAGGTTTTGCGGCCGCGGGTTGCTGCGCAGCGGGCTGCGGTTTGGGTTGGGGCGGATTGGGCTGTTGTTTCGCCGCTGGCTGGGGCGGTGTAGGCTGGGGTGTCGCCGCTGGTTGGGGCGGATTGTGCTGCTGCTTGGCCGCCGGTTGCGGCTGTGCAGGCTGTTGTTTGGCTGCTGTTTGCGGTGGGTTTGGTTGCTGCGCCTTGGGCTGCGGTTGCGCCGCCGGTTGTGGTGGGCTGGCCTGATTTTTGGCCGCAGGTTGAGGCGGCGGCGCTTTTGCCGCGTCGCCTTGTGCCGGGGCCTGTTTGTCCGGCGCGGGCTGTCCTTTTGCCGCGGGCGCAGGTGTACCTGCACCGCCCGCTTGGGCCGGCGCCTGTTGCTTTGGCGCGTCAGGTTTGGCGGGTTGTTTTGGCGTGTCCTGCTTGGGTGCGGCGCCCTTCTGATGCGCCCCATCCGGCGCTTTCGGCTTTGCAGTTTCCCCGCCCGGCTTGGCTGCAGCGGGCTTTTTCGGGCCGGGCGCGGTCGCGTCTGGCGCTTGGCTGGGCTGAGGGGCCTTAGCCTCAGTTTCCGGCGGCGATCCGTCGTTCATCAATGATTTCCTACGCCTGGGGGCTGTCTTTCCCACGTTCCTCTTACATAATGGAACGCGCGAACACCAGCACAGGAGTGCCGCGATGCCTAGCCCAAGCCCTACCGTCCTTCAGCCGCGCGAGGGCGTCAACCGCCGGTTTGCGACCATGCGCTCGGTATTGGCGCTGATACTGCGGGAAATGGCGACCCGCTATGGGCGATCACCCGGCGGGTACATCTGGGCCGTGATCGAGCCGATGGCGGCGATTGTCATCTTGTCGATCGGGTTTTCATTGCTGCTGCACGCCCCGTCATTGGGAACGAGTTTCATCCTATTTTATGCAACGGGGTATCTGCCGTTCAATCTGTACCAGATTATCACTCAGATGGTCGGAGGCTGTATCTCGTTTTCCCGGCCTTTGCTGCATTATCCTGCGGTTACATGGGCAGATGCTGCTATTGCGCGTTTCATTTTGAACGCCCTGACAGGCATCTTGGTTATGATTTTATTGCTGACAATAATCGTGATCGTCACAGAATCACGCCTGGTGCTTGACCTCGTCCCAATTCTCGTCTCGGTGAGTCTGGCCCTGCTGCTGGGTTTTGGCTTTGGCATGATGAATGCTGCGTTGATGGGCCTTTTTCCTGTTTGGGCCCAATTCTGGGGCATCGTATCCCGTCCGTTGTTTCTGATGTCGGGTGTTTTTTACATTTACGAGGACCTCCCACAACTGGCAGGGTCTTTGCTGTGGTACAACCCGCTCATTCACGTTGTAGGCTTGATGCGCGAAGGCTTTTATCCAACCTACACACCGAACTATATTGACGTCCCTTATGTGGTTGCGACGGGTTTGATCCCGCTATTCTTTGGCGTCGTCCTCATGGGCAAATACCACCGCGATATCCTGAACAACCCCTAGCGCTTTGCGTCACCCGCCCAGCCGAGGACGCTGTCGTGCGGCACATCGGTGCGGCGCAGCAGGCCGTCGCGGACGGCCCGCAGCATCAGCGCCCAGAACACGCCGCTTTCGCCGCGATGGTCGCGGGCCTTAAGGGCCCACTTGGGCAACACGATCAGCAAGGATGGCCAGAACAGCCAGCCCGCCGCCAATCGGTACAGCATCAGCAAATTGCGGTGGTAATAATACAGCTTCCAAAGCGGCCGGAACCGGCCGCGCTGCCCTGTAAAGGTGCTGAGGTCGTGGACAAAACGCACCGTCGGGGCAAAGCCGATGCGTCCACCCGCGCGCGTCATTTCCAGGGTATAGAGCCCGTCATCACCGTATAGAAACAAACCGGGGTCGGGATAGCCTGCGCGCGCAACTGCGTCGGCAGAGATGAAAAACCCCACGAATGACGTCACCTCGATGGCGCGCGGCGCCGAGGC
The DNA here is from genome assembly GCA_038525395.1 of Pseudomonadota bacterium. Classification (GTDB taxonomy): domain Bacteria; phylum Pseudomonadota; class Alphaproteobacteria; order Rhodobacterales; family Rhodobacteraceae; genus Tateyamaria. The sequence goes on along the minus strand of JBCBHS010000003.1, from coordinate 57,555 downwards.
CTCGTAATCTTGCGGGCGCAAATGGAACCCACTGCGACCGCCACCAAACAGCGTGCGAAAAAATTCGGGCGCATGCCAGAACGGGTTGCGAGAGGGGCGGTTCATCTCGCAAATCTCGCCATTCGGGAAATAGACCGCGGCCGCCACGGCGTCCCAATGCGACAGGTCCATCGCATGAAAATCCGCGAGCGCGCCGGGTTCGGGGCGCGCGTCATCATCCATCAGAACCAGCCAATCGGGGGCAAAGCGGGTGACCGCACGCTCCATCCCCAGCGCAAAGCCTTGCGCGCCGCCGCCATTCACCTCTGACCGCATGACGTGCAGGCGCGGATCGTCTTGACCCTCCAGCCAGTCTTGGGTGCCATCGCTGCTTGCGTTGTCGACGACGATCACGGCCTCCAGCTGGGATGCCGGGTGGGACAACAGCGCGGGCACGGTCTGTTGCAGCTGGGCCAGACGGTTGTGGGTCACGACCACGGCTACCAAGCGCCCTGCCCCTGCCGTCTTATCCACACGCTCTGGTTTCACCCCAACCCTCCCTTGGCTTCTTGCCGCATTGCCCACAAATCGCGCGCGCTGTCAAACCATGCCGCACGTGGCGGGTTGCGTGGCCTTTGGCCAATGGCCTAAACCTTTTGGACAACGACCAAAACCATCGCGCGGCAGGCATGCAGATCGAACAGACAGACCTTCCCGGCGTTCTTCGGCTGACGCCTGCGCGTTTTGGCGACACCCGCGGCTTTTTCAGCGAAAGCTGGAATGCCAGGCGCATGGCCAATGCCGGGTTGGACATCCCCTTTGTTCAGGACAACCACTCGCTGTCGGCGCAGGCGGGCACGATCCGGGGGTTGCACTTTCAGGCGCCGCCGCACACCCAGGCCAAACTGGTGCGCTGTGGTCGGGGCGCGCTGTGGGACGTGGCTGTCGATATCCGGCGCGGCAGCCCGACCTATGGGCGCTGGACGGGGGTCGAGCTGAGCTTTGACAACGGGCACCAGCTATTGATCCCGGCGGGCTTTCTGCACGGGTTTGTGACACTGACCGACGACACCGAAATCGTCTATAAATGCTCGGACTTCTACGACCCCCAAGCGGATGGCGCGGTACATTGGGACAGTTGCGGCATCGACTGGCCACACCCGGGCCCACCCGTCCTGTCGGACAAGGACAGGGCCGCCCCAGCCCTAGACGATTTTGACAGCCCCTTTGTCTGGGACAGCACGATATGAAAATCCTGGTCACGGGCGGGGCGGGATTTATCGGCTCTGCCGTCGTGCGGCAGGCGGTTGCGGCGGGGCACCGGGTCATCAACCTTGATGCGTTGACCTATGCCGCGTGTCTGGACAACGTCGCATCGGTTGCCGATCACCCAGACTACGCCTTTGAACAGGCGGATATCCGCGACCGCGCGACCCTGGATCGGGTTCTGGCCACGCACAGCCCCGATGCGATCATGCACCTGGCGGCGGAAAGCCATGTGGACAGGTCCATCGACAGCCCCGGCACGTTCATCGACACCAATGTAACGGGCACCTACACCCTGCTTGAGGCTGCGCGGGCGTATTGGCACCGGATGGGCAAGCCAGAAGGTTTTCGCTTTCACCATATCTCGACCGACGAGGTGTTTGGCAGCCTGGGCCCCACCGGCCTGTTCGAAGAAGACACGCGCTATGACCCCCGGTCGCCCTATTCGGCGTCCAAAGCGGCCAGCGACCATTTGGTCCGCGCATGGTTCGAGACCTATGGCCTGCCCGTGGTGCTGAGCAACTGTTCCAACAATTACGGCCCCTACCACTTCCCGGAAAAGCTGATCCCGGTCACCATCCTCAACGCCCTGGCGGGCAAGGCGCTGCCGATCTACGGGGATGGGTCGAACATCCGCGACTGGCTGTATGTCGAGGATCACGCCGCCGCACTTCTGCTGGTGCTGCAACAGGGGATGCCAGGCCGCAGCTATAACATCGGCGGCGGGAACGAGCGGACGAATTTGGACCTGGTCAGAGCGCTGTGCGCCATCCTGGACGGGCTGCGCCCGCGCGCAGACGGTGCAGCCTATGCAGATCAGATCACCTTTGTCCCGGACCGGCCTGGGCATGATGCGCGCTATGCGATTGATGCGACACGCATCCGCACCGAACTGGGGTGGACGCCAAGCGTGACCCTGGACGAGGGGCTGCGCCTGACAGCGCAATGGTACCTCGACAACGAAGGCTGGTGGCGCGCGCTGCAATCCCGCACAGGCGTCGGGCAGCGCCTTGGCACCGGGGCCGCGTCATGAGCGTTCTGGTGTTTGGCAAAACCGGGCAACTGGCCACGGCCCTGCAGCAGGGCGATGCGGCGGGGGATATCACCGCCCTTGGCCGCGACAGCGCGGACCTGTCCGACCCGCCGGCCTGCGCGGCACAAATTCAGGCGCGGCGGCCCAGCCTGGTGATCAACGCGGCGGCCTTTACGGCGGTGGATGGGGCAGAAAGCCAGGCGGGCCAGGCACATGTGATCAACGCAGATGCGCCTGCTGCGATGGCGGCGGCCTGCGCCGATCTTGGCATTCCCTTTGTCCATATCTCGACCGACTACGTGTTTGATGGATCGGGCGACACAGCGTGGCAACCGGCGGATGCCACGGGGCCGCTGAACGTCTATGGCCATACCAAGCTCGCGGGCGAGATGGCCGTGCGCAGCGTCGGCGGGCCGCATGCGATCCTGCGCACCTCTTGGGTGTTTTCGGCGCAAGGCTCCAATTTTCTCAAGACCATGCTGCGCGTTTCAGAAACGCGGGATCACCTGTCGGTGGTAAAGGATCAAATCGGTGGCCCGACCCCGGCGCATGCGCTTGCCCAGGCGGCGCTAACCGTTGGTGCCGCGCTGCGCGACGGTCACCCGTCGGGCACCTGGCACTGTGCGGGCGCGCCGTTCACCAGTTGGCACGGGTTTGCGACGGCTATCTTTGCCGCCGCGGATCGCAATGTTGCGGTGACGGGCATCCCAACCGCCGACTGGCCCACCCCCGCGCGCAGACCGCTGAACTCTCGACTGGATTGCAGCAGCCTGCGCGCCGATTTCGACCTGCCCGCCGCCGACTGGTCCGCCGCTGTGACCGATATCGTAAAGGAACTGACATGACCCAGCGCAAAGGCATCATTTTGGCTGGCGGGTCGGGCACGCGGCTGTATCCGATCACCATCGGACTGTCGAAACAGCTGGTCCCGATCTATGACAAGCCGATGATCTACTATCCGCTGTCGGTGCTGATGCTGGCCGGTATCCGCAACATCGCGATCATCACCACACCCGAAGACCAGGCGCAGTTTGTCCGGTCGCTGGGCGATGGCGCCCAGTGGGGCCTGTCCTTTACCTATATCACGCAACCCCGGCCCGAGGGTCTGGCCCAAGCCTATACCCTGGCCGAGGCGTTCCTGGACGGTGCGCCCAGCGCGATGGTCTTGGGCGACAACATCTTTTTTGGCCACGGCCTGCCGAACCGTCTGGCCGCCGCGGATGCGGTCAGCGCGGGCAGCACGATCTTTGGCTACCGTGTGGCGGACCCGGAACGGTACGGCGTGATGCAATTTGGGGGCGCGGACACCCTGACCGGCATCATCGAAAAGCCGGTCAAAGCGCCGTCGCCCTATGCGGTGACGGGTTTGTATTTCATGGACGGCACGGCATCTGAACGGGCCAAAGCAGTGGTGCCGTCAGCGCGGGGCGAGCTGGAAATCGTCTCTCTGCTAGAAAGCTATTTGCAGGATGATGCACTGTCCTACGAGCTGATGGGCCGGGGATATGCCTGGCTCGACACCGGAACGCATGGCAGCCTGTTGGACGCCGGCAACTTTGTGCGCACGCTCAGCGAACGGCAAGGCCAGCAGGTGGGCAGCCCCGACGAAATCGCCTGGGCGCAGGGCTGGATCGACGACGCCACGCTCGAAGAACGCGCGCGCGACTTTGGCAAGAACGCCTACGGCACGTATTTGCTTAATCTGTTGAGCGAGGGGCAGGGTTAGACGGTCGGGCGCGGAACAACGTCAATCCAAAGACTTGCCCGAAACGGGCGTTGGATGGGAATGAGAATCGGCAGGAATCCGCTGCGCAAGCCCGGATGAGAGCACAGAACCTGCCATACGGCCCTGACAGACCCATTGCCTTGACCCAAGGATCAGACCGCAAATCACTGGGGCGCCGAAAACAACCCAAGCCGCGAATTGACCTGTCCCGCAGCCACCAGACGTTTCCGTTTGTTCAATGGGGTTTAGCCAGGCCAACCTGCGGATCAGATGCCCCCAAAAACCACCGACAAGCGGATTTGCACCGGTCGATCACGCATTTGTAATGACACGCCACGCAAAGGTATGGATTTCCTGTCTGCGCATGTAACATCTTGCCGGGTATATTGATTCTAAGTAAATCAGACCTAAGAGCCGAAAGATTTGAGTGACGAGATTGATCTCGATCGACCTGACAGGACCTTATCGAAAAGGTAATTGACCCATGTGTATTCTCTGCGCGCCCGTCCAACCCGTTGACACCTGTTCCACCCTGACCTCGGTCATGGATAGCAACACGATTGTTGAAACGACAGACGCGGCTAACAACACATCAACGACCTACACCATCGGCGTTGGTGACACGTTTTCCGGTTTCCTCGATGCTGGCGACACCGACTGGGTTGCCATCACGCTCGAGGCGGGCACGACCTACACCATCTCGCTTGGCGGGTCTTACAGCAATACCGGCACCCTGCTGGACACCGACCTGTGGCTGTACGACGCCAGTGGCAATCTGATCGAGTATGACGACCTCGACGGACCCAGCTTTGACGCGCAGATCACCTATACGCCGACCTCGACCGGCACGTTCTTCATCGCGGCTGGCTCTTACTACACCACGGCCTCGGGTACCTACCAGCTCGACGTCGCGGCGGTCCAGCCGCCAGCGCCTGCCACAGTGAACGAGCTTGCCGACTTCCTGACCGACGGCTACTGGCAAAGCGTCAACTTCTCCGGCTTCAAGTTCGACACATCGAACAGCAATGTCATCACGGTGGACATCACCGGCCTGACCGCTGCAGGCCAGCAGCTGGCGCTGTGGGCGATGGAAGCGTGGGAAGCGGTGGCGAACATCCAGTTCGTGCAGGTGAACGGCAACGCGCAGATCACGTTTGACGACAACCAGTCGGGTGCCTTTGCGGGTCCCAACAGCGTCGTGGGCGGCTATACCACCGACGCGATTGTGAACGTGGGCACCGGGTGGCTGAACAGCTATGGCACCACCATCGACAGCTATTCGTTCCAGACCTATGTGCACGAGATCGGGCACGCCTTGGGCCTCGGGCACCAGGGCGCCTATAACGGTTCGGCAACCTATGGCACGGACGAGACGTTCTCTAACGACAGTTGGCAGTTGTCGATCATGTCGTACTTCTCGCAGACCGAGAACTCGACCACCAACGCCTCTTACGCCTTTGTCATGACCGCGATGATGGCCGATATCGTGGCGATCCAGAACCTCTATGGCGCGTCGACCACCACGCAGGGTAACACCACCTGGGGTCAGGGCAGCAACTTTGGCACATATCTCGATGATCTGATGGCCGCGCTGGTCAGCGGAACGCCAAGTGCGACGGTGTCGGGCAACAACGACGTGGCCTTTACCATCTACGACTATGGCGGGGTCGATACGCTGAACCTGTCCTTCGACAATGGCGGCACCAAGCTGGACATGCGCGGCGGCAACTTCTCGAACGTGTCGGGCGGCATCGGCAACCTTGGCATTGCCATCGGCACCGTGATCGAAAACGCGATCCTGGGGTCGGGCAACGATGACGTGACCGGCAACAACGTTGGCAACAACATCAACGCAGGCGCGGGCAACGACACCGTTTTCGCCCTCGGCGGCTGGGACACCATCTTTGGCGGTAACGGTAACGACTTGTTGGGCGGCGGCGATGGCAATGACAGCATCTCTGGCGGCATCGGCAACGATGAGATTTACGGCGGCGCAGGTCAGGATACGTTGATCGGCGGAGAAGGCAACGACTCCATGGGGGGTGGTGGTCAGAACGACCTGATGAACGGCGGCAACGGCCAGGACAGCCTTGGGGGTGGATTTGGCGACGACACCATTCTTGGCGGTGCAGGCAATGACAGCCTGAACGGCTTTGCCAATCGGGACTCGATCGATGGGGGCATCGGCGACGATTACCTGATCGGCGGCAACTGGGGTGACACAGTTATTGGCGGCGCCGGCAACGACGTGATCTGGGGTGATACAGATACCAGCATCCCAGGCGCCTACGTAGCCACAGGCCAAGACGTACTCTTTGGTGGTGACGGCAACGATACCATGTTTGGTGGCAACGGCGCAGACACCATGCATGGCGAAAACGGAAACGACGTGTTGTGGGGCGGTAACGGCTGGAACGTCATGTACGGCGGCAATGGCAGTGACAAATTCTTCGGTGGTAACCAGGTTGATCGCATTTACGGCGGTGCAGGCTTTGATGAGATGACTGGCGGTGGGGGTGCCGACATCTTTGTCTTTACCGTTGGCACGAACACAGATCGCATCAAGGACTTTAGCACTGCACAAGGCGACACGCTCGAGTTGGACGATGCGCTGTGGTCAGCCTATGGAAATCTGAACAAATGGCAGGTCGCCACCAACTTTGCGTCGATCGGAGCGTCGGGCTTTGTCGAGCTGAACTTTGATGGGGGCGAACGGATCATTCTGGAAGGGGTGACAAGCCTGACCGGCCTACACACCCACTTCGACATCTTCTAGGATCTGTTCCGACAAACGTTTTAAGGCCCCGCCGTTCTGTGTGGGGCCTTTTCTTTGCCCCGGTCCGCCGCGCGGACGCTGCGGCACCTGACCTGGCCCCGGCAGGCACATGCGCAACCTTGTCACAGTGTGGTTCACCACTGGCATCGCGCGCGTTCAGCGGGTATGGACACCAAAATGCAAGCTTGGTTGTTTCGGACATCGCGCAGCCTTACACTAAGCCCGGGTGATCGGAGCAGACCAGACCAATGAAATTTACGATTGTTGGCGCGGGCTTCTCTGGTGCGGTAACAGCGCGGGCCCTCGCCGAGGCGGGGCACCTTGTCACCGTTTTGGACGGCCGCCCGCATGTTGCAGGCAATTGCCACACCGAACGGTGTTCCGAAACGGGCGTGCTGGTCCACCACTACGGGCCCCATATCTTTCACACCGCGCACGAAGCGGTGTGGGCCTATGTCAACCGATTTGCCAAGTTTCACACCTATCGGCATCAGGTAAAGACCACGTCGCAAGGGGCCGTGTTTTCCCTGCCCATCAGCCTGCACACCATCAACCAGTTCTTTGACCGCACGTTCCGCCCCGAAGAGGCGCGCGCCTATATCGAAACGCACGAGGCGGATCGCAGCATCGCGGATCCCAAAAGCTTTGAGGATCAGGCGCTGCGGTTTGTGGGGCCACGGCTCTATGACGCGTTCTTTAAGGGCTACACCGAGAAACAGTGGGGGCTGTCCCCGGCAGAGCTGCCCGCGTCGATCCTGAAACGGTTGCCGCTGCGGTTTGACTACAACGACAACTACTTTGCCCATCCCTATCAAGGTATGCCCGCAGAGGGATATACCGCGCTGGTGGAAAACATCCTGGATCACCCCCGGATCGACGTGCACCTGTCCACGGTACTGTCGGCGCATGAGGCGCAGCAGGGCGATCACCTGGTCTGGACCGGGCCGCTGGACGGGTATTTCGACAACCGGCTGGGGCATCTGGGCTATCGCACGCTGGATTTCGAACGGTTTACCGCGCATGGCGACTGGCAAGGCTGCGCCGTGATGAACTATGCCGACGCCGACGTGCCCTGGACCCGCATCACCGAACACAAGCATTTCGCCCCCTGGGAAGCGCATGACCAAACCGTGCTCTACCGTGAAACGCCCCGCGCCTGCGGGCCCGACGACACGCCCTATTATCCCATCCGTCTGGTGCGCGAGAAGGCGCTCTTGACCGAATACGAGGCCTTGGCCGCCGCCCAAGAGAACGTCACCTTCTTGGGCCGGCTGGGCACCTATCGCTATCTCGATATGGATGTCAGCATTGCCGAGGCGATGCAAAAGGGCCGCGATCTGATCGCGACCTACGGCACCGCATAGGCGCTGCCTTTGGCGGCGCAGCCGTGGGCGCTGCACCCCTCCTCTAACGCACCGCATTTGAAGAAAACCCTTGGGAAACGGCGCAGTTCTGCCTGAATCCCGCACCGTTCGGCGCGCCAGTGCACCGCCATATCCCGCCTTGGGTAACGAGGTGGGTTTTGAAATGTTTTTCACTCGGGATGGGCATCTGTCCGCAGGTGACGCGCTGTTGGACACGGATCTGCGCGATCTAGAGATCGTGACGCTGAACGGGGGCACATACCTCTATGGCAGCACGGGCGCCAATGGCGGCATGGTGGCGTACAAGCTGTCGGACACCGGCGCGCTCGCCCAACTGACCGATACCGCCTATTTCAGCGCGTGGCAGGGCGGGGTGGCCGGTGGCTTTGCCGACCTGGTCGAGATTGACGGCCAGATGCAGGCCGTCTTTGGCGGCGACGGTCAGTCGGACCTGCTGGCCTATTCCGTCAACGACAACGGCAGCTTGGGCGGGATCAACAGCTTTCTGCCCCTGCCCGGCAATACCCAGGATATCACCGCCGTGGCCGAGACGTCGATCAATGGTCAAAGCGTGGTCTATGTGGCCGACGCAGGCACCGGGGCGATTGGCATCTATACCAGCCAGGCCAATGGCAATTACACCTTGCAGGGGGCAGGCCAGACCCTGTCCGGCCCGGCCGAACTGGTGGTGACGCAGGTGGGGCAAACGCAGTTCCTGCTGGCCACGGACAGCACGACCGACGGCGTGATGGCATATAAGATCAACGGCAATACCGGCGGGTTGACCCAGATCGACATCATGGGCGCGACAGAGGGGCTGGGTATCTCGACGCCCACCTCGCTTGACGTGATCCAGGCGCACGGTGCCACTTGGGTGATCGTGGGTGCCGCGGGCAGCGGTACGCTGTCGGTGATGAAGCTGAACGCCTCGGGCCAATTGGTGCCCACCGACCACCTGCTCGACAACCTGAACACCCGCTTTGACGACGTCCAAGACATCGCGGTGGTCACGGCGGGCGACTGGGCCTTTGTGGTTGCAGGCGGCAGCGACGACGGGATGAGCCTGTTCACCCTCTTGCCCTCTGGCAAGCTGGTCCACCTTGAGACACTGATCCACGACACAGGGTCGGGCCTGCAGAATATCGAAGCGATCGAAGCCGTGGTCGTGGGCAACGAGATCCAGATCTTCGTCACCTCTGGCACCGCGGGCGGGATCACGCAATTCTCTATCCCGCTGGCGGGCTTGGGCGACGTGCTGACAGGCAACGGCCAAACCCTGACCGGGACGTCTGATGACGACATGCTGGTCGCCAGCGCCACAGGCAATGACACGCTGCAGGGCGGGAACGGCAACGATATCCTGGTTGCCGGTGCAGGCGATGCGCGTCTGTATGGGGGCGCTGGGGCAGACACGTTTGTGCTGTCCTATCACGACCAGACCGTCCGCGTGATGGATTTTCAGAAAGGTGTGGACCAGCTGGACCTGTCCGCCCTGCCCTTTCTCTACGACGCCAGCCAACTGACCTTTGCCAAGACCTCGACAGGGGCGGTGCTGACCTATGGCACATTGACCATCTACGTCTTTTCTCAGAACGGCCAATCGCTGTCGGTCCAAGATATCTTTGGCGCAGGATTCGACTGGGCGGATCACATCCAGCTCTATTTCGATGACGATGGCAGTGGCAGCGATGGGGGTGGCGACACGGGCGGCGGTGGTGGCGATACCGGCGGCGGCGGCGACACCGGCGGCGGCGGTGGGGATACGGGCGGAGGCGGCGGCGGCACCACCACGGGCACAAATGGCGACGACACCCTGCAAGGCGGCACAGGCGGGGACAACCTGTCGGGTGGCAGCGGCGATGACAGCATCCTGGGCGGCGGCGGCAACGACACTTTGGGCGGCGGCACCGGCAACGACGACGTGAACGGCGGCGACGGCAATGACACGCTCAGCGGCGGTCAGGGCGATGACCTGCTGAACGGCAACGCAGGCAACGACCGCCTGGCGGGCGACGCAGGCAACGACACCCTGTCGGGGGACGATGGCAACGACACCCTGATCGGCGGGGGCGGTGCGGATGTCATCGCGGGCGGCACAGGCAACGACAGTGTCAAAGCAGGCAGCGAAAACGACAGCGTTTGGGGCGGCGATGGCGATGACACGATCAGCGGCGGCGACGGCGCCGACCTGCTGAACGGCGGCACCGGCAATGACAGCATCAAGGGCGAGGTCGGCAATGACGAGCTTAAGGGAAGCGACGGCAATGACACACTCGACGGTGGCGATGGCGCGGACAATCTCGTCGGCGGCCTCGGCGATGACAGCTTGGTGGGCGGCAATGGCCATGACGGTGCTTGGGGGGACCAAGGCAACGACACGCTTGTCGGTGGCGCAGGCAATGACACGTTGGGTGGTTTTACCGGCGACGATTGGTTTTACGGCGGCGCAGGCAATGACGTAATCTGGGGTAACACCGGCACTGACCGCGGCTGGGGCGGGGCAGGCAACGACACGCTGGGCGGCGGCGATGACAGCGACACGCTTTATGGCGGTGACGACAATGATTTGGTCTGGGGCGGGCATGGGGGCGATCTGCAATATGGCGATGCAGGCGACGACACCGTGGGCGGCTTTTCCGGCGATGACACGCTTTATGGCGGGGCGGGAAACGATCAGATCTGGGGCAATACTGGCAATGATCTAGGTATGGGTGGCACCGGCAACGACACGTTTGGCGGGTTCGATGGCAATGACACCTTCTTTGGTGGAGACGGCGACGACAGTCTGGCAGGCGGTGAAGGCGACGATGTCTTGTGGGGTGGCGCAGGCGCGGACACCTTCCGCTTTGCCGGCGCCATCGGCGCCGACCACGTCAAAGACTTTGAACTGGGCATTGACGTCCTCAGCTTTGGCATTCCCAACCTGTCGTTCGGCGACCTCAACTTTTGGCAAAACGGCACGGACGGGGTCGTGCTCACACCCAACGGCCAGGTGATCTTGACCGACATCAACGTGGCCGACCTGACCGCCAACGATTTCCTTTTTGGCTAGGGCGCGGTCTGCCCAGTGGCGCCGCGAAACTCGGCCTTGACCCACGCCTCGACCGCCGCCAACGCCGCACTGTCGGCGTGGCCTTCGGGCCGCACGAACCAATAGGCATAGCTGGCGGTCAGGTGCGTGCTAAAGGGTTGGATCAACCTGCCTGCGGCCACATCCTCGGCCACCAGGCGCGACCGGCCAAGCGCGACGCCATTATCGTCCAACACCGCCTGCAATATCGCCGTGTCATCGCCCAAACGTGGCCCCGCTGGCAGGTCCAGCGATGCGCCCGCCGCCTTGAACCACGCGGCCCAGTCTTCGGGGATGTCACCGTGCAGCAGAACCGCGCGCGCCAGGTCAGCGGGGTCGGCCAGGCCAAGGGCGTGCGCATAGGCGGGTGTGCAGACCGGGGTAATCGTCTCGTCCGCCAGCTTGTCCGCGACCAGCCCGGGCCAGGCCCCCTGCCCGTAGCGGATTGCTGCATCCACCCCTTCGTCGGCAAAGCTGACCAGGTGGCGCGAGGCGGTCACGCGCAGGTCAATCTCGGGATGCACGCTCACAAAGCGCCCCAGACGCGGCGCCAACCACTTGGCCGCGACCGAGGGCAGCATCGACAGCGTCACAACCCGGTCTGACGCCGCCGCGTCTGCCACGGCCTTGCGAATATCACCGAACGCCGCAGTCAATTGCTGCGCGAGCCGCCGCCCCGCCGGAGTGGCCGTCACATGGGCACCCCGGCGGCGAAACAGCGCCACGCCCAGCTGCGCCTCTAGGTCGGACACCTGCCGTGACACAGCGCTTTGGGTGATCCCCAGCGCGTGCCCCGCGGCGGTAAACCCCTCCAACCGCGCGGCGGCGGCAAAAACCTCAAGCGACCGCATCGGTGGCTTGGCATGAGTGTCACGCATGCTGAGACCCTTCATTTGTCATTTAAGCTTATTCCCGTGCCGCACTAGCATGAGGTCACCGTATAGAGATCGAGGAGCGAGTCCATGGCCGACACAAGTGCACCCCAGACACAGGTGATCCCGTCCAAGCCGGGGCTTGCGTTGCCGGACATGCCGCTGGTGATCTGGATGGTGCTGGTCACCATCGCCCTTGGTTTTGCCGGGGGGATGCAGGCTGACACCTTTGTCAGCACCTTCAACACAGGCTTTGGCACCGCCTTGGGCGAATTTGCGCTGATCCTCTTGCCGTCCTTCATCCTGGCCGCCGCACTGGCGCGCAGCGGGATGGCATCGGCGGGTGCAGAACGTGCGACGCTGTTTGGCGCGCCCGTGGCGGGGGCGGGCATGATCTGCCCCGACACCGCCTATGCCGCCCTCGCGCCCGCCGCAGGCCGGCGCAAGCTCGATGTCGCCTTTGGCGCCTATACGGGGTTCAAGCTGGTCTACCCCGCAGGTCCGTTGATTGTCGCCACCGGTCTGGGGGCCGCGGCCGGAGAGACCTCTGCGGCAACACTTGCGCTCTACGGTGTGGCCTTGGCCCTTCCGGTGTGGGCGGTGGGGGTTGCCTGGGCGCAGGTGGTTTTGCGTCGCGGCGCGCACAGCGGTACCGACGCCGATCCGATGCCGCACGCGTCGGGTGGCGGTCTGCTGGTGACCTTTGCGCCCTTCCTTTTGTTGGCCGGGCTGCTGGCCTTGGGCGGGATCATCGGCAAAACGGGTGTGCCCATCCTCGACTTTTTGTTCCTGCCCAAGGGCGCGCTGCTGGCCGCGGCGGTCCTGGCCCTGGTCCAGACGGCACGGCACGAACGGCGCGACTGCTTTGACAGCGCGGTGCGGCGGACGGCCTCGCTGCTGCTTGTTATCGGGGCGGCCAGTGCGTTTGGCGCGGTGCTCACCACGCTGGTGCCGCTTGGCGCGCTGATCCCGCATGGCAGCGGCTTGGGCGCGCTATTGGGCCTTTTTGGGCTGACCGTTGCGTTCAAGCTGGCCCAGGGGTCCAGCATGGCCACCTTTGCCGCCGTCGCACCGGTCGCGGCACCCGTGGTGGCCGCCAGCGGGGTCGCACCGGCGGCGGCGATCTTTGCCATCTGCCTGGGGTCGTTCATCGCGATCCTGCCCAATGATAGCTATTACTGGTTGGTGCGGCGCGACGCCCTGGCGGATGAGCCGAGCGATGCGCGGGCCATTTGGGTGTTGACCGGCGGCGCGATCTTGCAGGCGGTGGTTGGCATGGGCCTGGTGGTTGCGGCGGTGCTGTTGTGGACCTGAGGGCGCGCAACAGCGGCTGAAAAGCGGCGCAATTGGTCGGAGTGAGAGGATTCGAACCTCCGGCCCCTGCCTCCCGAAGACAGTGCTCTACCAGGCTGAGCTACACTCCGACCGTGGCGGGCGAATTACTCTGGCAGGCGGTCTTTGGCAAGAGGCTTGTCACGAAAGCGGCCGCTGGTCATCAAGGCGCTGACGCGGAACGCGCCAGGTGTGCCGATGCGCGTGCGCGTGCGCAGAACCGGCGTATTTTCGGAATTGCCCGACGTGCTTTCGCGGAACACGATAAAGAGGCCCGAGGCGATGATGATGGCGGCGCCGACACCGGTGAACAGGTCGGGCGTTTCGTCGAAAAAGATCAGACCATAGCCCGTGGCCCACAGGATCTGCGAATACTGCATAGGCGCCACAATCGCCGCCTCGCCCGTCTGATAGGCCGCGATGATGAACCGCCCGGCGACCCAGGCCATGACCGAAATGATGGCCAGCATGCCCAGATGCTCAATCGGCATGGGTTTATAGACAAAGGCCAGCGCGATCCCCATCACCAGGAAATTGGCCACCATCGGATATAGCAGCAGGACAACCGTCCGTTCCTCGGCCCCGATTTTGCGCACGACGATGGACGCAAAGGCGCCAGAGAACGCGGCCAGCACGGCAGCGGCGTGGCCCAGGGTCAGGTCCGTTGCACCGGGGCGCAGCACCACCAGAACGCCCAAAAGGCCCACGATCACCGCCATCCAGCGCGGCAGGCGCACCTTTTCGCCCAGCACGGGGATCGACAGCACCGTGATCAGCAGCGGCGTGGCAAAGAGAATGGCATAGGTCTGCGTCAGCGGCAGGCTGGAAAAGGCATAGAAGGCCGACACGCCCGTGATCACCGCGCCAATTGTCCGCACCGCCATCCACCAGGGGTGCACCGGCAGCAGCGTCCCCGGCTTGGCGTCGCGCATCAGCATGATCGTGGCCAAGGGAAAGCTGAGAAGAACGCTAAAGAACACGATCTGGATCGGCGAATAGGTGGCGCCCAACGTCTTGATAAACACGTCATGGGTGGCAAAGAGGCCAAAGGCGATCAGGGCGAGAAGGGCGCCCTTGGCATTGGGGGACATGGATTTGACCTTGGTGTTGGGTGCACGGCGTGCATAGCGGGGCACATGGCGGAATGTCCACCGCAGCCCCCACAGAAACGCGGCTTGCCTACCAACTGCGGCTTTATCCGCGGTAAACAGGCCGGTCCTGCCTGCGCTTTGCCCATTCTGCTTGCAGTGGGCAAAGCGCGGGGAATGGTTACAGGCTGGCGTCCAGGGCGGTCAGGATGGCGTCGCCCATTTCCGTGGTCGACAGCGGCGTGCCGCCTTCGGGGCCCATCAGATCGGCGGTGCGGGCACCGTCGGCCAGCACCTGTTCAATCGCCGTCTCCAGGCGCGCGGCCTCGTCACCCTGATCAAAGCTATAGCGCAGCGCCATGGCAAAGCTGAGCATGCAGGCAATCGGGTTTGCCTTGCCCTGGCCCGCGATGTCGGGGGCCGAGCCGTGTACGGGTTCGTACATCGCCTTGGGCCGACCGTTGTCCATCGGCGCGCCCAGGCTGGCCGAGGGCAGCATGCCCAGGCTGCCGGTCAGCATCGCGGCACAGTCGGACAGGATGTCGCCAAAGAGGTTGTCGGTCACGATCACATCGAACTGCTTGGGCGCGCGGACCAGCTGCATCGCGCCGTTGTCGGCGTACATGTGGCTGACCTCGACCTCGGGGTACTCCTTGGCCACCTCGTTGACGACATCGCGCCAAAGGATCCCGCTTTCCATCACGTTGGCCTTTTCCATGCTGCACAGCTTCTTGCTGCGGCGCATGGCAAGTTCAAAGGCAGAGCGGGCGGCGCGGGCGATCTCGCTTTCGGTATAGCGCTGGGTGTTGATGCCGACGCGTTCGTTGCCTTCGTTGAAGATGCCGCGCGGCTCGCCGAAATACACGCCCGAGGTCAGCTCGCGCACGATCATGATGTCGAGGCCCGCGACGATGTCCTTTTTCAGCGACGAAAAATCAGCCAGCGCGTCAAAGCATTGCGCGGGGCGGAGGTTAGAGAACAAATCCATCTCTTTGCGCAGGCGCAGCAGGCCGCGTTCGGGTTTGACCGAAAAATCCAGATCGTCGTATTTCGGCCCTCCCACGGCGCCCAGCAGGACGGCGTCGACCTCTTGGGCGCGTGCCATCGTGTCGTCGTGCAGGGGCACGCCATGCGCGTCATAGGCCGCACCGCCCACCAGGTCGGTCGAGACGTCAAAGGGCATGTCCCGTTTGGCGCCATACCAGTCGATGACGCGCATCACCTCGTCCATCACCTCGGGGCCGATACCGTCACCGGGCAGGATCAAAAGCGAGGGGGTGGACATGGCGAAACTCCTTTGAAATTGGTCGGTTTCGACTACGCCGCATGGGGGCGACCGTCAACATCGCAACGGCGGCTAGCGGGTCAGATCGACCCAGACAAGGTGGTGGCGGCTGGCCGTGCGGACGGTTTCCGCCAGCGGATCATCCGGCCCGGGCCAGAGGACACCGCTGCCCACAACCTGCCAGTGGGTCGACGGCAGGACATAGTCGGCGCGCAGGTCGCCCGGCACCGGATCATCCCAATCGGCGGTGTCGGTGCCACTGTGTCCCCGCGGGGACACGTCCTGCAATTGCGGATGGGTCAGCAGCGTTTGGATCGCGGGCTTTAGGCCTGCGCCATCCACGGGGTCGAGATTGGCGTCGCCTGCTATGACAAAGGGGCCAGGCGGCGGGGTGCCGATGCGGCCTGCCAGGACGTGGGTCCACAGCAGGATCTCGTCGTGGTTCCGCTTGCCATTGCGGTCCTCGGGGCCATCAAAAACGGGGGGGCTGGCGTGGAAGGTCATCAGGTCAAAGCGGCCCCCAGGCGCGAGGATCGGGACGATCCAGTGGCCCGTTGTGGACAGAAGCTGGGCGGCTTGGGCCGCGGCGCTGGGGAAAGGTTTGCCGTTGACCTGCGGCAGCAGGGGGTCGGGCGCATCCACCCACAACAAGGCCGACAAATCCTGCACAGCGCCGCGATCCACCGGGAACCGCGACAAAATCGCCATACCACCCTGCCCCGAAAACCGGCCATAGCCCTGCGCGTCGCGGGGCCCGCCCAGGCGGCGGTCACCATCCATATCCAGACCTGTGGGCATGCCGGTGTTGGGGCGCAGCGCGAACCAGTGGGCATAGCCCGCAGCGGCGGCAAAGCGCGACAGCGCCGCGCCGGTCAGGTCATAGTCGATGCCTTGCAGCGCCAGCACATCCGCATCCGCATAGGCGATCACGGCGAGGACGGCGGCAATCTGGTCATCCTTGCCCCGCGCAAGATCGCGCAGGAACAGGCCCGGGCCATCGCGCTGCAGTTCGGTGTTATACGTGGCCACCCGCAATGTGTCGGCCTGCGCTGCCCCGCAAAACAGAGCGATCAGCGCAAGGATCAGACCGTCTGCAAATCGCCATCGGCGCTGGCATAGGCGCGCTTGCGCTGGTCGCGGATCATCTCGGCGATCCGCTGCATCGCGATGCCGCGCATGATCATGCTGGCGGGAAGGAAGGCCCATGCGCTCATTGTCCAGATCAAGGTTTGCGGGTTCTCGAGCGTGATGGGGTTTAACAGATCGGCGGCCATCTTGACCACCGCGGGAATGAGAAACGGCAGCAGAAACCCAAGCGCGATGTTGATCCGCGCGTCGCGCGTGAGCCGGTGCAGCACGTCGCCGCCCGCCGTGGGATCGAAAAGCGGCAGGTTCACCCACACGTTGAACGCGCCCGAGCGCGAGGGCCAGCCCATGACGCGCACGAGGAAGAGGAAGGCCGTCATCGCGGTCAAGGAGATAAGGTAGGACAGGCCCGCGGCGGTGCGCACGGATTGCACAATCTCGCCATCCGCGTCCGCTGGCAGCATCAGCACCACCAGCCGGACGGGGCTGAATGGAAAGTCGATGCTGTTGCCCAAAATCGCCCCCACGGATGTCAGCGCGCCGGTCAGCAGGGTCGGGTCCGTCTTGCCCTTGAAGATCACGCTAAGCATGAAGACAGTAAGGAACAGGGCCACGAAGCGCAGGCGGTTGAACGGGGCTGCGTCGCGGAATTCGACGATGCTGGGGCTAGAGGAATTGTATTCGATGAACGTCAGAACCGCCGCCAAAAGCGCAACAAGAACAGTGGCTTGCGACGAATCCATCGTCACGCCGGGCACCAGCAGTGCCGGGGTGGCAATCATCAATGCCACCAAAAGGCCGCGCATCGCGGCACCAGATAGTCGTGCTATCACGTCTCGATCCCTTCAAACTGGCCAGCCGCGATACGTTGCCGCGTGCTTGTTCCAACTTGATCCCACCGGGTGAGGTGGGCTGCCTCATTGTTGCCCTAATGTTGCCTTGATTGGCCCGATGGCTCAAGCCTTAGGGTTAATCTGTCGTAAGACCTGGGACATTTTGAGGGAGGGTGTGGTGCCTTTGTGCATCATTTGTGAGGTGGGATTTAGGCAGGGCCCTAGATGTTGTGGAAAGGCCCTGCGGGGGTCATAGCGGTCTGTGCAATTCAACCGCGCATTGATTAATTTTGCGTCACACCCAAGGCCGGGCTTGGGCGGCCTGTGCCTCAAATGACGCAATGCTGTCGGCCTTGGCCATGGTCAGGCCGATGTCATCCAGCCCTTCGAGCAGGCAATGCTTTTTGAACGCGTCCACCTCGAAGGCAAAGGTGTCGCCATCGGACGTCGTCACGGTCTGGTTTTCCAGGTCCACGGTCATGCGGGCGTTGGCGCCTTTTTCGGCGTCCTTCATCAGCACATCCACGGCCGCTGCTGGCAGCGCGATGGGCAGGATGCCGTTTTTGAAGCAGTTGTTGTAGAAGATGTCGGCGAAAGAGGTCGAGATCACGCAACGAATGCCAAAATCCTTGATCGCCCAGGGGGCGTGTTCGCGTGACGACCCGCAGCCAAAGTTGTCGCCCGCCACCAGGATTTCAGCGTTGCGATAGGCGTCTTGGTTCAGCACGAAATCGGGGATTTCATTGCCCTGCCGGTCAAACCGCATCTCGTCAAACAGGTTGGCGCCAAGGCCAGAGCGCTTGATCGTTTTCAGGAACTGCTTGGGGATGATCATATCGGTGTCGATATTGACCAGCGGCATTGGTGCTGCGATCCCTGTGAGTGTTTCGAATTTGTCCATTGTGGTCTCCCTTTTTCGGGTCTGAGCGGAGGGGATGGGGCGGTGTCCTAAGGACGGGTTAAATTCCGCCTACAAGATGTTGTGGGTACGTGGGGTTTGCCCGCGCTGGCGCTGTGTCGGGAAAGTGTATGGCATGTGTACAGCACCTGTACCGACACTTGACCGACCAAACGGAACCGTTGCAGGGCGCCGCGGGTTCTGCTGGCAACGCAACCGGTAGAGGAGGCTGTCATGGCGTATGACGAAGGCACGCAGGTGGAATGGGACTGGGGCAACGGCACGGGCACCGGGACGGTGGTCAAGGTCTATACCCAGAAGACGACGCTGAAGATCAAGGGCAGCGAGGTGACGCGCGATGCGTCCGAAGACGACCCCGCGTACAAGATCGAGCAGGACGACGGCGACGAGGTGCTGAAGTCCGACAGCGAAGTGCGCAAGGCGTCCTGACCGCATCATTCGTTCCCTTGCACCCGGTCCAGATCGGGTGCGTCCGCCTGCGCGATGCGCAGCGCTGTGTCGGTGTCGATGGCGGTGCAGAACTCGCCATGCAGGTTTGACACGGTCACGTCGTGCAACAGCTGCGGGTCATAGTCGGTGCCGTCCGGCCCGATACGGTTGCAGGTGGCGCAGGCGTCATGCACCAGATAGGTGTCATAGCCCATGTTGCCGGACATGCGCACCGATGTTTCGACACAGAAGTTGGTGAAAAAGCCCGCGACGACCAGGCGGCTGACGCCATGCTGGCGCATCCGCAGCTCCATATCCGTGCCGACAAAGGCGCTGTTCACATCCTTTTCGATTACCACTTCGCCCTCCGCGGGGTCGAACCCGTCGATCTGGTTGCCAGTGGGCAACGAGAATTTGAGCGGCGATGCATCCTCGCGGCTGTTGTGGCGGGTCCAGAACACCGGGTGGCCTGCGCTGCGCCACTGCGCAAGCAGCTTTTGCATGTTCGGCTCGGCATCTGGGTTGTTGCGACGGCCTGTGGGGCCGCCCCAATGTTCGAACGTGTTCACGCCCTTTTGGATGTCGATCAGGAGAAGGCCGGTTTCGGGGCCGAATTGGGGTATCATATTGGTGCTCCTTTTGCGGCGGCGTTGCGGTGCGCAGTGAATGCGCACCCTACGCGACCGAAGTAGGGTGCGCATTCACTGCGCACCTTACGCGTTACATCAACTCGCGCACATCCGTCAGCTTGCCGGTGATCGCCGCCGCCGCCGCCATGCCGGGCGACACAAGGTGCGTGCGACCCTTATAGCCTTGACGCCCTTCGAAGTTGCGGTTGGATGTCGAGGCGCAGCGTTCGCCCTCGGCCAGTTGGTCGGGGTTCATCGCCAGGCACATGGAACAGCCCGCGAGGCGCCATTCAAAGCCCGCCTCTTTGAAGATGTCGGCCAGCCCTTCTTCTTCGGCTTGGGCGCGGACGAGACCGGAGCCGGGGACGACCATGGCGCGTTTGACGGCGATTTTCTTGCCCTTGAGGATTTCGGCGGCGGCGCGCAGGTCTTCGATCCGGCCATTGGTGCAAGAGCCGATAAAGACCGTGTCGATCTCGATCTCCGACAGCGGCGTGCCGGGCGTCAGGCCCATATAGTCGAGCGAGCGTTGGGCTGCGCCGACCTTGCCGCCTTCGAAGTCGTCCGCCGAGGGCACGGTCGCCGTGATCGGCAGCACATCCTCGGGCGAGGTGCCCCAGGTGACGACCGGTGCGATGTCTTCGCCCTTGATCGTGATGACCTTGTCCCAGTGGGCGTCGTCGTCGGAGTAGAGGGTTTTCCACCACGCCAGCGCCGCTTCGAACTGCGCGCCCTTGGGGGCGTGGGGGCGGCCCTTGACGTAGTGATAGGTCTTGTCGTCCGGTGCGATGAGGCCCGCGCGTGCGCCACCTTCGATCGCCATGTTGCAGACGGTCATGCGCCCTTCCATCGACAGATCGCGGATCGCTTCGCCGCAATATTCGATGACATAGCCGGTGCCGCCTGCGGTGCCGGTCTCGCCAATGACGGACAAGGTGATGTCCTTGGCCGTGACGCCGGGGCGCAGCTTGCCCGTGATCTCGACCTTCATATTCTTGGACTTCTTCTGGATCAGCGTCTGGGTGGCGAGCACGTGTTCGACTTCGGATGTCCCAATGCCGTGGGCGAGCGCGCCGAAGGCACCGTGGGTCGCCGTGTGGCTGTCACCGCAGACGACAGTCATCCCCGGCAAGGTCCAGCCCTGTTCGGGGCCGACGATGTGGACGATGCCCTGGCGCACGTCGGACACCGGGTAGTAGTGGATGCCGAAGTCGCGCGCGTTCTTGTCGAGCGCCGCGACCTGGATCGCGCTGTCTTCGGTCATGTTGGCCGGGTCCTCGCGCCCTGCGGTGGTGGGCACGTTGTGGTCGGGCACGGCGATGGTTTTGT
The DNA here is from genome assembly GCA_038525395.1 of Pseudomonadota bacterium. Lineage (GTDB taxonomy): Bacteria > Pseudomonadota > Alphaproteobacteria > Rhodobacterales > Rhodobacteraceae > Tateyamaria. The sequence continues at coordinate 36,539 of JBCBHS010000003.1, read as the reverse complement.
CCGGCGCGTGGACCTGGCGGCCTGCCATGCGCAGCCCTTCAAAGGCCTGGGGGCTGGTGACCTCGTGCACCAGGTGGCGGTCGATATAAAGCAGGCAGGTGCCATCCTCGGCTTCGTGCGCCACGTGGGCATCCCAGATTTTATCGTAGAGCGTCTTGGGGGACATTGGTCCTCTCCCTTTGGAAAAACTTTGAAATCGGTGAGCGTCGGGTGCGCGGGTGCCGCGCACCGGTCATAGCCGTGCCAGCACCGCGTGCGTCGCCCCGAAAAAGCGTTCGCGCAGGCGCGCGCGGTCATCCATGTCAAAGAGGCGGCTCATGCACGCCAGATAACGGGATTCCACCCGCCGATCAAGCGAGGGTGCGATTGAACCCCCGCCGCGTGCAGTGCATGCTGCCCCGAACAGAAAGGGCAGGCATGAGCGGCCACAGCAACGAGATCGCAGATGCGCTAAGCTCGGCCGCAGAGGCGGCAGTGTCGGGGGAAAGCGCGGATGGCCAAAGCCTGGCCGAGATCGCGCTGTCGCTGGCCCTGACCGTCTGGGCCGATATCGAGGTGTTTGCCACGTCGCTGCTGCGCCCGTGGGTGGCGTATCAGCTGGCCCTGGCCCTGGCCATTTTCATTGCCGCCCATCTGCTGCGCCGCTGGCTGGGCCCGCCGATCCGCACCTGGATGGGCACGCGCGAGGGTTGGCCCAAGTGGCGGATGCGTGTGCTGGTTGTGGTGCATCAGCGGCTGCGGTCGATCTTTTTCGTGCTGCTGATCTGGCTGGTCGTGCTGGTGATGCGCGAGGTCACGTGGCCGTCGCGGTCCTATGTGCTGGGCCTGTTGGCCACGCTGGCCACGGCCTGGCTGCTGGTGGTCTTTGCCACCCGGCTGATCCGGTCGATCCTGCTGCGCCGCATGGTGCGCTACGGCGCGTGGATTTACGTCACCCTCTATGTGCTGGGCGTGCTGGAAGAGGCCGCGCAAGTGCTGGACGCCGCCGCCTTCAACATCGGCGACATGCGCCTGTCGTTGCTGCTGCTGGTGCAGGGTGTGGTGATCATCGGCTGCCTGTTGGCGCTGGCCCGCTTTGTCACGGTCACCACCTCGGCCCGGGTGCAGTCGAACGAGGATATCTCGCCCTCGATGCGGGTGCTGATCGTCAAGGTCGTGCAGATCGTGTTCTACGCCATCGCCTTTTATGCGGGGGTGCGGGCGCTGGGGATCGACCTGACGGGGCTGGCCGTGCTGTCGGGCGCCATCGGTGTGGGCCTGGGCTTTGGCTTGCAAAAGGTGGTGTCGAACCTGGTGTCGGGTGTGATCATCCTGCTGGACAAGTCGATCAAGCCGGGCGACGTGATTTCGCTGGGCGACACGTTCGGCTGGATCCAAACGCTGGGCGCGCGCTATGCCTCTGTGGTCACACGGGACGGGCGCGAATACCTGATCCCGAACGAGGATTTGATCACCAGCCAGGTGGTGAACTGGTCGCATTCCAACGAGTTTGTGCGTCTCGATATCCACTTTGGCACATCCTATGACTGCGACCCGCACCAGGTGCGCAAGCTGGCGATTGAGGCCGCCAAGGGCGTCGAACGGGTGCTGTCGAGCCGCGCGCCCGTCTGCCACATCGTGGGCTTTGGCGACAGTTCGGTCGATTACATCCTGCGATTCTGGATTTCGGATCCGACCGGGGGCCTGACCAACATCCGCGGCAACGTGTTCCTGGCGCTGTGGGACACGTTCAAGGCGCACGACATCTCGATCCCCTTCCCCCAGCGCGAGGTGCGGATGCTGGGCGATCAGCCAGGGCTGGCGGGCGCCGCCTCAAGCAAGTCACCCGGCTGACAGTCGAGCGCAGCACACAGCCGGGCCAGGGTTTCGAACCGCACACCTTTGACCTTGCCGGATTTCAGCAGGCTGAGGTTTTGTTCGGTGATCCCGATCTGCGCGGCCAGATCGCGCCCCCGAATTTTACGCCGCGCCATCATGACGTCGAGGCGCACGATGATCTCGACACTCATACAAAGCCCTCGTTTTCAGCAGACAGCCGCGCGGCCTCGGCCTGGATCCAGCCAAAGAGGCTAAGAAGGCCCGCAGCCAGGATGAGGAACACCTCGGCGCTGCCGAAGGTGATGGACAGCACCCGCTGGCCCGGTGGATTGTTCCAGGTGAGTGCCGCGATGATCGCGGTATTGCCGACGATCTGGGCCAGGGCCAGGGTCAAAAGCCCCGTGCCGATCCGCTGGATCTGGCGGGCGGTGGGCCGGGCAAAGACGTGGCCGCGCGCGCAGGCCATCAACCAGCCGCGCACGCACCACAGCACCCACAGAACCAACCCCATGCGCAGCGCCTCGACCCCCAGCCAGATCATGATGGGGCCAGCGCCCGGATCGTCGGGCATCCGCGCGATGCCATAGGCGGTGCGCAGCGCGGCTGCATCCGCACCGCCGGTGGCCAGCACCCCTAGGGCGGCGCAGGGGATCGCGATCATCAGCGCCAGGGTGGCACCCGCCAACAGCCGTGCCCGGCGCGCAATGCGTGTCAGTTCCATTTTATGACTTCCTCTCTCCAGAATATTTTTTTACTGTAAAACAATAATTTTTGATTCTAAAGAGGGAATTCTATGAAAGATATCATACTGGCCGCTGCAATCTGTTTGGGCGCCTGTACCACGCTAGTGCCCGGCACGGTGGCAGAGCTGGGCGCGCTGGACCCGCTGCGTGCCGACCCGGATGTGATCGCGCTGCAGGTGGATCTGCCGGGCGCCCTGTCCCTGCCCCCGGCGGCGGGCGGTCTGATGCTGCAAGCCACGCGCGCAGACGGTACAACGCGCAAGGGGCGTTTCCCCATCATACGCGCCGGGGACATCCTGCACGTGGCCCCGCCCGCACGGGCGGACTTGCGCCAGCTGCAGGCCGAGATACGCGCGTGGAAAGCCGCGGACCCGGACGGCACATCCGGCAGCCTAAGCGTCGACCTGTCCCCCTGCCTGACGGCTGACAGCCTGCCCCCGGACGCCCGCGTATCGGTGGGCATCCGCGTGGCGGCGGACGGCCCGTTCCTGCCGCTGATGCGCGATGCGCCCCTGGCGCGTGTGCTGAATGCGCCAGCGGAGATTGACCTGCCGCGATGTTCCTGACCCCTGTTCATTGAAATGTCACCCTTGGGTTGCTAACATTCTGTTAGCCCAGCGCCGGGGCAGGTGGACGGCGCGATGAAAAGGAGGACGATGTCCTGTCAATTTCTGCTGATGCGGTGCGCGCCGCTGATGGGGCCCAGGCCATGATGGCCGCGGCCAAAACGCAAGCCACGAGCGAGACACTCCTTGCGGCTGCTCTTTCTTCCCTCTCCGATGACAAGGCCGAAGATGTCGTGCAGATTGACCTGCGCGGCAAGACCGAGATCGGTGATCATATGATCATCTGTTCGGGCCGGTCATCGCGCCAGGTGGCTGCGATTTCGGAAAAGCTGGTGCAGCGGCTGAAGGATGCGTTTGGCATCACCGCGCGGACCGAGGGGAAAGATACCGGCGATTGGGTGCTGATCGACACGGGCGATGTGATCGTCCACGTGTTCCGCCCCGAAGTGCGCGCGTTCTACCAGTTGGAGAAGATGTGGCAGCCCAGCGCTGCAGCAGCCAACTGATCCAGCCCCGATGCGCGTGCATATCTGCGCTGTGGGCCGCCTGAAGGGCGGTCCAGAGGCGGCCCTGGTCGCGGATTACACAACCCGCTTTAACCGCACGGGCCGGGCCCTGGGCCTTGGCCCCCTCGCGGTGCACGAGGTGGACGACCGCAAGGGCGGTGGCATGGCGACCGAGGCGATGCTCTTGCGCAAGGCGCTGCCCAAAGGCGCGCTGCTTTGTACCTTAGACGAACGCGGCACTGTCGAGCCCTCCCCCGCTTTCGCCCAGCGCCTGGCCCAATGGCGCGATGCAGGCCGCAGCGACCTGGCCTTTGTCATAGGTGGCGCAGACGGCATCGACCCGAGCTTGCGCACAGAGGCCGACCACAGCCTATCCTTCGGCGCAATGGTCTGGCCGCATATGCTGGTGCGCGTGATGCTCACCGAACAGCTTTACCGTGCCACCGCAATCCTCGCCGGGTCCCCCTATCACCGCGCGTGATCCAAAGGCCGCCTAACGGCGACACCATGTTTTAGGGGGTTTCACCCCCGCCCTTCGGGCTCCCCCAAGGTATTTTCAGTCAGAAGAAGATGAGAACTTTTTCGTTTCTTCTGACCCGAAATACCCGGCCTTATGTATCAAACGCACCAGAAATATAGCTGAATCCTGCGCCGATGTGAATCATCATACGGTCATGCAGGACAAAACAATCAACAGCATTCTAAGGCACCTCTACAAGCAAGAGGAATACAGAGAACACGCGACGGCGTTGCTGGTAATACGCGGGGTTGACCTGCCCAAAATATGCACACCACGTTACAAATGCTTTGCGCGGGGTGAGTTGCGCCAGCTTGTGCTGGGGGCGCTGAGCAATGGCCCTAAGCGCGGTGGTGAGATTGTCGCCTACTGCGCGGCCAGAAAGCCAGACATGCCGCGTCACGTTCTGCAAAACAGGCTGTCCGTTAAGCTGTGGAAGCTAAAGCAGAAGGGATGGGTGTGCAGAGATAGGCGTCTGTGGAGGCTGGCCCCGCAGGGCCAGCCGTAATTCATGCGGCGGTCTTCTCTTCCGCCCAACCTAGATTCTTAGGACATTCCGGTTCATCACTTGAAGGCAAATGGAAAAAGTCAAACTGCATAGTCTCGCTTGGGTCATGGGCGACTTCGAGTCTCATACCATAAAAGACGTTGTCTAACGCTTCTTCCAAGCGATCCTTCTTTCTTCCAGCAGGCATGTCTTGGAGGTTGAAAGCGTCCCTAATGGCAAAAAGCCTTAGATACTTATCGCCTTGCGCCGATAGGGGTGGGCCACCATTTTCGAAGCGGGATAGGTGTTCGGTCGAAACCTCAATTTCTTCGGCAAGCTTCTTTTGCTTTATCCCGAGAACCTTGCGGATAAACTTAACGTCCTTTCCGGAAAGTTTCCGAGGATGTGACAAGCGACTCAAGAGCACTGCTATTGCAAGCTGTCCAAGGTCAGGAATTGTGTAGCCTACAATCTCCTGAGTTACCGGGTGCTTTTCCACTGACACCGAGCCGTGCAGTAGCACTTTAAATGGAGCGCCGAGACAAGTTGCCTCAAATGTTTCGGCAATCTGCTCGAAGGCCCCTTTTGAGTTCAAAAGAGCCATATTGTTATCTCCCATTAGATTTTAACCACGCCAACTAGTTCGACGCTGCATTCAGATGACCTCACGAGTACGCAAATTTCGAGAAGGTCGTCATCTACCGTTTCACCGACGATTGTCCAAAGCCCATGGTCTTCTTCCATATCGGATCTTGTGACCTCGCCATTCCTCAAAACCTCTAAAACGTCAAGCGCATCATACTGCCCTTCCATACCGAGATTGCTAGATTTTTTGGTGTTCACCGTAAAATCTAAGCGATGATAATCCGCCCATTCGTTGATGAACGTTGTTTCCGCGACGTGAGCGCGGCTTTCTACTGCTGACATCACTGACCCCAAGGAGTGTATCCTACAGGTTGCACGTTACTATGAAGTTGATGAATTATCAAGTGCTGTTTCAAGCCGCCCGCTGCCAGTACCCTTTCCACTGGCGCGACACTGGCGATGCCATGCTGTTGCTGACCACGATCTGCGCCAGCGTCCCGTTGTCCGTGCGACGGTTGTCTTCTAACCATGCCGCGTGGTTCGCATACTGATAGAGATACTGAGGCGATACGTGGTGATGCTGGCCCGACACCATGCGGCGCAGGCGCGAGAAATAACTTTCAACCCAATTGGTATGCTTGCCGTGGTCGCTGTAAATCTCGGAGTGGTTCACGCGGTCCACGTCCCAACCCATGTGCAACTCGTCCCAATGGCTGGCCTCGTCCGCTGACATGGTGGACAGGCGCGAGACGTTCTCGTTCGCAAGCGCAACGCCTTCGGCCTCAGACTGCCCCACGAAAGGCAGGGTGCGGCCCTCACGCTCACGCATGGCGATAACGACGCGGCGCTTGCCTGTCTGGTGTTCTTTCTTGCGACGGTCCTTGCGGGCTGCCTTGGCGTTCTCGCGGCGAATGTGACCGCCAAAGTATGCGCCATCAATCTCGACGTGCCCTTGCAGTTCTTCGCCCGTATGGACCTCCAGCGCCATCGCTTCGCGCAGCTTGTGGGCCAGCACGAAAGCTGTCTTGTACTGGCAGTCCAGATCGCGCGAAAGCTGCACCATGCTCACGCCTTTAGATGCGTTCACGATGATGCAGATTGCGGCCAGCAGGTCCACAAAATCCATTTTGCGCGAGGCAAAGATTGTGCCGGATGTAACGCTAAACTGGTGGTGGCAGGCTTTGCATTTGAACTTGCGGCGGGTGGTGATCTTGTACGCTTCATCAAAGCCGCAGCACGGGCAAACCGCTTCGCCGTCTGTCTCGGGCCAGCGCATTTCGCAGAACGTCTCATAGGCCGCTTCTTCACCAGCTTTGTAGATCGCACGCAGGGAAAGAGTGCGGGATGCTGCGGAAAGGAGGAAGTGTTGGGCCATTGTTTTGTTTTCTACTATGTTCGTTATCTTCATATCGAGTATAGTATAGTGACATACTGTGTGCAATAGGTTACATATCAAAAACAGTATAATTTTATCGGAGGCGATATGCCCAAGCAGAATGAATGGGAACAGCAGGCCGCAAACCTGCTCAAGTCTGAGTTGAAACGCAAAGGGGTGACATACGCTCAACTTGTTGAAAATCTTGCTGCTATTGGAATCAGTGAGAAAGAGGCAAATGTTGCTAATAAGTTATCTCGGGGGAAGTTTTCAGCGGCGTTTATGTTGGCATGTTTGAAGGCCATTGGCGCACAGCAATTGCAGCTGGATTAACCTTAATCGCAGCGTTTGCCGTTAGCGGATACATCTTAGGGCACCAGCTAGGTGAAGAATCCGGAAAAAAGGATGCCCATACCAAGAAATATGAGCGCCATGCCGCAGACGAGATACAGCGCACCTGCCTCCGGCTTGATCCGGCTGCCGAGGCGGAATGCGTTGTTCGAGTGATGAAGACCGCTCATGAGCACATACGCGCCGAAAGCGACCTGGTAGCCCAAAGGAATATGGCCCGATGGGCGCTTTTCATGTTGTTGGCTACCTTGGCCATAGCTGGAATCACGGCTGGTGGTGTGTACTATGTCTGGCGAACGCTGGGCGTAACACGAGACATAGGTCAGGCCCAAACCCGTGCATACCTCACGCCTAAAATTCTCAAATTGAGCTGGCTTCCAAAAGCTGGTGCTCGAGCTGAGATTGAAATCGAAAACAAAGGAGCAAGCCCCACAAGGGGCGTGAATGTCTCTGGTTATCTCTCTAACAAAGGGATCACAGGTTGGCGTGACGGCGGCGAACTCTCGACCGACGTGTCTGGGGGCTCTGCCGCTGAAGTTTTGGCGGGCGGATCTGGAAAGGCCTACATCGGCTGGCACATTTCCGGACATAGCTCGTTCTTTAAAGGGCTGACCGTTGACGGGACTGAGTTTCACGCAACGATTGATATAACTTGGTTTGATGTCTTCAATAAGTCGCAAACCGCTCGCTTTCACTTCCACAGACCTGATGGGAAGGGCGTTATGGCTGACTTGGAAGACCCATTTAACATCACTCTGGAGATGAGATATTGGGAACATGTAGAGGCAAAAGACTAGAACCTTAGTCATCCCTCACACCCAGCCGCAGCTTGGTGCGTTTGATACATAAGGCCGGAAATACCTCGGGGGTGAGGCCGCAGGCCGAGGGGGCTGGCCCCCTCCAAATTCTGCATCAGAATTTGCCCCCGGTTAGGGCAGATCGACGATCGTCGTCCCTGCATTCCAACCGGCAGGCAGATCGCGCGCTTGCACCTGCACTTGCACGGTGCCCGCAGGGATGACCACACCGCTTAGGCTGCGGGTAAAGGGCTGTTCGGTGACATGCGGGTGGAACAGAACGCGCAGGCCCAGTTCGTTCCCGTCCATGTCCAGCACGCGCCAACCATCGGCGTAGTGGTCCCACCCGGTATCGGGGTGGCTGATTGTCACGTCAAAGCGGTAGGTGTCGGGCGCTGTACGGGTAACGATGACGTCTTCGATCACCGGTTCTTCGGCCAAGGCGGGGGCGGCGGCGAGGAGAAGAAGAAGGAGATATCTCATGAGCCCGACAGTGCCATAGGCTGTGCGCCCTGTCTCTTCACGTCCCTGTGCCCAGCAGGATCGTGCGCGAGCGTGAGGCGAACTCGCGCCGCCAGATCACCGCCAGCGTGAACAGCGTGGCCACGATCAGCGGCACGGGCCCGGCCAGCCATGCGGTGCAGGACAGCGCAAAGTAGACAGCGCGCAGACCACGGTTGAAGGAGCGGGCGGCAGCGATGTTCAGCTCCGCCGCCTGGGCCGCCCGGGGCGTGCAATTTGCATCCGAAACGTCATTGGGCACGGCCGCCATGACCACGGCGGTATAGCCAAAAAGGCGATTGGCCCAGACGAATTTCAAAAAGGCGTTGGTTAGAAAGAGTGCCAGGACCACCAGCTTGACCTCCCACACGAAGGTGGGGCTGTCGGTCAGGGTGAGGTCGTTGGCGATGCCGGTCACACGCTCGGCATTGCCGATCACCGCCAGCGTGCCGCCGATGGCGATCATCGCGGTCGAGGCGAAGAAGGCCGTGCCTTGGCGCAGGTTCGACACGATCTGTGCGTCGAAGATCCTTGGCTCGCGCGTGATCATCTGCATCATCCACGCGCGCCGAAATCCCGCCATGATCTGAGATGTGGACGGGTGCCGCGCGCCCGGATGCTCGATCCGCCAGCCGATCACTGCCCAGCTAAGCAAGAGGAAGGCGAGGGCGGCGTAATCCAGCGGGTCAAAAAGGCTGAGGCGGTCGATCCAGGTCATAATGCGCTCTTACACCGCAGGGAATCAGATTGCATCCCGATCAAATTGGTCATATTAATTTACCAATCCACGAGGAGACGCTCCATGGAAATGCCCGCCCCCGATCCGACTGTACTGGCCCGCAAGGCGCGCGTCGTCGAACGTCTGCGCAAGGTGCTGCCGGCAGATGCGGTGATCGACGACCCGGCCGAAACGCGCGCCTATGAGTGCGACGCGCTGACCGCCTATCGCTGCCCGCCGATGGTGGCCGTGCTGCCCAGCGGCACTGCCGAGGTGTCGGATATCCTGCGCATTTGCCACGCCGAGGGCGTGCCGGTTGTGCCGCGCGGGTCAGGCACGTCGCTGGCCGGTGGTGCGCTGCCAACGGCGGATTGCGTGATCCTGGGTGTGGCCCGCATGACCGATGTGATCGAAACGGATTATGACAACCGCTTTGTCCGGGTACAGACCGGGCGCACCAATCTGAGCGTGACGGGGGCGGTGGAAAGTGACGGCTTTTTCTACGCACCCGATCCATCCAGCCAGCTGGCCTGTGCCATCGCGGGCAACATCGCGATGAATTCGGGCGGGGCGCATTGCCTGAAATACGGGGTGACCACAAACAACCTGTTGGGCGTGACGCTGGTGCAGATGGACGGCACCGTGGTTCAGATCGGCGGCGCGCATCTGGATGCCGGAGGCCTGGACCTGTTGGGCGTTATCTGTGGGTCCGAAGGGCAATTGGGTGTCGTGACCGAAGCGACCTTGCGCATCCTGCGCCAACCCGAGGGCGCGCGGCCCGTGCTCATGGGCTTTGACAGTGCCGAGATTGCCGGGGCCTGTGTCGCCGACATCATCAAGGCGGGTGTGCTGCCTGTGGCCATTGAGTTCATGGATGAGATGCTGATCGAGGTCTGCGAGGATTTTGCCAAGGCCGATTACCCCAAATGCGCCGCCTTGTTGATTGTCGAGGTTGAAGGGTCGGGCGCGGAGATCGACCACCAGTTGGGTCTGATCAAAGAGATTGCGCATCGCCACCACCCGGTTGCCCTGCGCGAGAGCGCGTCGCCCGAGGAAAGCGCGCGCATCTGGGCCGGGCGCAAGGCGGCGTTTTCGGCCATCGGGCGCGTCAGTGATTACATGTGTCTGGACGGCACGATCCCGGTGTCCGAACTGCCCTATGTGCTGCGCCGCATTGGCGAGCTGTCCGAACAATATGGCCTGCCCGTGGGCAACGTGTTTCACGCAGGCGACGGCAATATGCACCCGCTGATCTGCTATGACGCGAACAAGCCCGGCGATTTGGAGCTGTGCGAGGCCTTTGGCGCGGAGGTGTTGAAGCTGTGCGTCGAGGTGGGCGGATGCCTGACCGGCGAGCATGGGGTGGGGATAGAGAAGCGCGATCTGATGACCCACCAATATGCGCCTGCGGATCTGGACGCGCAGATGGCGGTGAAGGACGTGTTTGACGCCAAATGGCTGTTGAACCCCGCCAAGGTGTTTCCGCTGGCAGTGTCAGAGGGGCGCCGGGCGGTGCCGATGGCGGCGGAGTAAAAGGGGGCCAGCCCCCTCGGCCTGCGGCCTCACCCCCGGAGGTTATTTTGCAAGATGAAGATGAGCATGTTGAGCAGTGAAGAGGACATCGCAGGGGCCGTAACCGAGGCCGCGGGCCCATTGGTGGTCCGTGGCGGGGGCACCCGGACGGTGGGGCGCCCTGTGACGGGGTCGGTTCTGGACGTGTCCGCGCTGCGGGGTGTGACACTGTATGAGCCGGGTGCGCTGACCCTTGTGGCCAAGGCAGGCACGCCGGTGGCGGAGATCGAGGCGGCGCTGGCGGCGGAAAACCAGCGGTTGGCCTTTGAGCCCTATGACTTGACCGGGGTGCTGGGCACGCAAGGCGCGTCGACCATCGGTGGGGTGATCGCGACCAACGCCAGCGGGCCGCGGCGTATCCAGGCGGGGGCCGCGCGCGACTTTGCCCTTGGGGTGCGGTTGGTGGACGGTGCGGGCACGGTGATCAAGAACGGGGGCCGTGTGATGAAGAACGTCACCGGCTATGATCTGGTCAAGCTGATGTGCGGGTCCTGGGGGACGTTGGGCGTGCTGACCGAGGTCAGCCTGAAGGTGCTGCCGGATGTTGAGGCGGTCGTGACCCTGGTGATCGAGGGCCAGACCGCCGCGCAGGCGGTTGAGATCATGAGCGCCGCCCTCGGATCGCCCTATGAGGTGTCTGGGGCGGCGTGGATCGACGGCGCCGTATGGCTGCGTTTGGAAGGATTTCACAGTTCGGTGCAGTACCGGGCGGGTGCCTTGCGAGAGGTGTTGCGCGCGCACGGCGACATCACCCTGTCGGACAGTGCGGATTGGCGCCGGGTACGGGATGCGGCACCCCTGCACGGGCAGGACGCGGTGTGGCGTGTGTCGGTCAAGCCGAGCGATGGGCCTGCCGTGTTGGCGGCCTGCCCCGAAGGCTGTACTGCGCTGCTGGATTGGGGCGGTGGCCTGGCTTGGATCGGGCAGAGCGGCGGGGAGATCGCCGCCACCCATGCGGCCCTGCAAGGGGCGGTGGCCACCCTGGGCGGACACGCGACGTTGATCAAGGGGCCCGAGGCGGTGCGCGCCGCGGTGCCGGTATTTCAGCCCGAGGCGGCGGGTGTCGCCGCCCTAAGTGCCGCCTTGCGCGCGCGGTTTGACCCGCGCGGCATCCTGAACCCCGGGCTGATGGCCGCCTGATGCTGTTGGTGCTGTTTACCATGGCCTTTGTCCTGGGGCCTGCGCTGTTTCTGGTCATGGCGCAGTTTGACGGGCGGTTGTGGCCGCTGGCGCTGCTGTCGTCGGTCTTTGTCGTGCTCAGCCTAAGCCTGCGGCACGAGGCGAGCCTGCGGCTGGCCGTTGACCCCGGCCCGCTGTTTGTCAGCCTGTTTCTGATCTGGATCGCTTGGATCCTTGTTCTGGTCCTGGTCTTTCGCGCGGTGCGTCAGTCGGTGCGCAGCCGCACGGGCCGCCGCTGGGCCCGCGCCTTTTGCGCGATGGGGACCACGGTGCCCTGGTTCGGATTTGCCACAGCCCAAATGATGGCGGAGTAACATGCAAACAACCTTTTCCCCGGCGCAGCTGGCCGACCCGGCCACCGCCCGTTCGAACGAGATCCTGCGCAACTGCGTGCATTGCGGGTTTTGCACCGCGACCTGCCCCACCTATCAGGTGCTGGGGGACGAGTTGGACAGCCCGCGCGGGCGCATCTACCTGATCAAGGACATGCTGGAAAACGACCGAGAGCCGGACGAGAAGGTCGTAAAGCATATCGACCGCTGCCTGTCCTGCCTGGCCTGTATGACAACCTGCCCGTCTGGCGTGCATTACATGCACCTGGTGGATCACGCGCGCGAGTACATCGAAAACCGTTACAAACGCCCGCTGACCGACCGCGCCCTGCGCTGGGTGCTGGCGCGCATCCTGCCCTATCCCATGCGGTTCCGTGTGGCCCTGCTGGGCGCCAAGATCGGGCGCCCCTTTGCCTGGGCGATGCCCGATGCACGGCTGCGCGCGATGCTAGAGATGGCGCCCAAGCATATCCCGCCCGTCAGCCGCAACGACGACCCGCAAAGCTTTGCCCCCAAAGCGCCCAAGAAGATGCGGGTCGCGCTGATGACCGGCTGCGCCCAGCGCGCGCTGAACACCGATATCAACGACGCGACCATCCGCCTGCTGACCCGTCTGGGGTGCGAGGTGGTGGTGGCCGAAGGCGCGGGCTGCTGCGGCGCGCTGACCCATCACATGGGCAAGACGACAGAGAGCCACGGCACCGCGGCCAAGAACATCACCGCCTGGGCCAAGGAAATGGACGGCGACGGCCTGGATGCCATTGTGATCAACACCAGCGGCTGCGGCACCACGGTCAAGGATTACGGCCACATGTTCCGCAATGACCCCCTGGCCGCAGACGCCGCGCGCGTCGCAGGAATCGCGATGGACGTCAGCGAGGTGCTGATGCAGCTGGACCTGCCGCAGGGCACGCCGCAGGACATGACCATCGCCTATCACGCGGCCTGTTCGCTGCAACACGGCCAGCAGATCAAGACATATCCCAAGGACCTGCTGAAACGCGCAGGCTTTACCGTGGTCGAACCGGCCGACAGCCACCTGTGCTGCGGATCGGCGGGGACCTACAACCTGATGCAGCCCGCGATTTCCAAGCAGTTGAAAGACCGCAAGGTGCGCACGCTGATGGCCAAAGACCCGGATATCATCGCCGCCGGCAATATCGGCTGCATGATGCAGATCGGCTCGGCCGCGGGGGTGCCCGTGGTGCACACGGTCGAACTGCTGGACTGGGCCACCGGCGGGCCGCGCCCCCCGGCGCTGGACCGCGACGGCGGGGACGTTCCGATTTTGCGCTAATTGTCCGCGCTGCCCTATTTTCGCCGCCATTCGCCCCTAGACCCGATCCCGACCCTGGGACTGGAGAGGCCGGTTTATGCGCCGATGGATGGCTCTTTCACTGATGGCATTGGTGGTGACATCGACGGCCTTTGCTCAAGACGCCCGCCTGAAACGCCTGACCTCAAGCGAGGACGCGCGCGCCTGGCAGGCGGTGGGGCGGTTGAATATCGGCGGCACCGGGTTTTGCACCGGTGCGCTGATCGCGCCCAAGATGGTGCTGACAGCGGCGCATTGCCTGTTTGACAAGACCACCGGCGCGCCGATTGATCATACAGAGGTTGAATTTCTGGCGGGCTGGCGCGATGGCCGCGCCTCTGCCTACCGGACGGTGCGGCGCGCGGTGGTGCACCCCGATTACAGCTATGACAGCCACGCAGGGGCGACCGGCATGCGCCATGACCTTGCCCTGCTGGAACTGGATCACCCGATCCGCGACGGGCGGATCAAACCGTTCAGCACCACGGCCCGCCCCCGGCGCGGCGCGCCCGTGGCCGTCGTCAGCTATGGCAAGGACCGGTCCGAGGCGCCGTCGCTGCAAGAGCTGTGTTCGGTCCTGGCGCAGCAAGACGGTGTGCTGGTGACCTCGTGCAGCGTCGATTTCGGCAGCTCTGGCGCGCCGATCTTTGTGGTGCAGGACGGCGCGGTGCAGATCGTATCGGTCGTGTCGGCCAAGGCCGAGGTGGATGGCCAGGCCGTATCGCTGGGCACGTCGCTGGGCGCGCCACTGGCGCAGCTGCAGGCCCAGATGGTGGCCAGCAAGGGCGGCCTGTCGCGCAGCGTGCGCGCAGGCGTGCGCAACAACACGGGGGCCAAGTTCGTCTCACCATGATCCGACTTCTCACTTTGATCTGCCTGCTGCTGGGCACCGCCGCCGCCGCGCAAACCAGCCAGCTGCGCGCGCTGGACACCGACTATGCCGCCGCCAGTTGGAAGGCCGTGGGGCGTATCGACTTTGGCCGCGGGGCGTTCTGTTCGGGCACGCTGATCGCGCCTGACCTGGTGCTGACGGCGGCGCATTGCCTCTACCGTCCGGGCACGGATGCGCTGTGGCCCACGGACCAAATCCGCTTTCACGCAGGGCTGCGCGACGGGCGCGCCGTCGCCACGCGCAGCGCGTCCGACGCCGCGGCACATACAGCGTTTCAACCCCGCGCGCCGCTGACACAGCACAACGTGACCCATGATGTGGCGCTGATCCGGCTGGCGCAGCCGATCTCGACCTTCGAGGTGCCGCCCTTCTACGTGCATGACGACCGCGTCGCCCCCGGCCCCGTCAGTGTGGTGTCCTATGGCCGCGACCGGGCCGAGGCGCAGTCACGGCAAAAGGAATGCCAGATGATGGGGCGCCAAGGCGACGCAATGGTCTTTGACTGCGATGTCACCTTTGGCTCGTCCGGCGCCCCGGTGTTCTCGCACCTCAACGGGCGCGGGCGGATCATGGCGGTGATCTCGGGCATGCTGGACATCGACGGCGAAAAACGCGCGGTGGGCATGGTGCTGCCGCAGCGGGTGGCCGAGGTCAAGGCACAGCTGCGCCTGCAAGTGGCCCCACCCACCGCCAACGTGCGGCGGATCACCGTGGGCGGCGGCGACCGCAGCAATATCGGCGCCAAATTCGTCAAACCCTAAGGGGCTTGAACCCGCCGAAATCCTCCCCAAATCAAGGATACCGGATGCCCAGATGGGGTCCGGGACACATAGCAACCCCGGCGGTCCTGTCCAAAATAGGAAGGCCCGCCTGTCATCGCTCAAACGAGGATACACATGCGTACATACGACTTTGCACCGCTTTACCGTGCCACTGTTGGCTTCGACCAAATCGCCGACCTGATGGATCGGGTCCTGGCCACCGACACCAACAACACCAGCTATCCACCCTACAATATCGAAAAAACGGATGAAGATGCCTATCGCATCACCATCGCCGTCGCCGGCTTCTCTGACGCCGACCTAGGCGTCGAGGTCAAGGACAAGAGCCTGATCGTCACTGCCAAAAAGGCCGAAGACGAAGGCAAGACCTACCTCCACCGCGGCATCGCCACCCGCGCCTTCGAACGGCGCTTTCACCTCGCGGACCACGTGGTGGTGACCGGAGCCAGCCACATCGACGGCATGCTGCATATCGACCTGGTCAAGGAAGTGCCCGAAGCACTCAAACCCCGCCGCATCGACATCGCGGGCCAAAAGGCCATCGAAACAGACGTGGTCGAGGCCAAAGCGGTCAACTAAGCGCGCCACGCCCCCCTTTCTCTGTTCCAAGAAAATCCCGGGGGTGAGGCCGAAGGCCGAGGGGGCTGGCCCCCTTAACACGGCCCGATATCAAAGTGGCGCCGCCCCATTCCCGGGGGCGACGCCACATTTTTTAGTCTAAAAAATGTGCCCTGCTCAAATGGCAGATCACATTTGACCGATCGAAAAGAACATCGTCTCGCCCGAGTGATCATCGACCCCGTCATTGTCGGTCGACACCCAAGCGGTCCCGTCTTCCATGATCGCCAGCCCTTCGACCTTGTCCAGCACATAGCCGCCCGTCGATGTCAGCGCCGGGATCAGGTCGCTCACCAGCTCTTTGCTCACCACAGGCAGTTCCCCGCCCAAGGCTGCAGGCTGCATGTCGGCCAGCGGCACGCGGTAGACCTTCTTGGTCACCGCTTCGATGCCATGCTGGTTGTCACGCTCCACGATATAGACGTAATCGCCATAGGCCGTGATCTCCGACAGGCCAACCCAGCCCTTGGCAGGCTCCGCCTTGGGATAGTGCACGGCACCCCACTCTTCGGTCTCCAGGTTATAGCTCACCAGCTTGACGTGGTTTTTGGGGTCGTCCTTCCACTCGCGCTGGACGGCCATCCACAGGGTGTCGCCGATCTTGGTCACCCCTTCAAAGCCAAAGCGCCGCTCGACCGCCATCAACTCGGCAGGCAGGCCGATCTCTTCCTCGATCGCACCATCTGCGCCAACCTTATACAGCGCATGCGGGATCACGCGGTCGGTGCGGCCTTCGCTGGCGATCCAAAAGGCGCCGCCGTCCACGGCGATGCCTTCCATATCCAGCTTTTGCGCCGGACGGCCCGCGCGTGTCACGTCAATGGCGTCGACGATCTGTGCGGGTGTTTCGGACGGGTCGATGACAAAGATGCGCGGCTGATAGCTGTAAAAGCTGTCGGACACCGCATAGATCAGGCCGTCCTTCGACACCATGCCAGAGATCGCGCCCCAGCCTGTCAGCGTGTCCATCCCAGCGGACGTGAGGTGCGGATAGCTGGCGGCCCCTTCGGCGTATTCAAACAGCATCACATGCGCGCGCGCCGCCCCGTCTTCCAACCCGTCATATTCATTGGCGGACACCAGCAGGTTGCGGTCGGGGATGGTCACATAGCCTTCTGGCCCGATGCCCGAAGGCAGCATCTGTTTCAGCACAGGTGCGGCCGGGTCGGTGATGTCGTAGACGCCGACAATCGACCCACGCTCGGACCCCACAAACAGGTACGGCACGCCGCCATAGGTGCCTGCGGTCACGCTTTCCGGCTCGACCCCTTTGGCGTCGGACCGTTTGTCGGGATAATGGCCGATCTGGATCATCGCGTGTTCAAAGCTGACGCCGGAGTCATAGACAACCGTGCCGTCCTTGTTGAAGATCGTCCAACCGCGGCTGCCGCCTTCGTAATCCCCCTCGTTTGCGGTGGCAAAGTGCTGGTCGTCGATCCAGGTCACCGCATCAGGCTCGCGCAGGCGGCCCATTTGGCTTTCGGTAAAGATCAGCGCGCCGCGTTCGTCGGTGGCGTCGATCCCTTCCAGGTCCACCGCGCCTGCCGAGAAATGGCTGACGATGGACCCATCGCGCGCCACGACCACCATATGGTTGTTTTCCTGCAGGGTCACAACCGTCTCGCCCAGGCTGTTGATCGAGACATATTCCGGCTCGGGGTCCGTGGGTGCCACATCAGCCAGACCGGTCAGATCGGCAGTCGCGATGCTGGCGCAGTCCAGCGATCCGTCCACCACGTTGATCATCTGCAGCGACCCGGCGGGCAGCTGGGGGATGATGCCGTCGTTCAGGTCTTCGTCACGCTCGTTCTCAATCGCGACAGCAACAAAGGACCCGTCGGGCGCCTTGGCCACGCTGTCAGGCTGGCCCACCAGATCGCAAGAGGCAAGAACCGACCCATCGGCAGTGTCAATCGCCAGCATCTTGCCCGACGGCGCCGTATAGCTTTCCGAGGTGTTGATGCCGACAAAGGCGGTTGTGCCGATCACGGCCACCGACGTGGGCTCGCCTTCCAGCGCAACATTGCCCTTGGGCGCGGGGTTGGCGGGGTCGGTGATGTCGATCATGCCCAACGCTTCCAGCGGGCTGTCGGTGTAAACAAGCGTCATGCCATCTGCGGTGACGTCGATGATCTCGGGCGAGGTTTCGCGCGTGGTATCCTCGCCTTCGGCCATGTTGGTCACAACCGGAAAGGACGCGATACGGTTAAAGTTGAACGCGCTGTGGCCGTCGGCCTGGGCAGCCCCGGCCGCCAAGGCCAAGGCCGAGGTCATACACAGAAGGTGATTTGTCATCTGACACTCCATCGGGATTAAATCCCCGACCGAGTGACGGCCTAGATTGACGTTGGGGTAACGGTTGTGTGTCGGTTTTGTAAAATCAGACGCGGGGCGTCTGGCCCGCCAGCACCGTCTGGAACCAGCCAGTGTCGATATTGCCACCGCACAGGATGACCCCGACCCGCTTGCCCGCCATCTGGTCGCGTTCCTGCATCAGCCCGGCCAGCGGCGCGGCCCCGGCGCCTTCGGCCACGTTGTGGGTGGCGGTAAAGAAAAGGCGGATCGCTTCGGCCACGGCATCGTCGCTGACGGCGATGATCCGGGCGGCACCGGTGGCATAGATGTCATAAGCCTCTTGCACGGGCATGCGCACCGCCATGCCATCGGCAAAGGTGGCGGCGCTGTTCGTCTCGACCAACCGGCCGGCCTCGACCGACAGCTTAGCAGTTTGCGCCTGGTCCGACACCACGCCGACGACATCCGTGCGCAGCCCCAGCGCATCGCGCGCCAGGATGGTGCCGCAGATGCCCGACCCGCAACCGATCGGCACATACACCGTGTCGAGGTCGGGCTGCGCCATGAACATCTCATAGGCATAGGTGGCGACACCGCGCACCAGTTCGGGATGAAAGGGCGGCACGATAAACAGCCCTTCGGCCTCCGCCACGCGGTACGCCTCTTGCCGGGCGGTGTCGAAATCGTCGCCATGTTCGACCAGATCGGCGCCAAAGGCGCGCATGGCCGCGTTCTTTTCGACCGAGTTGCCGCGCGGGACATAGACCTTGGCCGTCAGCCCGGCGGTGGTGGCGGCCCAGGCCTGGCCTTGGCCGTGATTGCCGCGCGTCGCGGTGCAGATGCCGGGCGCATCCGGGTGCGTCCGCGTCAGCCAGTCCATGAACGTCAGCGCCCCGCGCACCTTGAAGGCGCCGGTGGGCGTGTGGTTTTCGTGCTTGACCCAGGTTTCCACGCCCGTTGCCGCACTCAGCAGCGGCCAGTGGTGCAAGGGCGTTGCGGGCATGCGCGCGTGCACAAAGGCAGCGGCGCGTTCTAGGTCGGTGCGGGTCAACATGGGGCAAATCTGTGGAACCTCTGCGGGGCGAAGTCAACGGCGTGCGTCAGCCCTGCGGTGGGCCAACGATTGACCGGTCGTGCCCATCGGCGGTGAAATGCGCGCGGCAGGCATCGACAAAGTGCTGGACCAACCGGCGCGGGCGCGCGCGGTCATAGGCGACGCACAGCGTCAGGGGCGGCAGCGGGTCGGATATGGGCACCGCCACCACCGCATCGCCGCCATAGGTCGTGCCCGTGCGGGGCCGCATGTTCAGCACGGCACAGCCGTGGCCAGCGCCCACCAGGCTGCGCACCATCTCGGTCGAGGTGGCATAGGCCGCGACGGTGACGCCACCCCCGTGGCTGTCAAAGAGACCCCGGTAATAGGCCGCGGCAACGGGCCGGTTCAGCACGACCTGCGGCTGCGATGCCAGCTGCGCCATGGTCACCGACGCCTGCGCGGCCAGCGGATGACCACGCGGGACAAGGGCGTAGGGCGGCGCGTCGATCAGCGCCTCGAACGCGATGGCGGGGCGCACATCCTCGCTGACGAACAGGATGGCGTCATAGGTGCCGTTCAACAGCCCCTCTTGCGCGCTGTCATTGTCGCATTCATCCAGGTGCAGCGTGACGGCGTCATCTGGCGGCACGAAAGACGCCAGGATGTGGGGCAAAAAGGCGGGCGCGATGGGCGCGTAATAGCCCACGCGGAGCGATCCGCTCAGCGACTGTTTCAGCGCCGCCCCTTCGGCCAGAACGGCGCGGTAGTCTTCCAGCAACCGTTCGAACTTGCGCGCGACCACCAGCCCGTTTGCGTTGGCCTGGATGCCGCGCGCACGGCGGCGGGTGATCAACGTCAGGTCAAACGACGCCTCGACCTGATCAATGGCGGTTGAAACGGCAGAGGCCGCGATATTCAGCTCTTCGGCGGCTTTGGCGATGTTGCCGTGGCGCAGCGCGGTGGTGAAATAGGTCATCGCCTTGAGGGATACGGACATCCAAACCTCTGAAATTCAGATCATGTTGCCGCAATTATAGTATTTTTCATATGAAGCGCCATCTGCCAAACTCGCCTCTGATCATCAACCGAGGTGCCGGATATGTCAGACACTCCCCTCAAAGGCTGGAACCACGTCCCCGACGTGCCTTTGCAAGTCTCGCCCTTTTTCGCCTGGCCACCGCGCCCTGTGCAAATGCTGCGCTGGGTCTGGAACGCCTGGTTCCTGGTGACCGAGCGTCTGATTATCGTTGCGGTGGCCTTTGTTTCCCTGGCCTTTTTCCAACCGCCGCTCGAGGAAAGCCAAAGCTTTGCCTTTGGCTGGATCGCCGAGATGTATGTGCGCAACCTGGTCCTGATGACGCTGGTTGCAGGTGGGCTGCACCTCTATTTCTATACGTTCACCAAACAGGGCCAAAAGCTGAAATACGACCCGCGCCCGCTGATGAAGAATGGCAAGCAGTTCACCCTGGGCGGGCAGATTCGCGACAACATGTTCTGGACCCTGGCCAGCGGTGTCACCGTGTGGACGGCCTATGAGGTGCTGCTGTTCTGGGCCTTGGCCAACGGCTATGCCCCGATGCTGACCTGGGCCGCCAACCCGGTGTGGTTTATCGCGCTCTTTTTTCTGATCCCGGTGTGGGAAAGCTTTTATTTCTACTGGATCCACCGGTTTCTGCACATCCCGTTCTTTTACAAACACGTGCACGCCCTGCATCACCGCAACATCAACGTGGGCCCGTGGTCCGGCATGTCGATGCACCCGGTCGAGCATCTGATTTTCCTGGGCTCTGTGCTGATCCACTTTGTCGTGCCGGCGAACCCTGTGCACATCCTGTTTCACCTGCAATACTACGCCCTCACCGCCGCCTCGACCCATACAGGCTTCGAAGGGTTGGTGGTCAAAGACCAGAACCGGCTCAAGCTGGGGACGTTCCACCACCAGATGCACCACCGCTATTTCGAGTGTAACTATGGCTCGCTCGAGCTGCCGTGGGACAAGTGGTTCGGGTCATTCCACGACGGCACCGAGGCGGCGAACGAACGAATCAAGGCGCGGCGCAAGCGGATGATGGGGACCTAAGGCTTAGCCCAGCGCGACCCGCGGGCGCCCCGTCGCCTCGACCGTCAGCGTCGCCTCGACAAACACCTCGCGCGCCTCGGCCTGTGCGGTGCGGATGTCGCGGGTGACGGTGATGTCGATATCCTCGGCCCCCGCCGCCTGGGCCGCGGCACAGGCGTGATCGCGCAGCACAGCCTCTAGCCTCTCCAGTGCCGGTGTCGCACTGGCAAAATCCTCTGGCCCGCTGTCCAGATGCACACGAAAGCGCCCCTCGCTTGGGGCGGTCACCTGGCCTGTGCGGCGCATCGTGACCCGGCCCACCACGGCGCCGATGGCATTGGCGACACCTGCGTCCGACGGCAGGATCATCTGGGTGCCCAGCCGCGTGCCAACCGCGGGATAGTAGGTCGCGGCAGAGGCGCCCAGGCCCACCACCGGCACAGCCAGCCCAGTGTCGATGCGCAGCAGCTTGGCGTGCCCGCCCAGACCCGTTTGCATCAACACGTGATGGGCCAACGCTTGGTCCATCCCCTCCTCGGCCAGCGCCGCTTGCAACAACGCGAGGCCCGTCTGATGGGTCAGCTGGTCAACCACCATCTGCGCCAGCACGGCGGGATCGCGCGCCAGCACCGCGCCCGCGCCGGTGCGGCGGCGGCCAAACAGCTGGCAGGCCATGCGCGCGGCATCCGCATCCCAGGCGTCCAACCGGCCCAGCACGTGGCAGGCATCCGACGGTGTCAGCGCCGCAACCTGGACCAGGCCGCGGGCGACCAAGCGTTTGAGCGCCCCAATCTCGACCCGGTTGCGCAGCACCTGCGCCAGGGGATGCACGCCCGCACCAATCCGCGCAAGCAGTGCAGCATCCCGGTCGGCCAGCCCCTCTGCCTGCACGCCGGTGACGGCACGCACGAACCGTGCGTCATGTTCACCCGGTGTGGTGCTGCGCAGCTGTGCGGCCAGTGTGGGCAGCACCACGTCCGGCGCCTCTTGGGCCAGCAGGGCCACCGGCACCACACGGCGCGGGCCCAGGGTCACGCCGCCTTGCAGCCCCTCGCCGACAAAATGCACCTCGCTGTCACCACCCAGGCCCGTGGTGCGCATCGCCACCGCCTCGACCATGGTGCGGTGCGGGCCAACCCGCGCGCCATCCGGGTCAATCGCCGGACGCCCATCGCGCAGCATCGCCACATCGGTCGTGGTCCCGCCAATGTCGCTGACCAGCGCGTGATCGGCTCCGGTCAGCCACCGCGCACCGACGATCGACGCGGCAGGGCCGCTCAGGATCGTCTCGATCGGGCGGCTGCGGGCCTGGGCCGATGACATCAGCGCCCCGTCGCCGCGCACAACCATCATCGGCGCGTCGATGCCAATGTCGCGCAAAGCGCCCTCGGCCCGGCCGATCAGCCCGTCGATCATCCCGATCAGGCGCGCATTCAGCACCGCGGTCAGCGCCCGCTTGGGCCCGCCCAGCTTGGCCGACAACTGGTGAGAGGCGGACACAGGCCGCCCCGTCACCGCGCGCGCCAGATCCATCGCGCGCCGTTCATGCGCGGGGTTGCGGGTGGCGAATTGCGCCGCGACGGCAAAGCCGCTGACCTCACCCCCCTGCGCCTGCAGGAACGCCAGCAATGCGGCCTCGTCCAGCGGCGCGGCCTCGGCCCCGTCATGCTTGTGCCCGCCCGCCAGCACGCAAACCGGATCGCCGCCCAAGGCGTCGGCCAGGCCCTGCGCCTCAAGGTCTTGGGCGCGAAACCCGATATAGATCAGCGCGACACGCCCGCCCTGGCCCTCGACCAGCGCATTGGTGGCCAAGGTCGTCGACAGCGACGCCATCGCCACGGCAGAGGGGGCAACGCCAGAGGTTGCAAGCACGGCGCGCACCGCCTCGGCCACGCCCAGCGCCAGGTCGTGGCGCGTGGTCAGCGCCTTGGCCCGGGCCAGCACCTCACGTTCGTCGCGGATCAAAACCGCATCGGTATAGGTGCCGCCCGTATCGACGCCCAGCAAAACCGCCATGCCTGCCCCCTGCTTTTCGGTGCGGTTTACCGCGCCTGTTTCCGACCCGTCGCGCCCAATTGCGTCACCGCCCAGCGCGCCGCGTCCGCCACTGCGGGGTCGGGGTCCTCCACTAGCTTTTGTGCCGCATCCCTCAGACGGGGATCGCCCGAATTGCCGATGGCATAAAGCACGTTGCGCACAAACCTATCCCGCCCGATCCGCTTGATGGGAGAGCCGGAAAACCGCACGCGAAAGGCCGCGTCGTCCAGTGCCACCAACTCTGCCAAGGGCGGCGCGCCCACCTGGCCCAAATAGCGCAGATCGCTGGCGGCAACGGCGAACTTGTTCCACGGGCACACCGCCAAGCAGTCGTCGCAGCCATATATCCGGTTGCCCAACAGCGGGCGCAGGGCCGTGTCCACGGGCCCCTTATGCTCGATCGTCAGATAGGAAATGCAACGCCTGGCATCCAGCTGGTAGGGCGCGGGAAAGGCATCCGTAGGGCACACATCCAGGCAGGCCCGGCACGACCCGCAATGGTCCACCTCCGGTGCATCGGGCTCCAACTCCAATGTGGTGAAAACAGAGCCTAAGAAGGCCCAATTGCCCCAGTCCCGGCTGACCAGATTGGTGTGCTTGCCCTGCCAACCCAGGCCCGCCGCCTGCGCCAGTGCCTTTTCCGGCACGGGGGCCGTGTCGACAAACACCTTGATCTCACCGCCCGCGGTCTCGATTAGCCAGCGGCCCAGACGCTTCAGCCGCTTTTTGACGATGTCGTGGTAATCGCGCCCCTGGGCATAGACCGAAACGGCGGCCAAACCCGGCTGCCCCAGAACCGCCAACGGATCATGCTCCGGCGCATAGCTTTCGGCCAGCATCAGAACCGACCGCGCCGCGGGCCACAGCACCGACGGATCGGCCCGCCAATGCATGCGCTCGGCCATCCACTCCATCTGCCCATGGTGACCTGCGGCCACGAACCCGGCCAGCCGGTCCGCCACCTCGGGCACCGCATCCGGGCGGCAGACCCTGGCGGCCACAAACCCGTCCTCCAGCGCCCGGGCGACGAGGTCTGCCTTGAGGGTCTGATTTCTCTGTTCCAAAAAAATCCCGGGGGTCTGGGGGCTGGCCCCCAGTCCGACACCAGCCTCCTAGAAATCCAGGTCGTTATAGTGCTTTGGCGGTGGAAAGCCCGGCACCTGATCGGCCAGGATCGACCGAAACGCTGGCCGCGACTTGATCTTGGCATACCAATCCTTGACCACATCCGACCGGTTCCAATCCACGTCCGAAATATAGTCCAGCGCCGACAGATGCGCGGCAGCGGCAAAATCGGCCAGAGTCATCACATCCCCCGCCAACCAGCGCCGGTGATCCAGCAACCACGTCATGTAATCCAGGTGATACTTGATCGCCTTTGCCCCGTCCTTGACATTGCGGCTGTCGGGAAAGCCTTGGCCCATCACCTTCTTGTTCACCCGCTCATACAGCAGTTTCGACGTCACCTCGTTGTGGAACTTGTCGTCGAACCAGCCCACCAGGCGGCGCACTTCCAGCTTGGCCACCGGATCGCGGGGCATCAGCGACGGGTCGGGGCGGGTGTCTTCGATATATTCACAGATGGCGGCACTTTCGCTCATCATCACGCCATCCAGCCGCAGCACGGGCACCTTGGCCGCCGGATTGCGGCGCAGGAAATCCGGGTCCGCCTCCCAATAACGTTCTTCCACCAGCTCCACCTCGATCTTCTTTTCCGCGAGGCTCAGACGCACCTTGCGGCAAAAGGGCGAGAGGGGGACGTGAAACAAACGGGCCATGTGCATTCCGGGGGTGGTCAGTGGGTCTGGCATCCATGCACCCCTGCCGCGGGATTTTCAACTCTGGAAACAGGCCGCCCGCCCATCCGCGCGGATCGTGGCCGCCCCGTCCAGGATCGCTGCGGCCCGGCGGCGCACGTAAGCCGACGGCTCGCTGGCCGACCGTGCCTTGGGGTTCGGCAGGATCGCGGCCAGGCGCGCCGCCTGCACCTGCGACAACGCCTCGGGCCCAACGCCGAAATAGTGGCGCGCCGCCGCCTCGATGCCAAAGACACCCTCGTCGAACTCAGCCACGTTCAGATACACCTCAAGGATCCGGCCCTTGGACCATATCGCCTCGACCAGCGGGGTCATCCCCGCCTCGATCACTTTGCGCGTCCAGGACCGCCCATGCCAAAGATAGACGTTCTTGACCACCTGCTGGCTGATGGTCGACGCGCCGCGGCTTGACCCTTCGGCAATTGCGGCGCGGATTGCGGCGACATCCAGACCCCAGTGCAGGCAGAAATTGGCATCTTCGGCCGCCACCGCCGCGCGGGCCATGATCGGCGCCACCTCGTTCAGCGACACCCACTGGAAATCCACGTCACCCAGCCGCCGCTTTTCCTGCAGCATGTAGAACGTCGTCGGCGGGTTCACCACCGACCACAACAGCGTGCCCGCCACCGCCACCAGGAACACCACACTGACCCCGCGCAACAGCCAGCGCATCACCCATCGCAGGGGGCGAAAGCGGCGCACGCGCGCTGCGGGTTTGAGGGTCTTTCTGGCCATGGCACTGCTATAGGACGGTGCCGCAGCCCTGTGAACTGCCCCCAGGGCGCTTTGCCCGCAACACACGCAATTTCAGCACAGTGTGCAGCGGGCAACATGCACCTTTCGTTCACCAAAAGATCAGAAAACTCTAATCAATTACAAAGCGTTAATCGCTCACGCGCGGAACGTGATTCTGCTAGGCTCAGCAGACACATACACAGCCCTACCCGTAGCGGAGATTGGAGATGACCCTAGACTTAACCGGCGTCCAACCCGGCGCCATTGCCCCACAACACCGCGTCTTGAACACGACAGATGCCGCCCTCGTTTGGGTGCTGAAATGGTCCGGCGACGCCGATCATGTGATCGCGCACAAGCTTAGCACGATGCCCAGCCGTGTGGCGGACATTCTGGCCGAAAACACCCATGTGGGCAGCCGCGATCAGGCCACGCGCATGGTCGCGCGCGACGACCAGGCCTAGCGCTTACTGCTTCAACCGGTACTGATAGCCATTGCCCTTGGCATAGATCAGCGCGGGCGTGCCGTCGCTTTGGCGGACAAAGTGAAAGCGGACCTTCTTGTTCGTGGCCTTGTCGTGGATCTCAACATTGCCGTTGGAAAACACTTTGAACGTGCCAGCCTCGTTATAGCTGGTGTGGGTAAAGGTGAACGACCCGTCGCCCTGAAAAACGCCCACACTGCCCGCCTCAAATTCCAGCGGGCCCTGCGCCATCAGGCTAGCCACCTCTTGCCCGCTCATGCGGTCCGCCACTGCGGCGGTCGCCCAAACAGCCATCGACACCATCATCAAAAACATACGCAACATCGTCAGGTCCTTTTGAAAATTGATGGTCACAAGAGACCACATCCCGTTCAAAAAGCAATACGGCGATGGTGTTTCACATCGCCGTATCCCGGTCTTTTGACTCTAGGCCCAGCCCCACCTTATTCGGCGGGTACCGCCTGCGCATCCAGGGCAATCGGATGCGCCAACTTGTCCAGCATCTCTTTGGGGCAGACCTGCAGGAAATGCCGCTGTTCGGCGTCCCAGTGCTGTAGGATATCGGCAGCCTTGGCGCTGCCGGTCTCTTCCAGGTGCCGTTCCAGCAGCTGTTCCAGCTGGTCCATCCAGTGCGGCACGGTCACCGGGCAGGTCACCAGCGTCTCCAGGTTCATCAACGCCTCGGCCTTGCCCTCGGGGTCATACAGGTACGCCATGCCGCCGGTCATGCCCGCGCCAAAGTTCGCCCCGATCTCACCCAAGATCACTGCCACGCCGCCGGTCATGTATTCACACCCGTTCGATCCGCAGCCTTCGATCACCACCTGCGCACCCGAGTTGCGCACGGCAAACCGTTCGCCCGCCCGGCCCGCGGCAAAAAGGAAACCGTCGGTTGCACCGTAAAGCACGGTATTGCCGATAATCGTGTTTTCCGAGGCGACGATGGGGCTGGCCATCGGCGGGCGCACCACGATGGTGCCACCCGACAAGCCCTTGCCCACATAATCGTTGGCGTCGCCCGACACTTCCAGCTTCAGCCCCGGGGCCGCAAAGGCGCCCAGCGACTGGCCCGCACTGCCGGTCAGCTTGACCGTCAGGTGGTCCGGTTGCAGCGTGTTGCGCATCCCGAACTTCTGCACGATGTGGCTGGACGTGCGCGTGCCCACGGTCCGGTGCGTGTTCTGCACGGCATAAGACAGCTGCATCTTTTCGCCATCCTGCAAGAACCGCGCCGCATCGCGCACGATCTGTGCGTCCAGCGTGTCGGGGACGGGGTTGCGGTCTTTGTCGCGGTTATAGACGATCTCGGCCGCGCCATCGACGGTGATCAGCATCGGGTTGAGGTCCAGATCATCCAGATGCGCCGACCCGCGCGACACCTGCGCCAGCAGGTCCGCCCGGCCAATCACCTCGTCCAGGCTGCGCGCACCGATCTGGGCCAACAGGTCGCGCACCTCTTGCGCGTAGAAGGTGATCAGGTTCACGACCTTTTCCGCGTTGCCGGTGAACTTGTCGCGCAGCGCCTCGTCCTGGGTACACACGCCCACGGGGCAGGTGTTGGACTGGCACTGGCGCACCATGATGCAACCCATCGCGATCAGGGCCGCGGTGCCGATGCCGTATTCCTCGGCCCCCAGCATCGCCGCCATCACGATGTCCCGACCCGTGCGCAGGCCGCCATCGGTGCGCAGCGTCACGCGGTCGCGCAGGTTGTTCATCGCCAGCACCTGATGCGCCTCGGTCAGGCCCATCTCCCACGGCAGGCCCGCGTATTTGATCGACGTCGCGGGCGACGCGCCGGTCCCGCCATTGTGGCCAGAGATCAGGATCACATCCGCCTTGGCCTTCGCCACGCCCGCCGCAATCGTGCCCACGCCGGACGAAGCCACCAGCTTCACGGTCACCTTGCAGCGCGGGTTGATCTGCTTGAGGTCGTAGATCAGCTGCGCCAGATCCTCGATCGAATAGATATCGTGGTGCGGCGGGGGCGAGATCAGCGTCACACCCTTGGTCGAATGGCGCAGCCGCGCGATCAGGTCCGTGACCTTCATGCCGGGCAGCTGCCCACCCTCGCCGGGCTTGGCCCCCTGCGCCACCTTGATCTCCAGCTCTTCGCACTGGTTCAGGTACTCCGCCGTCACGCCAAAACGGCCCGAGGCGACCTGCTTGATCTTGGCCGACGGATTGTCGCCGTTGGGCTCGGGGTGGAAATGCGCCGGGTCTTCACCGCCCTCACCGCTGTCGGATTTCGCACCGATCCGGTTCATCGCCACATTGAGCGTTTTGTGCGCCTCCGGCGACAGCGCGCCCAGCGACATGCCCGGCGTCACAAAGCGCTTGCGGATCGAGGTGATGCTTTCCACCTCTTCAATCGGCACCGGCGCACCCAGCGGCTTGATGTCCATCAGGTCGCGCAGGTGGATCGGCGGGTTCGACTGCATCTTGGCGCTGTATTGCTTCCACAGCTGGTAGGACGCCTTGTTACACGCCATCTGCATCATATGCATGCTGGTCGCTTCCCAGGCGTGGGTTTCACCGGTTTTGCGGGCCTTGTAAAAGCCACCGATGGGCAACACGTTGGTGCCGGTCCAACCCTGGGCGTGCACCTCTTCGGCCTTGGCCTGGATGCCGGTGACACCGATGCCGCTGATCCGGCTGGTCATGCCGGGGAAATACTCGGCCACCATCGCGCGGCTCAGGCCCACAGCCTCAAAGTTCAGGCCGCCGCGATAGGACGACACGACGCTGATCCCCATCTTGGCCATGATCTTGAGCAAGCCCTGATCGATGGCATTGCGATAACGCGCGACCGCCTCGGTCAGCGTGCCATCCAGCAGGCCGCGGTCGATGCGGTCAGCCAGGCTGTCCTCGGCCAGGTATGCGTTGACCACGGTGGCGCCGCAGCCGATCAGAACGGCAAAGTAATGCGGGTCGATACATTCCGCCGACCGCACGTTGAGCGAGCAGAAGGTGCGCAGGCCCTTGCGGGTCAGGTGGCTGTGTACGGCGGACGTCGCCAGGATCATCGGCATCGCGACCTTGCCCGCGTCCGAATGCTGATCGGTCAGCACGATATGACCCGCGCCCGAGCGGACGGCATCCTCTGCCTCGTCCCGGATACGGGCCAGGCCTGCGCTCAGCGCGCGGGCGCCGGGGGCAAAGGTGCAATCGATCTCAACCAGGTCGGCATTGAAATGCGTCACCACCTCGTCCCAGGCCGCATTGCCCACAAAGGGGCTGTCAAGCGTGATGATCTCGGTCTGGCTGCTGTCCTCGTCCAGCACGTTCTTGAGGTTGCCGAACCGTGTCTTCAGGCTCATCACCCGGTATTCGCGCAGGCTGTCAATCGGCGGGTTCGTCACCTGGCTAAAGTTCTGGCGGAAGAAGTGCGACAGCGGGCGGTACTTTTTGGACAGCACCGCGCTGGGGGTGTCATCGCCCATCGAGGCCAGCGATTCCTTGGCGTCCTCGGCCATCGGGGTCAGGATCTGTTCCAGCTCTTCAATCGAATAGCCCGCGGCGATCTGGCGGCGGCGCAAATCCTCACCCCTAAACAATGCCGTCTCGGTCACGCCCGCAATCGCCGGCTCCAGATCCTTGATCTTGCCCACCCAGTCGCCAAAGGACTGGCTGGCCGCCAGTTGATCCTTGATCTCTGTGTCGTGGTACAGCTTGCCCTCGGCCATATCGACGGCCAGCAATTGGCCGGGCCCCAGCGCGCCCTTTTCGACGATGTTGCTTTCTTCCAGCGGGACCATCCCGGTTTCCGACCCCGCAATCACAACGCCGTCGCGCGTCACGACATAGCGCATCGGGCGCAGCCCGTTCCGGTCCAGGCCCGCACAGACCCAGCGGCCGTCGGTCATCGCAAGGGCGGCGGGGCCGTCCCACGGCTCCATCACCGAGTTGCAATAGCTGTACATGTCCCGCCAGGCTTGCGGCAGTTCGACCGCCTGCTTTGACCACGACTCGGGCACCAGCATCGTCTTGGCCATCGGCGCATTGCGCCCCGCACGCACCAGCACCTCGAACACCGCATCCAGGGCCGCGCTGTCGCTGGACCCATTGGCGACGATGGGTTTGATATCCTCGGCCATGTCACCAAAGGTGGACGACGCCATGCGGATCTCGTGGCTCTTCATCCAGTTCAGGTTGCCCTTCAGCGTGTTGATCTCGCCATTATGGGCAAGCATGCGAAAGGGCTGTGCCAGCCACCACTGCGGAAACGTGTTGGTGGAATAGCGCTGGTGATAGATCGCAAAGGCGCTTTCGAACCGGGGATCCATCAGGTCGGGGTAAAACTCCGCCACCTGCTCGGCCAGCATCATGCCCTTGTAGATGATCGACCGGCACGACAGGCTCGCGATGTACAGGCTGGGCACCTGCGCTGCGGCGGCGGCCTTCTCGATCCGGCGGCGGATGACATAAAGCTCGCGTTCGAACGTGTCTTCATCCACGCCCTTGGAATTGCTGATCAGGATCTGTTCGATCTCGGGCCGGGTCGCGTTGGCCTTTTCACCCAGGCAGCCAATCTCGACCGGGACGTGGCGCCAGCCGTAGATATAATAGCCCATGCGCAGCACTTCGGATTCCACGATGGTCCGGCATGTTTCCTGCGCGCCAAAGTCTGTGCGGGGCAGGAACACCTGGCCCACGGCAATCAACGCGTCCCGGTTGGGGGTGTGGCCGGTGCGTTCGATCTGATCGTAAAAGAACGGAACCGGGATTTGCACGTGAATGCCCGCGCCATCGCCGGTCTTGCCATCGGCATCGACAGCCCCGCGGTGCCAGATCGCCTTCAGCGCCTGAATCCCATTCTCGACCACCCGGCGCGATGGCTTGCCATCGACCGACACGGCCAGGCCCACACCGCAGGACGAATGCTCTTCGCCCTCGGAATACAGACCGTTTTCGGCCATGAACGTCCGTTTCGCTTCCTCGCGGCGCACCCAGTCGGCATCGTATGTGGTCATCGGTCAGCTCCTTTTTCGAGGGGGACAAAGCGGGCCATATGCGCTTCGCAATCGTATCTTGGTTTGGTCGTGAAGAACCCAGGCTCGCCCGGGTAAACAAATTCGACGGGCGAATGATCCCGTTCGACGGTGTCGGTGCCATCGGTCCGCGTGGACAGCCCGGCGATAAAACGGCGGTGCTTGACCGACACAAACTCGCGGCCCGTCACGGTCAGGTAGGGGCCATTGGCATCCTCGTACCGCGCCTCAAATTCGGTGCCCAACAACGGTTCGTTGTCAATGACAACGTCGTCACCCGTCAGCCGGTCATAGCCCACGACGCGCACGGGCTGGCCGCCAATGCTTTGGACAAAGTCAAAGGTGTCGATGCCGGTGTCCAACAGTTCGGTCAGGCTGGCGGGGTCGTCGGCGGGCAGGCGCAGTTGATAGCGGGTGGGCGGATAGATGTCATAGCTTTCCAGCCATTGCGTCTCGCTGTCGATCTTGGACAGAAACACCGGGCCATCGGCCTCAAGCACCATCTTCCAATTGTCGCCCGGACGGTCTGCGGCACAGGTATAGATATTCGCCACCCGGCAGCTGCGCATCTGCACGGTCAGTTCCGGCGTGCAGCCCGCGGGCGGGGTGAACACGTCACGCCCGTCTTGTGCGGCCCCGGTCTGGGGGACCGCGCAAAGCAGGGCAAAGGAACAAGCGATGCGCCAGGTGATGATGCGCCGGGTCATATCGTGTCCACATCCGGGTTCAGGGCCACGACATCCGCGCGGGTCAGTTGCTTGTGACCGTCGCCTGCATAGGCAAAGCTGTCGGGCTTGTGATCGATGAAAATCTCGTGCGTCAGGGTAAACCCGCTGGGGTCGTCGAACAGGCCCAGGGGGATGTCGGTACCGCCGAACCACGCGCCCTCTTTCGTCTGGCGAAAGTACAGGTTGGTGCCACAGTGCTTGCACCACGCCCGCTCGGCCCAGTCGCTGCCTGCGCGGGTCGCTATGTGTTCCTGGCCGTGCCAGGTCAGGTTTTCGGTCTTCACACTGACCTCCAACAGGGCCGACCCAGTCCAGCGACGACACATCTGGCAGTGGCAAATGCCAAATGTCGTCGGCACGTCGCGCGCGACAAAGCGCACGGCGCCGCACAAGCAGCCCCCCGTTGCTTCGTCTTTTTCTGCGCGCGGTGCGGTCATGGTCTGTTCATCCTTCTGAAGCGATTTGGTCAGCGCGGCTGACCTTATGCGTTCATCTCTCGTTCATATTTGGGCCATTTTGCAAATGGTGCACTTTCGGCCGCAAACTGCGCATTTTGGTCAAAACCGGTGAAATACGCCCAATTTCGCCCGGATCAAACTGTGCGTTTCTGGCCCAAAACTGCGCATTTACTCGGCTGCCATCACCTGCGCCTTGGCGTTCATGGTCTCCAAAATCGCCTCGGCACAGTCGCGCCCATCGCGGATGGCCCAGACCACCAGGCTGGCCCCCCGCACGATGTCGCCCACCGCATAAACGCCGTCCAACGCCGTCTTGCCGGTGGTGAACTCTGCCTTCACGGTGCCCCAGCGCGTGACCTCCAGCTCGGGTTGGTCCCACAGGGTTGGCAGCGCCTCGGGCTCGAACCCCAGCGCCTTGATCACCAGGTCCGCCTCTTCAACATAGTCGGCCCCTTCGATCACCTCGGGCGCTTGGCGGCCTGTGGCATCCGGCGCGCCCAGGCGCATCTTTTGCACCATGACGCCGGCAACTTTAGCGCCGTCGGTGGTGAACCCTTTGGGCGCGCTCAGCCACTCGAACACCACGCCTTCCTCTTCGGCATTCTGCACCTCGCGCTGGCTGCCCGGCATGTTGGCGCGATCGCGGCGGTACAGGCATTTGACCGACGTCGCCCCCTGCCGGATCGAGGTGCGCACGCAGTCCATCGCGGTGTCGCCCCCGCCGATGACCACCACGCGCTTGCCCTCTGCATTCAGGCGACCGCTGTCAAAGTCCGGCACCGCATCGCCAAAGCTTTTGCGGTTGCTCGCGGTCAGGA
The DNA here is from genome assembly GCA_038525395.1 of Pseudomonadota bacterium. Classification (GTDB taxonomy): domain Bacteria; phylum Pseudomonadota; class Alphaproteobacteria; order Rhodobacterales; family Rhodobacteraceae; genus Tateyamaria. Next base: position 3,426 of record JBCBHS010000003.1, on the reverse strand, counting down.
AATCAATGGCCTTTTCGATGCCGGTGACCTCGCCGTTAGGCATTGAAAGATCACGGCTTTTGTACACACCCGTTGCGATGATCACCGCGTCATGCGCATCCCGGATCTCTTGGAAAGAGATGTCGTCGCCCACCGCACAGTTCAGCTTGAAGGTCACGCCGCCCGCATCCAGCTGGTCGTTGCGGCGCATCACCACGTCCTTTTCCAGCTTGAAGCCGGGGATGCCATAGGTCAGCAAACCGCCCGCACGATCATAGCGGTCATAGACGGTCACCTGCACGCCCGCACGGCGCAGCACATCCGCCGCCGCCAGCCCGCCGGGGCCTGCGCCGATGATGCCCACGCTCTCCGTACGCTCTGCACTGGGCGTGATCGGCTGCACCCAGCCCTGCTCCCACGCGGTGTCGGTAATGTATTTCTCGACCGACCCAATGGTGACGGTGCCATGGCCAGACTGTTCGATCACACAATTGCCTTCGCACAGCCGGTCCTGCGGGCAAATCCGGCCACAGATTTCGGGAAAGGTGTTGGTCGCCTGGCTGACCTCATAGGCCTCCCGCAGGCGCCCCTCGGCCGTCAGGCGCAGCCAGTCGGGGATGTTGTTGTGCAGCGGACAGTGGGTCTGACAATAGGGCACGCCGCATTGCGAACAGCGGCTCGACTGCTCTTGCGCCTTGGCCTCCGCGTACTCAGCATAAATCTCGCCAAAGTCCTCACGCCGCACCTCAGCCGCCCGCTTCTCCGGCATATCCCGCGCGATCTTCACAAATTTCAACATCGGTTGCTCAGCCATAGCTCGTCCTGCCATCAAAACGTCGGTCTGCGCCGCATAAAGTATTGTGCGCCAGAATAAAAGTCAGCAATGCTGCCATAAATGAAGAAAGTTTTAAGCCAGCGCACGCTCTGTGCACCGAATTTTAACAACTTTATGACCGAACCGGTCTTAAATTCGCCGTTTGCGTTCAGAATCAGTAACTTGTACTGCTAATCATAGCACGAGGGCCTGCGCGCGATGACTCTTTTCCAACTTCTGATTGTGGCCATCATCCAGGGCGTCACCGAATTTTTGCCGGTCTCGTCTTCTGGCCACCTTATCTTGCTGCCGTCACTCACGGGGACACAAGATCAAGGGTTGGCCATCGATGTCGCCGTACATGTCGGCACATTGTTCGCCGTCATCCTCTACTTTTGGGCAGATGTCCGCATTGCCGCCGCAGGCCTCCTGCGTCTGGCCCGAGGGCAGGTCGACACGCCCGGCGCGTTCCTTGCCCTTTGCCTGATCATCGCAACGATCCCCGCCGTTCTGGTCGGCCTGGCCATAAAACTCACCGGCCTGGACGAGGCCATGCGGTCCGTCGCGGTCATCGGTTGGACGATGCTGGTTTTTGGCGTCGTCCTCTATTGGGCCGACAAAATCGGTGCCACCACGCGCGTGGCAAGCCAATGGACAATCAAACACGCGGCCCTCATGGGCCTCGCCCAATGCCTGGCCCTTATCCCCGGCACGTCGCGGTCCGGGATCACGATCACCGCGGCCCGCCGCCTCGGCTATGACCGCGCGGGATCGGCCAAGCTGGCGATGCTGATGTCGATCCCCGTGATTATCGCCTCTGGCCTGGTGCTCAGCTTGGATGTCATCGGCACCGCCGACTGGGCCCTGCTGCGCGACGCCAGCATCGCCGCCGCGTTCGCCTTTTTGGCTGCCCTCGTGGCCCTGATCCTGATGATGCGCCTGCTGCGCACGGTCAGCTTTACGCCTTACGTGATCTACCGGGTGATCCTGGGCATCGGCTTGCTGATCTGGGCCTATGCCTAAGTGCGCAGGTTCTTGGCACTTTCTTTGATCGCGTCGTACTGACCCGAGGGGCGAAAGCGCCACAGGTAGTCGGGCAAGACCGATTCCAGGGCGACAGGGGAGATGCCCAGTTCGGCAAAACCTTTGGCCCCATCGGCCACGACATTGTCCTTGCGCAGGTTGCGCACCTGATCCCGCGTGATCTGCGCAGGCACCAGGCCCAAAGACAGCGTATGCGCCGCCTCAAATCCCAAGCCCATCAAACCAGCCGCGAAGAAGGGAATGTTCACAACCGCCCGGCGCCGGCGAATGACGTGCAGCATCGTGTCCATCAGCGACCGGAATGTGCGCACGTCAGGCCCGCCCAACTCGTACACGCCGCCCGGCACCTGCCCGGTCAACGCGACCTCTGCCGCCTTGGCCACATCATCCACATAGACCGGTTGAAATTTGGTATCGGCCCCAACGACGGGCAGAACAGGCCCCATCTTGGTCATGCCCGCGAATCGATTGAAAAACTGGTCTTCAGGCCCGAACACAATCGACGGGCGCAAGATCACCGCGTTGGGCATATGCGCCAACACCGCCTGTTCGCCCTCGCCCTTGGTCCGCGCATAATCGCTGGCGCTGTCGACATCCGCCCCGATGGCAGAGATCTGAACCATCTGGCCCACCCCCTGCTCGGACGCAATCCGCGCCACGCGCGCCGCACCTTCGGACTGTACCGTGTCAAAGGTGTTCTTGCCGTTCTTGGCCAGAATGCCCACGCAGTTCACCACCGCATCGGCCCCCGTCATCACCTGAGCGACAGAGGCATCATCGCGAATGTTGCACAACACAGGCTCAACCTGCCCCACAACGCCATAAGGCTTCACAAAGATCGCCTCGTTCGGGCGCCGCACGGCAACCCGCACACGCCACCCCGCCTTGGCCATGCGCCGCGCGATGTACCGCCCGACAAACCCCGAACCGCCATAAATGGTGACCAGTTTGGACATGACCCGCTCCTTGCGCATATGTGTCGCACGTGTCTACCGCCCGCCCCAAACACAGACAAGACGCCAATTTGGCGCGGACCGGGTCCCCTTTCTCTGTTCCAAAAAATCCCCGCCGGAGGCTCCCACAGACGCCATCCACACATACACCAGAATCGGATTGACACCCCCCGCCACTGCGCTTAAACGCCCGTCTACCAAACCCGTGCCCAGATGGCGGAATTGGTAGACGCGCTAGCTTCAGGTGCTAGTGTCCGTATGGACGTGGAGGTTCGAGTCCTCTTCTGGGCACCATTTTCCATTGAAATCTCTGTGTTTTCAGGCTACTAGCCCGCGAACCACTACACAAGCGCTACACGATATGGTGTGGCGGCCATGAGACTGTCAATGGACCTTCCGCATCTGAAGCTTGGGAAATCGGGCAACGCCAAGTACCGGAGGCGGGTAACTTCACCGGCCATGCGGGCGATGCTGGGCAAGTCGGCGGTGGAGTGGTCGTTGCGAACCCGCGACCCGTTGAAGATCGTCAAGGCATGGGAGGAAGCCCATGCGAGGTTCGAGGCGCTCGAAGCCAAGGCCGGGAGCAAGACAACAGCGCAGGCGGCATGGGACGTCACGCTAGAGGCTGCGGTGGCG
>JBCBHS010000002.1:0-250464 GCA_038525395.1 Pseudomonadota bacterium | reverse complement strand
GACGCGGCCTTCCATCTTGTAGCCCACGTCGATGATGGCTTGACCCGCCTCGATGGCGAGGACCTTGCCTTTGACAACAGACCCCTCTTCGGGCGTGTCCATTTCGAAGCTTTCTTGCAGGAGGGCTTCGAATTCCTCCATCATTTTATCAGCCATGTGGCGTCGTTGTCCTAACTATGTTCAGTTTTACGGGCCGTGCGGTTGTCTCCGCCGGTCTTGGATGTGGTTGGTCAGGTGCGGCTCAAAACAAAGAGGGCCGGAGTGTTCCGACCCTGCCCTTCTCGATGTCCTGCGGTGTTTACACCTTGTCGACAGGCGCGCGTATAGCGGGGGTCTGGGCAAAGGGCAAGAGGCGGGGCGTTTTGTGATCCTGTCGCGGTGTTGTGTGGCTGTCCCCGCGGGGACAGGTGCCGTCGTACCAGACCATTGGGGCGCGGGCGAAGGTTTGTCCCCGCGGGGACAGGCTGTTCGGGCGGGACACGCGATATTAAGGCCTTTCAAATTCCCGTCCAAAATCAAAGACAAGCCGCGTCGCACGGTCTGGTAGTCGATATTAACCGTCGAAATGGCACCCTTGTGCCCGAACGCGGGCGGCCGGTTGCATCTGTGGTTTTTTTGTCCCGCAATCGGAGGGATCACCGCCCTTGCAAGACCAGGCTGCTGTGTCCGCGGGCGCGTTGCGCCTATAAATCTGCGAGACAAACACATGGGCGACGCGACCTATAGGGGCCTAGGGCGCCCGTTTCGGTACGCGCCCCTGGCACCTCGGGAACGATCAAAACGATGACCGCGCGACCTCTCGACCCTCGGATAGAAACGGGGCTGGAATTTGGCCCGATTGCCGCGTTTGTCGTCACCTATCTGATTTTTCGCAACGAGACTTTTACGGTTTTCGGCACCTCCTACACCGGCTTCGTCGCGGTCACGGCCGCGTTCATACCGGTATTTCTGCTATGCTCCGGCGCGCTGTGGCTGCTGACGGGGCGTGTGACGCGGATTCAACTGGTCACGGCGGCGATGCTGATCCTGTTTGGTGGGCTGAGCGTGTGGTTCAACGATCCGCGCATCATCAAGATGAAGCCCACCGCAATTTACCTGCTGCTGACGCTGATCCTAGGCGTTGGTCTGCTGCGGGGGCAGTCGTGGCTGAAGTTTGTGCTGGAAGAGATGATCCCGCTGAAAAAGCGGGGGTGGAAGATCTTGACCAAGCGGGTGACGCTGCTGTTCTTTCTGTCCGCCGTGGCGAACGAGGTCGTCTGGCGCACACAGTCCGAGGCGGTCTGGGTCATCTTTGAAACCGTGGCGATGCCCATCGTCATCTTGGTGTTTTCGATCGCGCAGATATGGCTGGTCATTGACTATGCCGCCTGGCCGTCCGCAAAAAAGAAGCGGGGCTGAGCGGGCGCCGGGCCTCGGGGGCGTTAAATCTCTTCGCCCAGCTCTTGCAGTTCTTTCAGCAGATCGCGGTAGATGCCGTTGCTGTCACCGCCCCCAAACACCGACGCACCGCCCGAATAGGTCTGACCATAGGTGCGCGCCACGTTGATCGTCTGGACAAAGGCCGACAGCAGCTGATCCTTTTCCAGCGGGCTGAGCGGGTGGATAAACACGCCCCAGAGCCGCCCCTGGGCCACCGCATAGCGGGCGTCGAGGGCGGTGTCGAAATTGGCCTGCATCAGCCGCATCAGCTCTGCCGCCTCGAGCCCTGCGGCGCTGCGAATGGGGACCATCGCGCGCATGCGGTTGGCCGTCGGGTCGGCGATCACCACCAAGGGGATGTCGTCGATCAGGAATTGGATCGTGTTGCCCGCCGCTTGGGCCTCTGGGTCGATGGCGCGGATGATCTCGGCCATGCGCAGCATCGTCATCGGCGGCTCGGCCTGGGGGGCTGCACCCTCGGGCACGGTGTCTTGGGCCAGCGCGGCGGCGGCGCTGGCCAGAAGGGCCGCAAAGACGAGGCTGCGAGACAGGGAGGAACGGGGCATGGCAATCACCTTTTGTCTGATGACATAAGGCTAGGCCACCCGCCCCTCAATTTCCAAGCACCGTTTGGTGAGCGCACCCGGCCCGTAAGGCGCAGGTGCCCGGCGCGTCAGACCGCGGATTTCAGCGCGTCCGCCAGATCGGTGCGTTCCCAAGAGAACCCGCCATCGGCGTCGGGCGCGCGGCCAAAGTGGCCGTAGGCGGCGGTGCGCTGATAGACTGGCTTGTTCAGTTCCAGGTGCTGGCGGATGCCGCGCGGGGTCAGATCCATCGCTTGGGCCACAGCCGTTTCGATGGCGGCATCGGCGACCTGGCCGGTGCCGAAGGTGTCGCAATAGATCGACAGCGGTTTCGACACGCCAATCGCATAGCTGAGTTGGATCGTGCATTTGTCCGCAAGGCCGGCGGCCACGACGTTCTTGGCCAGATAGCGCGCGGCATAGGCGGCGGACCGGTCAACCTTGGTCGGGTCCTTGCCCGAGAACGCGCCGCCGCCATGCGGGGCCGCGCCGCCATAGGTGTCCACGATGATCTTGCGCCCGGTCAGGCCCGCATCGCCGTCGGGGCCGCCGATCACGAACTTGCCCGTGGGGTTCACGTGCCATTCGGTGTCGTCCGTCAGCCAGCCTTCGGGCAGCACCTCGGTGATATAGGGGGTGACCATGGCGCGGATGTCGGCGCTGGTCAGGCTTTCATCCAGGTGCTGGGTCGACAGCACAAGCGAGGTGACGCCAACGGGTGTGCCATTTTCATAGCGCACGGAAAGCTGCGATTTGGCGTCGGGCCCCAGGGCGGGTTCGGTGCCGTCTTTGCGCACCTCGGCCAGACGGCGCAGGATGGCGTGGGCGTATTGGATGGGTGCGGGCATCAGCGCGGGCGTTTCGTTTGTGGCATAGCCGAACATGATGCCCTGGTCGCCTGCGCCCTCGTCCTTGTTGTCTGCGGCATTTACGCCTTGGGCGATATGGGCGGACTGTTCGTGCAGCAGGTTGGTGATTTCACAGCTTTCCCAGTGAAACTTGTCCTGTTCATAGCCGATGTCCTTGATGCAGGCGCGCGCGATGTCGTCGATGCGGCCCATATAGTCGTGCAGCGTGTCCTGATCGCTTAGCCCCACCTCGCCGCCGATGACCACGCGGTTGGTGGTGGCAAAGGTTTCGCAGGCGACCCGCGCTTCGGGCTCTTCGGCGAGGAAAGCGTCGAGCACGGCGTCGGAAATGCGGTCGCAGACCTTGTCAGGGTGGCCTTCGGACACGGATTCCGAGGTGAAAATGTAGTTCTGGCGGGACATGAGCGCTCCATTGGTTGTTCCATGTCACGTCAGGAAGCCGTTGTGACACATTCCAGGCGGCTTACGCGCGGCCTTGGGGAACGTCAATGGCCCCTGCGCGTCGCGCGCGGGCGCGATGCAGAACGGACGCAATCAGGCCCGCCATCAGGATCAGCGCCCAGGGCGTGTCGCCCGTACGGCTGTAGATGGTGGGTACGCCTGGCTGGGGCAGTGTCACGTCCAGGTAGCCCGCGGTGTTGAGCGGGAGCGCGGCGGTGACCTGCCCGCGCGGGTCGATCATGGCCGAGATGCCGGTATTGGCGGCGCGCACCATGGGCAGGCCCTGTTCGATCGCGCGCATCCGGGCCTGGGCCAGGTGCTGTTGCGGGCCCGAGCGGCTGCCGAACCAGGCGTCGTTGGTCAGTTGCATCAGAAAGGCTGGGCGCGCGGGCGCGCGGCCCACATCGTGGGCAAAGACGGCCTCGTAACAGATCAGCGGCAGCGCGCGGCCCAGCGGCCCGAGGTCGAGGAGGCGCGGGCCTGGCCCGGCGGCGTATCCGCCGTCGGTGCGCGCGGCGAGGCCGCCGACCTCGATCCGGCGGAAGAACCATTCGGCGGGCATGTATTCGCCAAAGGGCACCAGGTGGTGCTTGTCATAGGTTTGGGCCACGGCCCCTGCGGCGTCGAGCACGACGAGGCTGTTGTAATAGTCGGACTGCACGCGCCGTTGGATGCCAAGCACCACGGGCGCACCGCGTGCGGCATCGGCGATGGCGTCAAAGACGGGCTGCGCGTTTTCCACCAGGTAGGGCAGCGCGGTTTCGGGCCAGAGGACGAGGTCGGGCACGGGGCCTGCGGCGGTATAGTCGATCTGCCGGTTGACGAAGACGGGGATGCGCAGCGGGTCCCACTTTTCATCCTGGGGCGCGTTGGGTTGCACAAGGCGGATGGTGTGGCCGGTCAGGGGCGCGGGCGCGGGCGTGGCCTGCGGCAGCAGCGCCATCGACATCAGCGCCCAAACGGCTGGCGCGGCAACGCGGACCCAAGGCAGGGCAAGCGACAGGGCGATCAGGCCGGTCAACGCCAGCATCATGCCATGCGGGCCCAGCCAGGCGAGGCCCTGGCCCGGCCAGCTGTCGATCAGTGCCTGCGGCGGGGTGGCCCAAGGAAAGCCGGTAAAAAGATAGGCGCGCAGCATCTCGGCCCCGGCCCAGCTGAGCGCTAGCATCCATGGCCGCCCCCCGGTCCAGACAGCCAGAGCGAGGGCGGCGGCCCAGAAGGCGCCCAGCAGGGCCGCCAACAGGATAAGCGCGAAGGGGGCCATCCAGCCCGTCGTGGCGGCATCGACCTGAAACGGTTCGGTGATCCAGGACAGCGTGGGGGCGAAATAGCCGATGCCCAAGGCCCAGCCGACCCAGAAGGCGCCGCGAGGTTGGGGCATCAGCGGCAAGAGCGCGAAGCCCGCGACCAGTGGCAGCAGGATCGCGGGGGCAAAGAGGAAGGGCGCGTGGGCGGCGGAGCCTATGGCCCCTGCCACCGCCGCCAGCAGGCACAACGCCCAGGTGGGGCGGGCCGCGCCGGGGGTCATTCCGCCGCTGACCGCCCTTGCAGACGGACGCGCAGCCGCTTGATGCGGCGCGGATCGGCGTCGATCACCTCGAACTCGGGGCCATCGGGATGCGGCACGACCTCGCCCCGCGCGGGCACGCGGCCTGCTAGCATGAAGACCAGGCCGCCGAGCGTGTCGATCTCTTCCTCATCCACATCGTCGTGGGTGGTGAGGGAAATGCCGGCCTCGGCCTCGAAATCCGACAGCGGCGTCTTGGCCAGGGCGAGAAAGCAGCCCGGCTTTTCCCGGGTAAAGAACACGCCCTCGTCGACGTCGTGTTCATCCTCGATCTCGCCGATGACCTGTTCGATCAGGTCCTCGATCGTGACCAGCCCGTCCACACCGCCATATTCGTCGATCACCAGCGCCATGTGCCGCCGTTCGGTCTGCATCTTGGTCAGCAGCACGCCGATGGTCATCGAGGGCGGCACAAAGAGCAGCGGGCGCAGGGAGGCGCGCAGGTCGAAATCCTTGCCACCGCCGTTAAAGCCGTAGTTCAGCGCGATGTCCTTGAGGTGCGCAAAGCCGACGGGGGTGTCGAGCGTGCCCTCGAACACCGGCAGGCGGGTCAGGCCGCTGTCTTTGAAAATCGCGACCAACTCATCAAGCGTCGTGGTGTCGGGGACGGCGGTGATATCCGCGGACGGCACGGCCACGTCTTCGACCCGCATGCGGCGCAGGTTCATCATGCCGTGGGCCTGCGGGCGCGGGGCGCTGGTGCCGTCGTCGGTGTCGGAGGTGTCGGACGGGCTGAGCGCGCCCATCACGCGCGCCAGGAAACCGCCAGAGGTTTGTGTTGCATCGGTCGTGCCATTGTCTGACTGCGCGCGTTGCGCCGCGTCAGACGATCCGTCGTTTTCGCCCATTGGCTCCTGTCCAGTTCACGCGGGGCAGGTCCCCGCTGATGCGCCCTAATATGGGTCAGAAATGCCCAGATTGCCAAGGATTTCCACCTCGTGCGCCTCCATCCGGCGTGCGTCGCCGTCGCGGATGTGGTCGTAGCCCAACAAATGCAAGGTTCCGTGGACGATCAGGTGGGTGACGTGGTCGGAAAACGCCTTGTTTTGCGCCGCGGCCTCGGCTGCGCAGGTGTCATAGGCAAGCGCGATGTCGCCCAAAGCCAGCGCGCCGCCGGGGTCGGGCGTGGGCGGCGCGGGCGTGCCGCCGTCTTGGGCCGGGGCAAGGTCCGCTTCGGGCCAGCTGAGCACGTTTGTGGGGGTGGGTTTGCCGCGAAAATCGGCATTGAGCGTAGCGATTCGCACATCATCACAGGCCAGGAGTGACAGCTCTGCCGGACCGAGGGCCAGGTGGTCGAGCGTGGCCGTGATGGCGCGGGTTGCGAGGGGGGCCAGCCCCGCGCCGTGCCAGCGGGGGTCGTCGATCAGGATGTCGATGTCATGCGGCATAGGTCGGTCCGGGGTGCTGTGCGGCGGCTATGCCGCAAACCCGGCAGCGCATCAAGGATGCGCGAGAGGGTCCCCGTACGCCCGGACCGCGCAGGTATTTTTGGTCAGCAGATGCTAGGGGCGCGATGCGGCGCCCCATCAGGCGCTTTCGCTGTCGGCCTCGTATGCTTCGATGATGGCGGCGACAAGAGGGTGGCGCACCACATCCTTGGAGGTGAAGTAGTTGAAGCTGATCTTGGGCACGGTCTTGAGCAGCCGTTCGGCGTCGGCAAGGCCCGAGGCCACGCCGCGCGGCAGGTCGATTTGGGTACGGTCGCCGGTGATGACCATGCGGCTGCCCTCGCCCAGGCGGGTCAGGAACATCTTCATCTGCATGGTGGTGGCGTTCTGCGCCTCGTCCAGCACCACGAAGGCGCGGCTGAGCGTGCGGCCCCGCATGAAGGCCAGCGGCGCGATTTCGATGGTCTTTTCCTCTTTCAGCTTGGCCAGTTGCTTGCCCGGAAGAAAGTCGTTCAGCGCGTCGTAGAGCGGCTGCATGTAAGGGTCGACCTTTTCCTCTTGGGTACCGGGGAGAAAGCCCAGCCGTTCGCCCGCCTCGACCGCGGGGCGGCAAAGGATGATGCGGTCGACATGGCCCGAGATGAACATCGACACGCCCACGGCGACGGCCAGATAGGTCTTGCCCGTGCCTGCGGGGCCGATGCCAAAGGCCATTTCGTTGTCAAAGAGCGATTGCACATAGGCCTTTTGCGCGTCTGTGCGCGGTTCGACCAGTTTCTTGCGGGTCTTGATCTCGATCCGGTTGCCGACGGCCATTTCCAACTGGTCGCCCTGGCGCGTGCCTGTGCCCTCTTCGGAGCCGCCCATCCGCAGTTCGCGGTCGACATCGGCGGGTTCCACGTCTTTGCCCGTCTCGAGCCGCAGATAGAGCGCGTTCAGCACCGCCGCCGCGCGCTGTTGCGCGCCATCCTCGCCCATCACGGCCAGCACGTTGCCGCGGCGGATGATCTGCACCTCGAGCGCGGTTTCGATGGCCGTGAGGTGGCTGTCATAGGGACCGCAGAGATCAATCAGCAGTCGGTTGTCGGGGAATTCCAGAACCACTTCCTTTGGCGGTTGATCGAGGGTCAAAGCCTGCTCCCTTTGCATGAGGTGGGATGAGCGTTGCAAGTTCGCACCGGGGGTGCAACCGGCGCGGGCGGAATTTCACGGGTTTGAAACAAAAAAGGCCGGAGCGTCGGGAACGCTCCGGCCTTTGGATGCGAGGGTGCCCGGGTCAGTTCGGGTCACGGACGGACGAGCCGCCTTTGAAGTCGCCAACGGTGTTGGTGGGTGCGGCGACGCCGGAACACACGGGCTTGCCGTATTTGTCGAGCCGGGCCGACAGGTACCCTTCGACGCCGTCGTCGATGATCCAGTGATCGCAGCCGTTGGGGTCGACCCAGATGCCCGCCTGCAGCTGGCTGAGGTCTTTGCGGTCAAAGCCGCGGTCGATGGTCTTGTCCGGCGGATAGCCGTCGCCACAGGCCGCCACGCCAAGCCCTGCGATCAGGAGCGGGACGAATTTCAACTTAGTCATGGTCACGCTCCGATTACTGAATGCAGATGATTTCGACACGGCGGTTTTTGGCCATGCCTTGTGCGGTGTTGTTGGAGGCGGCGGGCAGGCGTTCGCCATAGCCGCGGACATCCGCGATGCGCGCGCCGGACTGCTGGGCCACGGCGGCCACCGCATTGGCACGGTTCAGCGACAGGCGCAGGTTGTAGGCGTCGCTGGCGCGGCTGTCGGTGTGACCGGTGATGATAAAGGCCTGCGCGGTGGAGTTCTGGAAGAACTGCGCCAGGCGCTGCTTGCCGCCTGGGTGGATGCGGAAGCTGTCGGTGGCAAAGAACTGATCGGCCTGCATCACGCCGCACAGGTTGCCACGGCGGCAGACCGGGATGCCCTTGCGGTTGACGTGGGGGGTCATGTACCCCTCGGCGCCGTCGTCCATCACCCAGTGTTCGCAGCCGTCGGGATCGACCCAGATGGTCGGAATATACTGGCCACCGTCCCGGCCCTGTTGCGAGCGCGTCTGGCCAAAGGCCTGCGCGGATACGTCTACGGTCATCAGTGAGGTCAGCGCCACGGCGCTGGCAGCCACCGTGGTCATCAGACGTTTCACTGCACGGGAAAATACATTCACCACAGCTTGTCCCTTTATTGTTGTCCCCCGCAAAGACCGTTGCGCCGCGATAAACACGGCAGGCCCCTGCCATTATGTCGAAAAGCGTAGGGAAATTTTAACCATCTGTGAACCCGTAATAACCACATATTGTGCCATAATTCGGCACACTTACCAAAAGCGTGGCGCATTTTTGACAAATTCGGGCAGGTGGTTTGGGCGATCAGGCCAATTGGCCTGCCAGCGAGTTCGCCCCGGCCTCGACGATTCTGACGGCGGCGATGTCGCCCGGGGCCACGGTTGCATCGGCCACGTGCACCGCGTGCAGATAGTCGCTTTTGCCGACCATTTGCCCGGGCAGGCGCCCCGGCTTTTCGAACAGCACATTGACGGTGCGCCCGACCATGCCCTGCTGGATGGCGCGCTGTTGCTGGGTGATCAGCGTCTGGAGCCGTTGCAGGCGGTCATCGGCGGCGCCCGCGTCGACCTGCGGGCGTTCGGCGGCGGGGGTGCCGGGGCGGGTCGAGTATTTGAAGCTGTAGGCGTAGCCGTAATTCACCGCCTCGACGAGGTCCAAGGTCGCTTGGAAATCCGCTTCGGTCTCTTCGGGGAAGCCCACGATAAAGTCGCCGGACATCAGAATGTCGGGGCGCGCGGCGCGGATGCGTTCGATCAGGCGCAGATAGCTGTCGGCGGTGTGGCTGCGGTTCATCCGTTTGAGGATGCGGTCGCTGCCGGACTGCACAGGCAGGTGCAGGTAGGGCATCAGCTTGGTGCATGTCCCGTGCGCCTCAATCAGGTCATCGGTCATGTCATTGGGGTGCGAGGTGGTAAAGCGGATGCGTTCGAGCCCGTCGACCTTGTCCAAGTCCCAAATCAGCCGCGCCAGGGTATAGTCGGAGCCGTCCGGGCCTGCGCCGTGATAGGCGTTGACGTTCTGGCCCAGCAACGTGATTTCGCGCACGCCGCGATCAACGAGGTCGCGCGCCTCGGTCAGGATGCGGTCGACCGGGCGGCTGACCTCGGCCCCGCGGGTGTAGGGGACGACGCAGAAGGCGCAGAATTTATCGCAGCCCTCTTGGACCGTCAGGAACGCGGTCGGGCCGCGCGCGGCTTTGGGCCGGCCTTTCAGCTTTTCGAACTTGTCCTCTTCGGGGAAATCGGTGTCGAGCGCCTTGTGCCCGGCGCGCGCGCGGGCCTCCATCTCGGGCAGGCGGTGATAGCTTTGGGGGCCGACGACCAGGTCGACCAAGGGCTGACGGCGCATGATTTCCGCGCCTTCGGCCTGGGCGACACAGCCTGCGACACCGATCTTGAGGTCGGGTTTGTCGGCCTTGAGGCCCTTGAAACGGCCCAGTTCGGAATAGACCTTTTCGGCGGCCTTTTCCCGGATGTGGCAGGTGTTGAGCAGGATCATATCCGCGTCGTCGGGCGACTGGGTCTGTTCATAGCCATCAAGCGCCTCGGCCATACGTTCGCTGTCGTAGACGTTCATCTGGCAACCATAGGTCTTGATAAACAGCTTTTTGGGCGCAGGCATGGCGGCATCCGGGGTCTGGTTGGAAATCAGTGCGGGCAGTAGCAGCGATACCTGCATCTTGCAATGCGGCGCGGATTAACGGAATGAAAGGGGATTAGAGTCACAAGTGGCGATCACATGCAGTTCTCGAACCTGAACAGCTTTGTCAAAGACGCAAGCGCGGTACCGAAGAAGGGACCCGTGGCACTGATCATGGTTGAAGACACGACCGAGGTGGACACCACGCTGCGCCACCATTTGCAGGCCGGGTTCAAATCGGTCATCGCCTTTATGCCCGCGAACTTCGACCTACCGCGCGATCTGGCGCCCGAGGTGATCCGTGTGAATTACGATGTGTCGGTGCCCGGCGGCGTCGAGACGGCGGTGAACGCGATGATCGACGCGGTGCCTGCGGGCACCTGGATGTTCTATTGCTACAACGCCGAATACCTGTTTCACCCGTTTTGCGAGACGCGCACGGTCGGTGAAATGCTGGCCTTTCACACCGAAGAGCGGCGCGATGCGATGTTGACCTATGTGGTTGACCTATACGCCGATGATCTGTGGACGTTTCCCGACGCCGTGTCGCTGGACCGGGCGCATTTGGATCGTTCGGGTTATTACGCGCTGGCGCGCGAGGATGCCAACGGGCACGCCAAGGAACGGCAGTTGAACTTTTTCGGCGGGCTGCGCTGGCGGTATGAAGAACATGTGCCCACAGCGCGGCGCAAGATCGACCGGATTTCGCTGTTCAAGACCAAGCCTGGGCTAAAGCTGTTGGACAATCACGTGTTCAATGACGAGGAATATAACACCTATTCCTGTCAGTGGCACCACAACCTGACGGCGGCAATCTGTTCATTCCGCACGGCCAAAGCGCTGAAGCTGAACCCTGGCAGCACCTATGACATCCACACCTTCAAATGGCACAATTCAGCCCCGTTCGAATGGCATTCGCGCCAGTTGCTGGACCTGGGGCTGATGGAACCGGGGCAGTGGTTCTAGGCCGCGGTCGGTTTGGGGTTACAGCCGTTCGGTCAGCGCATGCACGGTGCCGGTGACCTTTCCGGCAGATGCGCGGATCGATTCTGACAAGGCTTTGACCTCGTGCGCGATCACGCCAAAGGCTTTGCCTGCGTCGCCTGCGCGCGATGCCTCGACCGAGGCATTGAGCGAGATCAGGCGCACCATCTGGCTGATCGTCTGGATGCGCGCGACGGCATCATCGGCCTCTTTCCGCATCTTTTCGGCCCATTCCTGTCTTTGGCGTTCCTGCTGTTCCAAGGCCGTGTCGAGGATGTCGAGCAACGCGATAATCTCTGGCGCGAGGTCTTTTAGAATGTAGGCCGACAGCGCGCGCTGGCGCGCGGCCGCGCGGGCGGTGTCGGTTTCCACCACCTCTTGGACGCTGCGCAGCATCTGGGCCATGCGGCGGAACGGTTCGGCCTGTTTGGGCGACTTTTTGAGGCAGTCGCGAAACCAGGCCACCGCATCGGGATGAAAATCCGGCAGCGTGCTGTCAAACGAGAAATAGGGCATGACGGTGTCGAGGGCGGCACGCGCCTTTTTCATATCGTCGAACAGGCGCGCGCGTTCTTCTGCGTTTTCGATACCGGGAATGACGGCGCAGTTATAGTTTAACCACGTGCCGACCGCGCGAAATTCGTGCGGCACAGCGGCCAGGGCGCGGCATTGCAACTGCAAGGCGCGCGACAAGGGCATATCGGGTTGATCGGTATCACGTGCGGGCGCATCGAACATGCACTCCACCTCTCGCATAGGGCACTGTGACGTGCCTACGCCAAATGTCTTAGCAGTCGGTAAAGCGGATCAGCCTTTGCGGCGCAGCCGGATCACCACATCGACCGACGCAATCTCTGCCCCTTCGGGCGCATCGGGCAATTGCGCGATCACCAGCTGGTCGGACGGTGCATCGGTCAGCTTGGCCTCGTCTTCCCAGAAAAAGTGTGGGTGATCGTGGGTGTTGGTGTCGAAATAGCTCTTGGAGCCATCGACGGTCACCTCTTGCATCAGGCCCACATCGCAGAAGGCGCGCAAGGTGTTGTAGACCGTCGCCAGCGATACCGCCTCGCCCTGGGCCTTGGCGGCCTCAAACAGGCTTTCTGCGGTGACGTGGCGGTGCTGGCCATCACCGATCAGCAGCGCAGCCAACGTGACGCGCTGACGCGTGGGGCGCAGCCCTGCGCCTGCCAACCATGTGCTGCCCACCTGATGCTGATCCTGGATCATCACGCCCTCGTCTACGGTCATAGGGTATATAAAGGGTCAAATCTTTGCAATTCAATCGCAAAAGGCCAGGTTGGCACTATGCCACACGCCCGAAAAAGCCCATCTGCTCGGCCGCGGTGAACGACCGGCCTGGGGTGTCGTAATGCGAAAGCACCGCCACGATCCGCGATTGCGCGCCGCCGACGGTCGACACGCGGTGCGCCGTGTTGACGCCCAAGAACACGTTCAGCGTGCCTGCGTCCTGGTCCAGCCGGGTCGGCGCAATCTCTCCGCGCAGGAGGGCGGCGATGCCTGCGTGGTTGGGATCGTCGTCGCGGCGCAAGTCCTTGGCATATTCAAAGGCGCCGCCGGTGCTGGCCTCTTGCAGCAGCAAGGTCGTGGTAAAGATCGAGCGGTCGAAGTGCCAGTTCAGTGCCTCGCCCGCGCGGTATTCCAGCACATTCAGCCCAGCGAGCGGGTCTTCCATGACGTAAAGCTGCGGCTTGTCCATCACCGCGGCGAGGAACTGCGCAAAGGGCGCCCAAAGATAGAGCCGATCCAGCGGTGTGCCGCGCAGCTGGTCGTGGCAGAGCGTGTGATTGGCGGTTTCGACCTTGGTCAGGGCCGGGTCGTCCGGGGCCAGGCCCGGCACGTCGTCCTGAAAGTAGATGTTGTGCCAGCGGCTGTGGTGAAACGACTGCGTCTGCATCCGGGGGTGGACGTGGGCCAGCGTGTCTGCCAGGGCCGCGGGGCGCATAAAGCCTGGCAGGTTGAACAGCCCATCGCGCGCCAGCCCGGCCTGGGCCGTGGCGACCATATCCTGCCAGCGGGCGCTGCCGGGGTGATCCAAGGGGTAGCGGGCGAGGTCGATGATGCGGTCCATAGCCCGCAAGGTGACCCGCGCGCGCCCTGTTGGCAAGGGCGGCGGTGCCCTTGCGCCTGGCGGTGCGTGGGTGATAGAGGGGTCGGACCCCGGCCCCCTTCGGGACACCAGATGCGCGACGATAAAGAGACCAGAATGGCAGATTATCCCACAAGCTTTGACAAAGAGGGCCTGCTGAAATGCGCCCGGGGTGAGCTGTTTGGCCCTGGTAACGCCCAGTTGCCGGAACCGCCGATGCTGATGATGGACCGGGTCACCGACATCTCGGGCGATGGTGGGCCGAACGGCAAGGGCCATGTGGTGGCCGAGTTCGACATCACCCCGGACCTGTGGTTTTTCGACTGCCACTTTCCCGGCAACCCGATCATGCCGGGCTGCCTGGGCCTGGATGGGCTGTGGCAGTTGACCGGCTTTAACCTGGGCTGGCGCGGCTGGCAGGGGCGCGGCTATGCGCTGGGTGTGGGCGAGGTGAAGCTGACCGGCATGGTCCGCCCCGACCGCAAGATGCTGACCTATTACGTCGATTTTACCAAAGCCGTGCAGACCCGCCGCCTGACGATGGGTGTTGCGGATGGCCGGGTCGAGGCCGATGGCGAGGTGATCTATCAGGTCAAGGACATGAAGGTCGCGCTGAGCGAGAGTTGAGCCGCGCGCCTGTGGCTTGCGCGTGACGGCGGCGCGCGTCCCGCCTGTGCCCCATTGTCCGGCGCCCCCGTTTCGGGGCACCATCGCCCCTTAGGGACAGGATTGGGCGCGGAACATGGCAAGACTGGCCAGATGGGTCTGGGGCATTGGCGCTGCGCTGACGGCGTGCCTGATCTTGCTGTATCTGCTGGCCCCCCTGCCCGTGCGGCAGATGCAGAACGCTGTGTTTGACGGGTATCAACGCCTGTCACCGCGCATCGGGGATGCCACCGCCCCCCTCCAGATCATCGATATTGACGAGGCGTCGCTGGCGGCACTGGGCCAGTGGCCCTGGCCGCGCACCTATCTGGCCGACATGACCGACCGGCTCTATGCCGCGGGGGCGCTGATCGTGGCCTTTGACGTGCTGCTGAGCGAGCCGGACAGGACATCGCCCCAAGCCGTCGCGCGCAGTTGGACGCGGTTTAACCCGGACGCGGCCTTGCCCGAGGCATTGCAGGCCCTGCCCGATCACGACACGGTCTTTGCCGATGCCATCGCACGCGGCCCCACGGTGCTGGCCATTGCGGGCGGTGGGCAGGCCGGTGTCGCGTCGCCCCTGGCCGGGGTCAGCTATACCGGTGACGCGCCGTTGCGCGCCCTGCCCCGCTTTGCCGGGGCGCTGCCACCATTGCCGATGCTGCGCGACGCGGCCAGTGGGCTGGGGTCGGTGTCGCTGGTGCCCGGGGCGGACGGCGTCACGCGGTCGGTGCCGATGGCGGTGTGGCTGGACGACCAGATCTATCCGTCTTTCGCGGCAGAGATCCTGCGCGTGGCACAAGGCGCGGGCTCGCACATTCTGCGGACCACGCAAGCGTCGGGTGAGGTGTCGGGCGGCACGGTGCAGGCGACCGCCATGCGCGTAGGTCGGGCGGAGGTTCCGCTGGACGGCGACGGGGCGTTTCGGGTGCACTTTGCCGAACCGCTGGCGGCGCGCATCACACCGGCGGCGCAGGTACTGGGCGCAGATGATCCCGACGCACTGGCCGCGCAGGTGGCGGGCAAGATCGTGCTGGTCGGGTCGTCCGCGCAAGCGCTGTTCGACATCCGGCTGACGCCGCTTGGCACCCAGGTGCCCGGGGTCGTCGTGCAGGCGCAGGTGCTGGAACAGGTGTTGAACGGCCAGTTCCTGACGCGCCCCGACTGGATGCCGGGGCTGGAAATTGCGCTGATCGCGCTTTTTGGCGTGGTGCTGACCTTTCTGGCCGCGCGGGATCGCACGATGCTGGCGAGCCTGGCGCTGCTGCTGATGTCGCTGACGCTGTGGGCGGGGGGGTGGCTGGCCTTCGAACGGGCGGGCGTGCTGTTTGACCCGTCGATGGCGGTGCTGGCAGGGGTGGTGATCTACTTGCCCGGGGCCACGATGAACGTGGTGGCGGGCCGGCGTGCGCGCGCGGGCATTCGCCAGCAATTCGCGAGCTTTGTGCCCGATGCGCTGCTGACGCAGATCACCGCCGACCCCGAGGCCGCGCTGACCCCGGACGGGTCCGAGCGCGACATGACCGTCATGTTCGTGGATATGAAAGGGTTTTCAACCGTGACCGAACGGATGCAACCCGAAGAGGTCGTGAACCTGCTGAACACGTTTCTCACCGCCATCTCGCGCGCGATCATGGGCACGGGCGGCACCATCGACAAATATATCGGCGATGCGGTCATGGCGTTTTGGAACGCGCCCCTGACGCGGGCCGATCACATCCGCTGCGGGCTAGAGGCTGTGGATGCGGTCAGCCGTGCGGTGGCGCAGGCCAATGGCCGGTTGGCCGAGATGGGTCTGCCGCAGGTCGAGGCGCGCATTGGGGTCAACACCGGGCCTGCCTTTGTCGGGCTGATGGGGTCGACCGACCGGCTCAGCTATTCCTGCGTGGGCGACAGCGTGACGCTGGCGGCCCGGTTGGAAGGGGCCACGCGCATCTATGGCACGACGCATCTGGTGGGGGCCGCGACCTTGGCCAACGTGCCCGCGGGCTGGCGCGCCGTCACGATCGATACGGTTGTGGTCAAGGGGCGCAGCCAGGGCGAGCCCGTGTCGGTCCTGCTGCCCGCTGCAGACCCCGCAACGGAGGCGTTCGCGCGGCATGTCGCGGCGGTCTTGGACGCGCAGGCGCACGGCGATTGGAGCGACGCAGCCGCAGCAGCCCAGGCGTTGGAGGGCGTGCGCGTGCCGGGCTGCGACACTGCCGTGCTGGTCGCGTTTTACCGGGACCGCAGCCAAGCACTTTCGGACGCGCAGCAGGTGCTGGCCCCCGGCGGGCACGTGGCGCAGGCCAAGCGGTGAGCGCGTTGCGCGGCGCCTAGAAACACTCGTCGTAATTGCCGTAATCGCAGCCGCCCTCGTCGATCTCGGGATCGCGGATGATGCTTTGATCCAGCCACGTCTCGACGATCAGATCGGGGCTGACGGCGGGCAGACGGCGCCCGGTGGTCGAGCGTGGATCGGTCCAGGGGCCGACGACGCCGGTGACGCTGTCACTGGGGCTGCCGCGGCGCAGGCTGGACGGTGGGGCGCCGTCCAGGCGGGCGGTGATCTGGCCCAGCGCGCGGCCCGACACCCGGCCAAGGTAGCCGCCGTCGGAGGTCACGACGCCACCGCGGCGTGAGGTGCAGACACCGCCCACGCACATCCGGTCGCCCATCAGAAAGATGCCCGTCGTGCGCCGGTCATCGACCAGCACGATGGCCGAGGAACCGCGGATGCCGACCGTGGCCGTGGTTGTGACGATCAGCCCGTCGCGCCCTTGGGTCGTTTGCCCCCCGATCATGCGCAGTGCCCCCCGGCTGAGCGTGATGGCAAAGCGCGCGTCGCCGCCGCCGGGGACATAGACGAAGTCATCCAGCTTGATGCGGCTGTTGGGCGCGATGGTCAGCGTGGTTTCGTCGCGAAAGAGCAGCTGGCCGCGCCCTGCGCCGCTGGCCTCGACCACCTCGTTGACCTGCACGCCCGCGCCCTGGTTCAGCGCGCGGGTGGACCCGCCCGGCGGCGTGCCCGTCAGGTTGGGCGTGATCGAGGCGACCTTGCCGATCTCTTGCGCCGCTGCGGGGGCGGCGATTGTGGTGGCGAGGATAAGGGCGAGCGCTTGGGTGAAACGAAGCATGGGCATGATCAGAACTCCCATCCGGCGGTCAGGCTGACGACGGTGTCATCGCGCGACTGGCCAAAGGACGTGCTGTCGCGGTCGACGCGGCGGGCGGTGAAGCGGACGAAGGTGTCGCGGCGCACATAGGCTTTGAGCGCGGCGCCGTAGCTGCGGTAGTCATCCTCGACCCCGCCGCTCGCGCTTTCGTTGTCAAGCTGGACAAAAGCCTGCAGTTCCCAATCGCGGTCGACGCGGGAGAGGCCGGATGAGAAGTAGTAGGTCGCATCCAGCCGCACGGTGTCGCGGTCCCTGTCGATGCCGCCCGCATCCGCGTTTTCGTCCTGGTGCAGCAGCAAAAAGCGCAGCTTGATCTGTTCGCTGGGCCAAACCTCAGCCCCCAAAGACACGCGCAGCACATCCGCGTCCCCGGCCCCTGTGTCGCGGTTTTGCGTGCCGTAGGCCAGATCGGCGAACAGCGCGACGGACGTGCTGAGCGGTTGCGCATAATAAAGCCCGGCCATCACCCGGTCGCCCTGTTCAACGATGTCGTCATCATCGACGCTGGCAAGTTCGATATAGGGTTGCAGTTGCGGGCCAAAGGGTTGATCCGACAGCAGGAACCGCGGCCCGGTGCGCAGGACAAAGCGGTGGCTGTCACTGGCCGCACCGCTGTCATAGAAGCGGCCCGCGATATGCACATTGGCGTCCCAGGTGTGCGGGCGTGCGCCGCCCAGATCCCAGCGCAGCCGCGCACCCGCGCGGTAGGCGAGGCCGGTTTCGCCAAGTTCAGAAGAGCGGACCGCGCCTGCCTCGATCGTGCCGCTGACCTCGAACCCGTCGTCGCGGTCTGCCGCCTCGCGCGCAAGGGCCGTGGCGGCGTCGCGTTCGGATGGGGTGAGGTCACCGCGTTGCAGGTAGATGTCGAGGTGGTAGGACGCGAGCGTGTTCTGCCCCAGGGCAAAATAGCCCTTGGCCAGTTCCAGCCGGGCATCCTGGTTCGACGGCTCTTGGTCGATCAGCCGCTCTAACGTGGCCACCGCGGCCTCAAAGTCGCCCTCCGCCACCGCGGCGCGGGCGTACCGCAGCATCAGATCGCGGTCGCCCGGCGCGTCATAGAGCGCGTCAAAGAGGGTTTGGCGGCTGTCTTGGGCCACCGCTTGGGTGCCGCCAAAGGCGAGGGTCGCCGCGATCAGCGCGGCGGTGGTGCAATAGGGAATACGCAACGGTCTGGTCCCCGGCATTAAATCAAGATGTTCAAAATTGGGAAAATAGTGCGCAAGGCGCACGTGTCGTGCAAGGAAAAACCGCCTGCGTACGCAAGGGGCCGGGCAGCCGTTGCGCGTTTTCATCAGCGCTGCGTGCAGGGCACGGGCGCGCCCAGCCGGATCGGACCGGTCCCGCGATAGCGCCTTGCACCCCCTGCCCGCTCTGTCCTACATGGGCGATGACCCAAACGGAGGAGTGCGCGCATGCGACGCGTCGTGGTGACGGGCCTTGGCATCGTCTCGAGCATCGGCAACACCGCAGCCGAGGTTTTGGCCGCGCTGAAGGCCGGGCAATCCGGGATCGTGGCCAGCCCCGAGATGGCCGAGCACGGCTTTCGCAGCCAGATCGCGGGCACGCTCAAGCTGGATGTGGCCGAGCATGTGGAAAAGCGCACGTTGCGGTTTATGGGGCCTGGTGCGGCCTATGCGCATATCGCGATGACCCAGGCGATTGCCGATGCGGGGCTGGAAGAAAGCGATATCGTCAACCCGCGCACGGGCCTGGTGGCGGGGTCGGGCGGGCCGTCGACCTCGGCCATGCTGTCCGCGCATCAGACTGTGCTGAAGACCGGCGCGACCAAGCGCATCGGCCCCTTTGCTGTGCCCAAATGCATGTCTTCGACCATCAGCGCGAATCTGGCGACCGGGTTCAAGATCAAGGGCATCAACTATTCGATCACCTCTGCCTGTTCGACCTCGCTGCACTGCATCGGCAATGCGGCGGAACAGATCATGCTGGGCAAGCAGGACGTGATGTTTGCAGGCGGTGCGGAAGAGTTGGATTGGACGCTGTCCTGCCTCTTTGACGCGATGGGTGCGATGTCGTCCAAGTATAACGACACCCCCGACCGCGCGAGCCGCGCCTTTGATGCGGACCGCGATGGGTTCGTCATCTCGGGCGGCGGCGGCATTGTGGTGCTGGAAGAGCTGGAACATGCCCGCGCGCGCGGCGCTAAGATTTACGCCGAGGTCACCGGCTATGCCGCCACGTCGGACGGCCACGACATGGTTGCCCCATCGGGCGAAGGCGGCGAGCGGGCAATGCGCGCAGCGCTCGAGACGCTGCCCGAAGGCCGCGGCGTCGGCTATATCAACGCGCACGGCACCTCGACCCCCGTGGGCGATGTGGGCGAGATCGAGGCCGTGCGCCGCGTCTTTGGCCAAGGGACCACACCGCCCGTCAGTTCCACCAAGTCGATGACCGGCCATGCCCAAGGGGCGGCCGGCGCGCTCGAGGCGATCTTTAGCCTGTTGATGCTCGAACACGACTTCATCACCCCCTCGATCAATGTCGAAACGCTGGACCCCGACCTGGATCCGTCCGAGATCGCGACCGAGATGCGGGCCGATGCAGGGCTGGACAGCGTGATGACCAACTCTTTTGGCTTTGGCGGCACCAACGGGTCCATGATCCTTTCGAAATTTCACGGGTAAGAATTGCACATGTCCGATCTGTTGACAGGAAAACGGGGCCTGGTCATGGGCGTGGCCAACGACCGTTCGATCGCGTGGGGCATCGCCCGGGCGTTGCACGCGGCGGGGGCCGAGCTGGCCTTTACCTACCAGGGCGAAGCCTTTGGCAAGCGGTTGGAGCCGCTGGCGGCAAGCGTCGGGTCGGATTTCATGGTGGACGTGGACGTGACCGACGATGCCTCGCTGGATGCGGCGTTCGAGGCGCTGGAGGCGCGTTGGCCCACGCTGGATTTCGTGGTGCACGCCATCGCCTTTTCCGACAAGTCAGAGCTGACGGGGCGGTTTTTGAACACCAGCCGCGCGAACTTCAAACATTCGATGGACATCAGCGCCTATTCGTTCATCGACGTGGCGCGCCGGGCGCATCCGATGATGGTGGACAACGGCGGCACCTTGCTGACGCTGACCTATCAGGGGTCGAACCGGGTTGTGCCGAATTACAACGTGATGGGCGTGGCTAAGGCCGCGTTGGAGAGTGCGACGCGCTATCTGGCCAACGACTTGGGGCCCGAGGGCATTCGCGTCAACGCAATCTCGCCCGGCCCCATGAAAACGCTGGCCGGGGCCGCCATCGGCGGCGCGCGCAAGACCTACAAGCACACGGACCAGAACGCGCCCTTGCGGTCGAACGCCACGCTTGAGGCGGTGGGCGGCACGGCGGTGTACCTGTGTTCCGATGCGGGCGCCTGCACCACGGGTGAGATCATTCGCGTCGACGGTGGTTTTCACGTTTTGGGCATGCCGCAGCCGGATCACCTCTGATCCGCCTCAAAATCGCCAAACTGGCCGTGTATTCGTTCTGTCATGGATATGGCAGAACTTGACCGCGCACGCGCCAATGAGCGCCTTTATGAACGCCGCGCCGCCCGCGCGCGCCGCTCTAAGTGGTTGGGGCGGCTGCTGTTTTCGCTGATGGGCATGGGGCTGTTGCTGGGCCTGCGCACGCATCCCGAGATTGTGTCGGACGTGATCGTCTGGGCGCATGGAACAAAGCCGCCTGCATCCGCCCAGCAGCGCACCATCGCACCACCATCCGACATCCACGTGCGGGTCATGCCCAGTGATGCGGTGCCTGTGCGCCGCGCCAACACGCTGCCCGGCACTGGCACGCGCCCTGCGACGACGGATGCCCAAGGCCAAGCCGACGCGCTGGGTCAGGCGCTGCGCGGGTTCACACCCGGCGGTTAAGCGGCGTCGAACGACACCACTTCGAAATCAAAGGTCAGGTCCATCCCGGCAAGCGGGTGGTTGGCGTCCAGCATGACCTCGCTTTCGCCAATCTCGGCCACGGTCACGGGCATCGGCTGGCCCTGGGGGGTCTGCATCTGCAACTGCAGGCCCACCTCCAGCGGGATGTCCTCGGGGATCGCCTCGCGCGGGACGCCCTGGCGCAGGGCGGGGTTGATGGGGCCGTAGGCCTGATCGCAGGCGATTGTGACGGTTTTTTTGTCGCCCGCGCCCATGCCGGGCAATGCGACGTCGAGACCGGGGATGATCTGGCCGGAGCCTACGACAAATTCCAGCGGGTCGCGCCCGTCCGAGCTGTCAAAGACGCTGCCGTCCAGCAATGTGCCTGTGTAGTGGATGCGCACGGTGTCCCCGTCCTTGATCTCGGCCATCTGTCTTGCTCCCAACGTGGTCTGTCCTGTCAACAGGTGGCACAGACTGCCCTATGTTGCGTAGTGGGGTAAACCCCACCTGCCCCTTTTCGTCAGGGAAAGGGCGTGCCAGTCTGCGCTGCAGATAAGGAGGCCGCCGATGCCCATCACCACCTGCATTTTCGACGCCTATGGCACCCTGTTCGACGTGGCGGCTGCCGCGCGTCAGGCGGCGGGCGAGTCCGACTTTGCCGCGATCCGCGACAGCTGGCCGGTGCTGGCCGATCACTGGCGCCAGAAACAGCTGCAATACACCTGGCTGCGTGCGATCACCGGCGCCCATACCGATTTTTGGGAGGTCACGCAGAACGGATTGGACTGGGCGCTGGAAAAGACCGGCGTGGCGGGTGACGCGGCCCTGCGCGAACGGCTGTTGGCGCTGTATTGGGAGTTGCAGGCCTTCCGGGAGGTGCCTGCGATGCTGCATGCGTTGAAAGACGCGGGCCTGAACACCGCGATCTTGTCCAACGGGTCGCCCGACATGCTGGCAGGGGCGGTGCAGTCGGCAGGCATCGGCGATGTGCTGGATGACTGTCTGTCGGTGGAAAGCGTGGGCATCTTCAAGCCCGACGCGCGGGTCTATGACCTGGTGGGCCAGCGGTTTGGCACCCGACCGGATGAGGTTTTGTTCGTCTCGTCGAATGGGTGGGACGCGGCGGGGGCCAGCGGGTACGGGTTTCAGACCGTGTGGGTGAACCGCGCGAACGAGCCTGTGGACCGCCTGCCCTGGACGCCACAGGACATCCTGCCCGACCTGTCGGGCATCCCGGCGCTGGCGGGGGTCTGATGTCGCGTTTCACCACCTCCGATGGCCTGCGCCTTTATTACAGCGACGCAGGCGCGGGCCTGCCGCTGCTGTGCCTGCCCGGACTGACGCGGACGACCGCGGATTTTCAGTACGTTACGCCGCATCTGCCGCCCTGCCGCTTGATCAAGATGGACTATCGCGGGCGCGGCCAGTCGGAATGGGATGCGCAGTGGGAAAACTATGCCCTGCCCATTGAAATCCGCGATGTGATGGAGCTGATGGATCATCTGTCCCTGTCCGCCGTCGCGATCCTGGGCACCTCGCGCGGGGGGCTGAATGCGATGGGCCTGGCGGCTGCGGCGCCGGACCGGCTGCTGGGCGCGGCGCTGAACGATGTGGGGCCTGAACTGGCGCCCGAAGGGTTGGCCAGTATCATGACCTATCTGGGCCGCAAGCCCGCCGCCCGCACCCATGCCGAGGCTGCGGCGGCCCTGGCCTATGTCTTGCCCGGCTTTGACGGTGTGCCGCCCGCGCGCTGGCTGCAAGAGGCGCAAACCCATTTCACCGAGACCGAGGCCGGCCTCGACATCACCTACGACCCGGCCCTGCGCCAGGCGGTTGAGGCGGGCGGGCCGGTGCCGGACCTGTGGCCCTTTTTCGACGCCCTGGCGGGCAAGCCCCTGTGCCTGATCCGCGGCGCGGGATCCGAGCTGTTGCAGGCCGAGACCGCGCGCAAGATGCAAGAGCGGCGCCCCGACATGATCTATGCCGAGGTGCCCGGGCGTGGGCACGTGCCGTTTCTGGACGAACCCGAGGCGTTGTCGGCCCTGCGCGCCTGGATGGAGAAGATGCAGTGAACATCGACATGATCCGCGCCGCCGCCACCCGGCTGGCTGGCCACGCGCGCGAGACGCCGTTGCTCAACTCGCCCTTCATCGACGAGATCGCCGGGCGGCGGGTCTGGGTCAAACCCGAATGCCTGCAGCACACCGGCAGCTTTAAGTTCCGCGGCGCATGGTCTGCGCTGTCGGCCCTGGACCCGGGCGTACGCAGCGCGGGTGTCATCGCCTTTTCCAGCGGCAACCACGCCCAAGGGGTGGCGCTGGCCGCGCGCATGCACGGGGTGCCTGCGGTGATCGTGATGCCCAGCGACGCGCCGACCCTCAAGATCGACAACACCCGCGCGTTGGGGGCCGAGGTTGTGCTGTATGACCGCGCCTCGGAAGACCGCGACGCGATCGGCGCGCGCTTGGCGGCCGAGCGGGGGCTGACGCTGATCAAACCCTTTGATGCGCCCCTGGTCATCGCAGGCCAGGGCACCACGGGCCTGGAAATTGCGGCCCAGGCCGCAGCCGTTGGCGTCACGGTCGCCGACGTGCTGGTCTGTTGCGGCGGTGGCGGGCTGACCAGCGGCATTGCCTTGGCCCTTGAGGCCGATGCGCCGGGGCTGCGGGTGCGCCCGGTCGAGCCTGAGGGCTTTGACGATGTGGCCCGCTCGCTCCGTTCGGGCGGGATCGAGCGGAACAACCGCACCTCGGGCAATATCTGCGACGCGATCATCACGCCGCAGCCGGGCGATCTGACCTTTCCCATCCTGCACCGCCTCTGCGGGCCGGGCCTGACGGTGACCGAGGACGAGGCGCTGCAGGCCATGGCGCACGCGTTTCTGCGGCTCAAGCTGGTGGCCGAACCCGGCGGTGCCGTCGCCCTTGCTGCCGCGATCTGTCGGCAGGAGGACATAGAGGGAGAGGATGTGATCGTGACCGTCTCTGGCGGGAATGTGGACCCCAACCTATTTGCCCGTGCATTGGACAGCCTGACATGACCGACTTCACCCTCGCCAGCTTTAACGTCAAAAACCTGATTGGGCCGGATCAGGAATATTACCGCTTTCAGCGCTACACGCCCGAGGAATACGCGTGGAAGACCGATTGGCTGGCCGAGCAGGTGCAAAGCATGGATGCCGATATCGTAGGCTTTCAAGAGATCTTTGACGAGGCTGCGCTGCGCGATGTGATCGACCAGGCCGATGCCGAGGGGCTGGCGGGAAATGCCGCCCACCTGCCGGGGCCGACCAAGCGCTATCGGCGCAAGGCAATCTTTCGCAAGCTGGCCTATACGCCCTATACCGACGCGGCCCTGGCCGTGGCGCGCAACGCCAATGATGGCGGCCCTGGACAGCGGCGCCCGGGCTTGGCGATCCTGTCGCGTATGGGCTTTGCCGCGGCGCCCGAGGTCATCCAGGACTTGGACGATCCGCTCGACATCGACTTTGGTCCGATGGGCGGCGCGGGCGGCGGCGGCAGCTTTCGCCTGACGCGCCTGAGCCGCCCGATCCTGAAGGTGCGCGTGCCGGTGGGCGACCATGTGATCACCGTCTTTAACTGCCATCTGAAGTCCAAGCTGGGCGAGTTCGTGACGCCCGACGGGGCGCCCTTTCCGCACGAGGTCGACCTGACCGCATACGATCCCGTGGGCCGCGCCCTGGGTGGGTTGCGCGCATCCCTCAGGCGCATGGCCGAGGCCTATGTGCTGCGCCGCGCTATCGTGGCCGAGCTGCGGTTGGGCCGCCCGGTCATGGCGATGGGTGATTTCAACGACGGTGAACAAAGCGTCAGTGCCGAGATCATCCGCGGCGAACATCCGTTCAAGAATTACGCCTGGATGCTGCGCCACGACGCCGACACCCCATCGGACCGCTATTCCGAGGCGGAGGATGCGCAAATCCGCGAGGATATCGAGGCGGTGCGCCTTTATTCTGCAGAGCGGCAGTTTGTGCGCAAATCCGCGCGCGACATGGTCTATACGGCGGCGTTTGGCGGGGTGTATGAGAGCATCGATCAGATCTTTATGTCGCGCCACTTTATGCCCGACTGGCCGGATCATATCGGGCAGATGGATTATTTCAGCGTGTTGAACGACCACCTGACCGACGGCAGCCATGCCGAGGCGCCGTATAACAAGCTGGCCTCGGATCACGGCCAGATCATCGCCCATATGCGCCTGCGCAGCTAAGGTGCGCCCAGAGGGCACACCCTACGTAGGGTGCGCATTCACTGCGCACCTTTCCTTTGCGCGCGGGATGGGCCTAGAAAGGGGCAAAACGGAAAGGGACAGATATGCAGATGGCAGAGCTGGGCGATGTGCGCCTGCATTACCGGATCGACGGGCCCGACGATGGCGCGCCCGTGGTCTTTGCCAACTCGCTGGGCACCGATATGCGCCTGTGGGACCCGCTCCTGCCGCTGCTGCCCGCAGGCCTGCGCATCCTGCGCTATGACAAGCGCGGGCATGGCCTGTCGTCGTGCCCGCCTGCCCCCTACACCATGGGCGGGCTGGTCAGCGATGCCGAACGGCTGATGGAGGCGACCGGGTTCAAGGACGCGCTGTTTGTCGGGCTGTCCATTGGCGGGCTGATCGCCCAGGGGCTGGCGGTCAAGCGCCTGGACCTGGTGCGCGCGATGGTCCTGTCGAACACGGGCGCCAAGATCGGGACCAAGGACATGTGGGCCGACCGCATCGCGGCGGTCGAGGCTGGCGGGATCCAGACGTTGGCGGACGCGACCATGACGCGCTGGTTCTCCAAGGCCTTTCGCGACACGCCGGAACTGGAGCTGTGGCGCAACCTGTTGGTGCGCCAGCCCGACGCGGGCTATGCGGGCTGTTCTGCGGCCATCGCGGGCTCGGATTTCTACACCACCACCGCCACGCTGCGCCTGCCCACGCTGGGCATCGCGGGCAGCGAGGACGGCGCGACGCCGCCCGATCTGGTGCGCGAGACGGCTGCCCTGGTGCCCGGCAGCCAATTCCGCCTGATCCGCCAGGCGGGGCATTTGCCCTGCGTTGAGGCGCCCGAGGAATATGCCCGCGTGCTGACCGATTTCATGCGCGCAACCGGGCATATCTAGCCAATGGCCGCGTCGGTCTTTTCCTCGCCACTATATGCGCAACTGTTCCCGACGGGCGCGGTGGGGCGGCTGTGGTCCGACAGTGCCGAGGTGCGCGCGATGCTGCTGGTCGAGGGCGCGTTGGCCAAGGTGCAGGGCGCCCAAGGGGTGATCCCCGAGGTCAGCGCCGCCTTTATCCACCGCTCAAGCCTTGAGGTGCAGATCGACCCCGGCGGGCTGGCCGCCGCCACCGGGCAAAACGGGGTCAGCGTGCCGGGCCTGGTCAGTGCCTTTCGCAGCGCGATGGAGGCGCCCGAGCACGCCCAATACGCCCATTGGGGCGCCACCAGCCAGGACATCATCGACACCGCACTGATGCTGCGCCTGCGCCAGACGCTGGCCGCGCAAGAAGAGACGGCGCGCCGCTGTCTGGGGCTGATGGCCACGCAAGCCCGCGCCAACGCGGCCACGCCCGTGGTGGCGCGCACCTATGGGCAGCACGCAACGGTGACGTCTTGGGGGGCGATCCTGGCCCAATGGGGCGCGCCGCTGGCAGAGGCCGTTGCGCGGCTGCCTGCGCTGCGCAGGGACTGCCTGTGGGTGTCGCTTGGCGGGGCCTCTGGCACCGGTGCGGCGCTTGGACCGGACGCGCCCACGACACGCGCGGGGCTGGCAGAGCAGCTGTCCCTGGGCGATCCGGGGCGCAGCTGGCACACCGACCGCGGGCCGATCTTACGCATCGCCGCGTGGATGGCCGAGGTGGTGGCCACGCTGGCGGGCATGGGGCACAGCCTGATCGGCCTTTTGGGGTCGGACACGGGCGAGGTGCGCCTGACTGGGGCTGGTGCCTCGTCGACCATGCCGCAAAAGCAAAACCCGGTCGGTCCCTCTGCACTCGTCGCCCTTGGCCATCAGATGGCGGGCCTGTCAGCCAGCCTGCAGGCCGCGGGGGCGCATCAGTACCAGCGGGATGGGGCGGCGTGGTTCACCGAATGGATGACCTTGCCGCAGATCGCGCTGTGCACCGCCAGCGCGCTGGAAATCGCGGCGAATGGGATCGACACGCTCGCGCCTGTGCCCGAGGCGATGGTCGCGCATATCGCAGGCACCGGGCTAGCCCATGCCGAGGCGCTCAGCTTTGCCCTTGCCACGCGGATGCCGCGGCCAGAGGCGCAGGCGGAAACCAAGGCGCTGGTCACCCGCGCCCTGTCCACGCAACAACCGCTCGAGGCTGTGGCGCGCGCGGCGCATGCGGACCTGCCTGCAGGCCTGTTCGATGCCGCGCAACAGATGGGACAGGCCCCACACGACGCGCGCGCCTTTGCGGACCGGGTTGACGCCTTGTGAGGCTGCCCGTCGTCTTTATCCTGCTGACGGTGATGATCGACGCGATGGGCATCGGGCTGATCGTGCCGGTGATGCCTGCCCTGATCCAAGACGTGCGCGGCGCCGACCTGGGCGCCGCTGCCCTGTGGGGCGGGGTGCTGTCGACGACTTTTGCGGCGATGCAGTTCCTCTTTGGCCCGCTCTTGGGCGCGCTGTCGGACCGGTTTGGGCGCAGGCCGATCCTGCTGGGGTCACTTGTGGTGCTGGCGCTGGACTATCTGGTGATGGCGGTGGCCGGATCGATCTGGCTGTTGCTGGCGGGCCGTGTGGTTGGCGGCATCACCGCGGCCACGCAGTCGACGGCGAACGCCTATATGGCCGACATCTCGGCCCCGCAGGAAAAGGCGGCCAACTTTGGCCTGATCGGCGCGGCATTTGGCATGGGCTTTGTCTTTGGGCCAATCATCGGCGGGGTGCTGGCCGAATATGGCACCCGCGCGCCGTTCTACGCCGCCGCCGCCCTTGCTGCGGGCAATGCGATCTTTGGCTATATCGTGCTGAAAGAGACGGTCGACGACCGCATCCGCCGCCCGTTCGAATGGCGCCGCGCGAACCCCTTTGGCGTCTTTCGCCACTTTGCCAGGCTGCCGGGCCTGACGCCGCTATTTGTGGTGTTCTTTATCTACCAGGTCGCCTTTACCGTCTATCCAGCGGTTTGGGCGTTCTACACGGCAGAGCGGTTTGCCTGGTCGCCCGGAGTGGTCGGGCTGTCGCTGGGTCTGTTCGGCATCTCGCTGGCCGTGGTCCAGGCCGGGCTGATCCGGCCGGTGCTGCGGGTGTTGGGCGAACGCGGATCGGTGATCTATGGCCATGGCGCGGATGTGGTTGTGTTTGTGCTGATCGGGCTGGTGAGTTCCGGCACCTGGCTGTTGATCCTGACCCCGCTTGCGGCGGTGGGCGGGGTGATCACGCCCGCGCTGCAAGGCATCATGTCCAAGGCCGTGGGCGACGATCAACAGGGCGAGTTGCAAGGCGCGCTCACCTCCGTCTCGGCCCTTGCGATGATCGTGTCACCGATGGTGATGACTTATGTGTTTTACGCCTTCACCGGGCCAGCGGCGCCTGCCTATGTGCCGGGCGCGCCGTTCTTTCTGTCGGGCGTGCTGATGGTGGCGGGCCTTGCCGTGTTTCTGCGGGCGGGAAAAAACTTGGCGTCACGCGACACCAAAGATCACCCGACGCCATAATACGTCGCAATCGGTCTTGCGAGCGCAGGCCGCCTGCGCCACCGTCAAATCAAACTCAGCAACACATCGCGCCAGCCCGGCGAGGACGGAGTAAGGGACAGATATGCAAACAATCAAGGCCGCGGTGTGCCACGCGTTCGGTACGCCGCTTGTGATCGAGGACATCTTGCTGCGCGCACCCGAGGGCGGTGAGGTGGAAGTCACCCTGGATGCGGTGGCGATCTGCCATTCGGATATTTCCTTTGCCGAAGGTGCCTGGGGCGGCAGTTTGCCAGCGGTCTATGGGCACGAGGCCGCTGGCATTGTCAGCGCGGTTGGGCCTGGCGTGCAGGGGCTGGCCGAAGGTGACAGCGTGGTCGTTACGTTGATCCGGTCCTGCGGCACCTGCCCGTCTTGCGCAACCGGCAAGCCCACCGTGTGCGAGACCCCCTATGACGGGGATGCAGGCCCGATCCGCACTGCCGACGAGGGCCGGTTGCACCAGGCCATGGCCTGCGGCGCCTTTGCCGAAAAGGTCGTGGTGGACCAGCGCCAGTTGGTCAAAATCCCCAGCGACATCGCCAAGGATGCAGCATCGCTGATCGCCTGCGGTGTGATCACCGGCGTCGGCGCCGTGGTCAATGCGGCGGGCCTGCGCGCGGGCCAGGACGTGGTTGTCATCGGCGCGGGCGGCGTGGGCCTGAACGCAATCCAAGGCGCCCGGATCGCGGGCGCGCGCCGGATCGTGGCGGTGGACATGACCGAGGAAAAGCTGGAGGACGCAAAGGCCTTTGGCGCGACAGACGGCGTGCTGGCCACGTTGGATGCACCCTGGCGCGCGTCCTACAAAGCGCTTGGCGGCAAGGGGGCCGAGGCCGTAATTGTCACCGTCGGCGCGGGCCGTGCCTATGATCAAGCCCCCCGCTATATGGGTCGGGCTGGCAAGGTTGTGATGGTGGGCATGCCGCCCTCTGGCGTCAAAGCGGGCTATGAGCCTGCCATCCTGGCCGCTATTGGCCAGGGTATGGTTGGGTCGAAAATGGGTGACGTGGTGATCCAGCGGGACATTCCGTGGATGGTGGATTTGTACCAGCAGGGGCGGCTGCAGCTCGATAGCCTGATCTCGGGCCGCTGGTCCTTGGATCAGATCAACGAGGCCATCGCCGACACCAAGGGTGGTGCTGCACGGCGGAACGTCATCCTGTTTGAGAGGGGGTAAGGGGGCCAGCCCCCTCGGCCTGCGGCCTCACCCCCGGGATTTTTTTGGAACAGAGAAGAGGACCTGTTGCGATGAAGCTGATGGACCTTGATGTGATTGTGACCGCGCCCCCGGCACCGGGTTGGGGCGGGCGGTATTGGATATTGGTTAAGCTGACCACCGATGACGGGATCGTGGGCTGGGGCGAATGCTATGCCGCGTCCGTGGGGCCCGATGCGATGCGGGCGGTGATCGAGGATGTCTTTGCCCGCCACATGGCGGAAGAGAACCCCGAAAACATCGAGCTGATGTTCCGCCGCGCCTATTCTTCGGGCTTTACCCAGCGCCCCGATCTGACAGTGATGGGCGCGTTTTCGGGGCTTGAGATTGCGTGCTGGGATATCCTGGGCAAGGCCCGCGACCGGCCTGTCCATGCGCTGCTGGGCGGGCGGATGAATGACCGTATCCGGGCCTATACCTACCTTTACCCGCTGCCGCATCACCCGCTGGCCGCATTTTGGACGTCGCCCGAGATGGCAGCGGAAGCGGCGGTGGACTGTGTCGAGCGCGGCTATACCGCGGTCAAGTTCGACCCGGCAGGGCCTTACACGATGCGGGGTGGGCATATGCCGGGGATGCGCGATATCGCGATGTCGGTGGCCTTTTGCAAGGCGATCCGCGCCGCGGTAGGCGACCGGGCTGACTTGCTTTTTGGCACCCATGGGCAGTTTACCACCGCGGGTGCCATTCGGTTGGGCCAGGCGCTGGAGCCTTACAGCCCCTTGTGGTTCGAAGAGCCCATTCCCCCGGATGCAATCGAAGAAATGGCCAAGGTGGCGCGCGCGGTGCGTATCCCTGTGGCCACGGGCGAGCGGCTGACCACCAAGGCGGAGTTTGCGCCGGTGCTGCGCAGTGGGGCGGCGACGATCTTGCAACCCGCCCTGGGCCGGGCGGGCGGCATTTGGGAGATGAAGAAGGTGGCTGCGATAGCCGAGGTCTATAACGCGCAGATGGCGCCGCATTTATATGCAGGGCCGGTGGAGTGGGCGGCAAATATCCAACTGGCCGCCTCGATCCCCAACCTCCTGATGTGCGAGACCATCGAGACGCCGTTTCATGATCAGCTGATCAAGGGCAGTATTCGGGTGGAAGACGGGTTTGTGACGCCGCCCGACGCGCCCGGTCTTGGGATTGACGTGGATGAGGCTCTTGCGCGGGCGCATCCCTATACCGGTGATGGCTTGCATCTGCAGATGCAGGAGGCGCCGTGCGATTACGCGCAAGGCAACACTTTCGAAGGAGGGGCGCCCGCGCCGCGGGATTAGCGGTAGAAGCGGACCGCCGCGACCGCGACGTCGGCCTGCATCTCGCGCCCGATGGCAAGGATGCCGATGCGCTTGATCTGCGCGGGGTCAAAGGTCGCCTGGGTGCGGTGCGCCTCGAAACTTGCGAAGGGCAGGCGCAGCGTGGTCCAGGTGGGCGGCGCGGTAAACTGGGTGCGGAAGGACTGCCAGGGCCGGGTCAGGGCTTCGGTGCGCAGGCGCAGATCATAGGCGTGACCGTTGCCGATCACCTCGATCTCGACCCCCGTATAGGTGCTGGCATCCACCGCGGCCCCCTCTGCCAGGTCAAAGGCGATCTGGATAAACCCGCCGTTGTTGTCGAGGGACACGCGGCCCGTCAATTGCGTGGCCGCACGCCCGTCGATCACGACTTGCGCGGCCTGCCCTTGCGACACGCCGCCCATGACGGTGTCGGCCACGTAGGCCCAGGTGGGGTTCAATTCCATCTCATCCGCCATCGCGGCCTGGCACAGAAGGGCAAAGGCGCAGACCCACCGGATCACGTCCGCGCCGCTTCGAAAGCGGCCCAGGCGGCCTCGAAGTCTTGAAAGGTGATCCGCTTGCCCTTCACCGCGTCGAACACGATGCTTTCGGACCGCATGAGTGTCGCGATTGCGTCGGCCAACCCGGCGACCACGTCCTGCGGGATCACCACTGCGCCGTGCCGATCCGCATGAACCAGATCACCGGGGCGGATGTCGAGGCCGTGAAGGCGCACCGGCTGGTCATAGTCGATCACGTGGACAAAGCCGTGGCTGGGCCCGACCGATCCCGCCACCACCGGATAGCCCTCGGCCAGATCGCCCAGATCGCGCATCACGCCGTCGGTGAGGGTGCCCGCCAGGCCGAACGCCTTGTGAATGTTGGTGTTCACCTCCCCCCAATAGGCGCCTATGGCGTTCGGGACATCCAGGTCTTGCACCACACACACCGCCGGGCGCGCGCCCTCGGACATGTATTTGTAGTAGGCCATGCGCCGCGCCTTGATCACCTCTGGGGCGTCGGTCGGCGGGGCCAGGGCGCGAATGCGGGCGGTGCGGGCATAGCCGACCATCACGCCAGCGGGGTCCGAGGCCAGCATCGTGCCGCGCGTGAACGCGTTAAAGCCGCGCTTGCCCTGGGCAACCTCGATGGCATTGCAAACGGTGGGGGTGTCGACCGACCTCAACAGGCCATGCAGCGCGGCGTCCATCCCCCCTTAGGCCCCCGCCTTGGCGGCACCGGTGCAGAGGGCGCCCAGCTTGGCATAGGCGATATCGGGGTCGACCGACCCAAAGCCCGCAAAGGTTCCAAAGCCGCAATCGCTGCCCGCAATCACCCGGTCCGCTCCGACGATGTTGGTAAACCGCTCTAACCGCTGGGTCACAACCTCGGGGTGTTCAACAAAGTTGGTGGTCGTGTCCACAACGCCCGGCACCAGCACCTTGTCGTCGGGGATCTCAGACTTGCGGTCGCGGAACACGGTCCATTCATGCGCATGGCGCGGGTTCGAGGTTTCAAAAAGCACATAGCGCGCCTTGGTCGACATCAGGGTGCCAAAGACGGTGTCCATGTCGATGTCGCAGGTATGCGGCCCCTCGTAATTGCCCCAACAGATGTGTACGCGCACCTTCTCTGCCGGAACATCCGCCAACGCATGGTTCATCGCCTCGACATGGCTGGCCGCGATCTTGACGAATTCGGCATCGGACAGATCGGCAAAGAGCATGTGGCGGCTGAGCGCGAGATCTGGGCAGTCGAGCTGCAGATCAAGACCGGCGGCAACGATCGTCTCGTATTCCTCTTTCATCGCGTCGGCGAGGGCTGCGAGGTACGCGTCGCGCGTGGGATAGTGATCGTTTTGCAGGAACAAAGAGATCACGCCCGGCGAGGCCGCGTTCATAAAGCCGCGCGTTGCCCCATGGGCGGCCATACCCGCCTTGAGGTTGGCGATGTCCTTCTTCAACTCGCCCTGCCCGCGGCTGGCCACGGGACCGGTGCACATGGGGCGCGCGTATTTCGGGGTGCCGCCATCGTCGGCCAAGCGCTTGAGAAAGCTGGGGAATTGCTTGAGATCGGCAGGCGCGTTGCGCGGGCTGTCGCCGGAAAAGCCGGTATAGCGGTCTTTGACATAGGTGGCATAGCTGATCTTGGACGTCTCGCCGTCGCTGACGATATCCACACCGGCGGCCACC
Organism: Pseudomonadota bacterium; assembly: GCA_038525395.1. Classification (GTDB taxonomy): domain Bacteria; phylum Pseudomonadota; class Alphaproteobacteria; order Rhodobacterales; family Rhodobacteraceae; genus Tateyamaria. The sequence continues at coordinate 217,341 of JBCBHS010000002.1, read as the reverse complement.
TGCTTGGCCACGGTCGCATCCACGGCCTGCGCCATCGTAGCGTCAAAGGCCGCTAGGTCGTACGCCTCGCCCCGCTCGCGGGCAAAGATGAAATCAACGACCTCTTGGGTCCGTGGCAGGCTGCCGGTATGGGTGGTTAGGACGGGCAATGGGTGTCTCCTGGTTCAGTCTTTGCGCGCCATCAGCACGCTGGCTTTGTCGGTGTCTGGGTCTTCGGCCAGAAACCCGGTCAGGCGCAGGCCATGCGCCTCCAGGCAGGTGGCATAGTCGGCCGCCGAAAGCGAGGCGTGATACACGGCCTCGCCCCCTACGGTACCGGATGCTTCGCCCGCCCGTGGCCCAACGGTTAGCAGCAGTGACCCGCCGGGGACAAGGTGCTGCGCCATTTGGGCGATGCAGGCGCGTTGTTCATCCGGGCGCAGGTGGAAAAAGCTGTGCCAGGCCACGATGCCGCCAAACCGGTCGGGCAGGTCGAGGTGGCGCATGTCGCCCAACCGCCAGTCGCCGTCGGGCCAGCGGGCGCGCGCGATGTCCAGCATCGGCTGGGCAAAGTCCACGCCGGTCACTTGGAACCTCTCGGCGATGAACCACAGCGCAATCGGCTCGCCCGCGCCGCAGCCCAGGTCAAGCACCCGCGCCCCCGGCGTCAGCGCCGCAGTAAAGCGGGCCAGCCAGCGCGCCTCGAACAGCGCGCGGGACCGGCTGGCGTCATAGGCGGCGGCCTGGCGTTCATAGACCGCACGCGTGGCATCCGGCGACGCGTCTAGCCCTGCCATGTGGGTCCCGCAGGATCATCGGTGCCCACGATGTGATAAAGCGACGCCTCGCCCGTCATGGAGGGCACGGCCGCATGGGGCAGATTTTCCGGCACGCTCATCGTGTCGCCGGGCGCGAGGGTTGTTGCCCCGCCATCCCAGGTGACACGCCAATGGCCGCGCATGGGCATCAGAACCGATGGGCGGGCGTGCTGGTGCATGTCAGCGCTGGCACTGGTCCGGGTGATCAAGTCAACCTCGAACCCAGGCTTGTCACGTATGATCCCCGTCTCGCCGATCACCTTGCACGGCGCATCCTTGGCCAGGCAGACCATGTCCCAATAGCGGCGCACGCCCATGCCCACGACCTGCATCGGTGACATCTCGGGATAGTCCTTCAACGCCGCGTCACTCAGAACCGGCATCGGGTCGACCCCCGCGGGCAGGCTTGCGCCCTTCTTACTGTCATAGAGCTTGCCGTTCTCACCCAGCACCAGGCCATGATCCCGCGCATCCTCGATCACCTGCGGCGCCCAGATCACGCCACCCCCGGCGTCATCGCCGCCCAGGATGGCCATGATCATCCCATAGTCGGTCCCGATATTTTCGAACCCGCGAAAGATGCCGGTGGGGATGTTGATGATATCGCCCTCTTCCAACACGACCTCGCCCGCGGTGCCCCAGCGGCCCCAGAAAAACCGCCAGCGGCCCGACAGGACAAAGAATACCTCGGCCGTGCGGTGGCTATGCAGCGAATTGCGGCACTTGGGCGGCTGGCCTGCGGCGCCGATGTTGAACCCGTGGGGGATGGCGATATGCACATGCTGGTCCGGGCTTTCCGACACGCCACCGCCGATGATGGTAAAGTTTTCCTTCTGGTCCGAACCCGGCGTGTGCGCGTCGATGAACGCGGTCTTGCAGGGCATCAGATCGCCGTAACGCACGATGCGCGGCTCCATCTCGGCGGGGGTCATAGGGGGGTCCTTTCATGTGGCAAGGTGGGGTCGGGCAACGGTGTGCCCGGTGTTGTGTGGGTGATATCGGCGTGGATCCAGACCATGCGGTCCACGAACCACACCTTTGGCAGGATGACGGCAACCAGCCCAAGGGCAACGGCCCAGGGGTTGAGGATGACAAGGCCCCAGATCAGGGGCAAGAGGCCCAGCGCCGACAGGCCAGTCAGAACATGCGCAGTGCGGATGTGATGGGCGGCGATGTCATAGCGATCGCGCGCGAGAAACACCCGCTCTCCCAAGGTGCCGCGGGCCGCCCAGGTGCCAAAATCATCCGGCGGCGGAAAGGCACGCGGGTTCGCCCAGGTCCAGACCAGCGCCATCAGCAGCGCGGGCAGCGCCCACCACCCGATCCACTGGCGCGCATAGATGACCAGCACAATCAGTGGCAGACAGCTGAACCGCGTCCACACGCTGACCGGATTGGCATGTCGGCGCCAATCGGCATCCTGCATCCCCATCAGACGTTCAGCGGCGCGGTAGATATCGGTCATCCCTCGCCTTTCAACGCGGCGTTCTCGGCCTCCAGCGCGGCGATGCGTGCCTGCAGCTTGTCCATCTCGGGCGCCACCAGCTGCGCAACCTCGGCCGCGTCAAAGCGGGGCGTGATGAACTGGGGGCAGTTCCAGTCAAAAGCCGCAAGCGCGATGGTCACCACCCGCTCCACCCGGCCTTCGCCCGGCGTGGCCACCTGCGCCGCCAGGTCCGGCACGTCCGCGGCATCGGCAAAATCGGCGCGGCCCTGCAGCTTCATCCGCGCCTTGCGGGGGTAGTCCATCAAAAACAGCGACACACGGTCGTCGCCCGCCAGGTTCCCTTCGGAAATGTGCTGCTTGTTGCCCCGGTAATCGGCAAAGGCCAGGTTGTGATCGTCCAGCACCTTCAGAAACCCCGCAGGCCCGCCCCGATGCTGGATATAGGGCCAGCCGGTCTCGGACACGCTCGCCATATAGAACGATGTGCGCGAGGTGATAAACGCCACCTCATCCGCAGTCAGCGCGTGGGTGCGCGCGCCGTAGCTGCGGGCGTACATCTCTGCCGCGCCTTCGGCCTCCTGCAAGGCGCGGACTTTGGGCGTGAACATAAGCGTGTCATATCTTTGCACGGCCTCACCCCTTCATTGTTCCAAAAATATGCACATCCCACCCTAGCCGGTCTGGAGCAGGATTTGCTTCCAAATCGCCGTCTCATCAAACAGCGTATATTCCCGGCGCAGCCCCCAGGGCCCGAACTCGGCATGCGAAATGCCCAAGACATAGACCTCGGCCCCTGTGGGCGCCCCGAAATAGCCCCAGCCGTCATGCTTGCCATGAAGCGCCCAGCGGATCGCGGCGCGGGGCGGCATCAGGTCGTCATCCCGACCGATCTGATGGTCGATGGAAAAGGTGGCGTCGGGAAAGGACGCGCGCAGGCCCATCCAGAACCGGTCCACCGGCCCGTGGCTGTGGCCCGTGGCCCCGCCGGGGTATTCCGACTGCACGGCACGGTCGTATTCCGCAGGGATCACCGCCATGTCGGCGCCCATGATCCGGGTCAGGATATCGGCGTACCGCTGGCCCCACGCATTGTCATTGCCGCGCCCTGTGTAGGGGCCTGGCTGGTCCGTCGCAGGGGTCAGCGGGCGCACCGCGTGCTCTGGCCCGCCCTCGCGTGCAATCAGGTCCGCCGCGTACTCTTTGGCGTCCCAGCCGATCTGGTTCACGATGGCCGTCTGGTCGCGGATCAGCCATTCATCGTTGATCTGGTCGTTGATCGCATGACAGTCCGCGATGATGCGATAGGTCAGCCTTTTGCCCGACGCCTTGCCATAGACACCGTCCGCCAAATGCGTCGCCGTCGACAGCAAGCGATGCGAGGACAGCATGCCCTCCTCCGGCGTCCCGCTCCAGATCACGTCCTCGCCCAGCAGCGTCCGGTCGGGAAACTCGGCCAGGGTCGCCATGGTGGCGCCGATCACCTTTTCATTGCCGATCACCACGCTCGCTGGCGACCGCACGACGATGTCGGGGCTGTAATAGTGGTGCAGGGTCGCGATGCCGCGGTCTTCCCAGATCTCCTTGGTGATGCCGATGATGTAGTCCGGGAAATCCTTCCACCGGTTCGAAAAGCCCTTCATGGCGTCCATCCTTTGGGTCTGCGGGCCGATCCGCGCAGGATGAGCGGGCCATCCAACGCCACACGGCGGGGTTTGGTGTCAGGATCAGCAAGGCGATCCATCAGAATATCGACGCAGGCCTGCGCCATCTGGCCCGCGGGTTGGCGTACGGTCGTCAGGTCATAGCTGGGCCAGGCCGCAAGCGTCACGTCGTCATAGCCCACGACAGACACATCCCCCGGCACCGATATCCCCAGCTCGAACCGCAGCACATCCATCACGGCAAAGGCCATGTGGTCGTTGGCGCAGAACACCGCATCAGGCCGGTCGGGGCCTGCAAACATCTCGCGCGCGACCTCTTGCGCGCGCTCAAAGTCAAAATCACTCACACCCCGCGCCGCCAGCGTCTGACCCGAGGCGCGCAGCCCCGCGACAAACCCCGCCTCGCGGTCCCGCTGGGTCGAGGCGCCCTCCCACCCCGCGATATGCGCGATGCGGGCGTGGCCACCGGCAACCAGAAACTCGGCCAGCTTGCGCCCGCCGTGGTAGTTGTCGGACGTGACCGCCGACAGCCGGTCGTCGTCTTGCGCGCGGTTGAACAGCACGATGGGGATGCCCGCCGCCTCGCACCGCCGGGTGAGGTCGTTCGACATGCCCACGCTGGCCGCGATGATCCCATCGACCTGGTAATCCAACAGCTCTTCCATCACCTCGTCGGCCTCATCGACCGAGTTCGAAGCCATGAAGACCAGCACGTGATAGCCTTGCTCTTGCAAGGTGCGGCTCAGCCGTTCGATCGCTTCGGGATAGAACTGGTTTTCCAGATAGGCGACGACAAGGCCGATGATACGGCTGCGCCCGGTGATCAGGCTGCGCGCCAGCACGTTGGGGCGATAGCCCAACGCATCCGCCGCCTGTCGCACCTTCGCTGCCGTATGTTTCGACACCGAGGCCCCAGGCGTAAAGACGCGGCTGACGGCCGAGCGCGAGACGCCCGCCCGCTCCGCCACATCCAGCGCTGTCACCTTCTCGCCCATCAGTCCGCTGTCCAGCCTCCGTCGATCAGCATCGAAGTGCCCGTGACCATGCCTGACGCGTCCGAGGCCAGAAATTGGACCGCGCCCATGATGTCCTCGACCTCGCCCACGCGCGGCAGCTTGATCTTGTCCATGATCCAAGCCAGCCGCGCTGGGTTCTCAAAGGTGGATTGCGTCAGCGCGGTACGGATGAAGGTCGGGCAGATCGTGTTGATGCGAATGCCCGCCTTGCCCCACTCGATGGCCATGGCCTTGACCATGCCCTCCACCCCATGTTTCGTTGCGCAATAGACACTGCGGTCAATGCCGCCCACATGGCCCATCTGGGACGAGATGTGGATGATTGACCCCGGCTTGTCCGCCGCCATCAGCGCCTGCGCCGCATAGGCCGACAGGAAATATGCGCTGCGCAAGTTGATGCTAACCACCGCGTCAAAATCCTCAGGCGTCGCCTCGACCGCAGGCCCGTGCCGCGCCAGGCCGGCCGAGTTCACAACCACGTCGAAGGCATCCGAAAACGCAGTGCGCAGGCTGGCCAGGTCGGTCTGGTCCAGCTGCAACGCTTCAGCCGACCAGCCTTGGTCGGTCATGGCCGACACGACATCCTGCAATACCTCCGCCCGGCGTGCGGCACAGACCACATGCGCGCCCGCCTCGGCCAAGGCCACAGCGCAGCCCAGGCCGATGCCGGACGAGGCGCCGGTGACCAAAGCGCGCTTGCCGCTCAGATCCAGCGACGGGGTGCGAGGCAGCGCGGTCACAGCGCGCACCCAGTGTCTGGGTCAAACCCGGCGCGTGCCTTGTTGAACTCGCGCAGCCGCGCAAACACGTCGACGCCCAGTTGGTCGTACATCTGCAACATGTCCACCATCACCCAATTCTCCCGTATCAGACCGTTTTCAACGCGCCAAAAATCCAGGCTGCGCATCTCGATCTTCTTATGGGTTGGTGGCAGGCCTAGCCAGCCCCCATGCGTGACCGTCTGGTACATGTCTGGCCAGCCTGTCACGGCGGCATAGTTCCGGTCGCCAAAGAAGTGATAGGTGATGTCCTCCACATATTGCCCGCGGTCCGGCATCGCGTTCAGGAACGGGATCTGGTGCCAGTTGCGAAAGCCCGCAATCCCGCGGCCCGTGCCGATACCGCCAGGCCCGTACCACATCATCTTGGGATGCCAGAACCGCGCCATCTCCATCACTTCGGGCCCGCCTTGGCCGGGGTGTTTCTTCATATGGGTGAGCATGTCGATGATTTGTGCGCACGTGGCCTGCCCCGCCTGCGCGTCATAGGGGCCGGGCACCAGCCCATCGCTGGTCGCAGGGCCAGGCACGTGCCATTCGCGCCCCAGCGACGGCACCATCGGCCAGGCGCCCGCCTGCATCACCACCTCGGGGATGTCCCACAGCGCCTGCATCTCGACAATCCTGCCCGAGGCAATGCGGTAAAATTCGTGATGACGCATGTGCACCACGTGGCCTGTGGGCGGGATGTCCAGCCAGGGCGCGCCAAACGTGCCCGTATAGTATCCGCCACAGCCAACCCAATCGTGCCCTTCAGGCGTGGGGCCAGCCATCACGATGTGATCCCGCCGCTCCATGTCCGGCCAGGCCGCCAGCAGGGGGGCATAGACGGCGTCGACATAGGCATCCACGCCCACGATACTTTCAAACGGAAAGGCCAGGCGAAAGACCACGTCGGATGCGCAGATGTCGTGCAAAACCTGGCGCAACGCGGCCAGGTCAAAGTCGTACATGGCCGCCCGCAACGGCGCGATCAGGGCTTTGTTGGCGCTATGCGTATCGGTCATCCGCCCTGCCCCTGCACGCGGCCCAACAGGTCGATCCCCATCTGCTGAAATAGATGTACCATGTCCACAAACACCCAGTTCTCGGTAAATTGCCCGCCCGTGCGCAGCCAGAAATCTAGGCCCGACACCTCGATCCGCGCACCGGTCGCGGCATGGCCCAAATACGGACCACCATGGCTGCCCACAACGCCCATGGGGCCAGAGGCCGCCAGCATCCGATCCTCGGCAAAGAGGCTCTCGAGATGCATGACCTTGCGGTCAGGGAAGGCGGTCAGCCAGGGCTGCTGGTGCCGCATCTCAAACTCGGACAGCGATAGGCACGCACCGATGCCGCCAGGTCCATACCACTTGATATTCGGATGGAAAAAGCGCGCCATGCCCATGCTGGACAGATCGCTTTCGTCAAACTTGTTCAGCCCGCCAAAGATGAAGTCGCGGCCAAAGCGCAGCGTTTCCGCCGTCTCGCCCACATCCTGCGGATCGGCCAGCACACCGTCATATGCGGTGGGTGCAGGATAGACGTGCAGCGCCCCGCGCGGGGGCGGCAGCACCGGGCGCCCGATCTGGTCGCACCAATCGACAAAATCCCAAATGGTCTGCGCATGGGTGATCCGCCCCGCCGCGTCAAAGCGCAAAAACTCGCCCCACCGAATACGCAGATCGTGATCCGTCGCCGGTATGCCAAACACGTCCCGCACAGCCCGCCCCGTGTAATAACCGGTCCCGGCCACCCACCACGCACCGTCTCCCGCGCCATCCTCATGGGCGGAGGATTGCCCCCCCAAAAAGATATGCGTCTCACGCCGCAAATTCGGGATCGCCGCCCGCAACGGCGCAAACAAGCTTTCCACGATGCCAGATCCAGTGGTCTGAACCCCGACAGGCTCCGGCCCCTGCCAGTGCCCAACATGATCCAAATGGCCCAGCGCCGTGGCAGGATCGCTGTCCAATGCCGCCCACAAGGCCAAGGCCGTCTCTTTGTTCCGCTGGTTGTCGCTTTCGGCCACGGGGGTCTACTTCTCTGTTCCAAAAAATCCTGGGGGGAGGCGCAGCCGGGGGGCAAAGCCCCCCAACTCCACCTCAAGCACCACGCCGCTGGAGTATTGCGCTACTCCGCCGCGTCGCGGGCAGGTGCGCCCTCCCCATAGGGCACGTTCACCCCGCCATAGCGGCGCACCCGCAGATTGCACTGCTCGGCATGGCCGACAAACCCTTCAAGCATGCACAGCCGCGAGCCATACGCGCCAATCTCCGCCGCCGCTTCGTCTGTCAGCACCTTCTGATAGCTGTGGGTCTTGAGGTACTTGCCGACCCACAGACCGCCAGTATACCGCCCCGCCTTTTTGGTGGGCAGGGTGTGGTTGGTGCCGATGACCTTGTCCCCATTGGCGACATTGGTCCGGGGGCCAAGGAACAGCGCGCCGTAGCACGTCATATGCTCCAAAAACCAATCGTCGCGGTCGGTCATCACCTGCACGTGTTCCGAGGCCACATCATCGGCAACCGCCAGCATCTCTTCGTAGGTGTCGCAAAGGATAATCTCGCCGTAGTCCGCCCAAGATGTCGCTGCGGTCTCCGCTGTGGGCAGAATTTTCAAAATTCTGTCCACTTCGTCGATCGTCGCCTCCGCCAATTTGCGCGAGTTGGTGAGCAGAACAGCCGGGGAGTTGTAGCCATGCTCGGCCTGGCCCAAGAGGTCCGTCGCGCACATCTCGGCGTCGACCGTGTCATCGGCGATCACCATCGTCTCGGTCGGACCTGCAAAGAGGTCGATGCCCACGCGGCCAAAAAGCTGGCGCTTGGCTTCGGCCACAAAGGCATTGCCGGGCCCCACGAGCATATGTACCGGATCAATCGTTTCGGTCCCGATGGCCATGGCGCCCACCGCCTGGATACCACCCATGACGTAAATCTCATGCGCGCCGCCCAGATGCATGGCCGCGATCACCGCCGGGTTGGGTTTGCCCTGCCAGGGCGGCGTGCAGGCGATAATGCGGGGCACACCCGCAACGCTGGCGGTGGCCACGGACATGTGGGCCGAGGCGACCATGGGAAACTTGCCGCCCGGCACATAGCACCCCACCGATTGGACGGGGATGTTCTTGTGGCCCAGGATCACGCCCGGCATCGTCTCGACCTCGATGTCCAGCATCGAGGCGCGCTGTGCTTCGGCAAAATCGCGCACCTGTTGTTGCGCGAACTTGATATCCTCCAACTCGCGCGGGCTCAGCTCGGCGATCAGCGCGTCGATCTCGGCTTGGCTCAGGCGAAAGCTGTCGGGGCTATAATCATCGAACTTTTCGGACAGCGCCCGCACGGCGGCATCGCCGCGCGATTCGATATCCGCCAGCGTCGCCTCCACAATGGTGCGCGTCTTGGCGTCGTCTTCGGCCCGCTCCGCCTCTGGCTTGCCGCGTTTCAAATATTCAATCGTCATCTCGTCACCTCAGTTGCCCGTGTTCTTTGGGACAGGACGCGGCGGGGTCTTTTCGCCGCGATCGAAGGCCTCCCAACCTTCGCCATCGAAAACGTCCCGGCCCAGTTGGGCCAGCACGTGGGGAAAATCGACCATCACGTAATTGTCGGTGATGCGGTCCTCTTCGACCTTCCAGAAGTCCATATACCGGATCTCGACCCGCTTGCCGGTCGGCGCGATACCCATGAACGTGCCTGAATGCGTGGCCTCTTGCCGCCCAAAGGCCGCGGCCCATTCGCCCATGTAAAGCCGCGCCTCATCCACGCAGACCTTGTCGCTGAACGCCGCCTGGAACGGGCGTTGCCAGTTGTCTTGAAACTCTCGCAGCCCGGTCTTGGTGCCGCAGCCCGTGTTGCCCATCCAGCGAAAGTTTTGGGCGAAGAACTGGCCGATATCGTCGATGCGGTGGTCGTTCAGGCCGTCCACCATGCCTTCGATCACGGCGCGGGTGGCGTCGGTTTTGCTGAGGTCGGTATCGCGTGTCAGTGTCGCTTGTTCGGGGCGGGAACCCTTCATTGGTACAGCCTTTTCTATGGGGTGGCGGCAGGACCGGGGCGCTGCCCCGGACCCCGAGGTATTTTTGGTCAGAAGAAACGCTTAGCCTTTCACCGCCCCGGCCGTCAGGCCCGACACGATCTGGCGTTGGAACACCATCACCAGCAGAAAGAGCGGGGCCGTGATCGACACCGCGGCGGCCACGGCCTCGACCTGGTCGGTCGTCGTCGTCTCGCGGTTAAAGTAGCCGACGATGGACGGCACCATGGTTTGGTTTTGCGCATCGAGTAGCAGGGCGGTGACCAGGAAGTCGTTATAGCCCAGCAGGAAGGAAAAGAGCCCTGTGGTGATCACCCCTGGCCACATGACCGGCATGATCACGCGGCGGAAGGCTTGGAAATGGCTGCAGCCGTCGACGCGCGCGGCCTCGTCCAGTTCGGACGGGATGTTTTGGAAGAAGGAGCGGAGCATCCAGATGGTGAACGGCTGGTTGATCGCCACCAGCACCGCGATCACCGCCCAGGGTTGCCCGTAGAGCGTGGGCGAAATCTCTCCGAAGATGGGGCGCAGGATCTCGGCCGAGTTGATGAACCAGGGCAGATAGCCCGCGACCAGCACCGAGTGCGGCAGGGCGCGAAAGATGAGGGCAAAGATCAGGAGCCAGAAGGCGAGGTTCGAGCCGGACCGCGCAAGGCCGTAGCCTGCCAAGGTGCCCACGGTCAGCGACACGGTGACCACACCCGCCGTCACGATCATCGAGTTCATGAAGTTGCGGTAAAACTCATTCTCGACCCACACCGCCACATAGTGTTCGGTTGTGAGCCCCAGGATCGGCACGCCCAGCGGGCCTGCAATGCTGTTGAGCGCGCCAAAGACCAGCGGCAGCACGCCAAAGAATACAAGGACGAAGACCAGCGCATAGACGGCGGCGCCCACCAGCCAGCCCAGCACAATCCAGGCAGGTGGGGTATAGCGCGCGACGAGGCCAGGCAGACCTGTGAACGCCCAGCGGATGGCAAAGAACAGAAAGGCCAGCCCCAGCACGATGTCGAGGACGGACAGACCGTTGCCGGACGCGCGCGTGACCGGTCCGGTGATCACGTCCCAGGCGGAGGCGGCAAAGGCGTCGCGGGGGGACTTGAAGCTCATCACCGCGATCCAGAAGATCGGGAAGGCCGCCAGCACGCACCAGAAGGCGAGGAAGGTGCCGGATGCGATCTTGAGCGAGAGCGGCTGTGCCGTTGCTTTCGAGGCCATCAGTGCGCCCCTCCCTTATGGTCGCGCCAGGTGCGGCGCAGTGGCAGGATCAGCAGGATGACGATCCCGATCATGGTCAGCATTGCGCTGGCCGAGGCCCGGCTGATCGCCCGGTTGCCCGCATCATCCGGCGTGAGGAAGTCAAAGGTCAGCCACTGGAGCGAGATCACATGCGCCTGGCTGCGGAAGCCGATGACCTCTTCGAACACGCGGTAGCAGTCCATCAGGTGGATGAGCGCGATAAAGATGATTAGCGGCATCAGATGCGGCACAATCACATAGCGCAGGCGTTCAAACCGGTTGGCACCGTCGATGATCGCGCTTTCCAGCGTGTCCATGTTCACAGTCTGCAGACCTGCGTAGAAGATCACGAAGGCAAAGGGCGCCACGTGCCAGACACGGTAGAAATACATCAACAGCTCGATCGTCCAGGCCTGCGCAAACATGGCGATGTCGCGATCCAGCCAGCGTTCGAGCGTGGTCGTGAGGATACCGTCACCCACAAACAGCCAATAGATCGACAGCGATCCGATCACAGGCGTGATGATGAACGGCAGAAGCGAGATAAAGATCACCGGCCCGCGCAATGACTTGGCCGCGTTGTTGACCGCAAGCGCGATGGCCAGGCCCACCCCGATCACCAGGGGCAGCGTCACCAGCGTAAACATCAGCGTAAAGCGCAGGGCCTTCCAAAAGTCGATTTGCAGGATGGCGCTCCAGTTGCCCGAGCCGAGGGCGGACCAGAATTTGTCCATCTGCAGCACGTTTTGATAGCTTTGCAAGCCGACCCATTCGGTCGTGGTCATCGTCTTGCCCGTGGTCTCGTCGATCACGGGGATCGTCTTGACTTCCGTCGTGCAAGTCTGGGTGAGGAAGCCTGGCGTGCAGGTTTCCACCTCGACCCGTTCGACGACGGGCTGGGTGATCTGGAACGACTGCAGGAACACCGAAATCAGCGGTGCCGCGATGAACAAGAGCATCATAAAGACGGACGGCCCTACGAACCAGAAGAAGGTCTTGAACTTCATGCTGCTGTCCTTTCTGCGGCGGTGGCGGCCACGTGGCCGCCGATCTGCCAGCCGATCATCATCGACGGCGCGTTGGTGTTGGCAGAGGTGATGCGCGGCATGACGGAGGCGTCCGCGACCCACAGGTTCTGCGTGCCCTTGACCGCGCCCTGCGCATCCAGCGGGCCGCCCAAGGCGACGGTGCCCACCGGGTGATAGGCCGTGCCTGCGCGCGTGCGGATCACCGCGCGCAGGGCGTCACCGGTGACCTGCGGGCCGGGGAACGCCTCGGGTGCGCGGCGCGGGCCGAAATCGGCGCTGTCCAGCAGCTGGCGCAGGCGGGCAACGCCCCGGGTCATCATGTCGAGGTCCCAAGGATCGCCGAACAGGTTCAGGTCGATCTGCGGGCTATAGCGATCTGCCCCGATGCGCAGCCGCCCGCGCGAGCGGGGCTGGCACAGGCACACATCGGCGAAATAGCCCGCGCCCCAGATGATCGCCCGTCCCTGCCAACCCGTGAGGAAGGGCAGGAAATGGGTTTGGATGTCAGGTGTACCGCTGTCTGAAACGCTGTAGAACGCCCCCGCCTCGACCGTGTTCGAGGTCAGCCGCCCCGACCGCGCCAGCCACCACTGCAGCGGCGCAATGCCCCAGGCGGGCAGTTGTGCGAGGGTCAGGCCATAGCCCGATCCGCGGCCCTTAAAATGCAGGCCAAAGCCTGGGTGATCGTGCAGGTTTGCCCCCACGCCCGGCTGGTCAATGCGCACGTCGATGTCTGCGGCGCGCAGGTCGTCCCCCGGTCCGATGCCAGAGCGCATGAGGATCATCGGGCTTTCGATACTGCCTGCCGACAGGACAACGCCAGCACGCGCCGAAATCTGCCGACCGTCGCGCAAGCGGACGCCAGTGGCGCGTTGCCCGTCAAAGCAAACCTGGTCCACCTCGGTCCCGGTCAGCACCTCTGCGCCGCTGGGGCGCAGGAACCCGTCTGCCGCGGACCACCGTGCGCCGTTGCGCATGTTGGTGTGAAACACGCCCGCGCTTTGCCGTTCGGGCGTGGGCGGCGCGCCCGGATCATTGGCGGGAAAGACCGCTCCAAAGGCGTCGGACAAGGCATGGGGGTGCGGCAGGCGGCGGGGCGTCATCCGCGCCTCGACCGCGTCAAACGCCTGCCAAACGGTGGCACTGTCCCAGCCGGGCAGGCCCCAGGCGTCGAAATCCGCGCGACAGCCGCGAAACCAGACCATCGAGTTGATCGAACCCGACCCGCCCAGCATCTTGCCCCGCGGTACCGCCACGCGGCGACCGCCTGCGGCAGCCATGGGCACCGTCTGGCGTTTCCAGTTGCGCCGGTCCGAGCGCATCAGCGGCACCAGGCCAAAGGGCACCCGCACGCGGATGTCGGTATCCGATGGCCCCGCCTCGATCACCAGCACGCGTGCGCCCGGTCGTTCGGCAAGACGCGCAGCCACCGCGCATCCAGCAGAGCCACCGCCCACAACGATATGATCATACTCGGTTTTCATCAGTCCCCCGGAAAGTGGGCTGGCCAGAGAGTACGCTCTGGCCAGCCGAGTGGTGGCTTATTCCAGCACACCGGCCTCTTTGGCCGACGTGGTGTAGGCCTCTTCGATGGCGACCAGGGTCGCGGCAGCGTCGCGGTCACCGGTCAGGAAGGACGGCAGCTCGTTGCCCAGGGCGGTGTGCAGCAGACCCATCTGTGTGGTCGACGGATAGGGCGGCGGTGCGGGCTGTGCCGTCGCTGTGGCAATGGCACCCTCGGCCAGCGGGCCGGGCGCATAGCCGCCGACCAGCCAGATCGCCGCTTCGTTGTTGGCGGTGACCATCTCTTCGTCCAGGCCCTCCATCACCAGGCGGAAGGCGGCGTCGGCCTCTTCGTCGGTGATGTTGGAGGCGATGACGATGCCGTCCCACCACAGGGTGGTCGCAGGCGCGCCGCCGTCCATGGCAACGGGGGCTGCGGCCATTGCGACCTTGCCCACAACCTGGCTTTCGTTCTCGTCATCCATGGCACCGCCGCGCGAGGCCCAGAGGTTGGACATGGCGATCTTGCCCTGCTGGAACTGCTGCTGCACATAGGTGCTGTCGCTGACCAGAACCTCGGGGTCGGTGTATTCCAGCGTCTTGGCCATGACCTCCAGCGCCTTCATCCCCGCGTCGGAGTTGATGGCGGTGGTGTTGTCATCGTTAAAGAACGCGCCACCGAACCCGGGATACATGTTCACGAATTCCTGGGCCAAGTTCCAGCCGGATTTCATTGTCGCACCAATGGGATAGTCGACAACGCCTGCCTCTTGGATGGCGTCGGCCGCGGCAAAGACCTCGTCCCAGGATGTCGGCACTTCGAGGCCCAGATCGCTGAAGATATCCGTGCGGTACATCAGGTGCTGCGTGTTCACCATCATGGCCACGGCCATGATCTTGCCGTCCACGCGGATCAGCTGGTTGGGCGACAGGCTGGCGCCGTATTTGGCGACCAGATCGTCCAGCGGACGGATTGTGCCGGCGTTCAGCAGCGGCGTGATGGTGCCGTTCGACACCCCACCGATGTGATAGAGCGACGGGTTCGCCTCGAACGCGGCGGGCTGTTTGGTGCGGAATTCCTGGTCCAGCTCGGCCTGGAAGTTGCCACACTCGGCCATCGCGTCGGTGACGGCTTTCCACGCTTCAAAGCCCGCGCTCAGCGACTTCAGCGGCACCTCGTTTTCATAGGAACACGCGGCAAAGGCCGTGGTGCCCAAAAGCGAGACAGCGCCCGCCAGTGCCAGTTTCTTCAGATACATATGCAAACTCCCTGTTGCGAATATGCCCGTGCATCTTGCAAGCCTGCACGGACGGGTGTTGGCCCGGTCCGGGTGCCCCCGGCCAGGCAGGACCTCAGGCGAGACGCTCGCCGGAAGACGTTGAAAAGGCGTGGCAGATCGCGGGTGGAATGGCGAAAGACACCGTATCCCCGATCTCGGCCCGGAATTCCTTGTGCGCTTTGACCGACACCAATTGCCCGCCTGCGCGCACCGTCAGCATCGTGGCGTCGCCCAGCAATTCAATCGTGTAGATCGGCGCGGTGATCTGCCCGCCTGCGTCTGCCAGCGATGCATCTTCGGCCCGGAAACCCATGGTGACGGGACCGTCCGGCGCGGGCAGGCCGCTGATCGTGACGTTGTCACCGGTGAACGTGCCGGCGGCCATCGTCCCCTCCATCAGGTTCATGGCGGGCGAGCCGATAAAGCTGGCGACAAAGGTGTTGGCGGGGCGGTCGTAGATTTCCGTGGGCGTGCCGACCTGCTGGACCTTGCCCTGCTTCATCACCACGACACGGTCGGCCAGCGTCATCGCCTCGATCTGGTCGTGGGTCACGTAGACGGTGGTGACCTTCAATTCGTGGCTGAGGTTTTTGATCTGCGCGCGGGTCGACACGCGCAGCTTGGCGTCGAGGTTCGACAGCGGCTCGTCCATCAGGAAAACGTTCGGTTCCCGCACGATCGCGCGGGCCAGGGCCACACGCTGGCGCTGGCCGCCGGAGAGTTCCGCGGGCTTGCGATGCAGGAAGTCATCCAGTTCGACCATGGCGCTGGCCCGGCGCACACGTTCGTCATGGCTGCCGGGGTCCACCTTGCGGACTTTCAAGGGAAAGCGAATGTTTTCATAGACATTCAGGTGCGGGTACAGCCCGTAGGACTGAAACACCATCGCCACATCGCGGTCCTTGGGGTCCAGATCGTTGACCCGCTTGCCGTCGATCATAATGTCGCCTTCGGTCGCGTCCTCAAGCCCCGCAATCATGCGCATAGTCGTTGTCTTGCCACAGCCAGACGGGCCCAGCAGTACCAGAAATTCCTGGTCAGCAATGGTCAGGTCAAAGTTATCGACCCCCACAAAACTGCCCCAACGCTTGTTGATGTTGCGCAATTGGATTTCGGCCATCGGATACCCCCGTCGCGGCTGGTTGATAAAGGCTAGACATCGGCCCTTGGACTTGGCAACTGTTTTTTGCACACGTGTGCAAAATCCAAAGTGAGGGGCCTTGTGTCTGATCAAATCCTGCGCATCCGCGCCCATCTCAACGCCATGTGGCAAGACGATCCTGCTGCAGCGCGGCACAGTTTTGACGCTGTGGTCGCGCCCGACTGCGCCTTTTATTTCTCGCATCCTGTGAACGATCTGGCCGGGCGTGATGCCGCGTGGGACCTGGCCTATGGCCCCATGCGCGCCGCGCTGCGGCATGCCCGGCGGCGCGATGATCTGTTTATCACCGGACCCAACCGGCGGGCCGTCGGCGGCACCTGGATTGCGGCGATCACCCACTATGTCGGCACCTTTGCAACCCCGCTTTGGGGCGCTGCGCCGTCGAATCGCCTGGCCTTTCTGCGCGCGGGCGAGTTTTACCGCGTCGAGGGTGACCAGATCGTCGAGGCGCGGATCATCCTCGACCTGCCGGACCTGATGCGCCAGGCGGGGCGCGACCCCTTTGGTGGCCTGCTGGGGACCGAGATGCTGTTTCCAGCCCCCGCCACCCATGACGGTATCTTGCCCCCTGGCGACGGCGCCGCCAGCCTTGATCTGATCGAGGCGATGTTGGGCGATCTGCACGTCTATGACCCGCAAACCGGCGCCTCGAAGGGGCAGACCGGCAAAGACGGGTATTGGGCCGATGACATGCTGTGGTACGGGCCGGGCGGGGTCGGGTCGAACTACCGCTGGGACGGGTTCGTCAAGGATCACCGCGCCCCCTTCCTTGCCGCCTTTCCCGACCGCAAGGGGGGCAACCACTATGCCCGGATCGGGCAGGGCAATTATGCCGCGATCTCGGGCTGGCCGTCGATGACGATGACCCACGCGGCCCCCTATCTTGGGGTGCCCGGGACGGGCAGATCACTGACCTTGCGGGTGATGGATTTCTACCGCTGCGCGGACGGGCAGATTGCCGAGAATTGGGTCTGCTTGGACTACATGGACCTGATGGCGCAGATGGGCGTCGATCTGGTAGCGCGGTCCAACGCGATGGCCGGGGGATAAGCATAAACGCGGCGTACGGTGGGCCGTGCGGGCCAAACTGCGCAAATTGCGCGTAGAAACGCACAGTTTCCATCGCCGCGCAGCGGGCCGTTTGGGCCGTTTCAGGCGCCTTTGCGCAGTTTCGCCGCCAAAACGCGCAGTTTGCAGCCGCCTTGGCGCTTTACCCCCTGTTAACACTCGCGCGCGTGTTAAGGTTTGCCCCGCCCCAATAACTCTTGGTTAACCTTTGGCCCGCAGGGCAGCGGCAGCGTCGCGGATGCCATCCGCCGAGGGCAGCGTCGCAGCATAGGCGGGGCCGGTCGCGATAAAGCTGTCCTGGCCCGTGTAGCGCGCGATGCGGTTGTGCCCGGCCTCGCACAGGGCGGTCATCACCCCCTCGGCCACGCCGCCCGACCGGCGGGTTTCATCCACGACCAGCACATGGGTGCAGCCGTCCAAGGCACGCAGCAGGCTTTCCACCGGCAGGGGCGCCAGCCAGCGCAGATCGACAATGCGCGCCCCGGGCACCTGCGCCTGGGCGGCGAGGTAGCGGCCATTGCCGAAGGTCACGATGGCCAGATCGCCCGCGCCCGTCACGCCAACCTCGCCCAGCGGCAGCGTCGCATCCGGCGCAGGATAGTGGCGCATCCACGCCCCATCGCCCGGCGTGACGTCGCGCATGGGGTAGAGCGCAATCGGCTCGACAAACACACATACACGGTTTTCCGCGCGCGCAAGGCGATGGCATTCGCGCAGCATCTGCACCGCATCGGCCCCGTCCGACGGGCAGGCCAGGATCAGCCCGGGGATGTCGCGCAGCACCGCCAGGGCGTTGTCGTTGTGAAAATGCCCGCCAAACCCTTTCTGATATCCAAGGCCCGCAATGCGCAGCACCATCGGGTTCGCCCATTGCCCGTTCGAGAAGAAGGGCAAGGTCGCCGCCTCGCCCCGCAGCTGATCCTCGGCATTGTGCAAGTAGGCGAGGAATTGGATCTCGGGCATCGGGACAAAACCGTTATGCGCCATGCCGATGGCGAGGCCGAGGATCGACTGTTCGTCCAGCAGAGTGTCGATGACCCGCCCCATGCCAAACCGCGCCTGCAGCTTTTGCGTCACGCCATACACACCGCCCTTGCGCCCCACGTCCTGGCCCATCACGACCGTTTCGGGGTGGGCGAGCATGAGGTCGGTCAAGGCCCAATTGATCAGCTTGGACATCGGCTGCGGCTGGTCCATCTGCGCCAGATCCCCGCCAAAGGCGGCGGCGCGTGCGGCCTGGCTGGGCCCGTTGGATGCCGCCGCGGGCCGCGCCGGGGGAACGATGGCTGCCATGACCTCTTGCGCGCCACTGAGTGCGGGCGCATCTGCGATGCGCGCAGCCTCGGCCCGCGTGCGGGCCAGGGCGCTGTGGTAGATGTCGAGGACGTCATCCGCATCCATCCCCAGAGCCATCAGCCCGGCCGCACTGCGCAAAAGCGGATCGTTGGCCTCGTCCGCCTCAACCTCGGCCTGGGCGAGATAGCTGGTGGCCACATCCGCGCCTGCGTGGCCATATAGGCGCACGGTGCGCAGGTGCAGGACCGCAGGCTTGCGGTGGGTGCGCACAAACGTGGCCGCCTGGGTCGCGGCCCGGTGCGCATCCCAGAGGTCACAGCCGTCGCCTGCGAAATAGGTAAGGCCGGGGCGGTGCGCCAGACTGGCCGCGACCCAGCCTGCGGGCGTCTTGGTCGAGATGCCGATGCCGTTGTCCTCGCATACCAGCAAAAGCGGCAAGGGCACGCCCTGGACGGCCGTCCAGCCAGCGGCATTGATCGCGCCCTGGGCTGTGGAGTGGTTCAGCGACGCATCGCCAAAGCTTGCCATCGCAATGCCGTCGGCGGGCAAGATCGCCTGCGCCGGGCGTTCGCGGCGGGCCAGGCCAATGCCAAAGGCCGCCCCGACCGCCTTGGGCAGGTGGCTGGCGATGGTCGAGGTCTGCGGCGGGATGAACAAGGCGCGGCTGCCCAGCACCTTGTGACGCCCGCCGCTGGTCGGGTCCGCGGCGGCGCAGGCAAAGCTGAGCAGCATGTCGCGGCACATATCCTGGCCGCGCTGCGCCGCCCGCGCCACCTGAAACGCGCCGTCGCGGTAGTGGAGAAAGGCGATGTCGTCGGGCCGCAGCGCATGTGCCACCGCCGCCATGCCCTCGTGCCCGGACGACCCGATGGTGTAAAACCCCCTGCCCGCCTTCTGCATCTCGCGGCTGACGATATCGAGGGCGCGGGTCAGGCACTGCTGGTCAAAAAGCGCACGGCTGGTTGCTGGGTCGAGGCCTTCGGGGGTGACGCAGGGGAGGTCGTTGGCCGCCACCTTGTGCAGCAGGTTTTCGTGAACAATCGAAACGCGGTCCATGCGGCCTCTGGTCGGGATGTAGATTTTAGGCCTCCGGCGGGGATTTTTTTAGAACAGAGAAGAGGGGGCCCTTGTTTCTCTGTTCCAAGAAAATCCTCGGGGGGGCGCGCAGCGCGGGGGGCAGACAGCCCCCCTGCCCGGTTAGAAGAATGCCTGCAGGCCGGTTTGCGCGCGTCCAAGGATGAGCGCGTGGACGTCATGGGTGCCCTCGTAGGTGTTCACCGTTTCTAGGTTCACCATGTGCCGCATGACCTGAAAGTCGCCCGAGATGCCGTTGCCGCCGTGCATGTCACGCGCATGGCGGGCGATGTCGAGCGCCTTGCCGCAGTTGTTGCGCTTGACGATCGAGATCATTTCAGGCGCCGCTTGGGCCGCGTCCATCAGCCGGCCCACTTGCAAAGCCCCTTGCAGGCCCAGCGCGATCTCGGTCTGCATGTCGGCGAGCTTCTTTTGGAAGAGCTGCGTCTGCGCCAGCGGTTTGCCGAATTGCTTGCGGTCGAGCCCGTATTGCCGCGCGGCGTGCCAGCAGAACTCGGCCGCGCCCATGGCGCCCCAGCTGATGCCATAGCGCGCGCGGTTCAGGCAGCCGAACGGGCCTTTGAGCCCTTGGACATCGGGCAGCAGCGCGTCCTCGCCGACCTCGACGTTCTGCATCACGATCTCACCGGTAATCGAGGCGCGCAGGCTGAGTTTGTTTTCGATCTTGGGTGCGGACAGGCCCGGCGTGCCCTTTTCCAGGACAAAGCCGCGGATCTTGCCGCCATGCGCCTCGGACTTGGCCCAGATGACAAAAACATCGGCGATGGGTGCGTTCGAAATCCACATTTTCGCGCCGTTCAGCACATAGCCGCCGTCGGTCTTTTTGGCGGTGGTTTTCATGCCCGCGGGGTCCGAGCCTGCGTCAGGTTCGGTCAGCCCAAAGCAGCCGATATAGTCACCCGAGGCCAGTTTGGGCAGGTATTTGCGCCGCTGCTCTTCTGAGCCGTAAGCATAGATCGGGTACATCACGAGGCTGGACTGCACCGACATCATCGACCGGTACCCCGAATCGATCCGCTCGACCTCGCGCGCGACCAGGCCGTAGGACACGTAAGAGCCGCCAAGCCCGCCATACGCTTCGGGCAGGGTCACACCGAGGAGGCCCATCTCGCCCATCTCGCGGAAAATCTCGGGCTCCGACGTTTCGGACACAAAGGCGTCGACGACGCGCGGCGCCAGCTTTTCCTGGGCGTAGGCGGCGGCGGAGGATTGGATCATCCGTTCGTCTTCGGTCAGCTGTTCGGACAGGCGGAAGGGGTCCGCCCAGTCAAAGCTGCCCAGATCGGGGGCGTCTTTGGCTTTGAGGATTTTGGTTTCTGCATTCATGGCGTGTCTCCTCGCGGGGCGTGCGTTTGGCGCAGTATTGCAGATGCGCGGCCAAACATCTAACGAAGGGTTGTTCTGCAACCTATGAGAAAAACGCATATGTTGGCGCCGCGCCGCTATCTGCCGTCGATCCCTGCGCTGCTGGCCTTTGAGGCGGCGGCGCGGCTGGGGTCGGCCAGCGCGGCGGCGCAAGAGCTGTCGTTGACCCAAAGTGCGATCAGCCGCCAACTGAAGACACTGGAAGAGCAGATTGGCGCGGCCCTGTTTGTGCGGCAGGGGCGGCATCTGGTGCTGACGCCGGCGGGGCGGGCCTATGTGATCCAGGTGCGCGATGTGCTGACGCGGCTTGGCTCCGCCTCTGTCGCGGCGGGGGCGAACCCCGAGGGCGGGGCGCTGAACCTGGCCATTTTGCCCGCCTTTGGCATGCATTGGCTGGCGCCGCGGCTGGCGGATTTCGCGGCGATGCACCCGGAGGTGACGGTGAACCTGTCAACGCGGCTTGCGCCCTTTGACTTTCGCAGCACGGCCTTTGACGCGGCGATCCACTTTGGCCGCCGCGACTGGCCGGGGACAGAGGCCCTGCCGCTGATGCCGGAGACGGTGATCGCCGCGGCGGCCCCTAGCCTTGTGCCTGCAGGCGCGGCACCTGCCGCCTTGCAGGGCGTGCCGCTGTTGCACCTGGATACGCGGCCCCGGGCCTGGGCGCGCTGGTTTGCGGCGCATGATCTGCCGCCGCCGGGCGAGGCGGGCATGGTCTTTGACCAGTTTTCGACCATGGCGCAGGCGGCCATTCACGGCTTGGGCGTGGCCCTGCTGCCCACCTTCGTGGCAGCCGCACATCTGGACAGCGGCGCGTTGGTCGCAGCCGCACCAGGAACGGAACGGAGCATCGGTGACTATTACCTGGTCTGGCCCGCCGACCGCCCCGCGCCGCCCAGCCTGCGCAGCTTTCGCGCCTGGCTGTCGGGCCAAGTCGCGGGCGATTGACCGCAGATTGCCCATCGCACGCCGCAAAACCGCCCCAATCCTCGCGCATCCAACATGGAACGCGCCCCGATTTTCGCCCGGGGTGCCAACGCAATCCAGGAGTGCCGAGATGAAGCGCGCGATTTCCCTTGTGGCAACCCTTGCCACCCTGACAACCGCCACCGCGGCCCACGCGGCAGAGCACACGATTCTGATCCTGCCCGATGCCTATTTCCCGCAGATCACGTATCTGACGGCCGGTGACACGGTGCATTTCGAGAACGCCTCTGGCGGGTCGCACAACATCGTTGCCAAGAATGACAGCTGGGAGTTGGGTCCGATCCCCAACGACGGCCAGGTCACCATCACCGTGCCCGCCGGTATGCAGACCACGTTCTATGCCAAGGATTTGCAGGACGAGAATGGCAATTTTCTGGTCGAGGGGCGTATGAGCTTTTCCCCGGCCCCGCTCGACTAAGCGCCCGTCGTCCCCTCAAGCGGGTCCACCAGCTGCGCGCCCGACGCGCGGTTTGTGTTGACTTCGGTGCCGACCCGGTGCCAGCGCAGCGCGTCATCCGGCGCGGCCTGCATCAGCGTGGCGGCGCCTTTGCCCTCTTCCCCCAGCCACAGGGCCACGTCCTTTTGCGCCAGGATCACGGGCATACGGTGGTGGATGGCCAACATCGGCGCGTTGGCCGCTGTCGTCACGATGGCGACCGTGCGCAGGGTGTCATCGCTGCCCTTGGGCGCCCAGTCCTGCCAGATCGCGGCAAAGGCCAGGGGAGCGGCATCCCTGCGGGTGATGTACCAGGGCAGGCGCGCGTCGCCCTCGCGCGTCCATTCGTAAAAGCCGCTGGCCAGGATCACCGCCCGCCGGGTGCGGCACGCGCTGCGAAAGGCGGGCTTGTCCGCGATGGTTTCCGCCCGGGCGTTGATCAGCAGCGGGCCGTCATTGGGCGCCTTGTACCAATGCGGGATGAACCCCCAGCGCATCGCGCTGAGCCGCCGCGCGCCCGCGTCCGCATCCGCGGTCACGACATGCACCGCATTGGTGGGGCAGACGTTGTAGTTGGGCACATCCGGCAAATCATTGGCCGGGATCGCAGCAAACAGCTGCGCCATCGCATCCGGCGGCAGGGTCACGGCAAAACGTCCACACATAGGCCGCAGCGTATCGGATGCGCGGGCGCCATGTAAGGCGGATCTTGATCCGCGTTGGCCAAGAAAAAGGCGGGGCCGCCGCCCCGCCTTGTCCGGTCACGCATGGCGCAGGCGCGCTGCGCGATGCGTGTTACTTGGCCGTGATGCGCCCGTCGGTATAGGGCGTGAAGGGCCCCTGCTCTGCCAGGTATTCCGCGGTCACATCCGCCAGGTCCGGCCCGAAGTCATAGGCGTTTTCCGCCGCGACAAACATCGCATAGCCGTCGCCGCCATTGCGCACATAGTTGTTGCTGACCACGCCATAGACCTTGTCCATCTCGATGGGCGCACCGCCCACCATGACGTCGCTGACCCGCGCGCCCGAAGGCTTGGACACATCAAAGGCAAAGCTCATACCCGCCACTTGCGGGAAGCGGCCCGCCCCATCCTCGATCTGGCCCACGCCGTTTTCAAGCGCGGCCAGGATGGCCGAGCCCGGCACCTGGAAGGTGGACAGCGTGTTCTGGAACGGCAGCACCGTCAGCACCTCGCCCATCGTGATCTCGCCCGCGTCAATCGACGCGCGGATGCCGCCGCCGTTCTGGATCGCAATCTCGATCCCCTGGTCGGCCACCCGGTCCAGCATCGCATCTGCGATCAGCGAGCCCATGGGGCATTCCATCGCCCGGCACACGTCGCGCCCGCCTTCGATGGCTTCGGCGGCTTCGGCGACAACGCGCGTCTTCATCTCTTCGATGGGCGCGCCCATCTCGGCGATGCGCGCGATAAAGGCGGCATTGGGTTCGACCGATGCATCCAGCAGCATCGGATCGCCCGAGGCTTCGGTCACCACGCCCGCGTCGTCAAAGGTGACTGTCAGGTGGCCCAGGTATTTGGTGTAGGCATAGGCCTGCGCCACAGCCGTGTCGCCCACCATCATGGGATAGGCCGGTGTTTCGGCGTCGTCATTGGTCATCAGCGTATGGCTGTGCCCGCCGATCACCACGTCGATGCCCGGCACGGCCGCGGAAATGTCCAGGTCCTTGTTCAGGCCCACGTGGTTCAGCGCGATGATGATATCGACGCCTTCGCCTTCCAGCGTGGCGACGTCGGCTTGCAACGCCTCGATCTCGTCCTGAAAGACGACGTTGGGCCCGGGCGACGACGTTTCGACCGTGTTGGTGGCCAGGGCAGAGATCACACCGATCTTCATGCCGCCCACCTCAAGCACCACATGGTTCTGCACGCGGTCTTTCAGCAGGTCCGAGGCGGACAGGTCCAGGTTGCCCGAGATGACCGGAAAGCTGACCGCGTCGATGAATTCGGCCAGTTTGGGCGGGCCATCGTCAAACTCGTGGTTGCCCACGGCCATCGCGTCATAGCCCATCTGGTCCATGAACTCGGCCTCGGCCGCGCCCTTGTAGGTGGTGTAGAACAGCGAGCCCTGGAACGGGTCGCCCGCGTCCAGCACGATCACGTTCTGGCTGCCCAGGCTGGCCTTTTTGTCGTCGATCGCCGTTTTGACCCGCGCGACGCCGCCAAAGCATTTGCCCTCGGCCTCGCCCTCGGCGTTGCAGGTCGAATCGAAGCGGTTGATCGATTCAATGCGGCTGTGCATGTCGTTGGTGTGCAGGATGTGCAGCGTATAGTCGGCGGATGCCATGCCAGCGCTTAGCGCCAGGGCGGCCGTGCCCATCAAAAGTCGGGTCATTGGGTGTCTCCCATGTTGATTATGACAGTTACGTGACAGCAATCGGCGCCACGAGTCAAAGCGGTTCCTTAGGCGAGGCACGCAACAGGTCTGTGACATCGCGCCCTTGACCAGCACTTGGGCACGGGGCATCACGCCCCCCATGCTGATCTACAAAATTTTTCGCGCCCCGGAATGGGCCGACCTGCGCCAAAACCGCCGCACGGCGGGTGCGCCGATTGATGTGGCTGACGGCTATGTCCACTTTTCCACCGCCCAGCAGGCCGCGGAAACGGCGGCCAAGCACTTTGCCGGGCAGGACGATCTGTTCCTGATCGCCGTCGATGCCGACGCCTTGGGCGACGCGCTGAAATGGGAGGTGTCGCGGGGGGGCGCGGAGTTTCCGCATCTTTACCGCGAGATGCAGCTTGAGGATGTGCAATGGGCGCAACCCCTGCCTTTGGTTGGCGGCGTGCACCAGTTCCCCGCCGGTGCGGGCTTTGAGGCATGAGCCATATCGACCCCACGCGCGCCCAGTTCGATGCGTTCAAGGCGTTGCCGCGCGACACGCCGATTGAGATGCTGAACCTCGTGGCGTTTCGCGACCTGGCCAATTACCCCGGCGATCACGCCCTGGCCCGCGACGGGCTGACCGGCGCGCAGGCCTATGCGCGCTACGGCCAGGCGTCGGCCCCGGTGCTCGCGCGCGTGGGCGGCAGCATCCTGTGGCGCGGCGGGTTTGACGCGACGCTGATCGGCCCGGCGGAGGAGCCGTGGGATGCCATGTTCATCGCCCGCTACCCGGACGCCGCCGCCTTTCTGGCCATGGTCACCGACCCCGACTACCGCGTGGCTGTGGTGCACCGGCAGGCCGCGGTGCGCACATCGCGGCTGATCCGCTGCCGCCCGGCTGACGGGGGCGCCGCCTTCGGATGAAACGCACGCTCGAACGCATCGGCACCCAGGCGCTGCGCCGCCTCGACCCGGAAACGGCCCATGGCCTGGCCCTCAAGGCGCTGCACACGCCGCTGGCGGCGCTGCCGGGGCCGGTGACCAGCGACCGGCTGCGCGCCGAGGTGGCGGGCCTCGACCTGCCCAACCCGGTGGGCCTTGCGGCGGGTTTTGACAAGAACGCCACCGCCATCGCCCCGCTCAGCCGCGCAGGCTTTGGCTGGATCGAGGTGGGGGCCGCGACCCCCCTGCCCCAGCCCGGCAACCCCAAACCGCGCCTGTTCCGCCTGGCCGAGGATGCCGCGGCCATCAACCGCTTCGGCTTTAACAATGACGGGATGCAGGCCATCGCCGCGCGGCTGGCCAAACGGCCCAAAGGGGTGCCCGTGGGCCTGAACCTGGGCGCCAACAAGGACAGCGCCAACCGGGCAGAGGATTTCGCGCGCGTCCTGCAACACTGCGCGCCGCATATCGACTTTGCCACCGTCAACGTGTCCAGCCCCAACACGGAAAAGCTGCGCGATCTGCAGGGGCCGATGGCCCTCGCGGCGCTTCTGGACGGGGTGATGCAGGTGCGCGGGGCCGTCCCCGTCTTCCTCAAAATCGCGCCGGACCTGACGGACCAAGACCTCGCCGACATTGCCAAGGTGGCCGAGGACGCGCGGGTCGCGGCCATCATCGCAACAAACACCACGCTCGACCGCAGCGGCCTGCGCAGCCCGCGGGCTGTCGAAAAGGGCGGCCTCTCCGGCGCGCCCCTGTTCGAGAAATCAACGCAGGTCCTGGCCAAACTGCACCTGCTCACGAAAATCCCGCTGATCGGCGTCGGCGGCGTGGCCTCTGCCCGCGATGCCTATGCCAAGATCCGCGCAGGCGCCTCTGCCGTGCAG
Organism: Pseudomonadota bacterium; assembly: GCA_038525395.1. Classification (GTDB taxonomy): domain Bacteria; phylum Pseudomonadota; class Alphaproteobacteria; order Rhodobacterales; family Rhodobacteraceae; genus Tateyamaria. The sequence continues at coordinate 190,990 of JBCBHS010000002.1, read as the reverse complement.
CTCTATACCGGCCTTGTCTATGGCGGGCTCAGCCTGGCCGCCCGCATTGCCCACGGGCTCGACACGCAGCTGCAGCAAGACGGCTTTCAATCCGTCGCCGAAGCCGTGGGCACAAACAGCAAAGACTGGCTCTGACCCGTCCCTTTCTCTGTTCCAAAAAAATCCCGGGGGTCTGGGGGCTCGCCCCCAGTCCGACACCAGCCACCCACAGCCAATCAGCGCCTCAATCGCCCCGCGCCGCACGCTCCAACGCCGGATAGCGCGCGCCCAGGGTGACGCCGCGCGCGATGAACGAGATCAGCAGCGCCGCCCACAACCCGTGATTGCCCAACAGCGGCAACAGCACCAGCACAGCCCCCCAGTAGATGACAAAGGATATGGCCATCATGTTGCGCATGTCCCGGCCCCGGCCCGCGCCAATAAAAATTCCGTCGAACATCCAGGCCGCACAGCCCACAAGCGGTGCGGCGACCATCCACCACAGGTAGGTGCGCGCGTCCTGCTGCACGTCCACATCCTTGGCCATCACATCGATCAGCCACGGCCCCGCCAGCAGAAAGGCCAGCGCCGTCGTCACGCAGACCACCATCCCCCACATCCCCGTCATCAGGGCCGACCGGCGCACCCGGTCCGGGTCTTGGCGGCCATAGGCCCGCGCGATCAGGGTCTCGGCGGCAAAGGCAAAGCCGTCCATCGCGTGGGCGGTGATATACATGAACTGGATCAGCACCTCGTTCGCGGCCAGTGTCACATCGCCGAACCGCGCGCCCAGAAAGACAAAGCTGGAAAAGATGATCATCAGCATCAGCGACCGCAGCAGGATGTCGGTGTTCAGCAGCGCCATCTTGACCAGCTGCGCCCGGCGCAGCACGCGGGGCCAGTCGCGCCAGGCCGCCCGGGCAAAGGCCGCGCGGCAAAACCACAGGCCCAGGCCCGCGCCGATCACCTCGGCGATCACGGTGGCAATCGCAACGCCCGGCACGCCCCAGCCCAGGCCCAGCACAAAGACAAAGTTCAGCGCGATGTTCACGCCGTTCATCACCAGCTGCACCCAGAACACGCCGCCCGTCCGCTCCATCGCCACCAGCCAGCCGGTCAGCGCATAGACGGCGATGGCGGCGGGCGCGGTCCAGATGCGGATGAACAGGTAATCGCGGGCAAGGCTTTCAACCTCGGCACTGGCGGGCGACAGCTGAAACGCCGCCCAGAACAGCGGCACTTGCAGCACGATCAGCGCCGCACCGCCCACGACCGCCACCAGCAGCGCGCGGGTCAGCCAGGCCGACACCTCGTCCTCGTCCCCGACACCCGCCGCCTGTCCCACCAGGCTGACCGTGCCCATGCGCAGAAAGCCAAAGGCCCAGTAGAGCGTCGTGAGGATAATCGCGCCCATGGCGACGGCCCCGATGGGCGCGGCCTCGCCCATCTGGCCCACCACGCCCACATCGACCGCGCCCAGGATGGGCACGGTGGCGTTGGACAGCACGATGGGCAGCGCGATCTTGAGCACCCGGCGGTGGGTCAGGGGCCGGGGCGCGCCTGTGGGCGCCGTGGCCTCCATCTAGCAGGGCCGGGGCATCACGAAGTGCCCCGTACCTTGGGCAAAAAGCCGGTCGCGGTTGTCCTGCCACGCCTCGACATGCACGCTGGCATACCGCCGCCCGGCGCGGTTGATCCGCGCCCGCGCATAGGCGTCACGCGGCAGGCCAGAGCGCAGGTAATCCACCGAGAAGTCGACCGTTTTGGGCAGCGGGGGCAGGGGCGCTGCGGCGCCCGCCTCGGCCAGCGCGCCCGCCTCGGCCAGTGCGCCAGTCTCGATCTCGTCCCAGAGCTGCGCCCAGCTGAGGGTAATCACTGCCGTCACCTCCAAAAACGCGGCTGTCACCCCGCCATGCAACGCAGGCAGCAGCGGATTGCCGATCAGCTTGCCATCAAAGGGCAGAACCGCCGTCAGTTCGTCCCCCCGGCGGTCAAAGGTGACGCCCAGATATTGGATATACGGCACGTGGCCCACCAGCGCGTGCAGCGCGGCATCGCGGCGTTGCTTGACCACTTGCACGGGGTCGGGCTGTGTCACGGGCGGCCCTCTGCGGTAAAGGCGCCCGTGGCGCCCGCGACGGGCCGGTCGGCATCCGCGTCCCAGGCTGTGGCGCGGACAAAGGCGACCGACCGGGTCACGTGATAGCATTCGGCGCGCGCGCGCAGCGCCTCGCCCGGCGTGGCGGTCCGCATATAGTCGATGCGCAGGTCAAGCGTGGCTGTGGTGCCCGTGTTCTTGGGATGGCTGAGCACCGCCGCACCGCAGCAGGTGTCCATCAGCGCCGACACCGCCCCGCCGCTGATCACGCCCGTTGCCGGATCGCCGATCAGGCGCGGATCGTAGGGCATCGTGATCTCGGCCACGCCTGGGCTGATATCCACCAGCTGCATCCCCAGGTCGCGCGCATGCGGCAGCGCCTGGATGAACTGGCTGGCGCGTTTCAGAATGTCGCTCATGTACGGGGGGTCCTTGCTGGCGAACGGGCGGGCATGGATCACTTTATGGGGGCGGGCCCGCGCGCGGGCAAGCGGCCTGTTGCTCTTGCTGCCTGCGCGCCTTACGCTTTGGGGCAGGGAGAGAGACACGAGGCCATGGCAGACGACCGCTTGAGCTTTAAGCAGATGTGTGCGGAGTTCGACGTAACCCCACGCACGCTGCGCTATTACGAGTATATCGAGTTGCTGCAACCCGACCGCGAGGGCCGGTCGCGATTCTATGGCCCGCGCGAGCGTGCGCGGATGAAGCTGATCCTGCGCGGTCGCAAGTTCGGCTTTCAGCTTGAAGACATCCGCCAATGGCTGCTGATCTACGAAAACGAAGGCACCGAGGCGCAGATGCGTGCCTGGATCGACCTGGCGGACGGGCAGTTGAGCGAGCTGGACGAGCAGCGCCGCCAGTTGGAGGAGGCCCGGGCCGAGTTGCAGGGCCTGCGTGACAGCGTGGCCCAGGACCTTGGCAACCGCTAGGCGCTGGCGGGTTGCGCTGCTTGCCGTTGCAGCGCGCAAGCTGGACAGGACCGGGGCCTTTGTGTCTGTTGAGACCACTGCTCCGCCCAATCTGCTGGTCCATCGCGGCGTGCGCCTGACCTCTGGCGCTGGCCGCACCGATGCGCCCAGCGGCTGGCACGCCGTGGCCCGCAGGTGATCGTGATAGGCGCGTATGCAGGCGGCCGGAGCGATGGCATCGACACACCTGGCGGTTTCACCGGCTAAGTCTGGACCAACGACATGCCCAGCTTACGCAAGGTACACCCGCAATCTGACCCGCAAGGCAAGGTTTTCCACCATTGACAGCGCCACCGCACGCGCGCCGTTATACCCATATTTGCACCGACAGGAGACGCGGATGACCGCCCTGACCCGTATTTTGGCCTGCGCATGTCTGTTGACCACCCCCGCCCTGGCGCAAGAGGCGCCGCCAAAGCCTGACCTTCTGTCCTTTGCCCAAGGCGCGCTGCCCGTGGGCTTGGGCGGCGCGGCAGAGGCGTTGCGCGTGGACATGGGCCAAGCGGTGGCTGTGATCGACGGGGCGCCCGGCGCCTTTGTGCTGACACGCAAGCCTGCAACCGCGGCCGACCAGGTCGAGATCACCTTTGCCCTGCCCGCCCTCACCCGCTTTGACCGGCTGGCGGTGCCGGGTATCCGCGAAACACCCAGCCCCTCGCAGACTTTCTTTCGCGAGGTCACCGTGCTGGGGTCCGACCATTCGGTCGACGGCCCCTATGTCCTGCTGGCCGAGGGCACGCTGGCCACCCCCGACAGCGCCGATGCGGTGACCGAGCTGACGCTTGCGCCAGACGCGCCCGAGGTCGCGTGGGTGCGAATCGTGCTGCAAGGCGGGATCGACGTGCAGACCGACAAGAGCTTTCTCGAGTTTTCGGAACTGATCGGCGAGGGCATACAGCGCACGCCGCCCCTGTCCAACCGCTTTGCCGGGGTCTGGCGCGGGCGCGGGGTCAAGCTGGAACTGGCGCAGGATGGCGCGACCGTCACGGGTTGCTATGACGGGCTGTCGAAACTGGACGGGACGGTGCAGGGCAACGTGCTGCGCGCGTTGGGCACGGATGCGGCGGGCATCGCATCGCAGTTCATCCTGATCGCCGCCCCCGGTGGCGCGGTGCGCGGGCTGCGGTCGTCCAACGGCGCGCCGTTCAAACCCTATGACGGCGATCCGTCTGATGCGGCCCCTACGTGCCTGGCGCCGGAACCGCCGCACCTGGGGTGCGGGTCGGTCGTGCACGGCATCGGCTTTGACTATGACAGCGCGGTGCTGCAACCGGCCTCGCATACGATCATTGCTGACCTCTTTGCCGGGTTGTCCACAGACAGCGCGGAGCGGATCGAGATCATCGGCCATTCGTCAAGCGAGGGGGCCGAGGCCTATAACCTCGACCTGTCGCAACGCCGCGCCCAATCGGTCGTGGCGGCCCTGGTCGAGATGGGCGTGCCCCCGGCCCGCATTGCCGCCGCGGGCAAGGGCGAGGCCGAACCGATCGCCAGCAATGCGGACGCCGCGGGCCGGGCGATGAACCGCCGGGTCGAGGTGCGCTGCGCCAGCTAGTGCACCGACAGCGTGGCACAGTTGGCCAGGTGCCCGATCTGTTGGGATGTGCTGCCCTGGACCAGGGCGCCCATGCTGCCCAGGCCGCGCCGCCCGGTCACGATCAGGTCGGCGCCCACATCCGCCGCGCAGGCGATGATCTGGGCCGCCGGATCACCCCGGTCGGACCGGGTCGCTGCAATCTGGCGCCCGCAATCGGCGGCAACCTTGCGCGCCCGGTCCAGGATCACGGTCGCGGCCTTGGCCACTGCTGCGGGGTCCGGCATCGTGGTCACTGCGTGATAGCCCGACATCGCACCCAGCGCAAAGGCCACCGATTGCGGCTGTGGCGTGTGCACCAGGTAGATTGCGCTGTTGTATTTGTTGGCCAGGTCGCAGGCCATGCGCACCGCGCGGTCCGACGTCTCTGATCCATCCACGCCCACAACGATCCTCTCAAACATCTGTCTGCCTCCTTTGGTTTTGGGTGTGGGGCAAGGTAGCGTGCTGGCTGTGCGCGTACTTTGACATCGATCAAGACCGCGCGAATTAGGGTGACGCAGATCACAAGCACGTCACCCTGCAAAGTGACGCAACGTAGAACTTACGTCAACGTCATGCGCCTGTTGCATCCACACGCTCAGATTGCCATGTGCTGGTCGCAACCGGATATGTGAGTAGTTCGATGAGTGAGAAAACGATGACCATCCGCGAAATGTGCGACGCCTTTGACGTCACACCGCGGACCCTGCGATTTTACGAAGCCAAAGAGCTGTTGTTCCCCGTCCGCGAGGGCCAAAAGCGCCTGTTCACCAAGCGCGACCGCGCGCGGCTGAAACTGATCCTGCGCGGCAAACGGTTCGGCTTCAGCCTCGAAGAAATCCGCCAGCTTCTGGACCTTTACGACATGGGCGACCAGCAGCAGACCCAGTTGGCGCGCACCTATGACATCGCCCGCGACCGGCTGGCCGAGATGGTGCGCCAGCGCGACGAGCTGACCGAAGCGATTGACGACCTGAAAAACCAGCTGAAATGGGGCGAAAAGATGCTTGCCTCGATGAACACGACCAAAAAGGCCGCTGAATAGGCGGCCCCGACAGGATCGCCGCGCGCGGTCTTACGCCTCATGCTGCCCCCCAAGGGACAGCACCAGACCAAGGGAGAGAGACTTATGCCCAGCTACACCCCCCCCACAAAGGACATGCAGTTCATCCTGCACGAGATGCTGAACGTCACCGCCAGCGACATCCCCGGCTATGACGAGCTTGAGGCGGATTTCACATCCGCGATCCTCGAAGAGGCGGGCAAACTGACCACCGAGGTCCTGGCCCCGCTGAACGTCGTGGGCGACAAGGAAGGCTGCCGCCTGGAAAACGGGGTGGTCTATACGCCCACAGGCTTCAAAGACGCCTTTGCCCAGGTGAAAGAGGGCGGCTGGCCCGGTCTGGACATGCCCGAAGAGTTTGGCGGCCAGAACATGCCCGTCGTCATCGGCCAAGCGGTGGGCGAGATGTTTTCCTCGGCCAACATGGCCTTTACCATGTACCAGGGCCTGACCCACGGCGCCGCCTCGGCGATCCTTGCGCACGGCAGCCAGGCGCAGAAGGAAACCTACCTGCCCAAGATGGTGTCCTGCGAATGGACCGGCACCATGAACCTGACCGAACCGCATTGCGGCACCGACCTGGGCCTGATGCGCACCAAGGCGGCCCCGCAGGCTGACGGCACCTACCGGATCACCGGGCAAAAGATCTTTATCTCTGCCGGTGAACACGACATGGCCGAAAACATCATCCACCTGGTGCTGGCCAAGATCGAAGGCGGCCCCGAGGGCATCAAGGGCGTCTCGCTCTTCATTGTTCCAAAAATATGCGTAAACGACGATGGCTCCCTGGGCGCGCGCAATGGGGTGTCTGTGGGCAGCATCGAAGAAAAGATGGGCATTCACGGCAATTCGACCTGCGTGATGAACTATGACGACGCCGTGGGCTATCTGGTGGGCGAAGAGCACAAGGGCATGCGCGCCATGTTCACCATGATGAACGAGGCGCGCCTGGGCGTGGGCATGCAGGGCCTCAGCCAGGCCGAGGTCGCCTATCAAAACGCGCTGGACTACGCCAAGGACCGGCTGCAAGGCCGCGACGTGACCGGCGTGAAGAACCCCGAAGGGCCTGCCGACCCGCTGATCGTGCATCCTGACATCCGCCGCTCGCTGATGGACCAGAAAAGCTTTGCCGAAGGCGCGCGCGCGTTCATCCTATGGGGCGCCACCCTGATTGATGCCGCCCACCGCAAGGGCGACAAGGATGCCGACGGCCTCGTGTCGCTGCTGACCCCGATCATCAAGGGCTTCCTCACCGACGTGGGCTATGACAACACGATCAAGGCGCAGCAGGTCTATGGCGGCCACGGCTACATCGAGGAATGGGGCATGTCGCAATACACCCGCGACGCCCGCATCGCGATGATCTACGAAGGCGCCAACGGCGTGCAGGCGCTGGACCTGGTGGGCCGCAAGCTGGCGCAGGACGGTGGCAAGCACGTGATGGCCTTCTTTGACCTGGTCAAAAGCTTCATCAAGGACAATGCCGGTCAGGACGCGGCCTTCGACAAAGAGTTCCTTGACCCGCTCAAGGCCGCCTCGAAAGACCTGCAAGCCGCGGGCATGTACTTTATGCAGAACGGCATGACGAACCCGAACAACGCGCTGAGCGGCAGCTATGACTTTATGCACATGTTCGGCCATGTCTGCCTGGGCCTGATGTGGGCCAAGATGGGCAAGGCGTCGCGCGACGCGCTGGCCAACGGGACGTCCGACGCAGAGTTCTATGAGACCAAGCTGGCGACGGGCCGCTATTACATGGCGCGGCAACTGCCCGCCACGGCCCTGCACCTGACACGCATTCAGTCCGGGGCAGAGACGGTGATGGCGCTGGAGGCTGCAAACTTCTAAGCTGATGGTGCGCGGGGAACCGCGCACCCACGTCTTAGCTGGCGGTGCGCGGGGACCGCGCACCTTACGACCCGGAGGGATCATGCCCAAACGCTTTCGCCTGACCCGCCGCTTTCCCGTGGCCATGACCGAAGACGGCTATCGCAGGCTCAAACGGTTTGCGTCCGAGGCGGGGTTGGACGAGGGCGAGGCGCTGTCCTTTCTGTTCGAAAACTTCGAGAGCGTGACGCATGAGGAAAACCTCACCGCGCGCCTGCGCCTGTTCAACGCCGAGCTGGAGGCGCGCAAACGCTGATATCTTCTGGGGAGGAGAGAGATGAAGGACATCGCCACCGAGCCATCCATGTGGATGACGGACGAGCATAAGATGATCGCCGACATGACGGCGCAGTTCATCACCAATGAATGGGCGCCCCATTTCGAGCGGTGGCGCAAAGACGGCCAGATGGACCGGTCGACCTGGACCCAAGCCGGTGCGCTGGGTCTGCTTTGCCCTTCGATCCCCGAAGAATACGGCGGCGCGGGCGGCGATTTTGGGCACGAAGCCGCGATCCTGATCGAAGCCGCCCGCGCGAACCTGGCCAGCTGGGGCCACGGCATCCATTCGGGCATCGTCGCGCATTACGTGCTGGCCTATGGCACCGATGATCAAAAGGCGCGCTGGCTGCCCAAGCTCTGTACCGGGGACCTGGTGGGCGCGCTGGCGATGACCGAACCCTCGACCGGATCGGATGTGCAAGCGATCAAGACCCGCGCGATCCGCGACGGCAACGCCTACAAGCTGACCGGCTCCAAAACCTTTATCACCAACGGCCAGCACGCCAACCTCATCATCGTGGCGGCCAAGACCGATCCTGCGCTGGGCTCCAAAGGCGTGTCCCTGGTTGTCGTCGAAACCGATGGCGCTGACGGCTTTGCCCGCGGCCGCAACCTCGACAAGATCGGCATGCACGCCTCGGACACGTCCGAGCTGTTCTTCGACACTGTCGACATCGCGCCCGAGAACATTCTGGGCGGCGTCGAAGGCCAAGGCTTTTACCAGCTCATGCAGCAATTGCCGCAAGAACGCCTGGTCATCGCCTGCGCCGCTGTCGGCGCGATGGAAGGCGCGGTCGCGCGCACCCTGGCCTACTGCAAAGACCGCGAAGCCTTTGGCGGCAACCTTCTGCAGTTCCAGAACACACGCTTCAAACTGGCCGAGGCCAAGACCAAAACCATGGTCAGCCGCGCCTTCTTTGACGCATGCATGGCCGAACACCTCCAAGGCGCGCTGACGGTCGACAAGGCGGCCATGTGCAAATACTGGACCACCGACACGCAAGCCTGGGTGCTGGACGAATGCCTGCAGCTGCACGGCGGCTATGGCTTTACCAACGACTACGACATCGGGGGCATGTGGACCGACGCGCGGGTGCAACGCATCTATGGCGGCACCAATGAGATCATGAAAGAGCTGATTGCGAGGGCATTTTGATGCGTCCTGCGCACGGCTGCATGGCAGATCGGCCCTCCGGGGGGAGTTTATCTGGCAAGATGAAAGAGCAGCTCCGCCCTGCTTCCAACAGGCGGCATCCGCCGAGGCTGAGGAAGCAGAGCGTCACCTTGCACATGGCTCAGCTCTCCAGCCTGCCATGCCCCCCGAGCGTAGCCGCGTTAACCTTAATGCTTGGTGAACAAAGCTCTTCTCATCTTGCCGAGTAAACTCCACGGGGGTCCGGGGGTGTGAAACCCCCGGTCCTGCCGATCCAACACGGACAATCAGAAAGGCCCGCGCCCATGACCCTCAAATTGCACTGCTTTGGCGAAAGCGGAAATTCCTACAAGGCGGCCCTCGCGCTGGAGCTGTCGGGCCTGGACTGGGCGCCCGTCTTTGTCGATTTCTTCAATGGGGCTGCGCGCAGTGACGAGTACCGCGCCCTGAACCCGATGGGCGAGGCGCCGCTGCTGATCGACGGGGACACACGGATCAGCCAGTCGGGGGTGATCCAGCAATACATCACCGACAAGACCGGCAAGTTTGGTGGCACCGGCGACGACCGATACGAGGTGCTGCGCTGGGTGCTGTGGGACAATCACAAGCTGTCGTCGATGTGCGGCGTCACGCGGTTTTTGATGAACTTTCTGCCCGAGGATAAGCGGCCCGCCGAGGTGATCGCCTTTCACCAGGGGCGGCTTAAAGGGGCCTACACCATGCTCGACGCGCATCTTGCGGGGCGCGATTGGATCGTGGGCGATGGGCTGACCAATGCTGATCTCAGTTGTTGCGGATATCTCTTTTACCCCGAGCCGTTTGGCTTTGACCGGGCCGATTGGCCCAATATCGACCGCTGGTTGGGCAACATCGCGCAGACCCCTGGCTGGAAGGCCCCCTATGACCTCATGCCCGGCTCGCCCGCCGATCGTGCATAAGTTTACCTGACACGCCGCAACGTCACCCTTGAATGGACCAAGCGGTCTATCCCACCTAAGAGCCAACACGACGCCCCTGGCAAAAGGACGAAATCCATGACCGAAGCCTATATCTACGACGCGCTGCGCACCCCGCGCGGCAAGGGCCGCAAGGACGGCAGCCTGCACGAGGTCACCGCCCTGCGCCTCAGCGCGCAAACGCTCAATGCGGTCAAGGCGCGCAACAACCTGGACGGCCACGCGGTCGAGGACGTGATCTGGGGCAACGTCACCCAGGTGATGGAGCAGGGCGGCTGTCTGGCACGCTCGGCGGTGCTGGCCTCGGACCTCGACCAGTCGATCCCGGGCCTGGCCATCAACCGCTTTTGCGCCAGCGGGATGGAGGCGGTGAACCTCGCCGCCAACCAGGTGCGCGGCGGGGCCGGTGATGCCTATATCGCCGGCGGGGTCGAGATGATGGGCCGGGTCGCCATGGGCTCGGACGGGGCGGCGATTGCCGTGGACCCCAGCCTGGCCATGGAGAGCTATTTCGTGCCCCAGGGCATCAGCGCCGACATCATCGCCACCGAATACGGGTTCAGCCGCGATGACGCCGACGCGCTGGCCATGGCCAGCCAGCAGCGCGCCAAGGCCGCCTGGGACGACGGCCGTTTTGCCAAATCCGTGATCGAGATCAAGGACCAGAACGGGCTGACCATCCTGGACCACGACGAATATATGCGCCCGCAGACCGATATGCAAAGCCTGGGCGGCCTGAACCCCGCCTTCCAGGCGATGGGCGAGGTCATGCCCGGTTTCGACAAGGTCGCGCTGATGAAGTACCCGCACCTGGAAAAGATCAACCACATCCACCACGCGGGCAACTCCAGCGGGATCGTGGACGGGGCCGCGGCTGTGCTGATCGGCAACAAGGAATTTGGCGAAAAGTGGGGCCTGACGCCCCGCGCCCGCATCCGCGCCACCGCCAAGATCGGGACCGATCCGACCATCATGCTGACCGGCCCCGTGCCGGTGACCCAAAAGATCCTGGCCGACACCGGCATGGACATCGGCGACATCGACCTTTTTGAGGTGAACGAAGCCTTTGCCAGTGTCGTCCTGCGCTTTATGCAGGCCTTTGACGTGGACCACGATAAGGTGAACGTGAACGGGGGCTCGATTGCGATGGGCCACCCGCTGGGCGCCACGGGGGCGATGATCATCGGCACCCTGCTGGACGAGCTGGAGCGCGCCGACAAAGAGGTGGGCCTTGCCACCTTGTGCATTGCATCCGGGATGGGGGCGGCCACGATTATCGAAAGGGTCTAGCACAGGCCCACCGGGCCAATAGGGAGGGCGGTCGCCATGCGGATGGACGCGATGACACAAATGCAGCAGGTGCTGGATGTCCAGTCCGCCGCACTGCTCGCAGGGGACGCCAAGGCCATGCGAGACACGGTCGCCCTGCCCTACCGCCGGGTCACCTCTGACCTGGACCTGATCATCGAGACCGAGGCTGACGCCGCGCGCGGCGTCACCGCCTTTACCGCCTCACTGCAGGGGCTGGGCGTTAACCACTTTATCCGCCTGGTCACCGATGCCGAATACCTGAACGATCACTACCTCGAAGGCCACTACGTGACCCACGCCCTGCGCAACGCCACCGCCATGGTGCCAAGCTATGACAACCGCATGGTCTTGCGGCTGATGGACGGGCAATGGCGCATGGTGGAACTGGTCAGCAACCTGTCCACCGCCCGGCACTGGCCGGTGGACATGCTGCGCGTGGCCGAAGCGGGCGCCGTGGACACCGGCACCCACGCCCAAGACGCCCGGCGCAGTGCGGCAGAGCCGCTGGCGCTGTACCAGACGTTCCTGGACCGGCTGACCGACGCCACGCTGAGCAAGGATTTTGACGCCTATATCGCGCTTTGCGGCTTGCCCTATACCTCGCACATCGACGCGCAGGACACGCTGCTGCGCACGCCCGAGGACGTGCGCCCGTTCTTTGACATGACCGTCGACATGATCACCAGCGGAAAGGCCGACGACTTTCAGCGGCGCGCGAGCCAGGCCGAATTCCTCGGCTCTGACCTGATCTGCGGCTACCACACCAGCCACTTTATCAAAGACGGGACGGCGGCGCTGGCCCCCATCAAATCCCGGATGATCCTGAAACGCCGCGGCGTGACCTGGGCACTCAAAAGCGTGACCAACGCCCTGTCCAACGCCGCCTACCCCTACCGCGCGCCAGAGCCGTCAGAGGCCCTGCCGACGCACCGAGAAATCTTAGAAAGGACCAAATCATGGCCGACTTTACACTGACCAAGGACGCCGATGGCGTTGCCACCATCACCTGGGACGTGCCCGGCAAGTCGATGAACGTCATGTCCTTTGAAGGCATTGCGCTGCTGGACGAGATGATCGACGACGTGCTGGCCGATGACGCGGTCAAGGGCGTGGTCATCACCTCTGGCAAGGACAGCTTTGCCGGGGGGATGGACCTGAACCTGCTGGCCAAGATGAAGGAAGACGCAGGCGACGACCCGGCGCGCGGCCTGTTCGAGGGCACCATGAAAATGCACGGTCTGCTGCGCAAGATCGAACGCGCGAACATGGACCCCAAGACCAACAAGGGCGGCAAGCCCATCGCGGCCGCCCTGCCCGGCACCGCGGCTGGCATCGGGCTGGAACTGCCGCTGGCCACCCACCGCATCTTTCTGGCCGACAACCCCAAGGCCAAGGTTGGCCTGCCCGAGATCATGGTCGGCATCTTTCCCGGCGCGGGCGGCACGACGCGGCTTGCACGCAAGCTGGGGGCCATGGCCGCCTCGCCCTTCTTGCTGGAGGGCAAGATGGTCAGCCCCGACAAGGCCAAGGGCACGCTGGTGGACGAGGTTGTGGCCGACCCCGTGGCCGCAGCGCGCGACTGGGTCCTGAACGCCAAGGACGCCGATCTGGTCAAACCCTGGGACGAAAAGGGTTACAAGATGCCCGGCGGCGCGCCCTACCACCCGGCGGGCTTTATGACCTTTGTCGGGGCCAGCGCGATGATCAACGGCAAGACCCAAGGGGTCTATCCGGCGGCCAAGGCCCTGCTGAGCGCGGTCTACGAAGGTGCGCTTGTGCCCTTTGACACCGCGCTGAAGATCGAGGCGCGCTGGTTCACCAATGTGCTGATGAACCCGTCCTCGGGCGCGATGATCCGCTCGCTCTTTGTCAACAAAGAAGCGCTTGAAAAAGGCGCTGTGCGCCCTGCGGATGTGCCTGACCAACGGGTGCAGAAACTGGGCGTGTTGGGCGCGGGCCTGATGGGTGCGGGCATCGCGCTGGTCTCGGCCCAGGCGGGGATCGAGGTCGTGCTGATCGACCGCGACCAAGAGGCCGCAGACCGCGGCAAGGCCTATAGCCAGAAATATGTCGAGGGCGGCATCAAGCGCGGCAAGACCACGCCCGAGAAAGCCGAGGCGCTGCTGGCCCGCATCACCGCCACGCCCGACCTGGACGCGCTGACGGGCTGTGACCTGATCATCGAAGCGGTGTTCGAAGACCCGAGCGTCAAGGCCGAGATCACCAAAAAGGTCGAGGCGGTGATCCCCGAGGATTGCATCTTTGCCTCCAACACCTCGACCTTGCCGATCTCTGAACTGGCCAAGGCATCGTCGCGCCCCGGCAGCTTCATCGGCATCCACTTCTTCTCTCCGGTGGAAAAGATGCTGCTTGTCGAGATCATCAAGGGCGCGGAGACCGGCGACCGGGCGGTGGCCAAGGCGCTCGACTACGTCCGCCAGATCCGCAAGACGCCCATCGTCGTGAACGACGCGCGCTTTTTCTACGCCAATCGCTGCATCATCCCCTACATCAACGAGGGGACGCGCATGGTCACCGAAGGTGTGGCACCCGCGCTGATCGAAAACGCGGCCAAGCTGGTGGGCATGCCGCTGGGCCCCTTGCAGCTGACCGATGAGACCGCGATTGACCTCGGCGCCAAGATCGCGCGGGCGACAAAGGCCGCGATGGGCGACGCCTATCCCGACAGCCCGTCCGACGATCTGATCTTTTGGCTGGAGGCCGAGGGGCGGATGGGCCGCAAGGCGAATGCGGGCTTTTTCAGCTATGACGACAAGGGCAAGCGCACCGGTCTGTGGGCGGGGTTGAACGAGAAATACCCCCTGGCCGATGACCAACCCGAGGTGACCGAGGTGCAGCACCGCCTGCTGTTCTCTCAAGTGCTCGAAGCGGTCCGCGCGCTGGAGGAAGGCGTGCTGATGGACATTCGCGAGGGCGACGTGGGCGCGATCCTGGGCTGGGGCTTTGCCCCCTGGTCGGGCGGTCCGCTTAGCTGGCTGGACATCATCGGCACGCCCTACGCCGCCGAACGGTGCGACCAGCTGGAAGCCAAATATGGCGAACGGTTCAAGTGCCCGCCGCTGCTGCGCGAGATGGCAGAGAAAGGGCAATCGTTCTACGGACGGTTCAACCCCGACGCCGCCGCCGCTGCGTAAGGACACAAGCAAAGGCCCCGCAGTGCCGGGGCCTTTGCTTTACGCGGCGGTGCGCCGCGCCTGGCGGCTTGGCCCGTCGACCACGCCTGTGTCGAACAGACGACCAATGGCCAAATCGCCCAAGCCCACCACATCGCCCAGGATCTCCTCCGTATCCGCGCCCAAGACGGGCGCGGGCGCGGGCGGCAGGGTGTCTGCAGCGTCAAAGCGGGCCGGATGCGCGGGCGTCAGGAACTGACCCACGCCGGGATGCGCGACGTCTGCGAACAGCGGGTTCTCAGCGCTTAGGTCCGGGTCGTGGCGCAGCGCCTCGCGCACGGTTCGGAATTCAGACCAGGTCAGGCCGCGCTTGGTGAAATCCTCGGCAAAGTCCGACACAGCGCGGTGCGCAAACCACGGCACCAACAGCGCGGTGATCTCGGCCCGGTGGGTCCAGCGCGCGCCTTCGTCATCCAGCGACACGCCCAGCCGCTGGGCCAGGGCCGCCACCGCGTCGCCCATGCCCGTCGCCTCGACCAGCCCGCGCCACTGCCTGTGGGTCAGGCCGATGACCATCACGCGCCGCCCGTCCTTGCAGACGAAATCCTGGCCATAGGCGCCGTAAAGCGCATTGCCCGCCTTGGCCCGGTCACTGTCATTCAGCGTCGCATCACCGATCATGCCCAGATGGCCCAGCGTCGCCGCCGCCACGTCTTTCAGTGCCAGTTCCACCTCTTGCCCGCCAAAGCCACGCAGGCGGTGCCGCTCTGCCGCGAGCAGGGCCGACACGCACATGTTGCCCGCGATCAGATCCCAGGCAGGCAAGGCATGCGCAACCGGGTCAGTGCCGCCCTCGGGGCCGGTCATATAGGGCACGCCCAGCGCGGGATTGACGGTGTAATCCACCTGCGGGCGCCCGTGGCGGTCGCCGGTCAGGGTCACCATGATCAGATCATCGCGCTGCTGCGACAGCGTCTCGTAATCCATCCAACCGCGCACGCGCAGGTTGGTCAGGAATAGGCCCGCATCGGGGCCGGGTGCCGTGATGATCTGGCTGATCAGGTCGCGCCCCTCGGGCGATTTCATGTCCACCGCAATGGATTTCTTGCCCTTGTTCATGCCCGCCCAAAACAGGCTCTGCCCCGTGGGCGCCAGCGGCCAGCGACCTGCATCGAGGCCACCGCCGATGCGGTCAAAGCGGATCACCTCGGCCCCCATCTGTGCCAGCGTCATGCCGGCCAGGGGCACCGCGACAAAGGCCGATCCTTCGACCACGCGCATTCCTGACAGCACACTCATTGCGTCCCCTCCCATGTGGCGGTGGCCTGCATGCACTGATGGCCCGACTGACCGGTCCAGAGCCGCATCCCCTCGGCATCCTCGGCCAGAGCGATGTCGCAGGCCGTGCCCGCAAACATCGGATGCACCCCGCGGAAATCAAAGAAGAGCGGCGCGCGGCCCTTTTCCCGCATCGCCGCGCGCATCAGCAGCGTCGCCTGCAACGGCCCGTGCACGACGAGGCCCGGATAATGTTCGACCTCTTGCGCATAGCGGGCGTCATAATGGATGCGGTGGGCGTTGAAGGTGACGGCGGAATAGCGGAAGAGCAGCGTTTCGGGCGTCTCAACCGCCTCGACCGGCGTGGCGGGCAAGGCGCGCTTTTCCGGCGGTGCATAGCTGTCGGGGATTTCCAGGTACACGATGTCTTGGCGTTCTTCGACGGCCAGCCCACCGGCGCCATAGATCGCATGATCAACGCACATCAGGACCATCGGCCCGGCCTTGCCCATCTTTTCGGTCACCGTGCGGACACGCGACCGGCGTTCGAGCGGTTCGTCCACATGTAGGGGACGATGAAAGGTCAGCGCGCCCCCGGCCCACATGCGCCGTGGCAGATGAACGGGCGGCAGCAGCCGACCGCCGCGCGCATGGCCATCCCGGCCCAGCATCGCGTTGTCCGCGACATTCGGAAATGCGCACCAGTGCCACAAGGGCGGCAGGGTCGCGCCGGACCCGGGTGCCGCGCCTGTTCCAACGGTTGCATGCATCTGTGCGGCCAGTTGCGCAGAGACGCCGCCATACGTTACCGTCTCGCGCCCGACCCACGCCTCGATATTCAGTTTATCCATGATCCATACGCCTCCCGCTTGTGCTAAAGCATGCAGAGCGGCGCGAAAAAATCAAACGAAATTAATGACTTAATAGAATACCACGGTATACATAACCTACGATTGTGCAGGTGCCGCATCTGAAACCAAACGGTTTTTTGCCGCTTTCTGCGGGCGCAGCATAGGGGTGCGACCTATGGCACTTTCTTGCCACCAGACCCCGAAACACGCCCGAATCCCGCGGTCTCACCGCCCCTTGCGGGTAAAGACCATCTTTTGATGCGCCAGCTTTTCCGTTGTCCCCTCCCACGCGTAAAACAGCAGCGCAGGCGTGTGATCGGCCACCGTGATCCGGTGCAATTGATCGGGCGGGTTGAAGATCAGCGAGCCAGGGGCATAGACGCCCTGATCGTTCTCGGACACCGCACCCGACAGGCAGATATAGCTTTCTGAAATTCCGTCATGGGCGTGCGCGGGATAGGTGCAGGCGGGGGCAAAGAGGACCAGGCCCAGGATCACCTCGTTGGTCAGCACCGGGCCGCTGGGTCCGGCAATCTCGGCATAGGCGAACTTGCGTTCCAACCCGCGCGGGACCTTTTCATAGCCATACTGCCAGGTGAACCGGTGGCGGATCGCCTCGATCGACCGGATAAACGGCGCGTGCCGTTCCATCCGCCCATTGTCCAGCGCGCGGGTCAGGTGCTGCGTGACGGGCTTTTCCGAGGGTTCGGGAAACTGCACCTCGGCATTGGCCTTGAGCACGCGGTTGATCCG
The DNA here is from genome assembly GCA_038525395.1 of Pseudomonadota bacterium. Classification (GTDB taxonomy): domain Bacteria; phylum Pseudomonadota; class Alphaproteobacteria; order Rhodobacterales; family Rhodobacteraceae; genus Tateyamaria. The sequence continues at coordinate 173,704 of JBCBHS010000002.1, read as the reverse complement.
CTCGCGTACCGTGCGTTGGTGGCTGCGGATCTTGGGGCTGCCGCCCGCGGACAAGCGGCGGTACATGTCATAGCTGTCGCGCAGCACATAGACCCAGTCCGGGTGATCGGAAAGACGCGAGGGGCTCGACATGCCGCGGGGCTCCTGACCAAAGGGAACGCGCGCAGACGTTTGGCAGATTTCACCGCCAATGCAATGACATGACAGGGATAAATCGCGTGTCATGCGCTGCAGTGCCCAAGGACGCAGCACATGGCGTGGCCAGGGCCACAGCCCCTGCACCCGACCACTGCCCCGATGTTGGGGGCGGGGCAGCCGGTTGCCCGACGGCCGGGTGCAGAGGGGGCCAGGCGCGCGCCTCCAGGTCGCGCGCCAAACCGGTGTGCGCCTTATGCGCAGGCGCCGAAAGTCGCCGCTTCCAACTTCATGCAGTCGACCAGAAACGCCGCATCTCGGGCCGGGACAACGTCATAGCCCCCGACGTCCCGGCCCAACTCGGACAGCTGCACCTGGGCGCGGGGGCAATGGGCCAGTGCCCCGCCCGCCGCATACACCACTTCGGCCCGCGCAAAGATGAGGGTGATCACCTCGATCTGCGTGCGCGGCGGCACGCGGCTGATGCCGCGATAGCCCACCAGGGCCGAGGCCGCGATGACCGCAAAGGGATCGCCATAGGCGTCACAGGCCGCATCGGTTTCGACCAGCACGCCCTGATCCGGCAGCAGTTCAAGATCGACGCTGTTGCCCAGCGCGCCCGCAGGGACGTGTACGGAGGCATAGGCCGCAGGCGCCATCATATCCGCCACCCAAAAGGTCTGGCGCGTCACCTCGACCAGCGGCTGCAGGCCCCGGTCAAAGGTCAGCACCTGATCCCCCGGCGCCAGCGCCTCGACCCCGCGCCAGCCCATGGCGGTCGCCACCTTGGTCCCGGCCAGCAGGCCGCGGGTCTGCATCACCGCGCCGTCACAGGCGCCAGAGGTTTCGGCCATATAGCGCGGCGCGCTGGCGCACATCGATCCAAACATGTCATCCATCCCCATGGTGACCACGCTGCGTTCTGCGTGGGTTGCGTTTGATGCAACCAATTGGCGTGATTCTCGGGGCGCAGACGGGCCTGGATCAGGGCAGAAATCGGGCACTGTTCAATGGGTTGGCTCAATCGGGCGGCGGCAGCTGGGATTGTTGCGCCTTGGGCAACGGCGGCGGCCTAAAAGCGGTAGCCAAACCGCGCGATATCCTCGGCACAGGCCTCTTGCACCGCCACGCGGGCTGCATCGGTGTAGTAGCCCCGATAGTCCGCTGCCCGGTCGGATCGGTTCACATGCGGCAAGGACAGGGCAAAGCCCAGGTGATCCCACAGCGGCTGCGCATCGGTTTCAAACGCCTCGAGCCGGATATAGAGGTCACACCGCTCGGCCCCCGCCGCATCTGTCATGTAGAACCGCGCCGGGCTGGCCTGCATCGAGGCGCGGACCTGGCCCGCGCCGGCAAATTCGGCAAAGCCCATCTGCCCCGCCAGCGCGACCGCCGGATGGTCAAAGGACTGGTGGCGCAGCCAGTGGTAATAGCTGACCATCCGGTCCCACGGGTTGCGCACGAGGGTAAAGGCAAAGAGGCCATCCAGGCTGGGCACCAGCCCGTCGATATCGGCCAGGGTGGAATGCTTCCACAACCGCCCGCGGGTCTGAACCCCAGCCAGGCGGCGCCGCCGCTTGACGGCCTTGGGCGTGTCGCCCAGCATCAGGTCGTCTTTCATCGCGCGGGCTTCCAAAGCCAGAGCCATGGCGGTGCCGCCGGTCTTGGGGGCGTGGACAAAGACGTAGCTGCGGCCGGGGCTGAGGATCATGGCGCCAGGATACCCGGCCGCGCGCGAAGGTCGAGGGGCGCATGCATATTTGAAGAACAATGAAGGATCAGGCCGCTTTGCCCCGGACAGCGATGAGTATGCCCGCACCGGCGATCAGCACGATGCCCGCGCCCTGCGCCCAGGTGATCTGCTGGCCCAGCAGCCACCAGCCAAAGAAGGGGCCAAAGGCCATCACCGAATATTCGAAGACGGTCACATGGCTGGCCTCGCCGATCTGGTAGGCGCGGTTTAGCAGGGCGACGCCCAGCGAGGCCCCGACCGCCTGCAACAGGATATAGGGCAGCGCCTCGGTCATCGGCCACACCCAGCCGCGGGTCAGAAAGGCCATGCCGCCCGCGCCCACCTCGGGCTGCAGGATGGCGAGGGCGGCGAGGACGCAGAGGCTGAGCACGGACTGGGCCGCGAAGATGCCGGTGAGCAGGCTGAGCGTGCTCTCCCCCTCGCACAGCACGCGGGTCGCAACGACGCCCGCGGCATAGAGGACCCCGCCGCAGACCGGCAGCACGATGATCCAGCCCAGGGCGCCGCCTGACGGGCCCAGCACGATCAGGATGCCGACAAAGCCCAGTGCGACGGCGAGGATGCGCCATGGCCCGATGCGCTGGCGCAGGCCATAGGCGGTGAACAGAAGCACGAAGATGGGCGAGGTAAAGAGCCCCGCCAGCGCCATCGCGATGGGCATGAAGGCGAGCGCGCCGAAATAGCAGCACATGCCGAGCGCGATCAGCCCACTGCGCGCCGCCACCCGCAGCGGGCGGTGGGGCCACACCCGGCCCCAGCCCAGCCAGGACGCCCCCAGGATCAGGGGCAGTGCCAGCAGGAAGCGGACAAGGAAGAACTGCCAAACGGATATAGTCTGCGCCACCACAGCCACGTAGATGTCGATAAGGCCGATGATGGCCATTGCGCCCACCATGCTGGCCGCCGCGGCCACGGGGCGCGTCTGTGGGGGGCTGTGCATCGGCTCTTTCCATTATGTGCGGCGCCCGCCATAACAGCGCAACAATCGCAATGCTGCATGAGGGAGGTGCGTCATGGGTTGGATGGCAGATGAAACCGGTCTGGGCAAGACCGCAGCGAATTACGTGCCGCTGACGCCGCTGTCGCACCTGCGCCGCGCCGCCCATGTGTTCGCCCAGCGCACGGCCGTCGTCTATGGCGCGCACCGCGTAACCTATGCGCAGTATTACGACCGGTGCACCCGGCTGGCCGCGGCCTTGGCGGCGCGGGGTGTGGCGCCGGGCGATGTGGTCGCCACGCTGATCCCCAACCTGCCCGCCCAGGCCGAGGCGCATTTCGGCGTGCCCGCCTGCGGCGCCGTGCTGAACACCATCAACACGCGGCTGGATGTCGACACGGTTGCCTATATCTTTGACCATGGCGGCGCCAAGGTCGTGCTGGTCGACCCCCAATTCCTCGACCTGGCGGAGGCTGCGATAGGCGCGATGGACGGCCCCGCCCCGCAGATCATCGAAGTGCCCGATGCCGCAGCGGGCTTTGCCGCGTCTGGCCGTCATCCGGTGTATGAGGACGTGCTGGCCGAGGCCGATCCCAGCTTTGACTGGCGGATGCCCGAGGACGAGTGGGAAAGCCTGGCGCTGAACTATACGTCCGGCACGACCGGGCGGCCCAAGGGCGTCGTTTATCACCACCGCGGCGCGTATCTGATGACGATGGGCACGGTGATCAGCTGGCGGATGCAGCTGCACCCGGTGTTCATGGCCATCGTGCCGCTGTTTCACTGCAACGGCTGGAACCACACCTGGATGATGCCGCTGCTGGGCGGCACGCTGGTCTGCTGCCGCGACATCGCGGCAAAGCCGATCTATGACGCCATCGCGGATGAGGGCGTGACCCATTTCGGCGGTGCCCCCATCGTGCTGAACATGATCGTCAACGCGCCCGAGGGCGACCGCCGCCCGTTTGATCACGTGGTCGAGGTGTTCACCGCAGGCGCGCCCCCTGCCCCCGCCACGCTGGGCAAGATCGAGGCGCTGGGGTTCAACGTGACCCAAGTCTATGGCCTGACCGAAACCTATGGCCACGTCACCGAATGCGTCTGGCGGGCAGAGGAGTGGGACGACCTGCCCCAGGACGACAAGGCCGCGATCAAGGCGCGCCAAGGCGTGGCCTTTCCCATGATGGAACATATCACCGTGATGGATGCGGGCATGGCCCAGGTACCCATGGATGCCAGCACCCAGGGCGAGATCATGGTGCGCGGGAATGCGGTGATGAAGGGGTACCTGAAGAACCCGGAGGCGACCGAGGAAGCCTTTGCCGGTGGCTATTTCCATTCCGGCGACATCGCGATCCAGCATCCCGACGGTTATATCCAGATCGCCGACAGGGCCAAGGATATCATCATCTCGGGCGGTGAAAACATATCGAGCGTTGAGGTCGAGGGCGTGCTGATGGGCCACCCGGACGTGAACCTGGCCGCGGTCGTGGCCAAGCCGGATGACAAATGGGGTGAAGTACCGTGCGCCTTTGTCGAGCTGAAACCCGGCGCGGCCCCGACCGAGGCGGATCTTATCGCGTTTAGCCGCGAAACCCTCGCCGGGTTCAAAGCGCCCAAGCAGGTGGTGTTCCAAGAGCTGCCCAAAACCTCGACCGGCAAAATCCAGAAGTTCGAGTTGCGCAAGCTGGCCCGGGGCGATCACAGCGCCTAGTGCATGCGGCGCTGCGGCACGTCCAGCCGGTCGTCCAGCCACGCGCCCGCCGCCTGCGCATAGACATCGCTGAACACGCCGCGCACCCACGGCAGACGGCGGCGCGGCTGTTCGTACCACAGCTGGCCTTCCTCCTTCAGCTCGACCAAGAACACGCGGTCCAGCGGTATGTCTCCGACGATTTGCGCGCCGGTGCTGTTCAGAAAATGCTGTAGCACCTGCGCCGTCTCGGGCGTCTTGCGCCGCTTGGGCGGAAACACCGCGACGCCCCGTTCGGCCAGGCCCGCGCCAAAGGCTGCGTTGATCTCCCACTCCAACCCCGGGGTCAGCTGCGCCATCGGCGGGATGACAAAGGCGATGCCATCCGCGCTGTGCATCAGGCGGCGCACATCCTGTTGCCAGTCGTCGCCGGTGGTCAGGTAGATGGGGCCGGGGACCAGTTCCTCTTTGTAGGGATCGGCGATGGACACCACATCGACGTCGCCAAAGCGTTGTACCTGCCGGGCAAAGATCTGCTCGACCGTCGAGGTGCGCACTGCGGGCAAAAGGATGGTGCGCCAGAACCCGCGCGGGTCGTCCAGAAACAGGAACCCGTCATAATCGAACGGGCGCAGCACCAGGATCACGCGCCGCTTCTTGAACCGGTTGGCGTCAAGGTAGTGTTGCACCGATTGGATCGTGACATCGCCGCGCCGTCGGTGTTCGGCAAAAATGTCCAATATGCCGATGACAAAGGACAGCGGCGCCACACCCGCCAGCAGCGCCATAATGACAAGCCGCACCTGGATCACATCGGACAAGGGCATCACAAAGTCACCGTTTGGCGCAAGATAGGCCGCATCCGACAGCGTCACGCTGCCGGTCACAAAGATCAGCCCGCCAAAGATGACGACAAAGCCCAGGCGGACAAGCAACGGCACCATGTTGACGGTCAACAGCGCCCGCAGTGCGCGCCTGTTGCGGCTTTTCATCTGTGTCATCGTGGCGCCCCCCTGCCCGCCAGTAAGGCGGCCCTGCGCCAATCGGTCAACGGGGGCATGGCAGGGACCATCGTCGCAAGGGCCAAACATTCTGTGGAACCCCAGCAGACCCACGCGCGTTCCTCTGACAACGACACATCACAGATGGAGAGACGACATGAATATGGACATGATCAAAGGCAACTGGAAGCAACTCACCGGCTCGGCCAAGGCCAAGTGGGGCGAGCTGACCGACGACGATCTGCAAGAGGCCGAAGGCGACCGGGAGATCCTGGCAGGCAAGATCCAGGAACGCTATGGCATCGCCAAGGATGAGGCCGAATCCCAGATCGATGAATTTGTGGCAGAGCAGAAGGCCAAGTTCTAAAGCCTTTCGCATCCACATGAAAAGCGCCGCAGGATCGCCCCCCGACCCAGCGGCGCTTTTTTATTGCGCGCCTGACGCGCGCACTGCTTTGTTACGCGCCTAGCGTGCCTACCGCGTTTTAACCTTGGGCATAGCCGAGGGTTTGCAGCGCCTCTTTGATCTCATCCAAAATGGCCGGATCGTCGATGGTCGCGGGCATTTTGTATGCCTCGTTGTCCGCTATCTTGACCACCGTGGCGCGCAGAATTTTGCCCGACCGCGTCTTGGGCAGCCGGTCCACGACCACCGCCTGTTTGAACGCGGCCACCGGGCCAATCTGATCGCGCACGCGCTTGACGCACTCGGCCACAATCTCGGGATGCGGGCGGTTCACGCCGGTCGTCAGGCACAACAGGCCCAGGGGCGCCTGCCCCTTCAGCGCATCCGACACACCGACCACGGCGCATTCCGCCACGTCCGGGTGTCCCGCCAGCACTTCTTCCATCGCGCCGGTGGACAGCCGGTGGCCTGCCACGTTGATCACGTCATCGGTGCGCGCCATGATGTACAGATACCCGTCCTCATCCATCATCCCCGCATCGCCCGTCTCGTAATAGCCGGGGAACGCGTTCAAGTAGGACGACTTGAACCGGTCCTCGGCATTCCACAGTGTTGGCAAAGTGCCGGGCGGCAAGGGCAGCTTGATCGCGATGGCGCCCAGTTCGCCCGCCGCAACGGGATGGCCCGCATCGTCCAGGATTTGCACGTCATAGCCCGGCATCGCCACGGTGGGTGAGCCGATCTTGACCGGCAGCGCCTCTAGACCCGCGGGGTTGCCCGCGATGGTATAACCCGTCTCGGTCTGCCACCAGTGATCGTAGACCGGCACGCCCAGGATGTCCTGCGCCCATTCGATGGTGTCGGGATCGGCCCGCTCGCCCGCCAGATACAGCGCACGCAGCCCGCTGAGGTCATACTTGGCGCGCTCGGCGCCCTTGGGGTCCTCCCGCTTGACCGCGCGGATCGCCGTTGGCGCGGTAAAGAACGACTTTACCCCATGCTCTTCGATCACGCGCCAGAACGTGCCCGCATCGGGCGTGCCCACGGGCTTGCCCTCGAACACCACGGTCGTGTTGCCGTGGATCAGCGGCGCATAGCAGATATAGCTGTGGCCCACGACCCAGCCCACATCGGACGCCGCCCAAAACACCTCGCCCGGGTCCACCTGATAGATGTTCCTCATCGTCCAGTTCAGCGCCACCAAATGCCCCGCCGTGGGGCGCACAACGCCCTTGGGCGCGCCGGTGGTGCCGGAGGTGTAAAGGATGTAGGCCGGGTGATTGCCCGGCACGGGCACGCAGTCCGCAGGCGCTGCCCCCTCTTGAAACGCATGCCAATCGACGTCGCGGGGGCCCAGGTCACACGGGCCCTGCGCGCGTTGCAGGATGACGCAGAACTCCGGCGCGGCATCGGCCATGTCAATCGCGCCATCCAGCAGCGGCTTGTAGGCCACCACGCGCCCCGGCTCGATCCCGCATGAGGCGGCGATGATCGCTTTGGGCGCGCAATCGTCAATGCGCACCGCCAGCTCGTTCGCGGCAAAGCCACCAAACACCACCGAATGGACAGCCCCCAGGCGCGCGCAGGCCAGCATCGCGACCAGCGCCTCGGGCACCATCGGCATATAGATGATCACGCGGTCGCCCAGGCCCACGCCCTTAGCCGCCAGCGCCCCCGCCAGCTGCGCCACCTGATCGCGCAGCGCGGCATAGGTCAGGGTCCACTGCGTGCCGGTAATGGGGCTGTCGTGGATGATGGCGACCTGGTCGCCGCGCCCCGCCGCGACATGGCGGTCCACCGCGTTCCAGCAGGTGTTCACCTCGGCCTCGGCAAACCACTCATAGAGGTGATCCCCCCGGTCAAACAGCGCCCGGGTCGGAGGCGTCACCCAGTCAATCGCATCCGCCGCCTGCAGCCACCACCCCTCCGGGTCCTGCTGCCAGCGCTCATATTCCTCGCGATACCCCATGGCGTCCTCCCTCTTGGTCTGGGGACAAGGGTTACGCGCGGTCAGGGCGTGGGGGCAAGGGGCTGTGAGCGCGAACAACCCCGCAATTTGCGCCGTTAGCGATCCCAGGTGTTGCGGTTCAGGGGGCCTGCCCGCATCGCCGCCTCGCAATCGACATCATCGGTGGCGGAACAGCTGATGGCGTTGAAATCGTAATAGACCACGCGCCGGTCAAAGGTCCGGCCGTTGACCTCTAGCGTGCGTGTCACCGCGCGATAATCCTCGCCCTCAAATCGGAACGTACCCTCGCGTTCGGCGACCACCTCGGAACAGGCGGCCAAGATCAAGGGAAGCATCAAAAGGGCGAGGCGGTGCATGGGGTCGTCTCCGATCGGGTCGTGGATGTGCTGTCGTGCGCCAATCGCGCACGAAACGGGCCGTGCGGTCAAGTGCGGCAAACCCGACCCCGGCTACGGCCCGTCGTTGCTGTCGATGCGGCTTTCGCGGATCGCGGCCACGCAATCCAGGTCATCTGTGGCCGAACAGCTGACCGTGCGCGGGCGGGAATAGATGTAGCGTTTGGTAAAGGACCCATCCCCGGTCGAGAACGTGCGCGTGACCGCGCGCAAGGTGTCGCCGCGATAGACAAACACGCCCTCACGCTCGCTGACCACTTCGGCGCAGGCCGCCAGGCCCAGGGTCGCGGCAAGGCTTAGGACAAGTGGTCGGATCATGGCAGTCACCCCTATCGGTTGCAGCCCAAAGATATGACGCCCATGCCGCGGCACCAGAGGATCGCCCACACAAACCCGTGGGTGATTTATTCAGCCCGCTCAGCCGTAATGCGTCACCGGCGTGCCCGCCACAGCGGACATGTTCAACAGCCCGCGCGCCGTGATCGACGGTGACACGATATGGGCGCGGTTGCCCATGCCCATCAGGATCGGCCCGACCTCGAGCCCGCCGCCCTTCATCTTGAGAATGTTGCGTACGCCAGAGGCGGCATCGGCATGGGCGAAGACCAGAACATTCGCCGGCCCCGCCATCCGGTTGCCGGGAAACAGCCGCGCGCGCAGCTCGGGGTCGAGGGCGGTGTCGATGTTCATCTCGCCCTCATAGCAGAAGTCATGGCCCGCCGCGTCCAGCATGCGGATCGCCTCGCGCAGGCGCCAGCCCGACCCGTCGCCCTGGTTGCCAAACTGGCTTTGCGAGCAAAAGGCGATCTGCGGTTCGATCCCAAAGCGGCGCACATGGCGCGCAGCGCCTACCGCGATCTCGGCGATCTTGTCTGGCTCGGGGTGCAGATGCACCTGGGTGTCGGCGATAAAGAGTGGCCCGTCCTCAAGGATCATCATGCTGAGCGCGCCCACGGGGTGGTGGCCCGCGCGGCCCAGCACCTGGGTGATGTAGTTCAGATGCCAGCGAAACTCGCCAAAGGTGCCGCAGATCAGGCTGTCAGCCTCGTCCCGGTGGACCATGACCGCACCGATGGCCGTGGTGTTGGTGCGCATGATGGCGCGGGCGAGGTCCGGCGTGACGCCCTGGCGGCACATCAGCTCGTGATACGTCTCCCAATAATCGCGGTAGCGGGGGTCGTTTTCGGGGTTCACCAAGTCGACCGTGTCGCCGATGCGGATGGTCAGCCCTGCGCGTGCGATGCGCGCCTCGATCACCTCGGGCCGGCCGATGAGGATCGGCCGCTCTGTCGTTTCTTCGACCATAGCCTGGGCTGCGCGCAGCACCCGCTCGTCCTCGCCCTCGGCGAACACGATGCGGCGCGCGGTGGCGCGGGCGGCGTCAAAGACCGGGCGCATCAGCAAGGCGGATTTGAACACCGACCCGTCCAGCGTGGTCTTGTAAGCCTCCATGTCAGCGATGGGCCGCGTGGCAACGCCGGTGTCCATCGCCGCCTTGGCCACAGCCGAACTGACAATGCCCACAAGGCGCGGGTCGAAGGGTTTGGGGATCAGGTAATCCGGGCCAAAGGTCAGCTGCTCGCCCTTATAGGCCGCCGCCGCCTCGGCGCTGGTCGTCGCGCGCGCCAGGGCGGCGATGCCGTCGATGCAGGCCAGCTGCATCTCGTCATTGATGGTCGTGGCCCCCACATCCAACGCCCCGCGAAAGATGAAGGGAAAGCAGAGGACGTTGTTGACCTGATTGGGAAAATCGCTGCGCCCGGTGGCGATGATCGCATCGGGTGCCACGGCGCGGCACAGGTCCGGCAGGATTTCGGGCGTGGGGTTGGCCAGGGCAAAGATGATCGGGCGCGGCGCCATCTTGGCCACGTTTTCGGGGCTGAGCACGCCTGGGCCGGACAGGCCCAAAAACAGGTCCGCCCCGTCCATGACCTCGTCCAGCGTGCGCTTGTCGCTGGCTTGGGCAAAGGCGGCCTTGGCCGGGTTCATGTCGACCTCGCGGCCCTCGTAGACCAACCCGTGGATATCGCACAGCCACACATTCTCGCGCTTGACGCCCAGCTTGAGCAGCATGTTGAGGCAGGCGATGCCCGCGGCCCCGCCCCCGGTGCTGACGATCTTGATGTCCTCGAACGCCTTGCCCGCCACGTGCAGCGCGTTCTTGGCCGCCGCCCCCACGACGATGGCGGTGCCGTGCTGGTCATCGTGGAAGACGGGGATGTTCATCCGCTCGCGGCACAGCTTTTCGACGATGAAACAGTCGGGCGCCTTGATGTCTTCGAGGTTGATGGCGCCGAAGGTGGGTTCGAGCGCGCAGACGATATCCGCAAGCTTTTCCGGGTCGCTCTCGTTTACCTCGATATCAAAGCAGTCGATGGAGGCGAATTTTTTGAACAGGACCGCCTTGCCCTCCATCACCGGTTTGGAGGCGAGCGCGCCGATATTGCCCAGGCCCAGCACCGCCGTGCCGTTGGTCACCACCGCCACCAGGTTGCCCCGCGCGGTATAGCGGGCGGCGTCCGCCGGGTCGGCCTTGATCTCGAGGCAGGCCTCGGCCACCCCGGGCGAATAGGCCCGCGCCAGATCGCGCCCGTTGGCCATCGGCTTGGTCGCGCGGATTTCCAGCTTACCGGGCTTGGGAAAGGCGTGATAGGCGAGGGCCGCCTCGCGCAGATTGGGTGTGTCGGACATGGGATCCCCCTGGGGTCGTCGCATTTGGTTGAGCGTTAAACCAAACTGCTGCGCGCGCCAATTGATGTTTGGTGATGTCTGTCGGGCAGTGTCCGCGAATGTGATCCAAAGGGGCGCTGCGCGCACGCGATCTGTTTAGGGGGCTCTGCCCCCATTGCATTCGCAATTCCCCCGGAGTTTATTTGGCAAAGTGAAGGGGAGCGCAGATGGTAGAGACGCGTGCCGAGATCCGGCTGCCCACGCAGGCGCTGCAGGACGATATTCCGTTTTTCACCAAGGTTTTGGGGTTTCGGATGGATATGATCTATCCCGCCGATGACCCTGCGGTTGCCGTATTTTCGGGCCATGGGCTGCGCGTGCGGCTAGAGACGGGGGCCGAGGAGCCGCCGGGCACCTTGCGGGTGTTGACCGAGGATCCCGACAGCTTTGCGGATGGTGCGCGGCTGCTGACTGCGCCCAATGGCACACGGGTCGAGATTGCGGCGCTGCATGCCCCCCTGGTGATGCCCGAGACGGTGCACAGCTTTGTCGTGCGCCGCCTGGCGGATCAGGCGCCATGGGTCATCGGGCGCGCGGGCATGCATTACCGCGATCTGATCCCCGACCGGTTGGGCGGGTCGATCATTGCCAGCCATATCCGCATCCCAGATGGCGGGCCGGTGCCGGACATGGTGCATTACCACACCGTCGGGTTTCAGCTGATCTATTGCTATCGCGGCTGGGTCGACCTGGTTTACGAGGATCAGGGCGATCCGTTCCGGCTGCATACAGGGTGCTGCGTGATCCAGCCGCCCGAGATCCGGCACCGGGTGCTGTTTGCCAGCGACAATATCGAGGTGATCGAGATCGGCGTGCCTGCCGAGCATATCACCACCATCGACCACGAGATGGCGCTGCCCAACGGCCAGCCGAACCCGTTGCGCCGGTTTCAGGGGCAGCGGTTTGTGCATCACAGGGTGGACGCGGCGGTGTGGGGGCCGTTTCGCCTGCCGGGCTTTGACGCGCGGGACACCGGGATTGCCGATGGCACCGAAGGTGTCGCAGGCGTGCAGGTGGCCCGGCGGAGCCACGGCGCGACCCAGCGCTGCGTGCATGACAGCGACATCCTGTTCACCTTCGTGATGGAGGGCCGGATGGTGCTGGAGGGGGAAGGCCGCGATCCTTTCCCCCTTGAGCCGGGCGACGCCTTTGTTATTCCACCAGGCATGGCGGTGCGCTATGCAGAGCCTTCGGATGATCTAGAACTGCTCGAGGTGTCCCTGCCCGGCGTCTTTGCCACGCGGGTGATGGGCTGATCGCCCCGCGGCGCGCAGGAAAGAAGGACGCGACGATGACTGACCTTAAAACCGCAGCGCTGGCCGTGCGCGCCAATGCCCATGCGCCCTATTCCAACTTTCAGGTGGGGGCGGCGATCGAGACCACCGCGGGCACGGTATACACCGGCTGCAACGTCGAAAACGTGGCCTATCCCGAAGGCACCTGTGCCGAGGCGGGTGCCATCGCGGCCATGGTCGCGGCGGGCGAGCGTGAGATTGCCGCCGTCTATGTGGTGGCGGGCAGCCCGATGCCCGTGACGCCCTGCGGCGGCTGCCGGCAAAAGCTGGCCGAATTTGGCGCGGGCGATGTGGTGGTGACCATGGCCACCACGGGCGGCGTGGAAACCACCATGACGCTGGCGCAATTGCTGCCCGGCGCCTTCAGCACCGCCTATCTGGATGGCGCTGAATGACCACGGCCCGCGCCATCATCGCAAAACTGCGCCAGCGCCAAACGCCCAGCCGGGACGAGCTGCGCTGGTTCGCCACCGGCCTGGCCGATGGCAGCGTCACGGATGCGCAGGCGGGCGCCTTTGCCATGGCTGTCTGCCTGAACGGGCTGGGCGATGTGGGGCGCGTGGCGCTGACGATGGCGATGCGCGACAGTGGGCGGGTGTTGGCGTGGGATTTGGGCGGGCCGGTGCTTGACAAACACTCTACCGGCGGCGTGGGAGATTGCGTCAGCCTCGTGCTGGCCCCTGCCCTGGCGGCTTGTGGGGCCTATGTGCCGATGATCTCGGGCCGTGGGCTGGGCCATACGGGCGGCACGCTGGACAAGCTGGAGGCGATCCCGGGCGTGTCGACCCAGCTGAGCGCGGAGCGCCTGCGCGATGTGGTGGGCAAGGCGGGCTGTGCCATTGTCGGCGCCACCGCCGACATCGCGCCTGCGGACAAGCGCCTCTATGCGGTGCGTGACGTGACCGCCACGGTGGAAAGCCTTGATCTGATTACCGCCTCGATCCTGTCGAAAAAGTTGGCGGCGGGTCTGGATGGGCTGGTGCTGGACGTCAAGGTAGGCGCGGGCGCGTTCATGAAGAACATGGAGGCCGCCCGCGGCCTGGCCGACGCGCTGGTCAAGACCGCCAATGCGGCGGGCTGCAAGACCACGGCGTTGATCACCGACATGAACCAGCCGCTGGCGCCGTCCCTGGGCAACGCGCTGGAAGTGGCCGAGGTGATGCGCGTGCTGACGGGCAGGACCACCGGGCCGCTGGTCGAGATTTGTGCGGCCCTGGGCGGTGTGCTGCTGGCCAATGGCGGCGTGGCCAAGGACGTGCAGGCGGGCGCCGACGCCATTGCCCGGGCCATCGCCAGCGGCCAGGCGGCAGAGCGGTTCGGCACGATGATCGCCGCGATGGGTGGGCCGATGCAGTTTGTGGGCAGTTGGGCCCGGTTCTTGCCCGAGGCGACGGTGATCCGCGAGGTGCCCGCGCGCATCGCGGGCCATGTGAGCGCGATCGACGGCGAGGCCTTGGGCCAGGCTGTCGTCGCCCTGGGCGGCGGGCGCGCGGTGGAAAGTGACAAGATCAACCCCAGCGTTGGGCTGTCGGATGTGGTGCGCCTGGGCGACAAGCTGTCCAAGGGCCAGCCGCTGGCCGTCCTGCACGCCGCCCGCGCGGCGGATGCCGACCGGGCGGAGGCTGCACTGCGCGCGGCGATTTCCCTGCGTCCGAAACCCGGCGCGACGCCGGATTTGATCCTGGACCGGGTGGGCTGATGGCGCGTGCGTTTCTTGTGGTCATGGACTCCGTCGGCATTGGCGGGGCGCCCGACGCGGGCGACTATTTCAACGGGACGGTGCCCGACGCCGGCGCCAACACGCTGGGCCATATCATCGCGGCCTGTGCGGCGGGCGACGCGGATGACGGGCGGCGCGGCCCCCTGCATGTGCCGCATCTGGATGCGCTGGGGCTGCGCGGGGCCATGGCGCTGGCCATGGGCGAAGCGGCGGCACCGGGGGCCTTTGGTGCCGCGACGGAGGTGTCGCGCGGCAAGGACACGCCCTCGGGCCACTGGGAGCTTGCCGGCGTGCCTGTGCCTTGGGACTGGCACTATTTCCCTGACGCGACGCCCACATTCCCCCCTGAGGTGGTCGACGCCGTCTGTGCCGCGGCTTGGGTCGACGGTATCCTGGGCAACCGCCACGCCTCGGGCACCACGATCATCGCTGAAGACGGCGCCGCGCATATGCGCAGCGGGCGGCCCATCTGCTATACCTCTGCCGACAGCGTGTTTCAGATCGCAGCGCATGAGGAGACCTTTGGCCTTCAACGCCTGCTCGACCTATGTGCCGCCGTGGCGCCCGTGCTGCACGAGATGCGCGTGGGCCGCGTGATCGCGCGGCCTTTCGTGGGCACCCCTGGCGCCTTTGCCCGCACGCCCAACCGGCGCGATTATGCCATCACGCCGCCCGCGCCCCTCCTCAGCAACTGGGTGCAGGACGCGGGCCGCACTGTTTATGGTGTGGGCAAGGTGGGCGATATCTTTTCCATGCAAGGCTTTGATCAGGTGGACAAGGGCACCGACGCGCAGTTGATGGACCACGTGATGCACCGGGTGGAGACCGCAGAGGATGGCAGCCTGACCTTTGCCAATTTCGTGGAGTTCGACAGCCTTTACGGTCACCGCCGCGACGTCGCAGGCTATGCACGGCATCTGGAATGGTTCGATGCAGCCCTTGGCCCCCTTTTGGCGCGCTTGCGGGCGGACGATCTGCTGGTGCTGACCGCCGATCACGGCAACGACCCCACCTGGGTGGGCACCGATCACACGCGTGAGCGGGTGCCTGTGCTGACCGCAGGCGGCACCGGTGCGCCGCTGGGCCTGATCGGGTTTGCCGATGTGGCGCATCTGGTGGCCCAGCATCTGGGGGTGCCGCCAAAATGAGCGCCTGACGGCGCACGCGATTGTTTGGCGCTGCGCGCATTGGGGCGCTGCCCCAAACCCCGAGGTATTTTTGGTCAGAAGAAGCTGGGGGGATTGTTCGCCGCGGAACGGCATTGCAGAAGAGGGGGTGTTAAGAGGAGCGTCCCATGTCCGAGCATCTGACCGTCGTCGATCATCCCCTGGTTCAGCACAAGCTGACCATCATGCGCGACCGCGACACGCCCACGGCGGTATTCCGGCAGCTCTTGCGCGAGATTTCGCAGCTGCTGGCCTATGAGGTCACCCGCGGCCTGCCGATGACCACCAAGCGGATTGAGACGCCGATGGAGCCGATGGATGCTCCCACGCTCGACGGCAAGAAGCTGGCGCTGATCTCGATCCTGCGGGCGGGCAATGGGCTGCTGGATGGTGTGCTGGAGTTGATCCCGTCGGCGCGGGTGGGTTTTGTGGGGCTGTACCGGGATGAGGCGACGCTGGAGCCTGTGCAATATTACTTCAAAGTGCCTGAAGCGCTGGAGGACCGGTTGGTGATTGCTGTGGACCCGATGCTGGCCACCGGCAACTCGTCTGTTGCGGCCATCGACCTGTTGAAGGGGGCGGGGGCCACGAACATTCGCTTTCTCTGCCTGCTGGCCGCACCTGAGGGAATCGCCCGGATGAAAGACGCGCACCCGGACGTGCCCATCGTCACCGCAGCCGTTGATCAGCAGCTCAATGACATCGGATACATCGTTCCGGGCCTCGGAGACGCGGGCGATCGCATGTTTGGCACCAAATAGGGGCCATCGCCGCTTTACTCCACGGCGCGGGTGATGCATCTTTTCACCCATATCTTGTGGGGGATATGATGAAAGTTACAAGAGTTGTTGCGATCGCTGTGATCGCTGCGTCGCTGGGCATCGGGTCGCTGCATGCCCAAAACCTGCGCAACGCCCAGACCCCGGCTGAATTTCCGCCGGCCTCGTTCACCGGTGCGCAATATGTCGACAGCCAGGGCTGTGTGTTCATCCGCGCAGGGATTGACGGCAACGTCACCTGGGTGCCGCGCGTCAACCGCTCGCGCCAGGTGATCTGCGGCCAGCGCCCGACGCTGAGCGCAGATGCCGCCGCTGCCGCGCGCGCCACGCCGCAAGCGCCCGCCGCGCGCGGGGTCGAACAGATCACCGTCGCGCCACCCGCCACGGCCACGCAACCGGCGGCCCGCAGCACGGCGCAGGCCGCGCCCGCGCCGCGCGCGACCCAAGCGCCTGCCCGCACTGCGACGACGACGCGCACGGCCCAGGCCGCACCGAAATCGCCGCCCGTGGCCAACCGCACCGCCCCGCGCCGCGTCGCCACGCAACGGCCCGTGCGTCGGGCGGCGCCCCCGACGCCCAAGCCTGCGCCCACCGTCGCTGCAAAACCTGCCACACCCGCACCCGCCGTGCGCAAGGTCGTGCGCGCGCCCAACGCGGCCCCTGCCCCCACACGCCAGGCGACCGTGACGCAGCGCACACCGGCCTGCGCGGGCGCCTCGCCCATCAGTTCCAAATACATCAACTCGGGCCGCGACGTGCCCGTGCGCTGCGGCCCACAGCCCATCGCGCGCAGCACCACGACCGTAGCGGAGCGCGCCGCCATCGCCGCGACCCAAGGCAACGTGGCGGCCAGCCCGTCAACACGGGTCGTGCCGCGCCAGGTCTTCGACAACCGCCAGGCTCAGGGCAGCACGCGCGTACCCCAAGGGTACCGCCCCGTCTGGGAAGACGACCGGCTGAACCCGCGCCGGGCCGAACAGACCTTGCGCGGCGTGGCACAAACCCGCCTGGTCTGGACCACCACCGTCCCCCGCCGCCTGATCGAACGAGACACCGGGCGCGATGTCACCGCGCAAGTGCCGCTCGTCTACCCTTATACCGACATGGCCACGCAGCAGCGCGAGCTGGGCACCGTGACCTTGGTGCGCCGGGACGGGCAACTGCTCAAGCGGGTTGTGCGCAATGGTGCGACACCACGCGCGCCCACCGTGTCGACCAAGTCTGCGCCTGCCCCTATCGTGCAGGCCCCGGCACGGGCCGCGCCCAAAGCGACAGTGCGGCAGACGGCCAAGCCCAAAGCGGCGGCCCCCACGGCGACGGCGCAGGGGCGTTATGTGCAGGTTGGCACCTTCGGCCAGCCGGCCAATGCCCAGGCCGCGGCACAGCGCATCTTGCGCGCGGGCCTGCCCGCCCGGATCGGCAAGGCCACGCGTGGTGGCAAGGCGTATCAGGTGGTGCTCGCCGGGCCCTTTACCTCGCAAACGGCGCTACGCGACGGGTTGCAGCGCAGCCGCGCTGCAGGCTTTCGTGACGCGTTCGTGCGCTGAACCGCGCCTAGCCCTCGCAAATCGCTTGCAGCTGCAACCAGTCCCGGTCCTCTAGGATCGGGGCGGTTTGTGCGCCACCGAACGGGTCGGCCTCGATCAGCTCGAGCGTCGCCTCGCCTGAGATATCGCGGGCGCGCGCATAGGGTGTGCTGCGTAAACGGGCGACGGCAAAGGCGGGCAGGATCACCTCTGGCGCCAGGGCCGGGGCGGGCAAGGCCAGCTCGGCTTCGGCAAAGGCATCCAGCGCGCGCGGCGGCAGCGTGCCCGTGGTCAGCAGGGTTGCCGTGGCGCGGGTGCCTGCATGCTCCAACAGCTTGCGCAGGGGCGGGCGCAGGCCGCTGCGCACCTGCTCGACCACAGCATAGCCTGCGGCGACATCTGGTTCCTCGAAATCCTCGACCAGGCTGCGGTTCAGCAGCACCGTGCCACCGGGCAGCGACAGCGCCTCGCGCACACCGCCGGGCAGGATGACGATGCGTGCCGCCCCGGTCCGCCCGGCCAGTCCCGCCAGCGCGCCGCGCGCCTCTGCGGTGCGGCAGGGCGGGCCGGAAACACGCTCGATCCGGGCCAGCAGTGCGGTGCCGATCTCGGCCTCTTTCACCGGCGGCACCACGCGCATGGCGTGATCGACCAGTGCGCCGGGCAGCCAAAAGACCGCCAGCGCCGCCACGGCCGACACCGATACCGCAGCCCCCAGCCAGCGCAGGCGGCCGGGCCGCGGACGGGCGCGCGCCACGGCTTGGCGCAGGGTGTCGATGGCACGGATCATCTCGTCGGCATCGGCGTCCAGTTCCAGCGTCTCGCCGGGATCGCCATCGGGGTGAAAGACCGCACCGCTGCCCGCCGCCGCACTGCGTTCCACCGCAGCCAGCGACCAGTGGGTGATGGCGCGGTCGTTGAGGTCTGTTATCACCAGCGTGGCATCGCCGATGGACACGATCACCTCGCGCCGCTGCGCCTCTGGGTCCGCGCGCCACAGTGCCGTCGCCTCGAGACGGTCATATTTGCTGAGTGCTGTCATGCCTGTGTGGGTCGTGCCGTTTTGGCCGCATCATCGTTGATGGCTAGCCTATCACGCCCCCCGGGCTTCGCCAAGTGATCCCCATTTGGGCAAACGCGCATCAAGATGCGCCTTACGTAAGGCGGATCTTGATCCGCGTGCGCTGTCAGTCCAGCCCGTGCCGCTCGCCCGGGGCGGGGGTCAGATCGTAGGGCTTGGCGATGTCCCAAACATGGTCCGGCACCATATTCTTCATCTTCGCTGGCAGCGCCTGGCGCAGGTGCAGGATCGTCTCTGCCGCCTTCATTTCCAGCCGCGCGCGCGCAAATTCCAGGCCGCGCGGCCCGGTCCGCGGTTGCAGCCAGCTGACGATGGGCCGCACCCAGTCGGGCATACGCCGCAGGGGCAACCCGCCCGCCGCGCGTGCCGTGTTGGCGATAAACCCTTTGACCGCTGCCTGCCGTTTGCCGCCGGTCCCCGGCGCCTCCAGCAGCACCCGGTCGCCCAGGCCCGCCAGCATCTCGGCCCCGCGCGCATTGCGGACCAGCACCCATTGATCGCCCTGCCCGGCCATATACCCCACGGTGATATCGGCCAGCACATTGGTGTAATCCACGCACGTCCGACAGGTCAGCGGAAAGAAATCCGCAGGCAGGTCCGAGATCGGCAAGCTCAGAAACGGGATCAGCCGCGTGCGCCCGTCGGCATAGCGCAGCTCGACCTTATAATCGGCGCGAAACTCCAGATAGGTGATGTCGGCCGGGGCCGCGTCCAGCAGCGCCAGAAAGCGGTGAAAATTCTCGGTCGTCGTGTTGTCGGAACAGGGTGTGCCAATCACATAGAGGCGGTCCAGGCCCAGGGACGCCTCTAACCGGCGCAGCGCGTAGACCTGGCAGGGGATGCCAATCACCGCCAGCCGCGTCAGCCCCCGCGCCTGCGCGTCTTCCAGCAGGGCCAGCAGCGGCGCATAGCCCATGCGCATGCCCCGCGCGCGCGCCATGTCGGCGGCATCGGTGATCAGCGCGGGCTGAGGTTTCCAACGGTCGTCCGGGTCGGGCACCATGGTCAGCACCGCATCCACCGCGCCCCGGGCCAGCAGATCGGCGGCCAGCGCGGTGGTGATCCCGGTCCACTGCGCGCCCTCGGAGGGCGGTGCCAAGCGCGCGCGGTACATCGCCTGCATGGGGCCAAAGAACAGCTCGTCCCCATCGCCGCGCATGCGCCCATGCACGGCCCGTTCCATCCCCGGATAATCCGGCTTGATGAACTGGCACGCCGCCCCGCAGGCCGACGGGTCGGCCATGCGCGACACACCGCAATCGGTGCACAGGCTGCGCGGCACCGGGTCCCGTAGCGCCGTCAATTGAACTGTTCCGAGATCAGGCGTTCCTCTAGCCCGTGACCAGGGTCAAAGAGGATGCGGTGCACCACCGACGGCTCCGACCGGATCTCGACCGCCGTGACGTTCTGGATGGCGCGCGAATCCGCCTCGGCCATGACCGGGCGCTTGTGCGCCTCCAGCACGTCAAAGCGCACGCGCGCCGTCTTGGGCAAGAGCGCCCCGCGCCAGCGCCGCGGGCGGAAGGCCGCGACTGCCGTCAGGGCCAGCACATCCGACCCGATGGGCAGCACCGGCCCGTGCGCCGAATAGTTGTAGGCAGTCGACCCCGCGGGCGTCGCGACCAAGGCACCGTCACAGGTCAACTCTTGCATACGCAACCGTCCGTCCACGCTGATCTTCAGCTTGGCCGCCTGCGGGCCTGCGCGCAGCAGCGACACCTCGTTGATGGCCAGGGCCTCGTGCACGCCGCCCTCGGCATCCCAGGCGGTCATGGTCAGCGGGTTCAACTCCGCCTCCTCCGCCGCCTCAAGGCGCGCGGACAGGCCCGTCTCGCGATAGGCGTTCATCAAAAACCCGATCGTGCCCCGGTTCATCCCGTAGACAGGCGCGGCCAGCGCTTGCGTCGCATGCAGGGTCTGCAACATGAACCCATCACCGCCCAAGGCCACAATCACCTGCGCCTCGTCCAACGGCACATCGCCATAGCGCCCGATCAGCGCCGCCCGCGCCGTCTGGGCCACAGGCGCGCGGCTGGCGGCAAAGGCGATCTTCAGCGGCATCAGCGTTTCCTATGGCCTGCGTTCGTCGCCGAAAGAACCATATCTTTTCGCCCCTTACCAGCATTGCCGCGCGCAAATGCGAAATCGTCGCTTTACATCCTTTGCCATCTGCACCGTTTCCGATAGGAAACGGCCCAACGTAACCCGACTCGACCCATAAGGAGAGTGCCCATGAACGCGCCCCATCGCACCGACGGTTTCTTTACCCAATCCCTGGCCGACCGGGACCCCGAATTGTTCGGCGCGGTCCGCGATGAACTGGGCCGCCAACGGGATGAGATCGAGCTGATCGCCTCGGAAAACATCGTGTCAGCCGCCGTGCTCGAGGCCCAAGGCTCGGTCATGACCAACAAATACGCCGAAGGTTATCCAGGCCGGCGCTACTATGGCGGATGCCAATATGTGGACGTGGCCGAAAACCTGGCCATCGACCGGGCCAAGCAGCTCTTTGGCTGCGGTTTCGCCAATGTGCAGCCAAATTCGGGCAGCCAAGCGAACCAGGGCGTGTTCCAGGCGCTCTTGCAGCCGGGCGACACGATCCTGGGCATGTCGCTGGACGCAGGCGGCCACCTGACCCACGGGGCCAAGCCCAACCAGTCGGGCAAGTGGTTCAATGCGGTGCAGTATGGCGTGCGCCGTGACACGCTCGACATCGATTATGACCAGATCGAGGCGCTGGCGCTGGAACACAAACCCCAGATGATCATCGCGGGTGGCTCGGCCATCCCGCGCCAGATCGACTTTGCCCGCATCCGCGAGATTGCGGACAAGGTCGGCGCATGGGTCCTGGCGGACGTGGCGCATTTTGCAGGGCTGATCGCGGCCGGTGAATACCCCAACCCGTTCCCCCACGTTCACGTCGCCACCACCACCACGCACAAAACCCTGCGCGGCCCGCGCGGCGGCATGATCCTCACCAATGACGAGGCGCTGGCGAAAAAGTTCAACTCCGCCATCTTCCCCGGCATCCAGGGCGGCCCGCTGATGCACGTCATCGCGGCCAAGGCCGTCGCCTTTGGCGAGGCGCTGGAGCCGTCGTTCAAGGTCTATCAACAGCAGGTGATCAAGAACGCCCAAGCGCTGGCCGATCAACTGCACAAAGGCGGGCTTGATACGGTGACGCATGGCACCGACACCCACGTGATGCTGGTCGACCTGCGCCCCAAAGGGGTCAAGGGCAACGCCACCGAAAAGGCCCTGGGCCGTGCGCACATCACCTGCAACAAAAACGGCGTGCCGTTTGACGATGAAAAACCGATGATCACATCGGGCATCCGCCTGGGCAGCCCCGCTGGCACAACCCGCGGCTTTGGCGAACGGGAATTCCGCCAGATCGGCGACTGGATCATCGAAGTGGTGGATGGCCTCGCCGCCAATGGCGAGGACAACAACAGCGCGGTTGAGGCGAAAGTGAAAGCAGAGGTCGCAACGCTCTGCGCCCAGTTCCCGCTCTACCCCAACCTCTAAGAGCTATGGCATAAAAAAGGCGGGCCCGCGCGGGCCCGCCTTCGTTTACGCATTATGCGGCGGCCTTCTTGCTCCGGGCTGCCGCGACCAAGGCATCGGCCAGACCCGGCACAGATGCCGGGTTCTGCCCCGTCACCAGCCGCCCATCGGTCACCACATGGGCACCAAACGGCTCCGGATTGCACTCGAACACCGCGCCGCGGTCACGCAACCGGCTTTCCAGCAGATAGGGCACAACAGTCTCCAGCCGCGCCTCGCGCTCTTCATCATCGGTAAAGGCGACCAAGCGCTTGTCTTTGACCAGCGGCGTGCCGTCGCTCAGGTAGGTCTCGGTCAGCGCCGCAGGGCCGTGACAGACAGATCCGACAACGGCGCCTGCCTCCCAAGCCTTGGCGACAAAGGGGCCGACGCCCTCATGCTGTGCCAGGTCCCACATCGTGCCGTGCCCGCCAGGGATATAGACGATGTCGTAATCTCCGGCGCGCAGCTCCGACAGCGGCTCGGTCATTTCCAGCGCCTCCATCGCGTGCGCGTCGGCCATGAACCGCGCCACGCTATCGGGACGGTCCTGCGCCTGGGCCGAGCTGGGGTCAGAGGGCGGACGCCCGCCCACAACGCTGGCCAAGGTCACATCGTAACCGGCCTCTTTTAGCGCATAATACGGCGTCGCCATCTCGACCCAGTGAAAGCCCGTGGGCTGGCCTGTGTCGCCCAACGTGTTGTGCGAGGTCAAAAGGATAACAGCAGAACCCATCATAAACATCTCCTCTGTATAGTTGTCTGGTGGGTAAACGCCCTGCGCAGGCGCATCGTTCCACCTGCGCGGGTCTGCGGGACGGCGGGCGGGGCGTCTTTGGCGCAGCCAAACAGCGTCCGCCCGGCGTCAGACCTCGCCCGCCCAGACCATCCAAATCAGGAACAGAACCAGCACCACCAAGAGGTTAAAGGCCACCACGCCGGCGAGGTTCAGCCACATCCCCTTGCGCCGGTCGGCCCGGTCGATGGTGTCCAGCCAGGCCAGCACCCGCGCCTCCGCCGCCGCGAGGGCCGCGTCATCCAGCTGGCGCATCAGCTTGGGATGCCCGCCCAGCCCTTGGGCGTCCACGATCAGCCGCGCATCGGCGTGCAGCCGCTTGGGCATGCGCCGCCCGGTTCGGCGCAGCGCCGCCGCCAAGGTCTTGGCCTGCACACCAAAGGCCGCCTCAAGAGCGCGCTGCACCCGCAAGGCGCGTTGTTCGATGCTCTTCTGGCTATCCATGGGCTTGCTTTACCGCCCCGTGCGCCTACTGGCCAGAGCCTGCGTTCCGGGCTAAGCCTTTGCCCATGCTCAGCACCACCACCTTCGGCGACGCCCCCGGTCCCGCCCTGCTTATCGCCCACGGCCTCTACGGCTCGGGCCGCAATTGGGGCGTGATCGCCAAGCGGCTCGCGGACAGCCGCCGCGTGATCACCGTCGATATGCGCAACCACGGCCACAGCTTTTGGGACGCCGATCACAGCTATCCCGCCCTTGCCGCCGACCTAGGTGCTGTGATCGACCACCTGGGCGGGCCGATGGACGTTGTCGGGCACTCGATGGGCGGCAAGGCCGCCATGATGCTGGCGCTGGATCAGCCCGACCGCGTGCGCAGCCTGGTCGTCGGCGATATTGCGCCGGTGGGCTACAGCCACAGCCAGATGCAGTTCATCACCGCGATGCAGGGCGTCGACCTGACGCGCGTCACGCGCCGCTCGGACGCGCAGGCGCAACTGGCCGCGCTCGGGGTCGAACCCGCGCTTTGCAGCTTCTTCACCCAGTCGCTCGACGTTGCAGGCCAGCGCTGGCACATGAACCTCGATGCGCTAGCGGAAAATATGCCCGCAATCCTGGACTTTCCGCAGATCAACAGCGCCTATCACGGCCCCACCCTGTTTCTGTCGGGCGGGCAGTCGGACTATGTCACCGCCGCCCACCGGCCCACCATCCGCGGCCTCTTTCCCGCGGCCCGCTTTACCAAGATCCCGCAGGCCGGGCATTGGCTGCACGCCGAACAGCCGCGCGCCTTTGAACAGACCGTGCGCGCCTTCCTTGACGCCACTGCCGCCTGACCCTTGACGCAACCCCCTCTGATCCCCCAACTTTATGTGGGGAGTGACTGATCGCAGGGGAGAACCAATGTGGGCCACGCTGCTTGACCGCTTTTTGACCGGCATGATGGTCGTCGACCGGCTGACCATCACCTATCCCGACGGCACCACGCGCGATTACGGGCCCGACACGGGCGCCCGGGCGCATCTGTCGATCACCGACACCGCCACCCTGCGCGCGCTGATCCTGAACCCCGATCTGGGCCTGGGCGAGGGGTATATGAACGAAACCGTCGTGCCGCAAAATTGCACGCTCGATCACCTGCTCGAGGTGATCATTCGCAACCGCTTTGCGGGGCAACTCCCGCCCTGGCTGCGGCTCGCCAACCGCGCGCGCTTCCACGCCCGCCGTTTCCTGCAGGCCAACGCCCCGCGCACTGCGCGCAAAAACGTGGCGCACCACTACGACCTGTCAGACGACCTCTACCGGCTCTTCCTTGATGCGGACATGCAGTATTCCTGCGCCTATTTCCGCGAGGACGCGATGACGCTGGAACAGGCCCAAGCCGCCAAAAAGGCGCATATCGCGGCCAAGCTGCGGCTGGAACCGGGGATGCGCGTGCTTGACATCGGCTGCGGCTGGGGCGGCATGGCGCTCACGCTCGCGCGCGACTACGGGTGCGAGGTCACGGGCATCACGCTGAGCGCAAACCAGCTGGCCACCGCCGAAAAAAGGGCCGAGGCCGCGGGGCTGTCAGACCGCGTGCGCTTTAACTTGCAAGATTACCGCCACACCTCCGGCACCTACGACCGGATCGTGTCGGTCGGCATGCTCGAACATGTGGGCGTGCCCAATTTCGATACGTATTTCGCGCGCTTGGCAGCACTTTTGGACCCGGGCGGTGTCGCCCTCATCCACACCATCGGACGGTCGGCCCCGCCGATGGCGCATTCGTCCTGGATCAACAAATACATCTTCCCCGGCGGCTACGTCCCGTCGCTGTCAGAGCTTGCACCGGCCATCGAACGCTCGGGATTATGGCAAACGGATATCGAGGTCTGGCGCCTGCACTACGCCAAAACCATCCGCCACTGGCGGCAACGCTTTGACGACAACGCGGCACAGATCGGCGCGATGTACGACTCGCGCTTTATCCGCATGTTCCGCTATTACCTGACGGTTTGCATCCTGGCTTTCGAACACCAGATGCAGGGCGTCTATCACTTCCAGCTGGCGCATAAACGCGACGCGGTGCCGTTGACGCGGGATTATCTGCACCCCGCGCCACAGCAAGAAACCGCCCGCAAAGAGATGGCCTAGGCCACGAGCACCTGCGACCGCATCACAGCGTCGCGTGGGTCAGTCAGCACCTCGACGTAACGGCCAAAGTCACGGCCCACCGCCTCGGCGCCCGGATAGGCAAAGGTGCGGATGCCCGCCGCCACGGCCGCCGCGGCACTCTCTGGCGTGTCCTCGATGGCAATCGCGTCATTGGCGGTGATGCCCAGATGGGTCAGCGCCGCGTGATAGATGTCCGGCGCAGGCTTGGGGTAGGTCATCTGCGTGTTGTCGCCGATAAAGGCAAAGACGCTCGTATCCAACTGGCCCGACACGCCCTTCAGGATCGCCGCAACCTGGCGCGGGTCCGTCGACGTGGCAAATCCGATGCGCATG
Organism: Pseudomonadota bacterium; assembly: GCA_038525395.1. Lineage (GTDB taxonomy): Bacteria > Pseudomonadota > Alphaproteobacteria > Rhodobacterales > Rhodobacteraceae > Tateyamaria. The sequence continues at coordinate 147,848 of JBCBHS010000002.1, read as the reverse complement.
CCTTCGGCCTGTGCCGCCGCAATGACATCGGCAATGCCCGGACGCAAGTCAACACCGTCGGCAAGCGCGGCCTCGAACACCGCCACCTTGGCCTCGTAAACGGCATCAACGTCGATATGCACGCCCTGTGCCTTGGCGTAGTAGGCCAGGCGCGCCCGACCGCCCGGCACTTCCAACAGCGCGGCATAGGTCTCGGCATCCCAGTGCCAAACCAGTTCGTTCATCTCGAACGCCGTGTTAAACGCGCGGCGTTGCAGATCGGATGTCTCGGCCAGAACGCCAATGGCGCCCAGCAGCAGTGCAGAATGTGTCATGTTCGGAAGGCTCCCCTGTTAAACCGCGCGCGGATACAAGAGATACGCCTACCGGCGCCATTCGGTTCCCAAGGAATGAAGATTTTCCTAATTTAGCCCCGGGGCCGCCCCTTGCGCCCGGCGACGCCATGCCTATAACGCAGGACGATTTGCGCATGCCTGCCAGCGCGCAGTGACCAACATTCCGGGGACCCGAAGATGCCAAAGCGTACCGACATCCAGTCGATCATGATCATCGGCGCGGGCCCCATCGTCATTGGTCAGGCCTGCGAATTCGACTACTCTGGCGCCCAGGCCTGCAAGGCCCTGCGCGAAGAAGGCTACCGCGTCATCCTGGTCAACTCCAACCCCGCCACAATCATGACGGACCCCGGACTTGCCGACGCCACCTATATCGAACCGATCACGCCCGAAATCGTCGCCAAGATCATCGAGAAAGAGCGTCCCGACGCCCTTTTGCCCACCATGGGCGGGCAGACCGGCCTGAACACCTCGCTTGCCTTGGAAGAGATGGGCGTGCTGGACCAGTTCGGGGTCGAGATGATCGGCGCCAAGCGTGACGCCATCGAAATGGCCGAGGACCGCAAGCTGTTCCGCGAGGCGATGGACCGCCTGGGCATCGAAAACCCCCGCGCCACCATCGTCACCACCCCCAAGGACGCCAACGGGCACAAGGACCTCGCGGCAGGCGTCGCCATCGCGCTGGAAACGCTCGAAGATATCGGCCTGCCCGCCATCATCCGCCCCGCCTATACCCTGGGCGGCACCGGCGGCGGCGTCGCCTATAACCGGGACGATTACGAGGCGATCTGCCGGTCGGGCATGGATGCCTCCCCCGTGGGTCAAATCCTGGTGGACGAGTCGCTGCTGGGCTGGAAGGAATACGAGATGGAGGTGGTGCGCGACACCGCCGACAACGCCATAATCGTCTGTTCCATCGAAAACGTGGACCCGATGGGCGTGCACACAGGCGACAGCATCACCGTGGCCCCGGCGCTGACGCTGACGGACAAGGAATACCAGATCATGCGCAACCACTCGATCGCCGTCCTGCGCGAGATCGGGGTGGAGACGGGCGGATCGAACGTGCAATGGGCGATCAACCCCGAAGACGGGCGCATGGTGGTGATCGAAATGAACCCGCGTGTGTCGCGGTCTTCGGCACTGGCCTCAAAGGCGACAGGGTTCCCGATTGCCAAGATCGCGGCCAAGCTGGCGGTGGGCTATACCCTGGACGAGCTGGACAACGACATCACCAAGGTCACCCCCGCCTCGTTCGAGCCGACCATCGACTATGTCGTCACCAAGGTCCCCAAATTCGCGTTCGAGAAATTTCCAGGCGCCGAGGCGACGCTGACCACCGCGATGAAATCCGTGGGCGAGGTCATGGCCATCGGCCGCACCTTCCACGAGTCGCTGCAAAAGGCGATGGCCTCGATGGAAAGCGGCCTGACCGGCCTCGACGACATCGACATCCCCGGCGCCCCGGACGTGGCCGCGATTACCAAGGCGATCTCGGCCCAGACCCCCGACCGGCTGCGCCTGATCGCCCAGGCCATGCGCCACGGGCTGTCGGATGACGACATCTCTGCCGCCACAAAATTCGACCCCTGGTTCCTTGCCCGCATCCGCGAGATCGTCCAGGCCGAGGCCGAGGTCGCCGTGAACGGCCTGCCCATGACCGAGGACGGCCTGCGCGCGCTCAAGATGATGGGCTTTACCGACGCCCGCCTCGGCCAGCTGACGGGCCGGGACGAGGTGCAAGTGCGCCGCGCCCGCGAAAACCTTGACGTGCGGGCGGTATTCAAACGCATCGACACCTGCGCCGCCGAGTTCGAGGCGCAGACGCCCTACATGTATTCGACCTACGAAACCCCCGTCTTCGGCACCGCCGAATGCGAGGCACGGCCGTCGGACCGCAAAAAGGTCGTGATCCTCGGCGGGGGCCCCAACCGTATCGGCCAGGGGATCGAGTTCGACTATTGCTGCTGCCACGCCTGCTTTGCGCTGACCGACGCGGGTTACGAGACGATCATGATCAACTGCAACCCCGAAACGGTCAGCACCGATTACGACACCTCGGACCGGCTCTACTTTGAGCCGCTGACCTTCGAACACGTCATGGAAATCCTGCGGGTCGAGCAAGACAACGGCATCCTGCACGGCGTCATCGTCCAGTTCGGCGGTCAGACCCCGCTGAAACTCGCCAACGCGTTGGAAGAGGCCGGGATTCCCATCCTTGGCACCACGCCCGACGCTATCGATCTGGCCGAAGACCGCGAGCGTTTCCAGGCGCTGGTGAACGATTTGGGCCTCAAGCAGCCCAACAACGGCATCGCCCATTCCGATGCCGAAGCCCTTGACATTGCGGGCGACATCGCCTTCCCCCTCGTCATCCGTCCCTCTTACGTGTTGGGCGGGCGCGCGATGGAAATCGTGCGCGATATGACCGGCCTCAAACGCTATATTTCCGAGGCGGTCGTCGTCTCGGGCGACAGCCCCGTGCTGCTGGACAGCTACCTCGCTGGCGCGGTCGAACTGGATGTCGACGCGCTCTGCGACGGGACCGACGTCCATGTCGCGGGCATCATGCAGCACATCGAAGAGGCGGGCGTGCACTCCGGCGACAGCGCCTGCTCCCTGCCCCCCTACTCGCTGTCCGCCGACATTATCGCCGAGATCGAAACCCAGACCCACGCGCTGGCAAAGGCACTCAACGTCGTGGGCCTGATGAACGTGCAATTCGCGGTGCAGGACGGCACGATCTACCTGATCGAGGTCAACCCCCGCGCGTCGCGCACCGTCCCCTTCGTCGCCAAGTCCACCGACAGCGCCATCGCCTCCATCGCCGCGCGCATCATGGCGGGCGAGCCGCTGTCCAACTTTCCCCTGCGCCCGCCCTATGACGCCGACGCGAGCTATGACGCGGTGCTGCCCCTGGGCGACCCGATGACGCTGGCCGACCCCAACATGCCCTGGTTCTCGGTCAAAGAGGCCGTGCTTCCCTTCGCCCGCTTCCCCGGCGTCGACACGATCCTGGGCCCCGAAATGCGCTCAACAGGCGAGGTCATGGGCTGGGACCGCACCTTCGGCCGCGCCTTCCTCAAGGCGCAAATGGGGGCGGGCATGGTCCTGCCCGACGCAGGCTGCGCCTTTATCTCGATCAAGGACGCCGACAAAACGCCCGACATGATGGAGGCCGCCAAGATCCTCACCGACCTCGGCTTTACCCTTGTCGCCACCCGCGGCACTGCAGCCTGGTACACCGATCACGGCGTGCCCTGCGGCGTGGTGAACAAGGTCTATGAGGGGCGCCCGGACGTCACCGACATGATGAAAGACGACGGCATCCAGCTGGTGTTCAACACCACCGAAGGCGCCCAAGCGGTCGAAGACAGCAAATCCATCCGCTCCATCGCGCTCTACGACAAAATCCCCTACTTCACCACCGCCGCTGCCGCCTCCGCCGCCGCACTCGCAATCCGCGAACAAGCGAAGGGCGACGTGGGCGTGAAGGCGTTGCAGGGTTAGAGAATGCGCACATCGGGCAAGCGTGTGTGCCTGCGATCAGCAGACAAACGCGCGGCAGTGACGTGGCTTTCGCCGTCGCCTGCCGTCCAAGAATTTGTTTCACCAGGACAGCCGCGCAGGTCACGGACCCGGACGAAGTATCCGCTGGTCGCCAGCAACCTCATCAAAACAGGCTGACGGACCAGTCAAAACCAAACTGCGCGGACTGGCTCTTGGTGCGCTTGGACACGGCAGACGGCATGGGCGGGCCTCCTCTCCGGCACAGATCAACGGGCCGCACCCTCCCAAAACGTGGTCAACAAAGCGTAGGACCGCCGTATGGCCAAAAGCCTGGCAGGTTCTGTACAATTGCAGGCATTGCGGAGGCACGGCGCAAAAACCCCCTTGCACGGGGCGTGGTCAAGGGCCGCGGGCTGGTCTATGCTGCGGTTCGCGCACCGGGGAACTGCCCCCGATCCTCTGCCACTTGGGACACGTTCACACCGAATGTCATCGCCCCGCTTCACGCTCGAGACCGAGGCCGGTGTCACCGTTGCCCGGCTGTCCGGCCCGCTGGTCACGCAGACCATGGCGCAGGTCAGCGACGCGGTTGCGGCGGCGCAGATCAGCACCCAGACCCTGCGCCTCGATCTTGAAGGGATCGAGGTGTTGGACACCGGCGGCGCCTGGGTCATTGCCGGGCTCAAGGCACGGGCCGAGGCCCAAGGCGCCCGCGTCGAAATCCACGGTGCCGACGCCGACCGCGTGGCCCTGATCCACACCGTCCAGGCGGCCCTGCCCGCCGAAGAAGGGGTCGAGGATGTGCCCCGCGGCCTGCTCCCCTGGATCGCCGGGATCGGCGCCAAAACGGCTGGTGTGGGCACCGCGATCCTGTCGCTGGTCAGCTTTCTGGGCGAGGTGCTGGCGCGGCTGGCCTATGGCATTCCCCGCCCCCGCCGCTGGCGCATGGCCGCGCTGGTCAGCCAGATGCAAGAGACCGGGTTCAACGCCATTCCCATCGTCATCCTGATGAGCTTTCTCATCGGCATCGTCCTCGCCTTCCAGGGCGCGTCGCAGCTGCGCCAATTCGGGGCCGAGGTGTTTGTCGTTGATTTGATTGCCATTTCCATCTTGCGGGAACTGGGCATTCTGCTCACTGCCATCATCGTGGCGGGCCGCTCCGGCTCGGCCTTTACGGCCTCGATCGGGTCGATGAAAGTGCGCGAGGAGCTGGACGCGATGCGCACCCTCGGCCTTGATCCGATCGAGGTTCTGGTCCTGCCGCGCGTCATCGCGCTGGTCATCATGCTGCCGATCCTGGGCTTTATCGCCAATATGTCCGGCCTCATCGGCGGCGCGCTCATGAGCTGGCTGGAACTGGGGGTCAGCCCGGGCATGTTCCTTACGCGGCTGCAGGAAAACACCGATGTTTGGCACCTGATCATCGGCATGCTCAAGGCGCCCGTCTTTGCCGCGATCATCGCCATCGTGTCGTGCTGGCAGGCCATGCAGGTGCGCGGGTCGGCGGACAGCGTGGGCCAGCGGACGACCGTGTCGGTGGTCCAGTCGATCTTTCTGGTGATCGCGGCGGACGCGGCGTTTTCCATCTTCTTCGCGGAGCTGGGGCTATGACAGACGACACCCGCGAGGCGGTGATCGAGGTGCGCGGGCTGGTCAATCAGTTCGGGTCGCAACGGGTGCACGACAACCTGGATCTGGACGTCTGGCGGGGCGAGGTGCTGGGCATCGTCGGCGGATCGGGCACGGGCAAGTCGGTGCTGCTGCGCACCATCGTGGGCCTTAACCGCCCGGCTGCGGGCAGCATCCACGTGCTGGGCCAGGACGTGGTCAACGGCACCCGCGCCGAACGGCTCGAGGCCGAGCGGCGCTGGGGTGTGGCGTTCCAGGACGGCGCCCTGTTCTCGTCACTCACGGTACTGCAAAACGTCATGGCCCCGATGCGCGAGCACCTCTCGCTCAGCCCTGCGCTGATGAAGGCGGTGGGCGAGCTAAAGATCAGCCTGGTGGGCCTGCCCCCGCTCAGCTGTGGCAAGCTGCCGTCGGAACTGTCGGGGGGCATGCGCAAGCGTGCGGCCCTCGCGCGGGCCCTGGCGCTGGACCCCGAGATTGTGTTTCTGGACGAACCCACTGCGGGCCTCGACCCCATCGGGGCTGCCGCCTATGACGATCTGATTGGCGAGCTTAAGCGGTCTTTGGGCCTGACGGTCTTCATGGTCACGCATGACCTCGACTCTCTCTATGCGATCTGCGACAGAATTGCTGTGCTTGCGGAAAAACGCGTGCTGGTGGAAGGCCCTATCGCGGGGATGACAGAGGTCGACCACCCTTGGGTCCAGGAATACTTTACCGGTCCACGCGCACGCGCCGCCCAAGCCAAAAGCTGAAGGAAGGCTGCCGCCTGCTATGGAAACCAAGGCCAATTATGTGCTGATCGGGCTGTTCACCCTGGGCGGGATCCTGGGTGCGCTGGGTCTGCTGTTGTGGTTGGCCAAGGTCGAGGTGGACCGCCAATACGCCTATTACGACGTGCTGTTTGACAACGTCTCGGGCCTGGGGGCGGCCAGCGATGTCCGCTATAACGGGTTGGCCGTGGGCCAGGTGGTCAGCCTGAACCTCGACGACGACGACCCCAGCCAAGTGCGGGTGCGGATCGAGGTCGCCGGCGACACGCCCGTCAACGCCGACACCCGTGCACAGCTGCAATCCCAAGGGGTCACAGGCGTCAGCTTTGTCGGCCTCTCCGGCGGATCCGAGACCTCGGCCCCGCTGCCCGACGGCGCCACAATCCCATCCGAACGCACCGCCCTGCAATCGGTGTTCGAAGGCGCGCCGGTGCTGCTCGACAAAGCGGTCGAGCTGCTCGAGAACGTCAACGATGTCTTCAGCGACGACAACCAGGCGGCGGTCGCGACCCTGCTTGACAACCTGGCCACATCGTCGGAACGGCTCGACGGTGTGCTGGCCAACTTCGAGACGCTGTCGAACGATCTAGGCGCCGCCGCACAGCAAGTCGCAGCCTTTGGCAACCGGCTGGAAACGCTGGCGGACACCGCCGAAACGACGCTTGTGTCGGCCACAGGTGCGCTGGACACGGCGACTGGCACGCTGACCACAATCGACACCTTCACCACCTCTGAACTGATACCCCTGGCCCAAGATTTGCGCACAACCTCGCAAACTGCCACCGGCGTGATCGCCAGCGCAGGCACCGAGATCACGCGCCTGTCGGACCGGATTGACGGGCTGGCGGATGACGGCGCGCGGCTGCTGGCTTCGGCCAACACGGCCGTCGAAGGGGTCAACACCCTGACCGAAACCCAATTGACGCCTCTGGCCCAGGACCTGCGCACAACCGCCCAGCGGGCGACCGGCTTAATCGATCAAGTGGGCACGGACGTCTCGCGCGTGGCGGGCCGCATCGACACGCTGGTGACCAGCGGCACCACCGCGCTCGACACCGCGGCGGTGACTTTTGATAATGCCCAGGTGACGCTGCAATCGGTAGATCAGGCCGCCAGCGCCTTTGAAACCCTCACCAATGATCAGCTGGCGCCCCTGTCGGAAGACCTGCGCACCACCGCGCAAACTGCCAGCCGCGTGATCGAGAATGTGGGCGCGCAAACGACCTCTCTGGCCGTGTCGCTGCAGGGCCTGTCGGGGCAAGCCTCGGACGCGCTGACCACCTTTACCACCACCTTCAACAACGCCAACGTCACGCTGGACTGGGTGACGACCGCGATGACCGGGGCGACCGAAACGCTCGAGGTGGCGCGGCGCACCTTTGCCAGCGCGAACACGGTGATCGAAGACGATATTGGCGGCATCATAAGTGACTTGCGCGAAGCGGCGAGTTCCTTTGCCACCACCTTCGGCGACAGCTCGGACGGGGTGATCGGCGATCTGCGTGCGGCGGCCACGACCTTTACCGACACGGTGCAACAGGCCTCGCGCAACATCGACGCAATCTCGGGCGAGGTGCTGGCCGCCTCGCAATCCGCGGCCAGCCTGACCGATACGCTTGATACCGTGGTCACCGGCAACCAGCGCCAGCTGTCGGAATTCCTGCGCCTCGGCCTGCCCGAATTCCTGCGCTTTACCGAAGAGGCGCGCGGCCTTGTCATCAACCTAGAACGCCTTGTGAACAAGATCGAACGCGACCCCGCGCGGTTCTTGCTGGGCACCCAAAACTCAGAGTTCCGCCGATGACGCCCCCCAAGTTTCGCCCTGCCCTTGCCCTGATGCTGTTGGCGCTGCTGCCCGCCTGCGGTGGCCTCAGCAGCCTGACCCAGGTGACCACGCCCACCGACCTCTATGTGCTGTCACCCAAAAGCACGTTTGACACGTCGCTGCCCAACCTCAAGCACCAGATCGTGGTCGACACGCCCACCGCGACAGCGGCGGTCGACACCGACCAGATCGCGGTGCAGCCCAGCCCACTTGAGGTGCAGTACCTGCCCGGCGCCCGCTGGGTCGACCGCGCGCCGCTGATCGTGCAGGCCCTGCTGATCGAAAGCATGGAAAACACCGGCAAGGTGCCCGCCGTCGGCAGCTCGACCATCGGGCTGCGCGCGGATTACCTGATGGTGACGGATATTCGCGAATTTCAGGCCATTCTGCCCGGCGGCATCGAGGACGCGCCGCTGAACATCGACGTGCGGCTGAACATCAAGATCGTGGACGCCTTTACCGACCGCATCGTCGGGTCCAAGTCATTCGAAGAGGTCGTGCCCGCGACCTCGGACAGCGCCGCAGATGTGGCGATCGCCTTTGACGAGGCCCTGGGCGACACGATGCGCGACGCCATCGAATGGAGCATTCGCACCATCGCCCGCCACGGTCGCTAGGCGCGTTCTAGCTGGCGTGGGTGGCGCGCAGCACGTTCTTTTGCACCTTGCCCATGGTGTTGCGCGGCAAGGCCTCCAGCACCTCATAGCGGCGCGGATGCTTGAACCGCGCCAGCTTGTCTGCCACCACCGCCTCTACCTGCGCCAGATCGGCCTCGGCCCCGGGCTCTAGCACCAGGGCCGCGATGATCTGCTCGCCAAAGTCGGGATGCGGGATGCCAAAGACAGCACTTTCCTTGACCTGCGGCAGGTCGTTCAGCACGTCCTCGATTTCCTTGGGATAGACGTTGTAGCCGCCGGTGATGATCAGGTCCTTCTGCCGTCCGACGATGGACAGATAGCCATTGGCGCCGATCTGCCCCAGATCGCCGGTGATGAAGAACCCGGTGTCGCGCAGCTCTTCCGCTGTTTTCTCGGGCATGTTCCAATAGCCCTGAAACACGTTGGCCCCGCGCACCTCGATCATCCCGATCTCGCCCTCGGGCAGCGGCGCGCCGGTCTGCGGGTCAGTCAGCCGCACCTCGGTCCCTGCCAACGGCAGGCCGACCGAGCCCGCAATGCGGTCGCCGGTATAGGGGTTCGAGGTGTTCATATTCGTCTCGGTCATGCCATAGCGTTCCAGGATGCGGTGCCCCGTCCGGTCGGCAAAGGCATCGTGGGTCTCTGCCAGCAGCGGCGCGCTGCCCGAGATAAAGAGGCGCATGTTCGCCGTCGCATCCCGCGTCAGGCGCGCATCGGCCAGCAGGCGGGTGTAGAATGTGGGCACCCCCATCATCAGCGTCGCCGTCGGCAGCGCGGCAAAGATCGCGTCCAGATCGAACAGGGCCATGAATGTGACCCGCGCACTGGCCAATGCCGCGGTGTTCATCGCAACGAACAGGCCATGGGTGTGAAAGATCGGCAGCGCGTGGATCAAGACATCGTCGCCGGTGATCTGCCAGGCCTCTACCAGCACCCGCGCGTTCGAGGCGAGGTTTTCATGCGACAGCATCGCCCCCTTGGACCGCCCCGTCGTGCCCGAGGTATAAAGCAGCGCGGCCAGGTCGTCGGGCCCGCGCGCCACCGTGTCGAACTGGCTGCTGTGCCCCGCACTGCGGTCCATGAGGCTGCCGCTGCCATCGGCCCCCAAGGTCAACACCACCGCATCCCCCGCCAGGGCGCGCATCGCCGCCTCGTCACCCGGCGCGCAGACGATGACACGCGGCGTCGCATCGCCCACGAAATAGGACACTTCGTCCTGCGTATAGGCCGTGTTCAGCGGCAAAAACACCGCCCCCGCGCGCACCGTGGCGGCGTAGAGCATCACCAGTTCGGCGCATTTCGGCGCTTGGGCCACCACACGGTCGCCCGGCTTGACCCCCTGCGCCACCAGCGTCTGCGCCACCTGACCGACTTGGGCGCAAAACGCGGCATAGCTGATCTGCCGCGCGCCGCCCTCAAGGCTGAGAAAGCAGGCGTCATTGTCGGCATGTTGGCCAAACAGGGTGTCGTAAAGGTGGTTCGTCATGGGTCTGTCGCCTTGGTCAGCAGGGGTTTTGCGGCCTGTGCCGCAGCGATCACATTTTTGGACGCAGGGAAAGCGGCGCCGCGCACAAATGTCTCGTGGTTCTTTTCGATCATATTCAGATCGTACAGGTAATTCACCATCGCGCCCGACGATTGCGCGCGCCCTTTCTCGGTCCGGTCGGCATCGGCGTGCACCGCATAGATTTGCGCGCCGTTGCCCAGGTGGAACCGCGCCACCGGGTCGCGCGGGCCACCGCGCCGCCCCCGTTCGTTCAGCAGGAAATGGGCGGCCAGCGGCTGGATGTCCGCAGGCGCTGGCGCCAGGCCCGCGCCGTCGATCCAGGCGTTCAGCCCCGGGATCGGCGACAGCGTCACAAACGTGTCCAACTGCGGCAGCGCCTGGCGCAGCTCGGCCACCACCTGCTTGATCAGCAGGTTGCCAAAGGAAATCCCGTGCAGCCCCGCCTGGCAGTTCGAGATCGAATAAAATACCGCCACCCGCGTGCCCGCGCTGTCGGCATGGACGCGGTCACGGGCCAGCACATCGTGGATCGACAACGGCACCGCGCCCATCAGCGCGACCTCTACAAAAATCAGCGGCTCATCCGGCATGGTGGGATGGAAATAGGCAAAGCATCGGCGGTCGGGCGGATAGAGGCGCAGGCGCAGGTCATCCCAGCTTTCGATGGCGTGCACGGCCTCATAGGCCACGATCTTTTCCAGGATGCTGGCGGGCGTGTCCCAACTGATTTCACGCAGGACCAGAAACCCGCGATTGAACCAACTGCGCAGCAAATGGACAAAGTCGAGGTCGGTGCGTTTGAGGTCAGGCGCGTCGGGCAGAAAGGCCAACAGGTCCGCCCGCATCGACACCAGCGCGGCGGTGGCACCGGGCGACTGGTTCAGGCGGCGCAGCAACTCTTGTCGCCGCGGCTCGGATGCGGTGGCAATCGCCTGGTAGGTGGCAACATCCGGGGCCTCGATGTACTTGTCGACGAGTGCGCGCAGGGCGGGGGCGTCCAGTTCCAACTCGGCATTGAGAAAGGTGAAAAAGGCCAGCTTTTCGGTCCGGTCCAGCGTGCCGTAACGGTCCAGGATCGCCTTGGCCAGGGTCATGCCCGACACCTCGCCCTCGGCCGCAAGCAGGGCGATGCACATGTCCGACAGCGGCCTGGGGTCGCTCGCCCCGCCTTGCCAGCGGGTGCGTTCGAACAGGGTCGTCAGCATATCCCCCAGAAAGCTCGCCTGCGCCATCGGGGTCAGCCCAAGGCCACGCTTTGGCGCGACAGGCTAACCGTCATGGTCAGGCTGCCCTCGTTGATCATCCACTTGCGCAGCACATAGCTGCGCGCGCCCGAGGCGTGCATCGGGTCGGCATCGGCCAGCGCGCGGGCCTGTTCAAAGGATGGCGCGCGGTAGATGATCATGCCCATCCCCTGCATCTGCGTCCCGCTTTCATCCGACAGCGGCCCCGCAAAGACCAACGCCCCCTCATCCTCGAGCGTTGCCTGATAGGCCAGATGCGCGGGCAGCTGCGCCTTGACCTCTTCGGGCGACAGGGCTGGTGTCGAGTGCACCACAAACAGCTCAAAGGCGAGCGATCCGCGCGCGCGGGCCTCGGATTTATAGGTGTCCCAGTCTGGCATCGCGGCCTCCATTTTATGATCTGTTAAGAATATCGATTTTATTTGACTTGGGTTTTGATTATCGCCAAAAATGGCTGAAATCAACTCGGAGAGTCACATGCGTTTCATGGTGGGCAGCGTCGATGGCGCGCAGTCGGTGTTTCTGATCAAGGACGCGCAGGCCTATGATGTGTCGGCAAAGCTGCCAGGCATCGGCCCCGATCTGACGGCCCTCGCCGCGGATGCTGACCTGGCGGCGCAGGTCGCTGCCCTGCCCGACCTGGGCGCCCCTACATCGGTCGCAGACATCACACCCGCCCTGCCCATCGCGCGGCCCGGTACCATCATCTGCCTGGGCTTGAACTATGTCGAGCACATCAAAGAAGGCGGCTATGACATCCCGGACTACCCGGCCCTGTTTATGCGCGGGGCCAATTCGATCATGGCCGCGGGGGCGCCGATGGTGCGGCCCACATGTTCGGACAAGCTGGATTACGAGGCCGAATTGATGGTCATCATCGGCAAGGGCGGGCGCCACATCGCAGAGGCGGACGCGCTTGACCATGTCTTTGGCTACACCGTGTTCAACGACGGGTCAGTCCGCGACTACCAGCGCAAGACGCACCAATGGACACCGGGCAAAAACTTTGACGACACGGGCGCCATCGGCCCCATCGTGGTAACGCCTGACGACCTGCCAGAGGGCGCCAAGGGCCTGAAGATCGAAAGCCGTGTGGGCGATGAAATCCTGCAAAGTTCGAACACCGAAAACATGATCTGGTCGGCTGCGGTCGCGATCTCGATCATCTCGGAATACACCACGCTGGAACCGGGCGATCACATCGCACTTGGCACGCCCCCCGGCGTCGGCCACGCGAAAAAGCCCAATCCCCGCTGGCTGATCCCCGGCGAGGTGGTCGAGGTCGAGATCGAAGGGATCGGCATCTGCGCCAGCCCCATCGTAGACGAGGCCGACATGACCAGCAAAGAAGCCGCCGAATGACCGGCGATTTGCGTGACGCGGCCCAGGCCGCCGTGCGGGCCCTGCGCGCGCGCAAGGGGCAGTTGGACGACGACGCCATCGACCTGATCCTGCGCGACGCCCGCTCGCATTATGCCTGGACGGATGCGCCCGTGACGGACGAGATGCTGCGCACGCTTTACGACATTACGATCAACGGCCCCACTAGCATGAACACCTGCCCTGCACGCTTTGTCTTTGTGCGCAGTGCGGCGGCCAAGGACCGGCTGGCCCAGGCGGTCAAGCCCGCCAATGTGCCCAAGATGATGGGCGCGCCGGTTACCGCCATTATCGCCTGGGACCCAAATTATTGGCAGCGCTTGGATTTCCTGTTCCCGCATGACAACCGCAAGCCGCTATTTGAAAATAACGCCGCCTTTGCCCACGACACCGCCTATCGCAACTCGACCTTGCAGGGCGCCTATCTAATGATCGCCGCCCGCGCCATGGGCCTGGATGTCGGTGCGATGTCCGGCTTTTCCAACGCGGCCGTGGACGAAGCGTTCTTTGCAAAAAGCGGCTGGAAGTCGAATTTCCTGTGCAACATCGGCTATGCAGACGAACAGGCCCTATTCCAAAAGCTGCCGCGCTTTGACTTTGATGACGTGTGCGAGGTGATCTGATGGCCATCAAGATGAAAACGGTTGTGACCTATCGCACCACCGCAACCGCCACCAGCCACGCGCGGACAGAAATCCCGGTGCGCGACCTGATCACGGTGATCGACGAACCGCTGGAACGCGGCGGCACGAACGAGGGGATATCGCCCACGGAAACCGCGCTGGCCGCCCTGATCGGCTGCACCAGCGTGATCGGCCACAAGAACGCCAAGCGGTTGGGCATCGACCTGGGCGACGTCACCATCGACGCGGACTGTAAATTCGACCGCCGCGGCGTGCTGATGGAGGAAGAGATCGACATCCCCTTCCCCGAAATCACACTGACCGTTCACTGCACCGGCCCCGCAACCCAGGACGAGGTGCGCGCGGTGGGCGTCGAGACGGCAAAATACTGTGCCATATCCAAGCTGTTCGAAGCAGCGGGCACCAAGCTTGAGGTCAATTGGCACAAAGCCTGACGCCTCGGATCAATCTGTTAGGGAGGACTGACATATGAAACATTGGACACGGGCGCTGACCCTGGGGGCGACCCTTGCGCTGACCGCCATCCCGGCGGTGGCACAGGAAACCATCAAGGCCGTCGTGATCGACGGCTACCCAGCACGCGCGCTGTGGGTCAGGGAGTTCACCAACTTCTTCATCCCCGAGGTCGACAAGCGGCTGGCCACGAACGGCAACTACGTGATGGAGTGGCAGGAAAGCTATGGCGGGTCCATCGTCAAGCCCAAGGGCGTCCTGGAAGGGATCGAACTGGGCCTGGGCGACATCGGCATCGTGACAACCATTTTCCACTCGTCCAAGCTGCCCAGCCAGGCCATCTCTGCCGTCACCCCGTTCGTGGCGCCCGATGCCCGCGCTGTGGCGCAGGCGGTGGACGAGATCGCCAAGGAATTCCCGGCGATGCAGAACGAGTTCGAAAAGCAAAACCAGGTTTACCTGGCCACGGGGGTGGTGCTGGACACGTATCAAGTGTTCTCGAAAGAGCCGATCACCGGCATTAGCGATCTGGAAGGCGGCAAGGTGGCCGGCGCGGGCATGAACCTGCGTTACCTCGAAGGGATCGAGGGTGCGGCAGGTGTGCGGGGCGGTCTGACCGACTTCTACAACATGCTACAGACCGGCCTCGTCGATCACGCCATGCTTTGGCCCGAGGCGGCGTCGACCTTCAAAATCGCCGAAGTCGCGCCCTACATGCTCAAGGCGGACCTGGGCGCGGTAAACTCGAAAACCATCACCGTGAACAAGGACTATTGGGATGATCTGCCGGACGAGGTGAAATCGGTCTTGCAAGAGGTGGCCGTCGCCTATCGCGACCACGTCGCAGGCATCGCCATGGACCGCGCCGCCGCCAGCCGCGAGGCTTATGTGGCCGCAGGCGGCACCGTCGTCGAGATGTCGGCAGAAGACCGCGCCACCTGGGCCGCGGCCATCCCCAATATCGCGGGTGAATGGGCGCAAGGTCTGGACGCCAAGGGCGAGGCAGGCACCGAGATGCTGAACGTCTACCTGGGCAAGCTGGAGGCCGCAGGCTATTCCGGCGTGCGCGACTGGACCATCGTCGGCAACTAGGCCGTCACCAGGGAACGCCGCACATGTTCGCCGCTTTTCAGGGTCTGGTCACGCAGTTGACACGCGTGACCAGCTATGTCGCGACCGCCGCCAACGTGGCGGGCACGCTTGTTGTTCTGGGCCTCGTGGTGATCGTCAACTATGACATCGTCGCGCGCGGCGTGTTCAACAGCCCCTTTCGCGGCGCCTATGAGGTGGTGCAGTTCAGCATGGTGCTGATCGTTTTCCTGCAACTGCCCGATGTCATCCGGGTCGATCGCCTGACCCGGTCCGATGGCCTGCTGTTCCTGATCGGAGAGAAATATCCACGCGCCTCGGCCATGCTGCGGCGCGTGATCAACACCGGCTCGGCGATCATCATGACGCTGATCGCCATCGCCATCTTCCCCGAGTTTCTCGATATGTGGGACACCCAGGATTTCTTTGGCGTACCGGGCATCTTCACCGCGCCTTGGTGGCCGATCAAGCTGACCATCTTTTGCAGCGCCACGCTTGCGGCCATTATCTTTGCGCTCAAAGTGCTTAGCACGTCAGGATCGGACAAACCCACATGAGTCCCATCGAAATCGGCGCGCTCTCGGTTCTGGCCATCATCTTAATGATCTACGTGGGGGTCTATATCCCCGTGGCGCTGATTGGGGTGTCCTTTGTCTCGATCTGGCTGATGCGGGACAATTTCGACCTTGCGATGAACCTGCTCAAGATCGCTGTGGGCGACAGCGTGATGGAATACACCTTTGCCACTGTCCCACTCTTTACCTTCATGGGCCTGATCGTGTCCAAGGCGGGCTTGGGTTCGGACATCTATGACGTGATGAGCACCGGCTTTCGCAGGGTCAAGGGCGGCATCGGCATGGCCACGGTGGGCGCGAATGCGGCCTTTGCTGCCGTGACCGGATCGTCCATCGCCTCGGCTTCGGTCTTTTCCAAAGTGTCGGTGCCGCAGATGCTGCACTATGGCTACAACCCGCGCTTTGCCGTGGGCGTGGTTGCCGGGTCCTCCGTCCTCGGCATGATCATCCCGCCCTCGGCGATGCTGATCATCTATTCCTTTGTCGCCGAACAGTCGGTGGGCGAGATGTTCCTTGCGGGTGTCATCCCCGGTCTGATGCTGGCCGTTGCCTATGTGATCGCGATCTGGACGATGGGCCGCTTTACCCCCAAATTCGTGGGCGGTCGCCCTGCGGATGAATACGAAATCCTGCCCTGGGGCGTCATCGCCTCGAAAACGCTGCCGACCATCGGGCTGATCACCATCGTGCTGGGCGGGATCTATACCGGCTGGCTGACCCCGGTCGAGGCGGGCGCGGCAGGCGCGCTGGCTGGTCTGCTGATTGCCGTCGCGCGGCGCAAGATGACCCTGCGCGGCTTTTGGGAGGCGCTGCTAGAGACCGGGCATATCACCGCCACCATCCTCTTTCTGGTCACTGCCGCCTCGATCTACAGTCGCATGCTGGGCCTTGCGGGGCTGCCCAACGAACTGGCAGATATCCTGGCCGGCAACCAGGCCAGCTTTTGGACGATCATGGTGCTGTATGTCCTGTTGATGCTGTTTCTGGGCACGCTTCTCGACACCGCGTCGATCATCCTGATCGTGGTGCCGCTGTTCCTGCCGCTGGTCGAACCCTTGGGCATGAGCCTGGTGTGGTTTGGCATCATCACCGTGGTCGGGGCCGAGATTGGCCTTTTGACCCCACCTTTGGGCATCTCGTGTTTCGTGATCAAAGCGACGCTTGATGACGACCGGATCAAGCTCAAGGACGTGTTCCTGGGCGCCCTTCCCTTTGCTGCTGTGATGTTGATCGTGCTGATCTTGTTGATAGAGTTCCCCATCCTTAGCCTTGCCCTGATCTAAAAAGGACCAGTCCCATGCGTAACGTGACCAAAGACAACATCACCGACGTGTTCATGGAGTATATGGGCGAGGACGTGAACCCGCGCCTGCGCGAGGTTGTGGGCGCGCTGGTCACCCATCTGCACAGCTTTGCCAAAGAGGTGAACCTGACCCACGCCGAATGGGATGTTGGGATCAAATTCCTGGAACGCGCGGGCGAGATTTCGGATGCAGAGCGGCACGAATTTGTGCTGCTGTCGGACGTGCTGGGCCTGTCGTCGCTGGTCGACATGATCAACACCCGGCCCGGCGGCACCTCGTCCAGCGTGCTGGGCCCGTTCCACATCTCGGGCGCGCCGCCGCTGGCCATTGGCGGCGATCTCAAGCAGGATTTTGACGGCGAGGTGCTGGTGGCCGAAGGGGTCGTGCAAGACACAGACGGCACCCCCATCGCGGGCGCGACGGTGGACATCTGGCAGACGGCACCGAATGGTCTGTATTCCAGCCAGGATGAAAACCAGGACACCTATTCGTTCCACGGCATCCAGACCACGGGGGCCGACGGGCGCTATGCCTTTACCAGCGTCAAACCGGTGGAATATACGGTGCCAACAGACGGCCCCGTCGGGGACATCCTGAACGCCACGGGCCGCCACCCCTGGCGCCCCTCGCACCTGCACTTCATCGTCAAGGCCGACGGCTTCCGGTCGCTGGTGACGGAGGTGTTTCCTGACGACGACCCCTATCTGGATCAGGACACCGTGTTCGGCGTCCGCGACGATCTGGTGATGAGCTATCAGGACATGCCCGCAGGCAGTTTCCCACCCGGCTTCGACCTGTCGGGCAAGGTCGATGGCCCCTTTCTCAAGGTCGATTTCGACCTAGTGCTGGTGCGCGACTAGCGCTCAGCCCAATTCGCCCCCGCCCAACAGGCCCTGCAGGAACGCACCCGTCTCGCGGTAGTGGTGCAGCAGATGCGACGACGCGGTGTCGGCATCGCCCGCAATCGCGGCTTCCATGATGTTCTGATGTTCTTGTGACACGTCGCGACGCTGATAATTCAGCGCGCTGCCTGCGAGGTATCGATAGCGGATGTTCAGATCATAGAGTTGCGAGCAAAACTTGCTAAGGATCGGCCCCTCGCAATTGGCCAGCAGCGCCAGGTGGAACGCCTTGTGCAACTCTTCGAACGTCGGCGCGCCCGCGGCTTGCGCCTTGACCATGCGGTGGTGGCTGACCACTACCTCTTCTTCCCACACCTGATCGCGGCGCGCGATGCTTTGGCGCAGGGCAATATCCTCAAGCGCGCAGCGCAGCATCAGGATCTCTTCGAAATTCTGCTGACTGGTGGGGGCGGCACGAAACCCGCGCTGGTCGATCCGTTCGACCAAGTTGTCCGAGGTCAGCAGGCTTAGCGCCTCGCGAATGGGGGACGCCCCGGTGCTCAGCCGTGTGCGCAACCCCTCGATCTTCAGCTTTTCACCCGGCTTGATCTCGGCCGTCACAATAAGATGGCGCAGCATCACATAGGTGCGCTGCGTGGCAGAACTGTCGGCGGATGTGGGCGCCACACCGGACGCATGCGGGGATATATTCATCCCCGGATAATATCGATTTTTTGCGTAATTTCAAACGAAACACATACGAAATCGACATCGCCGCCGTGATTTCCAGCAGCGACGCCAACCTTGATGTACGCTCAGAGGCGCTGGCCGCTGTCCTTGTCAAAGAAATGCGCCAGCTCGGGTTTGATGCCAAAGCTCAGCATGTCGCCCTTGTCTGCCTGCGGCGGCTTTTCCATCTTGGCGATGAACTCGGTCCCGCTGATGGTGATCAGGTGCACCAGCGCGTATTCGCCCAGGTTCTCGACCAGCTCGAGCCGCCCTTGCACCACCGCCGCATCATCCGCCACAGGCAGCAGATGTTCTGGCCGCAGCCCAACGTCTTCGGTGCCCGCCAGCGCACGGCCCAGCACCGCCGCCGCACTGGGCGCCAGGTCGCCTGCGCCAAAAAAGTTCATCTTTGGGCTGCCGATGAATTGCGCGACAAACGCATTCGCGGGCCGTTCATACAGCGTGATGGGCGATCCCACCTGTTCGATCCGGCCTGCGCGCAGCACGACGATCTTGTCGGCCAGCGTCATCGCCTCGACCTGGTCGTGGGTCACGTAGATCATCGTCGATCCAAGACGCTGGTGCAGCCGCGCAATCTCTAGCCGGGTCTGCACGCGCAACGCGGCATCCAGGTTCGACAGCGGCTCGTCAAACAGGAACACCTCGGGGTCGCGCACAATCGCCCGGCCAATCGCCACCCGCTGGCGCTGCCCGCCCGACAGGTTGCGCGGCGACCGGTCAAGGTAGTCGGTGATCTGCAAGATCTCCGCCGCCCCTTTGACGCGGCGGTCAATCTCGGCCGGGTCCGTCTTGGCCTGCCGCAGGCCGAACGCCATGTTCTTGTACACAGTCATGTGCGGATAAAGCGCATAGGTCTGAAACACCATCGCCACACCACGCTTGGCCGCGGCGACCTCGTTCACCTCGCGGTCGCCAATGGCCACCGACCCGCCCGAGATATCCTCGAGCCCCGCAATCATGCGCAGCAAGGTCGACTTGCCACAGCCCGACGGGCCGACAAACACGACAAACTCACCGTCATCAATATCCAGATCGACGCCATGCATAACCTGCGTGGCCCCATAGCTTTTGCG
Organism: Pseudomonadota bacterium; assembly: GCA_038525395.1. GTDB lineage: Bacteria > Pseudomonadota > Alphaproteobacteria > Rhodobacterales > Rhodobacteraceae > Tateyamaria. Next base: position 128,277 of record JBCBHS010000002.1, on the reverse strand, counting down.
CACATCGCGCAGTGTCAGACCGGCCATTTCAGCTCCATTTCTGTGATCTCGTGCCGTAGCGTTTCCGCGAACACGGGGTAAGTTGCAGGAAGATCGCCCCACAGCTGTGCGCTGGTGACGAAGGCGTCGGTGCCCAGCAGGGCCTTGAGGATGTCCCAACTGGGCTCGACATAGGCAAACGGGATCTTGCCCGCCGCCACATGCACCGCAAACTGGTGCCAACTGGCGATGCTGCGGATGCTGTGGATCGGCACGATGCCCTTGGCCAGGCACCCCGCCAGCGTGGGGCGGATAAAGATCGGGAACTTGGCCATGCCGTCGGCGCAAATCCGCGCCACCGTGTCGCCAATCGCCCGGTTGCCAAAGCGTTCGGCGATGCTGTCTAGATACGCCTCTTTCGAGAACGGCAGATCGATGGTGATGGCGGGCAGCACCTCTTGGCGCTCGAACGCGTCGAAATGCGCGGCCAGATGCGGCACCCGCATCGCAGCGTCAAAGGTTTCGATCCCTTCCAGCGCGGCCAGGTAGGTCAGCCCGGTGTGGCCGCCGTTCAGCACGCGGATCTTGGTCTCTTCGTAGGGGTCGACATCTTGGGTGACGATGACGCCCGCTCGGTCCAGATCGGGCATGGCCGCCGCGGCGCTGTCTTGCAGCACCCATTGCATGAAATCCTCGGCCATGATGGGCGCGCGCACATCGGCGCCCACCACCCGGCTAAGCTCGGCGCTGAGGTCGGGCGCGCTGCGCGGGGTGATCCGGTCGACCATCGAACAGGGAAAGGCCACGTTGGCGCGCACCCAGGCGGCCAGGTCGGCATCACCGCAGGCCTCCAGATAGGCCAGCAGGTTGCGGTGCAGCATCCTGCCATTCTGGCGGATGTTGTCGCAGCACGCGATGGTCAGCGGCGTGCCCGTGCGCGTCATGCGCACCTGAAGCGCCCGGCGCAGATAGCCATAGACGCTGTGCGCCGCACCGCCCGCCACCTCATCCGCGATCAGCGGATCGGCGGTGTTCAGATCGCCCTGGGGATCGGTGTAATACCCGCTTTCGGTCACCGTGATGGTCACCAGAAACACGGACGAGGATGCAATCAACGCCTCCGCCTCGGCCCGCGCGGTCGCCCAGTCGGAAAACTGGATATGGCTGCGTACACGGTGCAGCGTCACATCGCCCGCCGCCGACACGGATTTCAGGAAATACCCCTCATGCGCAGCCACATCTGCCGCCGCCGCCTCAAAGGCGGCACTTTCAGACCCGCGCAGGTTCACCGCCGCGATGCCCCAGCGCAGATCGCCAGTCAGGTCCATGTAATCGTCAAGATAGACCGCCTGATGCGCCCGGTGGAACGCGCCAAAGCCCAGATGTACCACACCCACAGCGCAGGCTGCGCGGTCATAGCTTGTCGCCCGGATCGGGGCGTGCGCCGCGCGGTTCATCACGAACCCTCCATATTCGGTGCCAGATCGCGTCGCGCGGTCTCGCGGTAGGCAGACGGGGTCATGCCCTTCATCTTCAGGAAATGGCGGTTGAAATTCGCCAGGTTTTGAAAGCCCGCCTGATAGCAGATCGACGTGACCTGATCGTCCGAGGCGTACAGCATCCCACAGGCCTGCCCGATCCGCACACGGTTCACGAATTCGACGAACTTGTGGCCGGTAAAGGATTGGAAATTGCGGCTAAAGGTGGCTTGGGTCATGCCCGCCATCTCGGCGGCCTGGGCCACGGACAGGTCCTCTTTGAACCGCTCGACCACATAGTCGACGACCTGACCGATGCGCGCATGCTTGCTGCCACCTTCGGGCTGGATCAGCTTGGCCACCGACAGGGTCCGCTTTTCCGCATGTTCATTCAGCCGCACGAGAAAGCGGATGAAGGCGAGGATGCGTTCGGGCCCGTCGCTGCTGCGGATCGATTCCATATGGCCACGGGCAAAGGTCGGGTTGAACCCCTCGAACAGGATGCCGGACTGCGCCAGCGTCAGCATGTTGCTGACGTCGGCAAACTCGGGAAAGCCTTGGGCCAGCTTGTCGACACTCTCGTCGCTGAACTGGACCAGCATATCGCGCATCTTGACCGGCTCTTTGTACACCTCGTCCGTCACCCAGTTGTGCGGCAGGTTGGGGCCGGTCAGGTACAGCTCGCCCGCTTTGAAATCACCGATGTAATCCCCGACAAAGGCCTTGCCCCGCGTGGCCACGATCAGGTGCAGTTCGTATTCCTGATGCGCGTGCCAGCGGCACAGCTCGGTCGGCCATCCGTGTTCCAGATAGCGGATCGACCGGGTGGTCCGGTCCACAAGCTCGATGGCGGGTTGCATGATCGACATCGGCTATCTCAACACGTTGCCGCCATCGACACCGATGGTCTGGGCGGTCATGTACGCGGATTGGTCCGAGGCCAGGAACACAGCGACGCGCGCCACATCCTCGGGCGTGCCCATATGACCCAGCGGCACGGCCTGCCCCACCTCGCGCTTTTTCTGGCCAATTTCCTTGCCCTCAAACTTGGCAAAGAGGGCGTCAACATCCTTCCACATCGGTGTGTCGATAACACCGGGGCTGATGGCGTTGACGCGAATGCCATGCGGCGCCAGCGCCAGCGCAGCAGACTGGGTATAGCTGATGACGGCGGCCTTGGTCGCGCAATAATGCGCCACCAGCGCCTCGCCCCGGTGGCCCGCCTGGCTGGCCAGGTTGATGATCGCGCCGGGCTTGCCCGCCGCCACCATCGCCTGTGCGGTGGCCTGCATGATCGCGTAAAACGCCCGCACGTTAACGCCAAAGAGCCGGTCGAAGGACGCCAAGTCCGCCTCTAGAACCGAGCCCATGTCAAAGATCGCGGCGTTGTTAAACAGCACGTCCGGCGCCACGTCGGCGATCCAGGCCGTGCAGTCCGCCAACCCCTGCGCGTCCAGCAGATCAAACCGCCGATAGGTGGCAGGCCCATCAAAACTGTCTGCGATATCCGTGGCATAGACCGTGGCGCCAAGGCCCGCGAAATGCGCCACGGCACTGGCACCAATCCCGCCCGCGGCCCCCGTCACCAGACAGGTCTTGCCAGTCAGATCCGTAGGGGCCGCGGTCAGGGTCACTTCACCGCTCCGAATGTCAGGCCCTGAACCAGCTGTTTCTGCGCCAGCCAGCCAAAGACCACGATGGGCGCGCAAGCCAGCGTCGACACCGCCGACACCTTGGCCCAGAACAGGCCCTCAGGCGCCTGGAACGAGGCGACAAAGGCGGTCAGCGTGCTGGCATCGGTGGTGGTCAGAACGATGGACCAAAACGCCTCGTTCCAGCACAGGATGATCGACAACAGCGCGGTGGACGCAATGCCACCCCAGGCCAGCGGGATCACCACCTCGCGGATTTCGTTAAATGTCGACGTGCCGTCCATGCGCGACGCCTCCAGGATCTCTTTGGGGATCTCGCGGAAATAATTGAACAGGATCAACATCACGATGGGCAGGTTCACCATCGCATAGATGACCACCAGCACGATCTTGGTGTCCAAGAGCCCCATGCTTTGGCTGATCAGATAGATCGGCATCAGCACACCCACTGCAGGCAACATCTTGGTCGACAGCATCCACATCAGGATGTCCTTTGTATAACGCCCAGGATTGAACGCCATCGCATAGGCCGACGGGATCGCGATCAACAGGGCCAAGGCCGTGCCACCGAACGAAGTAACGATCGAGTTCAGGGCAAACTGGCTGTAATTCGTCCGTGCTTGGATTTCGGTATAGTTTTCCAACGTCGGTTCGAAAAACAGCAGCGGCGGGATGGCGATGGCCTGATCCTCGGTCTTAAAGCCGGTCAGGAACATCCAAAAGATCGGAAAGAAAAACAGCAGCGCCGCAATCCAGGCAAAGATCACCGCCACCGTATTCTTTAGGTTTTCGCGTTGCTTATCGGTCATGTGCTTACACCGTCAGGGTTTTGCCAATCGCCCGGATCAAAAAGATCGCGACGATGTTGGCAAGGATGATCGCAAAGACGCCACCGGCCGAGGCCACACCCACGTCAAAGGCTTGCTGCGATTGAATGTAGATGAGGTAGGTCAGGTTGGTCGACTGCACGCCGGGGCCACCGCTGGTGGTCACGAAAATCTCGGCAAAGATCGCCAGGTGAAAGATCATCTGGATCAGCACCACGATCGAGATCGGGCGCGCCAGGTGCGGCAGGGTCAGGTTGAAGAACTGCGACCAGAACCCGGCACCATCCAGCGTGGCGGCCTCTTTCTGCTCTTGGTCCTGGCTTTGCAGCGAGGTCATAAAGATTAGGATGGCAAACGGCGTCCATTGCCAGCTGACCATGATGATGATCGAAAACAGCGGCATATCTTGCAGCCACTCGATGGGCGTGGCCCCGATGGCGTTCGCAAAGGCCGCGAACAGACCGTTATTTGGGTCCATCAGCATGTTCTTCCACACCAGCGCCGACACCGTGGGCATGATAAAGAAGGGCGAGATAAGCATAACCCGGGCGATGCCGCGTCCGCGGAACGGCCGGTCGATCAGGATCGACACCGCCAGGCCCAGAACCACCGTGATCAGCAGGACCGACCCCACCAGCACCAGCGTGTTCATCAGGGCCGGAAAAAACGACGGGTCCGTCCAGAAAAACTCGTAGTTGGAAAACCCGACAAACCCGGTGCGCTCGGGATACAGCAGATTATAGCGGATGGTCGAAAAGTACAGCGTCATGCTGAGTGGGACAATCATCCAGATCAGCAGGAGAATGATGCTGGGGGCCTGAAGCCACCGTACAAGTGTCGGGTTCATGCGACCAAATCCTAAAAAGACAAAGGGATAGAGGGTCGAGGGGGTCCGGGGCGCGGGCGCGACTTGGTGGGCGCGCGCCCCGGACGTCTGTGGTCCGCGTCAGCAGCAGGGCTTAGTAGTAGCCAGCCTTACGCATCTCGCGGTCAGCCGCGTTCTGGGCATTTTCCAGCGCTTCTTCGACAGTGATGTCACCGGCCAGCGCGGCGGTCATCTGCTGACCCACGGCTGTACCGATGGCCTGGAACTCGGGGATGGCCGCGAACTGGACGCCAACGTAGGGCGACGGGTTCTGGGTCGAGTTTTCAGGCTGTGCGGACAGGATCGCTGCCAGCTCTGCATCTGCGAAAGCAGCCGCTTCCTGGAAGTTGGGGTTGTCATAGGTCGACTGACGTGTGCCTGTCGGAACCGCGCCCCAACCGTTGGTCTCGGCAACCAGCTCGATATAGTCTTTCGAGGTGGCCCACTCCATGAACTTCATGGCGTCTTCTTTTTGCTGGGTGCCCGCGGGGATCGCCAGCGACCAGGCCCACAGCCAGTTGGCACCACGTGTCGTGATGGCCTGGGGCGCTTGGGCATATGCCATGTTTTCGTTTGTCAGGAACGAGGCCGCGATGGTCGCGTCGATCCACATGCCGCACTTGCCTTCGTTCATCAGTGCCAGGATCTCGTTGAACGAGTTCGCCGATGATCCGGGAGGGCCGTAGTTGTTCAGCAGGTCAACATAGAAGCTGACGGCGTGGTTCCACGCGGGGCTGTCCAGTGCGGGCGTCCAGTCTTCGTTGAACCACTGTGCGCCGAACGAGTTTGCCATGGTCGTCAGGAACGCCATGTTGTCGCCCCAACCGGGCTTGCCGCGCAGGCAGATGCCGTACTGACCGGCGTCTTTGTCGGTCATGGCAGCGGCTGCGTCGGCCACGTGGCCCCAGCTTGGGTTGTCGGGCATTTCCATGCCAGCGGCATCCATCAGGTCCTTGCGGTACATGATCATGGACGACTCACCATAGAACGGTGCGGCGTACAGGGTGCCTTCGTGGCTCAGGCCACCGCGCATGGCGGGCAGGATGTCGTCGACGTCATAGTCGTCACCGAATTCCAGTGCTTCCAACCAGCCGCGCGAACCCCAGATGGGGGCTTCGTACATGCCGATTGTCATGATGTCGAACTGGCCACCCTTGGTGGTGATGTCCGTGGTCACGCGGCTGCGCAGCGTGCCTTCGTCCAGTGTGACCCAGTTTACGGTGATGCCGGGGTTGGCTTCTTCGAACTTGGGTGTCAGTTTTTGCATTTCGATCATGTGGCCGTTGTTCACGGTCGCGATCGTCAGTTCGCCGGCGGACGCCGCAGTTGCACCGGCAACCACAAGAGACAAGCCGAGAGCCGAATTCAGTAGAGATTTCATGTAATCCTCCCAGAAATCACAGATTCGCTTATTTTATCTGTCAGGCTATCCTGATGGATCGGGCGATGCAGTCGCCTATAGAATTTCTGCAATTGCCTATACAAAAATCACATTTGAACGCGGTTTTGAACCCCAAGACCGGATGACGGGCACAAACTGGCCGCTCAAACCGGCTGTCGGTGATCATGAGCCCCGAAATTTCATTGCGCACGCGCAATGGGCGCGCGCCCTAAACTCCGCACAAATTCGCGCCAAACCGATACTATTTTTGCATCACCGCACGACGCTTCACCGGACCGTCTTCGCTTTTGACGTGCTTGCATGCGGCACCGCTTGCACTGCGCGCGGTGCGGATGCCAAGGTTTGACCATGCGCTTTCAAATGGATCTGGGCGGCACCCGCTACCGCTTTGCCTCTCTCAAATCGCTGCTGGCCGAGGCCTCGCCAGACCGCTCGGGCGACCATCTGGCGGGTCTGGCGGCCGATGGCCCCGTCGAACGGCTGGCCGCGCAGCACTGCCTTGCCGACGTGCCACTGCGCGCCTTTCTGGACGATGTGTTGGAGGTGGACGGTGACGATGTCACCGCCCTCATCACCGCCCAGCACGACCCCGCCCGCTTTGCCCCCGTCGCCGCCCTCACCGTGGGTGAATTTCGCGACTGGCTGCTGGATCCGGCCACAACCGGCACCGACCTCGCGCAGCTTGCCTGGGGGCTGACCCCTGAAATGGTCGCCGCTGTCAGCAAGATCATGCGCGCCCAAGATCTGATCGCCGTCGCCGCCAAGATCGAGGTGGTGACCCGGTTTCGCACAACGCTTGGCCTGCCGGGCCGCGTGTCCACCCGCAACCAGCCCAACCACCCCACCGACGACAGCTATGGCATCGCCCTGTCGGCGCTGGACGGGCTGATGATGGGGGCGGGCGATGCGGTGATTGGGGTGAACCCCGCCACCGACACCCTGGCCGACTACATCCGCATCTGCGAGGTGCTTGAGACAATCCGCACACAGCTCGACGTACCCACGCAGCACTGCTGCCTGGGCCACGTCACCACTGCGCTCGCGGCAATGGAACAGCGCGCACCGGTGGACCTGGTGTTCCAATCCGTGGCCGGGTCGCAAAAGGCCAACGCGGGCTTTGGCGTCACCCTGGGCCTGCTGGACGAGGCGCACGCAGCCGCCCGTGCTCTGGACCGCGCCCCGGCAGACGCGCAGCTGATGTATTTCGAAACCGGCCAGGGCGCCGCCCTGTCGGCAGACGCCCATCACGGCATGGACCAACAAACGATGGAGGCGCGCGCCTATGCCGTCGCCCGCCGCTATCAGCCGCTGCTGGTCAACACGGTCGTGGGCTTTATCGGGCCGGAATACCTGGCGGACGGCAAACAGATCATCCGCGCCGGGCTCGAAGACCACTTTTGCGGCAAGATGCTCGGCCTGCCGATGGGGGTCGATGTGTGCTACACCAACCATTCCTACGCGGATCAAGAGGATATGGACATCCTGCTGACCACCCTCGTGGCCGCGGGCGTGACCTTTGTCATCACGGTGCCGGGTGCCGACGACATCATGCTGAACTACCAATCGCTTGCCTTCCATGACGCGCAGTTCATCCGCGACACGCTGCGCCGCCCGCCCGCGCCCGAGTTCGAGGCGTGGATGGCCCGCCACGGTATCGGCACCCCGCAGGCCAGCGCAGACATCCTGTCGGACATGGTGCAGCGGCTGCGGTTGCCCGCCGCATGACCACGCCCGACCGCCCCAACACGCCAGACCTGCGCGCGATCACCGAGGCGCGGTTGACCGATGGCCCCCGGGGTCGCGCCGTATCAACCAGCACCGCGCTTGCCTTTGCCCTGGATCACGCCCGCGCGCGCGAGGCTGTGACCTCCGAACTGGACCTGCCCCGGATCCGCGCCGCCCTATCCAAGGCCGGGCTTGCCACTTGCACAGTGACCAGTGCCGCCGCGCACCGCGCCACCTTTATCACCCGGCCCGATCTGGGCCGCATCTTGCCACCGGACGCAGGCGCGCAGCTGGCCCCGCACGGGCCTGCAGATGTCGCAATCGTCCTGGGCGACGGCCTGTCGGCGGTCGCCGCCATTCTCAACGGGCCTGCCTTCTGCATGGCTTTGGCCCAGGCGCTTAGGGGCCAAGGCCTGACCGTCGCGCCGATCGTGATCGCACAGCAGGCGCGTGTCGCACTTGGTGACGGGATCGCGCTGGCGATGCAGGCGCAGACGGTGGTGATGGCCTTGGGCGAACGCCCGGGCCTCTCGGCCTCGGACAGCTTGGGTGTCTACATCACGCACCAGCCCACGGCGCAGACGGCGGATAGCGGGCGCAATTGCCTGTCAAACATCCGCGCGGGCGGCCTGCAAGTCGCCGACGCCGCGACCCAAGCCTGCGCGCTGATCCTCGCCATGCGAAAACTCGGACAAAGCGGTGTGGCGCTCAGCACCGCACGCTCCAAAACCGCACAGCTGCCGCCCGACAGCTAGCGCTTGGCGTCTACCAGCGCCTTGTCGGCCTCGGGAATATCCAGCGTCGACCACGTCTCATCCCGCAGCGGCTCTGGCGGCGTGTCGCAGGCGCGGCGGTGGATATTCACCTTGGCAATGAAGTTGGCCGAGATCGGCGCGGTCACAAACAAAAACGCCATGATCAGCAGCTCGTGCATCGACGTCTCGCCCAGGCTGACGGAATGGAAAATCGACGCCAGCAGCAGGGCACCGATGCCCACCGTGCCCACCTTGGTCGGCGCATGCACCCGCGTCATCGGATCGTTGAACTTGAGCAGGCCAATCACCCCCACGAGGGCAAAGGCCGCGCCAATGATCAAAAACACCGCCACCGCATAGGTGGCCAAAACAGGCCCCATCATTCGATGATATCCCCCCGCAAAATGAACCGCGCCATCGCAACGGTCGACACAAAGCCCAGCATGGCGATCAGCAACGACACCTCGAAATAAATCTGCACGCCCTGCGCGATGCCCAACAGCACCACGAGGCCCAGCGCGTTGATCACCATCGTGTCCAGCGCCAGAATACGGTCGCCCGCCGTGGGGCCGAGCACCAGGCGCACCATCGACAGCACCTGCGCTGACGCCACAACGACAAAGGCGATGATCAGGGCGATGTTCATAATGTCCGCAGCCTGGCTCATTGGAAAATCTCCTTCAACCGCGCCTCATAGCGGGTCTTGATCTCGTCCCGCACGGCATCTGGATCGTCAGTGTGCAGGACGTGTACCAGCAGGCTATGGCCTTCACTCGACAGATCCGCCGACACCGTGCCCGGGGTCAGCGTGATGGTCCCCGCCAGCACCGTGATCGCCTCGGGCTGGCGCAGGTCCAGCGGCACGACGATCCAGGCGGGCTTCAGCTTGGCATTGGGCACGGTCAGCACGATCCACGCGACCTCGACATTGGCGACCATGATGTCCCAGATCACCACGAGGCTATAACTGGCCATGCGCCCCAGATGGAATGCCTTGGGCGTGTCCGGCCACCAGGCCGAGGTGCCCCAGGGGATGATGATCCCCAGGATCAGGCCAAAGACGGCCATGCCCGCCGACAGGTTGTTCTGGAGCACGATCCACACCAGCGCCAGCAGCAGCGTCAGAAAGGGATGCGGCAACAGCCATCTGAATGCGCGTGCCATCCTAGTTCTCCTCCTCTGCCTGCGAGGTCTCTTGCCCGACCTTGGGCTTGCTCAGCTTGCCGGGCGTATCCACCACCGTCGCGATATAAGGCGTGGGGGCAAACAGCTCTTGCGCCATCTTGGTGGTATAGCCGTGCACCTGCCCCGCCAGCACCGTATGCGCGGCCAGCAGGGTCACCAGCCCCCCCACCGCCACATAGGACAGGACCGCAGGGCGCGGCAGCTCGGGCGTGCCGTCGATGACCTCGACGCTCTTGGCCTTCCAAAACAGGATGGCGCCGGCGCGGGCAAAGCCCATGATGCTCAGCAAGCTCGACACCAGGACAATGACCCAAACCCAGGTTGCCATGTCACTGTCGAACGCCGCGTCCAGAACCAAAAGCTTGCCCAAAAAGCCCGACAAGGGCGGCAGGCCCGCCATCGCAATCGCCCCGACAAAGAACAGGGCGGCCGTCAGCACCGTGCCCGCCATCACAGGCTGCGCGGTCAGCGCCACACTGCCCCGCCCGGTCCGCACCAGGTCAGAGATCAGGAACAGCGCCGCCCCCGCCAGCGTCGAGTGCACAATGTAATAGAGCGCTGCGGCAATACCCACGGGCGTCATCAGTGCGATGGACACCATGACCATCCCCATCGACCCGATCACGGAAAAGGCGACCAGGCGGTCCAGCTTTTTTGCGGCCAGCACGCCAACCATGCCGATGGCCAGCGACACGAGCGCCGCAGGCAGCAACCACACCGCATGCAGGCCCGCCGTCGCCTCAAGCTCCGGTGGGAAGACCAGGGTATAGACCCGGATGATCGCATAGGCCCCCACCTTGGTCATGATCGCAAACAGCGCCGCCACCGGCGCAGGCGCCTCGGCATAGCTGGACGGCAGCCAAAAGTGCAGCGGCACCAGTGCCGCCTTGATCGCAAAGACCAAGAGCAGCAGCACCGCAGCCACGCGGATGCCCACGGTTTCCTCGGCGTCGATCAGCGTTACGCGCTGTGCCAGGTCCGCCATGTTCAGCGTCCCCGTCTCGGCATAGATCGAGCCCAGGGCGAACAGGAATAAGGTCGACCCGATCAGGTTAAAGAGCACATATTGCACCCCCGCCCGCAGCCGCGGCGTGCCGCCTGCGTGGATCATCAGACCGTACGAGGCGATCAGCAGCACCTCGAAGAACACAAACAGGTTAAAGAGGTCGCCTGTCAGAAACGCCCCCATTATGCCCATCAGTTGGAATTGAAACAGCGCGTGAAAATGCCAGCCGCGATTGTCCCACTCAGACCCAATGGCGTAAAGCAGCACAAACAGCGCCAGGACCGAGGTCAGCAGCACCATCAGCGTCGACAGCTTGTCGCCCACCAGCACGATGCCAAAGGGCGCGGCCCAATCGCCGAGTTGATAGAGCGTGACCGTTCCATCCGACGCCTGCCAGGCCAGACCTGTGGCCACCGCGATCAGCGCCAGAACACCGGCCACGGAAAACACCCGCTGAATGCCGATGTGATAGCGTGCCGCCAGCACGATGAACGGGGCCAGCAGCGCGGGCATGATCACAGGGGCAACGATCCAATGTATCATGGCGTGCCCTCCGCCGACGCATCGTTGCTGTCGGTCTGGTCGTCCACATGGTCGTCATCCGATCCCAGATAGGCGCCCAGCGCGATCATCACGACCACCGCCGTCATCCCGAACGAGATCACGATGGCCGTCAGCACCAGCGCCTGGGGCAACGGATCGGCGTAGGTGTCGATACCGTCCCGCAGGATCGGCGGCGCGCCCACGGTCAGACGGCCCGAGGCGAACAGGAATACGTTCACGGCATAGGTCAGCAGCGAAATCCCCATGATCACCGGAAATGTGCGCAAGCGCAGCAGCAGGTACAGGCCCGCCGCGGACAGCACGCCAATGGCGGAGGCTACCAGAAACTCCATCACACACCTCCTTTCGGGGCTATGGCCCCGAAAGGCGGCGGATCAACGCGCGACGGATCAATGTCCATCGGGTGATCGCTGTCCTCCACATGCGCCCGGCGCGCCAGCCGCGAAAAGCTTTCCAGCGACAGCATCACAGCGCCCACGACGGCCAGGAACACGCCCAGATCGAACAGCGCCGCAGTGGCCAGCTCGAACTCGTTAAAGGGCGGGATGCGCACATAGGTGAAATCCGAGGTCAGGAACGGCTTGCTGACAAACCACGACCCGATGCCGGTCAGCCCAGCGATCAGCACGCCCGCGCCGATGATCCCATGATAGGGATAGCGCAACCGGGCCGAGGCCCAGCTGAAGCCGCTGGCCATATATTGCATCACAACCGCAATCGACACGATCAGGCCTGCGATAAACCCGCCGCCCGGCTCGTTATGGCCGCGCAAAAAGATGTAGAAGCCGACCATCAACACCAGCGGCATGATCACGCGCGTCAGCACCACCATCATCATCGGATGCTGGTCCCCCGCGCGCGGCAGGTCCGGCGTGCGGTTCAGCAGGCGGGCGCGCACCGGCCCGTTCAGCAGCGTCTCGGTCAGGGCATAGATCAGCAGGGCCGCGATGCCCAACACGATGATCTCGCCATAGGTGTCAAAGCCGCGGAAATCGACCAGGATCACGTTCACCACATTGGTGCCGCCGCCGCCCTTGTAGGAGTTGGCCAGGTGGAATTCGGAAATCGGCGTCGTGACCGCGTCGCGCAGCAAATAGTGATAGGCCAGGCCAAAGGCCGCCAATCCGCCAAAAACACCAATGCCCGCATCCCGCACCCGGCGCAGCACCGTGCTTTCGAACGGGGTTTGCTTGGGCAGGAAATTCAGCGCCAGCAGCAGCAGGATGATCGTCACCACCTCGACCGTGAACTGCGTCATCGCCAGATCCGGCGCGCTGAAAAAGACAAACCCGATGGACACCATCAACCCAACGATACCGATCAGGATCAGCGACAAGAACCGGTTGCGATGCAAGAACACCAACCCGCAGGTCGCCGCCACCAGCATCAGCCAGCCCGCCACCGGCACGGGGCCCGCCGCCTGCAGCGCGCGGGTGGGTGGGGCCAGCGTCCCCGTGCTCCAGGCATGAAACCCTGCGGCGACAATCGCCACCGACCCGATGGCGGCATAGCGGGTAAAGGACCCGTTGTGCAGCGGCAGGATCACCGCCTGCGCCAAGCGCACCGCCGCCTCAACAATCGCGTCAAAGATGACCTTGGCCTCGGGCCGCGGGGTGTTGTCCCACAGCCGCAACGCGGGGGTAAAGATGGCCATCATCAGCAAACCGCCCACGACAGCCGCAATCGACATGAACAGCGCAGGCACCAGCCCGTGCCAGATTTTGAAATAGGCCGTCGGCACCTCTGCCGCGCCCCCCAGGACTGCGGCTGTGACCAGTTTCACAAACGGCTCGGCCAGGAACGGTGCAACGCCAATCACCACCACCAGCGTCACCAGGATCGCAGGCGGCAACCACAGCCCGCTGCCCGGATCATGCGGTGTGGCCGGATAATCATCGCGCACCGGACCCAGAAAGGTGTGACCGATCAGGCGGAAACAATACGCCGCCGAGAAGAGCGAGCCAAACGTCGCCAGCGCAGGCACCAGCCAAGGCACGCCAAACAGCACGGTGTGCGTCGCCTCCTCCAACATCATCTCTTTCGACAAGAACCCGTTGAGGAAGGGAATGCCCGCCATCGACAGCGCCGCCAACGTGGCGATGACAAAGGTAATGGGCATCAGCTTGCGCAAACCGCCCAGGCGCCGGATGTCGCGCGTATGGGCCTCGTGATCGACAATGCCCGCGGACATGAACAGCGCCGCCTTGAACGTCGCGTGGTTCAGAATGTGGAACATCGCCGCCATCGCGCCAAAGGCGGTGCCGGTGCCCAGCAGCATCGTGATCAGCCCCAGATGGCTGACCGTGGAAAAGGCCAGCAGCGCCTTGAGGTCGTGTTTAAACAGCGCGATCACCGCCCCGATCACCATCGTAATCAGGCCCGCCGTGGTCACAATCACAAACCACTCGGTCGTGCCCGACAGCACCGGCCACATCCGCGCCATCAGGAAAATCCCCGCCTTCACCATCGTGGCAGAGTGCAGGTAGGCCGACACCGGCGTCGGTGCCGCCATCGCGTGCGGCAACCAGAAATGGAAGGGGAACTGCGCCGATTTGGTGAAACAGCCCAGCAGGATCAGGATCAGCGCCGGCAGGTAGAGCGGGCTTTCCTGGATCATCTCGCGGTTCTGCAGGATCACGCTCAGGTCATAGCTGCCGACGATCTGGCCCAGGATCAGCATGCCGCCGATCATCGCCAGACCACCCATGCCGGTCACGGTCAGCGCCATCCGCGCGCCCTGACGGCCCTCGGGCAGATGTTTCCAATAGCCGATCAACAGAAAGGACGACAGCGACGTCAGCTCCCAAAAGACAAGCAAAAGCAGTATGTTATCGCTTAGGACAATGCCCACCATCGCGCCCTGGAACAGCAGGAGATAGGTGAAAAACTCACCCATGTTGTCATTGCGGCTAAGGTAATGGCGCGCATAGGCGATGATCAGAAGGCCGATGCCCAGGATCAGCAGCGCAAAGAAAAAGCCCAAACCGTCCAGCATCAGATTAAAGTTCAGGCCCAGCACCGGCATCCAATCGACGCCCACCGTCACCACCTCGCCCGCCAGCACGCTGGGCAGGTTGGTCAACAGGCCGATAAAGGCCGCCAGCGACACGGTGAAGGTGACCCCCGCACAGGCCGCCCGCCCGGCAGAGTTCATAAGACCTGGAAGAAGCGCGCCAAGAAAAGGCAGTGCAACGATTATAAAAAGAGACACGCGGACGTCCGATCAGATGGTGGTGGTACTATGCACTAAATTGCTCAGGTTTTTCCAAACCTCAACTCTGTGCGACAAAGTTAGCCAAGTTTCCTGTGATTTAGGGCTTTGCGCCCGCTCCTGCATCCCTAGTGATAGGCCAAAGCGCCCGGGGACAACCCTTGGGGCGCAAAAAACCGTGCATCACATGACATAGGCGGGCGTCGGCAGGCCCAGCAGCGCGCGGGCGTCTTGCCAGGTGGCCACGGGCCGGTCATAGCGCGCGCAAATCTGCGCCGTGCGGCTGACCAGATCGGCGTTGGACGCCGCCAGCGTCTCGCGGTCGATGCGCACGTTGTCCTCCAACCCCGTACGCGCATGGCCGCCGCTGGAAATGGCCCAGTCGTTCAGCACCGCCTGGTTGGCGCCGATGCCCGCGGCACACCATGGCACTTCGGCCCCAAACAGGCGCTTGACCGTCGCGACATAGAAATCAAACACCGCCCGGTCCGCAGGCATCGCGTTCTTCACGCCCATCACAAACTGCACATAAGGCGTATCGGCAATCTGCCCCTGCGCGTGCATCTCTGCCGCCTTCAGGATGTGACTTAGGTCAAAGGCTTCGATTTCAGGCTTGACCCCATGGGTCACCATCTCGCCCGCCAACCATTCCACCAGGTCGGGCGGGTTCTCGTAGACGCGGGTGGGAAAGTTGTTCGACCCCACCGACAGCGACGCCATGTCGGGGCGCAAGGGCAGCATGCCGCCTCGCGCCTTGCCCGCCCCCGACCGCCCGCCGGTCGAAAACTGGATGATCATGCCGGGGCAGTGCTGTTCCAACCCCTCCTTGAGGGCGGCAAACCTGTCGGGGTCGCTGGATGGCGTCTGGTCGTCGTTGCGCACATGGGCGTGGCAAATGCTGGCGCCCGCCTCGAACGCGGCCTGCGTGCTCTCCACCTGCTCGGCCACCGTGATCGGCACCGCGGGGTTGTTTGCCTTGGTGGGCAGCGATCCCGTGATCGCAACGCAGATGATGCAGGGCTGTCCCATATGCTCCCTCAGATGTCGAAAAAGATCGTCTCGTGCGGCCCTTGCAGGTGCACGTCGAACCGGTAGGTGCCTGGCCCCGTCGCCTCGGCCAGCAGGGTGGGCAGGCGGTTCTGATGCTCGATCCGGGTCAGGATCGGGTCGACCGCATTCGCCGCCGCCTCATCCGCGAAATAGGCGCGCGTGTGCAGGCCCAGGTTGATGCCCCGCGCCACGATCCATAGGGTGATATGTGGCGCCTGCATCCGCCCGTCGCGGTACGGCACCTGCCCCGGCTTGACCGTGTCAAAGACAAAGGCGCCGGTCTCTGCATCGCCCGCCGACCGGCCCCAGCCGGTAAAGTTGGGGTCCGCCGCCCCCCGCGCCTCATTGGCCGACGGGTAAAGCCCCGCCGCATCCGCCTGCCAAATCTCGACCAGCGCGTCGCGCAGGGGCGTGCCCGTGCCATCATAGACCGTGCCGGTCAGCGTGATCTCTTGGCCCTGGACCGGCCCGGTCTTCATCACCGCGCCCAGATCATGCGGATACACGTCAATGCCGCATTGCGCCGGGGTGCAGCCGATATGCACGTATGGTCCCGCCGTCTGGCTGGGACTTTCGCGCAGATATGCCAGCGGCTGCGGCATCACATCCCCTCCACCCGGTTCTCGAAATAGGTCTGCCGCCGCCCGCGCAGCACGATGTCGAACTTGTAGGCCCGGCTGTCCATCGGCACCGTCCGGTGCATGTCCAGGGGTGCGGTCAACGCCTCCACCGCCTCTTGGCTCTTCAGCACCCCCACAATGGGGCACAGCGGGATCAACGGATCGCCCTCAAAATACATCTGCGTGATCAATCGCTGGGCAAAGCCGTGGCCGAACACTGAAAAGTGAATATGCGCAGGCCGCCAGTCGTTCACCCCGTTGGGCCAGGGATAGGGCCCGGGCTGCACAGTGCGAAATTCGTACGCCCCATCCGCGCCGGTGATCACCCGGCCACAGCCGCCAAAGTTTGGATCAAGGGGCGCGATATAGCCCTCTTTCACATGCCGGTACCGTCCGCCCGCATTGGCCTGCCACACCTCGAGCAGCGCACCGGGCACCGGGCGGCCAATCTCGTCCAACACCCGGCCATGCACGATGATGCGCGGGCCGATCGCGCTTTGCCCGTCGGCGGCAAAGTTGTGGATCAGGTCACCGTCCAGTGGACCCAACAGGCCATGGCCGAACACCGGCGCGGTCTCTTCGCTCAAGGTCGATGGAAAGGATAAGGGCGCCGCATGCGGGGCGCGTTTGACACTGGTCTTGTAGGACGGTGTCAACGCATCCGGCTGCCACGCCCGGTCGCGCGCGATATACCCGCCCTGTCCTGCCATCCCTGCCTTGCCTCCCACGGCCGTCGTTCTGGTCCTGCCGCGCAGGTTCATGCCCCGGCGGCGCGTGATGCACTGTGCCTTAGGGGCCGGGCCGCGTCCAGCCCCGCAACCGGCTGCGGGCGGCTGCCACTTGGCACGCGGCCCTTGCGCCGCAGCCAATGTGTCAATTCAAGTTGACATATGATTGTCACTTGACCGTGACACTTTCACCCTTAGACTCCGGGCCGCAAAGACCCCTGTGAAATCAAAGCGCGGTGCACATGCAACAGCCCCTTCTTGCCGCCGTCCTAGTGGCCACGACCCTCGCCGCCAGCCTCGTTTCCGCCCAAAACGGCCCGCCACCGGTCACCGTGGCCACGCCCGTCGTCAAAACAATTGTCGAAGACGACGAATTTGTGGGCCGGTTCGAGGCGCGGGCAGAGGTCGTGCTGCGCGCGCGCGTGTCGGGCTATCTGGAAGAGGTGCACTTTACCGACGGCGCCCGTGTCGAAGAGGGGCAGCTGCTGTTTTCCATCGACCAGCGCCAGTTTCAAACCGCGCTGCGGCAGGCCCAGGCGCAGATCGACGTGGCCCAAGCCAGCTATGACTTTGCCGAGGATCAACTGGAACGCGCCGAGGCGCTGATTTCCAATGGGACAATCCCGCAAAGCCTGGTGGACGAACGGCGCGAGGCCTACCTCGCCGCCCAAGGGGCGCGCGAACAAGCCCGCGCAGCACTTGAGCTGGCCGAACTCGACATGGAATATTCCCGCATCACCGCACCGATGTCGGGCCGCATCGACCGGGCGCAGGTCGATCCCGGCAACCTCGTGGCCGCCAACGACACGGTCCTCACCTCTATCGTGTCCTCGGACCCGATCTATTTCTACTTCGACATCGACGAACGTTATTTCCTGGCCTACGCCCGCGACGCCCGCACCCGCGGCGCATCGCTGCAAGAGGGCGCAGGCCGGCTAGAGGTCAAGGTGTCGCTTTCCGACAACAGTGTGGCACCCATTACCGGCGTACTGGATTTCTCGGAAAACCGGATCGACCGCGAAACCGGCACGATGCGCGTGCGCGCCATCCTCGACAACCCGGACGAGGTGCTGACGCCCGGCCTCTTTGGGCGCGTGAACGTGCCCGGCTCGCTGCCCTATGAGGGGATCTTGATCCCCGACGCCGCCGTGGTGGCGGACCAAAACCGCCGCCTGGTGATGTCGGTGGATGACGCGGGCAACGTAACCCCCATCCCGATCCGGCCCGGCCCCCGCATCGACGGCTACCGCGTGGTGCGCAGCGGCCTTGATGGGACCGAGGTCATCGTCATCGAAGGCATCATTCGCGCCCGCCCGGGCAGCGTCGTGACGCCCGAACTGGTCGAACTGCCCCCCGTCGCGGAAAACTAGGATGGGCCGCTTTTTTGTGACCCGCCCGATCTTTGCCATCGTCGTGGCAGTGATCACCACCATCGTCGGCATGCTGTCCTTCGACCTGCTGCCCATCGAACAATACCCCGAGATTGCACCCCCCTCGATCGTGGTGCGCGCCAGCTATCCCGGTGCGGACGCCGAAACCATCGCCGCCACCGTCGCCACCCCGCTCGAACAAGAGATCAACGGCGTCGAGAACATGCTGTACCTGTCATCCTATTCGACAGCCGACGGCGCGATGAGCCTGACAATCACCTTCGAACTGGGCACCGACCTCGATTCCGCGCAAGTACTGGTGCAAAACCGCGTTGCGATCGCCGAGCCGCGCCTGCCGCAAGAGGTGCGCGCGCTGGGGGTGACGACCACCAAATCCTCGCCCGACCTGATGATGGTCGTCCACATGCTGTCGCCCGACGAAACCTTTGATCAGCTCTACGTGTCGAATTACGCCCGCGCCCGGGTGCGCGACCGGCTAGTGCGGCTGGACGGTGTGGGCGATCTGCAGATCTTTGGCGAGCGCGAGTTTTCCGCCCGTGTCTGGCTTGACCCGGACAAGCTTGCCTCGCTGGGCCTGACGGCGGGCGACGTGGTCGACGCGCTGCGCGAACAGAACGTGCAGGTCTCGGGCGGCTCGCTTGGTGCCCCGCCCAACAACTCGGGCAGCGCCTTTCAGGTCACAATCACGACCCAAGGGCGGCTGGAAAGCCCCCGCGAATTTGGCCGCGTCATCGTCAAGGCGTCCGACGCAGGCCGCGTCGTGCGCGTGCGCGATGTAGCCCGGGTCGAGATCGGCGCGCGGTCCTATACCACTAACTCCTATCTCGACAACAAACCCGCCGTGGCCCTGGGCATCTTCCAGCGCCCCGGCTCCAACGCGCTTGCCTCGGCCCAAGAGATCATCGACACCATGGACACCCTGGCCGAGGATTTCCCCCCCGGCCTGGAATACCGCGTCGTCTACAACCCGACCGAATTTATCGCGGCCTCGGTCAACGCCGTCTACCAGACCCTTTTCGAGGCGGTGCTGCTGGTTGTCGTCGTGATCCTCGTCTTCCTGCAAAGCTGGCGCACCGCCATCATCCCGCTGCTGGCGATCCCGGTATCGCTGATCGGCACCTTTGCGGTGATGCTGGCGCTGGGATACACGCTCAACCTGCTCACGCTTTTTGGCCTGATCCTGGCCATCGGCATCGTGGTCGACGACGCCATCGTCGTGGTCGAAAACGTCGAACGCAACATCGCCGACGGCATGTCGCCGCGCGACGCCTCTGCCCGCACCATGGACGAGGTGCAAAGCGCGATCATCGGCACCACCCTCGTGCTGATCGCCGTCTTTGTGCCCGCCGCCCTCGTGCCCGGCATCACCGGCCAGTTCTACCGGCAATTCGCCGTCACCATCTCGGTCGCGACGGTGATCTCGACAATCAACTCGCTTAGCCTCTCGCCCGCCATCGCGGCCAGCATCCTCAAACCCGGCAGCGCCACGCCCCGCCGCATTCCCGTCCTGTCGGCCCTTGCCGATGGCTTTAACCGCGGCTTTGACGCGCTCACCGGCTGGTACGCCGCTACCGTGCGCGGGCTGGTCAGCTCGACCGGGATGCTGGCGCTGTGTTTCGTGGTCTTTGCCGGGCTCTTAGGCGCGACCTGGTGGCTGAACGACCGGGTGCCGACGGGCTTTATCCCCGACGCCGACCAAGGCTATGCCATCGTCGTGGTGCAACTGCCCGACGGCACATCGCTTGACCGCACCGACGCCGTGATCCGCCAGGCGACCGAGATCGCGCTCGACACCCCCGGCGTCACCAACGCGGTGGCCTTCGCAGGCTTCTCCGGCGCCACCTTCACCAATGCCAGCAACCAGGGCGTGATCTTTACCACCTTCGAAGATTTCGAAACCCGCGGCGAAAGCGGCCTGAACGCGGGCGCCATTGTCGGCCAGCTTTTTGGCCGGATGCAACAGATCCGCGAGGCGTTCATCATCGCCATCGCCCCACCCGCCGTGCGCGGCGTGGGCACAGGCGGCGGATTCAAATTGCAACTGCGCGAAAACGAAAGCGCGGATATGAACCGCGTCCTGGGCAGCGCCTATGCGATCATGGGTGCGGCAGGCAGCAGCGACCAAGTCCAGGGCGTGTTCACCACCTTCTCGGCCAGTTCGCCCCAAATCTATCTCGAGATTGACCGCGTGCGCGCGCAGATGCTGAACGTGCCCATCGGCAACATCTTTGAAACGCTGTCGATCAACCTCGGCTCGGCCTACGTGAACGACTTCAACGCCTTTGGCCGCCTCTTTCAGGTCCGCGCCCAGGCCGACGAACAGTTTCGCGTGGCCGAGGCGGATATCTCTGCCCTGCGCGTGCAAACCGCCACCGGCGCACTTGTGCCATTGGGCACGCTTGTGTCCATCGTCGAAACTGCCGGGCCTGCGCTGGTGCAGCGCTATAACCAGCAGGTGTCGGTCCCGGTCCAGGGCTCTGCCGCACCGGGCGTGTCCACCGGCGACGCCCTCATCGCGATGGAGGAACTGGCGGCCTCGCTCATCCCGCCCGGCATCGATTTCGAATGGACCGAACTGGCGCTGCAAGAACGCAACCAGGGCAACACCGCCACCCTCATCTTTGCCTTCTCGATCCTCTTCGCCTTCCTCTTTCTGGCGGCCCTGTACGAAAGCTGGGTACTGCCCATGGCGATCATCCTGATCGTGCCGCTTGCGGTGCTGGGCGCCCTTGCGGGCGTGATGCTGCGGGGGATGGACAACAATATCCTAACCCAGGTCGGACTGATCGTGCTGGTGGGGCTTGCCGCCAAAAACGCGATCCTGATCGTGGAATTCGCCAAACAGGCGCAAGAGGACCGCGGCCTGTCGATCATCGAGGCCGCGATCGAGGCCAGCCGCCTGCGCCTGCGGCCCATCCTGATGACGGCATTTGCCTTTATCCTTGGGGTTTTGCCGCTGATGCTGTCCACAGGGCCCGGGGCCGAGATGCGCCAGGCGCTTGGCACTGCCGTCTTCTTCGGGATGTCCGGCGTGACCTTCCTGGGGCTCTTCTTCACCCCGGTCTTCTACGTCGCACTGTGCCGCATCTTCCGCAGGCAGACACCCGCGGCTCACGCAGCCCCCGCCGATAGCTAGGCCTCGGCGCGCGGTTCCCACACGCCGATAATGATCCCGCTCGAACTCTCGCCCGCGCGCATCGACAGCACCGTCTCGTCGGTCATGGCCACGCGGTTCTTGCGGTCGATCAGGCGGTCGGTCAGCATCCGGTGCAGCCGCGCGCGCGTGGCCTCGTGGCCGGGGTCGCGGCCCAGATCGGTGAACTCATCCGGGTCCGCCACCAGATCGAATAGTTGCGGCGGATAGCCTTTGAAATGCACGTATTTCCAGTCCTCCGTGCGGATCATATAGCCCCGCGCGTCCGACGGCCCCACGCCCAGCGTCTCGCGCGCGGCGTAAAAGCCATAGTCGATCTCGGAAAACACCGCATCGCGCCAGTCCTCGGGCGTCTCACCGCGCAACAGCGGCATCAGCGACCGCCCCTCCAACCGGTGGGGACAGGGCGGCGCGCCCGTGGCCTCGATAAAGGTCGGCACCAGATCAATCGCCTCGACAAAGGCGTCGGACGCCGTGCCGCGCGTGGCATCCGCCTCTGGGCGCGGGTCATAGATGATCAGCGGCACGCGCACCGACGCCTCGTGAAACAGCTCTTTTTCACCCATCCAGTGATCGCCCAGGTAATCCCCATGGTCCGAGGTGACGACGATCATCGTCTCGTCCCGCTTGCCGGTCTCTTCCAACCAGTCAAATAGCGTGCCCAGATGGTCGTCGATCTGCTTGATCAGGCCCATATAGGCGGGCAGCACCGTCTCGCGCACGCCTTGTTGCGAAAACGTCTCGCTCACCGTCATGGACATAAAGGCGTCAAAGACCGGGTTGGGGTCCTCCCGCTCGACCGGGCTGCGGTGGACGGGCGTAAACGTGCCGGGCCCGTACATGTCGTGATAGGGGGCAGGGGCGATATAGGGCCAGTGCGGCTTGATGTAGCTCAGGTGGCACAGCCAGGGGGCGTCGTCCATGTCCTCGATAAACTGGCGCGCGCGCATGGTCATATAGGCGGTCTCGGAATGCGCTTCGGCCACCCGCGCGGGCAGGTTCGAGTTCTGCAGATACCAACCCGACAGCACCGCGCCATCCGGGCCCTCGCCCGCATTGGCATAGTCGTTCCACGGGTTGTCGCCCGCATACCCCTTCTCGCGCAGCCAGTCGTTATAGCGCAGCTTACCGCCCCGCTTGGCCAGACCCGCATTGGGGTGCAGCCCGTCGTCCCGCTCGTAGGGGTCAAAACCCGGCTGGCTGATCAGGCATCCGATATCCGTGCTCTCGTTCAGACCCAGGCGCGCCATGCCCTCTTTGTCGGCAACCATATGCGTCTTGCCCACCACCGCCGTGGTGGTGCCGTTGGGCCGCAGGTAATCGCCCAAGGTCAACTCTCCGATCGGCAGCGGCACGTGGTTCCAGGTGGCGCCGTGGCTAAAGACGGTGCGACCCGTATAATAGGACGCCCGCGACGGCCCACAGACCGGCGATTGCACATAGGCCCGGTCAAATCGCACACCCCGTGCGGCCAGCTTGTCGATATGCGGCGTGTGCAGGTGTGGGTGGCCATAGCAGGACAGGTAATCCCAGCGCAGTTGGTCAGCCATGATGAAAAGGATGTTCTTGATCTCGGCCATAGTCTCTACCGCGCGATGGAGGGAAGGAAGGTGGCGATGCCCGGCACCGAATAGACCGCAATCAGCGCCAGGCCCAGCGCCACGATGTAGAAGCCGACACCGCGAAAGATATCGGCCAGCCGCACATCCGGCAGCACCGATTTGACGACAAAGACGTTCATGCCAATGGGCGGCGTGATCAGCCCGATCTCGGTCACTAGAACGACGATGATGCCGAACCAAATCATATCGACATCCAGCGCGTAGAGCGCGGGCAGAAAGACCGGCACCAGCAGCACAATGATGCCGATGCTTTCGAACACCATGCCCATCAGCAGCGCAATCAGGCAGATAAAGATCACCAGTTGCGGGCCATCCAGGTTCCACGCATCCACCGCATCCAGCAGGTCATAGGGCATGCCCGACAGGTTGATGAACTGGGTGAACACGACGGCGCCAAAGAGCACAATAAAGATCTTGGCCGTGGTCATCGCCGCCTCGACCAGACAGTCGCGCCACTCGACCCAGCGGCGCAGGTGCCCCCGCAGCGCCGCGATCACCGCCGCCCCCGTGGCACCGATCCCCGACGCCTCGGTGGGGGTAAAGATACCGCCGTAAATCCCGCCCAGCACCAGCACAAACAGGAACAAGACCGGCAGCGTCCCCCGCACCGCCGCCCGCTTGCGCGCCGCATCCAGCGCGGCCGCTTCTGGGGCGGCGTCGGGGTCCAGGCGGACCATGACGGCAACGGCCAGCAGGAAAAGCAGAACCAGTAGAAGGCCTGGCAAAATGCCCGCGATAAACAGCAGCCCAATGTCCTGCTCGGCGATGATGCCATAGATCACCAACGGCACCGATGGCGGGATCATGATGCCCAGCGTGCCGCCCGCCGCAATCGTGCCCGCGGCCAGCTTGTCGGAGTAGTTATAGGCCTTCATCTGCGGCATCGCGACCTTCGACATGGTTGCCGCCGTGGCCAGTGTCGACCCGCACACGGCGGAAAACCCGCCGCAGGCCAGCACCGTGGCCAGCGCCAAACCGCCCTTGAACCGGCCCAACGCCGCATAGGCCGCGTCATACAGATCCGCACTGATGTTCGACCGATAGATGAACACGCCCATCAGGATGAACAGCGGGATCACCGATAGGTTATAGTTTTGCGCGTCCTCGGTCACCTGCTGGGCCACCATCGCCAGCGACGGCGACCACCCCCGCTGCATCGCGAAGCCGACAAAGCCTACGATCAACGTGGCAAAGCCGACGCGGAACCCGAAAAAGCACAAGGCCAGAAGGATGGCAAAGCCGATCAGCGCCGGTGTCATAGGTCCGCCCGCACCCGGCCCGACGCCAGATCAAGGATCTTCAGCGCGACCCCCGTCACCTGCGACAGCAGGCTGATCACGGCAAAGACGGCGACTGTGCCCGACACATAATATGTCGGCATCTCCAAAACCTCGGTCAGCTTTTCCTGGTGATAGCTCTCCAGCGCATGCTCAAACAGCACCACCGCCAGCAGCGTCATGGCAAATACGGAAAACACCTGGATCGCAACCTCATAGACGAGCGGCGACAACAGCCGTCGAAACGGCCCCTCGAACAGCTCGACCGTGATGTGTTCGTCCCGCGCGTTGATCACGCCAAGGCCCGAAAAGATCGTCAGCGCCAGCAGGGCCGCGATAATCTCGGTCCCGCCAAAGATCGGCTTGTGAAACGCATAGCGGCCAATCACATCGACAAAGGTCAGCACCATCATGGCAAAGATCACCACGCAGGAAATCGTCTCGAGCGTGGCAATGGCCCGTGCCAGGATGGTGCGAACAGCGCCCTGCGTTGCGCGGGGCGCCTGGCTCATTGCGACAGCTCTTGGACGCGCTGACGATAGAACGACAGCGCCGCGTCTGCATCAATGCCCGCCTCGCTTGCCTTGGCCTTCCAGGCGGCCGTGATCGGGCCGGCCGCATCGACCAAGGTCTGCTCCAACGCAGGGTCCGCCGCGTGCAGGGCAATGCCCAGCTCGTCAAACTTGGCGTAGACACCCGCGCTGGTGCTGTCCCACAGGCCCGCGGCAAACATGCCGATCTGGTCCTGCGACAGCGCCCGGATCGCCGCCTGATCCTCGGCCGAGATTTCGGCCCACTTGTCCTTGTTCATCACAAAGGAAAACGAAGTGCTGTAAACCGGGGTCGAAAACTGGGTCATCGACTTGGTATAGGGGATGATCTGAAACGCCTGGATCGCATCGCCGCCCAGGCCCATATGGCTGTCTACCACGCCGTTGGAAATCACCTCGTTCGACTTCACCGCCGGGGTGGCCACGACCGCGGCCCCAATCGCTTTGGCCATATTGGCCAGCGGCCCGGGCAGCGCCCACATCTTGCGCGACTTGAAGTCATCCACCGTCACGATCGGGCTGTCCGTGTTGGAATAGAGCTGCCCCGGCGTGATCACCCATTGCGACAACAGCTCGACGGTGTCGAATTCATCCGGGTAAAACTGTTCGCGCGTTTCCCACGCGGCTTGGGTCATCGCAACGCCGTTGGAACTGCCGGAAAACGGCTGCATCGCGGTCAGCGCGCCGTTGACGCGGTTGGCGATCAGCCCGTTGAACTGGATCGACGCATCGACAATCCCCTTTTCGACCGACGCCAACTGCTCGGGCGGCGGTGCCACGGATTTGGGCGGGATGTTGCCCACGACACGGCCCTCGGTCACCTCTTCGACGGCATCCAACCAGCCGGGCAGCACCTCTTGGCAGACGAAATGCTGCGGCGGCCAAAAGCAGTTGACGATGATGCGGGTCTTGGCCGTGGCCATCGACCCGATGGTCGACAGGGCAAGCGTGGCCGTCACGCCAGTGGCGAGCGTTTTCAATGTCATAGGTTCCTCCCAAAAACCTGTGTGATTTCAGGGATGATTGACGGCATTTACATATCAGTCCAATAATACGTGGATAATGTAACATGCGTTCTTGATATGATTATCGACCCGCGCCACCTCGAACAGATCTCGATCATCCTGGATGCCGGGACGTTGCAGCGCGCGGCCACTCAAATCGGCACCTCGCAACCCGCGCTTAGCCGCATGATCCGCACATTAGAAAGCCGGATCGACGCGGCCCTGTTCGAACCCAACCGGCGCCCGCTGCAGCCCACAGCGCTGGGGTTGGAACTGGCCAACCAAGGGCGCGCCATCCGGGTCGCCCGCGAACGCGCCGTGGACCTGGTGGATGATGGCCGCCGCGGCGTGGTGGGCGCGCTGCAAATCGGCGCGCCGCCGTTCATCTGCGAACGCCTGGTGTCCGAGGCGATATCGACCTTTCTCGCCGCCCGTCCGTCGATCCGGGTGAACCTGGTGCCCGACTATTTCCCCGGCCTGCACCAGCGATTGTTTCAAAACCAGATCGACATCATCATCGGCCCTGCCAAATCCGTCGATCCCGGCCTGCTCGACATCTCGTTCGAGCCGCTTTTTGAGGACGACAATGTCGTCGTTGCCCGTCAGGGCCATCCGCTGCTGGCAACGCCCATCACGGCCCGGGATCTGGCCGGCGTGACCTGGGTCGGTCATTCAGATCGCAGCCGCCTGCGCCACGACATGGAAACCGCCCTGCGCCTGATCGGCGTGCGCGACCTGCGGTTCGCTTTTCAAAGCGAATCTGCCGGGGCGGTTTTGGAACTGGTGCGCCGGACCGATTTCCTGACCGTGCTGCCACGTTACGCCGTCCGTCCAGGCCTGGACGACAGCCTGGCCGTCCTGCCGATCCGCCTGCCCAGCTCGAACCAGACCATCGCGATGATGCACATCACCGACCGCACCGACACCAAACTGATGGCCGCGTTCAAGGCGCACATGCGCACGCACACCTCGGCCATGTCCGATCCGCATTAGGCCCGTCCGGGAGCTCTGGTCTTGGGGGGAACGCGGTCTGCTAAGTGTCGGTACAAAAGCCCGACGTTTTGCAGACATCGCCAGGCAGGGTCAAAACCTGTGCCGCACCCGCCGGGCGCGACACAGAAAATCGTATCGAATGGCGCGTGGATCAGCCGTTGATCCAGCCTTGCACCGTCTCTTTGTTATCGGCGATCCAGTCCTCGGCCACCTCACGCGGGTCACGCTTGTTCTCGAACATCTCGACGATCCAGCCGTTGATTTCCGCGCCCGTGAACTGCACGTTCGACAGCATAGTGGCGACTGCCGGATTGCGCTCTTCCAGGGACTTGGAATAGGCGACAAAGATGTCGTTCGACGCGATCACGCAGTTGAACTCGGACACTTCCAGCCAGTCCTCGGCATCCAGGTTCACGTCCTCGCAACCGTCCGACCGGGCGGGTTCTTCCACGACAGTCAGGTCGTATTTGACGTGAATGGCCTCGGGCGTCCAATAGTAGAAAAGCTGCGGCTTTTCAGCCGTATACGCTGCTTCCAGCCCCGCCTTGAACGTGTCGGCAGAGACGATGTTCGGCTCCCACAGACCGTCGAGGCCGTAGGATTTGAACTTGATCTGCCAGCGCTTGGTCGAGGCCCAGGTGACGTCACCAGCCCAATATTCGCCCTTGCCGTTGCCGTCGGTGTCGAACATCGCCGCCACTTCGGGGTTGCGCAGGTCTTCGATGCTGCTGACGGTGTCGGTCATATAGCTGGGCACATAGATGTTCGAGGTGCCCTTGTAGGGGCTGTTGGTGGCGACGGTCTGGTTGCCCTCGATATACTCGTCCCACAGTGCCTGCTGGTTCGGCATCCACATGTCGGTAAAGACGTCGATGGACCCGTCGCCCTTGTCCATGCCCGCCATGATCACTGCGGCCTGGTTCATGCCCGACAAGATCTCGGCATCGCCCCCCATCTCTTCCTCGATCACAGCGCTCAGCACATGCCCAATCGCCTGCGCCCCGTTCCAGCTGAGGTCGGAGAACGTGACTTTTTCCTGCGCCGTAGCGGCAGATGCGGTCAGCGCCAGGGCGGCGATGGTCGAGGTGGTGGTCAACAGTTTCATTTGGTTTCTCCCGTGTTGATTTCTGTTGTGTATTGCGTGGTTTAGATGCGGCTAAAGCTGTCGCGGATGCCGCGCAGGATGCGATCGATCATCATCGCCACCAGCGCGATGGCGATCCCGGCAAGCAGGCCCTTGCCCGCCTGCGCATCCCCCAGCGACGCGGTCACGATGGCGCCCAGCCCTTCGGCCCCGATAAAGGCCGAGATCGTCGCCATCGACAGCGCCAGCATGATCGTCTGGTTCAGCCCCGCCATGATCGACGGCACCGCCATGGGCAGTTCGACCTTGCGGAGCAACTGCCGTTCCGACGCTCCAAAGGCCAACGCCGCCTCCTTGGTGCTTTCGGGTACCTGCCGGATGCCCAGCGCTGTCAGCTTGATCATCGGCGGCATCGCAAAGATCACCGTGGCCAGCACCGCGGGCGGCTGCGAGATACCGAAAAAGGCAACCGCTGGCACAAGATAGCTGAGCGATGGGATCGTCTGCATCACATCAAGTATGGGTTCTGTGATGACCCGCGCGACCTTGTTCTTGGCCATCCATATCCCAATCGGCAGGCCCACAAGGACACAGACCCCGGTCGAGACGACCACCAGCGCCATCGTCTGCATCGCGATCTGCCACAGCTCGAACAAGGCCAAAAACCCAAGCGAAGAGGCCACGAATATGGTTGTCCCCGTCCCGGTATAGGCCCAACTGAGCGCGATAAAGAGGAACGCCACCACTGGCCACGGCGTCTGCATAAACGCGACCTCGACCCGGATCAGCGATTGGCGCAGCACGTTCGTCATCGCGTCAAAAGCGCCGGCAAAGGACGCCCGCAGCCAGTTGATCGAGATGTCGATGCTTTCGGCCGAATAGGTGAACATCGTGACCTTGCGCCCTTCCACGGGCGGCTTGACCTGCGCCACCACTTCGGAATTGCCCATGTCATCCGTCACCCGGCGATAGGTCACATCCTCTGGCGGGTCGAGCCGGGCAAGTGTTGGGAAGTCGTCGATAAAGAAGCAGTCGAAGCGGTCGCGCGCGGTGATCTGGCGGTATTCCTCAACCAGGTCCGCACTGCGGCCCAAATCGCGCGCCTCGCTACGGGCAGCACTGCGGGCGCTGTTTTGTTCGGCGGTGCGGTCGCTGATGGCATCCAACGCATCAGGCGTGCCCCACTCGGGTGGTCCGATTTACGCGCTAGTGCATCGTGGGTCTTTCGTCTATCGCAACGGTGCTTACTGGCGCGCGCGGTCTGTAGGCGAGAACAGTGTCCGTCCGGACTGTGTTGTAATGGATGCGCCACCGATCGATTAGGATTCAGCCCTCTCTCATAGAGTGAAAGATTTCACCGTTCTGCAACTGGTATCTGAAGCGTGCGTTTAAGCTTTCACAGGAGCCGTTCTTCCAGGGTGACCCGGGTTTGATGTTCGCCGTTTTGGCGTTGACTGCGCCGATCCAGTCGCAGACCTTTTGGGCGATAAATTCTGATCCGTTGTCCGATCTGATGAACTCTGGCGGACCGCGCAGGATGAACAGGTCTGTCAGAGCAGCCACGACATCAATGGAAATAAGCTTGCGATCAACACGAGGCATTAGCGCGACCTTGTTAAACTCGTTGATAATGTTGAGGTTTCGATGGATCCGCCCGTCGCGAAGCCGGTCTTGGACGAAGTCACAAGGCCAAACATGGTTGGGGCGCTCCGCCGGAGCCAGACGCAGGAACCGTGATTTAGCCAGAGTCGCCCTTCGTTGGTTTGCTTCCGCGGGAACTTCAGCCCTTCACATCGCCAAATCCGTTCCACTGGCTTGTGGTTCACATACCAGCCTGAATTGTTGAACAGCTCCGTGACCATGCGATATCCGTAGCGCTCATACCCTCGGGCAAGCTCGATGATATCCTCGGTCAGCTGCTCCTCGTCCGTTCGGCCGGTCGGAACCTTGCGCTGCGTGGATCGGCGCTGCCCCAATGTGCGGCAGGCACCACGCTCGGATACGCCAAGCGGCTGCCGCATGTGATCGATGCACCGACGGCGACCGTAAAAGCTCAGAGGTTTCCCCATGCGGTCTCGGTCAGGATAAACTTGTCCAGCGTCATTCCTTGGCCCCGCAGCACCTTAACCGGCCGCGGCTCCGACACCACGTCTTTGGGCTTCTCTCGCTTTCCAGCCAGTCTTTGGTCCTCCGGAAAACGGGATATTCGTATCCTAGTGGGTGGACCACTTTCAGGGGTTGTTACACGTTTCGATTTCGATACGCCCGAAGCTGGCGATATGACCCAGCAACGCCTAAAACTTAAAAGCAACATGCGCGAGGTGGCCCGCCATGCGGGCGTGTCGGTTGCAACGGTGTCGCGGGTGCTGAACGGCACCAGCAAGGTGTCGGCCCAGACGCGCGAGAAAGTCGAGGCATCGGTCGATGCACTGAACTTTGTGCCCAGCCCATCGGCCCGCGCGATCAACACGGGCCGCACCAATATGATCGGCGCTCTGGTGCCCACGCTGGATCACGCCATTTTCGCCCGTTACCTGCACGCGCTGGAGGAAGAACTGGCGTTGTGCGGTCTGTCCCTCGTGGTGGCGACAACCGCCGGTGATGCGGATTTGGAGGCCAAACGCGCCGAAGACCTGATGAACCTCGGCATCGACGGCCTGATCGTGTCGGGCATCACCCATAGCCCGGCCTTCGAACGCAGCGTCCAGCGCAGGGCCTTGCCTGTCATCGCGACCTCCTATTTCGCGCCTGCCCACGATTTGCCGACAATCGGCTATGACAACGCGGCCATCGCCCGTTTGGCACTCGACCACCTGACCAAGTTGGGGCATCAAAAGATCGCCGTGATCCACGGGCCGCTCGACACCAACGACCGCACCCTGGCACGGGTCGAGGCGTTAAGGCGCCACGCGCCCGACGGCACCGTGTATTGTGAAAAAGAGATGCGCTATGAGGCGGCGGCGGCCTGCGCGCAAGAGATCGTGGCCCAGGGCGTAGGGGTTACGGCGCTGCTCTGCGCCTCTGACGTGCTGGCATTGGGCGCGCTGTTTGGCCTGCAATCGATGGGCGTGACAGTGCCCGACGCGATGTCGGTGATCGGGATGGAAGACTTGCCCGCCTCGCGCACCACATCGCCGCCGCTGACCAGCGTGCGCCTACCCTTGGACGATATGGGGCGCCTGACCGCGCGCGCCTTGCGCGCCTGGATAAACGATGGGACACGGCCGGATGCCATCAACCTGCCGTCGAACCTGGTGGTGCGAGGGTCAACCGGTCGGCGCTAAAACGCCTCGGGCCGCGCCTCGCGTGCCATATGGTCAAGTACGGCGTTGACGAATTTCGGCTCTTTTCCTTCAGGGAAGAATGCCCGCGCCACCTCGACATATTCCACGATCACCACCTTGGGCGGCGTACCCGCATCGCGAAACTCTGCTCCCGCCGCACGAAACAGCGCGCGCAGGGTCGGGTCGATGCGCGCGATCGGCCATTTGGCCACCAGCGCCCGGTCGGTCATTTGGTCAATCGGCGCCTGATAGTTCACCGCGTCATCCATGACGCGCGCAAAATGATCTGGGTCGCCCTCGGCCATCTCGTCGCCTTCGTAAGACGCGCCAAAGCGGTGGTCCATGAACTCGACCTTGATCTGGTCGACGGTCTGAGCCGTCTGCTCCATCTGGAACAGGGCCTGCACGGCATAAAGCCGCGCAGCAGTGCGCATCTTGCGTTTCTGGTTGCCCGAAAGGGTCGTCATGCGGTCGCAGGTCCTGTCTTGCCCGCCAGCTGATATTCAGAGGCCGGTTTGAACCCAACCCCCTTGCTGGAGCGGCCCCACTTACGGCTGAGCGCGATCAGGTGCAAGGCCGCAGCCGCCGCCCCGCCCCCTTTATTCTGGCTCGCAGGATCGGCGCGCACCACGGCCTGGTCGGTGTTCTCGACCGTCAGGATGCCATTGCCGATGCACAGCCCCTGCAGCCCCAGCAGTTGCAGCGCACGGGACGAATCGTTGCACACCGTGTCGTAATGCGTGGTCTCGCCCCGGATCACGCAACCAAGTGCCACGTAGCCATCGAAATTCGACAGCCGCTCGGCAATGCCAATGGCGGTTGGGATCTCCAGCGCACCGGGCATCTCAACCAGATCCCAGGTGCCGCCCACCGCCTCAATCTCAGCCTTGGCACCCGCGACAAGGTTGTCCGCAATCTGCTTGTAATAGGGCGACACAACAATCAACAGCTTGACCGGATCGTCAAAGCTGGGCCGTTCCAGGACGTGATGGTCGATGGATGCCATATCTATTCTCCCAGAATGGGACGCGTGCCCACGATTTCGAGGCCATAGGCGTCGATGCCCATATAGGTGGTGCGCGGACTGTCGGTCAGCAGGATCAAGCGGCTGAGGCCCATGTTCGACAGCATCTGCGCGCCAAGCCCAGTATTCTTGACGATGCGCGGCCCGTCCTCTTCGTCGGTGAACAGCGCCTTGCGCGGCTCGCGAAACAGGCACACGACACCGCGGCCCTCTTCGGCGATGATCTCCATCGCGCGCGGCAACTCGCCCACGGGTTTGTCCGACAGGCCCAGAATGTCCGTCACCTCGGTCAGCGCATGGGTCCGCACCAGCACCGGTGCATCGGTGCTCAGATCGCCCTTGGCCAGGGTCACATGCTCCACCCCGTGGGTCTGGTCGGTGTAGATGCGCATCAACCAGTCGCCCCCGTGCTGAGAGGTCACCATGCGCCGGTCCGTCTCGACCACCAGGTTGTCATGGCGGCGGCGATAGGTGATCAGGTCGCTGATGGTCCCGATCTTCAGCCCATGCCGCTTGGCATAGCCCAAAAGGTCAGGCAGCCGCGCCATGCTGCCATCCTCGTTCATGATCTCGCAAATCACGGAACTGGGGTAATGCCCGGCCAAGCGGGCCACGTCACAGCCCGCCTCGGTATGCCCTGCCCGCACCAAAACACCGCCCTTGCGCGCCCGCAGCGGAAAGACATGGCCCGGCGTCGCCAAATCGGCAGGCGTCGCCTGCGGGTTGACCAAAGTCGCGATGGTCAAGGCGCGATCCCCGGCGGAAATCCCGGTGCTCACCCCCTCACGCGCCTCGACGGACACGGTAAAGGCGGTCTCGTGGCGCGACGAATTGTGCATCGCCATCATCGGCAACCCCAGCGCGTCGATCCGCTCGGCCGGCATGGTGACACAGATCAATCCGCGCCCGTGGGTCGCCATGAAATTCACCGCCGCAGGTGTCGCGAAATTCGCAGGGATCACCAGATCGCCTTCATTTTCGCGATCCTCATGATCTACCAGAATGAACATCTGCCCCTGCCGCGCCGCGTCAATGATCTCCTCAATCGGAGAGATGGCAGAGGCCAGGTCCGTCTCAACCGGGCCGGGGGTTTCAAAGCTCATAGGTCACCTGTCGCAGCACTGCCCGCGACATAAGCGATCCCGCCCCCCAAGACCAGAGCACGCACAGACAGATCGCACCATACGCACACCGCCCCGCCCTTTCTCTGTTCCAAAAAATCCTCCCCGAAGGGCCGATCCGCCACGCAGTGCCACGTCCCATACTGCGAGCACAGCCGCCACATAAGCCCAAACATGTCGTCAGGCCGAACGGCCTGTCCGCAGGATCACGCCGTCTCGGCCAAGCGCGCCACATAGCGGGCAAGCGTGTCGATCTCCAGGTTCACCGCATCGCCCACGGCCACGTCACCCCAGGTCGTGACCTCTTTGGTATGCGGGATAAAGTTGATGCCAAAGACGGCGCCCTGCACCTCGTTCACGGTCAGCGAGGTGCCATTGAGCGCAACCGAGCCTTTGGGCGCAATAAACCGGGCCAGGTATTCCGGCGCGCGCAGCTGCACGCGGGTGCTGTCGCCCTCATCCGCGACAGACACCACCTCGGCCACCCCATCCACGTGGCCCGACACGATATGCCCGCCCAACTCGTCCCCCACACGCAGCGCACGCTCCAGGTTCACCCGCTTGCCCACGGCCCAGGCCGAGACATTGGTCTTCGACACCGTCTCGGCGCTGATCTGCACGTCGTACCAATCGGCCCCCAAATCCACGACTGTCAGGCACACCCCGTCCGACGCGATAGAGGCCCCCATGTCGATGCCCGCGGTGTCATAGCCGGTTTGAATGCGCGCGCGCAGATCGCCCTCTTGGGTCAGGTCCGTGATGGTGCCGATATCGGTAACGATGCCTGTGAACATAAACCCATCCTCGTGCCAGTCCCGCCCGAGGTAGCGGCGCAACACCCCAAGGGCAAGGGGACAGAGCATTGCACAGGCGCCCCGACTAGGTCATAAATCCGCCCCAGTCGGGTGTTCATCATGGGTCAATAGATGCCGCGTATCAGGAACCAGATGACACTGCACGCTCCTAAAACCCGCGTGTTCCTCTTCTTGCAGGGACCGCATGGGCCCTTTTTCCACCGCTTGGGCGCCATGCTGCGCCGCGCGGGCGCAACCGTCTGGCGCGTGGGCTTTAACGCGGGCGACCGGGCGTTTTGGTTTCATCCGCGCAGCTATATCCCCTTTCGCGGCAAGGCCGCAGATTGGCCGCAGACCTTTACCCAGTTGATAGAGGCCAAGGGCGTCACCGACATCGTCCTTTATGGCGACGTCCGCCCGATCCATGCCCAGGCAGTGGCCGAGGCCAAGCGGCGCGGCATCACCGTGCATGTCTTCGAAGAAGGGTACATGCGCCCCTACTGGGTCACCTATGAACGCGGCGGCACCAACGGCAATTCGCGCCTTATGGATATGAGCGTGGCCCAGATGCAAGCGGCCCTGGCCCTGTCGGATATGGAGGCCCCACTGCCCCCGGGGCACTGGGGCGACATGCGCCAGCACGTGTTCTACGGCGCACTTTACCACTGGTTCGTGATGTTTCGGAACGGCGATTACCGCAACTTCCAACCCCACCGCGCGCTGACCGTTGCCAAGGAATTTCAACTGTATCTCAAGCGGTTGCTGCTGATGCCCATCCACACGCTGGACCGGATGCAGGCCACGCTGCGCATCCGCTATGGCGGCTTTCCATACCACCTGGCGCTGCTGCAGCTGGAACATGACAGCAGCTTTCAACAGCATTCGCCCTTTGCGACCATGACCGAATTCCTGGAGCTTGTGATCGAAGGGTTTGCCAAAGGCGCGCCGGGCCACCACCACCTGGTGATCAAGGCGCACCCGCTCGAAGACGGGCGCACGCCCATCCGCCGCACCATCCGCAGCCTGATGCGCACGCACGGGCTGCAAGGCCGGGTGCATTACGTGCGCGGCGGCAAGCTGGCGCAGTTGCTGAACGACGCGCGCAGTGCGGTCACGGTCAACTCCACCGCCGCGCAACAGGTGCTGTGGCGCGGCATCCCGCTCAAGGTCTTTGGCCGTGCCGTCTTTGCCAAACCGGAATTTGTCAGCGATCAACCCCTGCAAGCCTTCTTTGCCGGGGCCGCGCGCCCCGACAACCGCGCCTACAAGGACTACCGGCGCTATTTGCTGGAAACCAGCCAACTGCCGGGTGGCTTTTATTCCGCACGCGGGCGGCGCCAGTTGCTGCGGCAGGTGGTCGACATGATGCTGTCGCCCGAAGACCCCTATGACGCGCTTGCCTCGGGCACCGCGGCGCCACGGCAACAGTTGCGGTTGGTCACCTAGCGACCACTACCCCTATGGCTAGATTTTTCCCGGACGTTCCGGTACCTTGACGACAAATCAGCGCCGGAAAACCGGCGCGACCCAAAACAAATGGCGTGGCAAACCGCGCCTTGAGGCAGAACAAGAACAGGTCGAGGAGACCGCGCAGTGATCGTCACACCCTTCCGCTGGACGCGCATCGGCGCGTTCTTGGCTCTTGTGGGCCTGCTGTCGTCTTGCGGCCTGCCCCAGGTCGGCCCCAACAAACGTGAAATCTTTGCCGGTTCGGTCCAGCAAGAGGGCGACGCCTTTATCGTATCGGTCAACGACCGGGTGACGCGGGCCACCGCCGTCACCCCGACACTGGGGTTCTCTGACGCGTTCAAAAATGCGGGCCTCGTCGGCTCTGACACGATCCGGCCCGGCGACGTGCTGGGCCTGACCATCTGGGAAAACGTCGATGATGGGTTGCTGGCGGGCGAATCGCAGAACTCCACCATCCTGGATGAGGTTCAGGTGGACGGCGCGGGCTTTATCTTTGTGCCCTATGCGGGCCGCATCCGGGCGGCGGGTAATTCACCCGACGCCATCCGCCGCATCATCACCGCCCGTCTCGAAGACCAGACGCCCGACCCCCAGGTACAAGTGCGCCGCGTGGCGGGCGACGGGGCGACCGTGTCGCTGATCGGGTCCGTCGGCGGTCAGGGTGTCTATGCCATCGAACGGCCCACGCGAACACTGTCGACCATGTTGGCGCGCGCAGGCGGCGTGACTATCGAGCCGACGATTGCCCAAGTCACCGTGATCCGGGGCGAGATGCGCAGCCGCATCTGGTTCCAAGACCTCTATGACCACCCCGAACTCGACATCGCACTGCGCGGCGGCGACCGCATCCTGGTCGAAGAAGACACGCGCGCCTTTACCGCCCTGGGCGCCACTGGCGGGCAGGCCCGCGTCCCGTTCGAATCGCAAAACCTGAGCGCGCTTGAGGCCATCGCGCAGGTCGGCGGCCTGCAATCGGCCACAGCCGACCCAACCGGCATCTTCGTGTTCCGCAACGAACCGGCCGAGGTGGCCAATATCGTGCTGGGCCGCGACGACCTGATCGGCGCGCAACGCTTGGTCTATGTGCTGGACCTGACCCAGCCCAACGGCATGTTCCAGGCGCGTGACTTTGTGATCCGCGACGCAGACACGATTTACGTCACCGAAGCGCCCTACACCCAGTTCACCAAGATTATCTCGGCCTTGACCGGCCCATTGGGATCGGTGAACTCGCTGACCAGCCTCGCGGGCAACTGACGCGCGGAGGGCCGCGCGTGACCTCCCCAGACGCACCAACCGCCGGGCCTGATACGGCCCGGCGGCTTTACGTCTACAACGGCGGATTTATCACGCAGCGCCGGGTGCGCCGGATCTTGGAACTGGCCGGGTACCGCGTTTCCCTTGGGCGTCCGGGCCCGGAGGATCAGGTAGGCGTCTGGGGCAATTCCCCCACTGCGCATCGCGGGCTGGCGGCGGCCGCACGCAGGCAGGTGCCGGTCGTGCGAATCGAGGACGCGTTCTTGCGCTCACTCTTTCCGGGACGGGCGGGCGCGCCGCCGCTGGGGCTGCTGATCGACAGACGTGGCGTGCATTTTGACCCGTCCGTGCGGTCCGATCTGGAAGTGTTGCTGACCGAGCATCCGCTGGACGACACGGCGCTGCTGAACCACGCGCGCGGTGCCATGGCCCGCATGGCCGAGGCGCATCTGAGCAAATACACCGCCTTTGACCCGGCGGCGCCGGTGCCAGAGCCGGGCTATGTCCTGGTCATCGACCAGACCCGCGGGGATGCGTCGGTCACCGCGTCGGGCGCGGATCGCAACCGATTTCGCGAGATGCTGTTTGTCGCGCAAGAGGATCACCCGGGCGCGCGCATCCTGATCAAAACCCACCCCGAGACGGTGCAAGGCTATCGCGCGGGCTATTTCGGAGCCGAGGACGCGAATGACAGGGTCGAACTGTTTGACGACGTGGTCAGCCCCTGGACGTTGATGGAGGGTGCCATTGCCGTCTATACGGTGTCGTCCGGCCTAGGGTTTGAGGCGATCCTGGCAGGCCACAAGCCCCATGTTTTCGGCCAGCCGTTCTATGCCGGTTGGGGGCTGACGCAGGATGCCTTTCCGGTGCAGCGACGCCAGCGGCGACTGACACGCGCACAGCTTTTTGCGGCCACGATGATGCTGTACCCCACCTGGTACGACCCGCACCGCGACGCGCTGTGCGACCTTGAGACGGCGATGGAAGCGCTGGCCGCGGACACGCGCGCCTGGCGCGAAGATCACCAGGGCTGGGTCGCGAGCGGCATGCGGATGTGGAAGCGCAAGCCTTTGCAGGCGGTCTTTGGACGCCACAAGGCGATGGTGTTCGAGGATGATCCGGCCAAGGCGCGGGCCACGGGCCGTCCGTGGATGGTGTGGGCCGGTAAGGCCCAGGTCGGGCACGAGGCCGCCGTCAAAGTCGAAGACGGCTTCTTGCGCTCGCGCGGGTTGGGGGCGGAACTGGTGCCGCCGCTGTCACTGGTGACAGATGATTTGGGCATCTATTACGACCCTGCGCGCGCCAGCCGGCTGGAAAAGATGATCCAACAGCGCCGTGTGCTGCGCCCGGATCAAAAGGCGCGGGCCGAGGCGCTGATGCGCACGCTGACGGGCGAGGGGCTGAGCAAGTACAACCTGGGCGGCACGCTGCCCACACTGCCCGAGGGGCCGCGGGTGCTGGTTGTGGGGCAAGTGGAAGACGACGCCTCGATCCGCACCGGTGCGGGCGAGATCAAGACAAATGCCGGCCTCTTGGCCGCCACACGCGCCGCGCACCCAGAGGCGACGCTGATCTACAAACCGCACCCGGATGTAGAGGCGGGCCTGCGCGCAGGTGCATTTGACGCAGCGGAAATGGCAGATGTGGTTGCGCACGAGGCGGATATTTCCGCCTTGCTGGGCGCGGTTGACACATTGTGGACGATGACCTCGCTGACCGGATTTGAGGCGTTGATGCGCGGCGTGCATGTGGTGACCGTCGGCGCGCCGTTCTATGCGGGCTGGGGCCTGACGGACGACCGGGGCGATGTGCCGGGGCGGCGGCGCGAGGATATCAGCCTTCCAGGTTTGGTCCACGCCACGCTGATCGACTATCCCCGCTATTTCGATCCGGTCACAGGCACGCCCTGCACGGTCGAAATTGTGGTCGAACGGTTGGCCACGGGCCAGGTGCCACATCCCGGCTTCGCCAATCGGCTGCTGTCCAAGCTGCAAGGGCTGCTGGCGAGCCAGGCGCATCTATGGCGCTAGCGGGCGCGCGTCCAGGTATGGCATAGGTCACCGCCAACGGGGCGGACATCTTGCAAGGTGAACCGGGGAGCGTCAGCCAGGCGGCCCAGCCCCAGCGCGCCGATATTGGGCAAGCCTTCGGCACCAATGGTGATCCCGGCGGTAAAGCCGACGAGGGCATCGACCAAGTCCGCCTCGATCAAGGATGCGGCCAGCGCGCTGCCCCCTTCGCAAAAGATGCGCGTAAGGCCATGACGGCCGAGCGCGCGCAGCATGTCGGCGGGGTCAATCTGGCTGCCACGTGTGGCGCAGGGGATCAGCTGCGCCCCCAGATCGGCCCAGGTGCGTTGCAAGACCGGGTCAGCATCGCGCCCATGGCACAGGATAACAGGGATGTCGCGTGCGGTCCGCGCGAGGTTGGACATCAACGGCATGTCGAGGCGGCGGGAGACGACGATGCGCGTCGGCTGCTGCACCGTGCCCAGCCCGCGCACCGTGAGGGACGGATCGTCATGGCGTGCCGTGCCACCGCCCACCATCACCGCGTCGTGCCGTGCGCGCATGGCGTGGACCGACCGCCGGGCCTGCGGGCCGGTGATCCACTGGCTTTCGCCCGTGCCGGTCGCGATCCGGCCATCAAAGCTGCCCGCGAGTTTCAGGGTAACAAGGGGGCGGTCCAGCGTGGCGCGATGCAGGAACCCCGCAAGATCCTGCTGCGCCGCATCGGCCATGACCCCGGTGTCAACCCGCACGCCCGCCTTGCGCAGAATGGCCAACCCCTTGCCGTCCACCCGCGGATCACTGTCGCCGGTGGCCACCACAACCCGCGCGATGCCTGCCGTAACAAGGGCGTCAGCGCAGGGCGGTGTTTGGCCGTGATGGGCGCAAGGCTCAAGCGTCACATAGGCGGTGGCGCCGCGGGCGGCTGGCCCTGCTTGGGCCAGGGCAACGACCTCGGCATGCGGGCGACCGCCCGGCTGGGTCCAGCCCCGCCCAACAATGCGGGTGCCGCGCACGATCACGCATCCGACAGCGGGATTGGGGGCGGTGTTGCCCTGCCCCCGGCGCCCCAGGCTCAGCGCCAGGCGCATAAAGCGCATGTCCGCCGCGGCGGTCACTCGTCTGTGTTGTTTTCGGGCCGCAATTCCTGGACGAACTTGTCAAAGTCATCCGCCGCTTGGAAGTTCTTGTAGACGCTGGCAAAGCGCACATAGGCCACCGTGTCGATACGGTGCAGCGCCTCCATCACGATCTCGCCAATGGTCTTGGAGGGGATATCCGTCTCGCCCATGCTTTCCAGCCGACGCACGATGCCAGAGATCATCTGATCAATCCGCTCAGGGTCTATGGGGCGTTTTTGCATGGAAATGCGGATCGAGCGTTCAAGCTTGTCGCGGTCGAAATCCTCGCGCTTGCCATTCGATTTGATGACGACAAGATCGCGCAGCTGCACACGTTCATAAGTGGTAAAGCGCCCGCCGCAGGCCGGACAAAAACGGCGCCGCCGGATCGAAACGTGATCCTCGGCCGGTCGGCTGTCTTTCACCTGAGTGTCGATATTGCCGCAAAATGGACAGCGCATCGCCCATCCCCCTTCTTTCGTCCCGCCTGTTGTGCGGTTTTGCCCGCATTCCACGAGACTATAGGGGCTTGCCTAGGTTTTGGGTAGTGGTGAAATGACACCGCAAGATAGGCGGTGCCATTTCTGGCAACAAAAGACCTAGCGGCGCAAGATCTCGTTCGGGCCCGTACGGATGCGCACCGCGTTGAAGGGGCGACATACGGCGTTGGCGTGCCCTTGGCTAAAGGTCAGCCCCGCCTCGCGCACCGACAGAGAGACCGAGGTAAAGGCGTTCGACACAGGCTGCGTGGTGAAGACGACGCCTGTGCGTCCGGGCGCGGTTTTCGACGGGCCGCGCGCCGTTTCGATGTACAGATCACCGCCCGTCGCGCCCAGGACACGGCGGGAATAGATGCTGGCGGCACACCAAAACTGGGTGCCGCCG
Source organism: Pseudomonadota bacterium (assembly GCA_038525395.1). GTDB lineage: Bacteria > Pseudomonadota > Alphaproteobacteria > Rhodobacterales > Rhodobacteraceae > Tateyamaria. The sequence goes on along the minus strand of JBCBHS010000002.1, from coordinate 87,189 downwards.
GCCCCATCCGCTTCGATCACCTCAAAGGAATTGGCGTCGATTTGATTGACGGGCAGCGTGAAGCGTTGGCGCGGCGGGTTGTCCTGCGCAACGGACAAAGTGGGCGCTGTGATCAGGACGGCGAGGGCAGTGGCTAGGCAGGGTTTGAGCATGGGGGCGTCTCCTTTCCCTGTGCAAGGTAGGGCACTGGACGCCACACGAAAAATCACGACACCGCTACTGTCGCGTGTGCTTAGCGGACCTCGATCCGCAGGCGCCCCGTGGATCGGCAAAGCGCGCGCGCATGCGAGATGCTGAACACTTGGCCTGCCCGTCGCACCCCTTCGGATACGGACGAAAAGGCGTCGGGCACAGCGTCAAGGGTAAACACCACGCCTCGCCGCCCAGGCGCGCGGGCGGAGGGGCGACGCCCCTCGCGCACATAAAGCGACCCGCGCAGTTGGCCCAACTGGTCCCGCGCATACAGACCCGCGGCGCACCACAGCTGCGTGCCCCCGGCCCCATCGTTTTCGATCACCTCAAAACTCGTCGCGTCGATGGGGATCACCGGGATGTCATAGCGCTTGCGCCAGTCAAAGGCCTGGGCTGCGGCAAAGGTCGGCGCGACGGAGAGCGCACAGAGCAAGAGGCATCGAAGCATGGTCAGTCCTTTCGCAGCGACATCGCGCGGGCATCCCCTGCATAGCATCTAGGACAGATGCGCGACAACGGAACGGCGTGTCGGGCTACCCCGATGTTCAAACAGGTAAATCCCCTGCCACGTGCCCAGCATCAGCCGCCCTTGGGCCACGGGGACCGACAGACTGGTGGGCAGCAGCGCCGCCTTGATATGCGCGGGCATGTCATCTGGGCCTTCGTAGGTGTGGGTGAGGTAGGACATCGCGGGGTCTGTGCTGGGCGGCACCAGACGGTGAAAAAAGGCTGCGAGGTCAGTCTGCACCTCGGGGTCCGCGTTCTCTTGGATCACCAGAGAGCAGGAGGTGTGTTGCACAAACAGCGTGAGCAGGCCGTCGCCTTGGACCCAGGCCGCGACGTCATCGGTAAATTCATACAAGCCAGGGCCTGATGTCTGCAGCGTGAAAGTTGTCTGTGCCACGGCCCGCCCCTTTTAGCGAAAGATGCGGTCGCCCTGTTCATCGATCATCTGCTTGGCTTTTGCGATGGACGCGGCTGCGGCCTCATCCGCGTCACCGATGGTGTCAGCGCGGATCAGGGTGTGGCTGCGCAGCGTGCCGTCGATCTCTTTCTCGACGCGGGCGCAGATGCGGTATTGCGTGCCGTCGCGTTGCGGCATGGGCGTGATCACATAGCCGTTGTAGTCTTCGCCCTGCACGTCTGCGGGTGCATCACCGCCGCCGAACAGCTTTTTCAGAAAGGACATTGCGCGACCTCTTCTGTCGATGAGAGGGAAGGAAAGGCCGCAACAAACGTTGTGCGGCCTTTCCCCACGTCTGGTACCGGATCACTGATCCAGGAATGACCGCAACTTGCGCGACCGGCTGGGATGCTTGAGCTTGCGCAGCGCCTTGGCTTCGATCTGGCGGATCCGTTCCCGGGTCACACTAAACTGCTGGCCCACTTCCTCGAGCGTGTGATCGGTGTTCATCCCGATGCCAAATCGCATGCGTAGCACGCGTTCCTCGCGGGGTGTCAGGCTGGCCAGAACCCGGGTCGTGGTTTCCTTGAGGTTTTCCTGAATGGCGCTGTCCAGCGGCAGCACGGCATTCTTGTCCTCGATGAAATCCCCAAGCTGGCTGTCTTCCTCGTCCCCGATGGGGGTCTCGAGGCTGATCGGCTCTTTGGCGATTTTCATCACCTTGCGGACCTTCTCAAGCGGCATTTGCAGCTTTTCGGCCAGTTCCTCGGGAGTCGGTTCGCGGCCAATCTCGTGCAGCATCTGACGGCCCGTACGGACCAACTTGTTGATCGTTTCGATCATGTGCACGGGGATACGGATGGTGCGCGCCTGATCCGCGATGGACCGGGTGATGGCCTGCCGGATCCACCATGTCGCGTAGGTGGAGAACTTGTAGCCGCGGCGATATTCGAACTTGTCGACCGCCTTCATCAGGCCGATGTTGCCCTCTTGGATCAGGTCGAGGAATTGCAGGCCGCGATTGGTGTATTTCTTGGCGATGGAGATCACGAGGCGCAGGTTGGCCTCAACCATTTCCTTCTTGGCCTGGCGCGCCTCTTTCTCGCCCTTTTGAACCTGCTGCACGATGCGGCGGAACTCAGAGATGTCGAGGCCCACATACTGGCCCACTTGGGCCATGTCGGTGCGCAACTCTTCGACCTTTTCGGCAGAGCGTTCGATGAACATCTGCCAGCCGCGGCCCGTCTTGCCGCCCATCTCGTCCAGCCAATTGGGGTCCAACTCGCGCCCGCGATAGGCGTCCACGAACTCTTTGCGGTTGATGCGCGCCTGGTCGGCCAGTTTCACGATGGCACTGTCGATCTGCATGATCCGGCGGTTGATGCCGTACAGCTGATCAATCAGCGCCTCGATCCGGTTGTTGTGCAGGTGCAATTCGTTGACCAGCAGAACAATCTCGGCCCGAAGCTTTTGATAGGTCTCTTCGTCGCCCTGGCTGAACGATCCGTCCTCGTTCAGCGTGGCCGAGATGCGGCTATCCTGCATCTCGCTTAGCAGCGAATAGTCGTGGGCGATGACCTCAAGCGCTTCGAGCACTTGCGGCTTCAGCGCAGCTTCCATCGCGGCGAGCGACATGTTGGCCTGTTCGTCCTCGTCATCGTCATCTTCTTTGGCGATGGGATTGCCGTCGGCGTCAAGCTCGGGGCCGGTATCTGCCTTGGTCTCAGACGTGGCGGCGGTGTCGACGACAGGCTCGGACACCTCGTCGCCCTCTTCGCCCATCTGGTTGCCAAACGTCGCCTCAAGGTCGATCACGTCGCGCAGCAGGATCTCTTCGCTAAGAAGTTCGTCGCGCCAGATAGTGATGGCCTGAAAGGTCAGCGGGCTTTCGCACAGGCCCGCGATCATGGTGTTGCGCCCGGCCTCGATGCGCTTGGCGATGGCGATCTCGCCCTCGCGGCTCAGCAGCTCGACACTGCCCATCTCGCGCAGGTACATCCGTACGGGGTCGTCTGTGCGGTCGAGTTTCTCTTGCCCCGTCGCGCCCAGCGTCAGGTCACGAGTGCCCTCGGTCGCCACCACATCGGTCGAGCCTTTTTGCTCTTCCTCTTCGGCCTCTTCGTCTTCGATGATGTTGATGCCCATCTCGGACAGCATCGACATCACGTCCTCGATCTGTTCCGAGCTGACCTGGTCGGGCGGCAGCACGGTGTTCAGCTGATCGTAGGTGATGTATCCCTTTTCGCGGGCTTCGCCGATCATCTTTTTGACGGCGGCCTGACTCATATCCAGCGAATGTGCGCTGTCCTGGTCTTCGGTCTTGGCGTCTTCGTTCGTGTCTTTCGCGGCCATGCTGGGCTCCTCTACCGGGGCTCCTTGGCGATTCGTTCCCCCGAATCGCTCCCGAGAATCATTTCTTGCTTCGGGTGATTCGACCACCTCTTACAAGCATTTTCCTAAGGTTTAGAGGCCAAAACGCATCACCGTCCGGGCTTGGAAAACCTGATTTGGTCCATCAGCGCGGCAAAGGCATCGCGTTCGCTGCGGCTGATTCGTGCACCGTTCTCGCCGGTGTCGTATTCGGCGTTGTCCTCTTTTGCGCTGCGCCGGGCTTCGGCGGCAGCGGTTGCGGCTTGGGTTAGGCGCCAGGTGACCCCTTCGTCGGCGACGCCTTCCATGTCTTGGACCGCATCTGCGATCTCTGCGTCCAGCCCTTTGGTCGCGCTGAGTTTTGCAAGCTCTTCTGCCACGGTCATCCGGGCCATCTCGGCGTTGCCAGGTGTGCGAATACAAGGGACAATTGCCACATGGCGCGATGACATGAGGTTATCAAGGGCATCGGGCCCCAGTGCGCTGATTATCTTTTCGCGCAACACCCCAGCCCCGTCGGGCGCGTGGCGCAGAATCAGGTCGCGGATGACGGCATGATCGGGGTGCGCGCAGCTGAGCGTTTCGAGCCCGTTTTCGAAGGCGTCCGCAACCTCGGGCGTGCAGACCAGGGCGGCCAAGATCACCGCCTCGCGCAGCGTTTCGGTCGCCTGATCATCCGCGGTGGCCAGGGCCGACGACTTGGTCGTGGGCATCGGGTTTTGCGGGGGCTGCCAGGCGCCGCGCCGTCCGCGGGTCTGCGGGCTGCGCTGTGGGCGGAACAACTGCCAGCGCAAGTCTTTGATATCCTGGCCGTAATGCTGCCGGATCGACGGGTCCTTGATCAGCATCAGCTTGTCGCGCAGCGCCTTATCCAGCGCGGCTTTGCGCTCGGGACTGTCAAAGTTTTTGCCTTCGGTCTCGCGCTGCCACAGCAGGCGCACCATCGGGATCGCGTCCTCTAGCAGCTTTTGCACTGCCGCCGCCCCTTGGGCTTTCAGCACGTCATCGGGGTCTTTGCCCTCGGGCATCAGCGCAAAACGCAGGGATTTACCCGCCTCCAGCAGCGGCAGGGCCAGGTCGATCAGCCGCATCGCCGCGCGCAGGCCTGCCGTGTCGCCATCGAGCGCGATGATCGGCTCGTCCGCGATACGCCACAGCATGGCAAGCTGGTGTTCCGTCACGGCGGTGCCCAAGGGCGCCACCGAGGCGCCAAAGCCGTGTTCGGCCAAGGCGATCACGTCCATGTACCCCTCGGCCACGATCAGCGGCTGGCCCTTGCCCGCCGCGGTCCGCGCAGGCCCATGGTTGTAAAGGCTGCGGCCCTTGTCAAACAGCTCGGTCTCGGGCGAGTTTAGGTATTTGGCGTTGTCCGTCGGGTCCATCGCCCGCCCGCCAAAGGCAGTGCAACGCCCCCGGGCATCGCGGATGGGGAACATGATGCGGCCGCGGAACGTGTCATAGGGCTTGCCGCCCTTGCTGCTGGGCTTGGCCAGGCCCGCGCCCAGGATCAGCGCATCCTCGACGCCCTTGGCCTTGAGCACGTCCCACAGCCCCTGCCAGGCGTCCGGCGCAAATCCAATCTCCCACCGGTCCTGTGCTGCGAGGTCCAGGCCGCGGCGGTCCAGATATGCGCGCGCCTCGGCCGCCGCCCCGGTCTTGAGCTGCAGGCGAAAGTGCTGCACGGCCATTTCCATGACATCCGCCAGCTGACTCCGCTTGTCGGCCTTTTCCTGGGCGCGCGGGTCGCGTTCGGGCATTGGCATGCCCGCCTCGCCCGCCAGGATCTCGACCGCTTCCATAAAGCCCACATTCTCGGTCTCGCGGACAAAGGAGATCGCATCGCCCTTGGCGTGACAGCCAAAGCAATAGTAATAGCCCTTGCGATCATCGACGTGAAAGCTGGCGGTTTTTTCGTGGTGAAACGGGCAAGGCGCCCATAGATCGCCTTTGCCCTGGTTGGACTTGCGCGCATCCCACATGACCTTGCGCCCGACGACCTGCCCCAAGCTAAGGCGCGTGCGCAATTCGTCCAAGAATCCGGGGGGCAGGCTCATCCCCTTAATATTGGCGTGAGGGTGGGCAGAGTCCAGTGCAGCCTATTGCTGCAAGCACAGCTCGGTCCAGGCAGCGGCCAGGTTTTCGTTGCGCAGGGTTTTGCGCGTCTGCTCGTACACCCACGGCGTGATCAGTGGGATCGCGTTGTCGTACTGATCGGGCCATTGCGGGTCTTGCGCCTCGATATGCGCGGGGACGTTGCGTTCGGACACGCGGTCAAGGCGGGCTTGCTGGATCGCGGCCACGACCTCGGCCTGATAGCCACAGGTTTCCGCCATATCCTGCGTCAGCGCGGGCGACGCGCCGGTAAGTGCGACGAAGATCAGGGCGAAACGGGTCATGGGCAGGCTCCGGTCAGGTGGAATCGGTTGGCCCAAGTTATCCCCGCGCTGCGACGCTTTCCATCGCTCTTTGCAGATCGTGCCGCAGCGTGCCCGCCATCGAACGAAAGACCATCAATAGAAAGGTGTCCGCCCCGACGCGCGTGATCGACCCGTTCATATGCTGGATCTGGCTGCGCGCGGTGTGACCGCGTTTGAACGTAGCGGCCCGCAGGTCCACCGGCGTCAGGCGCGCCATCACATCCTCGGCCCCTTGCCCCGTCAGGGTGACGGTTGTCCAAGCATCCGTCTGATCGGTCAGCGCGGCATGCGCGGCCAGACCTGCATCGGCCTGAGGCCCAGCCAGAAGCACCATGTCGCGCCCAAACCAGATGGCGCGCGCGCCTTCCTTGCCGGTGGCGCGATTGGCGGCGGGCCAGGCCATGCCATGTGCGGCCTTCAACGCCTCTGCCGCCGCCTGTGCGCGCCCGTTATAAGGCGCCACTGACGTGAGAGTGCCCAGCGCGACCTCGGTCAAGGTCACCGTACCCACGGTCAATGGCGCCATCCCGTCCAGCGGGGTCTTTGCGATCAACTCAGCCACGGGTCCGCTCCCCCTCCGGGTCAAAAAATACGGGGTCACAGATCTGAACCTGCGTCCGCACCTCGCGCAAGTGATCGACCATGTTCAACACCTCGCCATGACGGCTGAGCCCGTCCTTGACGAAGCCAAGCCCCAGGTAGTGCCCAAAGGTCGGCGAGAACCCGACCGACGTGACATAGCCCTGGTCATGCGCCCGCACCGGCTCTTGCCCGTCGGTATAGATATGTGCGCCTGCGGTCAGTTGCTTGACCGACCCCACGGGTTTCAGCCCGACCAATTGTTCCAGCCCGGCTGCGTTCAGCCCCGGGCGCGCCGCCATCGTCTTGCCCACGAAATCCTTTTTCGCCGACAGCATCCGCGCCATGCCGATGTCCTGCGCGGTCACGCGCCCGTGGATTTCGGAATGGGTGATGAACCCCTTTTCGATGCGCAGCACATTCAGCGCCTCCATCCCATAGGCGCCACCGCCCATCGCCTCGGCCTGGGCGACAAGCAGACGGAACAGGCTGTCGCCATAGCGCGACGGGACCGCGATCTCGTAGGCATGCTCGCCCGAGAACGAGATGCGGAACAGCCGCCCCGCAACCCCCTGCACTGTCACCGGACCACAGGCCATGAACGGCCAGCCCGCGTTGTCCAGCGGCGCGTCCAGTAGACCGTTCAGCAAAACGCGCGCCTTTGGGCCTGCGACAGCAAACTGCGCCCACTGTTCGGTGACGGACATGATCCGCACGTCCCAATCGGGCTGCAGGGCCTGCGTGACAAACTCCAAATGCCGCATTACCTGCCCCGCTGCGGCGGTGGTCGTGGTCATCACATAGTGGTTGGGGCCCAGCCGCGCAGTGGTGCCGTCGTCCATGACAAACCCGTCCTCGCGCAGCATCAACCCATAGCGCACGCGCCCCTCTTTGAGGGTCGAGAACATGTTGGTGTAGACGAAATCCAGCAGCTTGGCCGCATCCGGCCCCTGAATGTCGATCTTGCCCAAGGTCGACACATCGCACACGCCTACCGCCTCGCGCACATACCCAACCTCCCGGTCGCAGGACTGGCGCCAGGTTTTTTCGCCCGCTTTGGGAAAGTAGGACGGGCGATACCACAGCCCCGCCTCAATCATCGGCGCGTCGGCATCCACACTGGCCAGATGGCTCGTGGTCTTCCGCTCGGGCGCAAAGCCTGTGCCCTGCGCGCCCGCACCAAGGGCGGCCAGGGCAACCGGGCTGTAGGGCGGGCGAAAGGTCGTCGTGCCCGTCTCTGGTATCCCGCGCCCTGTCGCATCGGCCAGCAAGGCCAAGGCGGCGACGTTCGAATTCTTGCCTTGGTCCGTCGCCATCCCTTGGGTGGTATAACGCTTCATATGCTCGACCGAGGTAAAGTTTTCGGTCGCCGCCTGTTTGACGTCCTTGACGCTGACATCGTTCTGAAAGTCGAGCCAGGCGCGCCCCTTACCCGGCACCGCCCAAAGCGGCGCAACTGCATAGGGCGTGTCCTCTGCCGCGGGCAGGTCCACATCCGCAACCGTCAGGCCCAAAGCCTCCAGGCTCTTCTGCGCCGCCGCCGCCCCCTCGGCCAGACAGGCAGCGGTAGAGAACGCACCGTTGCACGCACCTGCCGTCACCATCCCCGGAATAGCTCCGGGGGTGGGCACAAAGCTCGCGATGCTGTCGTCCCAGGTCGGGCGTCCGTTCATATGGCAGGTCATGTGGACCGTCGGGTTCCACCCACCCGAAACGGCGAGGCAATCGGTCACGATCTTTTCGGTGCCCGAGGCTGTGCGCACGGTAATGGCCTCGACCCCTTTGCGCCCGGCACTGCCGCAGACCATCGCGCCCGCGTGCAACGGGTAATCGCCCAGCGGCGCAGCATCCGCCCGGCTGTCGATGACTGCGGCGACATGCACGCCCGCCTCTTGCAGGTCCAGGGCCGTGCGATGCGCCGTGTCGTTGTTGGTAAAGACAGTCACCGCCTTGCCCGGCGCCACACCCCAGCGGTTGAGGTAGGCGCGCACCGCCCCGGCCCCCATGATCCCAGGCCGGTCGTTGTTTTGAAAGGCGATGTGCCGCTCAATCGCGCCCGCCGCCAGGACCGCGCGCTTGGCCACGATCCGCCAGAATGTCTCTTTCACGCCACCGGCGGGCACGCCGTTCACATGGTGCGCCACACGTTCCAGCGCGCCAAAGGTGCCGCCGTCATAGGCGCCGGTCACCGTGGTCCGCGACATCAGGCGCACGTTGTCCATGCCGGCCAGCGTCGCCACGGCCTGCGCCGCCCAGGCCTGGCCCGGCATGCCGCCCACCTCATAGGTCTCGGCATTCAGGCGCCCGCCCATCACGCTGTCCTCATCCGCCAGGATCACCTGCGCGCCGGACTGCGCGGCGACCAGCGCCGCCATCAGGCCGGTGGGTCCCGCACCAATGATCAACAGATCGCAAAAGGCATAGGCCTTCTCGTAATGATCCGCGTCCTTGCGGTCACCTAGGGCACCCAGGCCGGCAGCACGGCGGATTACAGGTTCATACAGCTTTTCCCAAAACGCGCGCGGCCACATAAAGGTCTTGTAGTAGAACCCAGCCCCCAGGAACGGCGCCGCCAGGTCATTCACGCTCATCAGATCAAGACGCAAGGACGGCCAAGCGTTCTGGCTGCGCGCCTCCAGCCCGTCGTAAATTTCTTGCACTGTCGCCCGCACATTGGGGTCGGTCGCACCGCCCGTGCCCACGGTCACCAGGGCGTTCGGCTCTTCCGACCCGGCGGTCAGAATGCCGCGGGGACGGTGGTACTTGAACGACCGCGCCACCAGCCGCACATCGTTGGCCAACAGCGCCGAGGCCAGCGTGTCGCCCGCAAAGCCACGATAGGTCGCGCCATCAAAGCGAATGCTGACGCGGCGCGACCGGTCCACCAGGCCCTTGCCCTCGACCCTCATCGCGCAACCTCCCTCGCCAGCACCGCATCCTTGACCTCATGGGTCACCACGTCGCGGGTCACCTTCAACCACGCGCCGCAGCCCGCATCATGGCTCCACAATTCTTCAAGCGGTCCTGCCGGGTTCTCTCGTAGGTGCAGATAGGCATCCCACGCCGCCTCGCCCGCATCGGGCGCAGGGCGGTCCAGCATGACCGCCGCCCCCTGATAGTAAAACTCGCGCACATCCCGCGCGCCACAAATCGGACATGGCAGCCGCATCAAACGTCTCCGCACGGGTGCATCGTCCACCCTTTCTCTGTTCCAAAAAAATCCCCGCCGGAGGCTCCCGTCATCTCAACCACTCCTCAGTGCAGGTTATGTTGCGACCCGGTCGACTCTTCGTCCATGATCCCGGCCCCGGTCCGAAAGCGATCCAGACGGTGGCGCACGGTGGTCGGGTGCGGCGTGCCCGTGGCCAGCAGATGCGCAAAGGTGTGGCCCGAGGCGGGCGTCGCCTTGAACCCGCCATAGCACCAGCCGGTGTTGACAAAGAGGCCGTCGATATCCGTGCGGTCCATGATGAACGACCCGTCGGGCGACATATCCATGATCCCACCCCAGCTGCGCAGCATCTTGGCCTTGCCGATCTGCGGCATCAGCGTCATCGCCGCCTCGCACACATGCTCGACCAGGGGCAGGTTGCCGCGCGCGGCATAGCTGGCGTACATGTCCAGATCGCCGCCAAAGACCAGCCCGCCCTTGTCCGACTGGCTGATGTAGAAGTGCCCCATGCCATAGGTCACCACATGATCGAGGCAGGGCTTGAGCCCCTCGGTCACAAAGGCCTGCAGCACATGGCTTTCGATGGGCAGGCGCATGCCCGCCATCGCGGCCACCTGGCTTGACCGTCCGGCGGCGACCATCCCGACCTTTTTGGCCCGGATCGGCCCGCGTGTGGTTTGCACGCCTTTGACGACACCGCCTTCGATGTCGATGCCCGTCACCTCGCATTGCTGGATCAGGTCCACGCCCCGATCGCTGGCCGAGCGGGCAAATCCCCACGCCACCGCATCGTGGCGCGCGGTCCCTCCACGCCGGTGATACAGGCCGCCATATATGGGAAAGCGGGTCTGCTCGAAATCGATCATCGGCAACAGCTTTTGCACGCCCGCCTTGTCCAACATTTCGGCATCGTCGCCCTGGCCCACCATCATATTGCCGCGGCGGACAAAGGCGTCGCGCTGCCCGTCGGAATGCACCAGATTGATGATGCCGCGCTGCGAATGCATCACGTTGTAATTCAGGTCCTCTTCCAGACCCTCCCACAGCTTCAGCGAGTGCGAGTAGAACTCGGAATTGCCGGGCAGCATATAGTTGGCGCGCACAATCGTGGTGTTGCGTCCGACATTTCCGCCGCCAAGATAGCCCTTTTCCAGCACAGCGACATTTGTCAGTCCGTGCACCTTGGCCAGGTAATGCGCGGTGGCCAGCCCGTGGCCGCCGCCGCCGATCAGGACGATGTCGTATTCCGCCTTGGGCTCGGGGCTGCGCCAATGCGGTCCCCACCCCTTGTTGCCGGTCAACCCTTCGGTAAGGACTTTCAGTCCCGAAAAACGCATACCCATGCTCACTCCTGAGATGGTCCTACACCATCAACATCCCGACAGGTGTAGCAAGAGGGCCGGGCCGTGCGAGACCGCTTTTCGACATGGATAGGTCCGTCAGCGACCGTTTGGCGCGCATTGCGCCGCACGCGCGTCTGCTTGGGCTGCGCTGCTGGGTTCGACGATTGGAACGCCGCCTATTTCGCCGCTGGAATTGCCTATGCTTCGACCGTAGTGTTTGACAGATGACCACGTCACGTCCCCCGCCCGCCTCGCGCAAGCTTGCGGCCATTCTGGCAGCGGACGTCGTCGGGTATTCACGCATGATCCGCGAAAACGAGGCCGAAACGCTGGCGGCGCTGCGCGCGTTGCGCAACGAAGTCTTTGGTCCGGTGTTTGCGGATTACAACGGTGCTGTGGTCAAGAGCATGGGTGACGGGTGGCTGGTCGAATTCGCCAGCGCGGTCGAGGCGGTCAGCGCCGCGATGCAGGTGCAGGACCGCCTTACCCAGCACCCGATGATTGCCCTGCGCATGGGCATTCATATCGGCGATGTCACCCGCAGCGATGGCGAGCTTTATGGCGATGGGATCAACATCGCGGCACGGCTCGAAGCGCTGGCGCCCAAAGCCGGTATTTTGATCTCGGATGCGGTCTATTCCAGCCTTGACGGCACGCTGTCCCCGTCGTTCGAGGAGGCGGGCACGCAGGCCCTAAAAAACATTGCGCGCCCTGTGCTCACATGGAGACGCGCGCCCGATGGTGGTGCGGCGGGGGCGTCTGCCGGTGTAACGGATGCAGGCTCTGATTTTCCGGTGTTGAACCTGCGCCCGATCAAGAATAGCGATACGCGCGCCGAAGTGCAGGACATCGCCGATGCTCTGACCGCAGACCTTGGCACCTATTTCGGCAGCATCAATTGGCTGACCACACGGATCACCGGCGCCGACACGTCCATGGGTTACACGCTGGCGCCGATCCTGAGGGCACGGGGTGACCGCCTGCGTCTTGAATCGCGGCTGCAAAATCCAGATGGAGCGGTGATCTGGACACACAAGTCCAACAGCACACTGGATGATGCCTTTGACTGGCAAGATGCTGTCGTGACCCAAATCGCCGACCACAGTATCGGCATGATCCTCGAGGCGGAAACCTCGCGGATCATGGCCGTCCCAGACGATCAGCTAACAGCCGAACAGTGCATGCTGATGGGGATCATGGCCTGGCGCGACTTTTCGCTCAGCTCCTTCGTGCAGTCGGTCGCGTTTCATGACCGCGCGATCACGGCCAAACCAGATTTGGCGGATGCCTATGCCGAAGGGCTGATCGTGCTGATGGCCGCGCGGACGATGACCAGCAACCGGGCCATCCTGCCTTATCTGGCGAAAGTGCCCGCCTGGGTCGACGCCGCGCGGCCCTTGGCGACGGGGCACGCGATGCTGACGCTGGCCATCGCCATCGCGACCTATGTCGAGGATCAGCGCGTCATACCGGTCAAGGACGCCGTTGCCCAAAGCCTGCGGCTCGCCCCGTTCGATGCCCGTGTGCTCAGCTTTTGCGGCTGGGCCAACCTGTGGTGTGGGCAGACGCAAGACGCCCATGACTGCTTTATCAAGTCGCTCGATTTCGGGCGTCTTGGCGCTTTTTACGTGGCCTCGATCGGCGGGGCGGCGTCCGCCAGCCTGCAGCTGGGGCACGATGAAGACGCGTTGGCGCATGTCGAAAAGGGTCTGAAACTGTCAGACACCTATCCGACATTTTTCGGTGTCAAGGCTGCGGCCCTCGCCAATCTGGGACGTCTGGAAGAGGCACGCGCGGTCCTGGCACAGTACCGCGCGCTTGAACCTGATCGGACCATCAAAACGTGGCAAGCCACGAACAACTACGCCAATTCGGACGGTGGCAAGCGGTATTTCGAAGGCTTGCGTCTCGCCGGTCTGCCCGAGGAATAGGCCGGAGGGAAAGTCCCCGGCCCGTCCTGCGTCACAGCCCCTTGGCCCGGTAGCTGTCGGCGACCTTGCCGATGGCCACAAGGTAGGCGGCCGTGCGCAGGTCATCGACGTCGTCCCGTTCGTGCCAGACGGACGCCATGGACTGGTAGGCCGCGCGCATCGTGTCGTCCAAACCCGACCGCACCAGCTCCAACTCATCCGCGCCGCGCAGGTACTTTTCCTTAAAGTCCGGCGTCATGCTCCACTTATCGCCCAGGTGATGGCTCAGCCGTTCCAGTTCGTCCACGACCAGCTGGTGCCGCGCCTCTTCCTGGCGGCGCTGCATCCGGCCAAAGCGGATGTGGCTAAGGTTCTTGACCCACTCAAAATACGACACCGTGACCCCGCCTGCATTGGCGTACATGTCGGGGATGATGACCGTGCCCTTGTCGCGCAGGATCGTGTCGGCGCCTGCGGTCACCGGGCCATTGGCGGCCTCGATGATCAGCGGCGCCTGAACACCTGCGGCGTTCGATTGGTTGATCACGCCTTCAAGCGCGGCGGGGATCAGGATGTCGCAATCGGCTTGCAAGATGCTTGATCCGTCCTCGACATAACTGCCCGTCGGGCAGGCAGCGATCCCGCCGTGGCCTTCGATCCAGCTGCGCACGGCATCGACATCCAAACCGCCCTCGTCGGTCAGCGCGCCGTCGCGTTCGATGATGCCGATGATCTTACAGCCGTCTTCCTCAGCCAAGAACTTGGCCGCGTGATAGCCCACATTGCCCAGGCCCTGCACGATCACGCGCTTGCCATCCAAGGTGCCGTCCATCCCGGCCTTGGCGACCCCTGCCCTGTCGCGGAAGAACTCGCGCAGCGCGTATTGCACCCCGCGGCCCGTCGCCTCGGTCCGGCCCTGGATGCCACCGGCATTCGTGGGCTTGCCCGTCACACAGGCCACGCCGTTGATGTCGGTGGTGTTCATGCGTTTGTACTGGTCGGCAATCCAGGCCATCTCACGCTCGCCCGTGCCCATGTCAGGGGCCGGTACGTTTTGCGCGGGGTTGATCATGTCCCGCTTGATCAGCTCGTAGGCAAAGCGGCGGGTGATCAGCTCCATCTCGTGGTCGTCATAGTCCCGCGGGTCGATGCACAGCCCCCCTTTCGAGCCGCCAAAGGGCGCCTCGACCAGTGCGCATTTGTAGGTCATCAGCGCCGCCAGCGCTTCGACCTCGTCCTGGTGGACGCCCATGGCAAAGCGGATGCCGCCCTTGACCGGTTCCATATGTTCGGAGTGGACCGAACGGTAGCCAGTGAACGTCTGTATCTGACCGCGCAGACGCACGCCAAACCGCACCGTATAGGTCGCGTTGCACACGCGAATTTTCTCTTCGAGACCGGGTGGCAGATCCATCAGCGCGACGGCACGGTTGAACATGATGTCAACACTTTCGCGGAAACTTGGTTCTGGTGAGGTGCTCATCCGGGATCTCCCTATGCCGGTGCGACTCGCGTATGCACGCAGTCTGTGACCACAGCCTATGACGGTTCGGTTAACCGGTGCGAACTTTTTGTGCGATTCTGAAATTGGTCCAATTGTGCAAGGTTTTTGGCCAGTCTTTCACCCCGCCTCAGCACTGTTTCTGCACCAGCGACAACGGCGCTTTCCGCACACAGGCCTGCCAGATTTCCGCCACAATTGCCGCTGATATGCCTCACATCTGCCCTGCTGCCGCCTGAGGTTCCTATGTGTCTGTTTACCAAGTCCGCGTCGCTGTTTCGGCGATTTTACCGTGATGAAACCGGGTCGATGACCCTGTTTGCGCTGTTCATGTTCATGATGATGCTGCTTGTCGGCGGCATCGGCGTGGACCTGATGCGCAACGAGATGGACCGCACCAAGCGGCAAGGCACCCTGGACCGGGCCGTGCTGGCCGCGGCCGACCTGGACCAGACCCAAGACGCCAAGGCGGTGGTCAAAGACTACTTCCTCAAGGCCGGGTTTGAGCAAGCGCTGTCGAGCATCAGCGTGGATGAGGGGCTGAACTATCGCACCGTCACCGCCACATCCAGCGACACGACACCGACGCAGTTCATGCGCCTGATGGGCAACCCTAGCCTGCCGGTCTATGCCGCCAGCACCGCGACCGAACAGGTGCCGAACGTCGAAATTTCGCTGGTTTTGGATATCTCGGGCTCGATGCGCTATTCGAGCCGGATGGACAATTTGCGCCCCGCCGCAAACAACTTTATCGACAGCCTGCTTGAGGGCGACCTGGTCGATTTCACCTCGATCAACTTGGTACCATACGCGGGTCAAACGAACCCCGGCCCGTTCATGTTCAACCGCCTAGGCGGGACGCGCTATGCCTCTGTACCGCTGGACGAGGACGATGGCGGGACCGAGGATGACCTTTATCCCAACGTCTCGTCGTGCCTGGAACTGGGTTCCAACGACTTTACCCATGCCGGTCTGCCCGAGGCAGGGTCCTATGCCCAAACCGCGCATTTCATGAACTGGACCATCGCAGCCGACGTGATGGAATGGGGCTGGTGCCCGCAGGACGACACGGCGATCCAATATGCGTCGAACAACGCCACCGCGCTCAAAAAATTCATCACCAACATGCCCATGCATGACGGCACCGGCACGGCCTATGCGATGAAATACGCGCTGGCGCTGCTCGACCCCGCCTCGCGCCCGGATTTCACCGCGATGGCCAGCGCCGGTTTGGTGCCTGACGAGTTCAAGGACCGTCCCGCCAACTGGACACATCCCGACACGGCCAAGTACATCGTGCTGATGACGGACGGCCAAATCACCGAACAAAAGCGGCCCAAGGACATCGTGCACCCCGAAAACCCAACGGTCGAGTTGCAAAACCGCCCCTCTGGCGACAAGCAGCAGATCAGCTCGGCCGGGGATAACGTGAACCGCTTTTACGCGATCTGCGATTTGGCCAAATCCACGGCACGCAATGTCGAGATTTATACCATTGCCTTTGAGGCGCCGAGTGCCGCCAAGACGCAGATGGCCAAATGCGCATCCTCACCGTCGCACTACTATGACGTGGAGGGCAGCGAGATTAACGAAGTGTTCCAAGCGATTGCCCGCAAGGTCCGGCAGCTGCGTCTGGTCAACTGACCCGGCGCGCTGCGGGCCCTGGCCCACAATCGTAAACAATTTGATAACAATCTGAAGAAACTGGCAAAGTTGTTCGCCTGGGGTGCTGCGAAATCACAATCAAATCCCGCTTCTGCCTGATTTCAGACAGATTTCGACGTCACCAAAGATGATGGAGACATAGCCCCAAAGGCCGTGTCGAGAACAACTAAGAACGGTGCACCATGTCGTCGAACCAGATCACGCCCGCCAACGCCTGCAAAAGGCCCTTTCCAAGCCGTCACGCTTGGCAAGCGGTGGCCAGTTTTGCCCGCGATGAGCAAGGGACCATGACCTATTTCGGCGTCATGATGATGATGATGATGATGCTGGTCGGCGGCATCGGCGTGGACGTGATGCGTAACGAGATGGAGCGCACGCGCCTGCAAGCCGTCCTCGACCGGGCCGTGCTGGCCGCAGCAGACCTGGATCAGACGCTCGAGCCTGAGGACGTCGTGAACGACTATTTCGAAAAGGCGGGGATGAGCAACTTTCTGACCTCCGTCGTCGTCGACGAGGGTCTGAACTATCGCACCGTCACGGCGAATGCGACGACCACGACGCCCACGCAGTTCATGCGCCTGATGGGTGTGGATGAACTGACCGTGCCCGCCCGCGGCCAAGCCGAAGAACGGATTTCCAACGTCGAAATCTCGATGGTGCTCGATATCTCGGGCTCGATGGGTTGGAACAGCAAGATGGACAACCTGCAGGATGCCGCGAAAACCTTCGTGGACACTGTAATCCGGGAAGAGACGGACGACCTGATTTCAATGTCGCTGATCCCCTACACCGCGCAGGTCAACGCAGGCTTTCCGATCTATGACGAGCTGAAGACGACGCATCGCCACGACTTTTCCTACTGCATCGACTTTGAACAGGACGACTTTTCCTCAGCCGGTCTGAGCTTTACCAAGACGTACCTGCAAATGCAGCATTTCGAGGAAGGCTCGTACTACTCGAACCCGGTCAACAACCCCGGCTGCCCCAAGCGTGATTACGAAGAGATCATGCCGTTCAGCCAGGATGCCAACAACTTGAAAGCACGCATAGGCCAGTACCGCGCGCGGGCCAACACATCCATCCACCTTGGGATGAAATGGGGCGTCGCGATGCTGGACCCCAGCTTTCGCCCGATCACCCAGGCCCTGGCGCTGGACAACCGCATCGATGCGGCATTTTCCAACCGGCCCGCGGCCTATAGCGATCCCGAGACGCTGAAAACCGTTGTGCTGATGACGGATGGGCAGAACGTGAACACGACCCGGATCGTGGACAAATACTACAACAGCTCCAGCGAATACGCGCATTGGAACAAATACCCGCTCTATTGGTACCTGAACAACTACGTCAACTACTGGGACCGCAGCAACTGGTACTACACCAAATACACGTCCGGCCAGGCCGATGACATGCTGCAGGACATCTGCGACGCCGCCAAGGACGAGGGCATCGTAGTCTGGTCCATCGGGTTCGAGGTGACCAACTATTCCGCGGGCGTGATGGAAGACTGCGCCTCCTCCCCCTCCCACTTCTTCCGCGTGGAAGGTGTTGAAATCAGCGAAGCCTTCGAAGCGATTGCCAAGCAAATTAACCAGTTGAGGTTGACCCAATGATCCGCAAGACCAAGCAGTTTCTGCGCCGGTTTCGGCGCGATGAAAAGGGGCACATGGTTGTCGAATTCGCACTTGCCGTGCCGCTTGTGTTCACCCTGTTCATGACCTCGGTCGAAATGGGCATCTATGCGGTGCGCCAAAACTTTCTGGACCGCGGGCTGGACATGGCCATTCGCAACGTGCGGCTGAACACCGGCGCCAACTATACCCATAGCGATATCAAGACGATGGTCTGCGATTTCGCGGGCTTTCTCGAAGACTGCGATAGCGCGCTGAAACTTGAGATGAACCCGATCAATCCGCGCGCCTTTTCCGGCTTTGCCGGGTCGGCCGATTGCCAGGACGTGTCGCAGCCTGTGGCGCCCTCGCGGTCGTTCGTGCACGGCTCGGAACACCAGCTAATGCTGCTGCGCGCGTGCTATATGTTCAAACCCGTCTTCGCCTCGACCGGGTTGGGATACGCCTTTACCAAGGACGGCTCGGGCCGGGTCAAAATGGTGTCCCTGTCGGGCTTTGTGCAGGAGCCGAACTCATGAACCGTTTGCGCACGTATCTTTCCCGTTTTCGGTCTGACGAAGGCGGCAGCATCGCGGTCGAAACCGTCATCATCCTGCCGATCCTCTTTTGGGCCTACCTGTCCATGTTCGCCATCTTTGATGCGTACCGGCAGCATGCGGTCAATCAAAAGGCGGCCTATACCATCGGCGACATCGTCTCGCGCGAGACGACGCCGCTGGACAGCGCATACTTGACCGGCGTGCGCGAAATGTTGGCCTATCTGACCGCCAACAAGACCGGCGATGTGTCCGTGCGCATCACCAGCGTGCGTTATGATGCCAACAAAAAGCAGTACCGCCGCGACTGGTCCAAGGAAAAGGGGTGGAATTCCCCGTTGACCAACAACCAGGTCAAGGCGCTGAAGGACGATCTGCCGATCCTGCCGCATAACGAGCGGGTGATGGTGGTCGAGACATTCGTGAAATACGACCCGCCCTTTGAGACCGGGCTGATGGACCGCGAGATCCACAACTTTGTCTTTACCCGCCCGCGCTATGCGCCGCGCGTGCTGTGGCAGAACTAGTCGGCGTCACGCTCTGCCAGCATGGCCGAGATGATCTCGGCCATGAACTTGGATTGGTGGCCGGGCGTCATGCCCCCCACCCCAATGCGCGATCCCATGCGCCACCACAGTCCCGGGCGCCAGGCGCGGGGGTGGCCCCCGTTCAGGCGCAGAAGAAAACCGTTTGACGGTTTGAACGCGAACATGCCCCGGTCGATCGAGGCGATATCCGCCGTCTTGGCCAGCACGGTCCCCGCACTGTCGCGCAACTCATCCGCCGTCAGCTCAAGCGTCAGCGCGGTGGCCCGGCGCATCTGTTCCGCAATCCACAGCGACGCGCCGCCGAGGGCAAAGAGGAACACCTGCCAGCCCATCGCGGGCGGCTGTACGATGGCCACATAGATCACCATCAGCGACAGCACCCACAGCGACCCGATTCCCAGGATACGGCGCCCGGGCGAGGCTTGGACAGTGGCCAGCACGTCGGGGTTATCAGAAAGACGCGGAAACATGTGCGGGTGCCTAGCGCGCGGCCTGCCTGCTCACAAGGGGTTAACGGCGCACAACCACTTCGGCACCCGGTGCTTCGGGCTCGTCATCCACCATTTCGGCGGGAAAGCCGGGGGCCCTGACGTCGAGGCCGGTCGCCTCTTCCAACCGTTTGATCACGTTGGGCGACAGCTCGCGCGGGCCAAAGCGGGCGATGCCGTCCTGAAAGATTTGGATCAGCAGCGGATTCAACTCCAGCGGCACGCCCGCCCGGTCAGCCACCTCTTGGAACAGGCCAATGTCCTTGGCCACCAGGTCCATCGTGAACGAGATGTCGCGGCTGCCGTTCAGGATCACCTGGCTTTCGGTTTCGTGCACGAAGGACGTGCCAGAGCTGATCGCCATAGCCTCGTAAGCCACGCCCAGGTCCATGCCCGCGCCCTTGGCCACGGTCAGCGCCTCGGCGCAGCTGACCAGGTTTGCGGTGGCCAGGTAATTGGTCAGCACCTTCAGCACGGACGCACTGCCCAGATCGCCGGTGTGCAGCACGCGGCGGCCCATCGTGGTCAGCAACGGCAATATGCGATCGAAGGTCGCCCTGTCACAGCCTGCAAAGATGCTGATGTTGCCCGTGTCCGCGCGGTGGCAACCGCCCGAAACGGGGCAATCCACCGCCGCCCCACCCGCAGCAATCACCAGCGCGCCGATGCGCTTTACCTCGGCCTCGTCGGTCGTCGACATCTCCATCCAGATCTTGCCTGGGCCGACATGGGGCAGCATCTGGTCCAACACGGCGGCAGAGGCCGCAGGGCTGGGCAGGCAGGTAATGACCGCGTCGCAGGCCTGCATCATCGCTGCAGGGCTTTGCCCATCGGTGGCACCTACCGCGACCTTGCCTGCCACAAAATCCGCGTTCAGGTCATGGACCATGACGTCATGGCCGTTGCGGATCAGACTGCCCGACAGCTTGCCGCCCACATTGCCCAACCCGATAAATCCGATTTTCATCGCCGCTCTCCGTTCTCGCTTGCGCCCACCCAAGGGCGATTGGACACCCCTGTCCGTCGCGTTTACGACGCGGGCCCAAAATTCGCGGCATAAAAGCGATACCAGTTGCCGCCCATGATGCCCGCGACCTCTTCGGCCGACAGGCCCACGGCGCGCAGCCCGTCCTCGATCTTACCAAAGTCGCGGTTGTCGCGGAACCAGGCGGGCTGCGGCGGAAAGCCCGGCGCGCTGGCCGATCCCTCGCCATAGTCGATCTCTTTGCTCCACCGGCCTACGCGCATCCATTCCACCACGCTGTCGGGCTGGTCATGGCACAGATCCGAACCAATGCCGATGCTATGCGCGCCATAAGCCTCGACCGCGCGCGCGACCGCCGTGCAAAACGATGCCAGCGTGCAGTCCGGCCCGCCCTTGAGGTGGTGGGGATAAAGCGAAAAGCCAAGCATCCCGCCATGGCTCGTCACCGCCTCGATCACCTTGTGGCGCTTGTTGCGCAAGGCCGGGTGCCAGGCATGGGGGTTGGCGTGAGTGATGGCGATGGGGCGCGCGGACAGCTCTGCCGCCTCGATGGTCGACCGGTCACCCGAATGGCTCATGTCGATCACCAGGCCCACACGGTTCATCTCTTTGATCACCTGGCGGCCCATGCGGGTGATGCCGGTGTCGTCATCCTCATAGCAGCCCGTCGCCAGCAGCGACTGGTTGTTGTAGGTCAGCTGCATAAAGCGCGCGCCCAGCGTGTGCAGGATTTCGATCAGGCCGATATCATCCTCCATCGGGCTGGGGTTCTGAAAGCCAAAGAAGATCGCCGTGCGCCCCTCGGCCCGCGCGCGGTCGACGTCGCTGGCCCAGAGGCCTTTGGTGATCAGTTCGGGGTATTGCTCGAACCAACGGTTCCAGCGTTCAAAATTCTGCACCGTCTCGCGAAACGTCTCGTGATAGGCGATGGTCACGTGCACCGCGTCCACCCCGCCCGCGCGCATCTGGCGGAATACCTTTTCCGACCAGTTGCAGTATTGCAGATTGTCGATGCGCACCGGTCTCAGTCGTCCTCTGCATCGTCAAAGTTGAACAGGCCCATCGCACTTTGGCCCAGCGGTATGCCCGCAAAGGGGCCGCCGTGGCGGTAGTGCGACGGGTCCGCGGGGTCGAGCGGGTCGAACTTGGCATAGATGTCCTTGCCAAACTGCTCTGCATTGTCCTTGGGGCGGTAGCCCAGGTGCCGGGCAGCGGTGTTGTCCACCGGGGCGCGGTCGTTGTCGGACACGCCGTAGACGATGGAAAAGCCGGTGATGGGCGTGTCGATGGCGCGCGTGACCAGCTGGATCATATCGTCATAGCTCAGCCAACTGCCCACCGCGCGCGGGTTCGTCACGGGCGCGCAGGACAGGATGCGCAGGCACACGGCCTCTAGCCCGCGCTTTTCCCAATACATCCGGCCCAGATCCTCGGCAAAGCACTTGGCAAGGCCATAGAACGTGTCGGGCCGGTGCGGCACGTCCACGCCGATGGCCTCATTCTTGGGGTACATCCCCACCGCATGGATGGACGAGGCATAGACGACGCGGCGTACCTTGTGTTGATAGGCCGCCTCCCACACGTTGTAGGCGCCGACGAAATTGGGGCCCAGCATCTCTTCGAACGGGACCTCATCGACGATGGCGCCAAAATGCACGACCATATCGGCGCCTTCCAGCAGCGGGGCAATCGCGTTCATGTCGCTAAGGTCTGCCTGCACAAAGGTCTCATTCGCCGCCAGATCGTCCGGGGCGTCGGCGATGTCGGTGCTAACCAGCGTGTCGCACATCGCCGCCAGCGGCGCGCGCAGGCGGGACCCAAGGCTGCCACAGGCACCCGTCAAAACCAGTTTCTTCATAATTGTCCTCCGTCGGTCAAATGACCGCCTTTTCAATGATGGGGGTGTTTGCGACCAGCCGGTCATAGCGGAACGGCGACAAATCCAACGTGCGGAACGCGCCGTAGGTCAGCCATTCGGCCGTGCCCCGGCCCATGGCGGGCGATTGTTGCAGGCCGTGGCCGGAAAAGCCGTTGAGAAAGACGAAATTGCTTAGCTCGGGGTGCGGACCGACGATGGCGTTGTGATCAAAGGTGTTCATCGCATAGTGCCCGGCCCATTCGCTGGTCACTTTGATCGCTTCGAACTGCGGGATGCGAGTGGCGAGGACGGGCCAAACATGCGCCTCCCACAGGGCATGATCCATGGCAAAGTCGGTGGGGTCGACGCACGGGTCCACATCCGCGTGCCCGCCCGCCTGATAGGTGCCGCCGCCGTTTTCGCGC
This sequence comes from Pseudomonadota bacterium, assembly GCA_038525395.1. Taxonomy (GTDB): domain Bacteria; phylum Pseudomonadota; class Alphaproteobacteria; order Rhodobacterales; family Rhodobacteraceae; genus Tateyamaria. The sequence goes on along the minus strand of JBCBHS010000002.1, from coordinate 64,665 downwards.
ACATGCACGCCCGAGGGGTCGATGGTCAGCGGCAGGTCACGGTCCAGCGGCTGTTCTGCCTTGAACACCCAGGAAAACCGCTTGCGCGGCTCGACCGGCACCTCAATCCCCGCCATCGCGGCGGTGCGTGCGGCCCGTGGTCCGCTGGCGTTGACCACCTGGCCACAGCTGATGACCTCGCCACTGGCCAGCGTCACGCTTTGAACCTGCGTGCCTGCCGCGTTGCGGGTGATGGCGGTGACCTCGTTCTCGATATACTCGACGCCCCGCTCGCGCGCCTGGCGGCGCCACCAGTCGAACACGGCGGCCCCGTCCCAATACCCCTCGTCCACCGTGTTGATCGACCCCAGCACGATGTCATCGACATTATAGAATGGATAGGCCGCGGCGATCTCGTCCGGGGTCATCAACTGCGTAGCGGCACCGGCGGCGTGCTGCACGGCGATGTTGCTGCGCAGGGTGTCTGCCATCGCGGGCGTGTCGGCGAGGTACATGTAGCCAAAGCTGCGGATGCCCAAGCGGGGCACCCGATCATCATTGCCCATATAGCTGCGGATGTTCTTTACAAAATCGGCGGCGAACTGGCTGATGCGCACGTTCAGCTCGGACGAGAACTGCTGCCGCATGCAGCTGTTGGTGTGGGCGGTGGAACAGGCGGCATAGGTCATGTCCCGTTCGATCACCAGGACCCGCCCGTCGAAATCCGGGTTGTCCGTCAGAAACCACGCGGTGGACGACCCCATGATGGCACCACCGATGATCACGACTTCATAGGTTGCGTGCGCGGGCGCGGTATGTGCCATGGCCTGGTGCCCTTTCTGATGCGGAGGATGGACGCGCGTACTCTGCGATCAAATCCTGGCTGCCGCCAGACCCGAAGTGAAAGAGCGCCAAAAAATCAGGCATATGCTTGTGAATGGCGCATCTGTCGCTGGGGTGGGTGTGAAAACTGATTGCATGTTGCGGCCCATGCAGTGGCATTAAGCTCTGCAATCACAACAGCCTCTGCCATCCATGTCCAAAGATATGAAAATCGCTGTGATTGAGTCGGACCGCGACCGCGCGGTGGGCATCATCGACGCCCTGCGCGAGGACGGTTGGGACGATGTGGTCGTCTTGGGCGACGTGACGGGCCTGGCGCGCAAGCTGGCAGCACTTGAGCCTGACCTGGTGCTGATCGACCTCGCCAACCCCAGCCGCGACGCGCTGGAGCAGGTGAGCGCCGCCACAGACGCCCAAAGCCGCCCCGTCGCGATGTTCGTTGACCGGTCCGATGACGAGATGACCCAAGCCGCCGTGACCGCGGGCCTGTCGGCCTATGTGGTGGGCGAGTTGCAGCCCGAGCGTATTCGCCCCGTCCTCAAGACCGCCATCGCCCGGTTCCAGATGATGAGCCAGATGCGGCGCGAGTTAGAGGCGGCCAAGCAGGCGCTGGCCGACCGCAAGACCCTGGACCGTGCCAAGGGCATGATCATGCGCGCCAAGGGCGTGGGCGAGGACGAGGCCTATGCCCTGTTGCGCAAGGCCGCGATGTCGCAAAACCGCAAGGTGATCGAGGTGGCCCAGGCCCTACTGACCGCATCGGACCTGCTGACATGACCCCGATCCGCTTGAACTGTGGCTATGTCCCACTGGTGGACAGCGCGCCCCTGATCGTGGCGCAAGAAATGCGCTTTGCCGCCGACGAGGGCCTGGCGCTGAACCTGCTGCGCCAGCCGTCTTGGGCCGCGCTGCGCGATCTGTTGGCGCTGGGTCATCTGGACGTCGCGCACATGCTATCGCCCATGCCCGCCGCGATGTCGCTGGGGCTCAGTGGGCCAGCGGCGCAGATCGACGCGCTGATGGTGCTGTCGGTGAATGGCACGGTTGTGGGCGTGTCCACGCAGATGGCGCAAGCGATGCGCGCGCGCGGTTGGGCGGGGGGGTTCAACGACCCCAAGGCCACGGCCGAGCCGATGCTGAGCGCGCTGGACCGTCCGCTGCGCGTCGGCGTGCCCTTTCCCTATTCGATGCACCGGCTGCTGTTTGAATACTGGATCCGCAATGCCGGTGCTGCGACGCCGCCCAACCTGCGCATCATCACGACGCCCCCGCCGCTGATGGCCGAGGCGGTGAGTTCGGGCGAGATTGATGTGTTTTGCGTGGGCGAGCCGTGGGGCTCGGTCGCGGTGGGCGCGGATGTGGGCGAGTTGATCTTGCCCGGCGGTGCGATCTGGGCCCACGCGCCGGAAAAGGTGCTGGCCGCACGGCGCACCTGGATCGATGACAATGCCGAACAGGTTAGCGCGCTGATGCGCGCCGTGGCGCGGGCGGCGCGGTGGTTGGACCAGCCGGACAACCGCGCGCTGGCGATCGAGGTACTGGCGCGCAGCAGCCACCTGGACGTGCCCCTGCACGCACTGGAACACGCGCTGACGGGGCGGTTTGCCACCAAATTCGGCGCGGCCCCGGTGCATGTGGACAACTTTGTCCAGTTCCACAACGGCGCCACCAACTTTCCCTGGCGCAGTCAAGCCGCCTGGATCGGGGCAGAGATCAGCCATTTGACCGGCATCGACCGCGACCACGCGATTGCGGTCGCGCAAAGCACGGTGCGGCCCGATTGTTATCGGACGTATCTGGGCCCCATCGGCGTCGACATGCCCGGCGCCTCGGCCAAAGTCGAAGGCGCGCTGGCCCATCCCGTCGCGGTTGCGTCGACGCGGGGGCAGATGATTCTTGGGCCGGATGCTTTCTTTGACGGCAAAACCTATGATTTTGGCGCCGGAGTCTGACCAAAAAATAGGCAGGCGCTGCACCGCAGCGGAAAACGACATGAAATCCTGAAAACTTTGTTGTCCGGTCAAGCGCCCGCGCGGTATCCAGTAATTAACGAAGCAAAGTTGCTTCCCACTGCCTCCATTGCCGGAGGCTCTTACAAGAGCAAAGCCGCTCGTTCCGGGTCACGCGTTCCTCCTCCCTCGCGTCCGGATCGGGCGGCTTTTTTTTATTTCCACAGGGGAAAAAGGACAGACGAGAATGAGAAACATCTTTGCTGCCGCGGGCACACTCGCCGCGTTGATGGGCACCACGGCCTACGCCCAAATGCTTGATCTTGAGAAGGACGAGCTGAAGTTCGGCTTTATCAAGCTGACCGATATGGCGCCTTTGGCCATCGCATACGAGAACGGCTACTTCGAAGACGAAGGTCTGTTTGTGACCCTTGAGGCGCAGGCGAACTGGAAAGTTCTGCTGGACGGCGTGATCGACGGGCAACTGGACGGCGCCCACATGCTAGCAGGCCAGCCGCTGGCCGCCACCATCGGATATGGCACAGAGGCGCACATCATCACCCCTTTTTCCATGGACCTGAACGGCAACGGCATCACCGTGTCGAATGAGATCTGGGAAGAGATGAAGCCCCACGTGCCGCTGATGGACGATGGCCGCCCGCAGCACCCGATCAGCGCCGAAGCGCTGGCGCCTGTCGTCGAAGACTATAAGGACCAGGGCCTGCCGTTCAACATGGGCATGGTGTTCCCCGTCTCGACCCACAATTACGAAATCCGCTATTGGCTGGCGGCAGGCGGGCTTGAGCCCGGCTTTTACAGCCCCGAGGACGTGTCGGGCCAGATCGGTGCCGACGTGCTGCTGAGCGTCACACCACCCCCACAAATGCCGGCGACAATGGAAGCGGGCACCATATATGGCTATGCCGTGGGTGAGCCGTGGAACCAGCAAGCGGTGTTCAAAGGCATCGGCGTGCCGGTCATCACCGATTACGACATGTGGAAGAACAACCCCGAGAAGGTGTTCGGCCTGAATGCCGAGTTCGCCGAAGAGAACCCCAACACCACGCTCGCCATCACCAAGGCGCTGATCCGTGCGGCCATCTGGCTGGACGAAAACGACAACGCCAACCGCGAGGAAGCGGTCGAAATCCTGTCCCGTTCGGAATATGTGGGCGCGGATTACGAAGTGATCGCAAACTCGATGACCGGCTTTTTTGAGTTCGAAAAGGGCGACCGCCGCCCGGCCCCGGACTTTAACGTGTTCTTCCGCTACAACGCGACCTACCCGTTCTATTCCGATGCGATCTGGTACCTGACCCAGATGCGCCGCTGGGGTCAGATTGCCGAGGCCAAGCCCGATCAGTGGTATTTCGATACCGCTGCCGAAGTCTACAAGCCCGCCATCTATCTGGAAGCCGCGCGCATGCTGGTGGACGAAGGTCTGGCGAACGAGGCGGACTTTCCCTGGGACAGCGATGGGTTCAAAGCGCCAACACCGGCCGAGGATATCATCGACGGCATCGCCTATGATGGCAAAGCGCCCAACGCCTATATCGACAGCCTGCCGATTGGCCTGAAAGCCGACCAGAAAGTCGTCGGCAACCAGGTCGAAGGTTAAGTCCGCCCAACGCTTGGACGGCCCCCTTTTGGTCCTCTGCGACGGCGCGATTTGCCCGCCGCAGGGGCCGCGAGACAGGCCACCAAGCGTCCGCTGAAAAATTGGGCACGCTGCGTTGCAGCGTGTCCGAGCCACCAGCCAGACCGCGTACAGAAAGCGTATGGCATTTGTACATACACTTGCCCGACAGCCCCGAGACCGCCCCGAGCGAGGAGCCACCGACATGACTGCCATCGACCCATCCGAGCTGGACGCCGCCGCACGTGAAGAGCGCAAGCAACGGACCTTTACCCGCATCAATGCCGCCGACAAATGGTTCCAGGTTCTGGGCCTAAGCTGGCTGACGCCGGTGCTGAAAGCCGCCGCAGGCGACAACCCCCGCGCCCAAGGCAAAGAGATTTGGCGCCTGCTGGGTGTGCCACTGCTGGCCATCGCCCTGTTCATGGCCGCCTGGGCCACCCTGGCACCAACCGTGCAAACATCGCTGGGCGCCATCCCCGGCCCCGCCCAAGTGTGGGAGCAGGTGGGCAACCTGAACGCCGACGCCCAGCGCGAGGCTGAAAAAGAGGCCGCGTTTTACGTGCGCCAAGACGAGCGCAACGCCAAGCTGATCGCCGAGGGCCGCGAGGACCGTGTGAAAGAGCGCGCCTATACCGGCAAGCCGACCTATTACGACCAAATCTGGACCTCGATCAAAACGGTCTTCTTCGGGTTCCTTCTGGCGTCGATCATTGCGATCCCGCTGGGCATCGCCGCGGGTCTGAGCCCGATTGTGAATTCGGCCATCAATCCGCTGATCCAAATCTTTAAGCCCGTGTCGCCCCTGGCCTGGCTGCCCATCGTGACGATGGTTGTGTCGGCCACCTATGCCACGGACGGCGACGGCTGGTTCGCGAAATCCTTCCTCAATTCGGCCATCACGGTGACCTTGTGTTCGCTGTGGCCGACGCTGATCAACACGGCCCTCGGTGTGTCGAGCATCGACAAGGACCTAGTGAGCGTCAGCAAGGTGCTGAAGATGAACACCTGGACTAAGATCACCAAGCTGGTCCTGCCCTCGGCCTTGCCGCTGATATTTACCGGCCTGCGTCTAAGCTTGGGTGTGGGTTGGATGGTGCTGATCGCCGCAGAGATGCTGGCGCAGAACCCGGGCCTTGGCAAATTCGTGTGGGATGAGTTCCAAAACGGCAGCTCGCAATCGCTCGCCAAGATCATGGTCGCCGTGTTCACCATCGGCATCATCGGCTTTCTCCTGGACCGTCTGATGTATGCCATCCAGTCCATGTTCACCTTCACGAACAACCGGTGATCGCCATGAGCATGATCGAGTTCAAAAACGTATCAAAGCATTACGAGACCGGCGTTGAGCGGACTGAGGTGCTGAAAAACATCTCGCTCAGCGTGGCGGAGGGGGAATTCCTGGTCCTTCTGGGGTTCTCTGGCACGGGCAAGACCACGTTGATCAATCTGATGGCCGGTCTGGACACGCCGTCGGCGGGCGAGGTGCTGTTCAAGGGCAAGCCCGTGACCGGGCCGGGGCCTGAGCGTGGGGTGATCTTTCAAAGCTATTCGCTGATGCCTTGGCTGACGGTGAACGGCAATGTGGGCCTGGCGGTCGACACGATCTTTCCTGGGCTGTCCCGGGCTGAACGTGCCGCAAAGGTGGCGCATTACGTGCAAATGGTGGGCCTGGGCCACGCGTCCACGCGCCGCCCGGCCGAGCTGTCGGGCGGGATGCGCCAGCGGGTGAACGTGGCGCGCGCGCTGGCGATGAACCCCGAAGTGCTGCTGCTGGACGAGCCGTTGTCGGCGCTGGATGCGCTGACCCGCGCCAATCTTGCGGACGAGATCGAGCATATCTGGGAGGCGGATAAGAAGACGTGTGTGCTGATCACCAATGACGTGGACGAGGCGATTATTCTGGCCGACCGCATCATTGCACTGAACCCCGACGGGACCTTGGGCGAAGAGTTCAAGGTCACCATCCCGCGCCCGCGCGACCGGATGGAAATGAATAGCAACGACACGTTCAAGACGCTGCGTGCGGATGTGACGAAGTACCTGATGGATGTGGGGATCGAGGCCAAGATCGAGGGCACCAAGGTATTGCCGGATGTGACCCCGATCCACGGTGTGCCAGCGGCTGTGGCGGATGCGCAGAAGGGTATGATTGCGGATCGCTTCCTGGATTTCTCGATGCTCCACAAGGTCTATCCCACGCCCAAGGGGCCGCTGACCGTGGTTGAAGATTTCGATCTGAAGATCAACAAGGGCGAGTTCATTTCGCTGATTGGCCATTCGGGTTGTGGCAAGTCCACGGTGCTGACGATGGCCGCGGGTTTGAACGAGATCTCCAAAGGCGCGATCAAACTGGATGGCCGCCATGTAGAGGGGGCGGACCCAGAGCGGGCCGTGGTGTTCCAGTCGCCGAACCTGTTTCCCTGGCTGAGCGCCAAGGAGAACGTGGCGATCGGGGTGGACAAGGTCTATCCGCGCGCGTCGCGGGCCGAGCGGCAGGATGTGGTGGAATACTACCTCGAGCGTGTGGGTCTGGGCGATGCGATGGACAAGCAGGCGGCGGACCTGTCGAACGGGATGAAACAGCGCGTCGGCATCGCGCGCGCCTTTGCCCTGTCGCCGAAGCTGCTGCTCTTGGATGAGCCCTTTGGCATGCTGGACAGCCTGACGCGGTGGGAACTGCAAGAGGTGCTGATGGAAGTGTGGTCGCGCACCAAGGTCACCGCCATCTGTGTCACCCATGACGTGGACGAGGCGATTTTGCTGGCCGACCGCGTGGTGATGATGACCAACGGGCCGCAGGCGACAATCGGCAAGATCGTGGATGTCGACCTGCCCCGGCCCCGCACGCGCAAGGCGCTGCTCGAGCACCCGGACTACTACAGCTACCGGCAGGATGTGCTCGATTTCCTAGAGGAATACGAGCACGGGGCCAAGCCCAAGTCGCCGTCATCGGGCGGGACACCAAAACCCAAAGCCCTTGCGGCGGAGTGAGTGATATGACCCCAGCGCAAATTGACGATGTCCAAGCCAGCTTTGCCAAGGTGGTGCCCATCCGCGATGCCGCCGCCGAGATGTTCTATGCCCGCCTGTTCGAGATCGCGCCGCAGGTGCGGCCCCTGTTCAAGGGCGATATGACCGAACAGGGTGCCAAGCTGATGGCGACGCTGAGCGCGGTTGTGAATGGCCTAAAAGACCTCGACGCGATTGTGCCTGTGGCGGAAAAGCTGGCCGTGGGCCACGTCGCCTATGGTGTGAAGGCCGAGCATTACCCCTTTGTCGGCGCCGCTCTCATTGACACGTTGCAGCAAGGCTTGGGCGATGACTTTTCCGCCGACGTGCAAAGCGCGTGGGAAACCGCCTACGGCACCCTGACCGGCGTGATGATCGCCGCAGCCTATCCAGAGCAAGAGGCAGCAGAATGACCCAAAAGATCGTAGTCATCGGGGCCGGCATGGCCACGGGGCGTGCGCTTGAACACCTGTTCGATGCGGGCGCGGACGTGCAGGTGACGCTGTTCAACGCCGAACCGCGCGGCAATTACAACCGCATCATGCTGTCCCCCGTCCTTGCGGGCGACAAGACCTATGCAGAGATCGTGACCCACGACGCCGATTGGTACGCGGCGAACGGTGTCACCTGCCGCTTTGGCGAGCGGGTGGCGTCGGTGGACCGGGCGGCCAAGACGGTCACGGCAGAGAACGGCGACGTTCTGGCCTATGACAAGCTGATCTTTGGCACCGGGTCGAACCCGTTCATGATCCCCCTGCCCGGCCACGACCTGGACGGCGTGATCGCCTATCGCGATCTGGAAGACACCGAGCGGATGATGTCGCTGGGCCCCGACAACAAGGTGGTTGTGATCGGCGGCGGCTTGCTGGGCCTGGAGGCCGCGGCGGGCATGGCGGCGCGCGGTGTCGATGTCACCGTTGTGCACATCATGGGCCACCTGATGGAGCGGCAGTTGGACGAGGCAGCGGGGTACCTGCTGCGCAAGGCGCTGGTGGACAAGGGCATCACGGTGCTGTGCCAGGCCAATTCCAAAGAGATCCTGGGCGCACAGGGCAAGGTGCGCGCGCTGCTGCTTGATGACGGCACCGAATTGCCTTGCGACTTGCTGGTCATGGCGGTGGGTATCCGCCCGAACGTGAAACTGGCGCAAGAGGCGGGGCTGGCCGTGGGCAAGGGCATCCATGTGGATGACCAGATGATCACGTCGGATGAAAGCGTCCTGGCCGTCGGCGAATGCGTGGAACATAACGGCGCGCTGTTTGGTCTGGTGGCCCCGCTGTATGATCAGGCGAAAGTGGCGGCGCAGACGATCCTGGGGGAAGAGGCCGCCTTTGTTCAGAAGGAGCTGAGCACCAAGCTGAAGGTCACGGGCTGTGACCTGTTCAGCGCCGGTGACTTTGCCGATGGTGAGGGCCGCGAGGACATCGTGTTCCGCGACCCCGGGCGCGGGGTCTACCGGCGCCTGGTGATCGAGGACAACGTGGTCGTCGGCACCGTGATGTACGGCGACACGGCGGATTCGAACTGGTTCTTCGGCCTGATCCGAGACAAGACCGACATCGCCGACATGCGCGATACGGTGATCTTTGGCCCTGCATACCAAGGGGGGACCCCCCTGGACCCTTTAGCAGCCGTTGCAGCCTTACCGCGTGATGCGGAAATCTGTGGCTGCAACGGCATTTGCAAAGGCACCATCGTGGACGCCATCGACGGCGGCGCCACCGACCTGAACGCAGTACGCGCGGTGACCAAGGCCAGCGGTTCTTGCGGGACATGCACGGGCCTGGTCGAACAGGTTCTGGCCGTGACCCTGGGCGATGATTTCGTGATGCCCGCGGCGCAGCCTATCTGCGGCTGCACAGATCTGACGCATGAAGACGTGCGGCGCATGATCAAAAGCCAAGAGCTGAAGTCGATGAATGCGGTCTGGCAGGAATGCGCGTGGAAGACGGTGGATGGCTGCCATGTGTGCCGCCCCGCGCTGAACTATTACCTGATCGCTGACTGGCCGCTCGAATATCTGGACGACCCGCAAAGCCGATTTATCAACGAGCGCAAGCACGCCAACATCCAGAAGGATGGCACGTTTTCGGTGGTGCCGCGCATGTGGGGTGGGATCACCACGCCGGATGAGCTGCGCGCGATTGCCGATGCTGCCGACAAGTACGATGTGCCGACGGTGAAGGTGACCGGCGGCCAGCGCATCGACCTCTTGGGGGTCAAGGGCGAGGACCTGCCCGCCATCTGGGCCGATCTGAACGCGGCGGGCATGGTGTCGGGCCACGCCTATTCCAAAGGCCTGCGCACGGTAAAGACCTGTGTGGGTACGGATCACTGCCGCTTTGGCACGCAGGATTCCACCGGGCTGGGCATCAAGCTGGAAAAAGCGCTGTGGGGGGCGTGGAGCCCGCATAAGCTGAAGCTTGGCGTGTCGGGCTGTCCGCGCAACTGTGCCGAGGCGACGTGCAAGGACATCGGTGTGGTCTGTGTCGACAGCGGCTTTCAGGTTGGTATCGGTGGCGCCGCGGGCATGGACGTGCGCGAGGTCGAGCGGTTGATCGATGTCGAGACCGAGGAAGAGACCATCGTCGTCGTCAAGGCGATGACGCAGCTTTATCGTGAGAACGCCAAGTACCTCGACCGCATTTACAAGTGGATGAACAAGGTGGGGCTGGACTGGATCCGCGCGCGGATTGCGGATGAGGACGAGCGGGAGGCATTGGCCGCCCGGTTCGATCTGTCCCAGACCGTCTATCAAAAAGACCCCTGGGCCGAGCATGCGGCGAAGAAGGCCGAGACCTATCAGCCCCTGGCCAAGCTGAACCTGGAGGCAGCGGAATGACCGACTGGATCGACATCGCCGCTCTTGAGGACGTGCCCGCCCGTGGCGCGCGCATGGTAAAGACGCGCGAAGGCTGTGTGGCGGTGTTTCGCACGGCCGACGACGCGGTCTTTGCCCTCGACAACGCGTGCCCGCACAAGGCGGGGCCGCTGGCCGAGGGGATCGTTCACGGCACCAAGGTGACCTGCCCCTTGCACAACTGGGTGATCTCTTTGGAAACGGGCGAAGTGCAGGGTCCGGACGAGGGCCAGGTGGCGACGTATTCCGCGCGCGTCGAGGGCGGGCGCATCCTACTCGACGTGGCGTTTCTGCGCAGCCGGAGTGCGGCATGACCACCTGCACGACCTGCCCCTATTGCGGCGTGGGCTGTGGGGTTTTGGCCGGCAGCGATGGCAAGATCGCGGGCGACCCGGCGCATCCGGCGAATTTGGGGCGGCTGTGTTCCAAGGGTGCGGCCCTGGGCGAGACCATCGACCTGGAGGGCCGCTTGTTGGCGCCGCTGGTGGATGGCGTGCCCGAGACGTGGGATGTGGCAACCCGCCTGGTGGCAACCAGGTTCCGCGACGCGATCCGTGATCATGGGCCAGACAGTGTGGCGTTTTACGTGTCGGGCCAGTTGCTGACCGAGGATTACTATGTCGCCAACAAGCTGATGAAAGGCTATATCGGGTCGGCGAATATCGACACGAATTCAAGGCTTTGCATGGCGTCGTCGGTGGCGGGGCACAAGCGGGCCTTTGGTGCGGACACGGTGCCGGGAACCTATGAGGACCTTGAGGCGGCGGACCTGATCGTGCTGGTGGGGTCGAACCTGGCCTGGTGCCACCCGGTGCTGCACCAGCGCATCGCGGCGGCCAAGGCCGCGCGCCCGGGCGTGCGGGTTGTGAATGTGGACCCGCGCCGGACGGCGACGACGCAGCTGGCGGACCTGCACCTAAGCATCGCGCCAGACGGGGATATTGCGCTGTTCAACGGGTTGCTGGCGCATCTGGCGGCCTCGGGCAAGATCAACGACGGCTACGTGGCGGCCCATGTGAACGGGTTTGACGTAGCAGTAGAGGCCGCGCGCGCCACCGACCCTGCGGCCTCAGGCCTTGATGCAGCGGCCTTGGCGCAGTTTTATCAGATGTGGGCGGGCACCGAGAAGGTCGTGACCGTCTATTCGCAGGGGGTGAACCAATCGTCTTGCGGGACGGACAAGGTGAACGCGATCCTCAACTGCCACCTGGCCACGGGCCGGATTGGGCGGGAGGGCATGGGCCCGTTTTCGGTCACCGGGCAGCCGAACGCGATGGGCGGGCGCGAGGTCGGCGGGCTGGCCAATATGCTGGCCAACCACCTCGACATCGAAAACGCCGACCACCGCGCTGCCGTGCAAGGGTTTTGGCGCAGCCCCGCGATCTGCACCGCGCCTGGGTTAAAAGCAGTGGACCTGTTTCAAGCCTGCGCCGACGGCAAGATCAAGGCGCTGTGGGTCATGTCCACCAACCCCGCCGCCAGCCTGCCCGATGCGGGTGCTGTGGCCGAGGCGATTGCGGCTGTGCCCTTTACCGTCGTGTCGGACATCATGGCGCGCACGGATACGGGCGATCTGGCCGATGTGCTGCTGCCCGCCACAGGCTGGGGCGAGAAGGACGGCACCGTCACCAATTCCGAGCGCCGCATCTCGCGTCAGCGCGCCTTTCTTCCCGCGCCCGGCGCGGCGCGGCCCGATTGGCGGATCATAAGCGATGTGGCCGCCGCGATGGGCTGGGCCGATGCCTTTGCCTATGACAGCCCTGCGGATGTGTTTCGCGAATATGCCGCGCTGTCGGCGGCGACGCGCGCCTTTGGGCGCGACTTTGACATCAGTGGCCTCGCCGGGCTGAGCGACGCGGACTATGCCGCATTTGCGCCGGTGCAATGGCCGGTCCCTGCGACGGGGGCCAGCGGCGGTCGGTTCTTTGCAAATGGAGGGTTTTATCACCCCGATGGCAAGGCCCGGATGTTGGCGATTACGGCGCCTGAGGTGACCGTCAAGGACGGCTTCCGCCTGAACACGGGCCGCATTCGCGACCAGTGGCATACGATGACGCGCACCGGCAAGGCGCCGACGCTGGGCCGCCATTTGGCCGAGCCATTTGTCGAGATCCATCCCGACGACGCAGCGGCCCTGGGCCTGGGGCTGGCCGACCTCGTGCAGCTGCGCGCAGGCACCCGCACGACCGTTCTGCGTGCCCTGCCCACAGACAAGGTGGCGCGCGGCACGCTCTTTGCCCCGATGCACTGGACCCGGCAGCGCAGTGCGACCGGTCCCGTGAATGCAACCGTGCACACCGGCGTGGACCCGGTGTCGGGCCAACCCGCGTTGAAGGCGGGCTATGTCACGCCGACGCGGTTCGATGCGGCCTGGTTCGGCTATGTCGCGTCCGAGACGCCGCTGACCCTTTTTGGCGATTATTGCGCGGTCTCGCGCACCGCAACCGGCTGGCAGGCAGAACTGGCCGGGGCGGTGAACCTGCCCGGTCTGCGCGACACGCTGGGCCGACTGGTGGGTGCGCTGACCGGTGATCTAAGCGAGGTGCACGACCCGCAAAGCGGCACCGTGCGCATCGCGCATACGGTCGAGGGCCGATTGACCGCCGCCCTGTTTCTAAGCCCCGTGCCCGTGGTTGTGGCCCGGGCGCGCGTGATCGACCTGATCGGCACGGCAGCCGGGGCCGGTGACGCGCTGGCCGGGCGATTGCCTGCGGCGGTGCAGGACCCTGGCGCGCTGGTCTGTGCTTGCATGGGCGTGGGGCGCAACGATCTGTTGCGCGCGATTGCGGCTGGGGCGGGCACTGTCGAGGCGTTGGGTGCGGCCACCAGCGCGGGCACCAATTGTGGCGCCTGTCGTCCGGAACTGGCAGCACTGCTGCCTGCCCTGCCTAAGACGATGGCCGCGGAATGAACATATCTGACAGGAGCCTTGCGCCATGAAGACTTTCCCCATGTTCCTGACAATGGCCGGACGCCGCGTCGTAATTGCGGGCGGCGGCGAGCAGGCGGCCCAAAAGTGCCGCCTGATGCTGAAGACCGAGGCCGAGATTGTCGTGCTGGCCCACGAGTTGGATGTCGAACTGGCCGATCTGGCGCGAGCGGGGCGGATCACCTGGCGCCAGGGCGCGATTGCGCCGGAGGCTTTTGCGGGGGCCGCGCTGGTATTTGTCGCGACGGGGTGTCCGGGGCTGGACACCTGCCTGCACATGCTGGCCAAGGATGCGGGCGCGGTGGTGAATGTGGTGGACCAGCCGGACCTGTGCGATGCGATCACGCCGTCGATTGTCGACCGCGACCCCGTAGTGGTGGCGATTGGGACCGAGGGCACCGCCCCCGTTCTGGCCCGCCAGATCAAGACCCGGCTGGAAGAAAGCCTCGAGCCGCGCCTGGGCGATCTCGCCGCCTTGGCGGGTCGGTTGCGCGGGTTTGCGGCGGCCCGGTTGGGCCCGCGGGCGCGGCGCGACCTGTGGCGCTGGGTGTTTGACCGCCCGATGCGCGCGCGGCATGCCGCGGACGGCGATGCGGCGGTGGCCCAGACCATCAAGGACGTGATTGCGTCGGGCATCGTGCCTGCCGCCGCCCCTGCCCCGGTGTCCTTGGTTGGCGCGGGGCCGGGCAGCAGTGACCTGATCACCCTGCGGGGCGTACAGCGCCTGCAAGAGGCGGATGTGATTTTCTACGACCGGCTGGTCGATCCCGGCATTCTTGAGCTGGCCCGCCGCGATGCCGAGCGGGTGTATGTGGGCAAGGCGCCCGGCTGCCACAGCTGGCCGCAGGACCGCATCAACGCGGTGATCGTCGCCGCGGCCTTGCGCGGCCAGCGGGTGGTGCGCCTGAAATGCGGTGATCCCGGCGTGTTTGCCCGCGGTGCCGAAGAGGCCGAAGCGCTGCGCGCGGCGGGCCTCGATTATGAAATCGTGCCGGGCGTGACCGCAGCGAGCGGTGCGGCGGCGGCTGTGGGCGGGTTTCTGACCGAGCGCGGCAAGACCGACACTCTGGTGCTGACCACCGGGCGGTTGGAAGACCCCGGCGTGCAGCCCGATTGGGTACAGCATCTGCGCAACCGCAGTAATGTCGCCGTCTATATGGGCGTGCGCGTGGCGGGCGAGATTACCGCCGCCCTGCGCGCGGCAGGGATGATTGAGCAGGTGCAGGTGACCGTCGTGGCCAATGCCCAGCGCCCCGATCAAAAGATCCTGGACTGCCCGGCCACCGACCTGGTGCGCGCCTTGCAGACCCATGAGGTGACAAGCCCCGCGATCCTGTTCTTGCGCCGCGATGACGTGGCCGTGGCAGAGGTGGCGCCCGCGCCGCGCATGGCCCTGCACGCGGTGTAGGCTGCGCGCACTCAGATATCACCCGGTCCTTTGCGGGCTTTGCGCCGGGCCATGGCGGCGCGGTAGGCATCGATAAACGCGGCATCCTTTGCCTGGTGGGCGCGCGCGAGGGTCACGCCGCGCAGGGACGACGTCGACATGATGACGTGCGCGAGATAAAGGCTTTCCTCGGCCACGAAGTCGGCGGGGGTGCGGTCGGCAATTTTGGCGGCTTCGGATAGCGTCCAATAATCCATAGGCTCAAAGCCGAGCATCAGCGGGACCGTGTCGGTGTCGTTGGGGTCTGCGGCGTTGAGTGCTGCGCCACGCTGGTCCAGGGCGGTCAGCAGACGGGTCTGCGCGGCGCTGTATTTGGCGGCAAGTCGCGTGCGTGTGTCATCTGGCAGTGCCGCCAGCCTGCGCGGGTCGGCATTGTCGGCGAGGTCAGCAAGTTTCACGCGGACCGCGGACAGGGGGGCCTGCGCGGCAATCTCTTCGATCCAGTCGGCATAGGGCGCGTGGGTGCGCGCGGGGCGGGTGAGTGCGGTAACCGTCTCGATCACCTCGGGCGCGTAGCCGCGGGCGCGCAGGTCGTCGGGGGTGACATCCGTATCCTCCAGCACGTCGTGCAGCCAGGCGGCGTGCAGTTCGGTCGGGCGCGCGTCGCGAAAAAGGCGTTTGAGCGCGCGGACCACGCCGATCAGGTGCCGCACATATGGCACGCCCGCCTGGTCGACCTGGCCACCGTGCCAGTACCCGGCCCAGGCGGCTGTGTCATCGAGCGTCGGGTGCAGCGGTGTGTCGGTGGGGTCGTGGCGGGCAAGCGGGAAGGACATCGGGGGACCTCTGGATCGGCAAGGAACGTGCCCGCCATTGTTTTCGCGCGAGGCCGCGATTTTCAAGCGCTGACGGGCGCGCGTGCCGTGATATACTGCGCCCAGGGCGTGCCGCAGCGTCACGGAACCGGGCCACTTTCCAATGCCACGCATATGGCTAGGGTGCCGGATCAGCGTTTTTGAGGGGAGGCAGGACGTGGCAACACAAGACAGACCGTGGACGGCGTTTTACGGACCCGGCGTGCGCACAGATATCGACAGCCCCGGCTATCGCAATTTGCCCGACCTGATCGGATCGGTTGCCGACACCTACGGCAGCGCGCCCGCCTTTACCTGCTGTTTGCCCAACGGGATGAACGGCACGCTCAGCTTTGCCCAAGTGGACGAGATGTCGTCGGCCCTCGCCGCATACCTACGCGATGTTGCGGGCCTGAATGCGGGCGACCGGGTTGCGGTGCAGATGCCCAACTGTCTGGGCTTTCCCATCGCCGCGTTCGCGGTTTTCAAGGCAGGCTGCGTCTTGATCAACGTCAATCCGCTGTACACGGCCGAGGAGATGGCCAAGCAGTTCGAGGATGCCGAGCCGCATGCGCTGATCATTATCGACCTCTTCGCCGACAAGATTTCGGATGCGACGCGCGGCCATCCAATCCCGAACGTGATTGTCACGCGGGTGGCTGAATTTTTCCCAGCGATGCCGCGCGGGATTGTGGGGCTGGTGCAGAAATACTGGGACCAGTCGGTCAAACCGATCGAGGTCGCCCATATCCGCCTGCCCGACGCGGTGGACGCTGGGCGCAACCGCATTGCGCAGGACCGGATCGAGGTTGGCGCCTATCACCACGACCTCGGCCCGGACGACCTGGCGGTGTTGCAGTATACGGGCGGCACTACGGGCGTTGCCAAGGGCGCGATGCTGACCCACGGCAACTTGATCGTGAACATGGAACAGGCGATGGAGTTGCTGGGCCGTGATCTGGAAAAGGGGGGCGAGGTCGTGCTGACCGCGCTGCCGATGTACCACATCTTTGCCTTCACGGTGAACCTGCTGTCGTTTTACTGGATGGGGGGCCGCAATATCCTGATCCCCAATCCGCGCCCGCTGTCAAACCTCAAGCGTGCGTTTGAGAATTACAAAATCACCTGGATGAGCGGTGTGAACACCTTGTTCAACGGGCTGACGCACGAGCAATGGTTTCTGGACACCCCGCCCAAGCACATGAAATTCGCAGGTGCTGGCGGCATGGCGCTGCAATCGTCGGTCGCGGCGCGCTGGCGCGAGGTGACGGGCACCGAGGTGCTGCAGGGCTATGGCCTGACCGAAACCGCGCCCGCGCTGACATTCGAGCCGCCGGGCAAAACGCGCGAGGGCACCATCGGCATCCCCATCCCCTCGACCGAGGTGGCAGCCTTTGACGATGCAGGCGCGCGCCTGCCCATGGGCGAGGTTGGCGAGCTGGGCGCGCGCGGACCCCAGGTGATGAAGGGGTATTGGAAGAACCCGGGCGAGACCGCCAAGGTGATGACCGATGGCTGGTTTCTCACCGGCGATATCGGCGTGGTCGCACCCGACGGCTATGTGCGCATCGTGGACCGCAAGAAAGACATGGTGGTTGTGTCGGGTTTCAACGTCTATCCCAACGAGGTCGAAGACGTGCTGGCCGCCCATCCCGGCGTGACCGAGGCCGCGGTGATCGGCGTGCCCGATGGCGCAACGGGCGAGACGGTGCGCGCCTATGTGGTGCGCGCCGATCCGTCGCTGGACGTGGCGGGGGTGCGTGCCTACTGCAAAGAGCATCTGACCAGCTACAAAGTGCCCAAACAGGTCGAGTTCCGCGATGAGCTGCCTAAATCGAACGTGGGCAAAATCCTTAGAAAAGACCTGCGCGCGCAAGCGATGGCGCAGCAAGCGGCGGAGTAACGGGCGATGGTCGGTGCATTTGAACAGGCGCTGCTGGCGTTGATGATCTTTGTCATCATGCTGGGCATGGGCGCGTCGCTGACGCCGCGCGACTTTTACCTGGCGCTGCGGCGGCCGCAGGGCCTGGCGATTGGGGTGATCAGCCAGTATGGGATCATGCCCTTTATCGGGTTCCTGCTGATCACCTTTTTGCCGCTGACGCCTGCCATCGCGATTGGGGTGTTGATCATGGCCTGCATGCCGGGCGGCACGACATCCAATATTTTCACCTACTTTTCAAAGGGCAATCTGGCGCTGTCGGTGTTGATGACCGTCACCTCGACCGTATTCGGCGTCATCCTGATCCCGATCATCCTTGTGATCTATGCCACTGCACTGAACCTAGAGATCCCGCGCGAAAACATCATCGCGACCCTGGTCCTGCTGCTGGTGCCGGTGGCGATTGGGATGGTGCTGCGCCGGTCCAACGCCAATGTGGGGGCGGTGACAGAGTTTATGGGCTCTGCCCTGGCGCTGTTTTTCATTGCGTTTATCGCGATCAGCTGGGTGCCCAGGAATTGGCAATTCCTGGTGACGACCACGCCTGCGACCTATATTGCGGCCATCGGCTTGGGCCTGTTTGGCATCGCAATCGGATATGGCTTTGCCCGCGCGCTGCGGCTGCATCCGCGCAATGCCCGGACCGTCGCGATGGAGACGGGTATTCAGAACGGCCCGCTGGCCATTGCGATCATCGCCTTCACCTTTGCCGGCGAAGAGGGGCAAAGTTACATGGCGGTGCCAGCGCTCTATTCACTGTTTATCGTGATCACGTCGACGCTGGTCACGCTGGTCTTTCGCCGGGCCAACACGGCGGCCGAGCAGAAGCTGCCCGACAGCCTGTTGTAAAGGGCGTCACAAAATGGGGCGCCGCGCCGGTTCGGTGTCGTCGAGCAGGGCAACCTCGGCCAGGCTGTCGAGGTCGGGCACGCGCAAACGGCCCCCCGACCACCTGGCCAGTTGCTTGTCTTTCAATGCAGCCAAAGTCTTGTTCGTGTGCACAAGCGACAAGCCCAGCGCATCCGCCAAGTCCTGTTGTTTGAACGGAAAACGCGCGGATCCGCTGTCGACCAGACCCACCGACTTGGCGCGGATGAACACGCGGGCAAGCGCCCACGCCACCGATTGCATCGCGGTGCGATGGCCGACAGTAGACAGGGTTTCGCCTAGAAAGTGCTCTTCGACCGCCGCCATCCAGGTAAGGTCATAGCCGCGTTCGGGGCGTTCCTTGAACAGGGTCCACAGTTCCGACCGGTCAAAGACGCACAGGGTCATTTTGGTCGTCGCCTCGACCGAATGGCCCATTTCGCCCATCAAACCCGCCTGCAAGCCGATGAAGTCGCCGGGAAAGACGAAGTTGACCACCTGGCGTTTGCCATTGGACAGCAATTTGTACCGCAGGCCCATGCCGTGCAGCACGGTAAAAAGCTGGGGGCTGTTGGACCCTTGCATCAAGATTGGCGTGCCAGGGTCAACGACCAATTCGCCCACCTTGAACCGCTGCATAAACTTCACGTCTTCGGCGCTGAGCGCATCAAATCCATCCAGTCGGCGCAAAGGGCAATTTTTGCAATCTGTGGCCAATTTTCTGGTCCTTTCTATGTCTTAGATTAATGCGCGAAAGGGGCGGTGCTGTAGATTGGATGTCATCAGACACGCGTCGAGGGCGGCATGTATCATTCAATCTATGTGGCCGAACCCAATCCGGTGGTGCGGCTGGACCTTGATGGCGCGTTGACCGCTCAATTTCCGCATTATGATCTGTTTATTCGTCCCGATCTGTCTGAGGTGGAGGCGCGCCTGAATGGCCATCGCGACCGGTTGATTGTCAGCAGTTCCTTGACCGGGCCTGCCAACATGGAGGTGCTGCGCGACGTGGCATCCCGGGGCGTGCCGATCATCTTTCTGGGCGAGACGGTTGCGGCGCCGTTTCCGGCGTCCACGCTCCTGTTCCCGTTCAGCACGGAGATGGTGATTGAGGCACTGTCTAATGGCGTCGCTGATCCGCCTGAGCGCCCGCTTGAAGGCCGTACATAAAGGCCTGCATGATGGGTGGGCTGTCAGCGGAGGCGGGCGACCGGGCCGGTTGGTGATCGTGCACCGGTTTCTGCGGTTTGTTCATCGCAACACCTATGCAGATGCAGCCGACCCCAAGGTAAGCGCCCGCGATGATCAGTGCGGCCACCTCAATCCCCACGAGGGGTAGCAGGGCGAACCAAGCCGCAACTGTCAAGAAAGCGCAGCCCACAGCGCATAGCAGCAGACCCCCCGATAGGAGGCCTGCGCGTTTCGCCGTGCGCGCCACTTTTTCTTCAATGGCGAACATCGGTTATTTCCGGCTGCCGAAAAACCCGATCAGAAAACCGACGCCAGCAGCGATGCCCAGCGCGGTTGCGGGTTGTTTGACGACGAAGTCATTCGCCTGACCCTGCAGTTCGAGCGCCTGCAAGCGCACTGTTTCTGCGGTGTCGGCAGCGGCGTCACGTGCGTCCGACAGCTTGGCCTTGGCCGCACTTGTCGCCTGGTCACCCTTTTGCTTGCCCAGGTCGGCAATTGTTTGCGTCAGGGCGCTGAGGTCAGCGCGCAGGGTTTCCACTTGCTCTGCCAGATCGGCAGGGGTTGCGCCGTTCGAGCGGACTTTTGTCTGCGAAGTTGCCATTGTCAGTCTCCTTATACGAGGTCTGCGTTTGCGTCTGTCTGTACAACACGTGCCGGCCAAAGTTGTTCCACGACATAGGGCAAAGAAATTTGGAACCTGATCAGCTTTGGCCGGGTTTGTATGCCAGACATTGCGGCCGGGGCGTCGCAGAACTGGAACAATAAAAGGAGTAATAGCAATGCTTTACTACGCACTGGTTTTCTTTGTGGTGGCGATCATCGCCGCCGTGTTTGGGTTTGGCGGGATCGCCTCTGCATCCGCCGGGATCGCGCAGATCCTGTTCGTGATCTTCTTGATCCTCTTCCTCGTCACGCTTGTGATGCGAGTCGTCCGGCGCTGACGCGCCGCCCCTGACTTCAGACTTTACCGAAATCTAGAAAGGACACAGTATGACACAGTCATTGAACGTCGTTGGCACTCCGAAAGACATCTCTTCCGGCGTCACCTCCCCCGAAAGCATTGCAAATGGGCTTGAGGCCGTATTGGCCGACACCTATCGGCTGACCTTCAAAAGCCATGCATTCCATTGGAACGTCGAAGGTCCGCTGTTCTATTCGATCCACAACCTGACCGAAGAGCATTACGAAGACATGTTCGCCGCCGCTGATGAGCTGGCCGAGCGGATGCGTGCGCTGGGTCAGATGGCGCCGATGTCGATGGCAGACATCGTCAGCAAGTCGGTGATCGAAGACGACGCGACGGCCCCGAGTGCTGGCGAGATGTGCGAGATTTTGGCGGCTGATCACGCGCGCATTGCGCATCGTTTACATGCCCTGGTCAAAATGGCCGGTGACGGAAACGACCCGGTGACCGAGGACCTGGCGACAGAGCGGTCCGCGTTCCATGAGAAAGCAGCGTGGATGCTGCGCGCTTTGGCTGCGCAATAAGACAAAAAAGCCCCGCGCAGGTGATGCGCGGGGCCATTTTATTTACGAGGCGACCAAGGTTTCGGTCGAGGCAAAGAACATGGCCTGACTGACGGCGGACAGCACCTGCGCTTCTTGGAACGGTTTTGAGATCAGGAACGCCGGTTCGGGCCGGTCGCCTGTCAACAGCCGTTCTGGGAAGGCGGTGATAAAGATGACCGGCACATCGAGCGTTCCCAGCAGATCGTTTACCGCATCAATGCCCGACGAGTTGTCGGCCAGCTGGATGTCGGCGAGGATCAGATCGGGCTTGGTCTCTTCCCCCAGTGCGACGGCTTCGGTGCGCGTGCGGGCAATGCCTGTGACCTCGTGGCCGAGGCTGCGCACAATGGCGCGCAGGTCGGCGGCGATGATCGGCTCGTCCTCGATGATCATCACTGCACCTTTGGTGCTGCTGGCGAGTTCGTCCTTGGCGGTCTGCACAAGTGCAGCGGCGGCATTGCTGTCGATCTGCATGATCTTGGCGATCTCCGAAATACCGAACTCTTCGATCGTATTCAGCAGCAGCGCCTCGCGCGAGTTGTCGGTGAGGGCGGCCAGATGCGTCTGGGCGCGGCCTTCGGGCGTGTCATCCGTCGGGGTACGGTCGGCGGCAGAGGCGACCCAGGTTGTGTGAAAGCACTTGAACAGGTTCACCCGAACAGGGTCATCGTTGTCAAACGGCGAGCGATCCTTCAAGATCGCCTCAAGCGTTGCGATTGTGTGCTTGTCCCCTTCGGCTTGCGAGCCGGTAAGCGCCCGGGTGTAGCGCCGCAAATACGGAAGCTCTGCGGCTACCAGATCGGAAAATGTGTTGGCTGCGCCGGTGTCGTTCATGAGCTGACCTTTTTTTCTGTAGTTTTCTGGGAACCAAACGCAGAGGATGGCAGTTAGTTCCCGTTCAGTGCGTAAATTTAAACGTGAGGCATAGAAAAGTCATGGCAAGCAAAATGAACCCAAAAAAAGAACGGATCGACGCCTATATCGATCAAAACCTCAAGCAAGTGTTTTCCGAGCTTGAGAAAGACGAGATGCCCGATCAGATCATCGATTTGCTGTCCGTGCTGCGCGCGCAAGACGAAGAGATGAAACCCCAGAAATGAGTGACATGGATCCGAAGGACGAGTTGCTGACGCATCTGCCTGCCTTGCGCGCATTCGCACTGAGCCTCACCCGCAACCGCGCGACCGCAGATGACATGATGCAAGATGCCGTGCTGAAGGCGTGGTCAAACATCGACAAATACCAACGCGGCACAAACATGCGGGCGTGGTTGTTCACCATTTTGCGCAACAACTTCTACACCTCGCGCCGCAAGCTGAACCGCGAAGTCGCCGATATCGACAACGTGTTTTCCGATACGCTGTCGGTCAAACCGGACCACGATGGCCGGTTGCAGATGATGGATTTCAAACAGGCGCTGAACACCCTGCCGGACGAACAGCGCGAGGCGCTGATCCTGGTGGGTGCCTCTGGGTTTTCCTATGACGATGCGGCCGAGATGTGTGGCGTGGCCACCGGCACGATCAAAAGCCGGGTCAACCGGGCGCGGGCCAAATTGACGGAACTGCTGCACCTGGAAGACGACGAAGCGTTGGAACTGACGGACGGGGCGACCATGGCCGTTGTCGGGACGCCTGGGATACCTACGTGAGGGCACCGGCCTGGTTGAGCGGGCTGCGTTTTCAGTTCCTGCTGTTGTTGACGCTGGCCCTGTTGCCCCTGGGCGCCGTGGCCATTTACCAGACGAACCGCGTCGCGACCGAGGCGGGGCGCAATGCCGAACTGGCGTTGTTGTCACTGACCGCGCGCGCCGCCAAGGCCGAAGAGTTGATCATCGAACGCGCCTTTGGCGCGGCACGGTTTTTTGGAACGATTGCCGAGGATTTTCAGGAAAACCCCGACCGTTGTACGCGCGACCTCAGCCAGTTTGTGGAACGCAACGACCGCTACAGCTTTATCGGGATCCTGCCCCTGTCGGGGATTATGACCTGCACGTCCTCGGGCGGCGTTTTCGACTTTTCCCAGTGGCCGGGTTTTGAACAGAACATGGCCGACCAAAAGCGTACCATCGTTGTGAACACCGAGGCGCCTGCCAGCCAGCAGTCGGTATTTGTGATCTCGGAACCTTTCGACATTGATGGGGAATTTGCCGGCTTCATCTCGATCTCGATCCCGCACAAGGGGCTGCCGGCCACGTCTGGCACGCTGACGGATTTGGGGTTGGAAGAGTTGATTACCTTCAACCCCGAAGGCCGGGTGCTGACCGCTCGGTCTGGCCTGGACGGCGTGAATGGCGAACTGCCCGCCGCACGCAGTCTGGACACCCTGCGCACCAGCGTGTCGATGGCGTTTCGCGCAGACAACAACGATGGGCAGTCGCGCACCTATACGGTTGTCCCGATTGAGGGCAGTCCCGCGACGGTGCTGGGCGTGTGGCGTGATGGCGACGGGCTGGCCAACACGGCTGTTGCGGTCGTGCGCCCTGCGCTTTTTCCCATCCTGATGTGGTTTGCCAGCATGGGCGTGGCGATGCTGTCGATCCACATGCTGGTGGTCCGGCACCTCAATCGCTTGCGGTCCAAGATGGACGAGTTTGCCGAGACCCGCAGGGCGCCCGCGCGTGATACCACGACGTTAATGCCGACAGAGCTACAGGCCCTATCCGACAACTTTGACCGCATGGCCTATGATATCCTCCAGGACGAGGCGCAGCTGGAAAATGCGGTGCATGAAAAGAATGTGCTGATCAAAGAGGTGCATCACCGGGTCAAGAATAACCTGCAACTGATCTCCTCCATCATGAACATGCAGATCCGTGCCGCAGACGAGGAAGAGACGCGCACCGCGTTGATGCGCGTGCAGGACCGTGTGCGCAGCCTGGCGACGATCCACCGCGACCTGTACCAGTCGCAAAATGCGGGCCGCGTCGATGCCGGGGGGCTGATCAGCGAGATTATCGAAGGGTCGCGCGAATTCGTCATCGCCCGTGATCTCGACGTCGATTTGAAGACTGATATTGATCAGGTGATGCTCTACCCCGACCAGTCGGTACCGCTGTCGCTGCTGGCCGCCGAGGGGGCCACGAACATGATGAAATATATCGGCGCGCCCGAAGGCAAAAAGCCATGGATTTTCGCAGGGCTGTCACAAGAGGATGGCAGGTGCATATTGACGCTTGCAAACTCGGTAGGCGGTGCAACACCTGCAGAGAGCACAGGACTGGGGTCGGATCTGATGGAAGCGTTTGCGATCCAGTTGGGGGGCGACATCGTCATCGACCGCTCGGACGACAGTTATAGTATGCGGATCGAGTTTGCGGCCCAGGAATTCGAACCCGCAGCGCAGGATTACTGATGCCCGACCCCTCCGGCAGGCTGTTCCAGGTCTTGCTGACCGCCAAAGAGGCCTATCCCGCCCTTGAGGCGCAGTTTTTGCAGGCCGAGCGTGAGGTCGTCGCAGGCTTTCGCGTGTTTGACCCGCATACGCGGTTGCGGTCGGACGCGGCCCGGGCGGTGGGGGACACCTGGTTCGATCTGATTGGTCACACGCTGGGCCGCGGCGTGCGCATCACGTTGATCCTGACAGATTTCGACCCGGTCGTGCGGCCCGAGATGCACAAATACACGTGGGAATGCGTGCGGGGCTTGCTGGCGGCGGGCGAGGCCGCGGGGCGCGCGGAATTGCTGTCGGTCCGCGCCTCGATGCATCCGGCGCGCGTTGGGTGGTTGCCGCGGCTGTTGCTGTGGCCGCGCCTTTTGAAAGAAATGCGCGCGGCCCATAACGCGGCGCAGGATGCGGCAGGCCCGGACGAAGACACGATGAAACGGATGCCCCGCCTGCGCGCGATGTTCCGACGCAGCACGGACGGCTATGTGCCCAAGCTGCGCTTGCCCGATCTGGTGCCCGTCACCCACCACCAGAAACTGGCCGTGTTTGACCGCGCCAGGCTGTATATCGGCGGGCTTGACCTGAACGACCGGCGCTATGACACGCTAGAGCATGCGCGCCCTGCCGAGGAAACCTGGCACGATGTGCAGGTCTTGGTCGACGGGCCGGTGGCGCAAGAGGCCGCGGATCACTTGGCGCATTTTGAGGACATCACCCAAGGTGCGCCGCCGCATCGGACGGTGCACCTGATGCGCACGATCTCGGCCAAGCGGCGCTTTGCCGCGCCGCATCTGTCGCCCAAACCGGTGGTGGACGAGCTGTCGCAGCTGCACCATGACCAGATCGCCCAAGCGCAACACCTGATCTATTTCGAGACGCAGTTTTTCCGCGACACCCGCCTGGCAGAGGCCGCGGCAGCGCGGGCGCAGGATTGCCCCAACCTGTCGATGATCCTGATCCTGCCCGCCGCCCCCGAGGACGCCGCGTTCGACGACAATCCGTCCAGCGACGTGGCGTACGGCGAGCATATGCAGGCGAAATCCGTGCGCATCCTGCGGGATGGGTTCGGGGCGCGGTTGTTCGTCGGCAGCCCCGCCCAACCGCGTGCCACGGCACCCAACGGGCGGGCCACGCATTTTGGCGCGCCGATCATCTATCTGCATGCCAAGGTGTCGATTTTTGACGACCGCTGCGGGGTTGTGTCCTCGGCCAACATGAATGGGCGCAGCATGTCCTGGGACACCGAGGCGGGGATTGCGACGCAAACCCCCGACGAGGTTGCGCAGTTAAAGCAGCGTTGCTTTGACCACTGGCTGGGGGCGGATGCGGGGCCTGAGTTCTACGACGTGTCAACGGCCTGCGCCGCTTGGGCCGCGCGCGCGGCAGACAATGCGCACCGCGCACCGGCGGCGCGCCAGGGCTATGTGCTGCCCTACTTGACCGCGCCTGCCGAAGAATTGGCGAGGAACCTGCCCGGCGTTCCAGACGAGATGGTCTGACCGGTGATGCCCTGGTAGATGGCCAGGCACCAGATCAGCAAGGGGATTGCGATCACGCCCCCGATGGGCCCCCAGAACCACAGCCAAAAAACCAGCGACAGGAACACCATCAACGGCGTGACCGACAAGCTTTTACCGATCATCGTGGGCGTGACGAACTGCGACTCCATGGCGTTCATCGACAGGTAAACCGCAGCGGGAACAAAGCTGGTTGGCCCGTCAAAGACGACGATGCCAGTGACCAGCAGCGCGGTCGCCACCGCGATCGGGCCAAGATACAGCACGAAGTTGCAGCTAAAGGCCAGCACACCCCACAGGATCGGGGAGGGCACGCCCAACACGTGCATGGCAATCGCCACCGCAACACCAAAGCCAAAGTTGATCGTCGTGATGGTCAACACATAGCGCGCGACCTGCTCGCCTGCATTGCGCAACTCTTCTTCGCCCAACCGGTCAAAGGACCGACCGACCCAACGGTAAATGCTGTTTTGCGTCATAAGGAAGAAGTAGAGCGTGCCGGTAAAGACCATGATCTGCATCGCAAATTGCGGTGCCAGGAACAGCGCGTCGGTGACGGACGGCAGGGCAACGCCCGACCCCTCGCCCGGCGATGCGGTGGTGTCCGGTTCGATGGCGGCGGCCACGTCCTCGGTCATCTGCTGGACACCGCGCAGCATGCGCTGCACGCTTTCCACCGTTTCGCGCAGTTCGGACCAGATCACCGGTGCTTTGCGAATGGTTTCAGTGACATACGGCTCGACCAGCAGGGTCAGCACCAGCAGAACGCCCAGCGCGAGGGTCACCGACAAGAGCGCCGCCAGCGCATCGGGCAGCCGCAGGCGGTTCCAAAAGTCGGTGAGTGGCGTCAAAACCACGCTCAGCAGCAGGGCGGCGATCACGGGGGCAAAGACGTCTTTGGCGATGTGAAGTGCGGTAAAGGCGGCGATCACCGCGAGGGTGATCAGGCTGGCTGTGTGAAGCGATTGTCTGGGCATAGGCGCACTCCTTGATTATAAACGCGCGGACCAGTCGCTGGGTTCCAGCACGCGGCGCATGCGCCGGACATAAAACGGGGCGCGCAGCACCGGCTGCACGCCCCTGATCCCACCCTCTGGAAAGGCTGTTATGCGACGGCTTTGCTCGACCGCGGGCCAGCCAGCAGCCAGATCACAAAGCCGATGATCGGCAGCACCAGAACCAGCAATGTCCAAAGCACCTTGGACCCGGTCGACGCGGCAGAGCCGATGATGGACACGATGGCCCAAATGTTCAGGACCAGTACGATAAAGCCGCCAATACCTGCATATTCCATGAGTTCTCTCCGTCTAACTATGTCTGTCGGTCATCAAACGCGCGGGGCTGCGTTTGGTTCCCGTCACTTTGGCAACTCGTCGCGGACCTGGCTAAAGGCCAACAGGGCAAAGATCGCCGTGCCGCCCAGAACGTTGCCTGCCAGGACAGGGATGAAAAACCCAAAGAGCGCCTGATCAAGCGGCAAGAGGCCCTGCACCATCAGGAACGCCATTTCAACGGACCCGGCGACGATATGGGTGAAATCGCCCGCCGCAATCAGCCAGGTAAAGACGAGCACGACAAAGAACCCGAACCCCTCGGATTCCGGCAGCATCCATACGATCGCGGCCACCAGGACACCGGCGGGAATTGCACGTTGAAAGGCGACCCAGCCGTCAAAGCCTGTGGCGTGGCGCGACAGTTCTTCGATGGCGGGCAGCAGGGCCGCGGGGATGGCGGCGGTGTGGGCAAAGACGGTCGCAACGACAAAGGCGCCGATGACATTGGCCAACAGGACTATGCCCCACAGCATTGCCGCGCTTCGGAACATCGCCCACCGCGGGTCGTACATCACCGGTAAGACAGTCGTGATCGTGTTTTCCGTAAACAGCTGCATCCGGCCCAGAATGACGACCAGAAACCCCAGGCTGTAGCCCAGGTTTTCAATCAGATAGCGCCAATCGGCGTCGGGCAGGTAGGTGCGAAAGATCGCCTCGCCCAGCACCGACAGCGAGATCATGATGCCCGCGGCGATGCCCGACCACAGCAGCGACCGGTTGGGGCGATCAAGCTCTTCCAAACCGTCGCGCCGGATCACCTCAAAGATCACCTTGGGGGCCAGACTTTCGGTTTGCTCGACGGCGTCTTCGATCTTTTCGGCTTCGGTCATGCGGGGCTGTCCTTATGTCAAAGTACATCCCAACGCGCATGTATGGCGAAGCGTTCCGTGGATCGGGCGATGGTTCGTGCGGAGGGCCTGCTAGGTGTTACGCCGCCGCCTCACACGCGCGCAGGTAGGCAGAGACGGCGGCAAGGCCGTCTTTGAGCGTGTCTGTGGGGTTTCCAAACCCGATCCGCACATAGTCGTCCATGTCAAACGCGTCGCCGGGCGTGAACATCACGCCTGTCTTTTCCAGCAGGTCGGTGCAAAAGGCGCACGCGCCCATGGGCAGGTCGAATTTCAGCATCGCAGTCGTGCCCGAGCGCGGTTTGATCCAGGACATTCGCGGCTCTGCCGTGACCCAAGCATCGAGGTAGGCAAGGTTGCGCCGGGTGATCCTCTGACTGCGGGCCAGCACCTTGTCGCGGTGTTCCAGGGCCAGCGTCGCCAGGTGGTCGTTGATCATCCCAACCGAGATCGTGTCGTAGTCGCGATGGATCAGCACCTGATCACGCACCTCGGGCGGGGCGGCGATCCAGCCCAGGCGCAGGCCTGCAAGCGCGTAGGCCTTGGACATGCCTGCCGTGCTGATCCCGTTTTCATAGACATCCGTGATCGAGGCGGTCATGCCGTCGCCCTCTTGATCGGTGCCGCGATAGACCTCGTCGCACAGGATATAGGCACCCGCGGCGCGCGCGATCTGTGCGATTTCTTCCAGCATCGGGCGCGGGATCAGGGCACCGGTGGGGTTGTTGGGGTTGGTCAGCGCGATCAGCCTGGTCGCTGGCGTGACCATGGCGCGCAAGGCGCCCAAGTCGGGCAAGAAGGCATCACGCGCCTGCAGGCGCAGCTGTGTGACATCGGCCCCGATGCTGGCCGGGATCGAATAGTGCTGCTGATAGGTCGGCACGATTGCGACCACGTGATCGCCCGGCCGCACGAGGGCCTTGTGCACCAACATGTTGGCGGCAATCGTGCCGTGGGTGACGGTGATATCGCCCGCCGCTTTGCTGGCATACAGCGACGCAATCGCCGCGCGCAGCCGGTCCGAACCTTCGATGGCGCCGTAGGTCAGCTTCATCGGCAGCAGATCCGACAGGTCCTGCGCGTTGCGCCCTGCAAGCGACAACAGCTCGGCCACAGTGATGCTGTCGACGCAGGTTTCCGCCAGGTTATGGGTGCAGCGCGTTTCCCATGCGTTCATCCAGATCTCGACTTTGAAAGGGTCTATATCCATGGTCGAGGTCCTGCGGTTGAAACGCTGTGTCGTGTGACGATGACAGGCGCCTTTCGGTGACGCAAGGTGCCGCCTGCCCAAGCAAAGGGCAAAGCGGATGTACGCGGCTGTCACAGATCGCGCTTATCCTTTGCGCCGACAGTGGGCCGTGCATAGCTGGCGGACCCGCGCCGAGATGGGAGCTGCGATGGTACGTTTGACCTCACACACTCTGGCCGACCTTCAGGTCGGGATGACGGCAGAACTAACGCGCCTGTGCGTTACCGACGACCTCTATGTCTTTGCCAATGCCAGCGGCAATCTAAACCCCATGCACCTGCCGAAACTGGATGGGGACGGCGATGGGGTGGCAGAGGCGGTGGCGCCGTCCATGTGGCTGGCCGCGCTGATCTCTGCCGTGCTGGGGAATCAGTTGCCTGGGCCTGGCACGCTGCTGCGGGCGCAGGCGTTGACGTTTCATCAGCGTGTGCATGCGGGCGAGACGGTGACCGCGAAGGTCGAGGTGACCCATATCCAGCCCGATGGCAGCGTGACCCTGGGCACATCGGTGACACGGGCGGATGGTATCCGGGTGGTTGAAGGGACGGCGGACGTGATCGCACCGCCCCGCGCGCACAGTGTCGAGATCGGCGATGTGCCTGGCCTGACCCTGCAGCAACACGTGCATTTCGACCAGCTGCTCGCGCGCGCCGCCCCCCTGCCCGCCCTGCGCTGCGCCGTTGTGGCGCCCGAGGAAGAGGCCGCGCTGGACGGCGCCCTGATCGCGGCGGACGAGACGCTGATCGACCCGATCCTGGTGGGGGACGCGGCCGAGATTGCGCAGACGGCCAAGGCGCTAGGCCGCGACATCGCCGCCTTCGAGGTTGTGCATGCCCCCGATCACGAGGCGGCGGCAGCCCGGGCGGTAGAACTGGTGCATGAGGGGCGCGCGCAGGCGGTGATGAAGGGGCACTTGCACACCGACACGCTGCTGCGCCACGTGGTCAAGCGCGCGGGCGGGCTGCGGACGGGGCGGCGGTTGAGCCATGTGTTCGTGATGGACGTGCCCGGGCTCGACCACATGCTGGCGATCACCGACGCGGCCATCAACATCGCGCCAGACCTAACCGCGAAACAGGACATCACCCAAAACGCCATCGACCTGATGCGCGCGCTGGGGGTGGATACGCCGCGCGTTGGCGTGCTGTCGGCGGTCGAGACGGTGAACCCCGCGATCCCGTCCACTCTGGATGCCGCGGCGCTGTCGAAGATGGCAGATCGGGGGCAGATCACCGGCGGGCTGGTGGACGGGCCGCTGGCCATGGACAACGCCATCGACATCAGCGCGGCGCGCAGGAAGGGCATCAAAAGCCTGGTGGCGGGCAAGGCCGACGTCCTGGTCGCGCCGAATTTGGAGGCGGGCAATATGATCGCCAAGGAGCTGACCTTTCTCGCCCATGCCGAGGCGGCGGGGGTGGTGATCGGGGCACAGGTGCCCATCATCCTGACCAGCCGGGCCGACACCAAAGCCGCAAGGCGCGCGTCGTGCGCGGTTGCGGCACTTTATGCGGCGCACCGGGCATGAGCGGCCTTCTGACGCTGAACGCCGGATCATCCTCGGTCAAGTTTTCGGTCTGGTCGGCGGGCGCGCGGGTGTTGGCGGGGCAGATCGACGGATTGGGCCCGGACGCGCAACTGCGCATCGACGGCGCGACGCCCGAACCGCTGGGCATCACCGACCACAGCCGCGCGTTGCAAGAGATCCTTCTGGCCGTCGGTGCGCGCCTGCCCGCGCTGGACATCACCGGCGTCGGCCACCGGATCGCCCATGGCGGCGTGGATTTTGTGGCGCCTGTGGATCTGACCGAACCTGTGCTGGACAAGCTGCGCCTGCTGATCCCCTTTGCCCCATTGCACCAGCCACATAATCTGGATTGCGTTGCCGCCGCGCGCGCGGCCTTTCCCGAGGCGCGCCAGATCGGGTGCTTTGACACCGCGTTTCACCGCGCGCACCCGTGGGTCAACGACACCTTTGCCATTCCGCGCCGGTTTTATGACCAGGGCGTCCGGCGGTTCGGGTTTCACGGGCTCAGCTATGATTACATCACCGGTGTGCTGCGGCGCGACTATCCCGCGCTGGCCGCAGGCCGGGTGGTGATCGCGCATTTGGGCAATGGGGCGTCGCTATGCGCGGTGCGCGGTGGCGCCTCTGTCGCCTCGACCATGGGGTTTTCGGCGCTGGACGGGCTGCCGATGGGTACCCGCTGTGGGCAGTTGGACCCTGGGGTGCTGCTGTATTTCATGGATCAGCTGGGCATGACCCCGCAAGAAATCACGCGCATCCTGTACAAAGAGTCCGGGCTGCTGGGCCTGTCGGGCATCAGCCACGATATGCGCACGCTCGAAGCCTCGGACGCGCAAGAGGCCGCGCAGGCCATCGACTATTTCTGCTTTCGCATCCGGCGCGAGATCGGGGCGATGGCGACGACGCTGGGGGGCTTGGACGCCTTGGTCTTTTGCGGCGGGATCGGCGAGAATTCGGCCACGATCCGCGCGCGCATCTTGGACGGGTTGGCCTTTCTGGGGTTGCCCGACCGGGTGCCCTGCCACGTCATCCCCACGGATGAGGAAATGGTGATCGCGCGTGCGTTTGATGCCTAGCGTTCGGGCCTAAGCCGCGCCCCTGCACGGATTAAGGTATTCAGAAAGCGGGCAAAGCTTGGTACCATCGCCATTGCGTTCGCACTGCCGGACGCGGGGCCTATCGCGGCCCGCAGCATGGGACTGGACAGCGTTTGGAACTTTCTGGGGTTACACATTACGGCCTGACGGCGGTGCTGGTGGCGGATATCTACGGCTATTCCAAGCTGATGAGCCGGAACGAAGACGAAACCTCGGCCCGGGTGTCGCAGGCGATCAACCTGATCCGGCAGCTGACCACCGATTATGGCGGCACCATCAAGAACATCGCGGGCGACGGCGTGCTCGCACTGTTTAACAGCGTGTCGAACTGCGTCAGCTTTGCCGTCGCCATGCAGCAAGAGTTTCGCAATGACGCGGTGTGGAACACTGGCGCTGACCCGATCACCTTTCGCATCGGCATCACGATGGGCGAGGTGCGCGAGGGCCATTTTGGCCTGCACGGGCACGCCATCAACGTCGCCGCACGGCTGCAGACGTTGGCCAAACCGGGGGGCATCTGCCTGTCGCATGCGGTGTCGCAGGTGGCGCGGGACAAGATCACGCTGCCGCTGACGTCGTTGGGCACACCCAAGCTGAAAAACATCGAAGAGGCGATCGAAGTCTTTGAGATCGAGCTGGGCGAGCAGCCGACAGCCCAGGCACCGGCCGCACCCGCGATCATCGAGCGCGTGGCGCTCAGCCAAGAGGTGCCTGATAACTCCGTCGCCGTTCTGGCCCTGGAAAACCTGTCGGGCGAGCCGCAGAATCTGCACCTGTGCAACGGTGTGACTGGCGACATCATCTCGAACCTGACGCGGTTCAACAACCTGCACGTCATTGCACAGCAGTCGTCCAACCTGTTCGATATGCGCAACAGTTCGGTCCAGGAAATCGGCAAGCGTTTGGGCGTGCGCTATATCACGACGGGTGGGTTCCAGCGGTCTGGCGATCAGCTGCGGGTGCAAATCCAGCTGCTTGAGGCGGCCAATGGCCGGTCGGTCTGGGCCGAAAAGTTCAACGGCAATATCGAGGATGTCTTTGCCTTTCAGGACGAGGTCACCTCGGTCATCGCGTCTTGCCTGTCGGTCAAGATCGACAAGGCCGAGCGCCAAAGGCAGCAACGCACAGCCCCCTCTGATCTGCAGGCCTACGGGCTGATCCTGCGCGGGCGCGAGGTGTACAAGCAGCCCCGGCGCGAATTGAACCTGCACGCCCGGCGCCTTTTCGAACAGGCCATGGTGATCGACCCGGAATATGCAGCGCCCTATACCAGCATCTCGCGTGCCTCGAACGACGCGTGGCGGTTTAACTGGGCGGATCAGCCGGACGCCGCCCTGGACGATGCCATTGCCAAGGCGGAAATGGCGCTGCGCCTGGACCCCGATGATGCACGCGGGCATGCCGCGATGGGCAATGCCTGCCTCTACAAACGGCGCCACGACGAATCCTTGGCGGCCTATGAACGCGCGATCCAGTACAACCCCAACGACGCAGACATCCTGGCCGAGATGGGCCATTCCGCCAGTGTTTATGGCGAGCCTGAGCGCGCGGTCGAACTAATAAAGCGTGCGATGCGTCTCAATCCATTCTACCCTGACTGGTATTTATGGCATCTGGGCGAGGCGTTCTTTGACATGACTGATTACGAGGAAGCGATCCGCACCCTTGCGCAGATGCGCGACAAGACCGAAGCGCACCGCATGCTGACCGCCAGCAACGCACTGCTGGGCCGGATGGACGAGGCGCAGCGTCACGCCGCGCAAATCCTGGAAACACACCCGGAATTCACGCTGAAACACTGGGAAAACGTGCCCCCTGACCGCAACCCCGGCCCCCGCGACCGTCTGATCGAAGGGTTGAAGAAAGCCGGCTTGCAATGACCGCGCCCGCCTTTGGTTTGCGCACTGCATCCCATGCGGATTTCCCCTTTGCCCGCAGGCTGTACCTAAGTTCGATGCAGCCCTTGCTGACGGCGCTGGACGCATGGAACGCGGACGAGATTGATTGCGCCTTTCGCGGCTATTTCATCCCGGACGAGGTGCGGTTTGTAACGATTGATGATGAGGATGTCGGTTGGTTTCAGGTGTCCAAAACGGACGCCGCGCTTTGGCTGGATCAGTTGCACCTGGTCGAGGATGTGCGCGGCCAGGGCATCGGCACCGCCCTGATCCACAAGGTCATCGCGGACGCCACCGCGCAGGGCAAGGACGTCAACCTATCGCTGATCAAGGGCAATCCAGCCCACGCGCTTTATCGCAGGCTGGGATTTCGGCGCACGTCCGAGGACGAGACCAAGCTGCACATGCGGTATGAAACCGATACCACCGGCTAGGCGCAGCGATCAGTCGCTGCCGCCAAAGGCCTTACCGCCGCTATAGGCTTTGCCGCCACTGTAGGCCTTGCCGCCGCTATAGGCTTTGCCACCGCTATAGGCCTTGCCGCCACTATAGCCGCCGGGGTCCTGGCCCAGTTCAGCATCCAGCAGGATCTGGTCAAGCGGTCCGATTTCGGGGTCCATACGGATGGAAAAGTCGGATTTCTCGTAGGCCCAGACGCGCAGGTCATCCGCGAATTTCACGTTGCGCCGCGCGACGCCCGCCTGGTCGACGCTGCCGCGGCCCCGCTTGGCCACTGCTTGCGCATCTTCTGCGGGCGCACCGCCGCCATGGACCAGAAAGATCTGCGGGCGCGCCAGATCGTAATAGTGCCCTTCAAAGCTGAACCCAAAGATGCGGGCAAAGCGCGCCTTGTCCCCGGCAAGCTGCGCTTCCATAAAGTTGGTCGCATCCTCTTGCTCGGGCCGCTTGGTCGCGGGCACATCGCCTTGTGCAGAACTGCCAGCGCCATCATCCGAAGCGGCAACGGCTTGATACTTCACATCGTCAAGCTCGCGACCGAACAGCAAAATCGTCGAAAAATTAATAAGTCTATCGCCCATTTCTGTGCCCTCCCACGACACGTACGGCGCCTATCGCGCCTTAGCCCAGGGGCATCTATTGCACATAAGCCCGCGTGGTGTCAGCATTTTCCTTGCTTGGGCGGTCTGATTACTGGCCTTGTGCCATTCTGCGCCGCACCGCATAGGGCAGATGGCGCCCGCCGCAGCGGTGGCCCTGGTCATCCGGCACCGCCGTGCGGGCGGAAAAGGCGTGGCTCGTTTCGTCAGGCGGGGCCAGGCGCGGGCCTGCGGCGATCACGCCGATGCCGCGCCGTTCCATATTCAGCGCGATGATGCGGCGGTACCGCCCGCCGGTCATGTCATGATCGACCTCGACAAAGGTGCGGTAGACATCGGCGTAATCCAACGTCTCGATCGATAGCCGTTTCCAGACGGCAGCCATGGCAAACCCCATATAGTCGCGCGACGCAATCAGCGCGTCGGCAAAGGCGCCCGGGTTTTCGGCATAGGCGGCGTCAAAAAGCGGCTGGATCACCTGCTGGTAGGCGGCGTCGCCTTCAAGCCGGTCGGACAGGTCTTCCAACTCTGCCGAGATCAGCTTTTGCGCCAACAGGTTCTCGTGAAAGATATCGACCCAAATGTCGAACAGCGCGCCGGTCAGCACCTGGGACAGATCGTGTTCGTGCACCCAACCGTCCTGGAATTGGTACAGCGTCACCTCGTTCGAGGCCGACCGCAGTTGGCTGTTATTCGACACCTCACCAAAGCGGTTGAGCCGGTTGAAAGAATATAGATTGCCGCTGCTCGCCTCGAGCAGGCCAACAAGCGCACTGTCGAAATGCAGCACCGAGATCAGGGCGACCATGTCGGCAGCGGATTCGTGAAAGCCGAAATATTCGCCATTCACCTCCACCGTGCCGGGCAGCCCGATCTCGTTATAGATGATCAGATGCCCAAACTCGTGCGACAGGATGTCAAAGCTCAGCCCGAATTCGACCAGCTCGCCCGTTTTGAGGGTGTAGGACCCGATCTCGACTGACCCAAAGCCTGCGAACGCGTTGTCGAGCCCGCGGAGGAACAGAATTTCCAGCCGCTCGTAATGGTCGCGGAAATGCCATTGCAGCGGGCGTTCAAAGTATCGTTCCCAAATGTCCATGGTAAAGCGGATGGAGCCGAAGGCGTGGGCTTGCTCGAATTCGAAGGTGCCAAAGGTGAGGTGGTCAAAATGCCCCTCGGCATCCGGGTAGGCCTGTGGCAGGATCGGCCCGCGCCAGGGGGGGCGGTAGTGGAATGTCGTGCCGCCGGGGCCGGGGTAATAGCCGTAGGCGCGTTCCTTGCCCACCGGGTCGATCACGTACATGCGGTGGTCTGCCGGGCCGGGCAGTACCGTGCCCGCAGGCGACGACACCCAGATCGTTTCAGGCTCTTCCTGCTGGTCCAGCGCGGGCAGTTGCGGGAACAGCAAAAACCGCGTGCCGCCGGAATATTCGGTCTCAATATATCCCAAACGCCGCCAGTCCTTTCCTTGATACAGCGACGCGGGGGTCAGTCCCCATCGCTGCTGGGCCTTGCCGGGTTTTGCCACAGGAGATAGGCCCGCGCCATCATTTGTTCGAACTCACCCCGGTCTGCCAGATCGTTTTGGGCCAGATAGACATCCAGGTCTTGGGGCACCGATTGGCCCAGATGATCCTCAAAGAACCAGACGAAAAGGCGGCCGGGGCTGATGGGCACATCGTCCAGTGTTGGCTCCGACACGCCCATCTCCCGCAGCTGCGCCATGTGCTGCTGCGCTTGGGCGCGCAGGGGGGCGTAGGCGTTTTCGGCTCTCAACACGTCGATCAGCGCGCGGAAATAGAGGTCGCGATGCGCGGCAAGCGTTGCCGACCGTTGCACGTCGCGGGTGAGGCGCTGTCGCAGCGTGTCTAGGTCCGTGCCCTGGTCGGCCAACCACCGCTCAAGCGCTTGGCCGGTAAACAGACGGTGTTCGGCACGAAAGCGGTTGAGGGCCTGGTCAACCGCGCGCTGCGGCACGTCATCTGCGTCCAGATGCACAAGCCTATCCGCCGCTTGGCGGCGCAGGCGTGCATAGGTGGCCGGGTCGCTGCGCAACTGGTCCAAGATCAACGCCATCTCTCGCGCAGGCGGCGCTGTGTGCACGGCCCGGGTCAGCGCTTCCCACATCACCGTGTGCTGAAACTGAAACTTCGCCTGGGGCGTCTGCGACATGCCCTGGGCCATCGCATCCAGCATGGCCACCGCGTCCAACCGCTTTTGGTCCACCGCCCCGGTTGGCAGCCAATCGCGCAGGCGGTCGATCTCTGGCTCTAACCCATCGCGGGCCATATCCAGCAGGCCGGCCCAGCTGCGGTCGGCAAAAAACGTGGCCTTGGCCTGATCGCGCAGCCGCGCCGCACATGGCGCGTTGATCACCCCTTCAGCCACCGCGCGATCAAGCGTCGCGCGGATGTTCACCATCGGCTCGGACAGGGCCAGGTATCCCAACTCTGCCGGGCCGTGCCGCAGCGCGACCTCGTCGTCGTCCTCGTACACCCCATCCACGAACCCCTCAAAAATTGCGCCGATGCCAGTCATGCCGAACACGTGCAGCTCTGCCGCGCGCAGTGCGCCCATGCTGGAGGCGCCGTAGACGGGGATGCCCTGATCCAGCGCCCACAGGATC
This sequence comes from Pseudomonadota bacterium, assembly GCA_038525395.1. Classification (GTDB taxonomy): domain Bacteria; phylum Pseudomonadota; class Alphaproteobacteria; order Rhodobacterales; family Rhodobacteraceae; genus Tateyamaria. The sequence continues at coordinate 27,168 of JBCBHS010000002.1, read as the reverse complement.
TCTTTGTGCCAGACCGACGGCACCCCGTCGAAGAACCCGTCGATAAGCCCGATGGCCGACGCCCCCGCACGGCAAGCGGCATAAAGGTCACCGGCCCGCGCGGGCGGGTGGACGACCGCCGCCGCGAGGTGCCGCCTGATGTCGTCTGCGGCGATGGTGGGTCCGGCAAAGATGGCGATCATGGCGCGTTCCGTGCGCGTGCACGCGGGCCGGGGCAATAGTCGGCGTGGTCGTGCGGCCCTTCGAGGCCGGGAATGACCACGCGCTGCACGGGGATGTCAAAACGCGGCTTGGTCAGATCGACCGCGATAACCTCTGACACGCTGACCGCATCCAGGCGGGTCAGCAGCCAGTCCAGGTCTTCTTCCAGCGTGTCAAACCGGGTGGTTGGCACTTGGTCAAAGGCGTGCAATTGCGCAGGCGCAGCCGCCGCCAGCGCATGCGCATAGGCGGTCTTGGCCGCGATGCCGTTGGCCTCGTATTCGCCTGCCCGCAGATCATCGCGGGCGCCGGTGATATAGTTGGTGCGCACCTGCACCGCCTCGGTCAGCGCGCGCAGCAGGGCGACATCGCGGCTAAGATGCGTGCCAGCCCCGCCGCCGGAATGGCCCCCGGTATCAAGTGTGTCGTTGATCAGGCAATGAAACGTCGCGATGCCCACATCGCCGGTCATATCCCAGACCCCCACATGCATGCCCGCCGCCCGCAACGCGCGCAGTACGGACACGCAATTGGCATCCGTCACGCTATTCAAATCGACCTGCGACGCGCCCTTTGCGGTCATGGCCGCATGGTCCCACAAGCTGTGGGCGTCCCGCTCGATCACCTCGCAGATGCCGTGCACCAGCGCCTCGGTCCCCGTATTGCCCGACGCCAGCCCATTGGTGCTGGCCACAAAGCACGCCGCTTGGGGGCCGCGCGGCAGGGTGTAGTCGGTGTGCACCAGTTCAGAGGGCAGCCACACGGGCGCGCCCGACATCAGGTCGCGCCCCTCGGCCCAAAGCAGCGGGCGGTCAGGGTCGAACCGCGTGCCCCGCAGATAGGCCAGCCCGCCGGTGCCAATCACACGGGCACGGGCGGCAATCTCTTTCGCGGTGGCGGGGACCAGCGGCAGGTCGATCTCTTCGGCATGGAACCCTTCGATGGCCTCCATCACCGCCGAGGCTTTGGCGGCATCCAAGCTTAGGCCCTTGCCCTGGCTGACCGACAGCGCACGCGCATTGGGGCGGTAGGCGTTGACGACAGGCACCCCGATCCGGTCCAGGCCCGTGACATTGGCCACCCGCGTGATCCCCATCGCCGCCAAATGCGGGCGCACCCGGTCCAGCGTTGCGGCGGGCGAGACTGTGCGATGGGTGCCGTCGGTGAATGATTTCTGCGTGGCCGTCATATCGGCTGCCATGCAAACACCGAATGCGCCCGCGATGGAATGCGAAAACGGCCCCTTCGCGCCTAGCGGGTGACGAAGCCGCCCGTGAGGTTGACCAGCACAGCGCGGCAGAGGCCCAGATGCGACTGGCGCGGCGATATCGACCTGTTCTTTTTCACCGGTAAGGCCGGGCAGGCGCGCCCGCCGGACCTGATCCTTTATCAAGAGGATTTGGTCTGCGTCTCAAGCTATCCACAGCACGTCGACGGCGAGCCGATACCGCCCGACACCCTATGCGCCCTGCGCCACGTGATCCTGACCCTCTTTGGGACTTGCCCGCAATATCGTGCCGCACGTGCCCAATTTTGCCGGCGTCTTTCTGGCCATGGAGCATACGCCGCTTGTCGCCTTTCTGCCCCGTCAGATGGCACAGCGCTCGCACAGCCGTTCAAACGGCTTCAGGTCAACCTTGCGACGCCGGTCACCGAAATCGTCGCCACCCGGCACCCGCGCATGAACGATGGCCCGCGCCATCCGTGGCCGCGCGCACGGTTGACGGACAAGGTGGGGCAAGTGACGACACGGCAGCGTCCAGAGCAGATGCAATCACCCTGACGCGGCAGGCTGCGGGGCGCAAATGCGACTCTTTGCAGCCAAATATTCACCGTTTCTGGCGCAATACGCCTCAAAACTGGGCATCTCCAGGTGCCTCACCCCGCGCCCGGCCCTCAATCCTTGCTGGATCAGCCCCACCTGCCCCAGCCTGGATTGGCAGGTCATCTAGGGTTCCGCCTCACCTCCTCCCGAGGGTCTGGTCCGAGAGATGACACCGGCGCGGCAAATTCCGTCCGGTACACGGCGGGACAAAATCCCGGGAGAGCACTGCAACTAAGGTCCGGTGTTTCTCCAGTTCCGCCACACCAGCCTTATTTTTTCAAACCCAGGCGGGACGCCGTAAAGGGGTGCGCCATGCACATTCTACGTCACGTCATCGGCGGCGCTGCTGCGCTATTGATCAGCACAGCATCGGCTGCCGTCGCCCAAGAAAAAACGGAGTTCCGCGTCGCCTGGTCGATCTATGTGGGCTGGATGCCGTGGGGCTATCTCGAAGAAAGCGGGATCATGGACAAATGGGCCGACAAATACGGCATCGATGTCGAGATCGTGCAGATCAACGATTATGTGGAATCGATCAACCAGTACACCGCTGGCGCCTTTGACGGCGTGTCGGCCACGAATATGGACACCCTGTCGATCCCCTCGGGCGGCGGTGTGGACACCACGGCGCTGATCGTGGGCGACTTTTCCAACGGCAATGATGCCGTGATCATCAAGGGCGACGGCGATCTGGCCTCTCTCGCAGGCAAGCCGGTGAATCTGGTCGAGCTGTCGGTGTCGCATTACCTGCTGGCCCGTGCGCTGGACAGTGTCGGCATGCGCGAGGCGCAGCTGGACGCGGTGATCAACACGTCTGACGCAGACATGATCGCGGCCTTCGCCACCTCGGATGTCGAGGCGGTGGTGACGTGGAACCCGCTGGTGTCGACCATCCTGGAAGACCCGAACGCGACCAAGCTGTTCGACAGCTCGGACATCCCGGGCGAGATCATCGACCTCATGGTCGTGAACACCGAAACGCTGGCCGCCAACGCCGACTTTGGCAAGGCCATGGCAGGCGCGTGGTACGAGGTGATGGGCCTGATGGCCGCGGGGGACGCGGAGGTGCTGACCGCGATGGCCGAAGCCTCTGGCACGGACCTGGACGGCTACAAGGCGCAGCTTGCCTCGACCGAGATGTTCTATAACCCCGCGGACGCCGTCGCCTTTACCCAAAGCGCGGAATTGCCCGCCACCATGGTGTCCGTCGCCGAATTCCTGTTCGACAAGGGCATCCTGGGTGAAGGCGCGCCCTCCGCTGACTTCGTCGGTGTGGCCTATCCTGACGGGTCGACCACCGGCGATCCGGCCAATGTCATGTTCCGCTATGACACCACATACATGCAAATGGCCGCCGACGGCGCGCTATAGGCGGCGCGCAGGGGGGGCAAGGTCATGCGGTGGATCAACCGACATCCCGATGTGGTGCTGCGCACCGCACTTGTGGCCTTGCCCTTTGTCCTTTTGTTCGTGGCCTACGCCTTGGGCTCGCAATCCCGCCTCGCCGAGAACCCGGCGGACAAGCTGATGCCCGCCCCGGCCAAAATCCTGGAAACCGCCCAGCGCCTGCTGACCGAACCGGACCGGCGGTCGGAAAAGATCCTGTTTTGGCACGACACCTGGGCCAGCCTTGTCCGCCTTTTTCTCGGGGTCGGGATTTCGGCGGCCCTGGCCACTATCTTTGGCCTCCTGATCGGCCTATTGCCCTATGTGCGCGCCACGCTGGCGGGCTTTGTCGCCGTGATCTCGATGATCCCGCCGCTTGCGGTGCTGCCGATCCTCTTTATCGTGTTTGGCTTGGGCGAGCTGTCCAAAGTGGTGCTGATCATCGTGGGCATCCTGCCCTTTCTCATCCGCGACCTGTCGGCCCGCGTGCTGGAAATCCCGCGCGAGATGGTCGTCAAGGCCGAAACCTTGGGCGCCTCCAGCGCCGTCATCGCCCTGCGCGTGGCACTACCGCAACTGCTGCCCCGCCTGATCCAGGCCGTGCGCCTGTCGCTGGGTCCGGCCTGGCTGTTCCTGATCGCAGCCGAGGCAATCGCGTCAGAGCAAGGCCTGGGCTACCGCATCTTTCTGGTGCGCCGCTTTCTGGCGATGGACGTTATCCTGACCTACGTGATCTGGATCACGGTCCTGGCCTTTATCATGGACACCTGCCTGCGCCTGCTATCGCGGCGCCTGTTTCCCTGGGCGGGGGCAAGCCTGTGAGCTTTGTCACCGCCAGCAACATCTTCCAATCCTACGGCAAGCGCCCGATCCTGGAGCGCGTCAACGTCACCGTGGACGAGGGCGAGTTCATCTCGATCGTCGGGGCCTCGGGCTGTGGCAAATCCACGTTTTTGCGCCTGCTGCTGGCCCAAGAAACGCCGACGCGGGGCGAAATTCGCATCAGTGGCGCGGAACCGGCACGCGAGCCGGGGCTGAACCGCGGCGTGGTGTTTCAGAAATACTCGGTCTTTCCGCATATGACAGTGCGCGACAACATCATTGCCGGCGAAACGCTGCGCGCCCGGTGGGGACGATTTTTCGGCGAAAAATCGTCTGCGGCGCGGGCCCGGGCGGATGCAACGCTGTCGCGCATCGGCCTGGATCACGTGGCCAATCAATACCCCGCGGCACTGTCGGGCGGTATGCAGCAACGCCTCGCCATCGGCCAGGCCCTCGCGGCGAAACCGCGGATCCTCCTGCTTGACGAACCCTTTGGCGCGCTCGATCCGGGCACGCGCCTGTCGATGCACGACTTTCTCCAAGATTTGCGGACCGAAACCGGCATGACCGTCTTTATGGTCACCCACGACCTCGAAGAGGGGTTCAAGCTGGGCGACCGGGTTCTGGTCTTTGACAAACCGCGCTGGGATCCCACGGACCCCAACGCCTTTGGTGCCACCATCACTTACGACTTTGATGCGCGCGACGGTGGCATCCCGTTCCAGCGCATCCTGGAGGACACCCATGTTCTACGCCCCACCTGACCGCACCCGGTCCCATGCGCCCGCCGACCAGCCCGCGCGCGACCGGCGCCACCACCACCCCGACCTGACCCGGCTGCAAGGCTGGCGGTCGATGAAGGCCGAGGCCGATCTGCCCGAGGGCCGCTGGGACGAAGAACGCCGCTGGGCGCTGCGCATGGGCCTGACCGGCGCCGACAGCATCGAAGACAAGTCAATCCCCACCTTTGCCCGGGGCGAGCTGCCCCACTACGCGGGCATCAACACCTTTCTCAAGGCGCCCTACGCCGAAGACGTGACCGAGGTAAAAGACTATGACGCCACCGTTCTTGGCATCCCGTTTGATGGGGGCACAACCTATCGCCCCGGCACACGCTTTGGCCCGCAGGGAGTCCGCAAGATCAGCGCGCTCTATACGCCGTACAATTACGAGATGGGTGTCGATCTACGCGAGCAGATGACGCTGTGTGACGCCGGCGACGTGTTCACCATCCCGGCCAACCTGGAAAAAAGCTTTGACCAGATCAGCCGCGCGGTCAGCCATGTGTTCTCCTCCGGCTCGCTGCCCGTGATGATCGGCGGGGATCATTCGATTGGCTTTCCCTGCGTGCGCGGCATCGCCGAATGCACGTCGAAAAAGATCGGCATCGTCCATTTCGACCGCCACGCGGACATCCAAGAGAAGGACCTGGACGAGCGGATGCACACCACGCCCTGGTTCCATTCGACCCTGCTGCCCAACGTGCCCGCCAAGAACCTCGTGCAGGTCGGCATCGGCGGCTGGCAGGTCCCGCGCGAGGCGGTCAAGGTCGCGCGCGAACGCGAGACGAACATCATCACCATGGGCGACATGGAAAAGATGGGCATCGACAAGACCGCCGAGATGGCGCTCGAGATGGCGTGGGACGGGGTAGACATGGTCTATATGTCCTTCGACATCGACAGCATCGATTGCGGGTTCGTGCCCGGCACAGGCTGGCCCGAACCGGGCGGCTTCCTGCCGCGCGAGGCGCTCGCGCTGGCGTCCAAGGTCGCGGCCGAGGGCATCTGCGGCATGGAACTGGTCGAGGTTTCGCCCCCCTACGACACCTCGGACATCACCGCGCTGATGGGCACGCGGGTCATCGTGGACGTGCTGGGCAGCCTTGTGGCCTCTGGCAACCTGGGCAAGCACAAGGCCCATATCGACAAGCCCGTAACCATCCCGCATGGCGATTTCGAGGGAAAGCGTTGGTCCAATGCCAACACTTGAAGAGGGCCGTCGCCTCGTCGCCGCGTTGAACCCCGGCATGGAAGAGGCGCTGTTTGAGCGTTACGACGCGCTGGTGCCGGGGCTGGCCGAGAGCGTGGTGGATTTCGCCTATGGCCGCCAATACGCCCGCCCCGGCCTGCCGCTGCGCGACCGCTACCTGGCCACCATCGCGGCCCTGACGGCCCTGGGTGGCCAGACCGCGCCACAGCTGCGCGTCAACATCGCAGGCGGACGCAAGGCCGGCCTCAGCCGCGCCGAGATTGCCGAAGTCATGTGGCAAATGTCGCTCTATGGTGGCTTTCCCGCCGCGATCAACGCGCTCAACACCGCACTCGACGTCTTTGCCCAAGAGGACGCAGAAGAAAAGGACAGCCAAGATGCCCCATGACATCGTCGGCGGCCATATCGGCCACAATCACAGTCACGACCACCTGCACAGCCATCTCAAGCCCGAGGACGAGGCCGCCGAGTTGCAAGTGTTGGCGAGCCAGTTCATCGACGGCTTTGCCGCGGCCAAGGACAAGATGTCCTATCTGCGCCTCGCAGGCGTGCCGCTGGAAAGACCCGCACCCGGTGGCGGGCCCAGCATGAAGCTGGTGGATGTGCATCTGACCACCGAATGGCAGGTGGGCACCGCCTCCCCCTCCTTCGGCTCGCGCGAGCTTAGCTATCTGCCCTACCCCGGTGAGATGGTGACCGAACGCACCAATCTGGGCTTTGTCTACGTCTCGCTCGAGGCAAAGGATGTGGTGGATCTGCGCAGCTTTCTGCAATCGCGACACGCAGCAGGCGGGGTCGCGGAATGAGGTCGGTCGCCCTGCTGCTCCTTCTGGCCACCCCCGCCGCCGCGCATCACGAGGCTGTGGTTGTCACCGCCCTGCCTGGTGTCGTGCCCGTCATCTTGGCGCTCAGCACCACCTGCATTGCCCTCTGGGTGCGCCTGCGCACACGCAAGCGTCAGCCGCCGCCCGGGTGATACCGCCGCGCCCAAGCGCCATTGCACCAGCCCTTTTGGTTCACACCCCCCGTGCTATAAGCACGCGCAAGTGCAACCAAAGGTGCTGCCATGCTTGACGACAGCGACGACATCCACCCCCTCTTTGCCGGCGCGCCACGCACGACCGAGTTCAAAAAGCTGCGCAAGCGCATCGTCCGCTACACACGCGAGGCGATTGAGCAATACGGCATGGTCGAACGCGGCCCAGACCGCCCGCGCTGGCTGGTCTGCCTGTCAGGGGGCAAGGACAGCTATACGCTGCTGGCCGTGTTGTACGAGCTGAAATGGCGGGGCCTGTTGCCCGTCGATCTGCTGGCCTGCAACCTGGACCAGGGGCAGCCCGGCTTTCCCGCGACGGTGCTGCCCGCATTTCTCGACCGCATGGGCGTGCCGCACCGGATCGAGTATCAGGACACCTATTCCATCGTCGTCGACAAGGTCCCCCAAGGGCGGACATTCTGCGCGCTCTGCTCGCGGTTGCGGCGCGGCAACCTCTACCGTGTCGCGCGCGAGGAAGGCTGTTCCGCCGTCGTGCTGGGCCACCACCGTGATGACATTCTCGAGACGTTCTTTATGAACCTCTTTCACGGTGGGCGCCTGGCGACGATGCCGCCCAAGCTGTTGAACGAAGAGGGTGACTTGTTCGTCTACCGCCCGCTCGCGCATGTGGCCGAGGCCGATTGCGAGAAATTTGCCAGCGCGATGCAGTACCCGATCATCCCATGCGACCTGTGCGGCAGTCAGGACGGCCTGCAGCGACAGCAGGTCAAACAAATCCTCGACGGGTGGGAGGCGAACAGCCCAGGCCGCCGCCAGGTCATGTTCCGCGCCCTGATGAACGCGCGGCCGTCACACCTGCTTGACCCACAACTCTTTGATTTCGAAGGCCTCGCCCGTATGCCTGAGCAAATTGAGGAAAATGCGGACGAAATTCCGGTTTTGCGTTAAGGGGCGGCTTACTAACGTGCTGTACCCCTCGACTGGCCTGTTGTGAACGACGCAGGCCCGGTCGAGAGGGAGCTTTTATGCCGTTTCACATGCCTGACCACGTGGCCCGGTGGCGCCAACGGGTGGTAACGGCCTTTTCAGGGCCACAAATGCTGGCCTTTATCCCTGCGTTGACCTTGGCCGCGTTCTGGTTGGGGGGCGAGGCCGCGTTGATTGTCATCGCGCTGGTTGTCCCCTTGATTTGGCTGTTTCTGGGCGGTGTCGAACAGATGATCAGCCGCAAGGTGGCCCGCGCCAAAGGCTCGGGGCTGATCGCGCCAGACGATTTCGCACCCAAAGTGCACGCGGTACGCGAGGATGCGCCCGGAACCGACAAAACCAGCGCCGTCTTTGCCATCGAATTGGACGACCACGCGACGCTGTCCGACAGGTACGAACCCGGCGCCATCGACCGCGTTTTGAAGGCTGTTGGCGACCGCTTGCAAACCACCGCGCGCGATTCCGACAGCGTGTGCAAGATCGGCGACAGCCGCTTTGCCGTGTGCCTGGCGCCAGTCCAACATCTTGATCTCGAAAGCTGCATCCAGATGAGCGGTCGGATGCAACAAGCGATCGAAGAACCGATTTCAATAGATGGCAGCACGGTCTATCTGTCTGCCAGCGTTGGGTTTTGCCTGCTGCCCCGCGCGCCCGGCGCCACTGGCCAAGACTGGATCAACGGCGCCATTGCCGCGCTGAACGAGGCGATGCGCCGCGGCCCATCGTCGGTCCGGGCCTATTCGGTGGAATTGCATTCGCGCCTCAAACACCGCGCCGATTTACGAGACGAGGTCGCCTGCGCCCTCGAACAAGGTCAAATCCAGCCGTGGTTCCAGCCGCAAATATCGACTGACACAGGCAAAGTTACGGGGTTCGAGGCATTGGCCCGCTGGATTCATCCCGACCGTGGTGCGATTTCTCCGGCAGAGTTTTTGCCCGCCATCGAAGACGCAGGCCTGCTGGAGCGGCTGGCGGAGGTGATGATTTACCACACCTTTACAGCCATCAAGGCCTGGGACGCATCCGGCCTACGCATCCCGCATGTCGGCGTGAACTTCAGCGGGTCCGAATTGGGTAACCCGCGCCTGGTCGACAAAATCCGCTGGGAATTGGATCGCTTTGATCTGACACCGGACCGCTTGGCCGTCGAAATCCTCGAAACGGTTGTGACCGACACCTCGGACGACACGATCACGCGCAACATCAACGCCCTGACCTCGCTTGGCTGTCGCGTCGATCTGGATGACTTTGGCACGGGCCACGCGTCCATCGCGTCGATCCGCCGGTTTGGCGTGGACCGGATCAAGATCGACCGGTCCTTTGTGATGAAAGCAGACCGCGACCCAGAACAGCAGCGAATGATCAGCGCGGTGTTGACCATGGCCGAACGGCTGGACATCGAAACCCTGGCCGAGGGGGTCGAAACCGCCGGGGAACACGCGCTGCTGGCACAGCTTGGCTGCGACTACGTCCAGGGCTTTGGCATCGCCCGCCCAATGCCGTTTGAAAAGACGCTGGATTGGGTGCGCGCCCATGATGCCAAGCTGCAAAATGCGCCAACCATCCCCCTGCGCCGCGCCACCTGATCGGCTGGCCCGCGCGGGGTTGGGTCCGTGGACTAGGCATCCATGTACCCTTGGCACGGTGGTCCGCCCCCGCGTGCCAAGGCACGCCGACACTGCGTCCACACTGGCCGCGGCAGCCCGCCAAAGGCCGAATCCGCTTGACGTTTGGCCTTGCACTCTGTTGAACCCGACCAACGTTTTCCGACAGCAGGTGGCAGTCCCCGATGGACGATCAGAACAAGAACCTCATTCTTGCAACGGCGCTCAGTTTCCTTGTCATCCTCGTCTGGTTTGTACTGTTCCCACCACCCGAGCCGGACATCGCGCTGGACACAACCGCGCCCGCATCCTCGACCACCGTGGACGACGCAGCAGTGCCCGCCGCACCGGCGACCGACGGCGGCACCGCTGCACCCACGACCCAGGCCGATGCAAGCACTGCAGCAGACGCACCACGTGTGAACATCGAAACGCCCCGGCTGACTGGCTCGATCTCGCTTTTGGGCGGGCGCATCGACGATCTGCGCCTCAAGGACTACCGCGAATCCCTCGAACCCGACGCCGATATCGTCACGCTTCTGTCCCCGGTCGGCGGCGCCGACGCGCACTATTCCGTCTTTGGCTGGGCGCCCGGCACCGGGCTTGACGCGGACAATGTCCCCACCCCCAACACCGTCTGGACCCTTACCCAGGGCGACACGCTCTCCGTCGGGCAGGACATCACCCTCGAATGGACCAACAGCACTGGCCAAACCTTTGGCCGCACGATCAGCGTCGACGAAAACTATATGTTCGACGTGACCCAAACGGTCACCAACACTGGCGACACGCCCGTGCGCGCAGCGCCCTATGGCATGGTCACGCGCCATGGTATTCCCAACGATCTCAAGAACTTCTTTATCCTGCACGAAGGCCCGGTTGCCATGGCGAACGGCGAATTGGCCGAAACGCATTGGGAAGACGTGCAAGAGGCCGATGTGGACCCGTCTTGGGGCCGCCCCGCCATCGTCACCACAGACGTGGCCGAGGGCTGGGTCGGGTTTACGGACCACTACTGGCAGTCGATCCTGATCCCTACCGACGTGCCCAGCTTTGAACAGGCCCTCACCTACGCCCCCCGCGCCGACGTGTTCCGCGCCGTCACCCGGCTGCCCACGCAAGAGGTCGCACCGGGCGCCTCGGCCAGCGTGACGACGCAGTTCTTCGCAGGCGCCAAGGAGTGGGAGGCGATCCGCACCTACCAGGCCGACGGCGTCGCAGGCTTCATCGACAGCATCGACTGGGGCTGGTTCTTTTTCCTGACCAAACCGATCTTTTGGCTGCTGCACGAACTGAACGTGCTGATCGGGAACATGGGATGGGCGATCATCGGCCTCACACTGATCATCAAGGCCGTCCTGTTCCCGCTCGCCTACAAATCCTACGTTTCCATGGCCAAGATGAAAGAGCTGCAGCCGCAGATGGAGAAGCTGAAGGAAACCGCGGGCGACGACAAACAAAAGCTGCAGCAAGGCATGATGGAGCTGTACAAAAAGGAAAAGGTGAACCCGGCCGCGGGCTGCCTGCCCATTCTGCTGCAAATCCCGATCTTCTTTTCGCTCTACAAGGTGATCTTTGTCACGATCGAACTGCGGCACGCCCCCTTCTTTGGCCCGTTCCAAGACCTCAGCGCGCCCGACCCCACGTCGATCCTGAACCTCTTTGGCCTGCTGCCGCTCGAGGCGCCGGACCCGACCTCGATCATGGCACTGATCTTTATCGGTATCCTCCCGATCCTCTTGGGCATCTCGATGTGGCTGCAACAAAAGCTGAACCCGGCGCCCACGGACCCCACCCAACAGATGATCTTTGCCTGGATGCCATGGGTGTTCATGTTCATGCTCGGCAGCTTTGCCAGCGGTCTCGTCGTCTACTGGATCGCGAACAACACGATCACCTTCACGCAGCAATACCTGATCATGCGCAGCCAAGGGTACAAACCGGACCTCTTGGGAAATATCAAAGGCAGCTTTAAAAGACGCGCGGCGGAAGAGCCCAAGAAGTGACCGCTACGCTGGCCCATATCTGGCGCCACCCCGTCAAGGGTTTGGGCAGCGAAGCGGTGACAGCCAGCGCGGTGACAGCCCACGCGCCCCTGCCAGGCGATCGCGCCTGGGCGCTTGCCCATGGGGGGGCGGAAGACACGGACGCCTGGCAGCGCCGCCGCAACTTTTTGGTCGTGGCCTATGGGCCGCGCCTGGCCCAGATCACCGCGCAATCGCATGCCGATGGCACCCTGACCCTGACGCACCCGGATCAACCCAAACTGACCTTTGCGCCAGAAACAGACGGGGCCGCGCTGATTGACTGGGTGCGGCCGCTGTGGCCCACGCAGCATTCGGCGCCCGCGCGGCTGGTCAAGGCACCGCCCGAGGGGATGGCCGACAACGGGCTGGCACAGGTGTCGATCAACAGCCTGTCGAGCCTCAAGGCGCTGTCAGAACAAATTGGCCACACCCTCGATCCGCGCCGCTTTCGCGGCAACCTGTGGATCGACGGCTGGACCCCGTGGCAAGAGTTCGACCTGATCGGGCAAACCATCACCATCGGCGACATCCGGTTGAAGATCACAGACCGCATCGAACGCTGCCGCGCGACCGAGGCGAACCCGGACACGGGTGGCCGCGACATCGATCCGCCCCGCGCCCTGTTGGACCGCTGGGGCCACAAGGATTTCGGCGTCAGCGCAACCATCCTCGACAGCGGCACCCTGTCGGTCGGCGACCCTGTGGGGTTGCTATGACCGCGCTGCCCTTTCCCATCGCCGACGCGCCGGACAGCCAAACCGAGGAACGCGGGCGCCTGCTCTTTGCCGGTGAGACGGAGTTTGTCAAAGGCGTGGTGGCCATGTCCGGCCTGCCGCCCGCCGACCGGCTCGAGGTGTGCTTTGCCGGGCGATCCAATGTGGGAAAATCAAGCCTGATTAACGCCCTGACAGGCCGCAAGGGCCTGGCGCGTGCCTCGAACACGCCGGGCCGGACGCAAGAGATCAACTATTTCACCGCAGGTGACAGTCACTATTTGGTAGACCTGCCGGGATATGGCTATGCCAACGCGCCGCTGCCCGTGGTGGAAAAATGGCAGAAATTGCTCAAGCAGTATCTGTCGGGCCGCCAAACCTTGCGCCGCGCCTTTGTCCTGATCGACGCGCGCCATGGCGTGAAAAAGGTGGATGAAGAGATCCTGAGCCTGCTGGACAGCGCGGCGGTGACGTTCCAATGCGTGCTGACCAAGACCGACAAGGTCAAGGCCCGCGACCGCGACGCAGTCTTGGCCCAGACCCGCACCGCCCTGTCAAAACACCCCGCCGCCTTCCCCGAGATCGTGCTGACCTCGAGCGAAAAGGGGGACGGCATCGCAACCCTGCGCGCCATCATCGCAACGCTTGCCTGACCAGCCACGATTTTTCGTCGAAAAATCTTGGCCCCAGCGCCCAGCTCGGGCAAGACAGCGGGACCCGTCCCTGCACCGGCCCACAAGATGAAGACCCAAGACATGAACCGCGACTGGATCGCCACCGCCCGCACCCTGTCCCAAGCGCTGCCTTATTTGCAGCGCTATGCCGGGGCCACCGTCGTGATCAAGCTGGGCGGGCACGCCATGGGCAGTGATGAGGCGATGGCCAGCTTTGCCAGCGACGTGGTGTTGATGCGCCAGGTGGGCGTCAATCCGGTTGTCGTGCATGGCGGCGGCCCCATGATTAATGAGATGTTAACGCGCCTCGACATCCAGTCGGACTTTGTCGGCGGCAAGCGCGTGACCGACGCGCAGACGATGAATGTCGTTGAAATGGTGCTGTCGGGTGTCGTGAACAAGCGGATCGTGCAGGCCATCAACAGCGCCGGGGGGCAGGCCGTTGGGCTGTCTGGCAAAGATGCCAACCTGATGATCTGCGACCAGACCGACCCCGCGCTTGGCCTGGTCGGCACGCCCGCGCAGTTGGACCCGTCGATCCTGCACACCCTGTTTGAGCGCGCGATGATCCCCGTGATCGCCCCCTTAGGCGCCGGGCGCGCAGGCGAGACGTTCAACATCAACGGCGACACCGCGGCAGGTGCGATTGCCAGCGTGCTCAAGGCCGACCGGCTGTTGCTGCTGACGGATGTGCCCGGCGTCAAGAACGCGGCGGGCGAGGTGGTGACCGACATCACCGCCGATCAGATCCGCGCAATGACCGAAGACGGGACGATTGCCGGTGGCATGATCCCCAAGACCGAGACGGCGCTGGACGCCATCGCCAGCGGCGTGCGCGCTGTGGTCATCCTGGACGGGCGGGCGCCAAATGCCTGCCTGCTCGAGCTTTTTACCGATCACGGGGCGGGGTCCATCATCCGCCCGAGGTGACGCAAACGTGTCTCTGGGCCGCATTGCACGCCTGCGCAGGCGCGGTAGATAGGGTCTATGGAATACGAAGCCGCACTCCGCCTTTTGGTCTTTTTGGGCCTGTTTTCTCTGTTCGCCGTGCTCGAAGCGGTGATCCCGCGCCGTGAACGGCGCCAGACGCGCCAGCGTCGGTGGGTGACGAACTGGGCATTTACCCTTGCCAACACCGCCCTGTTGCGCGCCATGGCCTGGGTCTTGCCCGTACTGGCCGTCGGGGCCGCGCTGGACGCGCAGGCGCAGGGCTGGGGCCTGCTGAACGCGGTGATGATGCCCGGCTGGATCGAGGTCGTTTTGGCCGTGCTGATCCTGGATTTTGTAATTTGGGCGCAGCACCTGATCACGCACAAGGTGCCGATCCTGTGGCGCCTGCACCGTGTGCACCACGCCGATGTGGATATGGATGTGACAACGGCCATCCGCTTTCACCCCATCGAAATCGGTCTGTCGATGCTGCTGAAGATCGGCGTGATTTACCTGCTGGGCCCTGCCGCCATCGCCGTGATCGCGTTTGAGGTGTTGCTGAACGGAACCGCGATGTTCAACCACGCCAACATCCGGCTGCCCCTCTGGCTGGACGCGATTGTGCGGCGGGTGCTGGTGACGCCGGACATGCACAGGGTGCACCACTCGGTCCACCGGCACGAGCATGACAGCAACTACGGCTTTGCCCTGTCGATCTGGGATCGGATGTTTGGCACCTATATTGCGCAACCGGCCGAAGGCCATGATGCGATGCAGGTGGGCCTGGAATGGCAGGACGACAGGCCCGCGCGGCTGGGCTGGTCGCTGGGCCTGCCCTTTGCGCGCAAATGACCTTGGGTGACATCAACCACGCGCTTAGGCCCCACGGATTGTTCGTGATGGGCCATTGCGAGATGCTGGTTCTGGTCGGCACCGATGCCGGTTGGTGGGACGTGTTTGTGCAGACGCGGGAATACAAGGACGGCACGAAGGACCCGGTGGATCGCTGGTCCAAGCGCATCTTGAACGGGCTGGCAGAGACCGCGGGCGCGGGCGCGGTGTTCCCGTCCGATGGGCCACCCTACGCGCCCTTTATTGCGTGGGCGCTGGCCACGGGCCGGTTTTGGCAAAGCCCGACAGGCATGATGGTGCATGACACCGCGGGCCTGATGATTTCGATCCGCGGGGCGTTGAAATTTGACCACGGATTTGCGCCTGTCCCCGCGGGGACAAACCCGTGCGAGACCTGCGAGGGCACGCCCTGCACCACCGCCTGCCCGGTGGATGCGCTGAGTGACGCGCATGCCTATGACGTGCCGGCCTGTAAGGCGTATCTTGATACGCGGGCGGGGGCGGACTGTATGGACGGGGGATGCCGCGTGCGGCGGGTGTGCCCGGTCAGCCAGGCCTTTGGCCGCCCGGCGGCGCAATCGGCCTTTCACATGAAGGCGTTTGTGGGATGACGTTGACCTTGATCCTGATGCGCCACGCGAAGTCGAGTTGGGACAGCCCCAACCTGGCCGATCATGACCGGCCTCTGAACCCGCGGGGCCAAGCGGCGGCGGTGGCCATCGGGGACTGGATGCGCGCGCAGGGGAATGTGCCGGACGCCGCGGTCAGTTCCAGCAGCCAGCGCACGGGTGAGACGTTTGTGGGGCTGGGGCTGGACGTGCCTGTCAGCTTTACCCAGACGCTATATCACGCGGGGCCTGAGGTGATGATGGAGGTGTTGCGAGGGCAAAGTGCTGACACAGTGCTGATGCTGGGCCACAACCCGGGCATCGCCGACTTTGCCGACCGGCTGGTGAGCGCCCCGCCCCGGCACCCGCGCTTTGCGGATTACCCGACGGGGGCGGTGACGGTTATTGAATTTGATGCGCCCACGTGGGGTGACATTGGTTGGCGTGCAGGGGTGCCCGTGGCCTTTGTCATCCCGCGCGAGGTGATGCTGTAAGGCGGAGGTGTCCTCCGCCTCACGCGGATCAAGATCCGCCTTACGGGGTTCAGTGCCCGAGGATCTGGCTGAGGAACAGCTGCGTGCGCGGGCTTTGCGGATTGTTAAAGAACTCTTCGGGTTCGTTTTGTTCGACAATCTGGCCTTCGTCCATAAAGATCACGCGGTTGGCCACCTGACGGGCAAAGCCCATCTCGTGGGTGACGCACAGCATGGTCATGCCCTCTTCGGCCAGCTCGACCATGGTATCCAGCACCTCTTTGATCATCTCGGGGTCCAGCGCCGAAGTCGGCTCATCAAACAGCATGATGCGCGGGCGCATGCACAGGCTGCGGGCAATTGCCACGCGCTGCTGCTGGCCACCGGACAACTGGCCGGGGTACTTGTCGGCCTGGTCGGGGATCTTGACCTTGGACAGGAAATGCATCGCGGCCTCTTCGGCCTCTTTCTTGGGTGTCTTGCGGACCCAGATCGGGGCCAGCGTACAGTTTTCCAAGATCGTCAGATGCGGGAAGAGGTTGAAGTGCTGAAAGCACATGCCGACCTCGGACCGGATCTTGTCGATGTTTTTGACGTCCGACGACAGCAGCGTGCCATCGACGGTGATCGAGCCTTGCTGGTGTTCCTCGAGCGCGTTGATGCAGCGGATCAGGGTGGATTTGCCGGACCCCGAAGGACCTGCAATCACGATCCGTTCGCCTTGGTACACGGTCAGGTCGATGTCGCGCAGCACGTGAAAGGACCCGTACCACTTGTTCATCTTGTCGATGGAAATCGCGACCTCGGTTGAGACGTTCATTTGTGCGGGCATTGCGGTTTGTTCAGTCATATCAGCCACTCCTTATCAGCGGTGATCGGTCGCAAGCTGGCGTTCCAGCCACTGCGAGTATTGCGAGATGCCGTAGCAAACGACAAAGAAGAGAAGTGCGGCAAAGCCCAAAAGCTCCCAATAGACCCCGTTCCATTCGGTGGAGGCGAGGATGGGACCCCGGATCATGCCAAGTAGGTCGAACATCGAGATGACCGACACAAGCGTGGTGTCTTTGAACAGGCCCACCGCGATGTTGACGATCCCGGGGATCGAGATTTTGAGCGCCTGGGGCAGGATGATCAGCCGCATGGCCTGGGGGTAGTCGAGCCCGAGGCTGTCGGCCGCTTCGTACTGGCCACGTGGCAGGGCGGCGAGGCCCCCCCGGATCACCTCGGCGATATAGGCCGAGGAGAACATGGTGATCATGATCACCACCCGCAGGAACAGGTCGGTCGTGGTGCCGGGCGGGAAGAAGTAGGACAGCATCACCGAGGCCACAAACAGCAGCGTGATCAGCGGCACGCCGCGGATGAACTCGATAAAGATCACGCAGACCCATTTGATCAGCGGCATGTCCGACTGACGACCCAGCGCCAATGCGATGCCCAAGGGCAGCGACAACGACACACAGGCCACACCCAGCATCATGTTGAGCATGAAGCCCCCCAGATCGCGGCTGGGCACCGCTTGCATCATCGCGGTGTCATTGGCGTTGTCGGGGATCAGCATGCCCCCGATGATCCACACCACAAAGGCTGCCGCGATGCCGCCGAAGAACCCGGCGGCAAAGCTGCCCGCGACAAAGCGGCTGTAGACCAGGTAGCCCACGATCACGCCCGCAAGCGCCAGCAGCGGTGTCCAGATCGTGCCGCCCCAGATCAGGTAGTAGGCGAGGAAGGGGAAGAGCGCGGTAAAGACCAAGAGCTGCCGGGGCAGTTTGAAAAACAGCACCGGGGCCGCGGCGACGAACATCAGCACAAAGGCCAATGTGGGGCGCCAGTAAAGCTCGGCCGGATATTTGAACCCAAAGAGCAGCTGGTTCCACCGCTCGGTCAGGACCGAAAAGCAGCCGCCCGACACGCCATCCAGCACTTCGCGGCATTCCGCAAGGCTGGACGTGGCCCAGACCCCGTTGAAGATCCACGGCAGGCTGCCGGCGAGGATGAGGTAGATGAAATAGGCCGCGATGATCGTCAGGACCGAATAGAACGGGGTCGAGAACAGGTTGTCCTTGGCCCATTTGACCGGCCCCGACGTGGTAAAGGGCGGCGGTGACGGCGGCACCTGTTCGGTGCGCACGAAAGCGACGGAGTGTGCATGTGTATCGGACATGGCTCAGCGCTCCTTCAGCTTAACAGAGTTATTGTAGACGTTCATGATGGCCGAGATGCACAACGAGATCGTGAGATAGAACAGCATCAGCAGCAGCACGCATTCGATGGCCCGCCCCGTTTGGTTCAGGGTGATCCCGCCCAGCGTCGCCGTGATGTCGGCATAGCCCACGGCGATGGCCAGCGATGAGTTTTTGGTGATGTTGAGGTATTGCGAGATCAACGGCGGGATGATGACCCGCAGCGCCTGCGGCAGCACCACCAGGTTCATGATCCGGCCTGGGCGCAGGCCTAGTGCGCCTGCCGCTTCGGTCTGGCCTTTGGAAATGGCCTGGATACCCGCGCGGACGTTTTCGGCGATAAAGGCCCCGGTATAGATCGACAGGGCGAACCACAGCGCGATCAGCGGCCCGCCGATCTTGATCCCCCCTTGGAAGTTAAAGCCACGCAGCTCTGGCAGTTCCAGCCCGATGGGCATGCCCATGACAAAGAACATCACAAGCGTCGGCGCAAAGAGGATGGCAAGGCTGGGCCAGCCCATGGGCAGCAGGCGCCCGGTGTCGTAAAGCAGCTTGGTCGCGTAGCGGCGATAGGCGAACACGCCCACGATCGACGCCAGGAACGTGGCCACCACCACCAGCGATCCGGGGCCCCAGACGGGGGCCGGGATATAGATGCCGCGGTTGGTGAAGGCAAAGGCGTTCAAAACCATCGATGCCGACGGCTCGTCCCCGCGGAAGGCGCGGGGGCCGGGCAGCACGGCGGTCATGATCGTAAAGATGATGATGATCCAGATCAGGACCGGGATGTTGCGAAAAATCTCGACGTAAAAGGCCATCAGCTTGCTGACCAGCCAGTTCTTAGACAGCCGCAGCACACCGGCGATCACGCCAAAGATCGTGGCGGTGACGCAGGCCATAAAGGCCACCAGCAGCGTGTTCAGGATGCCCACGAGGGCGGCACGCGCATTGGTGGACTGGCTGTCATATTCCACGAGGGTCTGGTTGATGTCATAGCCCGCAGGCGTGCCCAGGAACTGGTACGAGATGTTCAGACCGGCAGCGGCCAGGTTGCTGAACAGGTTCGACCCCAGATAGGCAAAAGAGGCGATCAGAACGATCAGCGCAATAAACTGGAAGGTATAAGATCTGTACCGCGTGTCGTTGAGCAGCATCGACAGGCGAAACGCGCCCTGCGGCGGGTCAGTCATCGTGGTCATAGTGATGGTCCCCGTGTGCCGGCTTTGATTTTTGCACGCGATCAATTGCGCGAAGCCGGGTTTTCAATTTTGTCTGCTTGTTGGGCGCATGTGCCGCTGTTTTCAGCGATCTCGTGCCCCAGATGCGCGAGGGGCGCAGGTTTTACCCTGCGCCCCTCGGCTTTTCCATCTTAGCGGAAGGGCGGGCTGTAGAGCAGGCCGCCATCGGTCCACTGAGCGTTCAGGCCACGGGCCAGACCGATCGGTGTGCTTTCGCCGATGTTCTTCTCGAAGATTTCACCATAGTTGCCGCCAGCTGCGATGGCTTTCATCGCCCAGTCAGCGTCCAACCCCAGCATCTCGCCCAGGGTACCTTCGGTGCCCAGGATGCGGTTGACTTCGGGGTTGTTGGTGCCACCGGCCATCTCAGAGATGTTGGCCGACGAGATGCCCAGCTCTTCTGCCGAGATCAGCGCGTTCAGGGTCCAGCGGACCACGTCGCCCCATTCGTTGTCGCCGTGACGGACCAGCGGGCCCAGCGGCTCTTTCGAGATGATTTCGGGCAGCAGTGTGTGGTCGTCCGGTGCTTCGAATGTGGCGCGTGTTGCAGCCAGACCCGAGGCGTCTGTGGTGTAGACGTCGCATGCGCCAGCCAGGTACTGCTGCTGCGCTTCGGCGTTGGTTTCGATCGGAACGGGCTCGTAGCTGATGTTGTTCGAGCGGAAGAAGTCCGCCAGGTTCAGCTCGGTTGTTGTGCCGGTTTGGATGCAGACGGTTGCGCCGTCCAGGTCCTTGGCCGACGAAACACCCAGTTCCTTGGGCACCATAAAGCCTTGGCCGTCATAGTAGTTCACACCCACAAAGGTGAACTTCAGGTCGACATCGCGGCTGAAGGTCCATGTGGTGTTGCGGGCCAGCATGTCGATTTCGCCCGAAGCAAGCGCGGTAAAGCGTGTCTTGCCCGTGGTCGGAACGAATTCGACGGCAGTTGCGTCACCCAAGACGGCGGCGGCGACGGCGCGGCAGACAGCGACGTCAAACCCATTCCATTCACCGTTCGCGTCGGGTGCGGCAAAGCCGACCAGACCAGTTGTCACGCCACAGTTTAGTTTGCCGCGTGCTTTCACGTCATCAAGCGTGCCAGCAGCCGCTACGCCGGCAGCCATGCCAGCGACGGTCAGCGCGCCAAAGAATACTGTTTTTTTCATTGTTACCTCTTCCTGATTTTCCGCCAAAGTTTCAGCGGTTCGACCGGTGTGGAATGAGCGTTCAGCCACACCGAAAGCGAGCCCAGAGGGGTTTATCCCCAGCTAGTGGCCTGCACTCTGGCCGGATTCATCGCGAAACGTCAAGGGTGCCTTCACCAAAAACGATGCAAAATTATGCACCGATTCCGACCATCAAACGGTGCTTGTGCTCACAACGAATTGGCAGCGTCAAAGAAGGTTTTTGCGTGAAAAAAGGAGGCTTTCTTGATCTCTGCGACCTCTTGAGCCTCTTCATCCTCGCCCCACTGTTCTTCTTGCCAGGTTTCGTCCACCCGCGAGGCTGCCCAAATCGTGGGCGTGGGGTTCATGTCTTGGGCGGCGGCGAAACCCAGCACCAGCGACCCGGACAGGCTAACAAGGTCGTGAAAGGCCGTCAGTTCGAAATTCGACAACGCATGGACCCGGTCTGACAACCGCGCAAGCGCTGCGGGATCTTGTGATTCGTGCATCAAACCGACGCGCGGCAGCAGCCGTGCGCCCAACGCATCCGCGGCCCAATCCAGGTAGGGATCCCAGGTTTCGGCCTGCCGCGCGACCAGCCCTTCGGGCGCGTCCGCGCGGTAGCACAACAGGTCCGCATCGCCGTAATCGGCGAGCATGTTCGCAACCTCGGCATGCTGCACGGCCACCTTGTCGATGGCGGCGTTGGCACTGCGGGTAAAGGGCATGCTGCGGGGGTCCACGACGTCCTCTTGGGCGTCCCATTCTGCGGCGATGGCCTGGGCCAGCGCGTGGGTCGGCACCAGCAGGCCTGCCTTGGCCGGCGTCTTGACCGCGCGGCCATCCAACTGGATCGCCCAGCCGTTTGCCGTTTCTTCGGCGGCGGCTTTGGTCCAGAACCGCTTTTGCTTCCACTCGCTCATCTCAGGTGCTCCAGATCTCGTCCAGCGCAGCGTCGAGGGCGTCGAACGCGCCCAGCACCGTGTGCGCCTGGTCCAGCATGTGCACCGGATGATAGCCCCAGGACACGCCCAGAAAAGGCATACCCGCCGCCACGGCCATGTGCATATCAAAGGTCGTGTCGCCGATCATCACGGCGTCCGCGGCGTCAACGCCCGCCTCGTCCAGCGCGGTGTGCAGCATCGACGGGTGCGGCTTGGACGGGTGGAAATCGGCCACCTGCTGGGTGACGAACATGCCCGCAAGCCCGTGCGCCGCGATCAACCCGTCAAGCCCGCGCTTGGATTTGCCGGTCGCCACGCCCAAGATCACATCCTCGCGCGCATTCAGCCGGTCGAGCGCCGCCCGCGCACCGGGGAAGAGCGGCGCGCTTTGCGCCTCGTTCCCCGCCATGCGGCGGGCGTGATAGCTGTCCTTGTACGTGTTTACGAGGGCCGCGATATCGGCGTCTGGTGCCAGGGTCTGCATCGCTTGGGGCAAGGACAGGCCCACGATGCCAAGGACCTCGGCCCGGCTGGGGGCGGGCAGGCCCAGGCTGCCGAACGCTTCGGCCATACAGCCCAGAATGGTTGCCTGGCTGTCGACCAGGGTGCCATCGACATCGAACACCACCAGCCGCATTTACAGCGCCTCGAACGGATCGTCCGCGGCCAGGTCCTCGGTCCAGCCGAACGTGTCCCAGCTGTGCGCCATATGTTCGGGCATCGGCGCGGTTACGGTGATGATCTTGCGCGTGCTGGGATGTTCAAAGCGCATCATGCGCGCGTGCAGGTGCAGTTTCTTCGAGATGATGCCGCCCAGTTGCGCGCCCCAGCCGTCGCCCAGGTTTTCCTGACCCGACCCGCCATATTTGCCGTCACCGATGATCGGATGCCCGATCTCGGCCATATGCGCGCGCAGCTGGTGGGTGCGGCCGGTCACAGGCTCCATCGCGATCCACGCCGCGCGGCTGGCCACACGGTAGAGCGTGGCATAAAGCGTGTGCGCCCGCTTGGCGCCGGGCGTGCCGTCGATGTCGCGCGGATGTACCGCGATCATCTTTTCCCCCTCGCCGCCGCGGCCCCGGCCTGCCGCCTTGACCAGACCGTATTTGATTTCGCCCAAATAGGGCGTCGGCACACCTGCGACGAGCGCCCAGTAGATCTTGCGCGTCTCGCGGTGGCGCATCGCCTCGGTCAGGCCCTTTGCCGCCGCCCGCGTGCGCGCCAGCAGCAAAACGCCCGATGTGTCCTTGTCCAGCCGGTGCACGAGGCGCGGTTTTTCATCCGCGTCAAAGGTCAACGCCTCGGCCAGCCCGTCCACATGCTTGGTCTGGCCCGAGCCACCTTGGGTCGGCAGGCCCGCGGGTTTGTTCAGGGCAATCACATCATCGTCGCGGTAGATCACGCAATCGCGGATCATCTGCGCATCCTTGTCCGAAATGCGGGTCTGCCGCACGACAGGCGCTGGCCGGTCCGGCAGCGGCGGGATGCGTACCCGCTGCCCTTCCTCGACCCGGGTCGAGGATTTGACGCGGCCACCATCGACGCGGCATTCGCCCTTGCGGCACATCTTTTCGATCATGCCCTGACTGACTTGGGGAAACCGGCGTTTCATCCAACGGTCCAGGCGTTGATCGCCCTCGCCTGCTTCGACCATGACTGTCTGCACACCACTCATGCGAATAGCCCCCGCGCAATGACCGCGCCCAACGCCAATGCGGCCACCGACAGCCCGACCGACAACGACACATAGAGCGCCGCCGCCCCCACCTGACCCCGTTCAAACAGCGTCACGGTTTCCAGCGAAAAGGCCGAAAAGGTGGTAAAGCCGCCCAGCAGCCCGGTCATCACGAAAGGCGACAGATACGTCAGCCCCTTATGCGCCGCGAGCACCACAAAGGCGCCCATGAGGAAAGAGCCCAGAACGTTCACCGACAGGATCGCCACCGGAAAATCCGACGGCCCCAGCGCGCGCAGCATCGCCACGCCCGCAAGCCAGCGCAGTGACGCGCCCAGCGCCCCGCCAAGGGCCACGAGAGAAAGGGTTGAAATCATGCGCGGTCTGTCGGCGCTGGGGCGCAAAGAGTCAAGACGAGCCGCCCGTGCCCTGCCGTTTGGCGCGCAAACGGGCAAAATAGTCCAGCCGCTTTTTCAGGTCCCGCTCAAACCCCCGCTCAACCGGCTGATAAAGGTCGGGCCGGTCCATACCGTCCGGGAAGTAGTTGGCACCGGAAAACCCGTCCTCGGCGTCATGGTCATAGGCATAGTCCGCGCCATAGCCCTGATCCTTCATCAGCGCGGTCGGCGCGTTCAGGATGTGTTTGGGCGGCGGATGCGATCCGGTCTGTTTCGCCGCCCGCCGCGCGCCTTTGTAAGCGGCATAAGTGGCGTTGGATTTGGGCGCGAGCGCAAGGTAAACCAGCGCTTGCGCCAGCGCCAATTCACCCTCGGGTGAACCCAGCCGCTCATATGTGTCCCAGCTTTGCAAGCATACGGCCTGCGCTTGCGGATCAGCCAGGCCGATATCCTCGACCGCCATGCGCGTGATGCGGCGGGCCAGATAGCGTGGGTCCTCGCCGCCCTCGAGCATGCGGGCAAACCAGTACAGCGACGCATCCGGGTCCGACCCGCGCACCGACTTGTGCAGGGCAGAAATCAAGTTGTAATGCGCGTCGCCCGACTTGTCATACTGCGCCGCGCGGCGCATCAGCCGGGTGGCCAGCGCATCTGCGCCCAGCGGGCCCGCCACGTCCCAGGCCATCACCTGCTCGATCAAGTTCAGCAACGCGCGCCCGTCGCCATCGGCCATGTCCAACAGCGCCTGGCGGGCAGGCGCCTCCAGCGGCAGGGGCTTGGCCAGTTCCTGCTCGGCCCGCTGTGCCAGCAACTCCAGATCGTCCTGGTCCAGGCGTTCCAGGACCAGCACCTGGGCGCGCGACAGCACGGCGGCGTTCAGCTCAAAGCTGGGGTTTTCCGTGGTGGCCCCGACCAAAAGGATCGTGCCATCCTCCATATGCGGCAAAAACCCGTCTTGCTGCGCTTTGTTAAAGCGGTGGATTTCATCGACAAACAACAGCGTCCCGCGCCCGTTCTGGCGCCTGATGCGCGCGGCCTCGAACACTTTCTTCAAATCGGGCACGCCGGTAAAAATCGCACTGATCTGCACGAAATGCAGGTCTGTCTCATGCGCCAGCAGGCGCGCGATGGTCGTCTTGCCCACACCGGGCGGCCCCCAGAACACCAGACTGCTCAGCGCGCCCGAGGCGAGCATGACCGACAGCGGCGCCTCGGGCCCCAGCACCTGGCGCTGGCCAATCACCTCGGCCAGCCGCTGTGGCCGCAACCGGTCGGCCAAGGGGCGGTGGCCAGTGTCGGGCGCAGTGTCAGAGGCAAAAAGGTCCGCCATTCAAAAGCGCAGCACGATGCGTTGCGTCCCGCGCAGCGCCCGCACTGTGGTGCCCCGGCGCGCGGCAGCCAAGGCGCGCGCAGCCTGACGTGTCGTGGCAACCTGCGCCCGGTCAACCACCTGCAAAACATCCCCAACGCGCAGGCCCACACGCCGCCCGATCCGGCCCAAATCGGTGACCACGACTCCCTCGGCGCCGATGACCAGGTTCATCTCAGATATCACCGCCGGATTGATCTGCGACAGGGTGAGACCGGGCAAAGCCGCATCCTCTGGCAACGTGATCACGTCCCGCGCGGGCACCTCTGGCGGCGGGATCAGCGCCACGGTCAGCACGTCCTGCGCCCCGTCCCGCAGCCGCGTCATCTGCGCGCTGTCGGCGTCACTGGCGACACTCATCCGAAACAGCATCTCCCCCGGGCTGTTCACCGGCGCGTCGTCCACAGCCAACACAATATCGCCCACGTCAAAACCGGCTTGCGCCAAAGGACTGGCCGGGTGCAGGCCCGCGATGATAATGCCCTCCGGTCGGCCCTGGCCCAACATCTCGGCCATGTCGGCATCCACCGCCTGCCCCGTCGCACCGGCCCAGGGACGGACAAAGCGCGTGTTGCCGGCACGCGCCTGCGTGACAAAGGCCGCAACCAGATCCGCCGGAATGGCAAACCCAATCCCGTTCGACCCGCCCGAGCGGCTGAGAATGCGGGTGTTCACCCCCAACAGCCGCCCGCCCATGTCGATAAGCGCGCCCCCCGAATTGCCCGGATTGATCGGCGCATCCGTCTGAATGAAATACCCCGCCCCGCGCCCACCAGCCCCACCAGACCGCGCCAGCGCCGAAACGATGCCCGACGACACCGTCTGACCCACACCAAACGGGTTGCCAATGGCCAATGTCAGCTCGCCCACCTCGACCGTGTCACTGTCGCGC
Organism: Pseudomonadota bacterium; assembly: GCA_038525395.1. Taxonomy (GTDB): domain Bacteria; phylum Pseudomonadota; class Alphaproteobacteria; order Rhodobacterales; family Rhodobacteraceae; genus Tateyamaria. The sequence goes on along the minus strand of JBCBHS010000002.1, from coordinate 1,230 downwards.
AAGGGTAAAAACGGCAGGTCGGCCACGCCATCGATCTTAAGGATCGCCAGATCACTTTCGCGATCCCCCAACAGCACCCGCGCATCATATTCGCGCCCATCCTTCAGCACGATACGAATGTCCGTGGCCTGGCCCACAACATGGTAATTCGACACCACGATCCCGTCCTCGGACAAGATCACACCAGACCCAAGCGAGTTCTGCACCCGTGGCTGCGGATCACCAAACCCTTCAAAAAACCGCTCGAAAAACGGATCTTCCATAAAGGGCGTCCGGCGACGCGCCTGGGTCACGAACTTGACGTAGATGTTCACAACCGCAGGCGCCGTCTCGCGCACCAAGGGCGCAAAGCTCAGCGTGATCTCAGACTGCGATGCAGGCACACGGCTTTGCCCGAGGGCCGCAAGCGGCAGACAGCAGATCAAAAGGACGATGAGGGGCTTCATTGTTCCAAAAATATGCAAATCCCACACGCGCAATACAAGCGCGCCAGTCGATCAAAAGAAAAAAGCCCCCGCCGCCAGGCGAGGGCCAATCCTAATAGGCAAAACCGAGCTTAGGCCTCGGCTTCATCCTCGGCGGCAACGCGGGCCTTGTCCGCGGCTCCCTTGGCATCGCGGTCGCGGTCCACGAATTCGATGATCGCCATGGGCGCCATATCGCCATACCGGAAGCCTGCGCGCAGCACGCGGACATATCCGCCTTGACGCTCGGCATAACGCGGGCCAAGCACGTCGAACAGCTTGGCAACGTATTGCTCTTCTTTCAGTTTCGACGCGGCCTGGCGGCGGGCATGCAGATCCCCGCGCTTGGCCAGCGTGATCATCTTTTCGATGATCGGCCGCAGTTCTTTGGCCTTGGGCAGAGTTGTCTTGATCTGCTCATGTTCGATGAGCGAGCCGGCCATGTTGGCGAACAGAGCCTTGCGGTGCTCATGTGTCCGGTTTAGGCGGCGGTAACCACGTGCGTGACGCATAGATTTATCTCCAAATGATGCCCTCTACGGGCGATTTTGCTTTGTCTGGCCCGCGATGCGTGTCTTGGGCTCTCCTTGGGGCTGTTCGCCCAGAGTGCAGACCACGATTTTTCGTCGAAAAATCGTGGTTGCGTTGGCTTAGAAGTTGTCTTCGAACTTCTTGGCCAGGTCTTCGATGTTGTCCGGCGGCCAGTCCTCGACATCCATGCCCAGGTGCAGACCCATACCTGACAGCACTTCCTTGATCTCGTTCA
>JBCBHS010000001.1:0-370283 GCA_038525395.1 Pseudomonadota bacterium | reverse complement strand
GTTTCCAGCTAAGCCCTTGTTTTTATTGGCTCCGGCGGTAGGGATCGAACCTACGACCAATTGATTAACAGTCAACTGCTCTACCGCTGAGCTACGCCGGAACGGTCCGCGCCGTATAGCAAGGGCGATTCAGCGCGTCCAGAGGGTTTGCGCGCTGTTTTGGCAAAAAAATGCGTGCCGCCTAGATGCGCTCAAATGCGCAGGTCTCGGACAGGGGGCCAATCGCGCGGACCGTGGATTTTCCAACCAAGTCAATGAGATGCGCCAACACATTGCGTGTGGCCGCAGGCAAGAGGGCGGCGGGGGTGTCGGTGTAGACGGTGCGCGCGATTTCGGCGGGGGTTGCGGGCCCCAAGTCGAGGGCGGACAGGATGGCAGCCTCGCGGGCATGGCGGTGTGCGATCAGCCACTCCAAGCGCTCCGCCGGGGCGGTGACTGGCGCGCCGTGGCCGGGGTAGAAGACGTGCCAGGGCCGCTGCGCCAAGCGCGTGCAGGAGGACATGAAGTCGGTCAGGTCCCCATCGGGCGGCGACACAAGCGAGCTGGCCCAGCCCATGACGTGATCGGCGGTAAAGCAGGCCTGCCCCCAGGCAAGGCAGATGTGATTGCCCAGGTGGCCGGGGGTATGGATCACCTCCAGCTGCCAGTCGGGGCCGGAAATACGGTCACCATCTCGCACCGCGACATCCGGGTGAAAGCCCGTGTCGATACCCTCGCCACCGCCTGCAAGGCCGGACGCGGCAAGCGTCGTCATCACGGCACTGCGCCCTGCAGTTGCATCGCCAAAGGCCAACACAGGCGCGCCCGTGGCGTCGGCCAAAGGGCGGGCGAGGGGGGCGTGGTCAAGGTGGCTGTGGGTGACGATAATGTGGGTGATCCGCTGTCCGTCCGCGCAGGCGGCGAGAATGGCGCGCAGGTGCGGCGCGCTGTCTGGTCCGGGGTCGATCACGCACAGGTCGGTGTCCCCCAGCACATAGGTGTTCGTCCCGCGATAGGTCATCGGGGATGGGTTGGGCGCCAGGATGCGGCGCAGCCCGGGCGCGATCTGCTGCGCGACGCCCACGGGCGGGTTGAAATCATCGGCTGGCTGCAGCGGCTTGGCCTTTCGTCTTTTTCCACGGGCCGCTAGGGTCCGGCCATGAGGTTTTCCTGGCTCAAACACTATATGCCCCGCGGGATTTATGCCCGTGCCGCGTTGATCCTGCTCTTGCCGGTGATCGTCGTGCAGCTGGTGGTATCGGTTGTCTTTGTACAGCGGCATTTCGAGGATGTCACAGGCCAGATGACAAACGCGGCCGCGCGCGAGGTGCGTCTGCTGCTGGCCCAGGTGAATGCAGCCGACGCCCGCTCGACGATCCAAGAGGCGACGGAACAGACGACCGCGTGGCTGGAGATCGCCGTGGCCTCTGTGCCCGAGGCGACGCTGTCAGAGCCTGACCGGCGGCTATGGTACGACTTTTCCGGCATCGTCATCATCGACAGGCTGGGCCGTTGGGTGCCCGAGATTGCGGTGATCGACCTGAGCAACGACCGGCGTGTGCGGCTGATCGCGACGACGGTGCATGGGCCGATCGAACTGGTCTTTGACCGCAGGCGGGTGTCGGCGGCGGCACCGCATCAGTTGCTGGTGAACATGGTGTTTTTCAGCATCATCATCACAACCATCGCCTTTATCTACATGCGCAACCAGCTGCGCCCGGTCAAACGGTTGGCCGACGCGGCAGAGGCCTTTGGTCGGGGGCGCATCATGCCCTACACGCCTTCGGGCGCGACCGAGATGCGGGCGGCGGGCGCCGCCTTTGTCGATATGCGCAACCGGATCGAGCGGCAGATCGAGACGCGGACGCTGATGCTGTCGGGGGTCAGCCACGACCTGCGCACGCCCCTGACGCGCCTGCGTCTGTCGCTGTCGATGCTGTCGGACGAGGATGGCCGCGCCGAGATGGAGCGGGATGTGGACGACATGCAGGGCATGATCGACGCCTTCCTGAGCTTTGCCAAGGATGAGGGCCTGGGCGAGCCTGAGCCTGTCGACCCGCTGTCCATGACCCGCGCGCTGGTCGAGGATGCGCAGCGCACCGGCCAGCAGGTGTCGCTGATCGAAGCCGAAGGGGAGGGCACCGTCGTGCTGAACGCCACGGCAATGCGCCGGGCGCTCGACAACCTGGTCAACAACGCGGTGCGCTACGGCCGAAGGGCCGAGGTGTCTGTGATGCTGACCGAAAAATCCCTGCGCTTTCGGGTCGAGGATGACGGGCCGGGCATCCCGGAAAAGCTGCATGAGGACGCCAAGCGGCCCTTTACCCGCCTTGATCCTGCGCGCAATCAGGACAAGGGGTCGGGGGTTGGCCTGGGCCTGGCCATCGCCACCGACATCGCGCGCGCCCATGGCGGCGTGCTGCGCCTGGGCCGCAGCGACGCCCTGGGCGGTTTGCGCGCGGACATCGTCATCGCGCGCTAGTGCCGCCACGGCACGCTTGCCCGTGCGGCGCACCGCCCCCTACCAAGCGCGCAACCGGCCAACAGGAGCGCACCGCAATGACCCCCTTCGATATGATCAAGGCGCATATGACCCAAGCCATCCCCTTTGCCGCCCATGTGGGCGTCGAGTTGATCGAGATCGGGGACGGCACGGCCAGCGCAGCGCTTGACCAGCGGACCGAGACCAGCAACCACATCCAGACCCAGCACGCGGGCGCGATGTTTACCTTGGGCGAAGCCGCATCGGGCGGGGCCGTGGGCGGCGCGCTGGCGCCCGTCTTGTTGGACGTGCGGCCCGTGGCGGCCAGTGCGCAGATCTCTTACGTCAAGATCGCCAAGGGACGGCTGACCGCGCGCGCCCAAACCACCGTCCCGGGCGCCACGCTGCTGGACCTCCTGAAAACCGATGGAAAGGTCGTCTTTGCCGTCGATGTCGACATCCGCGACGCGGCGGGCGACACCGTGGCCACGATGACCGTCGATTGGCACGTCAAACACGGGTAAGCGCGTGGCAGATGGTAGGCCCGGCAGGACTTGAACCCGCAACCAAAGCGTTATGAGCGCTCTGCTCTAACCAATTGAGCTACAGGCCCGCCATTGCGAATGGGTAGGCCGCAGGTTCGGCCGCGTCAAGTCACGCGTTGCGCGGGCGCGGCACTTGGTCTAGCAGGTGCGCACCATCACTGTCGGGGGCTTGGAATGACGGCGGGCAAGAACGGAATGACCTATGCCGAGGCGGGCGTCGACATCGACGCGGGCAACGCGCTGGTCGAGCGGATCAAACCGGCCGCGGCTGCGACCAAGCGGCCTGGCGTGGCCTCGGGCCTGGGCGGCTTTGGCGGGCTTTTTGATCTGAAGGCGGCCGGGTTCACCGACCCGGTGCTGGTGGCGGCCACCGACGGGGTCGGGACCAAGCTGCGCATCGCCATCGACACCGGGAATGTGGACGGCGTGGGCATTGACCTTGTGGCCATGTGCGTCAATGATCTGGTCTGCCAAGGGGCGGAGCCTTTGTTTTTCCTCGACTATTTCGCGACCGGCAAGCTCGATCTGGACCAGGCCACCCGCATCATCGAAGGGATCGCCCAGGGCTGCAAGGCCTCTGGCTGCGCGCTGATCGGGGGCGAGACGGCAGAGATGCCGGGCATGTACCCTGCGGGCGATTTCGACCTTGCAGGCTTTTGCGTGGGTGCGATGGAACGGGGCACGGCGCTGCCCGCAGGCGTGGCCGAAGGCGATGTGCTGCTGGGCCTGGCGTCAGACGGTGTGCATTCCAACGGCTTCTCGCTTGTGCGCCGCATTGTCGAGGCTTCGGGCCTCGGCTGGGGCGACGCCTGCCCCTGGGCTGAGGGCACGCTGGGCGCGGCCCTGCTGACGCCCACCCGGCTTTATGTCAAGGCGGCCTTGGCCGCGATTGCGGCGGGCGGCGTCCACGGCTTTGCCCATATCACCGGCGGGGGGCTGACCGAAAACACCCCCCGCGTGCTGCCCGACGGCCTCTCTGCCCAGATCGACCTGGGCGCTTGGGCCTTGCCACCGGTCTTCCAATGGCTGGCCCAGCAGGGTGGCATGGACAGTGCCGAGATGCTCAAGACCTTTAACGCAGGCATCGGCATGGTTGTCGTCGTGGCGCCCGAGGCCGAGGCGGACGTACGCGCAGCCCTGATCGCCGAAGGGCAGAGCGTGACGACCATCGGCCGCGTGACCCCCGGGGACGGCGTGGTTTACAAAGGCCAGCTTGGGTGACGCCGCGCGTAGCGATCTTTATCTCGGGCGGCGGGTCGAACATGCGCGCGCTTGTGACCGCGATGGCGCAAGACGCACTGGCCGAACCGGCGGTGATCCTGTCGAACCGCGCCGATGCGGGCGGGATTGCCTGGGCGCGAGGGCAGGGGATCGCGACAGCAGTGGTCGATCACAAACCCTACGGTGCCGACAGGGCGGCGTTTGAGGCGGCGATCAGCGCCGCATTGGCGCCGCACCGGCCTGACGTGATCTGCCTGGCTGGCTTCATGCGGGTGCTGACCGCAGGCTTTGTGGCGCCGTGGCAAGGGCAGATGCTGAACATCCACCCCTCGCTTTTGCCGCTCTACCGGGGCCTTAACACCCACCAGCGCGCGCTGGATGCAGGCGATACGGCCCATGGCTGCACCGTCCACCTGGTCACGCCCGAACTGGACGAGGGGCCGATCCTGGGCCAGGCGCGCATCGGCATCCGTCCGGGCGACACCGCCGACAGCTTGGCGGCCCGTGTCCTGGAAAAAGAGCACATTTTGTACCCAGCCGTGCTGCGCCGGTTTCTGCAAGGCGACCTGAGCCGTCTGACGCTCTAGCCAAAGGCGTCAAATCCGGTGTAGACCCAGATACCTACGCGGTGATCCCAAGAAAAAGAACGACAATGAAAACACTCACGACCACGGACGCGCTGGCCGCATTTTGCCAAGAGGCCCGAACGCATCCGTATGTCACCGTCGACACCGAGTTTCTGCGCGAACGCACCTATTACTCGAAACTCTGCCTGATCCAGCTGGCCATGCCCGGCACCGATGACAGCAACGCCGTGCTGGTGGACCCGCTGGCCGGGGGGCTGTCGCTCGCGCCGCTCTATGAGCTCTTCCGCGACACGTCAGTGGTCAAGGTGTTTCACGCCGCCCGTCAGGACCTCGAGATTTTCTATGTCGATGCGCAGGTGTTTCCTGTGCCGCTGTTTGACACGCAGGTGGCGGCGATGGTCTGCGGCTTTGGCGAGCAGGTGGGATACGAGACCCTGGTGCGCAAGATCGCGCATCAGCCGCTGGACAAAACCTCGCGCTTTACCGACTGGTCGCGCCGCCCGCTGACGGACGCGCAAAAGACCTATGCGGTGGCAGATGTCACGCATTTGCGGCAGATTTACGAATTCCTCGCCGCCAAGCTGGAAGAGAGCGGGCGCGCCCGCTGGGTCGAGGAAGAGCTGCAGATCCTGCTGACCCCCGACACCTACATCATCCAGCCGGAGGAGGCGTGGAAACGGGTCAAAACCCGTACGACGTCGTCGCGTTTCCTGGCAATCGTGAAAGAGCTTGCCGCCTTCCGCGAAACCCACGCCCAGACCCGCAATATCCCGCGCAATCGGGTGTTCAAGGATGACGCGCTGGTCGAGTTGGCAAGCAACAAGCCCAAAAGCTATGACGACCTGGGCCGGTCGCGCCTGCTGCTGCGCGAGGCGCGCAAGGGCGACATCGCCGATGGGATCCTGGCCGCCGTCAAACAGGGGGTCGAGATGGACCCCGACGCCATGCCCAAGGCCGACCGGTCACGCGAAAAGCTGCAGGTGAACCCGGCCTTGGCCGATCTGCTGCGCGTGCTGCTGAAGGCCAAGACCGAGAGCGCGGGCGTGGCTGCCAAGCTGATCGCTTCGGCAGCTGATCTTGATGCACTGGCGGCTGGCATGCGCGATGTGCCGGCGCTGAACGGATGGCGGTCAGAGGTGTTTGGCGACGATGCGCTGCGTCTGTGCGATGGGCGCGTGGCGCTGACGGCCAAGGGCGCGGATGTGCAGATTATACCCTTGGACTGAACGTTTGGCGCCTTAGCGCCGGGTGATCGTCTGGGCGTTGCGTTCGCCCTCGACCCGGATGATCCGCGCGGAGGCGAGTTGCTGGTCGGTCAGGCGGCGGGCCACAGTGAAAGTGCGCTGCGCCTGGCTGGTTGTGCGCCCTGCATCCAGAAGGTGTATCCCCTCCAAGCGGAAGGTCAGCACGCCATCCACCGGTTCGATCAGTTCGTTGGCGGGCGTCAGACGCAGGTCATAGACGCCGTCCACATCCGCAATGCCCGTGGCGCGGATGATCGCACCGCCGGGCACCCGTTCAATCACCAGATCGCTGATCTGGTCGACGGGAATGCCTGGGTATTCCGGTTCGTCCCGCAAGGTCGACAACACGCCGCCGCGTTCCTGCGGGATCAGGGGATTGACCTCTCTCGCGTCCTCTGCGCCGCGTTCGATGGGCACCGATTGGCTGCGCCCAAACCAGTTGAACGGGTTCACCCGGCTGTCGCGTACCGCGCCACAGGCGGTCAAGGTCATGGTCGCAGTCAACAGGGTGAGGGTGGTCAGGCGCATGATCGGCTCGCACAGTCAGGTGTCGGCTTGTGGTAGCGGATGTGGCCGGAGTTGAAAAGCACCCTTTGTCAGGCTGGACCTTTGGGGCGTGGGGGCCTAGGTCACAGGTCTGCAGCATGTGATGAGGCCCTGATGGCGACCCCGGCATTTGAAGAGATCGTGGAAGATTTTGAGTTTCTCGAGGATTGGGAGGATCGCTATCGCTATGTGATCGAGCAGGGCAAGGCGATGCCACCGCTGGACGATGCATTCAAGGTGCCCGCCACCAAGGTCGACGGCTGCGCGAGCCAGGTGTGGTTGCATGCGGACACGTCGGGCGGTGTGATGCAGTTTGACGGTGACAGCGATGCGATGATCGTGAAGGGGCTGATTGCGGTGCTGCGCAAGCTGTACAACGGAGTGCCTTTGGCAGAGGTGACGGCGGTGGATGCACGGGCCGAGATGGCGCGGTTGGGCTTGAACGACCATTTGTCGGCGCAGCGGTCGAACGGGCTGCGCGCCATGATCGAGCGTATTCGCACCGTCGCCGCGGGTTGACGATTTTTAGGGGCAAAAATCGTGTTTGGGGGCGCTGCCCCCGGCCTGCGGCCTCCCCCGAGGTATTTTTGGTCAGAAGAAGATTAGAGCTGGGCCAGCGTGGTCTGTAGATCGCCGTAGCCGGTGTAGCGCCGTTCGAAGGTGAGGCCGAGGGTTTCGGCGGCGGCTTTGGCTTTGTCGGTGAGGGCCGGATCGTCGGTTTGCGCTTGGTAGACCAGTTTTTCGTAATTGCCGAAATACATGTCGCGCAGTTCCGGGTGCCGGTCGAGACCCATGGGTTTGATCACGAAGGCGTCGAACTGTCGGACCAGGAAGTCGGTGAGGTAGAAGGTGGTGATTTCACTTTCACTTTGCCGGGCAAAGCGTTCATTTCCTTCGAAAAAGCTGTAGCAGTGTGGGCCTGCGATCATGTTGACCCCCATCTCTTGGCACGCCGCTTGGAGCTGCCCGCCGGTGCCACAATCGGCGTAGACGACGAAAATGGCGGTATAGTTTTTGCGGTGCTTGGCGACGGCTGTGCGCACTTCGGATGTGATTTGGTCGGGGTGGAGGTGCAGTTTGGCGGGCAGGCAGGTGAGGTCGAGGTGATCCCAGCCGTTGTGACGCTTGAGGTCGAGGATCTCGCGGGCGAGCGCACCGCAAGCGATCAGGAGGACGCGCCCCGTGGCCTGGAGGCTGAGCCCGTTGTTGGTCAGGGTGTCGTCGTCCAGCTGCATTGCAGGCTGCCTTGTGCAAAAAAGGGCCCGCGCTGTTGGTCAGCCGGGCCCTGGTGTGTCACCCATGGTGCGGGGCGTTAGGCGCTCATCTGGTTGTGCTTGCGGGCCACGAATTCCTTGGCCGTTTCCACTGCGACAGCGGCGTCACGGCAATAGGCGTCGGCGCCAATGGCCTTGCCGAACTCTTCGTTCAGGGGGGCGCCGCCGACCAGCACGATATAGTCGTCGCGGATACCCTGTTCGACCATCGTGTCGATCACCACCTTCATATAGGGCATCGTCGTGGTCAGCAGGGCGGACATGCCCAGGATGTCGGGGCCTTCTTGCTCGATCGCTTCGAGGTAATTCTCGACCGGGTTGTTGATGCCCAGATCGACCACCTCGAACCCGGCGCCTTCCATCATCATCGACACCAGATTCTTGCCAATGTCGTGGATGTCGCCCTTGACCGTGCCGATCACCATCTTGCCCACGCGGGGTGCGCCGGTTTCGGCCAGAAGGGGCTTGAGGATGAACATCCCGCCCTTCATCGCGTTGGCGGCCAGCAGCACCTCGGGCACGAACAGGATGCCGTCGCGGAAATCGGCGCCCACGATGGTCATGCCACCCACAAGCGCCTTGGTCAGGATGTCGTACGGGGCCCAGCCGCGTTCCAGCAGGAGGTTCACGCCCTCTTCGATCTCTTCCTTGAGACCGTCATAGAGGTCGTCGAACATCTGTTGGACAAGTTCCTCGTCATCAAGCTCGGAGAGGATGATTTCGTCTTCGTCTGACATGGGCGTTCCTCGCAATTCGGGCGCGTGCACCCGATGTGTCCTATTTTGCTTATCGTCCAGAATGTCGCAGGCGGACTGTCTGAATTGCGACATCAGTGGCCTCTTGCGCGACGCGCACGCCTGCTTTGCGCGCCAGCGGCGTGCGAAAGCTTGCTGATTTGCAACTCTTTTCTGGTGTGTGTTCTCTTAATGTTCTAGTCTTGCACCGATGAAACCTGATCTGCAGACCAGCCAGGCCAAGGGGCGCGGGGCGGTGACCAATGTGGTCAGCCGCTACGACAGCCTGACGCGCCACCGCGAGGCGGATGGCTGGGACAGTGACGATGGGGTGCCGACCCTGCGCACCGAGGTGACCGAAGAGCGTCCGCGCAGCCTGATCACCTACAACCGGTCGCCCGATCTGCCATTTGACCGATCGATCAACCCCTATCGCGGGTGCGAACATGGCTGCGTCTATTGCTTTGCCCGGCCCAGCCACGCCTATCTGGGCCTGTCGCCAGGCTTGGATTTTGAGACGCGCCTGGTCGCCCGTCCTGCCGCGGCAGAGGTGTTGCAGACCGAACTGGGGCGCCGGGCCTACCGCGTGGCGCCCCTGGCGATTGGCACCAATACCGACCCGTACCAGCCGATCGAACGTGACTATGGCACCATGCGCGCCTGTCTTGAGGTGCTGGCGGCGTGTAACCACCCCGTTGCCATTGTGACGAAAGGCACGTTGATCGAGCGGGATATCGACATTCTGGCACCCATGGCGCGGCGTGGGCTGGTGCGCGTGGGTATCTCTGTGACCACGCTGGATCCGGGCCTGTCGCGGCGGATGGAGCCGCGGGCACCGGGGCCGCGACGCCGTTTGCAGATGATCCAGCGCCTGGCGGCCGCCGGTATCCCGGTGCGCATCATGGCCTCGCCCATGGTGCCCGCGCTGACCGACCCCGAGTTGGAGGCGATCCTGGAGGCGGGCAAGACCGCAGGCGCACGCACGGCCAGTTGGATCATGCTGCGCTTGCCGCGCGAGGTGTCGCCGCTGTGGCAAGAGTGGCTGGCCGTGCACTATCCCGACCGTGCGGGCCGCGTGATGGCGCGCCTGCGCGAGATGCACGGCGGCAAGGACTATGACGCGCGCTGGGGCACGCGGATGCGGGGCGAGGGGCCTTATGCAGAGATGGTGGCGCATCGGTTCACGCTCGCGATCAAACGGCTGGGGTTGAAGGAAACGGCGCCCGCGATGCGAACCGATCTGTTCCAACCGCCCCGGGCCCAATCGGATCAACTCAGCCTCTTTTAAGCGACCGCGCGGCGCCCGCGGCGCTTGCGCACGGGTGCGGCGCTGTCGCCAGTGCCATCGCTGTCCGACGAAAAGGCGCCAAGCGCCGCGACGATGGCGTCGAGCGTCGGCGCGGGCGCTTTGGCGCGCGTGTCGAGGGCCTCGCGCATGTGGCGCAGGTGTTCTGGTGTGGTGCCGCAGCACCCCCCGATGACCGAGGCCCCGCAGTCGCGCGCGAGGGCGGCATAATCCGCCATCAATTCGGGCGTGCCGTCGTAATGAATGTGGCCATCGTGGTATTTCGGTATCCCCGCATTGCCCTTGGCAATCAGCGGCAGCGTTGTGTCCGTGGTGGCAAAGCCCAGGACGGTGCGCAGCAGGTCCGACGCGCCGGTGCCGCAATTGGCGCCAAAGGCCAGCGGCGGAAAGCCGAGGCCTGCAACCAGCTGCGCCATGTCCGTGCTGGTCACGCCCATCATGGTGCGGCCAGCGGTGTCAAAGCTCATCGTGCCGACCCAGGGCAGATCGGCCAGGGCAAAGCCTTCGGCGGCGGCGGTGAATTCTTCGGGGGCCGAGATCGTCTCGAGCCAGCCGATATCGGCGCCGCCTGCCTTGAGGCCTGCAGCCGTTTCGTGAAACATCTCGACCGCGTCGGCGTGGCTCAGGCTGCCCACGGGTTCCATGATGTCGCCGGTTGGCCCGACAGAGCCTGCTACGACCACTGTCCGCCCCGATGCATCCGCCACCTCGCGGCCCAGTTCAGCGGCGCGTTGGCTAAGTTCAAATGCGCGGTGACCGGCGTCGTGCAGTTTGAGGCGCGAGGCATTGGCGCCGAAAGAGTTGGTCAGGAATACGTCGCTGCCCGCGTCTACGGCCCCTTTGTACAGGGTGATGATCTTGTCCGGTTCGCTTTCGTTCCACAGTTCGGGCGCGTCCCCGGCCATCAGCCCCATGGCAAAGAGGTTGGTGCCGGTGGCGCCATCGGCCAGCAGGGTGCCTTTTTCGGCCAGCAATGTGGTGAACGCGTTTGTCATCTGTCTTGTCCTCGTGCGCAGCGATTGCGCAACCTGTCACGCGGCGCGATGTGAGGCCAGTTCATAGTTCTCATCTACATTATGAATGGCGTTTGAATTGGGGGCAGGCAGCGGCATCGGTCTGTGGATCGCGCGGGCAATGTCTGCGAGGCCGAGGATCAAGGCGGGCACGTTTGCCGCAGCGGCATAGCGCGGCGACCAGACGGGTGCGAAGCTGGACTTGAATTGGCGCAGACCCGGCCCGCCAGACCGGGCTGCGATCTGCACGGCGGCCCATCGCCAGAGTGCGTGCGACGGGTCGGGACAAGCGGGCGTTGCAGCGAGGCTGAAGGTCTGCGCGCCTGCAGAGTGCGCGGCGCGTATCGCCGTTTGCACCAGCATGTGCATCGTGCCGTCCGGCATTTCAGGGCCGTGTCGCATGATGTCCAAGGTCCACGCGCGGTCCGACCTGTGCGCGGTGACAAAGGCGACAAGCTGCCCTTTGTGATAGGCGCATCCAACCCATTGCGTGGCCACATAGGTGGCGCAAAAGCGTCCCATGCTGCCACCCCGCGCCGCGCCATGGGCCTGCTGCCACGCGGCATCGACCCGCTGCATCGCGGGGTCGATGTATCCGGTGCGCAGCGTGATACCGGACTTGGCGGCGGCGCGCAGCTTGCGCCTTAGATGCCGCCGCGCGGGGATGTCGGGCGTGTAGGTCGCAAGGGGGATGCGTGCGTCATCGGCGATATGCAGCACTTGCCATCCTGCCTGCCTGGCAGCGAAGGCGAGGCGTCGATTGCATTTGTAGATGACGGCGCATTTTCCGTGCGCTTGGGCAGTGCGGTCGAGGTCTCGCAAGGTTGCATCAGCATCGCTGCGCTGCGCATCGCCGAACAGGGTCACGGCTTGGCCCGTTGGCCAAAGCGCCAGTTGCGTGGCGGTACAGGTGGCGAGGGTTCCGCCGTTCTGCCGCAACGCCGCGGCCTCGCCGATGTCTGTTGGGATGTCGGACAGTCCTGGCCGGTCAGGCGCGTGTACCGCGCGTTTGAAGGGCGCCAGCAAGGCACAGGCCGCGATCAGTGCGGGCACCGCGTAACAGACGATCCGGTAGCAGATCAGCGTGCTCATCAGCAGGGCCGGATCGGTCTGGGGCAGGGCGGTCAGCAAGACCAGCTCGAACGGGCCGACCCCGCCTGGGGTGTTTGAGATGAGGCCACAGCCCAAGGCCAAGAGGAACATGGGAAAGAGGGCGGCAAACGAAACGGCCCCGGCTGGCAGCAGAACAAAAAGGGCTGCGGCGGCGAACACGGTGTCGGCCAGTGCCCAGATCAGGAATCCCGCAGCCAGCGGCAGGCTGGGCAAGGTGACGCGGAAGCGCCAGAGGCGCAGGGTTGGGTACATAAAGAGCAGCGCCGCGGCGCAGGGCAGGGTGGCGATGACGACCAAGGCCAGGGGCAATGTCCAGGCTGGGGCGGGGAATATCACGCAGATGGCTGCGGTAACGACGCCCCAGGCGAGGACAAAGGAGACCGAGACGAAGGCCGAAAGGCGCAGCGCATCTGGCAGCGACAACGCCTCGACCATTCGCCAGCGCGCGAGGGCGCCAGACAAGAGGCCAAAGCCCAGCGTTTGCCCCAAGGCGATGCCAACCGCGCCGCTGATACGCGCGGCGTGTTGCGGGACGCCGGTATTGAGCACTTTGTGCGCAAGGCCGTCATAATGGGCAACGGCCCAAAAGCTGGCGCAGGTGCACAGGATCGCGGCACACCACTGCAGGGCCGAGACGCCCGCGATGTGCTGCGGAAGGGTGGCGAGAAAGCCGGTTGGCAGTTCGTGGCCCAGCAGCCAGACGCAGGCGCCCAAAATGACCAGCGGCCCCACGCCGCGCAGGCCGGTTTTGGCCCAATGTCTCGAATACATGTCACACGCCCCTGAACTCACCCAGGACCAAGGGTAAGGGGCCTGGTGTTCCGGGTCCATTAACGGGCGCGCAGGGAAATATGTGCAATGCAACTAAAAACGCGCAGAGCCTTGGGGGCGCTGCGCGTTATCTCACGTCTGTCTGCGAGGGTTACTCGATTTCGCGCATGATCTGGCTTTTGGCCTCGATCATCAGCGCGGCCATCTTGGCGCGAATGGTCGCCTCATCCGCGAGAGCGCCCAGGTCGCCAGAGACTTTGCGGTACACATCTTCGTCGCCCGCCTCTTCGAAATCCGATTTGACCACCTCGCGGGCATAGTCACTGGCCGCTTCCCCGGTCTTGCCCATCAGCTCGGCCGCCCAAAGGCCCAACAGCTTGTTGCGGCGGGCATCGGCCTTGAACTGCATTTCTGCGTCATGGGCGTATTTCGATTCAAAGGCGTTTTCGCGGTCGTCAAAGGTGCTCATGGGCCACAGTCTCCAATGCCAGGCGGTTTGCATCAGATATGCGGAGGCAAGCGGGCCTGCGCAACCCCTTTGCTTGCGGCATATCACCTGATTGCTTAAGAGGACGAGACCGCGGCGCAGACTCACCAAGCGCGCCCGCACCGAAAGGACGCCCATGGCGCGACGCAAAAAGATCTACGAAGGCAAAGCCAAAATCCTGTATGAAGGCCCCGAGCCTGGCACGTTGGTGCAGTATTTCAAGGATGACGCCACCGCCTTTAACGCGCAGAAAAAGGACGTGATCGAGGGCAAGGGCGTGCTGAACAACCGCCTGAGCGAGTTTTTCATGACCGGGCTGGGCCAGATCGGCGTGCCCACGCATTTTCTGAAGCGTCTGAACATGCGCGAGCAGTTGGTGCGCAGTTGCGAGATCATCCCGCTGGAGGTGATTGTGCGCAACTATGCCGCCGGTACGATGAGCCAGCGCCTGGGCATCGAAGAGGGCACGCAACTGCCGCGGCCCATCGTGGAATATTGCTATAAGGACGACAGCCTGGGCGACCCGCTGGTCACCGAAGAGCATATCGCGGCCTTTGGCTGGGCCAGCCAGCAGGATATGGACGATATTTTAAGCCTGGCCTTGCGGGTGAATGATTTTCTGTCGGGCGTGATGCTTGCCGTGGGCATTCGTCTGGTGGACTTCAAGATCGAGATCGGGCGGGTTTACGACGGCGACTTTATGCGCCTGATCATCGCCGACGAGATCAGCCCGGACAGCTGCCGGTTGTGGGACATCGAGACGGGCCAGAAGCTGGATAAGGACGTGTTCCGGCGCGATCTGGGCAATCTGGCCGATGCCTATACCGAAGTGGCGCGCCGGTTGGGGGTAATGCCCAAGAATGCGGCCCCCATTACCAAACCGACGCTTATCAACTGAGCCGTTGGATTTGCATATTTTTGGAACAATGAAGCGCAGAGAGTGTAGAGGGTGGGCATGAAAGCGACCGTGCATGTGATGCTGAAGACCGGTGTTTTGGACCCCCAAGGCGAAGCGGTGCGGCATGCGCTGGGGGCCTTGGGTTTTGACGGCGTGAACGGGGTGCGGCAGGGCAAGGTGATCGAGCTGGACCTGGCCGACGGCACGGGCGAGGCCGAGGTGGCCGCCATGTGCGAGAAGCTGTTGGCCAATACCGTCATCGAAAGCTACCGGATCGAGATGCCATGAAAGCGGCGGTTGTCGTTTTTCCAGGGTCGAACTGCGACCGGGACCTGGCCGTGGCCTTTCGCGCGGCGGGAGCCGAGGTTGAGATGGTTTGGCACAAGGACACGGACCTGCCGGCAGGCGTGGACATCGTGGGCGTGCCGGGTGGTTTTTCCTTTGGCGACTATCTGCGCTGCGGCGCGATTGCGGCCAATTCGCCGATTTGCAAGGCGGTGAAAGCCCATGCAGAGCGCGGCGGCTATGTGCTGGGCATTTGTAACGGGTTTCAGGTGCTGACCGAGACCGGTATTCTGCCCGGCGCGCTGCTGCGCAATGCGGGGCTAAAGTATATCTGCAAGACTGTGGGCCTGCGGGTCGAGACGTCGCAATCCATCTATACCGAAGGGTACAATGCGGGCGATGTGATCGACATTCCGATTGCGCATCACGACGGCAATTACTTTGCCGATGCTGCGACACTGGACACCTTGGTGGGCGAGGATCGGATTGCCTTTCGCTATACCGACAACCCCAACGGGTCGTTGCAGGACATCGCGGGCATTCTGTCAGAGAACCGGCGCGTCCTTGGCATGATGCCGCATCCCGAGCGGGCGGCGGATATAGGCCATGGCGGCACGGACGGGCAGGCGCTCTTTCGCGCAGTGGCGGGGCAGTTGACCACCGCGTGACTTGAGCCGCCCGGACGCGCGGCCTAAGCTGACCGCCATGGCAGGTGAAAGCACATCGATCTGGACCCAACCGCGCGCCCGCACCATCAGTTGGCGCGTGCGTCTGGCCTTGGGGTTGTTGACGGTCGTCGCCATCACCACGGTCTATTTCACGAACCGTCTGCTGACCGACCGTTTTACCGAAACGACGCGCAACCGGGCCGAGCTGCGGCTTGCCCTATATTCCGGCAACCTGCTGAGTGAGCTGCGCCAGGCGGCGATTGTGCCGCAATTGCTGGCGCGTGACCCCACGTTGATCGGGGCGTTGAATTCGGCGGACTATCAGCAATCGACGCAGCGCCTGATTTCTTTTGTAGAGGAGATCGGGGCGGCGAACCTGATCCTGCTGGACGGCGATGGCCGCGTTGTGGCCGCGACCGAACGCAACCGCTTGGGGTCGAACTATCGGGTAGAGCCCTATTTCATCGACGCGCTGCGGGCGGCCGACACGATCTTTACCGTCTCGCCGCGCGAGGCGGGTGGCTTTGCCTTTACCTATTCACGCCGCGTGACGGCGGGGGGCGATGTGCTGGGTGTCATCGCGGTTGAGGTGGATTTGCAGAAATTCGAGCGGGCGTGGGCGGGCATATCCGCCGCCGTCCTCGTTGAGGACAGCGCGGGTCAGATCATCCTCGCGACCGAGCCGCGCTGGCGGGGCCGCACCGAAGAGGCGGCGCTGGCCCGGCAGACGCCGCAAAGCGCGATCGAGCGCGCGATCCGCGCCACCGCCGATTGGACGGCCTTGCCCGCCGATGCCTACCTACAGGGCGAGGGGGTCATGCGGCTGGAAACGCGTATTCCGTTCCGGGGGTGGCGCATGACGTCGTTCACCACATACGCGTCGGTCCGGGAACGGGTGAATGGTGTGCTCGCGCTCGAGATCATGGGATTCGCGCTGCTGCTTGCCTTGGCGTTCTATGCGCTCAGCCGGCGGTCAGCCTTGCGCCTAGCACTGTTTGCGCGCGAGTCGGCAGAGCTTCGCCATCTGAACGTGCAGTTGCAGCGGGAAATTGCCGAGCGTAAGCGGGTGCAAGAGGACCTGGCCGTGGCCGAGCAAACGCTTGAACAGTCGTCGAAATTGGCGGCCCTGGGCGAGATGTCGGCAGCGGTCAGTCACGAGTTGAACCAGCCGCTGGCGGCGATGAAAACGTACCTGGCGGGCGCGCGTCTGCTGTTGCGCCGCAATCGCCCGGACGAGGCGCTGGTCAGCTTTGGCCGTATCGACGATCTGATCGAGCGGATGGGGGCGATCACGCGCCAACTGAAATCCTATGCCCGCAAGGGGCAGGATGCGTTCAGCCCTGTAAATATGGGCGATGCGCTGGCCTCCTCTCTGTCGATGATGGAGCCGCAATTGCGCCAGCGCAGGGTTCTGATCAACCGCGTGGTGCCGCCGGAACCTATCGAGGTGATGGGCGACCGGATGCGGATCGAACAGGTGATGGTCAACCTCTTGCGCAACGCCATCGATGCCACCAAGTCGGAACTGGAACCGCAGGTCGACATCATCCTGTCGGCAGGTGAAACCGCGACCCTGACGGTGCGTGACAACGGCCCCGGCATTGTCGACCTCGATGCGCTGTTCGAGCCGTTTTATACCACCAAGCAGCCCGGGGATGGCGTCGGCTTGGGCCTTGCCATCTCGTCCGGCATTGTGAACGATTTGGGCGGACGGCTGACCGCGCGGAACGGACAGGCAGGCGGGGCCGTGTTTGAGATGCAGTTACCGATCCTCGATGAGGACGCGGACAAAGACAACACAATCGCAGCGGCGGAGTAAGCCCAGATGACCCAAGCCATGAAGATCGCCATCGTCGATGACGAGCAGGATATGCGGCAGTCGATCAGCCAGTGGCTGGCCCTGTCCGGCTATGACACCGAAACATTCGCCAGCGCCGAGGACGCCTTGAAGGTGTTGGGGCCGGAATATCCCGGCATCGTCATTTCCGACATCAAGATGCCGGGCATGGATGGCATGCAGTTTCTGAAAAAGCTGATGGGCAACGACAGCGCGCTGCCGGTGATCATGATCACTGGCCACGGCGACGTGCCGATGGCGGTTGAGGCGATGCGCGTGGGGGCCTTTGATTTCCTGGAAAAGCCGTTCAACCCTGACCGGATGTCGGAACTGGCCAAAAAGGCCACCGGCGCGCGGCGCCTGACCATGGACAACCGCGCGCTGCGGCGCGAGCTGTCCGACGGTGGGCAGTTGATGAAAAAGCTGATCGGGCAGAGCCCGGTGATGGAACGGCTGCGCGAGGATATCCTGGATCTGGGCCAGGCAGATGGCCATGTGCTGATCGATGGCGAGACGGGGACCGGCAAGACGCTTGTGGCCCATGCGCTGCATGCGGTGGGCAGCCGGGCTGGCAAACGCTTTGTCCTGGTCAGTTGTTCGGCTTGGGAAGAGGATGCGCTTGCCAAGCGCCTCTTTGGCCCCATGCTGCCCGAGGACAGCGCCTTGCCCGCTGTCGAAGAGGCGCGGGGCGGCACGCTGGTGTTGGAAGACATCGAGGCGCTGAGCGAGAGCCTGCAAGCGCGCCTGCTGTCCGTGATCAACGAACAGGGCACACCGGCCGAGACGCGGATCGTGGGCATCTGCAACATGCAAGAGGCGGGCAAGACGTGCGAGGACGCGCTGCGCCCCGATCTCTACTACCGCCTGGCCGCGCTCAAGATCACGGTCCCGCCGCTGCGCCAGCGGGGCGAGGATATCCTTACCCTTTTCACCCGCCTGGGCGATCAGTTCGCCGACGAATATGGTTGCGAGGCGCCAAAGGTGTCCGCGCAAGAGGCCGCACAGCTGTTGCAAGCGCCCTGGCCGGGCAATGTGCGCCAGTTGATCAACATCGCCGAACGCGCGGTGCTGCAATCGCGGCGCGGCACGGGGTCGATCGCGTCACTGCTGATGAACGACCACGAAGAAATGCAGCCGGTCATGACGACCGAAGGCAAACCGTTGAAGGAATATGTCGAGGCGTTCGAACGCATGCTGATCGACAACACGATGCGGCGGCACAAAGGGTCCATCGCAAGCGTGATGGACGAATTGTGCTTGCCGCGCCGGACGCTGAACGAAAAGATGGCCAAATACGGATTGCAGCGGTCCGACTACCTTTAGGCCTGTATGAAAATTGTCAGTTTGAACGCCTGGGGCGGCCAGGTTTGGGATCGGCTTGGCCCGTGGGTGGCCGGCTTGGCCCCGGACGTGCTGTGCCTGCAAGAGGTCACGCGCGCGCCCGTGCGCAGCCCGGACTGGTTGTTTTACAAAGATGCCTATCGCACGCTGGAACAGCGGACGGACCTTTTTGGCGACATCAGTCGGCTTTTGCCGGACCATCAGGCGCTTTTTGCGCCCGCCACACGCGGCACGCTCGAGGATGCGTTGGGCGCGCCTGTGACGTCGGAGCATGGGCTGGGCCTGTGGGTAAGGCGGGATTTGGCCGTGACGGACTATGCGCAAACCTTTGTGCATGGCAGTTTTCGCGCAGGCGGGTGGGGGCCGGAGCCTGTACCGCGCACGATGCAAGCGGTGCGCATTGAAGACCCAGAGACAGGCCAGGCAGTGAGCATCGGGCATTTTCACGGGCTGCGCGACCCGAAAGGCAAGGGCGATACGCCCGCGCGCGTGGCCCAAGCGGACAGGGCACTTGCCTGCCTGCAAAGGGTGCGCGTGGACGGTGTCCCGGCGGTCCTGGCCGGTGATTTCAACATCTTGCCGGGCAGCGCGTGTTTGGACATCTTTGCCCAGGCGGGGCTGGTCGACCTGATTGCGCATCATGGCATCACCGACACCCGCACGGGTCTGTACAAAAAACCGCAACGCTTTGCCGATTACATGCTGGTCAGCCCCGCGCTGACCCACGCACCCTTTGACGTGCCCGCCTGGCCCCAGGTGTCGGACCACCGCCCGCTGATCCTGACCGTATAGCGTGCAATTGCAGCGACTTCGCGCTCTGGTAGAGCCGCAATCGCGATTGCCCATTGTCATTCCCCCCCTCTTGGCCTTATCTAAACAGATGGGTACAGATGCGCATGCGCGTCAGCCCGTTAGAGAGTTTCGCTGTCGGTAACGGAGTTATCTGGGCCTTGCCCGCCGGAACCGACAGACCGATTGGGCCGGAAACGGCCACGAGACGCTGACGCAGGCCGAGGCCTGGCGCAGCATTTTAATGACACGCGATCCTGCGGGATGTGCTTCGTGTCGGAGAAGAACCGCGATGACGCGCGTGAGGACAGTAACAGCCCCAGCAGAAGGCCCACAGGGTCAGGCCTGCCGCGTGTCCCGTATCGCTCAAACAAGACGTGCACCAAAAACCCTCGCGCCCCCGGGCCCGGGTCGATTGTGTGCGCGCGATAATGGACTTTTATGGCGAAGAAAATGCTTATCGATGCCACCCACGCGGAAGAGACCCGCGTTGTGGTGGTGGACGGAAACAAGGTTGAGGAGTTTGACTTTGAATCCGAAAACAAACGCCAGCTTGCTGGCAACATCTATCTTGCAAAGGTAACACGGGTCGAACCGTCGCTTCAGGCGGCGTTTGTGGACTATGGCGGCAACCGCCACGGGTTCCTGGCCTTTTCGGAAATACATCCCGATTACTATCAAATCCCCGTCGCCGACCGCGAGGCGCTGATGGAGGAAGAACGCGCCTATGTCGAAGCGCAAAAGGCGCGCGACGAGGCCGAAGAGAAGAAAAAGACCAAGTCGAAATCGACGCGCAGCCGGTCGTCGTCGTCCCGGTCCAAGGCCGCCAAGGCCGAAGACAAGGATGCCACTACGTCGACCGAGATCGAGGGGATGGAGACCATCGACCTCGAGGCCAATGAGGTGCCCGAGGACGAGGCAACCTCGCCCATGGAGACCGTGGGTGAAACACTTGTTGAAACACCCGGTGCAGACGAGGCCGAAGATGAGGCCAGCACCCATAACAGCCATGAGGACGACGACGACGCCAAGGCGTCTGACGCGACCGAAAAGGATGACAGCATCGAATCCGTCGCCGACGAAGACGATAGCGAGGACATCCGGCCCGTGCGCAAACCCCGCCCGCGGCGCTACAAGATCCAAGAGGTCATCAAGGTTCGCCAGATCCTGTTGGTCCAGGTCGTCAAGGAAGAGCGTGGCAACAAGGGTGCGGCCCTGACGACGTACCTGTCGCTGGCAGGCCGCTACTGCGTCCTGATGCCGAACACAGCGCGCGGCGGCGGCATCAGCCGCAAGATCACCAACGCCGCAGACCGCAAAAAGCTGAAGGAAATCGCGAACGAGATCGACGTGCCCCAAGGCGCGGGCCTGATCGTGCGCACAGCCGGCGCGCAGCGCACGAAGGCAGAGATCAAGCGCGACTACGAATATCTGCAACGCCTTTGGGAACAGATCCGCGAGCTGACGTTGAAATCCATCGCGCCCGCCAAGATTTATGAGGAAGGCGACCTGATCAAACGGTCGATCCGCGACCTGTATAATCGCGAGATTGACGAAGTGTTCGTCGAAGGCGACCAAGGCTACCGCACGGCCAAGGACTTCATGAAAATGATCATGCCGTCCCACGCCAAGAACGTGAAACAGTACCAGGACAGCCTGCCGCTGTTCGCGCGCTACCAGGTCGAGACGTATTTGGGTGGCATGTTTAACCCGACGGTACAGCTGAAATCCGGTGGCTACATCGTGATCGGCGTGACCGAGGCGCTGGTGGCCATCGACGTGAACTCTGGCCGCGCCACCAAGGAAGGTTCGATCGAGGAAACCGCGCTCAAGACCAACCTGGAGGCCGCCGACGAGGTGGCGCGCCAGCTGCGTCTGCGGGACCTTGCGGGTCTGATCGTCATCGACTTCATCGACATGGACGAGCGGCGCAACAACACCGCCGTTGAAAAGCGGATGAAGGACAAGCTCAAGACCGACCGCGCACGCATCCAAGTGGGCCGCATCTCGGGCTTTGGTTTGATGGAGATGTCGCGCCAGCGTCTGCGTCCCGGCATGATCGAGGCGACGACACAGCCATGCGCGGCCTGTCACGGCACCGGTTTGATCCGGTCGGATGACAACCTGTCGCTGTCCATCCTGCGCCAGATCGAAGAGGAAGGCACGCGCCGCCGCTCGCGCGAGGTGCTGGTGAAAGCGCCCGTTGGCATCGCCAACTTCCTCATGAACCAAAAGCGCGAACATATCGCCCAGATCGAGGCCCGCTATGGCTTGTCCGTCCGTGTGGAGGGCGAGCCGCATTTGGTGAGCCCGGACTTTAGCCTGGAAAAGTTCAAGACCGCGACGCGCGTCGTTGATGCCGTAGCCGCACCTGTGGTGTCGGTGGACACGTCCATCATGGATCATGTCGACGAGAATGAGGCCGAGGCAGAGACCGATCAGGTCGATGAGACCGAAGCCACCACGACCGAAGAGGGCGAGCCCAAACCCAAGCGTCGCCGTCGTCGGCGTCGGCGGAGCCGGAGCAAGTCGTCGTCGAGCTATGATGACGCGAACGGCAGCGACGAAAACGGGTCTGAAGATGCGGCGTCTGAAGACACGTCTGAGGACGACGTGCCTGCTGAGACTGCAACCGCATCGACCGAAGGCGAGGCCGAAAAACCGGCCAAGAAGACACCCACGCGGACGCGCACGTCGTCGCGCAGCACGACAAGCACGGCGAAAGCGAAGGAAACAGCGCCTGCGGAAAAACCTGCCGACGCGCCTGAGGCCGCACAGGAACCTGTTGCAGAGGTTGCAGCGGAACCCGCGGCGCCGGAATCTGAGGCGACAGCGGCGGAGCCAGAGACCACCGCGCCGGACCCCGAGGTGGCGCAGGCAGAACCGGAAACCGTTGCCGCGGACGCAGCACCTGAGCCTGTGGCGGCAAAGGAACCAGTGCCTGAGCCGGTCGAAGAGGTCGCGGTCATGGCAGAGCCTGCGCCCGAACCGGTGCCCGCGCCCGAACCATTGCCCGAGCCTGCGCCTGAACCGGTTCCAGAGACCGTAGCTGCAGAGCCCGCTACCGACGAGCCACCCAAGCCGAAAAAGCGCGGGTGGTGGTCCTTGGGAAAATAAACAAAACAGGGCGTGCCAGACATTGGCGCGCCCTTATCCTTTGCGGATCACGTAGACCTGCACAGGCCCGTCCAGATCGCTCGACACCAGCGTATGGCCCGCTTCGGCACAGAAATGCGGCACGTCCACGATGGCGGCGGGGTCATCGGCGTGCACCGTCAGTTCCTGCCCCGTGGCCAGGGCGGTCAGCCGTTTGCGGGCCTTGAGAACGGGCAGGGGGCACAACAGCCCGGTGGCATCCAACATGTAAGCGTCATCCATGCCGGTCAGATAGGCGGGATGTTTCAATCTGTCCACAGACATGTGACCGTTTGGGGCCGTGACCTGCAGCGCCGCACGCGGTAGGGGGGTATATGTTTGGAATTGACCTCTTTGACGCCAGCCTGATCCCGGCGATGAGCATCGCGCTGATGGCAGGCATCATCAGCTTTCTCAGCCCCTGCGTTCTGCCCATCGTGCCGCCATACCTGGCCTATATGTCGGGGATGAGCGTTGGCGAGATGAGCGAGGGCCGCGGCGCGCGCAACCGGGCGACGATTGCGGCGCTGTTCTTTGTTCTGGGGCTAAGCACCGTCTTTTTGATCCTGGGCTTTGCGGCCTCGGCCTTTGGGGCGTTTTTCCTGCAAAATCAGGTGCTGTTCGCCCAAATCTCTGGCGCGGTCATCATCGTCTTTGGCCTGCACTTCCTAGGCGTCTTTCGCATCGGTTTTCTGGATCGCGAGGCGCGGATGGATGCGGGTGATCAGGGCGGGTCGTCCTTTGGCGCCTATATCCTTGGCCTTGCCTTTGCTTTCGGCTGGACACCTTGTATTGGCCCGCAATTGGGCGCGATCCTGACACTGGCCGCGTCCGAGGCGTCTGTGGCGCGCGGCACCTTTCTGCTGGGCGTCTATGCGGCGGGTTTGGGCATTCCCTTCCTGCTGGCCGCGATGTTCATGAGCCGGGCCATCGGCGTGATGGGCCATATCAAGCGGCACATGGTTCTGATCGAGCGTGTGATGGGGGGCCTTTTGCTGCTTGTGGGCCTTGCGATGCTGACCGGGCTGTTTACCTGGTTTTCGTTCTGGCTGCTTGAGCAATTCCCGGCATTGGCGACACTGGGCTAAGGCGCGCGGTCCTGTACGCGGCGCAGCACGAAGACCCGGATTGCCGAGGCGAGGCCCACATCAGGGTCACGCGCTGCATCAATTTCGCTTGCCAATGCGTTGATTGTCTTACCATCTTCGACCGCAATCGCGCGAAAGGCCGTCCAAAACGCAGCCTCAAGCGACACGCTGGTGCGGTGCCCTTTGAGAGTCAGGGAATGCTTTTGCGGCCGCCCGCTCACTGATCCAGCCAGACCTTACGCGACGGATCCAAGGCAGAGATGCGACTATACGCGTTCAAGAGCCGGGCGAGGGCCCCCTCATTGGCGCGGATATAGCGGCGGGCGCGGCGCAGGGCGCGCACGCGGTTCTTGGCGGTTTGATCTGGGTCAGTGGCTTGGGTCATATCTGAGGCACCTACTACACGAAACTGTGTGGTACGTACCTGCGCTTTATGTCTTTTTGGCGCCGGGTTTTGCCCCATTGCTGGGCGTTTCAAGGGCCGCACCATCCAGCGTACGGGCCAGGCGGGACAGCTCGGATTGGCTTGCGGCCTTTTGCGCCTTGGTCAGGCCATGCGCGACCGCATTGGCATCGGCTCGCGCGCGTTTGTCGGCGCGGGCCTTGGCCTTGCGGGCCTTGTTGAGGTTGATGGGTGTGCTCACTTGGGCCCGATCATGTTTTCGGGGCGCACGACCCGGTTGAACGTCTCTTCGTCGACAAAGCCCAGGGCAATCGCCTCCTCCAGCAGGGTGGTGCCGTTCTTGTGCGCGGTCTTGGCAACCTTGGTGGCGTTGTCATAGCCGATTTCGGGCGCAAGCGCTGTGACCAGCATCAGCGATTCGCGCATCAGCTTGTCGATGCGCACCTCATCCGCCTGCAGCCCAACCACCAGATTGTCGGTAAAGGCCGAACAGGCATCGCCCAACAGCTGCATCGACTGCAGCACGTTATAGGCCATCATCGGCTTATATACGTTCAGCTCAAAATGCCCCTGACTACCGGCAAAGCCGACGGCCGCGTCATTGCCCATCACATGGGCGCAGACCTGGGTCAGCGCCTCGCACTGCGTCGGGTTCACCTTGCCTGGCATGATGGAAGAGCCGGGCTCGTTCTCGGGCAACACCAGCTCACCCAGGCCGCAGCGGGGGCCAGAGCCCAAAAGGCGGATGTCGTTGGCGATCTTGAACAGCGATGCGGCCACGGTTTTCAGTGCGCCCGACATCTCGACCATCGCGTCGTGGGCTGCCAGCGCCTCGAACTTGTTGGGCGCGGTGACGAAGGGCAGGCCGGTGATGTCGGCCATGTGGCCCGCGACGGCCTCGGCCCAGCCTTTTTGCGTGTTCAACCCGGTGCCGACGGCGGTGCCCCCTTGGGCCAGTTCATAAATCCGCCCCAGCGCGTCCTTGACCCGCTGAATGCCCATCGCCACCTGGTGGCTATAGCCGGAAAATTCCTGGCTGAGCGTCAGGGGCGTTGCGTCTTGCGTGTGGGTGCGCCCGATCTTGATGATCCCGTCAAAGGCCGCGACTTTCTCTTCCAGCGCCGCGTGCAGTTTTTCCAGCCCCGGCAGCAGCACATCGCGCGCGGTCATCGCGGTCGAGATGTGCATGGCCGTCGGAAACGTGTCGTTCGACGACTGACCCATATTGCAGTGATCGTTGGGGTGCACCGGGTCCTTCGATCCGATCTTGCCGCCCAGCATTTCGATCGCGCGGTTGGCGATGACCTCGTTGGCGTTCATGTTCGACTGGGTGCCGGACCCTGTCTGCCAGACAACGAGGGGAAAGTTGTCGTCCAGCTTGCCCGCCACGACTTCGCTCGCGGCGGCGATGATGGCGTCGGCCAGGCGCGTCTCTAGCGTGCCTTGTGCCTTGTTTTGCATCGCGCAGGCCTGTTTGATCACGCCAAGCGCACGCACGATGGCGACGGGCTGTTTCTCCCATCCGATGGGGAAATTCACGATCGAGCGTTGTGTTTGAGCGCCCCAATACTTGTCGGCAGGGACCTCGAGCGGGCCAAAGCTGTCGGATTCGGTGCGGGTGTCGGCCATGGCGCGGCTCCTTCATGATCATATGTCGCGTCAGGATGTACCGCCCGCGTCGCACACAAACAAGCGTTGGCACCGGCCAAAGCGCGAAGAGACGGGTGCAAGTTCGCCCGACGCATCCTATATTGAAGGAACCTATGCGCGCAGGGAAGGAACACAGCATGACCATCACCCGCTTCGTCACGTGGCCCGCGGTGCCATCTGCCTTTGCCGGAGCGATGGCGGTTACGATTGCCGCCCTGCTGTTGCTCGCAACCCAAGCCCGCGCGGATCTGAGCGCATTCATGGGCACCTATACCGGGTCTGCTGAGGTGGTTGCCCAAGACGGCACATCGGTGCCACGGGACATGAGTGTCGAGATTTCGGAAACGCGCGACGGGTTTCAGGTGCAATGGACCTCGGTCACCTACCGGGCGAACGGCAAGGTGTCAGAAAAATCCTATACCGTCGATTTCGTGCCAAGCGGGCGGGATGCAGTCTATGCCGCGGCACAGCGCAAGAACGTGTTTGGGCATGAGGTGCAGCTCGACCCGATGAAGGGCGAGCCTTATGTCTGGGCGCGTGTGACCGGCGATACGCTCACCGTCTACTCCCTGTTTGTCGATGCAAACGGTGGCTACACGCTGCAGCAGTATGACCGGACGGTGACCGATGGCGGGCTGGACCTGCGGTTTCAAAACATCCGCGACGGAGAGATACAGCGCGCGGTTGAGACATTCCTGACGCGGCAGTAAGCGGCGTTACTTGCGAAAACTGTCGAGTGACACGATGTCGGCGGGCTTGCCTTCCTTGGCGTCTGCCTCGTCCTCGGTGTCTTTGGGACGCGGTGCCGCCGCAGGGCTGGGCAGGATTTCTGGCGGGGTCGCGGGGGTTGCGACATCCGCATCCTCGCCTTGGGTCTCGAACCGCAGGCCAAATTCCACGGAGGGGTCCACAAAGGTTTTGATTGCGTCATAGGGAATATACAGCGGCTCTGGCTGGTCCCCGAAATTCAGCGTGACGGCAAAGCCTTCGGTGCCCACATCCAGCTTGTCATACCAATGTTGCATCACGACCGTCATCTCGCCCGGATACCGGTCGCTCAACCAATCGGCGAGTTCTGCGTCCGGGTGGCTGGTGTCGAAGGTGATGAAAAAGTGGTGCGTGCCGGGCAGGCCGTTATCGGCGACATCCAACAGGACTTTGCGAATGAGGCCACGCATGGCCTCATGCATCAGGTTGCCGTAATCAATGCTCCGGCTCATGGCGGTCCTCGCGCTGGTTGTTGCTACCATATCCCAATTTGTCGCGGTGAAAAGAGGGCGGGCGCGCTTTGCCGGTCTTTATGCACCGCCAAGCGCAGATATGGCGCAACCAGCCGCGGCCATGATGGCGAGGGTGGGCAGCAAGGTGAGCCGAATGCCCAGCATCAGCACCATCGCCGCACCGGTCAGGACCAGCGCCCAGATGTTCAGCGTCGTGAGGTCCGGCAAGGGCAGGGAGAGGCCCGCAACTGTCCCGATTTGGGCAAAAAGCACGTGCAGCGCGAACCATACGGACAGGTTGAGGATAACGCCGACCACTGCCGCCGTGATGCTTTGAAGTGCGGCCGCCAGGCGTGGGCGGGCGGCGATCTGATCCAGGTAAGGCCCGGCGGCAAAGATCCATAGAAAGCAGGGGACGAAGGTGACCCAAAGCGAGACCGCCCCTGCCGCCAGGGCCAGGTCAAGGCCCCCTTGGGCAAAGCCTGCCAGCAGGGCCACAAATTCGGTCACCAGGATCAGCGGGCCCGGCGTCGTCTCGGCCAGGCCAAGCGCATCGATCATCTCGCCCGTGGTGATCCAGCCGTAATCCTGCACCACCTCTTGGGTCATGTAGGCAAGCACGGCATAGGCGCCGCCAAAGGTGACGATAGCCAGTTTCGAGAAAAAGAGCCCAATCTGCAGCAGAAAGTCTTGTGCGGTGACCCATAGAAAGAGCAAGGGTGTAGCCCACAAGGCGCCCCAGATCGCAACGGTGCGTGCGGTGCGCGCCTGTGCTGTCGGTGCAGGCGCGGGCGTCGCGCCGGGTTTGGCGGTGACGTAGCCATAGAGGCCCGCGCAGATCACAATGGCGGGAAAGGGCAGGCCGAAGACGAACAGCGCCACAAAGGCGGTCCCGGCCAACACCCAGGCGGCGGTGCCGGTCAGCGCCTTTTTGCCCAGGCGCAGCAGGGCTTGCAACACCACGACAATAACCGCCGCCTTGACCCCCAAAAACGCCGCTTGCACCAGCGGCACATCGCCATAGGCGACATAACCGATGGCCAGCGCCAGGATCACGAACGCACCCGGCAAAACGAACAGCAGCCCGGCGATCAGGCCGCCCACCACCCCGCGCAGCCGCCAGCCTGCATAGGTCGCCAGCTGCATCGCCTCGGGGCCGGGCAGCAGCATGCACAGGGATAGGGCGCGCAAGTATTGCTCTTCGCTCAGCCACTTTTCGCGGGACACAAGCGCGTCGTGCATCAGTGCAATCTGTGCCGCTGGCCCGCCAAAGGACAGCACGCCGATGCGGCCAAAGACAGCCCACAGGCGGGCGAGGGGGAGCGTGCTCATGCCGCGGCCTTTCCGGTTGCGGTGGGCCAATCGTGCCCTTCATCAAACCCGTCGCGGGCCCAGCGATACAGCGCATCGTAAAGCCCAAGGCCCGCCGTCAGCTGCGCCTGATCATCGCGGTAAAGCCGCGACAGACCCACAGAAATTGCCAGCAGGCCGGGCGCCTGCGGAGAAAGATCATGGCGGTTTGTATCGGCGGCCCGAACCAAGGTCGCCAACCGCTCCAGCGCCTCCGTGCGCAGGGCAAACCCGTCCAACATCGCGTCGAACGTGCAGTGCGCGCCCTGATGGGTCCAGGCGGCACCGTCCACGTCAAAAGGTACGGCGCCGAACCTGTCTGCCACGTCCAACACGGCCGAGGGAGAGACGAAAAGGAACCGCGCCGCCGGGTCGACAAAGCGGCGGATCAGCCAGGGACAGGCGATGCGGTCGATCTTGGGCCGGTGGCGGGTCACCCAGAGGGTCGCGCCATCCACCTTGGCTGGCAGTGCGTGCGCCGGGATGCGCGGTGCGCCCGCCACCGCGCGCCACGCATACATCCCGCCCGCCAGGTATTCCGCGACATGGCCGTCGGCGCGCAGGCGTGCGGCCAGGCCTTGGCTCAGCTTTTGCCCCTTTTGGCACACGACCACGCAGGCGCGTCCGGTTAGCTGCGCGATCAGCCCGTCCACGTCGGTGTGACGGTGCCGTATCGCGCCGGGGATCAGGTACGGGTCTTCGGCGAAATCCGCATCGGTGCAGATGTCCACGATGACCGGCGCGTCGGGCGTTCCGATCAGGCGGGCGAGTTGGGTACAGGTGATTTCGTTCGGGGCAGCCATGAGCATGCATCCTTTGCGCTGGAAACATGCGAACGTTGGGCTGGCGCCTCACGGGGTGTTCGCGGATACCCCTTGGCGTCGTGATAGCGGGGGCCATGCCGGTCGGTCAACCGATAGTGCGGGCCTGCGCGGGAAAAGGGGTGCGTGCCTGGTTTGGGTGCGGCGCTTGAGAAGAAGGCGGCGCTACTAACGTCTCGCAATGCTGAACATAGCCCTCTTAGACAGCAATAAGGCCGCCACCTTTGCTGTACTGACGGCCG
The DNA here is from genome assembly GCA_038525395.1 of Pseudomonadota bacterium. GTDB lineage: Bacteria > Pseudomonadota > Alphaproteobacteria > Rhodobacterales > Rhodobacteraceae > Tateyamaria. The sequence goes on along the minus strand of JBCBHS010000001.1, from coordinate 341,254 downwards.
TCTGCCTGTCGAACGGGTTTGCTTTCAGCCCACCGCTAGCCAAGCCGCGTCCCGCTGAGCATCACGGCCAGTGCGTTTTCGGGCAGCAAGCCCAGCTGTTCGAACAACATCAGCGAATCGACGCCGCTGTAAATCTCGATCATCTGGTGCCCTTCAAACCGGGCGATCATGTGATTGAACACATGCACCGGTGCGCCGCTGATCGCGGAATGGCTTTTGATCTCGACCAGGGCAGAGATCCAATCGCCCTGTTCCACTTTCACTGGAAAACTGACCTCGATAGGACCGAGCAACTCGCGGACCATGGTCACCAGCTCTTCCAGATCGGCCTGGTTGAGCGTCACCTCGCCCATCACGCCGCGCGTGCGGGCGTCGGGCGACAAAAGCGCAGGGATCGCCGCCACATTTCCTTTCACCCAAAGCTCATCAAAGTAAGCCTCGAGTGTCTTCATCTTGTGCGGCATGGCACGGCGCTCCGACGGTTAGCCTGGTGCCCTATGCCTAGCAAAGCGGCATTAACAAAGGTTGAAGTGCATGCTGCGTCATGTGGAGATGTGTTGGAAATGCAGGCTTCTGTTGCCAGGTGCCTGCGAACCCCGCCTTACGCGGCTAGGCGCAAGGGCTTAAAGTCGGTTCTACAAGGACTGCTTACGCAGCCATTGCAACCGGAGCACGATTGTCGTTTGCAATTGTACTGTTTTCGCCGGTAACGGTGGCAGACAGCCGAGACAAAGCTAACCCCTTTAGACGTTCGTCGATCCTATTTCGGCCCCATGATCCCCAAATGAAGGATGTTTGGTGGAGCCGCCGGGTACCGCCCCCGGGTCCGATCCGCTTATGACGAGCGCGTTTATGTCCATAGTCCCGAAGGACGTTCAATAAATAGGCGAGTGCGGGGCGTTTTGCAATCTGCGGGAGCCTCCGGCGGGGATTTTTTTGGAACAGAGAAAGGGGAGCGGCGGTGCCATGCGCCCGAGCATGGCGCAGGAGGGTGATGGTGCATGCGCCCAGACTTTAGAGATTGGCGGCGAGAAACCAGGCGGCCAGCGCGGCCTCGATACCGCCGAAGATCAGCACTTTGACCAGTGGCGGTTTGTCGAAGGCTATGGAAAGAACGCGCCCTGTCGCCGCACCCAGGAAGGCAAAGCCGATCATGCCGTAGGCCAGCGGATGGTCAAGCCAGAGCGCGCCCAAGCCTGCCGCCACAAAGAGACCACCGACGCTGGCGCGCATCTCGCTTAGCCCCATGGTGCTGGTGGTGGGCGCGAGGTCGAGCGCGCTGGCCGTGTAGCGCGGGGCGACAAAACCGAAGAGGCCGAAGCCGATGGTCAGCAGGCAGGCGATGAGGTTGAGTATGTCGGGCATGATCCGCAGGTAGGGCAATGGCCGGCCTTTGGCAATGCAGCGTGGTCTGACCTGTCCGGCGTGCTATTGTCTTGCGGGCTGCAACTAGGAGAGTGACCATGGAACGCAAGACTGCCAAAGACTTCGATCCGCATATTCTGGCCCTTTACGACGGCTATGTGCATGGCGAGATGTCCAAGCGCGATTTTCTGCGCGGTGCGGGCAAGTATTTGGCCGCGGGCGTGACCGCGACCGCTGTTCTGGAGAGCTTGCAGCCGAACTATGCCTTGGCCGAGCAGGTCGCGCCGGACGATCCGGCGATCGAGACGATGCAAGCCAGCTATGACAGCCCCGAGGGCCATGGCACGATCACCGGGTTGATGGCCAAACCTGCGGGTGCGACAGGGCCGCTGCCCGCCGTCTTGGTCATTCACGAAAACCGGGGGCTGAACCCGTATATCGAGGATGTCGTGCGCCGGACGTCCAAGGCAGGCTACCTGGCCTTTGGCCCCGATGGGCTGTCGCCTTTGGGCGGCTATCCGGGCAACGACGATGACGGGCGGGCGATGCAGCGCAGCATGGACCGGACCAAGCTGATGCAAGACTTTTTCGCGGGCTTTGAGTATCTGATGGCCCATGACGGATCGACCGGCAAGGTGGGCGCTGTTGGGTTTTGCTACGGCGGCGGCGTGTGCAATGCGCTGGCGGTGGCCTATCCGGAAATGGCGGCATCGGTGCCGTTTTACGGGCGGCAAGCGGCGGCAGAGGATGTGCCGCGCATCCAAGCGCCCTTGCTACTACACTACGGGTCATTGGACGAACGGATCAACGCGGGCTGGCCTGCCTATGAGGCCGCGCTGCAGGCCCACGACAAGGTGTTTGAGGCGCATTTCTACGAAGGGGCGCCGCACGGGTTTCACAACGACACCACGCCGCGCTACGATCCCGAAGCCGCGGCGCTGGCATGGGAGCCGACGCTGGCCCATTTCGAGACCCATCTGAGTTAGGACGGACCGGCGCATGCAACTGACGTCCGCCCATCGCCTGGCCACCTATGGTACGCTTGCGCCGGGGCGGGCGAATTACCATCACGTTGCCATGCTGGGCGGTACCTGGGCCACCGGCACGGTGACAGGGCACTTGCGTCCTGCGGGATGGGGTGCGGCGATGGGGTACCCTGGGATGGTGCCCGACCGCGCGGGACCTGAGATCGCGGTTCATGTGCTCACCTCGCCTGATCTGCCTGCGCATTGGGCGCGGCTGGATGCGTTCGAGGGGCCGGGCTATCGCCGGATTGTCCTGCCCGTGCGCACGGCTGACAGCGTTATCGAGGCGTCGATCTATGCGCTGGCAGAGGGCTGAGGAAACTCGAGCGTCTCGGGAATCGGCTGGTTCAGCAGCACCTCAAGTTGGGCGTTGAAATCCGTCAGTTCCATCTGCGGGTCGAGACCCGGCAGCGGTTTCAGGTCGACGCTGACATAGCGGCGGCCTTTGCTGCGGCCCAGAAAGCTCCAAAAATAGTCGTAGCGCGCGGTTTGAAACCGGCCCAGCCCGCCGATGCGCAACAGCATCACAGGCGTGTCGGGTGCTGCGCGCAGGATGTCGCGGACGCCCGACAGGTGCGGGGCCACCACCTCGCGCGGCTGCTGGCGCGTCAGCCCCGCGGGGAAAAGCAGGACGGCGTTGCCGTTGGCGAGCACCTTCTGGATCACCTGCATCGTCTGCGCCTTGCGCGCGGCGCGCTTGGCGGCAGGCCAGGATTTCGGCGAACTCATGGGGATGGCGGCGGCCACGAACATCGGAAACCACTGGGCCCAGTTGTAATATTCGTTGTAATGCACCGTCGGCCGCACCCGCGTGGTGGAATACAGCAGTGCCGCGATCAGCGGGCCGTCGTGGCGGCTGACATGGGTGGCTAGGATCAGCGTGCCGGGCTGGTCATGCAGCAGGTGCTTGCCCGCGCAGCCAATGTTGTAAAACAGCGCGTAGTAGCTGCGGATGAACACGAAAAACAGGTGGCGTGTCCACCGGCCAAGGGTGGCGTCGATCAGGCGCATGGCGGTGTTGGCAGGCAAGGCATCATGGCGCAGCGTTGGCGCGCGGTGGACGTAAGGTCAACGGGTTTTCACGGCTAGAAGGCGGTCCAGACCCCGACGACGCCCACGATGATCAGGCTGAACGCCCAGACGAGTTCGAGATCAAACCAGCTGCGGCTGAGAAATTGCAGGCCAAGCCAGCGATGCACTGCATAGGCCAGCGCGCCGCCCGATCCGATCATGGCAAGCGTGTGCAGCATCGCGACGCCCAAGGCCAGTGCCGTGGTCGCCATCAGGGCCGACGCGGCGCGGTGGCCTGCGTCCAGCTCCTCCAAAGCGCAGAGGCCCAGGTAGATGGGGACCAGCATCAGGGCCGCGCCGTGCGCCAGTGCCACAAGGAACGACCAGAGCGTCAGCTTGTGCGGCGGGATGCGGGCGAGAAAGCGGGGGTGGCGGCGCGTGATGGCGAGGTAGAGGCCCATGCCGATCACGATCACACCTGCGCCGATGCGTATATCTCGCTGGTGGTCGATCAGGATGGTCATCATCGAAAAGGGCAGCAAGATGCCCAGCATTGCCGCGAAATGGCCCAGGGAGAGCGCCCCGAGCGCCGGCCACAGCGCAGCGCGCCGCCGCTCGAACAGCGCCGAGGACACTGCGAGGGGCCAGCCCATCCCGGGGTTGAGGCCGTGGTAAAGGCCGGACATGATCACGGCGAGCCAGAGGCCCGCCGCGGTGGTGAGGTCCATATTAGACCGAGGGGTAGCAGAAGCTGTCGGTAGAGCAATCGCCCCCTTCGAGCCGGATCTGGTGGCTGCGGTAGCCTTCTGGGAACTTGGTCCAGAAGTCTTTGTCCAGCGTCAGACCCCCATTTTCGCCCACATGCGCCATGACCATGGCCGCCCCCCGGTCGCCGGGATAGAACTGGTCGTCCCATGTGGAATAAAGCGAGTTGGTCCAGTAGACGCGTTTGCCATCGCGGCTGATCTCGACCATCTGCGGGCCATAGCCAAACGCCTCGCCATTGGGGTGCTTGTGCTGGGCCACGATGCCGCCCAATTCCACCTTGCCCGCCAGGACGGGGTTCATCGGGTCCGACACATCGTATTGATGCATCTCGCCCAGGCCCCAGCACGCGACGTAGAGGTATTTGTCGTCCAGGCTGAGGTCGATGTCGGTGACCAGGGGCGGGACGGCGCCAAAGCCCTTCAGCAGGTCGGGCAGGTCATCCGCATCTGCGGGCACCGGATCAATCGTGATCGTCTTCTTGGCCTGCCATTCGCCATCCTCATCGCGCCACCAGGTAAAGATCGCGCCTTGCAGGTTGGTGGTGTCGACCACAACGCCGCAGAACCCGTATTCCTTGACCGGGTCGTGCGCGGGGCGGATTTCCAGCGCCATCTGGTGGTTTTCGCCCAGGTCCAGCGACTTGGTCACCTTGCGCGCGCGCAGATCCCAAAAGTGGATGGTGTGGCCGTATTTGTTGCTCAGCAAATCCTCTGGCACGACGCCGTTTTCGAACTGCGGCGGCAGACCCCATTCGCTGCTGACCATGTAGTCGCGGGGCAGGTTCCACCAGAAATCATAGTGCTTGTCCTGAATGCCGCGGTCCATCTCGTACCGGCCTTGGATTTCGAAGGTCTGGCAATCCATGATGAAGATGCCGGGAGGGCCGTCCGTGCCATCCGTGCCGCCGCCGCCCAGGGTCGAGACATAGATGCCCTCGGGCCCACAATGAATGGTATGGGGGCGGGAATATCCCGTTTTCGCCATCAACTCTTCGGGTTCGATGATCTTGTGGATCTTCGCGTCCAGCGGGTCTTTGACATCGATGATGTAGATGCGCGAGGACCGGATGCCGGGGATGATCAGATAGCGGCGTTCCAAAAATGCGTGGCCCGTCAGCGGCGACAGGGACGACGAACAGGCGTTCCAGCCAAAGTGGTGAAACTCGTCGCCCAGGTTCGGCACGAACAGCGAATGCACGATCTGGCCGTAGGTATCGCTGTCGGGGTTCACATCCACGACGGCCAGCCCATCGGGCTTGGTGCCATCGGGGCTGAGCATCAGCGTAAAGGCCAATGTCTCGACCGGGGCCTCCATCGCCATCTTGGGCGAGGGGTAAAAGGTGGGGTCTGGTCTCAAATTCATGTCGTCCTCCCTGACGTTTGAATATCGGTGCCTGGCTCCACAGGGTGTCTTTGCGACTTATTGGTGCAGGATCAGGCGGTCTTATGCTCCTTACCTTGCGCCCTTTGGGCGCGCGCTGTAACCACACTATGGGCCAGAAGACGCGTGTAGGCTTCTAGTTTTGCAAGGGTCGCGTCGGTCTTGGCAGCATCTTGCGCCTCGACCGCGTCGGCGATGTCGGTGTGCAGGGCCACGATCTCTTCGCGCGACCTGGCTGTAAAGGTGATCATGTTCATCAAGGGCTGCATCGCCTCGACCGCGCCGGCCAGTTGATAGGACAGCACCTTGTTTCCGGCCCCATCCACCAGCGCGCGGTGAAAGGTGACGTCAGAGGCGCAGAATGCCTCATCCGTCAGGCCGGGCTGACCCTGGCGGTGGATTTCGGCGCGCATGGTGGCCAGATGGTCGGGCGTGCGGCGCTGCGCAGACAGCGGCGCACAGGCCCGTTCCAGCGCATAGCGCGCCTCGCATGCCACATCAAAGCTGACGGCGTTCATGCTGAGCAACAGGGTCGAGGTGGTAACCTGCTGGGCGTAGGCATCCTCGAACCGCAAGCGGTTGACGAAGGCACCGCCCGACGCGCCGCGCTGCGTGCGGATCAGTGACTGTGCGGCCAGCCGCTTGAGCGCCTCGCGCACCGTGGGGCGCGACACATCGAACTGGTCGGCAAGCTCTGCCTCGGACGGCAGGCGTTGATCCACAATCAGGTCGCCCGCGATGATCGCGTCCCGGATCGCCTTGGCAATCTGAGCGGAAAAGTCGGCCGAGCTGTCAGGATCAATTTTCATTTGCGCACTTTTTTCAATTGTCTGGCATTTTAATGTCTGACATTTAATCTGGCAAGCATTGAGTCGGCAGATGTCAGGGAGGACGCATGTCGCATCTTGTACGTTCCGGCCTGTGGCTGGGCTTTTTCGGCGCGATCCTGGTGTCGTGGTGGGTCATGTATACCATGTCGGTGGATATGGATGTCGACCTGCTGGGCCGTCCCGGCGAGATGGGCGCGCGGATGGCCGCGATGGACCCGCGGATGCCGATGTACATGCCCATGGCCAATTTTGGCCCGCTCTTTTCGATGTGGGCCGTGATGATGGCGGCGATGATGCTGCCCACGCTGGTCCCCACCTTGCGCAGCTACGAAGACTTGATGGTCAGCGCCAATGGCACCCGCGCTGGGTGGCTGGGCGTGTTGGCCGGATACTTTATCGTCTGGGTGCTGTTCGCGGCCCTGATCGCGGGCGTGCAGTTGGCGCTGCTTTATGGTGGCGTGATCGACATGCTGGGCATTTCGAAAACGACGAGCTTTGCGGGCCTGCTTTTGCTGGCGGTTGGTATCTTTCAGTTCACCCGCGCCAAGGAAATTTGCCACGGGGTGTGTCATAGTCCGATGACCTATTTCCTGGGCCACTGGCGCACCGGATTTGCTGGCGGGCTGCGTATGGGCCTGGGCCTGGGCGCCTTTTGCGTGGGCTGCTGCTGGGGCTTTATGGCGCTTGGCTTTGTCGGCGGGGTGATGAGCCTGGCTTGGATGGGTCTGGCGACGCTGTTTATGGTTCTCGAAAAACTGCCGCAGATTGGGCATGTCGTGACGAAACCGATGGGGGTCATCCTGACCCTGGCGGGTCTGGCCGTGTTGGCCTGGCCCTATGCGATAGGAGGATAAGATGGCCGTAAAGAAACGCCCGGACGCGGACAAGCTGCCGGTCAGCCAGCGGATCGACAGCCGGATGCCCAACCCGGGCCGCCGTCAGATGTCGCCGACCGAATGGGCGATCAAGGGTGAGCTGTTCCTCAACTGCTCGTGCGAGCTGTTTTGTCCGTGCGTCGTGTCCTTGGGCGCGCACCCGCCTACCGAAGGGCACTGTCACGCCTGGATGGCCATCGCCATCGACGAAGGGCATTTCGAGGGCGAGGACCTGTCCGGCCTGAACGTGGGCCTGATGGTCGACATCCCGGGCCGCATGGGCGAGGGCGGTTGGCGCGTGGCGGCCTATGTGGACGAGCGCGCGAGCGGCAAGGCCTATAACGGTATCCTGCAAATCTTCTCTGGTGCCGCGGGCGGCACTACGGGCCTGTTCACAATGCTGGTCAGCGACATCGTGGGCGCCGAGCGCGAAAAGGTCGAGATCGTGCGCGAGGGCAAGAAGCGTGGCCTTTATATCGGGCGCAAGATCCAAGGTGAGATCGAGATGATCGACGGCAAGACGCCGGATCACCCGGTGATGATCACCAACTCCAAATACTGGATGGGCCCCGACATCATCGCCGCACGCGGTGTGAAATCCAAGGTGCGCGACTATGGCCGCATCTGGGACTTTGGCGGCAAATCGGCCGAGATCTGCCCCATCGACTGGAAAGGCCCCAAGCCGTGATCGATGCGGGTTATGTACGTATCATGGCCCGTTACAACGCCTGGCAAAACCGCCAGTTGACGGGGGCGCTTAGCGGCCTGTCGGATGCCGAGTTGCGCAAGGATCGCGGGGACTTCTTTGGCTCGCTCATGGCGACGCTGAACCACATCCTGTGGGCCGACACCCTGTGGATGAGCCGGTTCACACCCGCAGTACCCTCCCCGGACAAGGCAGTGCCCCCCCAAGAGTTCACGCCGACCTTCGCGGTGTGGAGCGCGGATCGGTTCCGCATGGATGGGGCGGTGCGGATGTGGGCAGATACGCTCAAATCGCTCGATCTGAAAAGGTCTTTGCTTTGGTACTCCAACACGTTGCAGGCCGATCTTGAACAACCACTTGAACTGTGCGTCACGCATTTCTTTAACCACCAAACCCATCATCGTGGACAGGTCCACGCGATGATGACCGACGCTGGCCTGAATGCGCCGGTCACCGACCTCATCTTTATGCCAGAGGACGAATAATGGCAGTGATCTCTCCGTCGCGTCGGCTGCGCCGCACGCCGTTTTCCGAGGGTGTCGAGGCGGCGGGCGTCAAAGCCTACACCGTCTACAACCGCATGCTCTTGCCCACGATGTTCGAAAGCGTCGAGGCCGATTATCGCCACCTCAAAGACCACGTGCAGGTGTGGGACGTGTCGGTCGAACGCCAGGTCGAGCTGCGCGGACCCGATGCGGGGCGGCTGATGCAGATGCTGACGCCGCGCGATCTGCGGTCGATGCTGCCCGGGCAATGCTATTACGTGCCCATCGTGGACGAAACCGGCGGGATGCTGAACGATCCCGTCGCGGTTAAGCTGAGCGAGGACCGTTGGTGGATTTCGATTGCCGATTCCGACCTGCTTTTGTGGGTCAAGGGCATCGCCAACGGCTACCGCCTGGACGTGCTGGTGGACGAGCCCGATGTGTCGCCCCTGGCCGTCCAAGGGCCCAAGGCCGAAGAGCTGATGGCCCGCGTCTTTGGCGATCGTGTGCGGGACATCCGCTTTTTCCGCTTTGACATGTTTCAATTCATGGATCGGGATTTGGCCATCGCGCGGTCAGGCTATTCCAAGCAGGGCGGGTTTGAGATTTATGTCGAAGGCTGTGACATAGGCATGCCGCTGTGGCACGCGCTGTTCGATGCGGGCGCTGACCTGAACGTGCGCGCAGGCTGCCCCAATGGGATCGAGCGGATCGAGGGTGGCTTGCTGAGCTACGGCAACGACATGACCGACGACAACACGCCGCACGAATGCGGGCTGGGCCGGTTTTGCGACACGCAGACGGCGATTGGCTGTATCGGCCGCGATGCGCTATTGCGCGTGTCAAAGGAGGGGCCGGTGCAGCAAATCCGGCCCATTGCCATTCACGGCGATGCGGTGCCCCCTTCGGATCGGCCTTGGCCCATCTTGGGCGGCGGCAAGCGTGTGGGGCAGATCACCTCGGCCGCGTGGTCGCCGGATTTCAAGACGAATGTCGCCATCGGCATGGTGCGCATGACCCACTGGGATCCGGGGACGGACTTGGAAGTTGAGACGCCGGACGGTATGCGGAACGCCACGGTGCAATCGGCATTTTGGGCGTAAAGGGCAGGAGCGAGGGGCCAGCCCCTCGCGCTCCCCGGGACTTTTTTGGAACAGAGAAGGGGCGGACCCTTCGCGATATGGAGAGCGTGATGTTTAAAGCTTTGGTGGTGAGCAAGGATGAGGACAGCGGCAAAACATCCGCTGCCGTAACGGATTTGGAGATGGACGCCCTGCCGGCAGGTGAGGTGACCGTCGCGGTCGAGTATTCCACGGTGAACTACAAGGACGGGCTGTGCATCGGGCCGGGCGGCGGATTGGTGCGCAACTATCCGCATGTGCCGGGCATCGACTTTGCCGGGACGGTCGAGACGTCCGAGGATGACCGCTATGCCCCCGGCGACAAGGTTGTGTTGACGGGTTGGCGTGTGGGCGAGGCGCATTGGGGGGGCTATTCCCAAAAGGCGCGGGTCAAGGGCGACTGGCTGGTGCCGCTGCCGGATGGTCTGGATACCCGCCAGGCGATGGCTGTGGGTACCGCAGGGTTTACCGCCATGCTGGCCGTGATGGCGCTGGAGGATCACGGGATCAAGGACGGGCCGGTTTTGGTCACCGGGGCCGCCGGCGGCGTGGGGTCGGTTGCGACGGCGATCCTGGCCAAGCTGGGCCATGAGGTGGCCGGTGTCACCGGGCGGCCCGAGACGGCAGACTATCTAAAGGACCTGGGCGCCACGCAGATCGTGGCCCGCGAAGAGCTGAACGAGACCACCAAGCGCCCGCTGGAAGGGGAGACCTGGGGCGGCTGTGTCGATGCGGTGGGCGGTGCAATGCTTGCCCGTTTGTTGGGGCAGATGAAATACGGGGGCAGCGTGGCTGCGGTCGGCCTTGCCGGTGGGGCGGCCCTGCCTGCAACGGTCATCCCGTTCCTGCTGCGTGGCGTGAACCTGTTGGGCATCGATTCGGTGATGCAACCCTATGACAACCGGGTGCGCGCCTGGGCCCGGATCGCGCAGGACCTGCCGATGGACAAGCTGGAAGCGATGGTGCAGCCCGCCACCTTGTCGGACCTGCCGCAACTGGGCGCGGACATCCTGAAAGGTCAGGTGAAGGGCCGCGTTGTGGTGGACGTGAACGCCTAGGCGCAGGCGTCTTGCCAGGGCCGAGATGGCCGTAGACGCAACAGTACGATCGATTTATGTGGGTCTTTGAGCCAGCTCGGAGACCCGCATGACCACCCCCACGCCCGCCTATGACGACCAAAACATCTTTGCCAAGATCCTGCGGGACGAAATCCCGTCGTTGCGGGTCTATGAAGATGATGAAACGTTGTGTTTCATGGATATCATGCCGCGCACCGATGGGCATTGCCTGGTGATCCCCAAGACACCCTGCCGCAATGTTTTGGATGCGTCCGACGCGCAGCTGGCGGCGGTGATGCGCACCGTCAGAAAGGTGGCCAACGCGGCCAAATCAGCTTTTGGCGCCGATGGCATCACCTTGCAGCAGTTTAACGAGACCGCAGGCGGGCAAGAGGTGTTTCACCTGCATTTCCACATTCATCCGCGCCATGCGGACGTGCCGATGCGCCCGGCGGGGCAGATGGGCGATATGGACGAGATCAAAGCCCACGCCGAGAAAATTCGCGCCGCTTTGTGACCTGCACGATTCGTGTGCGGCATACCGGGGCTGATGCCGGGTTTCTGTGCGGATTTGAAGAATCGGTCAACTTTTTCATTTTGGCCGAAAAAAGACCTCTGAATTCCTAAAGCGACTTCAAAACCGACAAAATTCGCTTCGTTTCAGACGTCTGTCTGTGCTTTGCTGGCTGTCATAAAAATGACAACAGGGAACACACCATGTCCATTCAACCTCCTTTGACGGAGCTGCCGATTAAAACCGCGAATAACGGGTTTTATCGGGGGTTCAGCGTCGACGTGACGGTGGTGAGTAAGATCATCATTTCGGTCCTCGTCGTCTGGTGCATCTTTTGGCCGACGCAGTCGGGGCGGGTGCTGGGCGAGCTGAACAGCGTCATCCTGTCCAACTTTGCCGCCTGGTACATTTGGGTGGTGGCCTTCTTTATCATCGTCTGTCTGGGCCTGGCCGTTTGGCCGACCGCGGGCCGCTTGAACCTGGGCCAACCGGGCGAGGGGCCGGAGTTTTCGAACTTCTCTTGGTTCTCGATGATGTTTGGCGCCGGTATCGGCGTTGGCATGCTGACCTGGGCCGTGGCCGAGCCTGTGGCGCATTTCGGGTCGAACCCCGAAACGATCCAAGGGCTGACCACCGGTGGGGCTGCGGACAATGTGCGCATGGCCTATAAATGGTCGTTCCTGCACTGGGGTCTGGGTGCCTGGGCCTGCTATGCCGTTGCGGGCCTGGCGCTTGCGTTCTTTAGCTACCGGCGCGGCCTGCCGCTGACCATCCGGTCGTCGCTGACGCCGCTGTTCGGGGCGTCGCTGTCGGGCCGTTTGGGGCATGTCATCGACATCGTGGCCGTGGTGGCGACGATCCTGGGCGTGGCGCAAACGCTGGGCTTTGGGGTCGAACAGTTCGTTGCGGGCCTTACCCGGATCGGCATTGGCGGTCTGATGAACGCGGATGGCGGTGCGACCTTTGTGGGTATCGTGGTCGCCTTGGTCGCTATCATGGGTGCGTCGACCCTGTCGGCGCTGTCCGGTGTGGGCAAGGGCATCAAGTGGCTCAGCAACATCAACATGGTGCTGTCCATCGTGCTCTTGGGCTTCTTCATCATCTTCGGGGCCACATGGTTTGGTGCAACGGCCTTCTTCATCGGCATCTGGGATTATCTGATCGCATTGCCTCAGATGAGCTTTAACGTTTGGTCTTCGGACGGGGTTGAGGGGTCGGAATCGTTCCTGCTGACGCAGTGGCAGGGCTGGTGGCCGGTGTTTTACTGGGCCTGGTGGATCGCCTTTGCCCCCTTCGTGGGCCTGTTCCTGGCGCGCATCAGCCGGGGCCGCACCATCCGCGAATTTGTGCTGGGCGCGATGATCGTGCCGTCGCTGATGTGCTTTGTCTGGTTTGCTTGGGCGGGCGGCACGGCCATTGATCTGGAACTGAACGGCGGCGCCGACGGTGTGATCTTTGACGCCTCCAACGGCGACAAGATCTTTGCCATGACCGAGTTCATGCTGGCGCCGATTGCCGAGGCGTTGGCCTGGGGCATGGCGATGCTGATCGTGGTGCTGCTGATGACGTTCCTGGTGACCTCTGCGGACTCGGCGGTGCTGATCGTGAACACGATCAACGCGGCGGGTGATGAGGGCCCCAAGGCGCGGCCGCATATCCTTTTTTGGGGGGCGGCTCTGGCACTGGTTGTGGGCGGTCTGCTGCTCTCGGGCGGGACCTCGGCCATTCAGACGGCCATGGTGATCGGGGCCTTGCCCTTTAGCCTGGTGATGGTGCTGATGTGCATTGCGCTGATCAAGGCGATCTACAACGATGGCAAGCGCGAAGCGGCGGGAGTGCCGGCCGTGCATTCCGAGATCGAAGGTGCGACCGGCAACGGCATGCCAGCCGAGTAAGGATCATATCCAAAACGTAAAAAGGGGCGCCAGTTGCGGCGCCCCTTTTTTGCTTTGTCTGCCGTGAAGGGCCTATTCCGCCGGTGCGCCCAGCGGTGCATCCGCCTTGGCCCGGCGGCTGTCGTTGATCAGCGCCTTGGCCAGCGCTACGGCCATCAGGACCATGACAAAGGTAAAGGGCAGGGCGCCCACGATCATCGCATCCTGCAAGGGCGCCAGCGCGTCCGCGTTGTTGGGATCAAGCGCACCGGCCACCAGCAGGCTGCCGATCACAAAGGTCAGGATCAGACCCCAGATGATCCGGTGCTTGACCCCGGTTTCGGCGGCGCCACCGGACATGATGGTGTTCATCACCAGGATGCCCGAATCTGCTGAGGTGACGAGGAACGTCATGATCAGGACCACACACATGATGATGACCGCGCCCAACAGCCATTCCGGCACAATCATCTGTAGCGCCACGAACAGCTTGTTGGTGTTCGACGCCCCGATGATCGCGCCCTCGGCCACGCCACTCAGCTCGGCGTCCACCGCGGTACCGCCCAGGATGGTCAGCCAGGCAAAGCAGACGAGGGCAGGGGCGATGACGCAGCCCAGGATGAACTCGCGCACCGTGCGCCCCTTCGAGATGCGGGCGAGGAACAACCCGACAAAGGGCGAGAACGCGATCCACCACGCCCAGTAGAAGGTCGTCCATCCCGATTGCCAGCCAAAGAGGCGGCCCTGGGTGCCCGCGTCGTAGGCGGCGGCTTGGACCGACGGATCAAGCGCTGCGGCCTCGCCTTCCAGGCCCGCGACAAAGCCGTCAAAGCTGCCCCACGCATTGGTGGCACCAGAGTAAAGCCCACCGGCCGCGGCCTGCGCCTCTTGCGGCAGGGCGGCGGTGAACGCATCCTGCGACAGCGGGCTGTAGGCCTCAAAGCTGAGGGGGATGAAGTTCCAGATGTAATCCGCCAGCGCCGTGCCATAGGTCGTCAGCGCAAAGAGGAAAGAGCCGAAGACAACGAAGGTCAAGAGCAACAGGAAGGACAGCACCAGGTTGAGGTTCGACAAATACTTGATGCCGCGCCCAACGCCGGATACCGCCGACAGGATCGACATGCCCATGATGATCGCCAGCGCTGCGATCAGCCCAACGGTCGACGGTTTGGCGGCTGTGCCCTCGGCGGCTTCGCCCATCAGCCATTCCATACCTGTCACGTTATAGACCCCGTCGACAAACTGGCTGACGCCATAGCCGATGGTGACCGCAACGCCCAAGATGGTCGCGACCACGCCCAGCACGTCCACGAGGTGGCCCAGGAACCCGTTGGCATGGCGCCCCAGCAGCGGTGTCAGCGCCGACCGGATGGTCAGCGGCATGTCGCGGGTATAGGCGTAATAGGCCAGGCTAAGCCCTGTGATCACGTAGATTGCCCAAGCGTGAAAGCCAAAATGCAGCAGCGCATAGCGAAAGGCCGATTGCACGGACTCCGCTCCATTGGGTGCTGCATCTTGGGCCACGATGACGGGGTTCGACCCCCACAGCCCAACAGGTTCCGCGGTGGCAAAGACCATCAGACCCACACCAAGCCCCGCACCAAACATCATCGCAAACCAGGAGAAGGTCGAAAACTCGGTCTCTGTGTCCGGGCCGCCCAGCTTGCGCTTGCCCGCAGGCAGCACGCACAGCACAAACAGGAAGAAGGCGAAAAACCCGACCGAGATAATGTAGAAGGCGTTAAAGCCTTGCAGCGTGGCCCAGTTCCAGGCGTCCAGCGTCTGCGTCGCACCCACAGGCCAAATGATGGCCCATAGCACCAGCGCCACCATCGTGACCTTCGAGATAAGGGCGATGGGCAGGCTGTGCCCTTCGTAAAACCCGGACGATTGCGTGGCAATCTCCAGGTCCGTAAACGGTTCCTTTATGGCCATAATGCTGGCTCCCTGTTGTTGTTTTTGGCTGGGTGCGCGTGTGGCTGGCGCGGCGGCATCGCGCGCGGCGACACTCGGTATTGGCGAAATTTCGCGGTGGTCGGCGGGGTGTGGCCGATGGGCATTAGCTTGACATGCCCCGATTTCTAGGGGTGTGGGTTGGCGACAGATTCTTGTCGGCCTGCGACGCTTTCGGGTCTCTCGGGGGCTCTGCCGCTGCACCTGCATCCGACTTCGGCGGCGCGCGCAGGGCAGTTGGTGGCCGAATTGCCGCGCTTTTCCCCACGGTCCGGCGTTGACGCTACGTGATAGGCTGCGCCCTTGATCCGCACAAACCCGTCCTACGTAAGCGCTATCAAGAAAAAGGATTTAGGCCGTGAGCAGCACGCCAATCATCATGTGGTATCGCCGCGACCTGCGGCTGAGTGATCATCCGGCGTTGCATGCCGCCTGCGACAGCGGCAGGCCCGTGATCCCCGTGGTGATCCGCGACAGCACCGTCGATGGCCTGGGGGCCGCGCCGAAATGGCGGTGGGACTTGGGTGTCGCGCATCTGGCGCAAAGCCTGGCCGACAAGGGCAGCCGGTTGATCCTGCGCAGCGGCGACGCGCTCGACGTGCTGCAAGCGCTGATCAAAGAGACGGGGGCCAGTGCAGTCTACTGGTCGCGCCTTTATGACCCGGACGCTGTGGCGCGTGACACGCAGGTGAAATCCGCGCTGAAAGAGGCGGATATCGACGCGCGCAGCTTTGGCGGCCACCTGATGTTCGAGCCCTGGACGGCAGAGACCAAGACCGGCGGCTTTTACAAGGTTTACACACCCTTCTGGAAATCGGTGAAAGACCGGGATGTCGACGCGCCGCTCAGCACCCCGGGCACGATCCCTGCGCCATCGGCCTGGCCGACAAGCGAAACGCTCGACGCTTGGACCCTGGGCGCGGCGATGCACCGCGGGGCCGATGTGGTGCGCCCGCATGTGCGTCTGGGCGAAGCGGCGGCACAGGCCCGGCTGGGCGCGTTCATCGCCCAAAAGGTGGCCACCTACGATGCCGGGCGCGATCTACCGGCCGAGGACCGCACGTCAAACCTGTCGGAAAACCTCGCCTTGGGCGAGATCAGCCCGCACCAGTGCTGGCACGCGGGCCTGCGTGCGCTGCACGAGGGCAAACAGGGGGCCGAGACCTTTTTGAAAGAGCTGGTGTGGCGCGAGTTTGCCTATCACCTGATGCACCACACGCCCCGGATCGTGGACCAGAATTGGAAAGAGGATTGGGATGCCTTTCCCTGGCACACCGACGCGCGCGCCGCGAACGTCTGGGCCTGGAAGAAAGGACGCACGGGCATCCGCTTTGTCGATGCGGCCATGCGCGAGATGTATGTGACAGGCCGCATGCACAATCGCGGACGGATGATCGTCGCCAGTTACCTGTGCAAGCACCTACTGACGCATTGGCGCATCGGGCAGGCCTGGTTTGACGACTGCTTGATCGACTGGGACCCGGCCAGCAACGCGATGGGGTGGCAGTGGTCTGCAGGCTCTGGCCCGGATGCCACGCCTTATTTCCGGGTGTTCAACCCGGTCACGCAGCTGGACAAGTTCGACAAAAACCGCGACTACGTCACGCGCTGGATCGCCGAGGGGCGCAGCAATCCGCATAACGACGCGCTGTCCTATTTCGACGCCATTCCGCAGCATTGGGGCATGTCACCCGACGACACCTATCCCGATCCGATCGTCGCCGCGGACGAGGGCCGGAAAATTGCCCTAAGTGCCTATGAAAACCGGAAATTTTAATGCCAAACCGATGCGCATGGTTGCGCGCTGGTATGTGTCAACGTAGCTTGCCATCAAACGCGAACGGGGAGCGTGCATGATCAAAACCTCAACGGACGGCGAACAGAACTTGCCGCGGTACTTCAAACAGGCGTTTCGCACGCTTGCCAAGATCAACACCGGTCGTCTTGACTTTGTCCTGCCCGATGGGCGCCGGTTTCGGGCCGAGGGGCACAAACCTGGCCCCATCGCCGAGGTCCATATCCACAACACCGACCTGTTCGCCCGGCTGATCCGCGAGGGCGATCTGGGGTTTTGCGACGCCTACCTGGACGAATGGTGGAGCACCCCGGACCTGCAAGCCTTTATGGACTGGGTGCATGCGGACAATGACGACGTCTATGACGGCTATCCCGGCATGGGGCTGGTGCGCCAGTTCGAACGCTTCCGTTTCTGGCTGAACCGCAACAACCGCGTGCAGGCGCGCAAGAACATCAGCTATCACTACGATCTGGGCAACGAGTTCTACGGGCTGTGGTTGGACGACACGATGACCTATTCGTCGGCCATGTTCGTGACCGGCCAGGAAAGCCACGAGGCCGCGCAAATCGCCAAATATGCCAGCATGGTCGACCAGATGGGCGCGCAGCCCGGGGATCATATCCTCGAGATCGGTTGTGGCTGGGGCGGCTTTGCCGAATATGCCGCGAAAGAGCGGGGGCTGAAGGTCACCGGGCTGACAATCAGCGAGGAACAGTTTAAGTACGCCCAAGACCGCATTGAAAAGGCAGGGCTTTCCGGCCAAGTCGAATTCAAGCTGCAAGATTACCGGGACGAAACCGGCACCTATGACGGCATTGCCTCAATCGAGATGTTCGAGGCCGTGGGCGAGAAATACTGGCCCACCTATTTCAATACCGTGCGCGAGCGGTTGAAGCCCGGCAAGAACGCCACGCTGCAGATCATTACCGTCGCCGACCGACGCTGGACAGTGTACCGCCGCGGCGTCGATTTCATCCAGAAATACATCTTTCCCGGCGGCATGCTGCCCAGCCCCACGGTCCTGCGCGAGCAGGTGGCGCGGGCGGGTCTGGGCGTTGAAAGGTCCATCGAGTTCGGGCCAAGCTACAACATATCGCTGCGCCGCTGGCACGAGACGTTCAATGAAAAGTGGGATCAGATCGCGGAATTGGGCTTTGACGACCGGTTCCGCCGCATGTGGAATTTTTACCTGACCTCTTGTGCGGCAACCTTTGACAGTGCGAACTGTGATGTGACACAGATCACCATTACGCGCCCAGGCTAGCACGAAAAGGACACCACCCCATGCCAGACGCCGCCAAACTTGTGGCCGCCCTTGGCTTGGCCGTGTTGGCCTTTGTCGTGTCGGGCATGATCATGCCGCTGTTCGAGGAAGACACGAATTTCGGCTGGTTCGTTTATATCAACGTCGCCGTCGGCTTTTTCGTGGGGTGGTTGGTCATCGGCGTGCGCGCGGGGCGGGGCCTTATTTCGGCCGTCAATGTGGGGCTGACCGGCCCTGTGGTCATGGTGTTCTGGGGCCTCTTTATCCAAGCCTGCAACGAGATGACGCGCATCGCGATGAAAAACCGCTATGACGGCCCGTTCGAGGCGTTGATCGCGGTGTTCGAGATCGGGGCCGAGTGGGCCTTGCTGATGAGCACGATCCCGATTTGGGCCACCCTGCTGGTGGGGGGCGTGATCACGGGGCTCGCCACGGAATATGCTTGGCGGACCTGGCGGTAACGGCATGAACACGCTCTTTTTCTACGGCACGCTGCGGCATGTGCCGCTGCTTGGGGTGGTCTTGGGCCGGTCTGTGGCCGCTTCGGACATCACCGCGGACAGCTTGGCCGACCATGACATTTTGGCGGCGATTGACGGGGCCTTTCCGGTGCTTGTTGCAGACACTGGTGCGCGTGCCGATGGGATCACGGTGACCGGCCTTTCAGATGACGACGTGGCGCGCCTGGACTTCTACGAAGGCGGCTATGACTACGATCTGCGGCAGTTGACCTTGGCCTCGGGGCAATCCGCTGCCGTCTACGTGCCGACACCCGGCCAGCACGCCACGGACGGGCGGTGGGATCTGGACGCGTGGACCCGGAAATGGGGCGAGATGACGCTCTACGCCGCCGAGGAAGTCATGGGCTATTTCGGCGTCCTTACCCCCCAATCGGTTGCCAGCCGCTATCCGCGCATCCGGTCCCGCGCCTGGAGCCGCGTACTTGCCCAAAAGAGCCGACACGGGGCAGGGACCCTGCGCGGCCAGGTCGAGATGGTGCAGCGCACCCGCGCCTATTCCGGCTTTTTCGCCTTGGACGAGCTGCGCTTGCGGCATGAAACCTTTGATGGTGGCCAATCCGAGCTGTTGGAGCGTGGCGTCTTCGTCTCTTCCGACGCCTCAATCGTGCTGCCATACGACCCCGTTCGCGACCGCGTTCTGCTGGTCGAACAGGTGCGTATGGGCCCCATCGGGCGGCACGATCCGGTGATGTGGCAGATGGAACCTGTGGCGGGCCTGATCGACCCGGGCGAGACGCCCGAAGAGACCGCGCACCGCGAGGCGCACGAAGAGGCGGGCCTGGTCTTTGACCGGCTGGAGGCCGCGGGCGCCTGTTATGCCTCGCCGGGGGCGGTCACCGATTTCTTTAACCTGTTCGTGGGCCTGTGCGCGCTGCCGGACGACACGGCGGGTGTGGCGGGCGAGGCGACAGAGGGTGAAAACATCCGCTCGCACCTCATGGCGTTTGACGACCTGCTGGCCATGGCCGACGCCTGCGAGGTTGCCAATGTCCCGCTTGCCATGCTGACCTATTGGCTGGCCCATCACCGCGCCCGGCTGCGTGCGGGTGGCTAGTCGGGTCGTGGGTTGAGGTCGCAGGGCCGGGTCGCTACACCGGATCCACGGACATAAAGGAACGCTGCGATGCACTATGCCTCTGACCTGGCTGCCGCCGTTGGCAACACCCCCCTCATCAAACTGCGCAAGGCAAGCGAAGAGACCGGGTGCACCATCCTGGGCAAGGCCGAGTTCTTGAACCCCGGCCAGTCGGTCAAGGACCGCGCCGCGCTGTTCATCATCAAGGACGCGATCGCACGCGGTGATCTGCGGCCCGGTGGCACCATCGTCGAAGGCACGGCTGGCAATACCGGCATCGGTATCGCGCTGGTGGGTGCGTCAATGGGGTTCAAGACGGTGATCGTGATCCCCGAGACGCAAAGCCAGGAAAAGAAGGATATGCTGCGCCTGGCCGGTGCGGAGCTGGTCCAAGTGCCCGCAGTGCCCTATAAAAATCCGAACAATTACGTGAAATACTCGGGCCGTCTTGCCGCGGAAATGGCCAAAACCGAACCAAACGGCGCCATTTGGGCCAACCAGTTCGACAACGTGGCCAACCGCCAGGCGCATATCGAAATGACCGGACCAGAGATCTGGGGACAGACCGATGGCAAGGTTGATGGTTTTACTTGCGCCGTGGGCTCGGGCGGCACGCTGGCAGGCGTGGCCGAGGTGCTGCAGCCCAAGGGGGTCAAGGTGGCGTTGTCCGACCCCGAAGGTGCGGGCATGTTCAAGATTTACACGGGCGAGGAGAACCCCGGCAACTCGATCACCGAAGGGATCGGGCAGGGGCGCATCACCGCCAACCTCGAAGGGTTCACACCCGATTTCGCCTACCGCATCCCCGATGCCGAAGCCTGCCAAATTGTCTTTGACCTGCTGGCAGAGGAAGGGCTGTGCATGGGCGGCTCGACCGGCGTCAACATTGCGGGCGCCATGCGCCTGGCGCGCGACCTTGGCCCGGGCAGCACGGTCGTCACGATCTTGTGCGACTACGGCACGCGCTATCAGTCCAAGCTGTGGAACCCCGATTTCCTCCGCTCGAAAGGGTTGCCAGTGCCGGACTGGCTTGACCACGGCCCCAGCAGCATCCCAGGCGTGTTCGAGGACGTTTGATGCGCTTGCCCAGCGTTCGGCACGCCATCGCCCTTGTTCTTTTTTTCTTTTGGTCCGGCGTGGCCATCGCCCAGGCGACTGCGCCCGACTATGCGCAATGGCAATCCGTCGCCAGCCGCGCCGAAGAAGCGGTGGAACGCGCGCAAGCCTCTGACACCGCCTTTGACACGCTGCGGGCCGAGGTGGCGCAGTGGCGCGCGCAATTTCAGACCCAGCTGAACGCCAATGACAGCCGCTTGCAAACCCTGCGCGATCAAATTGACGCGCTGGGGCCCGCACCCGGTGAGGGCGAGACCGAAGCCGACGAAATCGCGGCCCGCCGCGCCGAACTCAGCGCGCAACTAGAACGGCTCAGCACCCCGCGCCGCACCGCCGAAGAGGCATTCAGTCGCGCCAACGGCATCATCACCGAGATCGACGAGATCCTGCGCCAACGTCAGGCGGATGAACTGCTGAACATGGGGCCCTGGCCGATCAATCCGACGCTGTGGTCGGATGCGCTGCGCCATGCGCGCGAAAGCCTGGTGGCGGTGACCAGCGGCACCACGGCCGCCTGGCATAACCCCGTCCGCCGAGCGCATGCACAAGACAACCTGCCGCTGGTCATCGTTTTGACGGCCGTCGGCCTCGTTCTGCTGATCCGCTCGCGCTATTGGTCCGAGTTTTTGGCTGTCCGCATTCAGCGCGGCGATGCGCGATCCCGCGCGGGTGTCGCGGGTTTCTTTGTCTCGCTTGGGCAGATCGTCCTGCCGATGCTGGGCCTGTTTGCCATCAACCGCGCCATCGCGGCGACCCAGCTATATGGCCCGCGGGGCCAGTTGCTGCTGGATCTGCTGGAGCCGATTGGGCTCACGCTGATCTTCTCCGCCTGGCTCGCCAGCCGCTTTTTCCCGCGCAACGACGCGCTGCGCAGTCCGCTGACCCTGCCGGTCGAGCGGCGGGTCGAAGGCGGTATTCTGACCGTCATCCTCGGCGCCACGCTTGCCGCCTATATCCTGCTGGACGGCTTTGCCGCGCACGACCGCTATGACCCCGCCGCGACAGCGGTTCTGAACTTTCCGCTGATCGTGCTGGCGGGCCTGTTGCTGATCCGCATGGGGTGGCTGATCCGCCGCATCCCGCGCAAAGAGGTGGAAGAGGGCGCGCCCGACCGCGACGTTATGCACCGGTTCGTGTCGACGCTGGGCCAGGCGGTGATTGCGGTGGGGCTGGTGGCCCCGCTGCTGGCGGCCTTCGGCTATGGCACGGCGGCCAAGGCGCTGGTCTATCCCACGATCATGACGCTGGCCCTCTGCGCCACGGTCGCGCTGCTGCAAGCCTTGGTGCGCGACATCTACGCCGCGCTGCGCCCAGGCGACGGTGCGCGCGACAGCCTCGTGCCGACGCTGGTCAGCTTTGTCCTGGTGTTGATGTCGCTGCCCATGCTCGCCCTGATCTGGGGCGCCCGCGTCACCGACCTGACCGAGGTATGGGCGACCCTGCGCAGCGGCCTGACCATTGGCGAGACGACGATCTCGCCCGGCAGCTTTTTCACCCTGATCATCGTCTTTGTCCTGGGCTATCTGCTGACACGCGCCGTGCAGGGCGCGATGAAGACGTCCGTTCTGCCCAAAACGCGGATCGACCCAGGTGGCCAGGTCGCCATCGTGTCGGGGCTGGGCTATGTCGGTATCTTTCTCGCGGCCCTGGTATCGATCACCGCCGCAGGCATTGATCTGTCCAGCCTCGCCATTGTTGCCGGGGCGCTATCGGTCGGCATCGGCTTTGGCCTGCAAACCATCGTGTCGAACTTTGTGTCGGGCATCATCCTGCTGATCGAGCGCCCGATTTCCGAAGGCGACTGGATCGAGGTGGGCGGGCAGATGGGTTATGTGCGGTCAATCTCGGTCCGCTCCACCCGGATCGAGACCTTTGACCGGACCGACGTGATCGTGCCCAACGCCGATCTGATCTCGGGCACCGTCACCAACTATACCCGTGGCAACACGGTGGGTCGGTTGATCGTGCCCGTGGGCGTGGCCTATGGCACCGACACACGGCGGGTCGAGAGGATATTGAAAGAGATCGCAGATGCCCAACCCATGGCGCTGGCCAATCCCGCGCCCATGATCCTCTTTGCCGGGTTTGGGGCTGACAGTCTGGATTTCGAGGTCAGGATCATCCTGCGCGACGTGAATTGGAGCCTGAGCGTGCGCAACGAGATCAACCACCAGATCGCCACCCGCTTTGCCGAAGAGGGGATCGAGATCCCCTTTGCGCAGCGCGATATCTGGCTGCGCAACCCCGAGGCGCTGCAACCCCAGGACACCCCCCGCACGCCGCCCCCCGCCGATGGCGGCGCGGCCCATATGCAGCCGGAAGATCTGGGTGCACCCCAAGAAGACACCGACAGCAACGGAGACGGAGACGGAGACGCGAGATGACCGACATGCTGTTTCGCCAAGACGCCTATCAACGCAGCGCCGAGGCAACCGTGCTGGCCCACACGCCCGAAGGGGGCGTGGTGTTGGACCAGACGCTGTTTTACCCGACCGGCGGCGGCCAGCCGGGCGACAGCGGTGAACTGGCCTGGCCCGGCGGTGCCCTGTCCATCGCGACCGCGGTCAAGGGGGAGGGCGACGCGATTGTCCTGGTCCCGGCAGAGCCCCGCGCGCTGCCGCTCGTGGGCAGCACCGTGACACAAACCCTCGACTGGGATCGCCGCTTTGCCCACATGCGCGTGCACACGGCGCTGCACCTGCTGTCCGTCGCGCTGCCATTTGGCGTCACCGGCGGGTCCATCGGCGCTGCGCGCGGGCGGCTTGATTTCGACATGGCCGACGCACCCGAGGACCGCGACCAGATCGAGGCGGCGTTGAACGGCTTTGTCTCGGACGACCTGCGGGTGAGCGAGGAATGGATCACCCAAGCGGACCTGGATGCAAATCCCGGCATGGTCAAAACGCTGTCGGTCCAGCCCCCGCGCGGCGCCGGACGCATCCGCCTGGTGCGCATCGGAGACGGCGACGGCGTGATCGACCTGCAGCCTTGCGGCGGCACCCACGTGGCCCGCACGGGCGAGATCGGCGCGCTGCGCCTGGGCAAGATCGAAAAGAAGGGCCGGATGAACCGCCGCGTTTATCTACATCTGGACGGATAGTTGCATCTACCTGCTTGCAAGTGGGTGCGGGAATTGGATAGAGACGGCGTCGGACAGGTGGCCGAGTGGTCGAAGGCGCGCGCCTGGAAAGTGCGTAGGCGGGAGACCGTCTCGAGGGTTCGAATCCCTTCCTGTCCGCCACCTTGCTGGCTTTAGGCTTTCTGCTGCAAGCTAAGTCCTCGGACCGTCAAACCCTTTTCCCTCGCCAAGCCTCGACGCCCCGCGCACCCTCCGGCTATACCTGCCAGTGGCTAATCACATATAAGGCGACACAGAAAATGCCGATGCCTTGGACATACCGCCATGCGTCCAAAGAGTGGCGCGCCTTTCTGGATGATGTCAAAGAGCGCATGTCGCTGGATTCCGACAACATGGCCTATACTGCAGTGGATGCCGTTCTGCAGGTGTTTCGGCGCCGCTTGACTGCGCAGCAGGGCCTGGCCTTTGCGAGCGTTTTGCCCACGGTCCTGCGGGCGATTTTCGTGAAGGATTGGGATGTGTCGAAACAGCCGCTTCCGTTTGCGGCGCGTCCGGCGCTGATTGCCGAGGCCAAGCAGGTCCGCCTGCACCACAACCTCACGCCAGACAACGCCATCGAAGCGACAGCATGGGCCATTCGGCGGTGCACCAACACGCGGGATTTTGACCGGGTGCTGCGTCAACTGCCGGAAGGGGCGGCCGCTTTCTGGCACGTGGACGTCGAAGACCCGAGAGAACTGGAGCAACGGATCATCTAATGGCGATGGTCGGCGGGTGAGCGTTCCATGAAAAGGTTTGGCGCGCCTCGCCCCAACGGTGACGCCGCGATTGTGTTTTCATGAATTTCTACTCACGACGCGGTCCGGGACTTTCCGCGCCCGGCCTCTCTCCGCTACATCTTGGCAACACGCCGTTCGAACCTCAAAAGGCACCCCATGACACCTCTCACAACTGCCCCTGACCTAACGACAGACCGTCTGCGGCTGCGCGGGCCAGAGCGGGCGGATTTGCCGGCCTTTACCCGCTTCATGACCTCCGCGCCGTCGCTGCAAGCGCAAGGGGAGACGATCACGGCAGAGCAAGCCTGGTTCGGGTTTCTGGCTGGGATCGGCCATTGGCACTGGCACGGCTTTGGCTTCTTCATCCTCGTTGAACGCGACACCGGGCAGCCTGCGGGACGGGTCGGGCTGATCAAACATTCGGATTGGCCGGAGGTGGAATTGGCGTGGCATCTTTTCGACGGGGCTGAGGGCAAGGGCTATGCCACTGAGGCGGCGCAAGCGGTCATGGCCTGGGCGCACAGTGCGCTGGGGAAGGACCGGTTGGTCAGCTATATCGACGTCACCAATGCGCGCTCGCAGGCGGTGGCGCGGCGGCTTGGGGCCGTGACGGATGGGACGCGCCCGCCGCATGAGCCGGAGGCCGAAATCTGGGTGCACGCAATGCCGCCTGCGTGATGCAGGCCAAGGTGTCGCCAAGTCTAGCCGAGTGCGGCCAGCAGCGCAGGCGTCGCCACGCCCGTGACGGGCAGACCACGGCGCGCTTGGAAGGCGCGGATGGCGGCCTCGGTTTTGCGGCCGATCACGCCGTCGGGCGTGCCCACGTCATAGCCCTGGGCGGACAGCCCGCGTTGCAGCGCGATGCGGTCAGCCTTGGTCAGGCCATTTGCGTCGGGCGGAAAGGTGCCTTGCAATGGTCCGCCGCCCAGGATGCGATCAGACAGGTGGCCGACGCCGATGGCGTAGAAATCCGAATTGTTATAGGTTTTCAGCACGTTGAAATTGCGGGTAACGGCAAAAGCAACGCCGCCCGCCTGCGGCTGCACCGTCCGACCACCGGGTCCGCCGGTGCCTGCCTCGGACCCCCAGGCCAGACCTTGCCGCCAGCCGTTGCGCTGCAGGTAACTCGCGGTCGAGGCGAGCGCGTCCGAGGGGTCATCGCCCCAAATATCGCGGCGCCCGTCACCGGTAAAATCCACGGCAAAGGACTGGTACGAGGTTGGGATGAACTGCGTGTGGCCCATCGCGCCTGCCCAACTGCCGACCAGCCGGTCGGGGGTGGTGTCGCCGGTTTGCAGGATGCGCAGGGCGGCGATCAATTGGGCCTCGAACAGATTGGCGCGGCGCCCGTCAAAGGCCAGCGTCGCAGTGGAGGAGATGACGGGAATATCCCCACGCAGTTCGCCATACTGGCTTTCGACCCCCCAAATCGCTGCGATCACATGGGCATCAACGCCATAGCGCGCTTCGATCGCGCGCAGGGTCGCACCATTGCGGGTGTAAGCCGCGCGCCCCTTGGCCACGCGGTCATCCGAGACGGCGATGGACAGGTAATCTTCGAGTGTGCGGCGGGTTTGGATCTGATTTCGGTCGCGGCTGACGACGCCGGGGATATAGCCCGCCTGGGCCAGGGCCGCGTCCAACGTGGCCGCGCTGATGCCCGCATTGCGCGCCCGCGGGCGAAAGTCGGCCAGCCAGCGGGTGAATGCGGGCGTCGGGCGCGGGATCAGGTCAGGCGCTGTGCCACCGCCGCCGGACGGCGCAGCGCCGGAACAGGCGGCGGTGGTTGCGGCGCCTATCAGGGCAAGGAAGTGACGGCGGTTCATCTGCATGTGCCCAAGCCTAGAGCCTGCGCCGCGCCCCGAAAAGCGGATAGTTGCAGGGGCCGCCCGCGATGCGCGGTTTCCGCCGTCTACTCGGTCCGGCTTTGGTTCGTCTTTCGCGCTGCAATCACTTGCGTGCCTGCCTGCGCGCAAAAGGCCGCACAGGCCGGGGGCAGGGGGCCATCGGTGAAAAAGACATCGATCTCGGCCAGCGAAGCGATGCGGGCGGGCGCCTTGCGTTCGAACTTGGACAGGTCGGCGGCCAGAAACACCTTGTCGCTGCGTTCGATGATCGCCTGGCTCACGCCCACCTCGCGCACGTCGTAATCCAAAATCTCACCCGTTTCGTGCAAGGCCGAACAGCCGATCACCGCATAGTCAAAGCGGAATTGCGAGATCGTCTCGCGCGCAAAGGCACCCACAAGCCCGCCGTCGGACTTGCGCAAATTGCCCCCCGTGACGGCAACCTCGATGGTTGGATGGGCCGACAGCTTGACCGCGATATTCAGGTTGTTGGTGACGACCAGCAGGCCGCTATGGCTGTGCAGTTCATCTGCGACAGCCTCTGTCGTGGTGCCGATGTTCAAAAACAGCGCGCAGTCGTTGGGGATGTGGCGCGCACATTCGCGCGCGATGTCGACCTTGGACGGCTGGTTCAGCTCTTGCCGCTCGCGATATGCGATATTGGCGGTGGCCGAGGGCAGGATGGCGCCGCCATGCACCCGCTCTAACTGGCCGCTATCGGCCAGCTCGGCCAGGTCGCGCCGGATGGTCTGGGGGGTCACGCCAAAGTAATCGACCAAACGTTCGACCGTCACCTTGCCCTCGCGACGGGCGATATCGATAATCTCGGGCTTGCGCAGCGTCTGAACCATGATCCCTTGCCGTCGGCGAATTTTGCCGATGTTAGCGCGAAAATCAGCCCGCGCGCAAATTGTTGCTGGGCGTGTTTACCGGCGTCGATGCGCCCAAAGCGCGCATTTCTCAGATCAAAATGCGCATTTTTTTGCACATGACATCAGAGGCTTAGGTTGAAAAGAAACAAAACGAACATTTTTTCCTTCCAATTATGCGCGTTTGACGTTCAACTAAGCCACAGCAACGGCAACAGTTGCACGGGAGGATCAGATGACGCCGGATTTCGATCTGCTGATTATCGGCGGGGGCATCAATGGGTGCGGCATAGCGCGCGATGCAGCGGGCCGCGGCCTGTCGGTTGGTCTGGTCGAGATGAACGACCTGGGTTGGGCCACCTCTGCATCCTCGACCAAGCTGTTCCACGGCGGTCTGCGCTATCTCGAGTATTTTGAATTCCGGCTGGTGCGCGAGGCGCTGATCGAGCGTGAGGTGCTGCTGAAGGCGATGCCGCATATCTCGTGGCCCATGCGCTTTGTGCTGCCCTACCATCGCAGCATGCGGTTCGACGCCACCACGCCCACGTCCAAGCTGCTGAGTACGGTGATGCCCTGGATGCGCGGGCGGCGGCCTGCCTGGCTGATCCGGTTGGGTCTGTTCCTGTACGACCATCTGGGCGGGCGCGAGGTGCTGCCAGGCACGACCAGCGTTGATTTGCGCAAAGCGCCCGAAGGCGCCGCGCTGAACCCGAAATTCGAACGCGCATTTGAATATTCCGACTGCTGGGTCGAGGATTCGCGCCTGGTTGTGCTGAACGCCCGCGACGCCGAGGCGCGCGGCGCAACGATCCTGAGCCGGGAAAAGGTTGTGTCGGCGGACGTGGTTGATGGGCTTTGGACGGTCGTGACCGAGGACGCCGAAACCGGCGCGCGCAGCAGCCGCAGTGCCAAGATGGTGGTAAACGCCGCAGGCCCTTGGGTCGGCGACGTGCTGCGCGGAACGCTCAAAAGCAACAGCCAGGCAGGCGTGCGTCTGGTGCGCGGCAGCCATATCGTGACCGAGCGGCTGTTTGACCACGACAAGTGCTACTTTTTCCAAGGCACCGACGGGCGCATCATCTTTGCCATTCCTTACGAGACCGACTTTACCCTGATTGGCACCACGGATGCCGAGCATACCGACCCGTCGGTCAAGCCCGAATGCACGCTGGAAGAGCGGGATTACCTGATCGATTTCATCAACCAGTATCTGGCCACGCCCATCGACGCCTCGGACGTTGTGTGGACCTATGCGGGTGTGCGCCCCCTTTATGATGACGGCGCCGACAGCGCGACAGCGGCGACGCGGGACTATGTGCTCAAGCTGGACAGCGGGCGCGGGGCGCCTGCGCTCAACGTCTTTGGCGGCAAGATCACGACCTATCGCTGCCTTGCTGAAAGCGCGCTGGAAGAGATCGCAACCGTTCTACCCGGCGTGACGGACCCGTGGACCGCTGGCGTGGCCTTGCCCGGCGGGGATTTCCCCGTGGACGGCGTGCCCGCGCTGATCGCCGACCTGCGTGCGCGCCATCCCTATCTGGACGCGCGGTGGGCCACGCGCCTGATCCGCGCCTACGGGACCGAAGCGGTCCAACTGCTGGGCGACAGCACCAGCGTCGCCGATCTGGGCCAGGACTTTGGCGCCACGCTGACCGCGCGCGAGGTGACCTGGCTGATGGACCACGAATACGCGCAAACCGCCGATGACGTCGTGTGGCGACGCAGCAAGCTGGGGCTGCGCATGCGCCCCGAACAGATCGCAGAGCTGGACGCCTGGATGACCGCAGAAAAAGACGCGGCACCCGGCAAAACCACCGCAGCGGCGGAATAAGGAGGAGGGGCGCATGACACTCGAGCTGACCAATGTGTCCAAGGTCGTGAACGGCCAGACGCATATCTACCCAACCGATCTGAAGCTCGACAAGGGCACGATGAACGTGCTGCTGGGGCCAACCTCGTCGGGCAAGACGTCTCTGATGCGGCTGATGGCCGGGCTCGACACGCCTGCGACCGGGCGCATCCTGTGGCAGGGGACGGATGTGACGGACGTCAAGGTGCAGGACCGGCAGGTCGCCATGGTCTATCAGCAGTTCATCAATTACCCGTCGATGACCGTCTACGACAACATCGCCTCGCCCCTGCGCCTGATGGCCCGCAGCGCGGCAGAGATTGACGCGGCGGTCAAGAAATCCGCCGACCTTATGCAACTGTCCCCCATGCTTGGCCGCAAACCGCTGGAGCTGTCGGGCGGCCAGCAGCAACGCTGCGCCTTGGCCCGCGCGTTGGTGAAAGAGGCGGGTCTGGTCCTGTTGGACGAACCGCTGGCGAACCTGGATTACAAGCTGCGCGAGGAATTGCGGATCGAGATCCCAAAAATCTTTGAAGAGGCGGGGTCGATCTTTGTCTACGCCACCACCGAACCCGAAGAGGCGCTCCTGCTGGGCGGCAACACGGCCACCCTGTGGGAGGGGCGGATCACCCAGTTCGGGCCCACCCCCACCGTCTATCGTCAGCCAATCGACGCCACGACCGCGCGCGTGTTCAGCGACCCGCCGATGAACTTTCTGCAGGTCAGCAAGACCGGCAACCGTGTGATGTTCGGCGACGGCCAATCCGCGCCCGCCGCGGGCACGATGGAGCATTTGCCCGATGGCCGCTATCAGGCCGGGTTCCGGCCCAACCACGTTGAAATCCTGTCGAAATCCGCGTCCTCCATGGCGTTTGAGACGCGGCTGGTGGTGACCGAGCTGACGGGGTCGGAAACCTTTGTCCACCTCGACCACCATGGCGAGACGTGGGTGGGGCTGGTGCACGGCATCCATGACCTGGAATTGGGCGCGGCGCTGACCGTCTATCTGGACCCCGCGCATGTCTACATCTTTAGCGAGGCGGGCGACTTGGTTGCCCCCGCCTCCTACGCGCTGGCAGCCTAAGGGGGGACGGGAACCATGGCCAAGATCACGCTCGATAACCTCGCGCATTCCTATTACCCCAAGCCGACATCCGAGGACGACTTTGCCCTCAAAGAGCTGAACCACGAATGGACCGATGGCGAAGCCTATGCGCTGCTTGGTGCGTCGGGCTGCGGGAAATCCACGCTGCTCAACATCATCTCGGGGCTTTTGCACCCCAGCCAGGGCCGCATCCTGTTTGACGATGTGGATGTAACCGGCGCCTCGACCGCTGACCGCAACATCGCGCAGGTGTTCCAGTTTCCGGTGGTCTACGACACGATGACCGTACGCGATAACCTGGCCTTTCCGCTGAAAAACCGGGGCGAAAGTGCGGCCTACATTGCCGAGCGTGTGCAGCAGATCGGCGCCATGATCGGGATGGAGGCAGAGCTGGACCGCCGCGCACGTGGTCTGACCGCTGATGCCAAGCAAAAGATCTCCCTTGGGCGCGGCATGGTGCGCGAGGATGTCAACGCACTGCTGTTTGACGAGCCGCTGACCGTGATCGACCCGCATATGAAGTGGGAGCTGCGCACGCAGCTGAAATCCCTGCATCACGAGTTTGGGCACACGATGATCTACGTCACGCATGACCAGACCGAGGCGCTGACATTCGCCGACAAGGTGGTCGTGATGTATGACGGGCGCGTGGTGCAGATCGGCACCCCGCAAGAGCTGTTCGAGCGGCCCGAGCACACCTTCGTGGGCTATTTCATCGGCTCGCCCGGCATGAATGTGGTGCCCGCCACCATCGACGGAACCCAAGCGGTGGTGCACGGCGCAACCGTTCCTTTGGGCCAGTCCTATGGCGCGCTGCAGGGCAAGGTCGAGCTGGGCGTGCGACCCGAATTTGTAACCCTGACCGAAGGCGATGGCCTGCCCGTCAAAATCCGCCGGGTCGAGGATGTGGGCCGGCACAAGATCGTGCGCGCCGACCTTTTCGGCAGCGATATCAATATCGTCGCGGGCGAAGCTGATGTCATTTCTGCCGATATGACGCGTGTCACCTTCGACCCTGCGCATGTAAACGTCTACGTCGACGACTGGCGCACAGATGGAAAGGCCGCCTGATGGAAAAGACCCCCAATCAAAAGGCCTGGTTCCTGATCCTTCCCGTTCTGCTGCTGGTCGCGTTCTCGGCGGTGATCCCGCTGATGACCGTGGTGAACTATTCGGTGCAGGACACGTTCGGCAACAACCAGTTCTTCTGGGTCGGCCTCGAATGGTTTGCCGAGATGCTGGAAGATGACCGGATGTGGAACGCACTGTGGCGCCAGTTGATGTTCTCGGCCATCATCTTGCTGATCCAAGTGCCCTTGGGCGTGTTCGTCGCGCTCAACATGCCCAAGAAGGGGTTTTGGGCCAGCTTTTGCCTGGTGGTGATGTCGCTGCCCCTGCTGATCCCGTGGAACGTGGTGGGCACGATCTGGCAGATTTTTGGCCGGGTGGATATTGGCCTGTTGGGCTATACCCTCGACGCGCTCGGCGTGAATTACAACTACACCTCTGACCCGGTTGCAGCCTGGATCACCATCATCGTGATGGATGTGTGGCACTGGACGTCGCTGGTGGCGCTGCTGGCCTATGCTGGGCTGCAGTCCATTCCCGACGCCTATTACCAGGCCGCCAAGATCGACCAGGCCAGCCGGTGGAACGTGTTCCGCTATATCGAGCTGCCCAAGATGATGGGCGTGCTGATGATCGCGATCCTGCTGCGTTTCATGGACAGCTTTATGATCTATACCGAACCGTTTGTGGTCACGGGCGGCGGGCCGGGCAATGCGACAACGCTCTTGTCCATCGACCTGGTCAAGATGGCGCTCGGCCAGTTCGACCTCGGCCCCGCCGCCGCCTTCTCGATCATGTATTACCTGGTGATCCTGACCATCAGCTACGTGTTCTACACGGTCATGACCAATATGGACAAAAGGGAGGGCTGAGCCATGGCAGACGCATCCATATCCACAACGCCTGTGTCCACCGCGACCCGCAGCGGCCCGCGCATCCACATCAAGGGCTCGGTCATCGTGATGACCCTGTACCTGCTGTTCCTGATGCTGCCGATCTACTGGCTGCTGAACATGAGCCTCAAGACCAACACAGAGATCCTCAACAGCTTTAGCCTGTGGCCCGCCAATCTGACCTTCGACAACTACGCCACGATCCTCAGCGATCCGGCCTGGTATATGGGCTATGTCAACTCGCTGATCTACGTGCTGCTGAACACCGCCATCAGCCTCGCGGTGGCGCTGCCCGCGGCCTACGCCTTCAGCCGCTATACGTTCTTGGGCGACAAGCACCTGTTCTTCTGGCTGCTGACCAACCGGATGGCGCCGCCTGCGGTCTTTGCCCTGCCGTTCTTTCAGCTTTATTCCTCGGTCGGCTTGTTTGACACGCACATCGCCGTGGCGCTTGCGCATTGCCTCTTTAACGTCCCCCTCGCGGTCTGGATCCTCGAAGGGTTCATGCGCGGCGTGCCCAAGGAGATCGACGAGACCGCCTATATCGACGGCTATTCCTTCGGGCGCTTCTTCGTCAAAATCTTTATGCCGCTGATCTCCTCGGGCATCGGGGTCGCCGCGTTCTTCTGCTTTATGTTCTCGTGGGTCGAACTGCTGCTCAGCCGTACGCTGACCACGGTCGACGCCAAACCCATCGCCGCCATCATGACCCGCACCCAAGGGGCCGCAGGCATCGACTGGGGCGTGCTGGCCGCGGCAGGCGTGCTGACGCTCGTGCCGGGCGCGCTGGTGATCTACTTTGTCCGCAACTACATCGCCAAGGGCTTTGCCCTGGGCCGTGTGTAAAGAACAGGAGGACGCCTCATGGACTGGATGGCATGGACCTGGCCCACAGCCGTGTTCTTTATCATCATCGCGAGCATCCTGATCGTGTTCACGATCC
Organism: Pseudomonadota bacterium; assembly: GCA_038525395.1. GTDB lineage: Bacteria > Pseudomonadota > Alphaproteobacteria > Rhodobacterales > Rhodobacteraceae > Tateyamaria. The sequence continues at coordinate 308,083 of JBCBHS010000001.1, read as the reverse complement.
TGGCGATCAAATACCCCGAAACCCCGCGCCAAGGGGTGCTGGGGATGGAGACGACGCGCGGCGATCGTCTGTTTATCACATTGCTCGGCTCGGCCTTTATCAATCTGGCCTGGCTGGGACTTATCGGCGCAAATCAACCCTTTGCGCTTCTTGTCTGCCTCGTCTACGCCGCCGCGGTTTTCCGCTGGGTGTAGCAGAGCGTAGGGCGGCATCCGCGGCCAAGTCGCGGCTGTCCAATATCACCGAAGTTTCCACGAATAGGGAGGAAATGATGAACTTCAAACTGAAATCAAGCACCGCGATCGTGTTCGCGTTGGCCATGTCGGGGGCACCCGCCTTTGCCGACATGGACGCCGCGCGTGCGTTCCTGGACGACCAGATCGGCGATCTGTCGGTCCTGTCGCGGGCCGAGCAAGAGGCAGAGATGCAATTCTTTGTCGACGCTGCTCAGCCCTTTGCCGGCATGGACATCAAGGTCGTGTCGGAAACCATCACCACGCACCAATACGAAAGCGAAGTGCTTGCACCCGCCTTCGAGGCCATCACCGGCATCAAGGTCACCCATGACCTGATCGGCGAAGGCGACGTGGTGGAAAAGTTGCAGACACAGATGCAGTCGGGCGAAAACATCTATGACGCCTACATCAACGACAGTGATCTGATCGGCACCCACTGGCGCTATCAGCAGGTGCGCAACCTGACGGACTGGATGGCGGGCGAGGGGGCGGATGTGACGTTGCCCACGCTGGATGTGGACGATTTCATCGGCACGTCCTTTACCACCGGTCCTGATGGCAAGCTGTACCAGCTGCCGACCCAGCAGTTCGCGAACCTTTACTGGTTCCGCTACGACTGGTTCAACGACGAAAAGAACAAGGCCGACTTCCAAGAGGCCTATGGCTATGAGCTGGGCGTGCCGGTCAACTGGACCGCCTACGAGGACATCGCCGAGTTCTTCACGGGCCGTGACCTCAGCCACCTGGATGTCGAGGGCGAAGTCTTTGGCAACATGGATTACGGCAAGAAAGACCCAAGCCTGGGCTGGCGCTATACCGACGCGTGGATGTCCATGGCTGGAATGGGAGACGTGGGCGAGCCCAACGGCCTGCCCGTGGACGAGTGGGGCATTCGTGTGAACGAAAACTCGCAGCCCACAGGGTCCTGCGTGGCGCGCGGTGGTGCGACGAACTCGCCCGCAGCGGTCTATGCCGTGACCAAGGCCATCGAATGGCTGGAGAAGTATTCGCCCCCCGCAGCCGCGGGCATGACCTTCTCCGAAGCGGGTCCGATCCCGGCGCAAGGCAACGTGGCCCAGCAGATGTTCTGGTACACCGCCTTTACCGCCGCCACGGTCGAACCCGGCCTGCCCGTGATGAACGAGGACGGCACGCCCAAGTGGCGCATGGCCCCCTCGCCACATGGTGTGTACTGGAAAGACGGCCAAAAGATCGGCTATCAGGACGCAGGCAGCTGGACGCTGATGGAAAGCACACCGGTGGACCGTGCCAAGGCGGCCTGGCTCTATGCCCAGTTCGTGGTGTCCAAGACGGTGGACTTGAAAAAATCGGATGTCGGTCTGACCTTCATCCGCGAGTCGACCATCGACAGCCAGCACTTCACCGACCGTGCCGACAAGCTGGGCGGCCTGGTGGAATTCTACCGCTCGCCCGCGCGCATCGCCTGGTCGCCGACCGGCACCAACGTGCCTGACTACCCCAAGCTGGCACAGCTGTGGTGGCAGAACATCGGCGACGCCATGTCCGGCGCCAAGACGCCTCAGGAAGCTTTGGATGCGCTGTGCGCCGATCAAGAGCGTGTCCTGCAGCGGCTTGAGCGGGCAGGTGTCCAGGGTGATCTGGGTCCGGTCCTGAACGACGAGCAGGACGCCGAGTACTGGTTCGCGCAGCCGGGTGCACCATACCCCAAGCTGGAGAACGAGGACGAAGAGCCGATGACCGTCGCGTATGACGAGTTGATCAAGTCCTGGCAGTAAGCTTTACCGCTTCCTCCCGGTGCGGGGCGCGCAAGCGCCCTGCGCCACTTTGCCGACACCGCCCGAACGCCTGTCCATGGCGCGGGGCCACATCCCCCTCCCAAGCGACCTGACCCATGAAATACGTTCTGGCCCTCGATCAGGGCACCACCTCGACCCGCGCGATCCTGTTTGACGAGGCACTAACGCCCGTCGCCACTTCGCAGGACGCCTTTGACCAACATTTTCCGCAGTCTGGCTGGGTCGAACACGTGCCGGACGATCTGTGGGCGTCCTCTGCGGGCACCTGCCGTGCGGTGATCGAACGGGCCGGGATCGACCCTGCCGACATCCTGTCCATCGGCATCACCAATCAGCGCGAAACCACGCTGGTCTGGGACAAGGCCACCGGCCAACCCATCTATAACGCCATCGTCTGGCAAGACCGCCGCACCGCCGATCATTGCAAGGATTTGCGCGACGCCGGCCATGCAGAGATGTTCGCCGACCGCACCGGCCTGCTGATCGATCCCTATTTCTCGGCCACGAAACTCAAATGGATCCTCGACCATGTCGACGGCGCGCGCGACCGCGCCCGGCGGGGTGAGCTGTTGTTTGGCACGGTCGACACCTTCCTCATTTGGAAACTGACCGGCGGGCAAAGCCACGTGACCGACGCCACGAATGCCGCCCGCACCATGCTATATGACATCCGCAAAGGCCGGTGGAGCCAGACGATTTGCCAGCTCTTTGATATCCCCATGCAGATGCTGCCGCAGGTCCATGACAGTGCGTCGGATTTCGGGCACACCCGGCCTGATCTGTTTGGCCGCGCCATCCCCATTTGCGGCGTCGCCGGTGACCAGCAGGCCGCCACGTTGGGGCAGGCCTGTTTTGAGCCGGGGATGCTCAAGGCGACCTACGGCACCGGATGCTTTGCGCTGCTCAACACTGGCGCTACACCCGTCAAATCGCAGAACCGGCTGCTGACGACGATTGCCTATCAGCTGGACGGCACACCGACATACGCCCTCGAAGGGTCAATTTTCATTGCGGGCGCGGTCGTGCAATGGCTGCGCGACGGGCTGCGCATCATCCAAGACGCGGGCGAGACGCAAGCGCTGGCTGAACGCGCCGATACTGGCCAAAACCTGGTGATGGTGCCCGCCTTCACTGGCCTGGGTGCACCATACTGGAACCCCGACTGCCGCGGCGCGGTCTTTGGCCTTACCCGCAATTCAGGGCCTGCCGAGATGGCCAAGGCGGCGCTGGAAAGCGTCGGCTTCCAAACCCGCGACCTGCTTGAGGCGATGACGTCCGACATGGGCGACACCGCGCGCGCGGCGGTCCTGCGCGTGGATGGCGGGATGAGCGCGTCAGACTGGGCGATGCAGTTTCTGTCGGACATCATCGGCGGCCCCGTGGACCGGCCCAAAGTGCTTGAGACGACCGCGCTTGGCGTGGCGTGGCTGGCAGGGATGAACATGGGCGCAATGCCCGGACAGGCAGAGTTTGCCACATCCTGGGCCCGCGGACGCGCTTTTGCCCCACAGATGGCCGAGGACGTGCGGGCAGCCAAATACGCTGACTGGCAGCGCGCGGTCGCCAGCACCTTGGCCTTTTGATGACCGCGCCCCCGTTTCGCATCGCGTGCCCGACGGCCATTCACTTTGGTGCGGGGACGGCGGATAATATCGCCGCCGTCCTGCCCAAAACCGACGGCGCCATCGTTCTGGTGCGCGGCGCAAGCGGGGCGGCCTCGGCCAGCGTCTCGGCACAGGTACACCGGACAGCCGCGCCGATTGTCGAGATTGCGGTGCGGGGCGAGCCCAGCGTCGCAGACATCAACGCCGCGCGCGCCGCCTGTGCGGGGCATCGCATCGGCGCATTGGTCGCCTGCGGCGGCGGGTCGGTGATCGACACGGGCAAGGCGCTGTGCTTTTGCCTGTCGCACGGGATCGACCTGCCGGACGACTTCGGCGGCATTGACCCCGCGCGGCTTGCCACACCCTCCCACTTGCCCCTTGTCGCCCTTCCCACGACGGCAGGAACCGGGGCCGAGGTGACGGCCAACGCCGTTCTCTCGACAGGCCGAGGGGCCAAAACCAGCTTGCGGGGCAGGGCGCTGTACCCGTCTGTCGCGATTGTTGACCCAACCCTTCTGCGCGGCGCGCCCAAGCACGTGGTGCTCTCCGCGGGCCTCGATGCCGTGACCCAATCGATCGAGGCCTATACCTCGTGCTTGGCAAACCCCTTCACCGACGCGCTGACTGCCCCGAACGTCACAACCGGGCTGCGCGCGCTGAAGGCCGTGATCGAGGCACCAGACGATACCGCATGGACCAACATCGCGTGGACAAGCCTGTCGAGCGGGCTCGCCCTCGCCAACGGCGGCTTGGGGGCGGCGCACGGCTTGGCCGCTGTGCTCGGCGGCGGCTATGACGCGCCGCATGGTGCGCTTTGCGGCCGTTTGCTGGCGCCGGTCCTGCGCGAAAACCAAAACTGCGCACCGGCCGGGTCGGATGCCTTGCACAAGATCACAAAGGCGATGACGGCCATCGCAGATACCTTTCCTCCCGTCTCCCCGGATGACCCGCTATCGGGCTTTTCCGCTTGGATTGATGCGCATGGCCTGCCGCACTTGGGGGCATACGACATCGAACGGTCCGCCTTCGATGATCTCGCCACCGCCTCTGTCACCGCATCTTCAAGTACCAAGAACGCAGTGCCCCTCGACCAACCCAGTTTCCTCCGCATCCTCGACGCAGCCTACTAGGCGCGGCACTACCTTCCAAAAACCAAAATCCACCGCCCATTCTTTTCAAAGACGGACGACGACCCCGCACCCACACTTGCGCCTGCCCAAGCGCGCGGCTTACGCTGCGCCAACCGGTCCGCAAACGCCCCCATGCGGCCCAAAAAGACAGGGATCACACACGCATGGCACGCGACTACCTCAAAAAAGCGACGCTTACAGCCTCTTCCGGCGCCTCGAATGTCTCTGACATTGTCACCGGCATCCTTTCAGATATCGAAAGCGGCGGCGATCAGGCGGCATTGGACTATGCGGCCAAGTTTGACAAATACGAAGGCAGCGTTCTGCTGAACCAGGACGAGATTGACGCCGCCTGCGCGCTTGTCCCCGAAAAGCTCAAGGCCGATATCCGGTTCGCCCATGACAACGTGCGCCGCTTTGCCGAAACGCAAAAGGCGACGGTGGCGAATGTCGAGCTAGAGATCGTGCCAGGCCTGATCGCGGGGCAAAAGGCGATTCCGGTGGATGCCGCGGGCTGCTATGTGCCCGGCGGGCGCTACAGCCACATCGCAAGCGCGATCATGACCGTGACAACCGCCAAGGTCGCAGGCTGCAAGCACATCACCGCCTGTTCACCGCCCCGGCCCGGCGTGGGGGTCGCGCCCGCGATCATCTACGCCGCCCATATCTGCGGCGCGGACAAGATCATGGCAATGGGCGGTGTCCAAGGCGTGGCCGCGATGACCTTTGGCCTCTTTGGCCTGCCGCGCGCCAACATCCTCGTGGGCCCCGGCAACCAGTTCGTGGCCGAGGCCAAGCGCATCCTCTTTGGCCGCGTGGGCATCGACATGATCGCAGGCCCCACCGACAGCCTGATCCTGGCCGACGCGCAGGCCGACGCGCATATCGTGGCCACCGATTTGGTCAGCCAGGCCGAACATGGCTATAACTCACCCGTCTGGTTGGTTACCGACAGCCGGCCCCTGGCCGAGCAGGTGATGGAGATGGTGCCCAAGCTGATCGACGACCTGCCAGAGTTGAACCGCGAAAACGCATTCGCCGCCTGGCGCGATTATGCCGAGGTGATCGTCTGCGCCGACCGCGAGGAAATGGCCGCCACCTCGGACGACTACGCGCCCGAACACCTGACCGTGCAGGCGGGCGACCTGGACTGGTGGCTGGACCGGCTGACCTGCTACGGCTCGCTGTTTTTGGGCGAAGAAACCACCGTGTCCTACGGCGACAAGGCGTCGGGCACGAACCACGTGCTGCCCACCTCGGGTGCTGCGGGCTATACTGGCGGCCTGTCGGTACACAAATACATGAAGATCGTGACCTGGCAGCGCGCGACGCGCGAAGGGTCCAAACCCGTGGCCGAGGCCACCGCCCGCATCTCGCGTCTCGAAGGGATGGAGGGGCACGCGCGCGCCGCAGACGTGCGGCTGGCCAAGTACTTCCCCGGCGAAAACTTTGACCTCAGCGCCGATGGCTGATCCATTTCCTGCGCCCTCACGCTTTGCTAGACTGCCAAGCAGGGGGAGACTGCAATGAAAGCTTTGGTCTATGACGGCGTTGAGACGCTGAATTTTCGCGACGTTCCAGACGCAACCGTAGGGCAGGGGCAAGAGCGCGTGCGCATTGTCGCCTCGGGCATCTGCGGCTCGGACATGCACGCCTATCTGGGCCATGACGACCGGCGCCCCGCGCCGCTGATCCTGGGCCACGAAGCGGCGGGCGTGATCGAAGGTGGGGCCCGCGACGGTCTGCGGGTAACGATCAATCCACTGGTCAGCTGTGAAAACTGCCAGGCCTGCAACGCGGGCCGCGAAAACCTGTGCCCACAGCGCAAGATCATCTCGATGCCGCCCAAGGAAGGCGCCTTTGCCGACTATGTCGCGATGCGGCCCGAAAATCTGATTCCGGTGCCGGAGGATGTTACACTCGACAAGGCCGCGTTGGCCGAACCGTTGTCGGTCAGTTGGCACAGCGCCCGGTTGGGACTTGCAGCACTTGATCCCGGTGCATCGCGCACCGCCATCATCGTGGGCGGCGGTGCCATTGGCCTGGCCGCCGCGCTGGCGCTGCAGGCGCAGGGCCTGACCGACATCACCATCGCCGAACCCAACGACACCCGCCGCGCGTTCCTGGAAAACAGCTGCAACCAAACCTGTGTCCCCGCGGGGACAGGGCAATACGGCCTGGTGATCGACGCCGTGGGCTATGCGGCAACGCGCATGGCGGCCTCTGCTCTTGCAGAACCGGGGGGCGTGATCGTGCATATTGGGTTGGGCGAGGATTTGGGCGGCCTCGATATCCGCCGCATGAACTTGCAAGAGATCACCTTTATCGGAACCTACGCCTACACCCCGCAGGATTTCCGTGACACCTGTGCCGCCATTTTCGATGGCCGCCTGGGCCCGCTCGATTGGACCGAACACCGCGCCTTGTCCGACGGCGCCGCCGCCTTTGCCGACCTGCGCGCCGGGCGCGTCGCTGCCCCCAAGATCATTTTGCACCCCTGATGCCGGAGACTGCACAGACATGAACATCGACAAAAAGATAACGGAGGACCTGGTGGCGAACGACATCTCGTTCGTGACCACCGTCCCGTGCAAGCAGCTGGCCGGCGTGATCGACGAAATCGACCAGCACGACCAGATATTTCACATCCCCTCCAACAAGGAAGACGAGGGGATGGGCCTGTGCGCGGGCGCCTGGATGGGCGGCAAGCGCCCCGCGATCATCATGCAAAACACCGCGATTGGCGTCACGATCAACACGCTGGCTACGCTGATCCAGTATTACCGGATGCCGCTGCCGATGTTGATCTCCTACCGCGGCGAACTGCGCGAACCCGTCGCCTGCCAGGTCGAGATGGCGGTGCACACCAAGGCGCTGCTGGCGCAAATGAACATCCCCACCTACCACTTCCACAAACAGTCGGACGTGGAAGAACTGGATATGATCCTGAAATACACCTTCATGTGCAACAAACCCGTGGCCATCCTGACCGATGCCAACTTTTGGGGAGGCTATGGCGACCAATGATCCGTTCTGAAATTTTGAAAGAGATCGCCCCGATCCTGCGCGATCAATTGGTCGTCTGCAACATCGGTATCCCCAGCCAAGAGCTTCACGCCATCGACGACCAGCCCACGAATTTCTACATGCTGGGCACCATGGGCCTCGCCTCCTCGATCGGGTTGGGCCTGGCGCTGGCGCAGCCGAAAACCGTGATCGCGATTGACGGGGACGGATCAGTGCTGACCAACCTGGGCACGCTGCCCACCATCGCGAACAACGTGGCCGACAACTATATCCTGATGATCGTCGACAACGGCTCTTACGGGTCGACCGGGGATCAGCCGACCTATACGGGCAAGAAAACCTCGCTTGCTGGCATGGCCCGCGCGGCCGGATGCGAGACGGTGGTCGAGGTGCAGGATGTCGACACCGGCCCCGCGCTTGAGGCCGCTATCGCCTCGGGCAAGATGACCGTGATGATCGTGAAATGCGACAGCGGCAATGCCAAGATGCCCGTGATCACGATGGACCCGGTCGTGATCAAAGACCGCTTTATGACCGCGGTAGCAAGCTAACGCGCCGCCGGGTCGCGCCAATCGGTGCGGCCCGGCATGGCATTAAGAAGGCCTTCACCTCTGCGCGCCTAATGTGGCGAGAGATATGCGTAGCGCGGGGGAAAGATGATGCCAAGCGGCCTGAGAGCGCTGTTGTGCATCCTTTGGGGTGACGGCGTTCGCCCGTTAGGCCCGTATCGATGGTAGGGCAGCCTTCCCAAACGCCTGCGCCAAGCAAGGTCGTGGTCGTGGACGATTCCGTCACCATGCAACGTTGGCTGCGCAGCGTGCTGTCGAAAGACGCGCGTTTGGATGTGGTTGGCGTGGCCGGGTCGGCTGATGAGGCCCGCGCGGTGATCAAGGCCACCAACCCCGACGTGCTGACATTGGATGTCGAAATGCCGGGGATGGACGGGCTGCAATTCCTGCGCCACCTCATGCGGCTGCGTCCGATGCCGGTGGTCATTCTGTCCTCGACCCTGCGCAGCGACAGCGCAAACGCACAGCGCGCGGCAGAGATTGGGGCGGCATTCTGCGTCGCGAAACCGTCCGTCCCCACGCCTGAATCGATGAAAGTGCTGTGCGACAGTGTGGCAGAGGCCGCCAGCGGCCAAACGCGCAGCCCCGTGATGCGCCCTTATGGCGGACGTGGCTGGGCCAAACATCTGCTCCTGGTCGGCGCGTCCACAGGCGGGGTCGCTGCGATTGAAACCTTTCTGTCGCACGTGCCTGCCGACAGCCCGCCCATCGTCATCGCGCAGCATATGCCGCAGACGTTCCTAGAAAGCTTTATGCAACGTCTGGGTCGGCAGGGCCCGCATGCGGTCGCGTTTTCCAGCCACGGCATGCGGTTACAGCCCGGCGAGGTACGGATCGCCCCGGCGCGCGACCAACAGACCTGCGTGACCTGGCATAGCAACGCCTGGCATGTCGAGGACGTGCCGCGGCGTTACGATCACAGCTTTTGCCCCTCCGTCGACGTCTTGTTCGCCTCGGCCGCCCCTTGGGCGCCTTGGGTCGGGGCGGTGCTGTTGACCGGGCTGGGCAATGACGGCGCCAAGGGCATGCTGGCGCTGCGCCAAAATGGCGGGCGGACGCTGGGGCAAAGCCAGGACAGCTGTGTCGTTTACGGCATGCCTGCTGCGGCGCTTGCCATGAACGCCTCCGAAGACGAGGCACCGATTGAGGAACTGCCCGCGCGCATCCTTGCGCGCATGGCCGAAAATATCCAAAGGCCGCTGCGATGACGGACGTTCAGCGTTTGCATATCACGCAAGGCGAATATGCCACCGGCACGGATGATCGCGTGATGATCACGACGTTGCTGGGGTCTTGCGTATCGTGTTGCCTATGGGACCCGGTTGCCGGTGTTGGGGGCATGAACCACATGCTGCTGACCAACCCAAGCGCTGGGGAAACGGCGCGCGCGCTGTCGGGCAGTCACGCCATGGAAATCCTGATCAACAGTCTGATCAAACTGGGCGCCCGGCGCGACCGGTTGCAGGCCAAGGCCTTTGGCGGCGCCCGTATGATCAAGGGCTTGTCGGATATCGGCATGCAGAACGCCGAGTTTACCGTGTCTTACCTCGCGCAAGAGCGGATCCCGCTGGTCACCCAATCCTTGGGCGGCCAACAGGCACGCAACCTGCGCTTTTGGCCGGCGACGGGACGCGCGATGCAAAAGTTGACGGATACGCGCGTGCGCGATGTGGAAGTGATGCCTCCAGCGCGCGGGCACGGGCTGGAACTGTTTTAAGCGCCTGAGGAGCCTAGAAAAGATCAACCGAGCCGTCAGAAGTGGTCGCTTCCGTCGGCGCGCCCTCGATCAAACCGCGGGTGGCGGACAGTTGCACGGTCTCCATGCACGCATTGCCCGCACCAGTCCCTTGCGCCAAGACTTCGTTCAAACGCGCAAGATCGAGCAAGGATTGCAGGATCGGATCCAGCTTTTGCGCAGTTTGGATATCCTGCGCCGTCAACGCCTCTTTCTGCGCCAGCATCAGCGACGTCACCAAATCGGACACATCCTGCGTGTCGCGCGCCAGGCTGCGCAACCGCCGCGCCATGTTCGCAAGGACCGCGTCATCAAACTGCGTTGGTCGTCCCGTCCTCACAATGGACCCACCACAGCCTCAATACATTGACGCAGGTCATTGGGTTGAAACGGCTTTTTGAGATAGTTGTTCATGCCCAGTTTTCGGCCATAGTCGATGATCGACTGTTCCGCGCGCCCGGTGATCAAGATGAAACCTATAGCCTTTGTTGGCTCGTTGCTGCGCAAATTGTGCAGCAGTTTGAGGCCATCCATGTTCGGCATGTTGTAGTCAGACACAACCAAATGCACTGGCTGATGCGACAGGGCGTTCAACGCACGCGCCCCATCGTCCGCGGTATAGACATGGCGCACGCCCAGGCTATCCAGCGTTTGCGTGATCAGCCCGCGGCTGGTCGACATATCATCCACCACCATAATGCGTATCTGGTCACGTAGCGCCATATGTGCGTTGTCCTTCTGACAGTTTGGCGCTGCCGCTTTTTGCGTAAGCGGTTGGACCAATTGAGTGAAATCCATTCTGGGCCGCGTCGGCAATCCGTTCTGAATGGCCTAGGAAAAACCGCCCTGTGTCGGCCAATGCCGCATGAAACCGGGGCCACAGCTTTTGCTGGGTTCGGGTATCGAAATAGATCACCACGTTGCGGCAAAAGATGGCATCGAAGCGCCGTCGCATGGGCCAGTCGGCCAAGAGGTTCAACTCGTGGAAGGCCACGCAGCGTTTGACCGGCCCGGTCATCGTGCGCGTGTCCGCCATCCTTCCGGGTCTTGTGAATTGGTCGAGCAGCGGCTTCGGCACGGCGTCAAGGTGACCTCTTTCATAGGTCGCGGTGCGGGCAAAGCTGATCACATTGGGGTCGATATCGGTCGCCAGTACTTTGAAATCCGCATCCGCAAGCGCAGGCTCTTTGTGCAAGAGATGCATGACGATCGAATAGGGCTCTTGCCCGTTCGAGCACCCCGCGGACCAGATCCGAATGTGATCGCCACCGTCGATACGCTTTCGTATGTCCGGCAAAAGAGCGTCGGCCAAAAGGTCAAAGTGATGGGCCTCGCGAAAAAAATGCGAGACGTTTGTGGTGAGCGCCGAGATCATATGGCGACGTTCATCCTTGCCCTTCGAGGAGCAGACGAAAGAGGCATAACTTTCGAAATCCAAGAGTTCCAATGCGCGCAGTCGGTGGCGCAGGCGTGACTGCACCATCATCATCTTCTCAGGCACCAATTTCAGGCCACTTTCGCGGTAGGCGAGCGCGGCGATTTGCTGAAAAACTGGTGGGTCCAACATGGCTTGACCATGTGCGGCTTGCATTATGCAGCATCACTCTGCGCCGGGGTCACGACGCTGGCGAGGTCCAGTACGCGGATCATCCGGTCATCGATCAATGTGAGCGATTTGATCACCGCGGCGCTGACATGCGAAGATAGATCCGGTGGCGGTTGCAGGTCCTGAGAGTCGAGCGCGATGATGTCCGACACCGCGTTTACCAGCAGTCCCGCGACGGAACTGCCTTGATTTACAACGATAATCACGTTCCGGTCGGAATGGCTGCCTGCAGGCAACCCAAGCCGTTCGGCAAGGTCCAGAACAGGCAAGACGGTGCCGCGCAGATTGATCACGCCGCGCATGTAAGAGGGCGCGTGGGGCAGGGGGGTCGCCTTGGTCCAGCCGCGAATTTCGCGCACGCACATGATATCGAGCGCGTATTCCTGATCGCCGAGCGTGAATGTCAGCAGCTCTACCGGGGCGGATGTGTTGTCTTCGCTCATGTCACGCTTTCCATCTTCTGATTTGGTGCCCGGTCGGGCAGGGCTTCGCTGGCGTCGGCGATGATGTCCGAGGGGTCGAGGATCAGGGCGATTTGCCCATCCCCCAGGATCGTGGCAGCAGCGATGCCCGGCGCGCGGTAAAAGGTGTCATCGAGCCCTTTGATCACCACCTGCCGCTGGTCGGTGATTTCGTCGACGATCAGCGCGCAGGTTTGCCCGTCCTCTTGCGCGATCAGCAAGGCGACCGAGTCAACATAGCTGTCCTTGCGCGCGCGGTAACCAAGCTGGTGGCCCAGATCAAAGAGCGGGACAAAGGCACCGCGGACCCGGACGACGTCCAAACCGGGCTGCACGGTTTCGAGGGTGGCGGGGGTTAAGGTCAGCGTTTCGGCCACGATGTTGAGCGGCAGGACGAGCGTCTCGCCCGCGACCTCGACCACCATGCCCTCGAGCACAGCGAGTGTGAGGGGCAGGGAGATCGAGAAGGCAGTGCCGACGCCCGGCGTGGACGTGATGGAAATGCGCCCGCCGAGAGCCTGGATCGAGGTGCGGACCACGTCCATACCCACGCCGCGCCCAGACAGGTCGGAGACCTCTGCGCTGGTTGAAAAACCTGGTAGGAACAGCAGGTTATCGGTTTCTGTGTCGCTGAGGACAGTATCGGCGGGGACAAGGCCCTTTTCGACCGCAATCTCGCGCACTTTCGTCCGATTTATGCCGCCACCATCATCCGACACTTCGATAATCACGCGGCCCGAGCGGTGTGCGGCGCTCAGGCGCACTTGGCCTTCGGGCGATTTGCCTGCCGCCAAGCGGTCGTCGGTGCTTTCCAAGCCGTGATCGACGGCGTTGCGGATCATGTGCGTCAGCGGGTCGGCGAGGCATTCGATGACGGTTTTGTCGACCTCGGTCGCCTCGCCTTCTGTCACCAGGCGGACGGATTTGCCGACCGATGCAGAGGTTTCGCGCACGATGCGGGACATGCGTTGGAAGAGGGATTTGACCGGCTGTGCGCGGATCATCATCACGCTGTCTTGGATATCCCGGGTCAGGCGCTGGAACTCTTCCAACCCGTCCATGGCGTCAGAATGGGGCGACAGGCCAACGGTTTGCAGGCTTTGGGCCAGCATGGCTTGGTTAATCACCAATTCGCCCACGAGGTTCACAAGCCGTTCGATCCGGTCCAGGTCGACGCGGACAATCGAGACGTTTTGTGGCGAGGTCGTCTGTGTCTCCTGCACTGGCGCAGTGTTCGAGGGTGCGATCTCGATCGCGTTCGCGATCTCGGCCCTGTCGTCAGCGCGCGCAATGTCGTATTCGCACAGACCCTCGACAAATTCGAAGACCGAGGTAAGTTCGGCCTCCGCTACCTCCGTCTCGATCTGGATGGTCCACGTCAGGTACGAAGCGTCCGGCGCGAACGTGTCGAGCATCGGCAATTTGGATGCGTCGCACGTCGCGCGGCATGTGCCTAAGCCCGCCAAGGTGGCCAAGATCGGATAGACGTCATTGCCCGTCTCGAACATCTCGGCATCGGGGGCAAAGGTGATGGTGTAGCGTGCAGGATCGGTTGTTGCGGTCTCGTCTGTCAGGTCGAGCGCCAGCGCTTGCGGCTGAAAGTCTATTGCTTCGTCATTGTCTGTATCGCCGTTGGGGCCGATGCACGCGTCCAGCTCTGCCAGCAGCTTGGCGTCATTCTCGGGCGGTGTGCTGTCATCGCGTGCGGCGCGGACGAGGTCGGATAGATGGTCCGCAGCGCGAAAACACAGGTTCAAAAGGGCCTTTTCAAATCTGATCTTGTCGCTGCGGACGGCGTCCAACACCGTCTCATATCGGTGGGAAAAGCGCACAAGATCGCTAAGCCCAAAAGCACCCGCGCCCCCTTTGATCGAATGCACCGCGCGAAAGAGGACATGGACCGTGTCACTGTCGCCGCTGCCATTTTCCAGCAGCTGCAGGCTGTCTTGGATCGCTTCCAACAGCTCGTCACATTCCACAAAGAAGGACGCGCGGATTTCGGCCATGGGATCAGGGGGCGTCATCAGGACCCTCTACCCAGCGACCATTTGCAGGGCTTTGACAAGTTTCATCGGATCAAAGGGTTTGACGATCCACCCGGTCGCCCCGGCCGCGCGGGCGCGCAGTTTCAGTTCCGGCGCGGCCTCGGTCGTCAGCACAAGGATGGGCGTCGTGCGGTGATTGGATCGGTCCCGGACCGCGTCGATAAAGCCAAAGCCGTCGAGCCGGGGCATGTTGATGTCGGTGATAATCACATCCGGTGCGATGCCGTCCAAGACTTCGGTCCCGTGCACACCGTCATCGGCGGTGTGTACGACAAAACCGGCAGGTTCCAACGCGAGGCGGATCATATTGCGCATCGTACGGCTGTCATCGACGGCGAGAATTTCAAGGCTCATGCGCCACCTTCCTCTACTTCTCCGGGGGTGAGGCCCATCGCGGCCAGTTGGTCCCGTGCCCGGTCGCTGATCGCCACGATGCTGACCCGGCCGCCCAGTGTCTTGGCCGTCTTGGCCGTGCTAAGCAGCAGTTGCGCACCCAAAGCGCCCAGATGCATCACCGCACTCGCGTCGATTTGCACCGTGTCGCACAGGGCCGCGCCGCGCATGTCGGTGGCAAGCGTCGCCACAGCGTCGGGATCAAGCCGGGCGGGCAGGACAATGGGTTCAGACATGCAGCCCTCGCACGGCTGCGCGCTGGTAGTGCGTCATAACGGATCCTCTGCGCGGTTGCCTCTTTTGCCAATGTGTAGCGGGCGGTCCGTTAAAACGACGTTACCGGCCAAGGCAAGCACACAAAAGAAAACCCCCGCAACCTGTCAGGGCGCGGGAGTCTGAAGCCATGATATAGCGCAGGCGTCAGGCGCGGCGGCGGCGTCCTCCGCTGCGTCCCCCACGACCCCGCGCCTCTTCCCCAGCCTTGGGCGGCACGCGGTTAAACTTGATCCACTCGCCGCCGCCTTCGTCGTTGTTGGTCAGGAAGTTCGCGGCGCGGATCGCCTCCATCTCCTTGCCTGCGCGTGGGCGGGTGGAGCCCATGCCAAAGAGCTGGACAAATGCCTCGTCATCCATGCCCTCGGGCAGGATAATGCCTGCGGCCTCAATCTCGGTCCGCTTTTCGGCAATCTTGGTCGGCCCCACGGGGAGCGCCACGGGGTTCATGATCGCAGACGTCATGCCCGCACCCATGGCCATGGGCAAAAACGCGTTGTTGATGCCGTGCCGGTTGGGCAGCCCGAACGAGATGTTCGAGGCCCCGCAGGTGGTGTTCACGCCCAGCTCTTCACGCAGACGGCGGACGAGGGTAAAGACCTGCAAACCGGCGGTGCCCATCGCACCGATGGGCATCACCAGCGGGTCGACGACGATGTCGTGGGCGGGGATGCCGAAATCGGCGGCGCGTTCCACGATCTTCTTGGCGACGGCAAAGCGGACATCGGGGTCTTCGGAAATCCCGGTGTCATCGTTGGAAATCGCTACGACCGGCACGTTGTACTTCTTGACCAGGGGCAGCACCATCTCCAGCCGCTCTTCCTCGCCCGTGACCGAGTTCAAGAGGGGGCGCCCCTCGGCAGCGGCCAGGCCGTTCTCCAGCGCGCCGGGGACCGAGCTGTCGATGCAGAGCGGGCAATCGGTGACGGCTTGGACTTTCTCCACCAGCTCTTTCATCAGCATCGGCTCGACAAAGTTGTTGTCGGCATAGCGCGGGTCTTCGGCCATTTTGTTGGAAAACACGGCGCCCGAGTTGATGTCGAGCACGGTGGCGCCTGCGGCCACCTGGGCCAGAGCGTCGGCCTCGACCCGGCTGAAATCGCCGCGCTCCAACTCTTCGTTCAGGACCTTGCGGCCCGTGGGGTTGATCCGTTCGCCGATGACGCAAAAGGGTTGGTCAAAGCCGATGATCGCGGTCTTGGTTTTGGATTCGACGACGGTGCGTGTCATGTTCTGGGCGCTCCCTTGGGCCGGTTTCGCCAGACCCTACGCGGCGTTGCGGGCACGGGGCGGCGTGCAAGCGACATAGGCGGGCGCAGGCGCGACGTCACCAGGGATTGTGTTCATGAAGATGATGAGGGCAGGGCGTCGAGGGCGGCTTGGAGGTCGTTGCGCACCTTGATGGTAAAGTCGTAGAAGAAGGCCGTGTTCTCAGGATCAAAAACGCGCAGAGCGGCCGCCGCATGGTCCAAGCCAGCTTCCAGATGCGGTCGGGGATCAGGCGTTGCGTCATGCGCGGCGCGTGCGTTTTCTAGGCTGGCCATGTTCGCCCGCGTCATGGCCCAGTCCACCGGATGGTCCGCCTCGGTGCGCACGCGCAAGGCGGCGCGGTAGGCGTCCAGCGCTTCGCTCAGTAGAGCGGCCCCCTCCGGCCCTTGGGTGCGGGTGCCTTGCTTTTGTTGCGCAATGGCGAGGTTCTGCATGGTCCTGGCCCATTGGACCGGATGATCCGCCTCGGTGCGAACGCGCAAGGCGGCGCGGTAGCTGCCCACCGCCTCGCCCATCAGAGCGGCCCCCTCCGGCCCTTGGGTTCGGGTGCCTTGCTGTTTCAGCGCAATGGCGAGGTTCTGAACGGTGCCGGCCCAATCTACAGGATGATCGGCCTCTGTGCGCACGCGCAAGGCGGCGCGGTAGCTGTCTACCGCCTCGCCCAGCAGGGCGGCCCCCTCCGGTCCTTGGGTGCGGGTGCCTTGCTCTTGCAGCACAATGGCGAGGTTCTGCATGGTCGTGGACCAGTCCACCGGATGCTCCGCCTCGGTGAACACGCGCAAGGCGGCGCGGTAGCTCTCCACCGCCTCACCGAAAAAGGCTGCTCCTTCCGGCCCTTGGGTTCGGGTGCCTTGGTTTGCAAGCATTGTGGCAAGGTCGTTTTGGGCTGTCGCGTGTAAATCGGGTGTCGGGGCAATCGTGGCGCATTTTCTTGCAAGGCCTGCCGCAGCCACCAGTGCGAAGGGCGTGCCGAAGCGCAGACCGTCCCTATAGCGTTCGACACACAAAGCGCGTAAGCGATGAAAGCTGTCCTCGGCACTGGGGCTTTCCAGCCGAATACGCTGCAAATGCGCCTCGGCCAAACCGTCCGCATCATTGGCCAGCGTCGCTTGGGTGATCAGCATATCAAGGATGCGGCCATCTTCGGCAGTTTGCTGTGCGCGCGCCTCTGCCCGCCGCGCGGCCTCGGCTTGCAGGTCGGCATAGGCTTGATCGACCTCGCCCTCTTGGTTCAGCGCATTGATGCGGGCGACAACCGTGTCCCCGGCCTGTTCGTAATTCGACGGGAGGCGGCCGCGTTCCTGTTCCTTGGCTGCGAGTTCCAACGCTGACTCCAAACCTTTGAGCGCGCCTTCGATGTCCGTCGGATTGCCGTCCGCATACTTGTAAGCCATCGCAACGGCCAACGCCTCGGACAGTTTGAGTTTTTCGCGCAAGGCTTCGGCCTCTTTCAGCATCGCGCTTGCGGTGGCGTCTTCCTGTGTTGTGTCATCATCCTGCGGCAGATAGTGGCCGGTGAGTGGGTCAATGACAGTTGCGGGCAGGTCAAGCGCGCGGGCAAAGTTGCGGATGGTCCCTTCGGACAGGTTGCGCAGCCCCTTTTCAACTTGAGAGCAATATCCCTTGCGATCCGCGTTCCCAAGAACCTTGTCCGCAAGCGTGGTCAGGCTCCACTCCCGCTCTATGCGTTCCGCTTTGATCGCGGCACCAAAGGCGGTGAGAGCAGGGGAAATGGGCTTTTGAATTGTCATGATACTTTTCTACCCCAGCGCGCTGCTGCCTACCGTTACCTTCGCGATGTAACGCGTGACACCCCAGATGTCGCGCCAGTCCGCGTCGTCTTTGCCATGGTCGGATCACGGCCTGCGCAGGTCAACCTTAACCAAGAGGATTGACTGATGAAACGACTGGAAGACTGGAAAAAAAAGATCGCAAAGCTTGCGGCGGCAGTGCTGTGCCATAGGGGTCATTATGGGCAGCTGTGCGGGTGTCATGGGTTTGCGGCGTGGGCGACCGGGAAGCCGGAAGTCTATGTGCCGATGGCCGCTGTGTATCTGCTGCTCGCCGTGTTGCCGGACCGGCACTAGGGGCGATGGGTTCGTACGCACGATGCGGCGGGCCTTTGAGAAAGGTCCGCCGGTTTGCGTTCAGCCCGCCACAGGCACCGCCGCCGCCCCACCGTTCTCTATCGCCCAATGCGCGTTTGTCTTGATCCCGCCCAGCGGGAAGAAGTGTACCTGCGCGATGTTGAAATCGGGGTGGGCGGCCTTGTGGGTGGCGAGGTCCGAGATCACCTCTGTCGGCTCGAACGGCAAGAGCAGTTTGGTCACGTCCTTGGCGCGCCGTTGCAGGACGCGCAAGGACGGGCCGACGCCGCAGGCGATGGCGAACTTGATCATCGTTTGCAGCTTGGCTGGCCCCGCTATGCCGATGTGGATGGGCAGGTCGATGCCTGCGGCCTTCAGGCTGTCGGCCCAGGCGATGATCGGGCCTGCCTCGAACGCGAACTGGGTGGCGATGGCCATCTGGGCGTCGGTGCGGGTTGAGAAGTCTTGCTTCCACCGCAGGGCGGCGTCGACATTGGCCATGCCGCCATTGGGGTCGATGTCGCTGTTGCCCTCGGGGTGGCCTGCGACGTGCAGGTGGGTAAACCCGGCCTTGTCGAACGCACCCGTCTCGAGCAGCTGCATCGAGCTGTCGAAGGCGCCATGGGGCTGATCGACCCCGCCCGCCAGCAAGAGCGCCTGGCGCACATCCGCCTCGCCCTGATAGCGCGCGATCCAGTCGGTCAGCGTCGCCCCATCCTTGATGATCCGGGCGGGAAAGTGGGGCATGACGGGAAAGCCGTCGGCGTTCAGGCGCTTGGCCGTGGCGACCATATCCTCGATCGGCGTGCCTTCGATATGGGCGATGTAGACGCGGGTGCCAGCGGGCAAGAGGGCGCGGAAATCGTCGACCTTGGCGGCGGTGCGGGGCATCACCTCGATCGAGTAGCCCTGCAAGAACGCCTCGACCTCGGGGCTGAGCGTGCCGGGCACCGGGCCGTCGTCTTTTTTGAAATTCAGCAATGCCATGGCAGATGCTCCGCAGGGTTGAGGGGCTAGGCCCAGCCTTCGTTGTCGATCAGCGCCTTGATGCGCGCGGTGTCATATTCGGTTTCCAGCCGCACGGCCTCGGCCTCGGCAATCTCGGCCGGATCGCCGTCGAGCGGGTAGGGCGTGGCCTTGCGCCACTCGGCCAGGTAGGCGTCGGCGTCCTTGGCGTTCACCTTCATCGCGGCGCGGTCGATGGCTTGCTCAAACCGTTCGGCCAGTTGGCGTTTCGAGCCGCGGCGGCCCTTGCCCACGATCACCTGGGCGGGGATGTCGCGCCAGTAGACGATTGTGACGTCGGGCATGTGATTCCTCCGGTTCTGTTCTGTTGTGCATACGGCACAGGTGCGCCCGCGCGCGGGCCGTTTTCGACAAAAGCCGCCGCGGTTGCGACGCGCGCGGCTGCCCGCACGGTGTCGCGCAAAGCATCGTGCAGGTAAATCTCGCACTCTTCATAATCAATATCAGCGGACGCGCCTGTGCAATTGCGCACCGGTCGCCCAAGGCCTAGGCTTTGCCGACCCCCGCAGGCACGCAGCAGAGAGGCGGCAGATGATCAAGGTCAAAGCGCACCGCCTGGCCTATAGCCCTGTGCCCAAGGCCGCCTGTTCCTCGATCAAACGCGCGCTGGCCGAGCTGAGCCCAAAGGTGAACCTGGACAAGCTGCCGGTGACCGACCCGCCCTATGACGTCTGGCACGCGGTCTATCCCACACGCCGCTTTCGCCCCCACCGGTGGGAGACGCTGCCCATCGGGTGGTTTAGCTTTACCGCCGTGCGCGACCCGTTTCGGCGCCTGATGGCGTGCTATACCAACCGCGTGGTCGAACGGCGCGAGCTGCGCAACAGCCCCAAGCTGCGGGCGGGCTATCTGGGCCTGCCGGTGGACCCGGACCCGGATTTCTTTTTTACCCATCTTGCGCAGTACCGAGAGGCCGCGTCGGTGATCAAGCACCATGCCAGCCACACGTGGCTGTTCACCGGTCCCAAGCTGGACGTCTATGCCGAGGTCTACCGCGTCGAGGCGTTGGCAGACCTGGCGCGCGATCTGAGCGCCTGGACCGAGACAGAGGTGGTGCTGCACCGCGAAAACACCAGCAGCACGCGGCTGAGCGCGGATGACCTGGCACCTGCCACCTGCGCTGCGCTGCGTCCGTGGCTGGCGCAGGAATATGCGTTTCTTAAAACGTTTTACCCCGATCCGCCCTTTGATCTGCATTGAATGATCTGCATTGAATGCCGGGCGCAATCGCAAGCTGTGTAAGCCTTTGGCGCGCCGTGCCTCTTGCACGGATGCATCATAGAACATATCGTTGCGCTAACCCGATATGAAAGGCGCAAAAGATGGCGCCAAAGCGTCCCCATGGTGCGGGCGCGCTGAAGAAGCGAGAGGCCCCCCAAGGCCCTCAGTCCGTGCCGCGTGCCCCAGGATCGCCCGAGCTTTATGCCGCGCTGGATCTGGGCACCAACAGTTGTCGTATGCTGATCGCCGAGCCGCGAGGCGCGGGGTTTCATGTTGTCGACAGTTTCTCGAAATCGGTGCAGCTGGGGCTTGGCCTCGAACACTCGGGCAAGCTGTCGCGCGGGTCGATGACGCGAACGGTGCAGGCGCTGCGGATTTGTCAGCAGAAACTCAAGCGCCACAAGGTCAAGCGCATGCGCCTGGTCGCGACCGAGGCGTGCCGCCGCGCGGTCAATGCCAAGGAGTTCATCGCGCGGGTGCAGCGCGAGACGGGCCTGCGCCTGGACATTATCAAACCCGAGGAAGAGGCGCGGCTGGCGGTGATTTCCTGCGCGCCGCTGGTCAGCCCCAAGACGGAAAACCTGCTGGTGGTAGACATCGGCGGTGGGTCGACGGAACTGGTGTGGATCGACCTTGCGGCTGTGCCGCGCGCGGACCGGCCGCAGGCGATCATGCGCCTGCATTCCGGCTTTGTCCAAGCGGTGTCTACCGTGCCCGAGGCCAAGGTGGTAGATTGGATCAGCGTGCCCCTGGGCGTGGCAACCTTGCGCGAGCAGTTCAATGATGTGGACGACGATGCGGCAAGGTTCGCGTTGATGAGCTGGTATTTCGAAGAGCATCTCTCCGACTTTTCCCCCTATCACGCGACCGAACAAACCGAGCGTTTTCAGATCGTTGGCACCTCTGGCACGGTCACGACCGTGGCTGCGTCACATCTGGGCCTGCGCCGGTATGACCGGACCAAGGTGGACGGGCTGCGCATGACCAGTGCGCAGATTGATGCGGTCATCCGGTCTTATCTGACCATGGGTCCCGGCGGGCGGCGGGCGGATCCGCGGATCGGGTCGGACCGCCACGCGCTGATCATGTCGGGGGCCGCGATCTTGCAAGCGTTGATGCGGTGCTGGCCGACCGACCGGCTGTCGGTGGCGGACCGGGGGCTGCGAGAGGGGCTGCTTTATGCGCAGATGAGCGCCGATGGCGTGCTGGAGGATCAGTCGGCCTGAGCCGGGGTGCATTTCGGCGCGCGGTGTCTTATGTGAGCGCACAGGCGACATGAAAGGGACAATGCGGTGGCCAAGACCCCGACAGGCAAGAACACATCCGGGCGCGGGCAGCGCGAGCTGAAGGTCAAGGTCAAGACCGCGCGGGGGCGCAAGCTGTCCTCGACCCGGTGGTTGCAGCGGCAGCTGAATGATCCCTATGTCAAGCGCGCCCAGGCCGAGGGCTATCGCGGGCGTGCAGCCTATAAGATACTGGAGTTGGACGATAAATTCCGCTTTCTCGTGCCTGGCGCGCGGGTCGTTGATCTGGGCGCGGCCCCCGGCGGCTGGTGCCAGGTGGCGGTCAAACGCTGCAACGTGCTGGGCGAGAAATCGGGCAAGGCGCAGGGCACCATTCTGGGTATCGATCTGCAAGAGATGGAGCCCATTGCGGGGTGCGAATTACACCAGCTGGATTTCATGGAGGATGACGCCGATCAGAAGGTCAAGGACTGGCTGGGCGGCAAGGCGGATGTGGTGATGTCGGACATGGCCGCGGCATCCTCTGGGCACAAGCAGACCGACCACTTGCGCATCATCTCTCTGTGCGAGGCGGCGGCTTACTTCGCCTTTGACGTGCTGGACGAGGGCGGCACATTCGTCGCCAAGGTGCTGGCAGGCGGCGCCGAAGGCAGCCTGCAAAAGCTGTTAAAACAACGCTTTACCAAGGTGGCCAACGTCAAACCGCCCGCATCGCGAGCTGACAGTTCAGAAAAGTTTGTGGTGGCGACCGGCTTTCGCGCGGAGGGGTGAGCCATCCGCGCGGTCCCAAGACCGCAGGGCGTCATGCTTGAGCGCGTCGATGTCCACGGGCGCCTCCACCGTTTGGACCGTATAGGTCACATCGACGGCAGCGTCGGTTTGCCGGAGCAGTTCAAAGATGCGCCCGTGGCGCGGGTTTTGAGGGTCGTGTAAAGCCATCGGAACAGAACCAATTACTCAAAATATTGTACAGAAGACCTGGCAGCGGTCGCGTGCAAACGCGCACCCAAAATCGCAGGTTTCAGCGGTCGCGGCAAGAAGGTTAATACGATCACGTATGGATGCGGTCCGCAGAACTACAGAAACTGTACAGCAAGTGTATGGCTTTTGTACCGACACTGCCCGCGATACGGGAAGTGTTTATGCGCACCCTTTGTCAGGGCCTGCGCCTGCGACTCAGGACACCCAAAGCCAGCAGATACGATCCAACCGGGCGGGCGTAGCGCGCCCTAGATCGACAGCCTCGAGGCGTGCGTGCCACGTTCGCGATAAGGGGTCGTGTCGTAATGCGCGCGGTAGCATTTCGAGAAATGCGAGGGCGAGGCAAAGCCGCAGGCCAGCGCCACGTTGATCACGCTCATATCCGTTTGCATCAGCAGGTTGCGCGCCTTCTGCAGACGCAGTTCCATATAGTAGCGCTTGGGCGAGCGGTTGAGGTAGCGGCGAAAGAGCCGTTCCAGCTGGCGCGTGGACATGCCGACATCCTTGGCCAGGATCGAAGGGCTGATCGGTTCCTCGATGTTTTGCTCCATGATCTGGATGACCTGGCTCAGCTTCGGGTGGCGCACGCCGATGCGGGTGGGCACGGACAGCCGCTGGGTGTCCTGATCGGTGCGGATCGAGGAATAGATCAGCTGATCGGCCACGGCATTGGCCAGCTGTTCGTCATTGTCATCGGCGATCAGCTTGAGCATCAGGTCAATGGACGAGGTGCCGCCCGCGGTCGTCAGCCGCTTGTCATCGACGACAAAGACGGATTTGGTCAGTTCGACCTCTTGGAACTCTTCGGCAAAGCTGTCCTGGTTTTCCCAGTGGATCGTCGCCTTTTTCCCGTCCAGCAGCCCGGCCTTGGCCAGGGTATAGGCGGCGGTGCACAGGCCAGCGACCGGCACGCCCTTGCGTGCCTCGCGCCGCAGCCAGCCCAGGACGCGTTTGGTGGTGGCGGCCTGCACGTCGATGCCGCCGCAGATCATCACCACGTCGTCGCGCCCAACCTCACCCAGATCGCCATCGAGCTTGAATCCGGTGCCCGCCGAGGAATAGGCGACATCGCCCCCTTCGCCCAGGATCGTCCAACTGTAAAGCTGGCGTTCGGCCATGCGGTTGGCGATGCGCAAGCTTTCCAACGCAGCGGCAAAGCACAGCAGCGTGAAGTTATCGAGCAAGACAAAGACATAGCGTTTGGGTTTTTCGACCTCTTGGCGGGTCTGTGCGGCCGGGCGCGGTTGGGGCATCGCGGCAATGATCCTATGGGGCGGGTGTGCGCGCACAGCCGCGGGGTTTTCAGCCTGACGCGCACCTTGAGCATGGGCCAAACCCTACGTCAAGAGGGCGCAATTGAGATATGGTCACGGGCGGGTGGCTTTTGTATAGAGGCGCGGCGGTGATGGGACCGCTAACAGTTTTTCGGAGAAAAAAGATGAGCGATTGGACAAAATCTGACTGGCGCGCCAAGCCCCGGGTTCAGATGCCCGATTATACCGACACTGCGGCGCTGAACGCGGTTGAGGCGCAGCTCTCGAAATATCCTCCTTTGGTGTTTGCGGGCGAGGCGCGGCGGCTGAAGGCACATCTGGCCGACGCATCGCGCGGTGATGCGTTCCTGTTGCAGGGCGGCGATTGTGCCGAGGCGTTTGACCAGTTCAGCGCCGACGGCATCCGCGACACGTTCAAGGTGATGTTGCAGATGGCGATGGTGCTGACCTATGGCGCCAAGGTGCCGGTGATCAAGCTGGGCCGGATGGCGGGCCAGTTCGCCAAGCCGCGTTCGGCCCCGACCGAGACGGTGAACGGGATCGAGCTGCCCAGCTATCGCGGTGACATCATCAACGAGTTGGATTTCACGCCCGAGGCGCGCATTCCCGACCCCAAGAAGATGTTGCAGGCCTATACCCAGGCCGCTGCCACGCTGAACCTGCTGCGCGCCTTTTCGACGGGCGGTTTTGCCGACATGAACATGGTGCATTCCTGGACCTTGGGCTTTACCGACGGGTCGGGGGCGGAGAAGTACCGCGAGATTGCGACGCGCATTCAGGATACCATCGACTTTATGGCCGCGGCGGGCATCGACGCGGACACCACGCACGAGTTTTCGACGGTGGAGTTCTATACCAGCCACGAGTCCCTCCTGCTGGAATACGAAGAGGCGCTGACGCGCGTCGACAGCACCTCGGGCAAGTGGTTGGCCGGGTCGGGTCACATGATCTGGATCGGCGACCGCACGCGGCAGCCGGATGGTGCGCATGTTGAGTTTGCGCGCGGTGTGCAAAACCCCATCGGCCTGAAATGCGGGCCCAGCATGACCAGCGACGACCTGAAGGTGCTGCTGGCCAAGCTGAACCCCGAAAACGAGGCGGGCCGGTTGACCCTGATCGCGCGCTTTGGTGCAGGCAGCGTGGGCGAGCATCTGCCGCGCCTGATCAAGACCGTACGCGAAGAAGGCGCCAATGTCGTTTGGGTTTGCGATGCGATGCATGGCAACACGATCAAGTCGTCGACCGGGTACAAGACGCGGCCGTTCGAGTCGGTGCTTCGCGAGGTGCGCGAGTTCTTTGCCGTGTCCGCCGCCGAAGGTACGGTGCCCGGCGGGGTGCATTTCGAGATGACGGGCCAGGACGTGACCGAATGCACCGGTGGTGTGCGCGCGGTGACCGAAGAGGACCTGAGCGACCGCTATCACACGGCCTGCGATCCGCGCCTGAACGCGTCACAGTCGCTTGAACTCGCGTTCCTTGTGGCCGAAGAGTTGTCGAACCTGCGCGCACAGCGGTCGAACACGCGGGCGGCTGTCTAAATCATTGGTTTGAAATGAGAAAGGCGCCCTGGGCTGATGGCTTGGGGCGCCTTTTTTACGTCTGGGACTTGGGCGGCCTAGTCCTCGGATTTGACCACGCGCAGATAGGGCACGTCAGGCCGCGGCGTGTGGGATTCGAAGGCGGCGGGCGCCTCGGCAAAGCCTTGGGCCTTTTCCCTGGCCTCTGCCCGGTCGGGTGTTTTGACGGGCTTGGGCGGCGCGGGCACGGTCGAGGGGGCCGAGATCGGGCGGATCTTGGCGCCGACCACGTCAAAGCGGCGGGGGGTGTGCCCAATCTCGCCTTGCGCGACCATGCAGCCCAGGATGCGGCTGACATCGCCCAGATCGCTTTTCAGCGGCAAAAGCAGGAGGCGCGCGTCGAGATGCGGTTTGGTGACCGTGGTTTCGGCATTCAAGCGCAGCTCGCAGGCGGCGGGACGCTGGCAGACATCCTCGAGAACGTCGTTGATCTGGCGCCGGCAGGGCGGGGTGATGAGCGAGGTAAGCGGCATACCCCGCACCTCCATCCCCATCAAGTCGCTGAGATGGCTGCCCGCGATGCGGATGCGGGCCATGCCGGGGGCGATGCGTTCCAGCACAAAGGTGTATTCGAGAGCGGATTCGATTCCGCGCGGATCAATCTCGGATCGCTTGGGCATCAACCGCGCGCCGCGCAGCCCTTCCCAATAGGCTTCGACCTGGGAGATAGCGGAATATCCAACTTCTGCGCGAAATTCTGTCATTGTGAGAATATTGTGGGGGTTCCGGTCTGATTTGTCCATTGCCTGCGTCCTTGTGCCGTGCAGCGCCTGCGATCCTGTTGTTATTCAAGGGATCTGGCCGCGAGCAATACGTATCAAATTTGATCTGTCCCGGGCGCGAATTCTTAGCATTTGGTTAACCTGGCCTGGGGCCTGCGCGGCGCCGCCTTTGGCTTGCCCCACGCAGGGCGAAGGCCTAAAGGCTGGAGCATGAGCAAAACCACACGAGACAGCCCCGCGGCGGCGCCTTTGCGATCGATGACCGGATTTGCGGCGGCAACGGGCGCGTTCGAGGCGTTTCGCTGGGCCTGGGACATCCGCGCCGTCAACGGCAAGGGGTTGGATTTGCGCCTGCGGGTGCCCGACTGGATCGACGGTCTAGAGGCGGCGTTGCGCCCGCTGGTGGCGGCCCACGCCAAGCGGGGCAATGTGACCCTGTCGCTGCGCGTGACGCGCGACGATGCGGCGGTTTCGGTGGCGCTGAACGGCGCGCAGATGCGTGCAATGATCGCCGCGCTGCTCGAGATCGAGGCCGAGGCGATGGAGCGCGGCCTGTCGCTGGCCCCGTCGCGGGCCACGGATATCGCGATGATGCGCGGTGTGATGGAGCAGGGGGTGTCGCAGGACGATCCCGCCCCGCTGCGCGCGGCCCTGATCGCGGCACTGCCGCCACTGCTCGAGGCCTTTGACGCCATGCGTCAGACCGAAGGGGCAGCGCTGGCGGAGGTGCTGACCGGGCAGTTGGATGAGGTGGCGGCGCTGACCGAAGAGGCCGCCACGCTAGCCGAAGCGCGCAAAGACGAGGTGGCCCAAGCGCTGCGCCGCAACCTGGCACGCGTGCTGGACAATACCGACGGCGCCGACCCCGACCGCGTGGCGCAAGAGCTGGCGCTGCTGGCGGTCAAGGCGGATGTCACCGAAGAGATCGACCGGCTGCACACCCACGTGGCCGCCGCCCGTAACCTGCTGGCAGAGGGCGGGCCCGTGGGCCGCAAGCTGGATTTCCTGATGCAAGAGTTCAACCGCGAGGCCAACACCTTGTGTTCCAAGGCGCAGAACGCCGCGCTGACCACCACGGGGCTGGCCCTGAAGGCGCTGATCGACCAGATGCGCGAGCAAGTGCAGAACGTGGAATAAAGCGATGGATATGTCCCCCTCGAAACGCCGCGGCCTTTTGATCATCCTGTCCTCGCCCTCGGGCGCGGGCAAAAGCACGCTGGCGGGCCGTTTGCGCGCCTGGGACAACGACATCGTCTTTTCCGTGTCGGCCACGACGCGGGCGGCGCGCCCGGGCGAGGTGGATGGGCAGCATTACCATTTCACCACCGAGACCGCGTTCAAGGGCATGGTCGCCGATGGCGCGATGCTGGAACATGCGCATGTGTTCGGCAACTTCTACGGCTCGCCCCAGGCGCCGGTGCAAGAGGCGATTGATACCGGCCATGACGTTCTGTTCGACATCGACTGGCAGGGCGCGCAGCAGATCCGCAATTCGGCCCTGGGCGCGCATACGCTGTCGGTCTTTTTGCTGCCGCCGTCGATCACTGAACTGCACCGCCGTCTGGTAAGCCGCGCGCAGGACAGCGCCGCCGTCATCACCAAGCGCATGCGCAAAAGCTGGGACGAGATCAGCCGCTGGGACAGCTATGATTTTGTGCTGGTCAATGACGATCTGGACCAGACCGAGGCGCAGTTGAAAACCATCATCTCTGCCACCCGGTTGCGCCGCTTGCAGCAGCCGGACCTGACGGCCCATGTGCGCACCCTGCAGACCCAATTCGAGGAGCTGGAATGACCCTGTATGCCTTGGGCGACGACCGCCCGCAGATCGCAGACGACACCTGGGTGGCGCCCGATGCCAACCTGATCGGCAAGGTGGTGCTGGAGACCGCGGCGAGCGTTTGGTTCGGCTGCACCATCCGTGCGGACCACGAAGAGATCCGCATCGGCACCGGCACGAATGTGCAGGAAAACTGTGTGATGCATATCGACATGGGCTTTCCCCTGACCATCGGGGCGGGCTGCACCATCGGGCACAAGGTGATGCTGCACGGCTGCACGATTGGTGACAACAGCCTGATCGGGATGGGGGCCACGGTGCTGAACGGGGCCAAGATCGGCAAGAACTGCCTGATCGGGGCCGGTGCGCTGATCACCGAGGGCAAGGAGATCCCCGATGGGTCGCTGGTGATGGGTGTGCCCGGCAAGGTGGTGCGCCAGCTTGACGATCAGGCGATCCAGGGCTTGCGCGCCTCGGCCTTGCATTACCAACAGAACATGCGCCGCTTTCGCGACGAGATGCAGGTGGTTGCGGACTGATGCCCCATTGCGCGCTGAGCTATTCGTCGGACCTGGACATCGACGCCCGCGCCATCCTGGCGGAGGTAGAGGCCTGCATCCTGCGCCATGACGCCGAGGCGGGCGTGACCAAGGGGCGGGCCTATCCCGCGCCCGTGTTCTTGCACACCCATCTGAAGGCCAGCGTCGCGCTGCTGGCCAAGCCGCACCGGGGGGCTGCGTTTACCGCCGCCCTGCAACGCGACCTGGTGGCCCTGATGGGCGCGCACCTGCCGCGGCCCTGCTGGCTGAGCGTCGACATCACGTATAGCACGGCCATGTATCATACGGAGTTTCTGGAATGATCTCGAATTCGAAAGGGTCGCTGATGCGCCCCACGCCGCTGCCCGACAGCGCCTCGCGCCCTGTCGTGACGCCGCTGAGCCCGTCGGTTGTCTATGCGTCGGACACGCCGGACATGCTGGACCAGCAATACGAGGGCGATCTGCACGGCTATACCTATAGCCGTGAGGGGCATCCCAATGCCGATGTCGTCGCCCGGGCCGTGGACCGGATGGAGGGTGCGCCGCATCTGGGTGTGCTGACATCCAGCGGCATGGGGGCGGTGTCGGCGGTACTGCTGGGCCTGACGCAGGCCGGGGATCATGTGATCGGGGCCAGCACGCTATATGGGCGGTCGCTGCGGATGATGACCGAGGACCTGCCGCGCCTGGGCATCGCGACCTCGCTGGTGGACCCCGGCGATGTGGATGCGGTGCGCGCCGCCCTGCGGCCCGAGACGCGGCTGATCCTGGTCGAGGTGGTGTCGAACCCAACCTTGCGCGTGGCGGATATCTTGGGGCTGTCGGCGCTGGCGCGCGAGGCCGGCGTGCTGCTGGTCATCGACAACACCTTTACCACCCCACGGGCGTTCCGCGCCTTTGATCACGGGGCGGATGTGGTCATTCATTCGCTGACAAAGCTGCTGTCGGGCCATTCGGATGTGATGCTGGGCTATGTCGCGGCGCGGGACAAGGCCGTGAACGACCGGCTGCGCGTCTTTTCGGTGACGACGGGCATGACGCCCAGCCCGTTTGACTGCTGGCTGTGCGAGCGGGGAATGCTGAGTTTCGATCTGCGCTATGACCGGGCGCAGGCCACGGCGGCGCGGCTGGCCGACCATTTGGGCACGCTGCCGGGGGTCACGCGGGTGATCTATCCCGGACGGCGGGATCATCCTGATCATGTGGCGGCCGAGGCGTTGTTGAAAGGGCAGTATTGCAACATGGTCAGTTTCGAGATTGCGGGCGACCGGGCGGCGGCAAATGCGCTGGCGCGGGGGGCAGAAGGCCTCAGCTTTGCCCCGACGCTGGGCGATGTGGGCACGACGATCTCGCATCCCGCCTCGTCGTCCCACCGGGCGCTGAGCGCCGAGAAACGGGCCGAGTTGGGCATGAGCGAGGGGTTCTTTCGCGTGTCGGTCGGGTTGGAGGACCCGGAGGCGCTGTGCGAGGTATTCAGCGCCGCCGTCCAGGCCGCAGCGGGCTAGGGGGCGGGCATGGGCAACGACACCTTGGACGCCATCCTGGCCGCCATCCCGTTGCCCGCTCTGGCCATCGACGGCAGCGAGCGGATCGTGGCCGCCAATGCCGAGGCGTTGACCCTGATCGGGCAGCAGGCACTGGGGCGCAACTATGTCACCATGCTGCGCCAGCCTGCGCTGCTGGACGCGATCGAAGCCACGTTGCAGGACGGACGCCCGCGCATGACGCAGTTTCTGGGCAATGACGGCGCGCAGGACACCACGTTCCGCGTCAGCGTGCGGGCCGTGCCGGGTGTGGGCCGCAGCGGGGCAGGGGCCGCGGTTCTGGTCTATGAGGACATCACCCATGTCGAGCAAGCGAGCCAGATGCGCCGGGATTTCGTGGCCAATGTCAGTCACGAGCTGCGCACGCCGCTGACCGCGCTGATGGGATTTATCGAGACCTTGCGCGGGCCTGCGCGCAATGATCCTGCAGCGGCGGAACGATTTTTGGACATCATGCAGGACGAGGCCGAGCGGATGAACCGGCTGGTGGGCGACCTGATGTCGCTGAACCGGGTCGAGGGCGACGAGCGGGTGCGCCCGCGCGACACGGTCGTGCTGAACGACGTGCTCGATTCGACCCTGCGCACGCTGCGGGCGCTGGCAAGCGAGGCGGGGGTCACGCTCGAGGCGGATTTCGACGTGCCGCAGGTGCAGATGAACGGCGATGCTGACCAGCTGAAACAGGTCTTTACCAACCTGATTGAGAACGCGATCAAATATGGTGGATCAGGGGGCCGCGTGACCCTGCGTATGACGCTGAGCCCGCGCGAGGCGGTGCTGCGCGCGCCGGGGGCGCGGGTGCAGGTGATCGACTATGGGCCGGGCATTGACCCTGTGCACCTGCCGCGTCTGACGGAACGGTTTTACCGCGGCGACGACCACCGCAGCCGCGCCCTGGGCGGCACCGGGCTGGGCCTGGCCATCGTCAAGCACATCATCAACCGCCATCGCGGGCGTCTGCGGGTCGAAAGTGTGCTGGGCGAGGGCGCGACCTTTACCGTGATCCTGCCGACACACGTGCAGATTGCACCGGTGACCCAACGCTGACGCCGCCGGGCCTTGGGGCGCACAGGATGCCGTAAGGGCAGGGCAAGGTATTGAGCCGCAACGATTCTTAACGCTGGCGCGGAACGTAGCCTGCGGCGGGCGATTTGGCCCGCCTTGGTCAAGTTGTCGACCAGACGGACAAATATTAATATCATTTTATAACAGTATCTTACGAGGAGTTTCGGTGAGAAACGAACTTACTTTGGCGAAACCTGTCTATTGTCATCAAGCTGTTACAAACCTGTCACAAAAGCTGCGTCCAAGTCGCCTAAATCGGCGGCTAAGGTTCCCATGGGGGGGATCACCACACAAATGCTCAGTCAGGAGACATTCATGTCCTTTGTGAAACTCACCACATCGGCGCTGGCCATTTCGGCCGTTGCTGCAACCGCCGCTGTGGCGCGTGACCAGGTTCAAGTCGCCGGTTCGTCGACCGTTCTGCCCTACGCCTCGATCGTTGCCGAAGCCTTTGGCGAAAACTTTGACTTCCCCACACCGGTTGTTGAATCCGGCGGCTCGTCCTCGGGCCTCAAGCGGTTCTGTGAAGGTGTCGGCGAAAACACCATCGACATCGCCAACGCATCGCGCAAAATCCGCGACAAAGAGATCGCCGCTTGCGCCGACGCCGGTGTGACCGACATCATCGAAGTGCGCATCGGCTATGATGGCATCGTGTTCGCAAGCCAAATCGACGGTCCTGCCTATACCGCGTTCCAGCCTGCCGACATCTTCAACGCCCTGGGCTCCAAGGTCCTGGTCGACGGCGCCATCGTTGACAACCCGCACCAGCAGTGGGCCGATTTCAACGGCGACCTGCCCGCCGCTGACATCGTGGCATTCATCCCCGGCACCAAGCACGGCACACGTGAAGTGTTCGAAGACAAGGTGCTGCTGGAAGGCTGCGAAGCAACAGGCGCAATGGAAGCCATGATGGCTGGCGGCATGTCCGAGGACGACGCCGAGGATGCATGCATCGACGTGCGTCAGGACGGCAAGTCGGTCGACATCGACGGCGACTACACCGAGACCCTGGCGCGCATCGACGCCAACCCCAACGGCATCGGCATCTTTGGTCTGGCGTTCTACGAGAACAACACAGACAAGCTGAAGGTCGCCACCATGGGCGGTGTTGCTCCGTCGACCGAGACCATCTCGACCGGTGAATACCCTGTGTCGCGTCCGCTGTTCTTCTACGTCAAGAAAGCGCATATCGGCGTGATCCCCGGCCTGAAAGAGTTCGCATCGTTCTTCATCTCTGACGATGTGGCTGGCCCCGACGGCCCGCTGGCGGCCTACGGCCTGGTGTCCGACCCCGAGCTGTCGGCGACCCAAGACGCCGTGGCCAACGAAGCCACAATGGGCGGCGCAAGCTAAGCGCCCCCACGCTTTCGGGGGTGGCGTTCGCGCCATCCCCATCTTTTGCCTTTTTTACGCCTCGCACTCTTGCCCTGCTGACAGAGCGCCTGCACCCCGTCTTGCAGCATCGGAGCCGCCATGCCTCTTTCCTGGCTCGTCCTCATTATTCTTGCAGTTGCCGTGATCGGCTATGTTCTGGGGCGCCAGCGGGCGTTGGCCAGTGCCGGCGGTGACAGCCGCGATTTGCATTCCTTGCCCACATATTATGGCGCCAATGTCGCCATGTGGACGGTCGTGCCCGCCTTTGCGGTGCTGATCGTTTGGCTGCTGGTGCAGCCCTTTGTCGTCAATTCCCGCGTGCTGGACATGCTGCCCGAAAGTGCCGTCGCCGAGGGCAGTTCTATGGGCCTGGTGATGTCGGATGTGCGCCGTGTGGCGGACGGTTTGGACGTGGCCGTGCGCGAGGGCGCGATGACGCGCGATCAGGCCAGCTCGATCCGCACCGAGTTCACGGATGTACGTGACCGCCTGGGCGATGTGGGTGTCGCGCTGGGGTCGAACGTGACCTCCGAAGTACTGCGCGGCGCGCAGGCCTATCGCAGCATGAACGGCACCGGCTATTTGATCATGAGCATCGTTGTGCTGCTGATTGCCTTGGGCGGCGCGGGCTATTCCTATACCCAGTCGCAGGCAGATTACCGCGCCCGCAATGTGGTGGAGCAGGGTATACTGGCATTGTTGATGTTTGCCGCCTCGGTTGCAATCCTGACAACCATCGGCATCCTCTTTGCGCTGTTGTTCAACACTATCGAATTTTTCCGCCTATACCCGGCATCCGAATTCTTTTTCGGCCTGAACTGGGCGCCCAGCTTCTCCGGGCGCGGTGGAGCGTCTGACCTGGGGGTGCTGCCGCTGTTGTGGGGCACGTTCTATATCTCGATCATCGCGCTGCTGGTTGCGGTGCCTGTGGGTCTGTTTTCCGCCATCTACCTGTCGGAATATGCCAGCCCCCGTGTGCGCAGCATCGCCAAGCCGTTGATCGAGATCCTCGCGGGTATCCCGACCATCGTTTACGGTCTGTTTGCGCTGCTGACTGTCGGCCCGCTGCTGGTGTCCGTTTTTGGCAACAACACTGTCGGGTGGATGTCAGGCGGGACGGCGGTGATGACCGCGGGTTTGGTGATGGGCATCATGTTGATCCCCTTTGTCAGTTCGCTGTCCGATGACATCATCAACGCGGTGCCGCAGGCGATGCGCGACGGCTCCTATGGCCTGGGTGCCACGCAGTCCGAGACGATCCGCCAGGTGGTCCTGCCTGCCGCTTTGCCGGGGATCGTTGGTGCGATCCTGCTGGCGGCGAGCCGCGCGATTGGTGAGACGATGATCGTGGTCTTGGGGGCAGGGGCCGCCGCCCGGCTAAGCCTGAACCCGTTTGAGGCGATGACGACCATCACCGCCAAGATCGTGAGCCAGCTGACGGGCGACGCCGACTTTGCCTCGCCCGAGGCGCTGGTGGCCTTTGCCCTGGGGATGACACTGTTTGTGCTGACCCTCGGTCTGAACGTCTTCGCCCTTTATATCGTGCGCAAATACCGGGAGCAGTACGACTAATGACCGATGCAAGCATGGACAGCGCCGCAACGCCCAAGCATGGGCTTTCCGTCACCGACGCCCGCACCCGCAAGCGCAACGCCGCGGAAAAGCGGTTCCGCATGTATGGCATCGCCGCCATCAGCGTGGGGCTGTTGTTCCTGGTGTTCCTCTTTGCCTCGATCCTGCGGTCGGGCCTGCCGGCCTTTACCCAGACGGTTATGGACATTGAATTCACGCTGACCCAGGCCGAGTTTGACGAGGCCGAGAGCAAGATGCTGAAGACGCGCGAATACGAGCGCATCTTTGTCAACGCGCTGACCGGGCAGTTGGAGGCCTCGGGCCTGCAGGTTGAGTTCGACGGCGACGCGATCGAGCGCATCGTGGGCAAGCCGGGTGGCACCATCCGCGCCTATTTCCAAGAGAATCCCGACCAGCTTGACCAGCCGGTCAGCTTTGAGTTGGCCGCATCATCGCGCGTTGACGGCTATCGCAACGGGCGCATCACACGTGAGAGCCTGGTGGACAGCCGGTTCCTGCAGCAGACCGACCTGGACCTGGTGGATGCGCTGGAAGACGCGGGCATCATCCACGGGGCGTTCAACTGGAACTTTATCACCGGAACGGATTCGGGCGTGGACAACCCCGGCGGTGCGGGCCTCGGCGCCTCGGTCATCGGGTCGTTTTTCATGATGCTGGTGGTGCTGTTCCTGTCGCTGCCCATCGGGGTGGCCGCGTCAATCTATCTAGAAGAATTCGCGCCCAAGAACCGCTGGACAGACCTGATTGAGGTCAACATCTCGAACCTGGCCGCGGTGCCGTCAATCGTGTTTGGTATCCTGGGCCTTGCTGTGTTCATTCAGTTTGCGGGCCTGCCGC
Organism: Pseudomonadota bacterium; assembly: GCA_038525395.1. GTDB lineage: Bacteria > Pseudomonadota > Alphaproteobacteria > Rhodobacterales > Rhodobacteraceae > Tateyamaria. The sequence goes on along the minus strand of JBCBHS010000001.1, from coordinate 273,088 downwards.
AATCCGCGCCCCTGGTGGGTGGTCTGGTACTGACGCTGATGACGCTGCCCACGATCATCATCTCGACCCGCGCGTCACTGGCGGCGGTGCCGCCGTCGATCCGTGATGCGGCCCTGGGCGTTGGCGCGTCCAAGATGCAGTCGGTGTTTCACCACGTGCTGCCCCTGGCGATGCCGGGCATCCTGACCGGCACCATCATCGGCCTCGCCCAAGCGTTGGGCGAAACCGCGCCGCTGCTGCTGATCGGGATGGTTGGGTTTGTTGCGCGCGAATATCCTGATGGCTTTATCTCGGGCTTTACCGATGCAAACTCGGCCATGCCTGCGCAGATCTATACCTGGGCCAGCCGCGCCGATCCGGGCTTTTACGAGAAGGCGTGGGGTGGCATCATCATCCTGCTGCTGTTCTTGATCACCATGAACACCATCGCCGTGATCCTGCGGCGCCGCTTTGAACGCCGCTGGTAGGGGGCCGACCATGAACGACATGAGAATTGTGGAGAGAGACGTGGACACAAACGAGGTCAAGATCGCGGCCAAGGACGTACAGGTCTTTTACGGCGACACCCATGCCATCAAGGACGTCAGCGTCGATATCGAAGACAAGACGGTCACCGCCTTCATCGGCCCGTCGGGCTGCGGCAAGTCGACGTTTCTGCGCTGTATCAACCGGATGAACGACACAATTGATGTCTGCCGGGTCGAAGGGGATATCCTGATCGACGCCGAAGACATCTATGACGCCAAGGTCGACCCGGTGCAGCTGCGCGCCAAGGTGGGAATGGTGTTTCAAAAGCCGAACCCGTTTCCCAAGTCGATCTACGACAACGTGGCCTACGGCCCCCGCATCCACGGCCTGGCCAAGAACAAGGCGGACCTGGACGACATCGTCGAAAAGTCTCTGCGCCGCGGTGCCATCTGGAACGAGGTCAAGGACAGGCTGCATTCGCCTGGCACGGGCCTGTCGGGGGGCCAGCAGCAGCGTCTGTGCATCGCCCGCGCGGTCGCGACCGAGCCTGAGGTGCTGTTGATGGACGAGCCGTGTTCGGCCCTTGACCCCATCGCGACAGCACAGGTGGAAGAGTTGATTGACGAGCTGCGCGAAAGCTATTCGGTCGTGATCGTCACCCACTCGATGCAGCAGGCCGCGCGCGTCAGCCAAAAGACAGCCTTTTTCCACCTGGGCAACCTGGTGGAGTATGGTGAGACGGGCAAGATCTTTACCAACCCCGAAGATCCCCGCACTGAAAGTTACATCACTGGCCGGATCGGCTAAGGAGCATTCCGATGAATGACCAACACATCGCCTCGGCCTTTGACCGGGACCTAGAAGCGATTCAAGCGCAAATCATGAAGATGGGTGGCCTCGTCGAAAACGCGATCCTCGAGGCCGCTGTCAGCCTAGAGACCCGCGACGAAGAGCGGGCCGAGCGGGTGCGCAAGGCCGACAAGACCATCGACGATCTCGAAGAGATGATCAACGAAGAGGCCGCGCGCGTCATCGCCCTGCGTGCACCCACGGCCATCGATCTGCGCCTGGTGCTGAGCATCATCAAGGTGAGCGCCAACCTGGAACGTATTGGCGACTATGCCAAAAACCTGGCCAAGCGAACCAGCGTTCTGTCGCAGATGGCGCCCGTCAATGACAGCGCCGGCGCCCTGCGGCGCATGGCCAAAGAGGTCGAACGCATGCTGAAGGACGCGCTGGATGCCTATGTGGCGCGCGATGCCGAGCTGGCGCAGGATGTCATCGACCGCGACCGCGATGTCGATCAGATGTACAACGCGCTGTTCCGCGAATTCCTGACATTCATGATGGAAGACCCGCGCAACATCACCGCCTGTATGCACCTGCATTTCATCGCCAAGAATGTCGAACGTATGGGCGACCACGTGACGTCGATCGCCGAACAGGTCGTGTATCTGGTCACCGGGGCGATCCCGGACGAGGCCCGCGACAAGGCCGACAAGACCTCTCTGCAAGCCTAAGGAGGCACGCCCCATGTCCGTCGATCAACCCCGCGTTCTGGTCGTCGAGGACGAGCCCGCGCAACGCGAGGTTCTGGCCTACAACCTCGAAGCCGAAGGCTTTGCCGTCAGCCGTGCGCAGAACGGGGAAGAGGCGTTGCTCTTGGTGGACGAGGATGTGCCTGACATTATCGTACTGGACTGGATGATGCCGAACCTTAGCGGGATCGAGGTGTGCCGGCGGCTGAAGATCAAGCCCGAGACGCGCAGCATTCCGGTCATCATGCTGTCGGCCCGGTCCGAAGAGGTGGACAAGGTCCGCGGCCTGGAGACGGGTGCGGACGACTATGTGGTCAAGCCGTATTCGGTGATCGAGCTGATGGCGCGGGTGCGCAGCCAGCTGCGCCGCGTGCGCCCATCGACCGTGGGCCAGCGGCTGGAGTTCGACGACATCATCCTGGACGCCGAAAGCCACAAGGTGACCCGCGGCCAGTCCGAGCTGAAGCTGGGGCCAACCGAGTTCCGGCTGCTGAGCACCTTTATGGAAAAGCCTGGCCGGGTCTGGAGCCGCGAGCAATTGTTGGACCGGGTCTGGGGCCGCGACATCTATGTGGATACTCGGACGGTAGACGTGCACATCGGCCGTCTGCGCAAGGCACTGACCCAGCATGGCGGCGGCGATCCGGTGCGGACTGTCCGTGGCGCTGGGTACGCGCTGGGGTGAAGCCTGGGGTGTAAGGTGTTGATCGGGTTGAATGCTTTGGCTCTTTCTAACACCTCCATATTTTACATAATGTTGATTATAGGCCTTTTGGATACCCATTCGACATACCGCGCCTAAACCGTCCCAAAGACACCTCCGCCACGGCACGCTTGCCTCCACCGCCTCTGCCCGCCACTCTCAGCTGAAATCAGGTGAGGAATGGCAGATGGACATTGACGGCACGGTCGTGGTGGTCACGGGCGCCGGTGGCGGGATTGGGCGGGCGTTGTGTTTGGCCTTTGCGGCGGCAGGCGCTCGGGCGGTGGCATGTTTGGATGTTGACGCAACTGGGGCTGCGGATACAGCACGTCTTGTCAGCGGGTTGGCGCTCGAAGTTGATGTAACCGATGAAGCCGCGATTGCGGCAGCGATTGACCGGGTTGAGGCGGAGCTGGGCCCGATCGACATCTTTTGTTCTAATGCGGGCATTCTGACCGAAGGCGGTGTCGAGGTGCCCGATGCGGACTGGCAGCGGCTCTGGGACGTCAACGTGATGGCCCATGTCTGGGCCGCACGGCATGTGGTGCCGCGGATGATCCGGCGTGGGGGTGGATATTTGCTGAACACCGCCTCTGCCGCGGGGCTGCTGAACCAGGTGGGATCGGCGCCCTATGGGGTCACCAAACATGCGGCTGTGGGACTGGCCGAGTGGTTGGCGCTAACCCATGGCGATGACGGGATCAAGGTGTCGGTGCTGTGCCCGCAAGCGGTGCGCACGGCGATGACCGAAGGGTTCGAGGATCACGTGGCGGCGATTGACGGGATGCTAGAGCCGGAGGCTGCGGCGGACGCCTGTATCGCGGCGATCTGGGACGAGACGTTCCTGGTGCTGCCGCACCCGCAGGTGCTGGACTATATGCGCCTGAAGACCGCCGATTATGACCGATGGATCGCGGGCATGCGCAAGCTGAACCGGGCGTATCGCTAGGCGTCGCCCTTGGGCGTGATGGGGCGAATGAGGCCCTCTTGGGCGACCGAGGCCACGAGAGTGCCGTGCCGGTCGTAGATCATGCCGCGGTTATAGCCCCTGCCCCCGCCCGACCAGGGGCTGTCCATTGCATAAAGGTGCCAGTCGCCAAATTCGGCTGGCGCATGGAACCACATGGCGTGATCCAGGCTGGCGGCCATGACGCGTCCGGTGAACCAGGTTTGCCCGTGCGGGCGCAGGGCGGTGCCCAGCAGGTTGAGGTCAGAGGCATAGGCCAGCAGGCAGTGCTGCAATTGCGGGCTGATCCCGCGCGCCTCGGACATGCGGAACCACAAGTGGCTGCGGTCGTCCATCGGCGCGGGTGTGAAGAAGTCGCGCGGCGCGACCTCGCGGATGTCGATGGGGCGCGGGCGGAGGAATTCTTCGTGGTACTTTTCGGGGATCTTATCGACAACGGTGCGGCGCAGGGTCTCTCGATCCGCCAGCGCGTCGGGGCCTTCGACTTGGGGCATGGGGTGCTGGTGGTGCCAACCCTCTTCGGCGACGTGGAAGGACGCCGACATGTTGAGGATTTGCCGCCCATGCTGGATCGCCACGACCCGGCGGGTGGTAAAGCTGCCGCCGTCGCGGGCGCGGTCGACCTGGTAGACGACCGGGATCGCCGGATCGCCGGGGCGAATGAAATAGGCATGCAGGCTGTGGCAAAGGCGGTCCTGGACCGTTTGATAGGCCGCGGCCAACGCCTGGCCAATGACCTGGCCGCCAAAGATGCGCGTCGGTGTCTCGCCCCCCTGCCCCGTGCCGCGAAAGAGATCAACCTCGAGCGCTTCGACGGCCAGCAGGTTCATCAGGGTGTCGTGGGCGTCGCTCATCTGTCGGGGTCCTTTTTGGGGTGCTGCCGCTTGGGTCTCACATCAGCGCGCCGTGCACCAGCGCCTTCAGCTCGGCCCGGGCGGGATAGCTGGACGACGGGCTGAGCTGGGTGAAGAGCACGGCGGTGAGGTGGTGCACGCGGTTGACCCAGAAAAAGGTGGAGGCCATGCCGCCCCAGCTGAAGTCCCCGGGCGATCCGGGCACGCGGCTGAGCGCGGGGCTGAGCAGCACGGCGCCGCCGAGGCCAAAGCCCACGCCGTCCATGGGCTGTTCGGCAAAGCTGGAGGGGCCAAGGCTGGCGATGTCGCCGGGCAGGTGGTTCGACAGCATGAAATCAGCGGTGGCGGGCGACACGAGGCCCCCGCCCCGCTGGCGCAAGCACTCGGCAAAGCGCAGGTAGTCGTCGATGGTGCCAACGAGCCCGCCGCCGCCGCTGAAACAGGTGGTTCGGCGAAACGGGGAATTTTGAGCGTCGTCATAAAGCCGCAGAGGATCGTCGCGCGTCGCGGTCGCGCCCAAGTCCATCGCGTTGCCCGCGAGCGGTGTGTAGAGCGATGCAAAGCGGTCGATCTGGTCGTCGCGCACCGCAAAGCCGGTGTCGTCCATGCCAAGCGGGTCGAGCACGCGGGTTTGAAAGACTTGATCCAAGGGCTGGCCTGTCACCACCTCGATCACCCGCCCGATGACGTCGATCCCGACCGAGTATTCCCACCGCGCACCCGGGGCAAAGGCCAGGGGCAGGCGCGCAAGCCTGTCGCATTGAGCACCAAGCGCATCGCTGGCGGGGGTAAAGAGCAGGTCCGCCTCGGCCATCGCGGCCGGTACGACCCCGGGGTTGAACGGGTAGCTGAGACCGGAGCGGTGTGTGAGCAGTTGATGCAGCGTGGGCACGGCGCAGGGGGCGGTGTCATCGAGGCTTTGCGCGCCGGGGCGCAGGGCGCGCGGCTGGGCAAAGGCGGGCAGAAAGCGCGACAGGGGTGCATCAAGATGCACCTTACCTTCCTCGACCAGCGTCATCAGCACCAGCGATGTGACCGGTTTGGTCATCGAATAGATGCGCACCACGGTGTCGCGGGCAAAGGGCGCGCCGTTGGCGATGTCACGGCTGCCCTGCGCGTCGAAGAAGACCTCTTGCCCGCCTTGGGCGATCAGCACCGACAGGCCCGGGAATTTGCCACCGTCGACATAGCCCTGCGCCCAGGGGCGGATGCGGGCAAGGCGTGCGGGGTCGAGGGTGAGCGGCATGGTGGCGTCCTTTCCGGTCTCGCCCGACGATACCGCCCTGCCCGGCCTTGCCAAGCCAAAAGCGCGGGCGCTAGCGTGGCGGCAGGGAGGATTGCGGATGTTGACATTGCACTTTGCGCCCCAAAGCAGGGCCTTGCGGGCGGCGTGGATGCTGGAGGAATTGGGGCTGGACTATACGCTGGTGCGCTATGACCTGACCGATCCCGCGCTGCGCAGCCCCGCCTACCGCGCGCTGCACCCGATGGGCCGTGTGCCGCTGTTGGAGGATGGCGATGTGCGGGTGATGGAGAGCGGAGCGATCCTGGAATACCTGTCGGCGCGCCATGGCGGCGGGCGGTTGCGCCCGGCGGTCGAGAGCGCGGCGTTTCCCGCCTATTTGCAGTGGCTGCACTATGCCGAAGGTATGCTGATGCCGCCGGTGAACGCCTATATGGTCGAGACGTTTTTCCTACCGCCCGAACGACAGTCGGAGGAGCATGCGGGCCGGGCCAAGCGGCTTTTGGGGCGCATGCTGAGCCCTGTGGAGGCGGCGCTGTCGGAGGCGGCGTACCTCGCGGGGGCGTTTTCGATGGCGGATATCATGACAGGTTCTGCTGTGATGTCGGCGCAGATGGTGGGCGTGCCATTCGACGATCTGCCACATCTGCGGGCCTATGTGGCGCGTCTGCAAGGGCGGGCGGCCTATCAGGTAGCGGCGGCGTTGTGAGGGGTCTGGTGATCCTACGGACGCCTGGCGGCGACGCCATGTTTTAGGGGGTCGTCATTGGATGCGCCATTGGTTCGAGCACCAATGACGACGCCCCGGGCCTGCGGCCCCCCCCGAGGTATTTTTGGTCAGAAGAAACATCTGAGCTTAGACTTCGAGCCATTCTTTGCGGATGTCATCGCGGGCTTTGAGGTCGTCGGGCGTGCCTTCGAACACCACGCGACCGTGGCCCATCACGTAGACCTTGTGGGCGATGTCGAGGGCGATGGAGAGCTTTTGTTCCACCAGCAGTGTGGCGATGCCGCGGCGCGCGATTTCTTGGAGCAGTTGCGCCACCCGTTGGACCATTTGCGGGCTCAGCCCTTCGGTGGGTTCGTCGATCATGATGAGGTCGGGGTCGCCCATCAGCGTGCGGCACATGGTCAGCATCTGTTGTTCGCCGCCGGACAGCACGGATGCCTCGACATCGGCGCGGCGGTCGAGGTTTTCGAACATGTCGAACATGTCCTGCATCGACCAGCGGCCTGCGCCGTCCTTTTGCCCCGGTTTCAGCCCGAGGATCAGGTTTTGCCGTGTGGTGAGGCCCGGGAAGATATCGCGGTTTTCGGGCACGTAGCCGATGCCGAGATTGGCGACCTCGAACGCCTTTTTGCCGGCGATCTGCTGCCCTTTGAACTGGACCGAGCCGTGCGGTGCGACCTCGCCCATCACGGCCTTGCAGGTGGTGGAGCGGCCCACGCCGTTGCGGCCCAAGAGGGCCACGATCTCGCCTTCGGCGATGGTGAGGTTGACGCCTTGGAGGATGTGGGATTTGCCGTAATAGGCGTGCAGGTCGGTGACGTCGAGCATGTCAGTGATCCTCTAGGGCGGCGCCCAGATAAGCCTCTTGCACCTTGGGGTTGGCGCGCACGGCCTCTGGCGTGCCGGTGGCGATGATCTCGCCATAGACCAGCACCGAGATACGGTCGGCCAGGCCAAAGACCACACCCATGTCGTGCTCGACCATCACCAGCGTCTTGCCGGTGGTGACGGTGCGGATCAGGTCGACGATATAGTCGGTTTCCGAATGGCTCATCCCTGCGGTGGGTTCATCGAGCATGATCACATCGGCGCCACCTGCGATGGTGATCCCGATTTCCAGCGCGCGCTGTTCGGCATAGCTGAGCACGCCTGCGGGCAGGTCGCGGCGGGCGGTCAGGTTGATCTGCTCGAGGATCGCGTCGGCACCGTCGGTCAGCGCCTGCGCGCGGCCCACCATGGACCAGAAGTTGTAGCGGTATCCCAGTGCCCAGAGGAGCGCGCAGCGGACGTTTTCAAACACGCTCATCTTGGGGAAGATGTTGGTGATCTGAAAGCTGCGGCTGAGGCCCATGCGGTTGATTTCAAACGGGGCCTTGCCCGCGAGGTCTTGCCCGTGCAGGCGGATGGCGCCACCCGAATTGGGAAAGCGGCCTGTGATCAGGTTGAAGAGGGTGGATTTGCCCGCGCCGTTGGGTCCGATGACGGCGTGCCGTTCACCTGCGCCGATCGAAAGGTCGACGCCGCGGATGATCTCGGTCTTGCCAAAGGACTTTTTCAGCCCGTCGAGTTCGAGGGCCGCGGTCATGCTGAACCCTCGGGCGCAGTGTTGGCGTCGTTCCAAGCCTCGACCAGCGCAGGGGCGGTGCGGCGCACGTACCAGAGGGCAAGCGCGGTGACAGCGCCCGCAATGATCCAGGGCAGCACGGTGTGGCTGTCGAAGCTGATCCAGTAGAGCGTCATGTCGTGATCGCCCAGCGAGGCGTGGCGCAGGTGAAAGATCATCTCGATCAGCGCGGCACCGCCCAAGCAGGCGATGGCCCCTGCCCCAAGGGTTTTGAGGTAAGGGATGGTGAGCAGGCCCAGCCGGCCCATGCGCATTGCGGGCACGTGCATCATGATCAGCCCTGCGAGCCCGCCGGGAAAGAACATGACCGTGACCACGAAGACGATGCCAAGGTAGAAGCCCCAAAGTTCGGTCTGCAGGCTGAGCACGGTTTGCACCAGGGTGAAGACGATGGCGCCAATGATCGGACCAAAGAAGAAGCCGACGCCGCCCAGGAACGTCACCAGCAGGATGATACCGGACTGGGTGGTGTTCAGGTTTTCCTCTGTCAGGATCTCGTAATTGATGGCAAAGAGCGCGCCCGCGATGCCTGCGAAAAAGCCCGAAGCGACGAAGCTGTAGAAGCGGACCCAGCGGGCGGAATAGCCCAGGAACTCGGCCCGTTCTGGGTTGTCGCGCACGGCATTGGCCATGCGGCCCAGGGGCGTGCGGGAGTAGAGGTACATGAGCGCGGCCGAGATCATCAGCCAGGCGGCGATGAGGTAGTAGACCTCGATCTGCTGCAGGAACTCGACGCCGAAGAAGGGCAAGCCGTAGGTGCGGTCGCCTGAGATGCCTTCCTCGCCCCCGAAAAAGGCGACGATGATGACGGAACAGGCCGCGATCAACTCGCCCACGCCGAGGCTGATCATGGCAAAGACGGTGCCCGCCTTGCGGGTGGAGAAAGAACCCACGATCATCGCCAGGCCCATGCCGAAGAGGCCGCCGAAGATTGGCAGCAGCGGCAGCGGCAGGGTGGCAAAGAAATCGTCGGCGTTGATGATGTGCATGCAGGCAAACCCGCCCACTCCGGCATAGACGGCATGGCCAAAGCTGAGCATGCCGCCCTGCCCCAGCAGCATGTTGTAGGCCAGCGCGAAAATGATGGTGATCGCCATCTGGTTCATGATCGTGATCGCCGAGTTGGCGGTGAAGATGAAGGGCAGGATCAGCAGGGCAATGGCGGCGATGACCCAAGGGGTGAGTGGCAGGATCAGGCTGCCTGCGCGGAGGCTCTCGCGGGATTTGCTGGTGAACTGGTCGGTCATGCGTCCCGCTTTCCAAACAGGCCGTAGGGGCGGAAAATGAGAATGAGGACCATGAGGATATAGGGCAGGATGTCGGCGACTTGCGGGCTTGTGATGCTCCAAAGATCGCGCCAGGGGCTGTCCCAGATCGGTTCTGGCTTGGTAAAGCCCAAGGTCGTGAGCAGGTCTTCCATCCGCAGGTTGTAGGCCTTGGAAAAGGTGGTGATCCAGCCGATGAGCAGCGAGGCGACAAGCGCGCCCCAAAGGCTGCCAAGCCCGCCGATCACGATGGTGACGAAGACGATAGAGCCCAGCACGAAGGCCATGCCGGGAAAGGTGCCCAGCACGGGGCCTGCGATAACGCCCGCGACCCCTGCCAGCGCGGTGCCCACACCGAAGACACCCATGAAGATGAGCGGCACGTTATGGCCCAAAGCCTCGACCGTCTTGGGATATGTGAGCGCGGCCTGGATGATCATGCCGACGCGGGTGCGGGTCAGGACCCACAAGAGGCCGATGAAGATCGCGACCGAGATGAAGATCATGAAGATTTTGTAGGCGGGGATCGAATTGCCCGCGATGGAGAAGGCGGTGAATTGCAGGATCTCGGGCGTGGCATAGGGCATCTGGTTCTTGCCCCAGATGAACTGCACAAGCTCCTCGATCAGCAGGGCGAGGCCGAAGGTAAAGATCAGTTCGGGCACGTGGCCGTATTGGTGCACACGCCTAAGTCCATAGCGTTCGACCCCTGCCCCCATCACGCCCACGATCAGGGGTGCGATCAGAAGGCCCATCCAGAAGCCCAGGGCGAGGCTGATCTGGAAGGCGAAATAGGCGCCCAGCATGTAGAAGCTGGCATGGGCGAAGTTCAGCACGCCCATCATCGAGAAGATCAGGGTCAGCCCTGCGGACAGCATAAAGAGCAAGAGCCCAGTCACGAGGCCATCGATCAGGTTGACGAAGATGAGGTCCATAACGTGCGCGATCCCAAGGACGCCTGACGGCGACAGTATCTATTTTTTGGAATGGGGGCTCTGCCCCCAAACCCCCGAGGTATTTTTGGTCAGAAGAAACAGGACGGGGCCGTCCGTGGGTGGCCCTGCCCTGTTTCGTGATCTTTAGGGCCTGCGCATGTTGCAGCTGGTCTCGGAGTCCATGGCGGCCATGGTCACTGTTTCCTCGACTTTGATCCCGTAGCCGGAGTTGTCGTAGTCGAAGGTCACGCCGTCGTCGGTATGGGCGTGGATATGCACGTCTTGGATCAGTTGGTGATCGACCTCGCGCATCTTGACGGTGCCGCCCCAGAGGTTTTCATGCTCCATCCCTTCGAGCGCGTAGGCGACCTGGACCACATCCGTTGCGGTGCCGGCCTCGTTGATGGCGCGGGCGAGCATTTCGATCACGTTTGTGATGCGGGCCTGGCTGATATTGCCGTCGGGGTATTTGGCCTTGAACGCCTCGTAATAGGCCGCGGCGCGGTCGCTGGCGGGCGGGTTGATCTGCCCCTCGGCGACGAGCCGGACGCTGCCGTCGCCGGTTTCGCCAAAGGCGGCGGTGATGCCATCGGCGGCGGCATAGTAGGTAAAGATCGGCCCCGCATAGCCGTTTTCGAGCACGGATTTGCCCAGGCCCAGCATGTCGGCGCCCCAGTTGCCGGTGATGATCGCATCTGCCTCGGACGCGACGATCTTGCGGCTGTAGGGGGTGAAATCCTTGACCTTGCCAATCGGGTGCAACTCGTTCCCGACGATCTCGATATCGGGGCGCTTTTCGCCGATAAACCGCACGGCGGCCGAGGCCACCGCTTTGCCAAAGGAGTAATCCTGCCCGATGATATAGACCTTTTCGATGCTGTCATCGGCGGCGATCACGTCTGTGAGGGCGTCCATCTTGATGTCGGCATTTGCGTCAAAGCGGAAGTGCCAGAAGTTGCATTTGTCATTGGTCAGCGCCGGGTCGACCGCCGAGTAGTTCAAAAACAGCACCCGATCCTCGGGGTTGCGGCGGTTGTGCTTTTGGATCGCTTCGGTCAGCGCGTTGGCCACGCCAGAGGAGTTGCCCTGCGCGATGTAGCGGATGCCTTGGTCGATCGCGACTTGCAGTTGGATCAGCGACTCCTTGGGGCTGATCTTGTTGTCGAAGGCGACGATTTCGAACATGTCGCCGCCCAGAACGCCGCCCTGCTTGTTCACCAGTTCATCGGCGGCGAATTCGTATTGGTGCAACCCGTTGACCCCGGTGCCTGCAAAGGGGCCGCTGAGCGGGTCGATAAAGGCGATCTTGACCGTGTCGGCGGCGGCGGCAAGTCCACTGACAGACAGAGACAGGGCCGCAATCACGCCAAGCGTGTGAGATGTGCGCATGTGTTCCTCCCTAGAACGTGGTCCCGGCCATTGTGCGCTTGGCGCGCGTATTTTTGGTCCGGGATGGGGTTAGCGTTGCACACCCTGAGGATATGTCAAGCGTCGTGGTGCAGGGGGATTCAATTGCTGCGGGTGCAAAATGAAATTCATGTGATGAATAAAGTATGACACGTAGGGTAATGTTTTACTGCGATTCTAGCGCGTTCAACCCGTTCTCGGCAAAGACCGGTACATAGGCGCCAATCCGCAAGGCGCGTTCGGGGTTCGATGCGTTGCCATCCAGCGCGCGCTTCAACACGCCTTGGATAATTGCCGCCATGCGGAAAAAGCAAAACGCCAGGAAGTAGCCGAAATGGTCAATGCCCGCGAGGCCGCGACGGGCGCAATAGGCCGCGATAAACGCCGCATCCGATGGCAGGCCAAGGGCCGCGCGGTCGATCCCCATCAGGCCGCGCCCTTGTGCGCCAGGGGGCAATTGCCACTGCATGATGACCGAGGCGAGGTCAGCATAGGGGTGGCCTATTGTGCTCAGCTCCCAATCCAGCACGGCGCAGCAGTTTGTGCCCGTGGCCTCAAAGATCATGTTGTCGATGCGGTAGTCGCCATGGACCAGCGTGCGTTGGCCGTCATCTGGCGGCATCTCGGCGGCGAGGCGCTGCATGAGGGTGTTCATGGCCGCGATCTCTTGGGTCTCGGACGCCCGGTACTGTTTCGACCAGCGCGTGACCTGCCGGTCCAGGTAACGGCCGGGGGGGCCGTAATCGGTCAAGCCCACGGCGGCGATATCGACCTCGTGCAGCGCGGCAAGGACGCGGTTCATGTCGTCGATCACGGCGGCCCGGTCCGTGGGGCTGAGCCCGTCGAGCGTGGGTTCGTCAAAGTTGCGCCCCGGCACGTGGTCCATCACGTAGAAGTCCGAGCCGATGACCGCGGGGTCTTGGCACAGCACATGCACCCGCGCGACAGGCACGTCGGTGTGATAGAGCGCGCGCTGTACGCGAAATTCGCGGTCCACCGCATGGGCGGATTTCAAGAGCGGACCGGGCGGTTTGCGCCGCAGCACATAGTCGCCCGCACCTGTGTGCAGCAGAAAGGTGGGGTTTGACTGGCCGCCTTCGAACTTCTTGGCGGTGATGGGCGCGTCGAAACCGGGCAGCTGCCCGCGCAGATAGGCGGCGACGGCGGCGGTATCGAGGGTCTGCGTTTCTGTCATCTTACCCTCGGAACTCTTGCGCGAGGCGCGCGCCTGCGGCGTGGTATTCGCGCGCCATCCGGTCCACGATTGCGCCTGCGGGCCCGACGGACGTGACCGCGCCGATCCCCTGGCCCGAGCCCCAGATCGTCTTCCACGCCTTGGGCTTGGACGCGCCGGAGGAGAAGTTCATCGACGACGCATCGGCCTGTGGCAGGTTGTCGGGGTCCATCCCCGCGGCCTGAACAGAGCCGCGCAGGTAGTTGCCCCAGACCCCGGTGAAGAGCGAGGAGTAGACGATGTCCTCTGCCCCGCTGTCCACGATCATGTCCTTGTAGCCTTGTACCGCGTTCGCCTCATCCGTTGCGATAAAGGGTGAGCCGACATAGCCGAAATCGGCCCCCATCGCGCGCGCGGCCAGCAAAGCCTCGCCCGTGGCGATGGCGCCGGACAGGGCCAGGGGGCCGTCGAACCACGTGCGGATCTCACGGATCAGGGCCAGGGGCGATTGCTGGCCTGCGTGCCCGCCTGCCCCAGCGGCCACGGCGACCAGCCCGTCGGCACCCTTGGCGATGGCCTTTTTGGCAAAGGTGTTGTTGATCACGTCATGCAGCACCACGCCGCCGCAGGAATGCGCGGCCTCATTCACCTCGACCCGCGCGCCAAGGCTGGTGATCCAGATGGGCACATTGTGGCGGGCGCAAATCTCTAGATCGCGTTCCAGGCGGGTGTTTGAGCGGTGGACGATCTGGTTCACGGCAAATGGCGCCGCCGGGCGGTCCGGGTGCGCCTGGTTATGGCGGTCCAGCGCTTCGCTGATCTGGGTCAGCCACGCCTCCAACAGCGGCGGCTCGCCCTCCGCTTCGCGCGCATTCAGCGCGGGGAAAGACCCAACGATCCCCGCTTTGCACTGTGCGATCACCAGTTCAGGCACCGAAATAATGAATAAAGGCGCTGCAATCATTGGGATGCGCAAGCCTTGCAAGACTGCGGGCAAGGCGCTGTCGGTGGTCGTCATGCGCAAGGGTCCCCTTTCTCTGTTCTAAAAAAATCCCCGCCGGAGGCTCCCGCACGGGCCACAGGCGCGCGGCTCACAGCACCTCGAACAGCCCAGCCGCCCCCATGCCGCCCCCAACGCACATCGTGCAGACGACATAGCGCGCCCCGCGCCGCTTGCCCTCGATCAGCGCGTGGCCAACCATGCGTGCGCCCGACATGCCGTAAGGGTGGCCGATGGAAATGGCGCCGCCGTTGACGTTCAGCAGGTCGTCCGGGATGCCCAGCGTGTCGCGGCAATACAGGACCTGCACGGCGAAAGCCTCGTTCAACTCCCACAGGCCGATATCGTCCATCTTTAGCCCATGCGCGGCCAGTAGTTTGGGCACGGCAAAGACCGGGCCGATGCCCATCTCGTCCGGCGCGCAGCCCGCGGCCATCACACCCAGGCAGCGGCCCAAGGGGCTGAGGCCCTTTTTCTCGGCCAGTCCTGCCTCCATCACCACGGCCGCCGACGCACCGTCGCTGAGTTGCGAGGCGTTGCCGGCGGTGATGTATCCGCCTTCCTTGATGTGAATACCGTCTTTGAACACTGGTTTCAGCCCCGCCACCGTCTCATAGGCAGTGCCTGGGCGGTTGCCCTCGTCCTTGTCCAGCGTGACCTCATGCTCGGACACGGCTTTCGTCTCGCGGTCTTGAAAGGTCATGACCGTGGTCAGCGGCACGATCTCGTCATCGAACTTGCCCGCCTCTTGCGCGGCGGCGGTGCGGGCCTGGGATTGGACGGCATAGCGGTCTTGGGCCTCGCGGCTGACGCCATAGCGGGCGGCGACGGTTTCGGCGGTTTCCAGCATGCTCATATAGATCTCGGGCATGTGGGATTTGAGCCAGGGATCGCAATGGGCGCGCATCTGCGGGGTTTGGACCATCGACACGCTTTCGACCCCGCCGCCCACGACCACGTCCATGCCGTCATGTACCACCTGTTTGGCGGCTGTCGCGATGGCCATCATGCCCGAGGCGCATTGGCGGTCGACGCTCATCCCGGCAACGGTCACGGGCAGGCCTGCGCGCATCGCCGCCTGACGCGCGATGTTGCTGGCCTGGTGGCCCTGTTGCAGGGCGGCACCCAGCACCACATCGTCGACCTCTGCGCCCGCGATCCCCGCCCGTGCGACGGCGTGCTGGATCGCGTGCCCCGCCAGCGTTTGCGGCGGCGTGGCGTTAAACGCACCGCGATAGGCCTTGCCAATTGGGGTGCGGGCGGTAGAGACGATGACGGCGTCGCGCATGATCAGATGTCCTTTGTTGACTGTGAGGGTCGGACCGAGGGGCCAGCCCCTCGGGCTCCCCGGAGTTTACCTGGCAAAGTGAGGGAGCATGTAGGCCTACCAATCAAGGTCTATGCCCTTGGCTTGGGCCGCGCGCTGCGCGTATTTGCGGGTTTGTGCGAATGCGTTTTCCAGCGGGGCCGCGCCGGTTGGGTCGCTGATTTGGGGCCAGTGGGCCGCGACGGCTTCGGGTGTGATGTCGCCCGCGATCAGCGCGCCTTGCGTTTCAGTGATCTGGGTGACCGCGAAAGTGCCGCCGCCTGCCGACAGGATCGTCTTGCTGGGCGCGTCCGCGCTGGCGAGGTAGAGGACGCCGGGCGTGATCGTCTCTGGCTGCAGCAGCGCCAGGGCCGCGTCGGGCAGCAGCCCTTCGGTCATGGCGGTGGCGGCGGTGGGGGCCAGGGTGTTGACGCGGATGTCGTCGCGTGTGCCTTCCAGATGCAGCACGTTCATCAGCCCCACCATCGCCGCCTTGGCCGCGCCATAGTTCGCCTGCCCGAAATTGCCGTAGAGGCCCGAGCCCGAGGCGGTGAGCACGATCCGCCCGTAGCCTTGGGCCCGCATCACCGGCCAGACCGCGTGGCAGCAATTGGCCGTACCCATCAGGTGCACCTCGATCACCTTGCGAAAGTCGGCGAGGTCCATCTTGGCAAAGGTTTTGTCGCGCAGGATGCCTGCGTTGTTGATCAGGATATCGATCCGGCCCCAGCGGTCTTGGGCGGCGACGACCATCTGCTGGACGGCGTCCGGGTCGGACACGTCCGCGTCATTGGCCAGCGCACTGCCGCCTGCGGCCACGATCTCGGCCACCACGGCGGTTGCACCGGCCATATCGTTGACCACCACATGGGCGCCGCGGGCGGCCAGCCCAAGCGCGTGGCTGCGCCCCAGCCCGGCACCTGCACCGGTGACAATGGCCACTTGGTCGTCAAAGCGGATCATGGGTCGAGCGCCGCCCGGAAGAGGTTGGGGCCTGTCATCACCTGCACCCCGCCCGAGACGGGGATCACCGCGCCGGTGACATAGGCCCCGCCGCGTCCGCACAGGAACTGCATGCAGCCTGCGATATCCTCGTCCCGGCCCACGCGGCCCAGGGGCACATCGGCGCCGACCTTGTCGCGCATGTCTGCATCGGCGGTGGCAAAGGCCGTCATTTTGGACACAAAGGGCCCGGGCGCCAGGGCGTTGACGGTGATGTGGTGGGGGGCCAGCTCTTTGCCCATGATCTTTGTCATGTGCAGAACGGCGGCCTTGGACGCGGCGTAGGAATAGGCACCGTCGCCCAGCGGCACCTCGCCCATGACCGAGCCCACGTTGACCACGCGGGCGGGGTCATCGGCAGTGCCGCTGGCGATGAGCGTGGGCAGCAGCGTTTGGGTCAGGTGGAACAAGGCCGCCACGTTCAGGTTCATCACCTTGTCCCAGGCGGCGTGGGGGAACTGGCCCAGCGGCGCGCCCCAGGTGACGCCGGAATTGTTCATCAGGATGTGCAGGTTTTCGCTGCGCGCCTGCACCTCGGCCACCAGTGCGTCGATGCCCGCCTCGGTACTCAGATCGGCGGCAAAACCTTCGACCGTGCCGGGGCCGTCCATCGCGTTCAGCTCTGCCGCGACAGCCGCACAGGCGTCGCCCTTGCGGCTGGCGATCAGCACGCGCGCGCCCGCCATCATCAGACCGGTGGCGGCCATCCGCCCAATCCCCGTGGCGCCGCCGGTGACCAGCGCCACCTTGCCCTGCAATGAAAACAACGTGTTGGGGTCCATGACTGCCTCCTCCCTCGTATGCGCTGTCGCGACGTCGCCGCTTTACAGCTGCACCTCCTCTGGCCACGATGGCCGCAACGGTGCGTGCTTTGCACCTATGCCGTAACGTCACAAGGGGGAGGATGACGATATGCACGCGATGCTGAGTGTGGCACCGGGCGGGCCCGAGACGCTGGAATGGACGGCGGGCGACACGCCCATGCCGGGCAAGGGCGAGGTGCGGATCGCGGTCAGGGCAGCGGGCGTGAACTTTCCCGACACGCTGATCATCCGCGACCTCTACCAGATGAAACCTCCCCGCCCTTTTGCGCCGGGCGGCGAGGTGTCGGGCGTGGTCGAGGAATTGGGCGACGGGGTCGAGGGCCTGGCCGTCGGCGACCATGTGATTGCGATGACCGGCTTTGGCGGCTTTGCCACCCATCTGTGCGTGCGCGCAGCGGCCTGTCTGCCGATGCCTGACGGCATGGGGTTTGAGGACGCGGCCTGTTTGGTCTTTACCTACGGCACCTCGCATTACGCGCTGAAGGACCGGGCGGCGCTTGCAGCGGGTGAGACGC
Organism: Pseudomonadota bacterium; assembly: GCA_038525395.1. Taxonomy (GTDB): domain Bacteria; phylum Pseudomonadota; class Alphaproteobacteria; order Rhodobacterales; family Rhodobacteraceae; genus Tateyamaria. The sequence continues at coordinate 255,533 of JBCBHS010000001.1, read as the reverse complement.
TGCTGATCCTGGGCGCTGCGGGCGGTGTCGGTGCGGCAGCGATCGAGCTGGGCAAGGCCGCGGGCGCACGGGTAATTGCGGCGGTGAGTTCGGAAGAAAAGGCCGCGTTTTGCCGTGACCTGGGCGCGGACGAGACGGTGATCTATCCGCGCGACATGGACCGGGCCGCGCAAAAGGCGCTGTCGGCGCAGATCAAGGCGGTGGCGGGCCCCGAGGGCGTGCACGTGGCCTATGATGCGGTGGGCGGCGATTACGCCGAGCCGGTGATCCGGTCGATGGCCTGGGGCGGGCGGTTCTTGGTCGTGGGCTTTCCCGCGGGTATTCCCGCGATCCCGTTGAACCTGACCTTGCTGAAGTCCTGCCAGATCGTGGGTGTGTTTTGGGGTGCCTCGATCCAGCAGGACCCGGCAGGCCACATGAAGAACATGGGCGAGTTGTTTGATATGTATGGCAATAGTCTGATCAAGCCGCGCATCTCTGCCCGGTTTGATATGGCGGATGCGGCACAGGCCTTGCGCCTGATCGCCGACCGCAAGGTGCTGGGCAAGGTGGTGTTGACCAACGCCTAGAGGGGGTCAAGATGCTGCGTTTCGTTGAACCCGCGCACGGTCATCCGGTCGCCCTTGATCACCAGGCGGCTGATCGAGCCGTTGGCGGCGCCGAGAAAGGCAAAGGGTTGCGATCCAGTGGCAAGGGCCAGCGCCGCGCCGATCACGCCACCATGGACAAACACCGCGACGCGCTGGTCCGCATGTGCATGAGCGATGTCCAGCAAGCCCTTGCGCACACGCGTAAAAAACGCATCACGCGTTTCGGCCCCAGGGATCGCCGACCAGTCCTGCGTTTCGGTCACGCGGGTGTAGATCGGATCGCCTTGCGCCGCTTTGATCCGGTACAGGCCGCCGTCCCAATCGCCCAAGCGCACCTCGTGCAGGTCGGGGTTTTCGATGGGCGTCAGGCCCAGATACGCGGCCAAAGGGGCGGCGGTTTGGTGCGTTCGGATCAACTTCGTCACGTAAAGCGCTGCAAAGCATTCTCTTTTCAGCCGCTCACCGACCGCAACCGCCTGCCGTTCCCCCTGCGGATGCAGGGCAGGATCGCCGTGCCCGTCTTTCATGGGAAAGCTGACGCCCGCCCGGGCAGGCGCGCTTTCCCCGTGCCGGATCAGAAACAGATCAGCCGCCCCAGGTGGCGGCGCGTATACGGGTTGGCGGTAGTCCTGCGTCATGCCCTCTATTACCAAGGAGCGACCCGATGACCAACCGTCAGATCACCGTGGCCAGCCTGCCCAGAGGGCCGCTGGCGCCTGAACACTTTGCGCTGCAAGAGGTGCCGATGCCAGAGCCTGGGCCGGGTGACGTGCTGCTGCGCACGGTGTTGATGAGCATCGACGCCGCCAACCGGTCGTGGTTGCAGGGCGCGACCTACCGCGACGCGGTGCAGGCGGGTGATGCGATGCCGACCTACGCCATTTGCGAAGTGATGGACAGCCAGTCGCCCCGCCTGGCCGTGGGTGACATCGTGGCTGCGGAAAGCGTGTGGGCCGATCATGTGGTCCGGCCCGCGCATAAAGTGCAAAAGCTGCCCGCTGTCACGCCGCTATCGCACCTGCTCAGCGTCTATGGCATCGCGGGCAAGACCGCCTATCACGGGTTGATGCAGATCGGTCGGCCGTTGGCGGGTGAGACCATCGTCGTCTCCGCCGCCGCCGGGTCGGTGGGCGGCTATGTGGGCCAGATTGGCAAGGCCCTGGGGTGCCGCGTGGTCGGGATCGCGGGCGGGTCAGAGAAATGCGCCTACGTGACGGACACGCTGGGCTTTGACGCCTGCGTCGACTACCGCGCCGGTGGTGTGTTCAAGGCGCTGCGGGCCGCCTGTCCCGACGGGGTCGACGTGTATTTCGACAATGTGGGCGGCACGATCCTGGAGGCGACGCTGGCGCTGATGAACGACCGGGGCCGCATCGTCTGTTGCGGCGCGATCAGCCAATATGACACCACCGACCCCAAGGGCCCGCGCAACCTGCCCGGTGCGCTGGTGGTCAAGCGGCTGCGGATGGAAGGGTTTATCGTAATGGATTTTGCCAAGGACGATGCCAAGGCCCTGCGCGCGCTGCAGCACTGGGTGGCTGCGGGGCAGATCAAGGTGACCGAGGATATCGTCGACGGCTTGGAAAACGCGCCCGCCGCACTGATCGGCCTGCTGGCCGGTGACAACCGGGGCAAGCGCATGGTGCGTGTGGGCGCAGACCCGGCATGAGCGTCGAGGACGCCCTGCGGCAGTTGCAGGCCCAGGTGGGGCAAGAGGTCGGCGTGTCGCGCTGGATCACTGTGGATCAGCCCATGATTGACCAGTTCGCCGCCACCACGCAGGACGACCAGTGGATCCATACCGACCCGGCCCGCGCGGCGCGCGACACGCCCTTTGGCGGTACCATCGCGCACGGGTTTCTGACACTCAGCCTGGCGAGCCGCTTTGCCTATGACTGCTTTGACCTGTTGCCGGGGCAGGTGATGGGCATCAACTATGGCTTTGACCGTATTCGGTTTTTGGCGCCGGTGCCTGCGGGCAGCCGGCTGCGCGGGCGCTTTGTGCTGTCCGATGCCACGCAGCGCAGCGCGCGAGAGGTGATGCGGCGCATGGCCTTGACCATCGAAATGGACGGGCACGACACGCCTGCCCTCGTTGCAGACTGGCTCAACCTGGCCGTGTTTGCCGACGGGATGTGACGCGAGGCTGGACAAAACCGGTCCAAACTCGCTAACACCATTGCAACTCAAAGGTAATTTTCGATGACATCCGTCCTTGTTCTCAACGGACCCAATCTGAATTTGCTTGGGCAGCGCCAGCCCGAGGTCTATGGCCACACGACGCTCGCGGATGTCGAGGCGATGTGCGTGGCACATGGCACCGCCAAGGGGGTCGCCGTGACCTGCGCGCAGTCCAATCACGAGGGCGCGCTGGTGGACGCCATCCACGCGGCCAAGGGCACCCATGACGGGATCGTGCTGAACGCGGGCGCCTATACCCACACGTCCATCGCGCTGCATGACGCGATCATCGGCACACAATTGCCGGTTGTCGAGCTGCACCTAAGTAATATCCACGCGCGCGAAAGCTTTCGCCATCATAGCTATATCGCGCCGGTCGCGGTGGGCATGATCTGCGGCTTTGGTGCCGCGGGCTATGCGCTAGCCTTGGACGCGCTGATCGGACACCTTGGGGGAACATCGTGAAAAGCTATCTGCACAGGCTGTCGAATTGCCAGACCATCGAAGAGCTGTGGGAAGCGCATTCTCGCAAGATGGCGCAATACGGGTTCGACCGCCTAATCTATGGCTTTACCCGCTACCGTTCGGGCAATTCGCTGGGGGACCCAGAGGATTTTATCATCCTGACCAATCACGACCGCGCCTATACGGACGTGTTTCTGGGCGAACAGCACTATGCCCACGCGCCCATGGTCAACTGGGCGCTGGAGAATGAGGGCGCGTGCAGCTGGGGTATTCTGGGCCAGATGCTGGACACCCAAACGCTCAGCGCTGCGGAAAAGCGGGTGCTTGAGTTCAACTATTCGATGGGCGTGACGGCGGGTTATACGATCAGCTTCAAGTCTGTGTCCGCCCGGTCCAAGGGGGCGATCGCCCTGACCGCACGTCCAGGCATGAGCCAGGCCGAGATCGACGCGGTCTGGGCCGAGCATGGGCGCGACATCCATCTGATGAACAACGTCGCACACCTCAAGATCCTGACCCTGCCCTATACCGCGCCCAACCGGTCGCTGACCAAGCGCCAGCGCGAGGCGTTGGAATGGGTGGGCGACGGCAAGACGATGCAGGACATCGCGGTGCTGATGGGCCTGACCTCGGCCACGGTTGAAAAGCACCTGCGCCTGGCGCGCGAGGCGCTGGCGGTTGAAACGACGGCGCAGGCCGTGCTCAAGGCGGCCTTTGCCAATCAGATGTTTATTCTCGAGGCATAGGCGACCGATTCTTGGGCGTACAAGTTGCACACGCGTGCAGGAAGGCGCGCTCATCTGCAAGTTGTCCAAATGGTCAAAAAATGTTTCAAATTGAGCAGATCGGTTGGGCGGGGCCTTGGTTGCGGCGGCCGGTTCCAGCCTTGCATGGCTGAGCGTGCGCAGCGCATCAACGATCGATCGGCGCCGCAACGCCGGTTTTGACACCGCAACTGCACTTTCAATACTTTCAATGGGTTAGCGGATGTTCCGACGCAGCACATGCGCGCGCAGCACCCTGCCGCGCAGCGCTCATCTATGCTTTTGCTTACGCGTGCCGCCGCGTCAAACGAACGAAAACTGTTCGTGACCCCGGGTCAAACGACACAAAAAACCATGAGGTAAGGAATCCCCCACTTCCTTAAGCAAGGGTAAATTGCGACTGTGGTGATGTTCCGTGAGTGGTGGCTTTAGCCAGGGAACAGCGGCTCAGACCCCCCGCGATTTCGGGGGCCCTCTGAACCGACCGGTCTAACCGGACCCGGCTCACCTGCGTATTTGTCCGCAGGTGGGTCGGACTTTGTAAGCGTCCCCGTGTCTCATCCCCGTGGCCAAGGACGCCGACAAGGGGCGAGGTTGCAACCCCAATCTGCAACCTCGCCCACCCCTTCCCTTTTAGATGGCAAGCTGATCCGCGATGCGGTCCGTTGCTGCGCGTATTGCGGCTGTCATGTCGGCATCAAGCGCGGAATGCGCGGTGCCGCCCAGCACCTCAAGCGTGGCAGCGGGCCAGACCTGGGCCAGTTCCCACGGGCCGCGCAGGGGGCAGGACGGATCGAATCGGCTGTGGATCATGTGGCAGGGGATGTGGGCCATCTTTTGAACGTCGTGCAGCAGTTGGTTGTCGTCGAACCAGGCAAGGTTTGCAAAATAATGCGTAACGATGCGGGCAAAGCCGAGGCGGAAGGCCGGGTCGGCATAGCGCGAGCCCGGTGCGTGGATGTCGCCGCCAAATATCTCGGTTTCCCAGCTGCACCAGGCATCGGCGGCAGCCTGGGCCGTGGCCGGGTCGCCCAGACGTGCGGCATAGGCGGCGATACGGGCTTGGGTGTGCTTTGGGTCCGGGTCAACCTCCGCCACGTGGCGGGCAAAGCGGTCATAGGCCTCGGGGAACATGTTGCCGATATCGCCGTACAGCCAGCGCAAGTCGCGCAGCGCGGTTGTGGCGACGCCGGCCAGGACCATACCGCGCACGCGAGTTGGATGCGCCTGGGCATAGGCCATGGCGAGGGTCGTTCCCCAAGAGCCGCCAAAGAGCACCCAAGCCTCGACCCCCAGATGCGCCCGCAGCCGCGCTGGTCCATCAGGGTGACGCGGTATTTGCTGCGGTCAAAGAGGTCATAGTGCCCAGGCCTGCATCCAGACCCAGGCCCGCCATGCAGCACAAGGGCGTCAGCGCCCTGCCCGTCCTGTTCGATGTGGATGCGATGCCCGTCCCCGACGTCCAGCATGGGGTGCCTCCTAAACTAAGAAACGGCGCGCCGGGTGGGGCGCGCCGTTTGGATGTAGCATGGGGGAAGGGATGTGTGAGCGTCAAAGCCAGACTGGTTCGGCTCCGCCAGTAAATTCCTCAAACCCTCCCGGAGGGTATGCCGAGCCCTTGCGGGCTCGGACCGAAACACCCCTGGGCTCCGCCCGTAAATTCTTCAAACCCTCCCCCGGAGGGTTTGCCGAGCCCTTGCGGGCTCGGACCGGGATTTACCCCTGAACGGCCTTTGCGACTTCGGCGGCAAAGTCTTCTTTTTCGACCTCGATGCCCTCGCCCACTTCCAGACGGGCAAAACCGGTGATGGTCGCACCCGCTTCTTCTGCGGCCTTGGCCACAGTCAGATCGGGGTTCACCACGAACTGCTGGTTCAGCAAGGTCACCTCGGCCATGAACTTCTTCATCCGGCCGACGATCATCTTTTCGATGACCGCTTCGGGCTTGCCGCTTTCGCGGGCGATGTCCATCTGGACCTGCTTTTCCTTCTCGACCACGGCCGGATCCAGATCGTCCTCGCTGAGGGCGGCGGGGTTCACTGCGGCGATGTGCATCGCGACCTGCTTGCCAAAGGCGTCATCGCCGCCGTCCATCGCGACCAGCACGCCGATCTTGCCCATGCCGGGTGCGGCTGCGTTGTGGACATAGGACACGACGGTGCCGCCGGTCAGCTTGGACATCCGGCGCACGCTCATGTTCTCGCCGATGGTTGCGATCTTGTCGGTGACCACGTCGGCCACGGATTTGCCGCCCATATCTGCTGCCACCAGCGCCTCGACGTCGTCAACGCCCAGGGCCACCTTGGCGATGCCCGACACCATCTCTTGGAATTCGGCGTTCTTGCCGACGAAATCGGTTTCCGAGTTTACCTCGACCGCGACGCCGGTGCCGCCGTCCACGACCACGGCCACCAGGCCTTCGGCAGCGGTGCGGCCCGATTTCTTGGCGGCCTTCGCCAGGCCCTTGGTGCGCAGCCAGTCAACGGCGGCGTCCATGTCGCCATCGGTTTCGGTCAGCGCCTTTTTGGCGTCCATCATGCCTGCGCCTGTGCTGTCGCGCAGCTCTTTGACCATTGCAGCTGTGATTGCCATCGTTCAGCTCTCCTCAAAATTCGGATGTTGTGCGGCGGTGCCTATGACCGCCGCATGTATCAGGCTCGTGACAGGGCTTAGCCGTCGGCTTTGGCCACTGTCTCTTGCGTCGCTTCGATGTCCAGCGGGCCGTCTGCGGCGACAGCGTCGTTCGACACGGTCTCGGTCGAGGCAGCACCCACTTCGACGCCGGTGCTTTCCTCGGCCACGGCTTCTTCGACAGGGGCCTCTTCCATGGCGCCCAGGTCAACGCCTGCCGCACCCAGCTGCGCGCTCATGCCGTCCAGGGCAGCGCGCGACGCCAGATCGCAGTAGAGCGAGATCGCGCGGGCCGCGTCGTCATTGCCGGGGATGATGTAGTCCACGCCGTCGGGCGAGCAGTTGGTGTCGACCACGGCCACAACCGGGATACCCAGCTTGTTGGCTTCGGCGACGGCCAGCGCCTCTTTCTTGACGTCGATGACGAACAGCAGGTCAGGACGACCGCCCATTTCGCGGATGCCGCCCAGCGAGGCTTGCAATTTGCCCTGGTCGCGTTCCATGCCCAGGCGCTCTTTCTTGGTCAGCCCTTCAAAGCCCATCTCGGCTTGCTCGTCGATCGACTTCAGGCGGTTGATCGACTGCGACACGGTCTGCCAGTTGGTCAGCGTGCCGCCCAGCCAACGGTGGTTCATGTAGTACTGCGCGCATTTCTCAGCGGCTTCGGCCACGGGCTGTGCCGCCTGCCGCTTGGTACCTACGAACAGAACGCGGCCGCCCTTGGCGACGGTGTCGCGGATGGCCTGAAGCGCCTGGTCCAACATCGGGACGGTCTGCGTCAGGTCCATGATGTGGATGCCGTTGCGCGCGCCGTAGATGAACGGGCCCATGCGGGGGTTCCAGCGCTGTGTCTGGTGACCAAAGTGTACGCCTGCTTCGAGCAGCTGGCGCATGGAGAACTCGGGAAGAGCCATGTGATTTATCCTTTTCCGGTTTTCGCCTCGTCCGGGGTATCAGCGCCTATGCACCAACCGGTGGACATTTGGGGATGTCTCCCCCATCTGCCCGCCCCGAACTGCGGAGTGAATGCGCGCGCCTTACGGGGTTCGCGCGCGCTTGGCAAGGGGGATTGCGCTATGCCGGTGCGATCGGCCCGTGCGACCTGGTGTTGAAGCCGGGTTAGGCCAGCCCGTGACCTGCGCGCACCAGCGCCTCGGACTGTGCGGCCAGCGCCTTGCGGTCGGAGATGTCTGCAACCGGAATGGGCGGGTGATAGACGACCTCGACCCGGCCTTGCCGGCGCAGCGCTAGCGTGGTCAGCAGGTGCGGGCCAAAGCCCATGTCCCCCCACCACCCATAGGCGCGCGCATCGGCCCCGTCGGGCGCGTGATAGGTGACCGACACCGGCTGCACCGCCAGACTGGCCCGCAGCGCGGGGGCAAAAAAGGCCTGGAACAGCGTTGTCTTGAACGGCAGCACGCGCAGCCCATCGGTGCTGGTGCCCTCGGGAAAGAACAACAGCCGCTGGCCCGCCAGCAGCCGGTTTTCAAACAGCGCGGTCTGCGCCTGTGCCGCGCGCCGGTCGCGCGCGATAAAGACGGTACCGGTGACCTGCGCCAGAAATCCGATGCCGGGCCAGCCCGCGACCTCGGCCTTGGACACGAAATGCACGCGATCCGAGGCGTTGAGCACAAAGATGTCGAGCCAGCTGGAGTGGTTGGCCACCACCGCCCCCTGCCCGCGCATCGGCGCACCGGTGCGGATCAGCGTCAGGCCCATCCACCGCAGCGACATGCGGCAGACCGCTTGGGTGATCCACGGGGTCCAAGGGCGCGCTTGGCCAAAGATCGGGCGTTCGATCAGGCGCAGGGGCAGCAGGCAGGCAAGCCCTGCAAGGATGGTCAGCACGATGGCCACGGCCCGGCGTGTCAGGCGCAGCCAGCCCAGGGTCGTGATCGCGCGCGCCACGGGCGGCGGCCCGCCCTCCCACGTGACGCTCACTGGGCAGCTCCATAAATGCGCTTTTGCCGGTCGGACATGGCGGCGGTGTCCATGATCAGGCAGACATCGGTGGTGTTAAAGGCATGGTCCACATAGGCCCCCTGCCCGACCACGCCGCCGAGACGCAAGTAAGCCTTGATCAGCGCGGGCACCTGGACCATGGCCGCACGACGGTCAATCTGGGCCTCGGGCACCAGATCCATCGGGTGGGCATGGGGCGCGCGGGCGGTCACGCGCAGGGGCGGCGGCGCCAGGTGGCGGTGGTGCAGCAGCGACAGGGGCTGCGCCAAGGCGGGCACGTCGGTGCCGTGGAACGAGGCCACGCCAAACATCACCTCGATCTCGTGGCGCGCCACATAGCCCGCAAGCGCGGCCCAAAGGTGATACATCGCCGCCCCGCCGCGATAATCGGCATGCACGCAAGAACGCCCCAGCTCGAGCAGCCGACGACCCGACGCGCGCAGGGGCGTCAGATCGTATTCGTCTTCGGAATAGTATTGCCCGATCTCGGCCGCGGCCTCGGACCGCAGCATGCGGTAGACGCCCACAACCTGCTCTGCCTGGTCGTCAAACAGCATGAGATGATCAAAAACCGGGTCAAAGCGGTCTTTTTCCAGCCCCGCGGCGTGGTCCACCATGGCCCCGCCGCCGCCCAGCTCGCGCACAAACACGTCATAGCGCAGCGCCTGGGCCGCGCGCAAATCTTCCGCGCTGGTGGCCAGGGCGGTGCGAAAGACAGGTGTCGGGGTCGTTGTCATCGCGCGCGGTGTAGCCATATCGCGCGACCTTGGCAAAGCATCTGCATGGGGCGCACCCTATGGTTGCAACGCGTTAAGGTTTCCGAAACTATGTTGAGGCATCAAACACAGGCACCAGTGCAACCTGCGTGCCGTCGATCACGATCTTGCCCGCCTCGGGGAAGTTTACGGTGACACGGGCATTCACGTTGCTTTGAACCTGTCCGACGCCCCAGTCTTCGCAATCGGGGTGGCGCACGAACATGCCGGGGGCCAAAATGGCGTTGAGATCTTCCATGTCCTACCTTTTGTGTGGGTATCTGTCAGGGGCCGCAGATGGGCCAGAATAACGTCAACCTGGCCGCGCTGATCGGCAGCCGCATTTGCCACGACCTCATATCGCCGATTGGCGCGATCAACAACGGGCTCGAGCTGTTGGGCATGGCCAGCAGCCAGGATGGCCCAGAGATTGAGCTGATTTCGGAGAGTGTCGAGAACGCAAGTGCGCGCATCCGCTTTTTCCGCATCGCCTATGGCGCAGCCAGCGCGCAAGAGATGGGGCGGGCCGAGGTCGTGTCGATCCTCAAGGACGTGACCCGCGGCGGGCGGCTGAACGTGGCCTACGGCCCGCTCGATGCGCAGCCGCGGTGGGCCGTGCGCATGGCGTTCCTGGCGATCCAGTGCCTGGAGACAAGCATGCCCTTCGGCGGCCGGATCGAGGTGAATTGCGACGCAGGGAATTGGACGATCACCGGCCATTCGCCCAAGCTGAACGTGGATGCGGGCCTGTGGGCGCTGGTAGACGGGGCGGAGGCGCAGGACCTGGCCCCGGCCCATGTGCAGTTTGCGCTGCTGCCTGCAGTGGCCGAGGACGCAGCGCGCCGCCTGAGCAGCGCGGTCGCCGCCGAGGCAATTACGGTGCGGTTTTAGCCGACCGTCTGCAGGCGCAGTTTCGCGCGCCAATCTGCGATCACCGGGCACCTTTTTTCGTCGAAAAAAGGTGTTGTCGCAACCGGATCAGTCCCGCACCGTGCCGTCGCCGCGCACGAGGTACTTGAAACTGGTCAACTGTGCGGCGCCCACCGGCCCGCGGGCATGCATCTTGCCCGTCGCGATCCCGATCTCCGCCCCCATCCCAAACTCGCCGCCATCGGCAAACTGGGTCGAGGCGTTGTGCATCAGGATCGCACTGTCCAATTCAGTCAGAAACCGGGTGGCGGTCGCCTGATCCTCGGTCAGAATACAATCGGTGTGGTTCGATCCGTAGGTGCGGATATGAGCCATCGCTGCATCAAGGTCGGGCACCACGCGCGCCGCGATGTCCATGTCGAGGTATTCTTTGCCCCAATCCGCATCAGTCGCCGCCAGCACCCCATCAAGCGTTTGCAAGGCGACATCCGCATGCACCCGTACGCCAGCCTTGATCAGCGCCCCCACAACGCCGCGGCCCAAAGTTGTTGCGACGTCCTGATGGATCAGCAGGCATTCCGCCGCCCCGCAGATGCCGGTGCGACGGGTTTTGGCGTTCAGCACGACCCGTAACACTTTTTCGGGATCCGCGTGTTTGTCTATATAGATGTGCACGATCCCTTCGAGATGGGCAAAGACCGGCACCCGCGCTTCGCGCTGCACCAGGCCCACGAGGCCCTTGCCCCCGCGGGGGACGATCACGTCGATGGTGTCGGTCATGGTCAGCATCTCGCTCACCGCCGCGCGGTCACGGGTGGGCACCATTTGGATCGCGTCCTCGGGCAGGGCCGCGTCGCGCAGCCCCTGGACCAGGGCGGCATGGATGGCCGAGGAGGAATGAAAGCTTTCCGACCCGCCGCGCAGGATCACCGCATTGCCGGCCTTGAGGCAAAGCGCCCCGGCGTCGGCGGTCACGTTGGGTCGGCTTTCATAGATGACGCCGATCACGCCCAACGGCGTGCGCACACGTGAGATATTGAGGCCGGTCGGCTGCGTCCACGCGACCAGCACCTCCCCCACCGGGTCCGCCTGTTCGGCCACCGCACGCAGACCGTCGACGATGCCCTGGATGCGGTCCTCGGTCAGGCGCAAACGGTCCATCATCGCGTCCGACAGCCCCTTTTCGCGGCCATAGGCCATGTCCTTGGCATTCGCGGCGATGATGGCATCGCGCGTCGACCAAACATGTTCGGCGGCAGAGATCAGGGCGGCATGTTTGCGCTCGGCACTGGCAAAGGCGAGCGTAGCGGCTGCCGCGCGGGCACGCGCGCCGATGTCGGCCATCAGGGCGGAGACGTCTTCGATGTCTTTCATAGGGCGCGTCCTTTTGCCGGGCGGAGTGCAGAGAGATTTTAGGCCTCCGGCGGAGGTATTTATAGTCAGAAGAAGATCACAGTGCCATATCGTCCCGGTGGATCAGCGCGGCACGGCCTGGATAGCCCAGCAGCGCCTCGATCTCGGTGCTGTGATGGCCCTTGATCTGTTGCGCCTCGGCGGCGGTATAGCGGCTGAGCCCGAGGCCCAGTTGGTGACTATCGGGGCCTGCGATGGCCACGGGGTCACCGCGGCCAAAACTGCCAGAGACTGCATGAACTCCGGCGGGCAAGAGGCTGTTTCCCTTTGACAAAGCACGTGCAGCGCCTGCATCGAGGGTCAGTGTGCCTTGGGGTTTCATCGCGGCAATCCAGCGCGTGCGCGCCGCTTGCGGGTCGAGCGTGGCCGTGAACCAGGTGGCGTTGGCGCCTTGGTCGAGGGCGGTGAGCGGGCGCAGGGCGGCGCCGTGGCAAATGGCCATGGCGCAGCCCGCGGCGGTGGCTGTTTTGGCGGCCATCAGCTTGGTTTTCATCCCGCCCTTCGACAGGCCAGAGCCTGCATCGCCCGCCTGCGCCTCGATCTCGGGCGTGATTGTGTCGATGATGGGATAGCGTTTGGCGTCCGGGTCATCGGCGGGATTGGCGCTGTAAAAGCCATCCACATCCGACAGCAGCACCAGTTGATCGGCGCCAATGGTGGCGGCGATTTGTGCGGCGAGGCGGTCATTGTCGCCAAAGCGGATTTCATCCGTAGCGACCGTGTCGTTTTCGTTGACGATCGGCAACGCGCCCAGGCTCAGCAGCTGCTCCAACGTGGCGCGGGTGTTGAGGTAGCGGCGCCGGTCGCGGCTGTCTTCCAACGTCACCAGGACTTGGGCCGTCAGTATGCCGTGCTGCGTCAGCGCCTCTTCATAGGCGCGGGCCAGGCGGATTTGACCAACGGCGGCGGCGGCTTGGGATTGTTCAAGCGCCAGGTCGGTGGCGGGCAGGCCCAGCACCCCGCGCCCCAGCGCGATAGACCCGGACGACACCAGCACCACCTGCACCCCCTGCCCCTTGAGCCAGGCCACATCTTGGGCCAGCCCCTGCAGCCAATCCGCGCGCAGCGCGCCAGTGGTGCGGTCGACCAGCAAGGCCGAGCCGATCTTGACCACCAGCCGTTTGGCTGTTGTCAGGGACGCCATGGGGCAGCCTCGTCCTGTGGTCTAAGACGCAGGCGGTCGTCGTCGATTTGGCTGCGCAGCGCTCGCAGCACCTCTGTCACACCCTCGCGGGCGACGCTGGACATCATCATGACGGGGCCGCCTGCGGCCGCTTCCAGCGCTTGGCGTGCGTCTGCCCGTTCGTCCTCGTCCAGCGCGTCGATCTTGTTCAGCACCGTGAGCCGCGGTTTGTCGGCCAGGTCACCGCCATAGGCCTCCAACTCACCGATGATCGTGGCGTAGTCTTCGGCGACGGTCGCGGACGTGCCATCAATCAAGTGCAAAAGCACCGCGCAGCGTTCCACATGGCCGAGGAACAGATCACCCAGGCCGCGCCCTTCGGAGGCGCCTTCGATCAGGCCGGGGATGTCGGCGACGACGAATTCGGCATTGTCCACGCCGACCACGCCCAGGTTGGGGTGCAGCGTGGTAAAGGGATAGTCGGCGATCTTGGGCCTTGCGTTCGACGTGGTGGCCAGAAAGGTGGACTTGCCCGCATTTGGCAGCCCCAACAGGCCCACATCGGCGATCAGTTTCAGGCGCAGCCAGAGCGTGCGTTCGACGCCCTCTTGACCTGGGTTGGCGCGGCGCGGGGCCTGGTTGGTGGCGGATTTGAAGTGCAGGTTGCCCCAGCCGCCATTGCCGCCACGCGCCAGTTCCACGCGCTGGCCCAGTTCGGTCATGTCGGCGATCAGCGTTTCCTGATCCTCGTCCAGGATCTCTGTCCCCACGGGGACACGCAGCACGATGTCATCGCCATCCTTGCCCGTGCGCTGGCGTCCCATGCCGGGCTGGCCGTTTTTGGCAAAGAAGTGCTGTTGGTAGCGAAAGTCGATCAGGGTGTTCAGCCCATCCACCGCCTCGGCCCAGACCGAGCCGCCACCACCGCCGTCACCGCCATCGGGGCCACCATATTCGATGTACTTCTCGCGCCGGAACGAGATACACCCGTTGCCGCCCGCGCCGGAGCGGATATAGACTTTGGCCAGATCAAGAAACTTCATGTGGCGCGTCCTAGTCGAGTTTGCATGGGATGGGAACCGGGGATGGGGGCTCTGCCCCCGGCGCTGCGCGCCTCCCCCGGGATTTTTTGGAACAGAGAAGCTGGGGACCCGCGGATTAGAGCCGGCGGCTGTAGGTCCAGGTTGGCACCGCGGCGGCGCGAGCGACCGAGAAGCTTTCGGCGTCGCCCAGATATTCAAAGCCGCAATGGGTCAGCACGCGGGCCGAGGCCGGGTTGTCCTGAAAGACGCTGGCGAACATCGTGGCATTGCCCATGGGGTTCGCATCGACCAGCGCGTGCACCGCTTCGGAGGCGAGGCCGGTGTTCCAAAAGGGCGGCGCGACCCAATAGCTGACCTCGGATTGGTTGCGGTCCATCCGTTCGAGCGCGATCACGCCCATCACCTCGGCCCCGTCTGCCTTGAGCCCGTCCATAACCCAGATATCATCGTCGCGCCCATCCGACATGGCGCGCGTGACGAAGGCCTCGGTCATGCCGGGGGGCAGCGGGTGCGGGACCCACGTGGTCATGCGCGCGACACGGGCGTCGCTGGCATACATCTCGATCAGGCCCATGTCGGACTTGCGCACCGGGCGCAGCACAAAGCGGTCCGCGTCGATCACGTCTTGGGTCACGATTTTCTCCATCTCCATTGTCATGTTCCTCCTCCGAACAGAACAAACAGGACGGACGCGACGGTCAGACCTGCGAGGGTATACATCAGATAGGGTTCCGCGCGCGTTCCTGCGAGGGTGCGCGCGATACGATCTCCGGCCAGGGTCCAGAGCGGGTGTAGCAGCACCTGCGTGCTGAGCAAAACGGCCGCGATAGTTGCCGTCGCGATCAGCGGGTCGGTGCCGGGTGTGACAAAGCCGGTGAAGCCTGCGACGATCATCGCCCAGGCCTTGGGGTTCAGCGGGTGCACGATCAGCCCCGCGGCAAAGCCCGGCGCCCGGGCGGCTGGGTCGGCCTGGCCCAGGCGCAGGTTCGCAACCTTCCAGGCGAGCCAGAGGATATAGGCCGCCGACACCCATTTGAGCGTCTGAAACACCCATGGGGCGCGGTCGGCCAGTTCCATCAGGCCAAAGCCCACGGGCCAGATGATCAGCTGCTTGCCCAAAGCAACGCCCGCCACAAAGGGCAGTGCTGCGCGAAAGCCATAGCGCGCGCCGGTGGCCAGCAGCGCCATATTGGCGGGGCCCGGCGTGCCCACTTGGCTGGCCGCGAAGATGGCGAAAGAGGCGAGGGCGACGCTCATGCCAGCCGCCTCAGATCGCGGTCGATCAGGCCGAGCATCAGGTCATCATGCCACTCGCTGCCGATCCGCGCGGCCTCCCGCTCGCGCCCTTCGACGACAAAGCCAACCTTTTCATAGGCCGCAATCGCACGCGCGTTGAAGTCGAGCACGCGGCAGCCCAGCCGGTGCAGGCCCATCTGGTCAAAGGCATGCGCGGCCAGCAGTTGCATCGCCTCGGTGCCGAACCCCTGGCCCAGGGCGGTTGAATCCAGGATACCGATGGCGATCTGCGCGCGTTTGTCGGCGCGGTTGACCGTGTGCAGGCGGATGGCGCCCAACAGGTGGTCTTGGGCCGTGATCACCCAGGCATGCGGGTCGGACTGTTGCGCCGCGACCCAGGCCTCTGCCGCGTCTTGGGTGATGTCGCGCACCTGGGTCGGATCACCGCCGAACATCTTGATGATCTCTGGCGTGTTGCCCAAGGCAAACCGGGCGGCGACATCGCCCGATTGTGCCGCGCGCAAGACCACGCGGGGGCCGCGCAGGGTGGGTTTGGGGGCCGTCATGCCGCCCCCTCCCACATCGATCTCAGCAGCACGACACCTTGCAAGACGTGGCTGTCACCGGTGGCCGGGCAGCGCGCCTGTTTTTGCGAGGTGCGGACAAAGCCGAGTTTTTCCAGCACGTGGCGCGAGGCCGCGTTGTAGGTGAAGTAACCACTGTCCAGCTCGTCGTGCCCTTGGGCAAAGTGCCGGGTGATCATGGCCCGGCACGCCTCGGTCGCATAGCCGCGGCCCCAGTGGTTCTTGCCCAGCCAATAGCCCAACTGCCCCTGGGTGCTGACACAGCCCACCAGTTGCGTGTTGACACAAATGACAAAGGTGGCGCCATCATCCCCCGACACCCGGTCGATAAAGGCGCGCGCGTCCTGCAGCGTGTAGGGGTGCGGCACGCGCGTCAGCCAGCGCGCCACATCCAGGTCACCCACCAAGGCCGCCATAGCGGCGGCGTCCTGCGGCACGGGGCGGCGCAGGGTCAGGCGTTGGGTTCTAATCTGGTCCGACATCAGACCATCCTCGCTGTTTGCGGGGGGCGGAAACGAAAAAGGGACCGGCGTTTCCGCCGATCCCTGATTTTGTCAAAACCTTACCGGGTACGGCTTATTCAGCAGCCTCCGCGGCTGGCAGCACGGAAATAAACGTGCGACCCTTGAGGCCCTTGTGGAAGGTGACGGCGCCCTGCTCGGTCGCAAAGATCGTGTGATCTTTGCCCATGCCGACGCCTTCGCCCGGCCAAAACTTGGTGCCGCGCTGGCGCACGATGATGTTGCCGGGGATGGCCGCCTGGCCACCATAGAGTTTCACGCCAAGACGGCGGCCCGCGCTGTCGCGGCCGTTACGGGATGAACCGCCTGCTTTTTTATGTGCCATGCGTCGCTCTCCTTAGCCTTGGGTCTTTTCTTGGGCCTGTGCGATCCAGCCTTCACGCTCGATCCGACCTTTGAAAGACAGTTTCTCGTCCATATCAGCAACGTCCTCGGGGGTCCATGCTGCAATCTGCGCGAAGGTGGTGACACCGTTTTCGTGCAGTTTTTTCTCAAGTGCGGGGCCGACGCCCGACAGCTCTTTGAGGTCGTCCGCACCTGCGGGTGCCGCGGGTGCCGCTTCGGCTTCGGCTTTGGGGGCCTCAGCTTTGGGTGCCTCAGCCTTGGGCGCTTCGGCTTTCGCCGCTTTGGCGGGCTTGGCGGCCACGGGGGCGGCCACGCCGAACCCAGCACCGTTTTCCGCAGCCATGATGCCAGACGCCGCGGCGCCAGAGGCCAGGATGTCGGTCACACGCACCAGCGTCAGTTGCTGGCGGTGGCCCTTGGTCCGCTTCGAGGAGTGCTTGCGGCGCCGTTTGACGAAGTTGATCGTCTTGGGGCCTTTGATTTGCTCGATGACCTCGGCTTGCACACCGGCGTCTTCGACCACGGGGCTGCCGACCACGGGGGCGTCGCCACCGATCATCAGAACTTCGTTGAATTGAACAGTGTCACCTGCATTTGCGGCCAGTTTTTCAACGCGGAGCGTGTCGCCCGATTGAACTTTGTACTGCTTGCCGCCGGTTTTCAGAACCGCGAACATCATCGTCTTCCTTTGTCTACCGCGTCCTGTGGCCCCGGGCGTGCCGGTGTTCATGATTTTTCGTCGAAAAATCGCCTCGGACAGCGCGCCCTGCGTGGGGCGTCATTTGAAACACAACCGGCCAGCACGTGCTGGCCGAAGATGCGGGCTTATGAGCAGATCAGACCAAGCTGTCAAGGGCGTTTGGGATCAAAGCTCGTTCTGCGGCATCAGCCGCCCCGCGGCCTGGCCCAGACCATAAGACAGCGCGCTGTAACAGGCGCCAAACGCCTCGAACATCGCGTCATCCACCGCCTCGCCCACCTCGGTGTCCCAAAAGGCGGTGTAGACGGCAAAGTCGTCGTCCTGAAGCGCCGACTGCACTAGGGCATAGTACCCGCGCAGCCAGCTTTCCGTCTCGGTCGCGATGGCGGGGCGTTGAGCGTCGAAATCAGGGGCATCGCCCGCACGGCCCGACGTTTCGGCCAGCCCGTCGAAAAACGCCGCTTGCGCATTGATCGCTGCGTCCGTGTTGCGGTCGACCAGATCGCGCAAGTCCAGAAATGCGCCCACGTCCGCGCCGGCCCGCGCCGCCGCCTGCTTGGCCGCGGCTTCGACCGCGTCGTCCATCATCGCCTGACGGGCTTGCACCTCAAGCGTGATGATGCGCTGGCCCATGTCGCTGTCGAAAAAGGCCAGCGCCTGCGCGGCTACCTCTGGCGACAAGGTGGCGGACATGCCGCGCCGCAACTCGTCCTCTAGGCGCGCCGGATCGTACAGCCGCTGCACCGTCACCGCCCAGATATCACCGCCCTGCCCGTTCAGGACGGTCTGGTTGATCGTCTCGCCCGCCTCGACCCCTTCGGTCGCAAAGGATTGGATGAGGGCGGGGATGCCCATTGCCTCAACCAGTTGGTCCACGACGGCACTGGCCTGGCCCATGGCGGCCCACAGCGACAGCGCGGCGCTCAAGACAAGCGTGCGCATCACAGCTCCTGGCTCGGCTGCAGGCGCTGCATCGCGACGGCCAGCGCCTCATAGCGGTTGGCCATGATCTCGAACTGCACCGCGTTCATCAGGTCATAGACTTTGCGCATCGTCGGATGCTCCAACGCCTCGGCATAGGCCAGCATGTCGGCGTCGGAAAAGGACTGGTAGGTATAGGCCGCCCCGGTCAACGCGCCCTCGGCCATCTCGGCCTTCATCGCCTCTTCATTCCCCGCCATCAGCGTGCGCAGCTCGTCCTCGCTCAGGCGCAGCTCGATCACGCCGGCCAGTTCCGCCGCCATGAGAAACCGCACCTGCACCTCTTGCATCGCACGCAGCGAGGTGCCCGCACTGTCCGAGGCCGCCGTCATGCGCCGCAGATACTCCAGGCGCGGGCTGTCCAAACGGTCGAGACCCGCAACAATCTCCGCCCCGCTCTCGGCCTTTACATCACCATTGTCGGCCATGTGCGAAGTGTTTTCGACCACGACCAGCCGCTGCCCAAGATCGCTGGCATAAAAGTCCGCGGCGTGGGTCAACATCTCGTCCGTCAAGGTCTTTTCCAGGATGTCGAGCGCCAGGTCATGCATGGTGTCGGTGTCGAACACCTCACGCGTCAGGCGGGTCCACTCGGTGCCGAAATCTTCGGCCTGCAGGCCCAGCATCTCGGGCGCCATGCCCGCCGACAGCCGGATGCTGTCCAGCGCGACGTCAAAGCCGGTCACTTCCAGAAACCTGTCCAGCTTGGCCCGGTCCGCCGCTGCGGCCGACAGCGGCAGCATCAACATGAGGATAACCGCCACGAATTGCGCGCGCAACACTTGCATCATCTTCCTTTCCAAAACTCCCGCGTCCAGCCGGTGCCAAACACTTGTCGTTCAAATTATGCGTTTTGCCCGGCGCGTCCATCAAATTTCCCGTGTGCGCGGGATTGCGCGAAAAGGGCTTGCCCTCGGACCGGCTTCGCCGTAATCGGGCGCACCAGACCCCCGCGGAGAGGTGCCGGAGTGGTCGAACGGGGCGGTCTCGAAAACCGTTGTGGGTGCAAGCCCACCCAGGGTTCGAATCCCTGTCTCTCCGCCATTTTCTTGTTCGAAGGTGCTACAGCGCGGAAATCAACCCTACGCTTCTTCGCCCCTGCGTCTGGGACGATGCGCGACCGAAACACAGCCGAAACCTTACCGCGACATCCGATACACTGCCCCATTGCCGACCGAAATAAACAGAATACTGCCATCCGCATCCTCGACGATGTCGCGCACGCGCAGCGTTTCGTCGCCCTCGATCTGCTCGACCTCGCGGGCGGTTTGGCCGCTGACCTCGAGACGTGAGATGTAGCTGAACTTGAGCGAGCCCACGAACATGTCGCCGCGCCATTCGGGGAACATATCGCCCTGATAGACCATCAGCCCGGACGGGGCCATTGACGGATCCCAGTAAAAGGCGGGTTGCTGCATGCCGCTTTGCGCGGTGCCCGTGCCGATCTTGGCGCCGGAATAGTGCACGCCATAGGAAATCACCGGCCAGCCGAAATTTGCGCCCTTGGCGATGCGGTTCACCTCGTCCCCGCCGCGCGCGCCGTGTTCGGCTGTCCACAACGTACCGCGCGCGTCCAAGCCCGCGCCTTGGGGGTTGCGGTGGCCGTAGGACCAAATCTCGGGCAGGACGCCATCGACGCCTACAAAGGGGTTGTCGCTGGGCACGGTGCCATCGCGCGCCACGCGCACAACCGATCCGTTGTGCAAACTGCGGTCCTGGGCCGAGGGGCGGTCGCCACGGTCGCCGATCGTGACGTAGAGCGTGCCATCCGGCGCCTCGACCACGCGGCTGCCAAAGTGGCGGCCAGACCGCCCGCCCGGGGCACTCTCAAACAGATCGCGCAGATTGGTCAACTGCGTGCCATCCGCGCTCAGCTCTGCCCCGGCAAGTGCTGTACCCGACCCGCCGCCTCGCGGTTTGGAATAGGTCAGAAAGACCGTGCGGCTGGTGGCAAAGTCGCGGGCTGCGGTGATGTCCAGCAGACCGCCCTGCCCGCGCGCCGCGACCTGCGGCGTGCCAGTGACGGTGCGCGCGGTGCCATCGACCACGCGGACCAACCGGCCCTCCCGCTCGGTCACCAAGAGGCTGCCATCCGGCAAGGGGGCAACCCCCCAAGGGGCGTCGAGGCCGGTGGCCACGGGCTGGATCGTCACCGGGCCACGGTCCGTGTCCAGCGCCGCTGCCACGCAGGGCAGCATCGAAAAGGCTAAAATCGCAGCGTATCGCATCGCATACCTCACCTGATTGCTTATCCTTCCAGCTAGGGGCGGCGCGCGCCAGGTCCAACCACATTCGCGTGCGGTGACATGAACGTAAGCACTTTCCATTTTATTTTGCCCCGCATAGGCTCTGACCAGACAAAAACTCAGGGGAGTATCACCATGAAAAAACTGCTTACGGCGACCGCCGCAACAGCACTGATGTCAGGCACCGCATTTGCGGACGGCCATGCGACAGACGTTAAAATCGGCGTCATCCTCGGCTTTACCGGCCCAATTGAATCGCTGACGCCCTCGATGGCGGACGGAGCCGAGATGGCGATGAAAGAAGTGACCGACAGCGGCCTGCTGCTGGACGGCGCGACCGTGTCGTCGGTGCGGGCCGACAGCACCTGTATCGACGCGGGCGCCGCCACCGCCGCGGCGGAACGTCTGGTGACCTCGGACCAGGTCGACGGCATCATGGGCGCCGACTGTTCGGGCGTGACCGGTGCGATCCTGAACAACGTGGCCGTGGCCAACGGCGTCGTCATGATCTCGCCCTCGGCCACCAGCCCGGGCCTGTCGCACAATGACAACGAAGACAACGGCCTGTTCTTCCGCACCGCGCCGTCTGATGCGCGCCAGGGCGTCGTGATGACCGAAGTGCTGATGGAAGAAGGCATCAACGAGGTGGCCGTCACCTACACCAACAACGACTACGGCAAGGGTCTGGCCGACAGCTTTCAAGCGGCGTTCGAAGCGGCGGGCGGCACCGTGACGATCAACGCAGCCCACGAAGACGGCAAAGCCGACTATTCGGCTGAGGTTGGCGCACTGGCGTCCGCCGGGGGCGACCGCCTGGTCGTGGCAGGATATGTGGACCAGGGCGGTTCGGGCATCGTGCGCGCGGCACTTGATTCCGGTGCGTTCGACACGTTCCACTTCCCCGACGGGATGATTGGCGCCAAGCTGCAAGAGAACTTTGGCGACGAGATCGAGGGATCGACCGGCCAGCACCCCGGCACCGACAGCGAAGGGGCGGCAATGTTCACCGATATGGTCGGCGACGCCTTTGACGCCACATCGCCTTTCACGCCCGAAAGCTATGACGCGGCAGCGCTGATCATGCTGGCGATGCAGGCCGCGGGGTCCAAGGACAGCAACGCATATAAAGAGCATGTGATGGACGTGGCCAACGCCCCGGGCGAGCAGATCTTTCCCGGTGAACTGGCCAAGGCGCTGCAAATCCTGAAGGACGGGGGCGATATCGATTATGTCGGCGCCACTGCTGTGGAACTAATCGGGCCCGGTGAATCCGCGGGCAACTATCGCCAAATCGTCATCGACGGCGGCGAAATCACCACCGCCAAGTACCGCTAAGCGCGATTTGACTTGAGCAGACAGCCCGGGGCGCAATCCTCGGGCTGTTTCAATTTGCCAAGACTGCCAGGCAAGGCAGTACGGGGAACCTTATGATCGTCGTTGACGACATCCACAAACATTTCGGCGGCTTTCACGCCGTAGACGGCGCATCGCTGTCCATCGCGGCGGGGTCGATCACCGGGTTGATCGGACCGAACGGCGCGGGAAAAACGACG
Source organism: Pseudomonadota bacterium (assembly GCA_038525395.1). Taxonomy (GTDB): domain Bacteria; phylum Pseudomonadota; class Alphaproteobacteria; order Rhodobacterales; family Rhodobacteraceae; genus Tateyamaria. The sequence continues at coordinate 233,570 of JBCBHS010000001.1, read as the reverse complement.
CTTTTCAACGTGATCGCAGGCGTTCTTCAACCCACCTCGGGCCGGGTGACGATGGATGGCGAGGATATCACGGGCCTGCCGCCCCATACGCTCTTTCACAAAGGCCTCTTGCGCACCTTCCAGATCGCGCATGAGTTTTCGTCGATGACCTGCCGCGAGAACCTGATGATGGTGCCGGGCGCACAATCGGGTGAGACGTTGTGGAACACCTGGTTCGGGCGCAAACGCATCGCGGACGAAGAACGTGCGCTGGCGGCCAAGGCGGATGAGGTGCTGGAGTTTCTGACGGTCGAACACCTGGCCGATCACAAGGCGGGCCAGGTGTCCGGCGGGCAGAAAAAGCTGCTGGAACTGGGGCGCACCATGATGGTGGACGCCAAGATCGTGTTTCTGGACGAGGTCGGCGCGGGCGTGAACCGCACGCTTTTGAACACCATCGGTGATGCGATCCTGCGGCTGAATGCCGAGCGCAACTACACCTTTGTCGTGATCGAGCATGACATGGATTTCATCGGCAAGATTTGCGACCCGGTGATCTGCATGGCCGAAGGGCGCGTTCTGGCCCAGGGCACGCTGGCCGAGATCAAGGCCAACGAGCAGGTGATCGAGGCCTATTTGGGCACCGGGCTGAAGAACAAAGACAAGGTGGGCGCATGATCCTGTTTCGAATTGGCTGCGCCAATCCGACCGACGTGGGGGCTCTGCCCCCACACCCCCTTCATAATGGGGGCCAGCCCCCATACCCAGCGTTCAATGGGGGCCAGCCCCCATACCCCCGGGATTTTTTTAGAACAGAGAAAACAGGACCCGCGCGATGAGCAATGCCTATCAAGAGGCCCGCGGGAACAAGGATGCGTCGATCACCAATCCCAAGGGGGCGGGCACCTTCCAGCCGTCGCCGGGAACCGGGGCTGCGATGAACACCACCGAGGCTTTTTTGATTGGGGACTCGATGACGGGCGGGTACGGGGCGGGGCCGGACATCCTGCATGACTGCACCGTGGCGGTGAACCCGGGCGAGATTGCGGTGATCGTGGGGCCCAATGGCGCGGGCAAGTCCACCGCGATGAAGGCGGTGTTTGGCATGCTGGACGTGCGGCAAGGCTCGGTCCGGCTGGATGGGGAGGACATTACCGATTTGTCCCCGCAGGACCGTGTGGCGCGTGGGATGGGGTTTGTGCCGCAGACATCGAACATCTTCACCTCGATGACGGTCGAGGAGAACCTGGAAATGGGCGCCTTTATCCGGCGCGATGATTTTTCGGACACGATGGCGCAAGTCTATGACCTGTTTCCGATCCTCAAGGAAAAGCGCCTGCAGGCCGCGGGCGAGCTGTCAGGCGGACAGCGCCAGCAGGTGGCGGTAGGCCGGGCGCTGATGACGCAGCCCAAGGTGCTGATGCTGGACGAGCCGACGGCGGGGGTGTCGCCGATCGTCATGGACGAGCTGTTCGACCGGATCATCGAGGTCGCGCGCACCGGCATCCCCATCCTGATGGTGGAACAGAACGCCCGCCAAGCGCTGGAAATTGCGGACAAAGGCTATGTCCTGGTCCAAGGGCGGAACGCCTATACCGGGACCGGCAAGGAATTGCTGGCAGACCCGGACGTGCGCAAGAGCTTTTTGGGGGGATGAGGGTGACGCGTCTGACCCTGTTGATCGTGTGGGCCATCACCGCAGGCCCCGCCGCCGCACTGACCGAGGCGGATTTGCGCGCCAAGGGGTATGGGGCGCTTGAGTGCTTGTTTCAGGAACGCTGCGTGATCGGCCAGCCCTGCACCCGGACCTGGCGCGACATGCGCTGGATGATCAATGACGCCACCGCGTCCGCCTACCAGGTGCGCCGCGCGGGCGCCGTCGGGCGCAAGCTGATGCTGATGCAGGACGCCCGGTGGAAGGGCCGATCCGAGGCCCGCGCCATCCTCAGCCCCATGCGCGAGGCGGTGGCCAGCCACCTGACGGTCTTTGACGGCGGGCAGGCCATTTATGCGCTGCAATATGCCGGCACGCCTGGGTCGGGTCAGATGCTGCGCGGGCAGTGTGAATTCAAGGAGGCCACGGAATGAGCCGGAACGTCTTGGCCAAGGGGGCGCTGCCATGGACCTGTTGAACGCGCTTGTCGCGCTGTCGAATTTCGTTCTGATCCCCGCCACGGCCTATGGTGCGCAACTGGCCCTGGGCGCGCTTGGCGTCACGCTGATCTACGGCATCCTGCGGTTTTCCAACTTTGCCCATGGCGACACGATGGCCTTTGGCACCATGGTCACCATCCTGGTCACCTGGGCGTTCCAGGCCATTGGCATTTCCGCCGGTCCGCTGCCCACCGCCCTGCTGGCCCTGCCCTTTGGCATTGCGGGCTGTGCCGCGCTGATCCTGTTCACGGACAGGACAGTCTATAAATTCTACCGCGCGCAAAAGGCCAAGCCGGTGATCTTTGTGATCGTCAGCCTGGGCGTGATGTTCATCATGAACGGGCTTGTCCGCTTTGTCATCGGCCCCAACGATCAGCGGTTTTCCGACGGCGAACGGTTCATCATCTCGGTGCGCGAGTTCAAGGCGCTGACCGGCCTGCGCGAGGGGTTGGCGATCAAGACGACCCAAGGGATCACCGTCGTCACGGCGGTGATCGTCGTGGCCTTGCTGTTCTATTTCCTCAACCGCACGCGCACGGGCAAGTCCATGCGCGCCTATTCGGACAACGAAGATCTGGCATTGCTGTCCGGCATCAACCCCGAACGGGTGGTGATGGTCACCTGGCTGATCGTTGCGGCGCTGGCGACGGTGGCGGGCGTGCTTTATGGCCTCGATAAATCGTTCAAGCCCTTTGTCTATTTCCAACTGCTCTTGCCCATCTTCGCCGCCGCCATTGTGGGCGGGCTTGGTTCGCCCTTGGGTGCCATCGCCGGTGGGTTTGTCATCGCCTTTTCCGAAGTGATGATCACCTATGCCTGGAAAAAGGTCGCAGGCTACGCCCTGCCCGAGGCGCTGGCCCCCGACGGGTTGGCGCAGCTGTTGTCCACCGACTATAAATTCGCGGTCAGCTTTGTGATCTTGCTGATCGTTCTCCTCTTCCGCCCGACGGGCCTATTTGCGGGGAAATCGGTATGACCGACACCACACGCAACATCCTCTACTTTGCCTTCATCGCGGTGCTGATCATTGGCACTGGCTTTGTCCAAAGCTGGAATTCGGCACTGTTTGTGCTGAACTTTGGCCTGATTTCTGCGATCATGGCGTTGGGGGTGAACCTGCAATGGGGGTTTGCGGGGCTGTTCAACGTGGGCATCATGGGCTTTGTCGCCTTGGGCGGGCTGGCCACGGTGCTGATCTCGATGCCGCCGGTGGGCGAGGCATGGGCCGCGGGCGGGTTGCGCGTGATCTTGGCCCTTGTGCTGGGGGCCGCGACCATCGTGGGGGCGATCCTGGCCTATGGCGCGCTGCCCAAGGGCCGGGTGCGCAACATCGGCATGGTCGCGATCTTGATCGTCGGCTTTTTTGTCTATCGCGCGGTGTTCGACGGCGGTGTTGCCGCGGTTGAGGCGGTGAACCCAGCCAACGCGGGATACCTTGGCGGCCTGGGCCTGCCGGTGCTGGTGGCCTGGCCTGTGGGCGGGTTGCTGGCCGCCGGGGCTGCGTGGATCATTGGTAAGACGGCACTGGGCCTGCGGTCGGACTATCTGGCCATTGCGACGCTGGGCATTGCCGAGATCATCATCGCCGTGATGAAGAACGAAGACTGGCTTGCCCGCGGTGTCAAAAACGTGGTGGGCCTGCCCCGCCCTGCCCCGTACGAGATCGACTTGCAGAACGATCCGGGCTTTGTCGAGACGGCGGCGGGGCTGGGCCTTGATCCCGTGACCGCCTCGACCCTGTGGGTCAAGACGATCTATGCGGGGCTGTTTGCGGTGGTGTTGATCCTGCTCTTTGTCCTGGCGCAGCGCGCACTGCATTCGCCCTGGGGTCGGATGATGCGCGCGATCCGCGACAATGAGGTCGCGGCAGAGGCGATGGGCAAGGACGTCACCGCCCGCCATCTGCAGGTGTTTGTGCTGGGGTCCGCCATTTGCGGGATCGCGGGCGCAATGATGACCACGCTGGACGGGCAACTGACGCCCGGCACCTATCAGCCGCTGCGCTTTACCTTTCTCGTGTGGGTCATGGTGATCGTCGGGGGGTCGGGCAACAATCTGGGTGCTGTGCTGGGTGGATTTCTGATCTGGTGGCTGTGGGTGATGGTCGAACCCATTGGTCTGGGCCTGATGCAACTGATCACGGCGGGCATGGCCGAGGGGTCGTGGCTGCGCGACCATCTGCTGGATTCCGCGGCGCATATGCGGCTTTTGACCATGGGGATTGTCCTGCTGCTGGTTCTGCGGTTCAGCCCGCGCGGGCTGATCCCCGAGCGTTAGGATGCTGCAGCGCGCCCAAGCCCAAGCCGCGGCCGGGGTGGTGGCCCTGGGGCTGCTGTTTTTGGTCGTGCAGGGTTTTGTCTGGCACTCGGCATCGCGCGGTGCCTTGGGCCTGAGCGGCGACGTCACCGCGATCGAACGTCTAACCGGACCAAGGGGCAGTCTCGCCGCTCTGTTTGCCCATATGCTCACCGGCGCGCTGGTCACGGTGCTATCGGTGGTGCAGTTGGCCGGGCCGATCCGCCGCCGTTGGCCGCGCGTGCACCGCGTCTCTGGCCGGGTGCTGGCGGTGATGGCGGCGCTGACGGGGCTGGGCGGATTGGTTTACATCGCGTTCAGCGGCACGGTGGGCGGGCCGCTGATGTCGGTGGCCTTTGGCCTTTACGGCGTCTTGATGCTGGTCGCGGCGGTGCAGACCCCGCGGCTTGCCATGCGCGGCGACTATGTGCGCCACTGCCGCTGGGGGTTGCGGTTGGTGGTGCTGGGCCTTGGTTCGTGGCTTTACCGGATGCACTATGGGCTGTGGTACGGGATCACCTGTTCGATGGGGGAGGAAACCTGCGGCATCGGCGTGGCGCCTGATTTCTCGGGCCTTTTTGACCAAATCCAGGTCTTTGCCTTTTACCTGCCCTACCTGCTGGTGCTCGAGCTTTGGTTGCGCCGGACCCAAGGTGCGCGATGAACGCGCACCCTACATCCCCGCCCGTAGGGTGTGCGTTCATCGCGCACCTGCACCCTAGCGCCCCTTGAACAGACCGCCCAGCACACCGCGCACGATCCGCCGTCCGGTGGTGCCCGTCAGCTCCTTGACCACCATCTGGGTCATCGCCTCGCCAAAGGTCTTGGACGCCCGCGTGCGTTTCGAGGTCGAGCGGGTGACGCGCGTGCCCGAATACCGGCGGCCTGCATTGAACTCCCGCAGCACCGGCTCCAATTCGTCGGCCTTCTCTTCGGCCTGCGCCGCCTCTGCCGCGGCCTTGTCGGCCCGCGCCTTCAAAATCTCAAAGGCCGAGCGGCGGTCGAGCCGTTCGTCATATTTGCCCGCCAGATCACCTGCCGCCATATGCGCCGCACGTTCGGCGGCCGTGATCGGGCCCAGCTGGGTCGAAGGCGGGCGGATCAGGGTCCGCTCCACAATCCCCGGCACCCCCTTTTTCATCAGCATCGAGGTCACCGCCTCGCCCACGCCCACCTCGCGGATTGCCGCCTCGGTGTCGAAGCGCGGGTTCTCGCGGTAGGTCTCTGCCGCCATCCGCAGCTCTTTGCGGTCCTTCGCGGTAAAGGCGCGCAGGGCGTGCTGGATGCGATTGCCCAGCTGGCCCAGGATATCCTCTGGCACGTCCGCAGGGTTCTGGGTGATGAAATACACCCCCACCCCCTTGGACCGGATCAGCCGCGCCACCTGCTCGACCTTGTCGACCAGCGCCTTGGGCGCGTCTTCGAACAGCAGATGCGCCTCGTCAAAAAAGAACACCAGCTTGGGCTTGTCCGGGTCGCCCACCTCGGGCAGCTCTTCGAACAGCTCGCTCAGCAGCCACAGCAGGAAGGTCGCGTAAAGGCCAGGGGACGCCATCAGCTTCTCCGCCGCAAGGATGTTGATCATGCCGCGCCCGTCCGCATCGGTGCGCATGATGTCCGACAGCGCCAGCGCAGGCTCCCCAAACAGGCCCGCGCCCCCCTGGTTCTCCAGCACCAGCAGGCGCCGCTGGATCGCACCGATGGACTGGGACGACACGTTGCCATAGCGCAGGCTCAGCGCCTTGCTGTTCTCGCCGATCCAGACCAGCAGCGATTGCAGGTCCTTGAGGTCCAAGAGCGGCATGCCTTCCTCGTCCGCGAGGCGAAAGGCGATGTTCACGATGCCTTCCTGCGCCTCGGTTAGGTCCAGTAAGCGGGACAGCAGCAGCGGCCCCATCTCGCTGATCGTGGTGCGCACCGGGTGGCCTTGTGCGCCCAGCAAGTCCCAAAAGGTGACCGGGCAGGCGTGATAGGAATAGTCGTCAAACCCAATCGTCGCCGCACGGTCCATGAACGGCCGGTGCAGCTTGTGATCGGGCGTGCCGGACTTGGCCAGGCCCGACAGGTCGCCTTTGACATCCGACAGGAACACCGGGACACCCGCGTTCGAAAACCCCTCGGCCAGGATCTGCAGCGTGACCGTTTTGCCCGTGCCCGTGGCCCCCGCAATCAGCCCGTGGCGGTTGGCGTATTTCAGGCTCAAACCTTGCGGATCGCCATAGCCTTCCCCGCCGCCGCCAATAAAAATCTGTGCGGTCATGTCGTTAACCTTTTGTCCATGGGCCCTGCCGGGGTGACCATACAAAGTTAACGATTGGGTGCCATAGTGTTTTTGTTCCCGCCGATATGTCCTCCTGGCGCGGAACATCCTCCCTGTCAGACTGGCCGCGCCCTTGTGCGCGGCCTTTTTTATCGCGCATCGGGGCGTTTCCCCTGCAATTGGACACATCCGTGACCGGTTTGGCCAAGATTAGCTGTTGACCCCCACGGCAGGCTTTCGTAGCTTTCCGACATATAAGTCGGCCAGTCCGACGGGGAGAAAAAATAAAGCGAAAAAGGGGCCTTACGGTCCCTTTTTCTTTTCCCTCTCGGCGCCTTTTTCCGGGTCACGCAAATCTTTGCGCTTAGCCCCTGACACCGCTGCACGAGCATGCTAGCAAGCGTCCGAGATGTAACAAGAGCGGAACCGATATGCGCACTTCATTGATTGCCCTGTCTTTGGCATGTTTGATGCCTGCCACCCTGATGGCCCAATCCGACGAAACCCCAGCAGAAGACACAGGCACACCCTCGATCGAAGACCAGCTGAGCCTGGGCGAAGACGCGAGCGTGCCCCAGGTCGGCCAGACCTATACCGCGGAAACCAACGGCGATTGGGACCTGCGCTGCATCAAGACCGAGGATGGCAACGACCCGTGCCAGATGTATCAGCTGCTGGTCGATGCCGAAGAGACGCCCGTCGCTGAAATCTCGATCTTCAAGCTGCCCGAAGGCGGCCGCGCGGTTGCTGGCGCCACCATCATCGTCCCGCTGGAAACCTCGCTGCCGCAGCAGTTGACCATGCAGGTTGATGCCGGGGCTGCGCGCCGCTATCCTTACGCCTTCTGCAACCCGATCGGGTGCTACTCGCGCATCGGCCTCGTCGCAGAAGAGGTCGCGTCGTTCCGCCGTGGCAACGAGGCGACGGTGACAATCGTGCCCGCCCTGGCGCCAGACCAAAAGGTCCAAGTGACCATGTCGCTTACCGGCTTTTCCGCGTCTTATGAAAAGATCACAGTGGCGCAACAGTAACCCGCCACACCCGACCTGATCCAAAGGCCGCCCTGACCGCAGGGTGGCCTTTTTCGTGGCCGCGTCAAACCCGGCGCAGGGCCAGAACCGCGTTCATGCCCCCAAAGGCAAAGGCGTTGGACAGCGCCACCTCGACCTGCGCCTCGCGCGCCTCGTTCGGCACCACGTCCAACGCGCATTCGGGGTCCGGCTCTTCGTACCCGATGGTGGGCGCCACGATGCCGTCGCGCAGGGCCATGATGCAGGCCAGCAGCTCAACCGCGCCGGTGCCGCCGATCAGGTGGCCGTGCATCGACTTGGTCGACGACATCATCAGCTTGTCCGCATGCGGCCCGAACACATCTGCAACCGCCGCGCATTCCGTCTTGTCATTAGCGGCGGTGCCAGTGCCGTGGGCGTTGATATACCCCACCGCATCGGCAGAGATGCCGGCATCGCGCAGCGCACCCGCCATGGCCCGCGCCGCCCCGTTCTTGGACGGCATCACGATGTCGGACGCATCCGACGACATGGCAAAGCCCACAACCTCGCACAGGATATCCGCACCGCGCCCGCGCGCGTGTTCATATTCTTCGAACACGAAAATCCCCGCGCCTTCGCCCTGCACCATCCCGTTGCGATTGGCCGAAAACGGGCGGCAGGCGTCCTTGGACATCACGCGCAGCCCCTCCCACGCCTTGACCCCGCCAAAACACAGCATGCTTTCAGACCCGCCCGTGACCATCGCGGGCGCCATGCCGCTGCGCACCATCTGAAACGCCTGCGCCATGGCGTGGTTGGACGATGCGCAGGCCGTTGCCACGGTGAAAGACGGGCCTTTCAGGTTGAACTCCATGCTCACGTGACTGGCCGCGGCGTTGTTCATCAGCTTGGGCACCACAAAGGGGTGCACGCGGTTCTTACCCTCTTCATAGACCAGGCGGTAATTCTGATCCCAAGTGTTCACGCCACCGCCCGCCGTGCCCAGGATGACACCCGACTTGGCCGCCAGATCGCCGGAAAACACCAGCCCCGACTGGGCAATCGCCTCTTTGGCCGCGGCAAGGGTGAACTGGGTGAACCGGTCATAGAGGCTCATCTGCTGGCGGTTATAGCGCCCCTCGGCCTCGAACCCGCGCACCTGGCCACCGATCTTGATCGACAGCCGATCGACATCCTGAAAGTCCAGCGGCCCGATACCGCAGCGCCCCTCGCGCATCGCCTCGAAGGTCGATGGCATGTCGTGGCCCAAGGCGTTCACGGTGCCCCCACCCGTAATGACAACGCGGTGCATCAGGCCTTCTGTTCCGCGATCAGCCTGTCGATGCCGGTGATGATCGACTGCACGGTCGAGATGTCGAAATCGCTTTGCGTGGGCTCGTTGGCGTTAAAGGGGATCTGGATGTCGAACTCTTCTTCGATGGCAAAGATGCTTTCCACCAGGCCCAGACTGTCGATCCCCAGGTCCTCAAGCGTGCTGTCCATATGGACGTCTCCGGGGTCCAACACCGCCTGTTCCGCGATGATCTCGATCACCTTGTCCTTGACGCTCATGGCTTTGCCCCCTTGCCCGACTTCTGGCATCCTGCGCGTTGATTTAGTCACTGGGCTCCGACTTGGAAACCGCTTTCTTGATCTCTGCGATCTGGCGCATGATGCGCGGCAAACGGCGCAGCGCCTTATAGCTGTCCAGCTGGGTCTGCATCTCGGTCGCGGGATAGCCCAGCATGACCTTGCCCGCCCGGACCGAACTCATGACCTTGCACGCCGCGGCCAGGACAACGCGGTCCTCGATGGTCAGGTTGTCCGAGATACCTACCTGCCCCGCCATCACGATGAAATTGCCCACCGTGACCGACCCTGCGATGCCCACCTGCCCGCAGATCAGGTTGTCCTGCCCGATCACCACGTTGTGGCCGATGTGGACAAGGTTGTCGATCTTGGTGCGGTCGCCGATGCGCGTGGGGCGGATGGTGCCGCTGTCGATGGCCGTGTTGGTGCCGATCTCGACATCATCGCCAACCACGACGCTGCCCAGGCTCGCGATGCGCGACCAGCTTTGGCCTTGGGTGTCGCCCTGATCGCCCAGGGTCTCGCGCACCTGCTCCACGCCGCTTTTCTCGGGCGTGACAAAGGAAAACCCGTCGCCCCCCAGGCGCACGCCCGGCTGCGCCACAAATCGCGCGCCGATCTGCACCCGCGCACCGATGCTCACATGCTCGCGCAGTAGGGCGCCCGGCCCAAGGTGCGCCCCCGCCCCCACATAACTCAGCGGCCCAATGACGGACCCGGCCCCGATCCGCGCACCCGCGCCGATCACCGCACCCGGCCCGATGCTGACGCCGTCGCCGACCTGCGCCGACGGATCAACCACCGCCGCTGGGTGGATGCCGGTGCCATAGCCCTGACCGGGGTCCATCATCGCCGTCAGGCGCGACATCGCAAAGCGGGGGCGCTTGGGCAGGATCGCCGCCGCCAGGCCCAGGCCCTGCCAATCGGCACCGGCCCACAAAAACGCAGCACGCGCCGCCCCTTGGGACAGCGCGTCCACATATTTGGGATTGCTTGCCAGGGCCAAATCATCGGCCCCGGCATCCTGCGGCTCTTGCAGCGCGGTAATCACCAGCTCAGCGTCACCCACCACCTCGGCCTCTAGGGCCGCCGCAATCTCACCCACGGTATAGCGCATCCTGTCCCCCTTGCTCTTCGGGGGCTGCACTTACCCCTGAACGGCGCGCAGAGCCACCCCTGCATTCGACAGCGCGCGCCAGATCTTGGCATCGCGGCCATAGATATCGCGGCGGTACTGCGTGTGCCCCTTGGGCGAGGTAAAGGCGGTGCGGTACAGGATATGCACCGGCACCGGCGCCTTCAGGTCCACCCGCGTCTCGCGCCCGGTGGCCAGCACCGACTGGAAATAGCCCTCGGGGTTGCTTTCCTGCTTGGCCAGCAGCGCATAGGCGAAATCAAACGGATCGGCCAAGCGGACGCAGCCATGGCTATAGGCGCGCACCTCGCGGCCAAAGAGGTTCTTGGCCGGGGTGTCGTGCAGATAGATGTTGTGCACATTGGGGAACATGAACTTGACCAGCCCCAGCGCGTTGCCCTTGCTGGGCGGCTGGCGCATGTTGAAGGGGAAGGTGCGCGCGGTGTATTGCGCGAAATTCACCGCACCGCGGTTCACCACCCGACCTCGGCTGTCCGTGATCTCGATATGGCGCACCGCGTTGCGGTTGCGTTTCAAGGCGGGCAAATACTCCTTGGTCACGATCGACCGCGGCACGTACCAGCTGGGGTTGATGACCATAAACTCCATCACATCCGAAAATTCCGGCGTCGGGCGGTCGTCCTTGTTGGCCCCCACGACCGACCGGGTCGAGAATGTGACCTTGCCATTGTCCACCACCTTGGCGGTAAAGTCGGGGATGTTCACGAGGATGTGGCGCGCGCCACGCTCTTGGTTGACCCACCGCTCCCGCTCCATCGCGACGATGATCGACTGCAGACGGGCCTGCACGCCGGTGTTGACCTCGGTCATCGTGCCGGGGCCAGCAACGCCATCGGCGACCAGACCGTGGGCCAGTTGGAATTGCTGCACGGCGGCCTGCATATCCGCGTCATAGCTCTGGCTGTTGGTCCGCTTGAGGAAGCCCATGGCGATCAACCGGTTGCGCAGCGCCACAACCGCAGCCCCCGACTGGCCGGGTTTCAGCGACCCCGCGGGCACCTTGTCGCCCCAGCCGCCCTGGGCCAACAGCTTCTCCATCCGCAGCTTTTCTTTCATCAGCGCGGTGTATTCCGTCGTCTTGGGCGCGAGCACGCGAAAGAACGCCGCCGGCGTGGATTTCGAGAAGTTCACCAAGTACGACGTGCGGTCCCGATAGGGCACCTGGCGCACAATCGCCCGGTCCACCCGGCTGGGCACCAGCACACCGGTCTGCAAATCGCGGGCAAATTGCAGGAACGTCCGGCTCATCTCGACCTCGACCAACCCGCGGTCCCGCGCCGTGCGCGCAGCCTTCAGCTTGGCTTGCAGTCCCGCCGCATCATAGCGTGCGGTGGGCAGCCCGTGATTGCCCGCCTGGCTCAACGCTTGGAACAGCGCCGCGCGACGCTGACGTTCGCGGCCCGACCGGCCGGTCCACAGGCTTGCATAGTTGGTATTGCGGTAATAGGCAGCGATATCCGCATCCCGCGCCGCGGCCTCGGCCACCGCCTGTTTGAACGCCGTCACCTCGGCGCGCGCACTGCCCGGCAGCGTGGCCAACACCACCGCAATCGCCAGGCCAAGCGCCATCAACCAAAATCGAGAGACCGCCACCGTCATATCACACCTCGTCACAATTGTTTTTTGGGCAAGCTGGCACTGGTATTTCAAATCTGCCGCTAGGCTGTCTATTCACATTGATATCAACCCAAAAACTTCGACACCCCTGATGCTTGCATGCATCGGTGCTGGGCGCCCAGACCACAATTACCAAAATTTGCGCAAAAATTTGCCTAAAACCCTTGCGAGGGTTTCTGGGTGTGGATTCAGCGCTTGGTAAACGAATCGAGCTATGCAATACACATGTTGCATCTGGGGATGAGATGGCAGAACCCGTGTAACATCATGGGTAGGCAGGCGTACGGGACGGCGCAGTGACATGACGAAAGAAATCTCTACGGGTATGACCCGCCGGGCGGTGCTTGGCGCATTTGCAGCAACCGCGGTTGTTGCGGCTCCGACGTATACCAATGCGGCGGGCTTTCTGCGTGGGTCGGGCGACATTCGCCGCCTGCGCATGTATTCCGGTCGCACGGGCGAACGGATCGACATGATCTATTGGATCGAAGGCCACTATATCAAAGACGCGGTGAAAGAGGTGAACCACTTCATGCGCGACTGGCGCACCGATGACGTCAAATCGATGGATTTGCGCACCGTCGATATCATGGCCGCCGCCCACAACCTCTTGGACGTTCAGGAACCCTACATGCTCCTGTCGGGCTATCGCAGCCCGAAAACCAACGCCATGTTGCGTGCGCGCAGCCGCGGCGTTGCCAAAAACTCCCTGCATATGAAGGGGCAAGCCGCCGACCTGCGCTTGTCCACCCGCTCGGTCAGCCAGATCGCCCGCGCCGCCCAGGCGTGCCGTGGCGGCGGTGTCGGCAAATATTCCGGCTCGAACTTTGTCCATATGGATTGCGGCGTCGTGCGCAGCTGGGGCGGCTAAAGCCGCTTTTTCCACTCACAATTACCAAGGCGCCTCCGGGCGCCTTTTTTGATGGGTGGCGCGCTATTGGGGACAAGGCGCACCACCTGATGGGACAATTGTTGAGGTCAGGGACAAGACACTCAACAAAAGGTTAATGCACCCAGCAACACTGGGTTCCACGCCATGCCCTGTTTTTTTTCCGCTCAACTCCGACGGGGACAGACACGCCGATTAGCAATTGCAGCACTGCGCGCGCGCCGCTATACCGCCCGGGCAAGGACCCTTAGCTCAGCTGGATAGAGCGCTGCCCTCCGAAGGCAGAGGCCAGAGGTTCGAATCCTCTAGGGTCCGCCATTTTCCTCTGCCACCGCACGCGCAAATCCGCGCCCCAAGGGCCGCCAGGCCAGCACCGTCAGCAGCGCCACACCGACCGCCGCCACGACAAAGGGCAGCGCCAGCGCCACCTCGCGCGGCACCTGACTGTCCGCCAGGCGCACGATCACGCCAGAGGCAATCAACCCAATCGGCATCATCCCCCAGGCCAGCAAACGGTAAATGCTGTTAACCCGGCCCAAGAGCGCATCGGGGATCGCGCGCTGCCGGTACGACACCGACACGGTGTTCCAGATCAGCCCGGTAAACTCGAACGCGGCCAGGATCAGCGCCACCGCCACACCATTGGGCGCAAAAGGCACCGCGGCAAAGGCCACGCCCGAGGCCAGCGTCATCCACTGCGCCGCACGGCCCGGGCCAATCCGGCGGATCACCCCTTCGGCCAGAAACCCACCCAAAATGCCGCCCACGGCGCCCGAGGCCAGGATCAGCCCATAGGCCTTTGCGCCCAGGCCCAGCACCTCTTGGACATACAGCACCAGCGCGATGACCACCATCTGGTGCAGCAGGTTCCACACCCCCGTGATCACCGCGAGCAGCCGTAACAGCGGCGCGCCGCGCAGAAAGGCGATGCCCTGGCCCAACTCGACCCGCCAATGGGCGCGCGTCGCGCGCACCGGCGCGAACTGGCCGCGCACGCCGCGCAAGAGCAGGATCGCCACCACAAAGGCCGCCGCATTCACCGCAAAGGGCAGCCAGATCACCGACGCGATCAAAAACGCACCCAGGGCCGGGCCCAGCAGCGCGTTACCGACCAGCTCGACGCTCCACAACCGCCCATTGGCCCGCTCCAACCCCGCATGCGGCACCAGCGCGGGCAGCATCGTCTGCGCGGCGTTATCGCGAAACACCTCTGCCGTGCCGACGACAAAGGCGCAGGCCAGCAGCACGGAAAACAGCACTGGCATCGCCGTCCCGCTTTCAGGCGCGGCGCGCAGGGGCAACGACAGGGCGACCGCGCCCGCCGCCACGGCAAACACAACCGCGCGCAGCACATCCATCCGCAGGATCAGACGCCGCCGGTCCACCCGGTCGGTCACAATCCCCGCAGGCAGCGCAAATAGGAACCACGGCAGGCGCAGGGCCACCGGCATCAGCGCAATCAGCAGCGGATCGCGGCTCAGCAGCGAGGCCAGCCAGGCCCAGACAACCAGCGCGATCCCATCGGCCAGGTTGGTCATCCCGCTTGCCGTGATAAACCGCGCCAGCGGTGTGACTGACCCCTGCATGACGCCCCCTTTGCACAGCACGTGATCCAACCTCTAGGACCTCAAGCATGGTTGAGGTCAAGGCCAAATATCCCTGCTGTCTAGGCCCGCGCCCCCCCAGATCGCCCGCGCCTCTTGCACGGTCACCACGGGCCGCGCGGTGTGCGGGCCCGCGCCCGGATCGCGCAGTTCGGGAAACAGCGCCAGCAACTCGTCCCGCGCCTCAGGTGCCATCGACCGCAGTGCATCCGGCCCCGTATGCAGGCTCTCTGCTGCAATCCCCTCGGCAAAGACGATCTCGTGCGCGTCAAAGGCGATGTGCACATAGGTCACCACACCCCCCGGCGCGCGGCATATGTCGCGGTCGTTGATCAGACCCTTGGCGGGGGCCAAAACCTCACCGGCAGCGCAGTACAGCTCGGCCTTCCAGCCCGACAGCAGCATGCGGTGCTGCGGCGACACCCACAAATCGCGCCCATTCCCCAGCGCATGGCGCGCGATGCGGATGGGCGCCAGATCGCCCGTCGCGGGCACCGTCGTACGGCCGATCCAGCGGATCGGTTGCAGCCCACGGTCCAAGGTCCAGACCATGTCGCCCACCCGCAGCGCATCGATGTCGACCTTGCCGCGCCGTGCGATGATCCGCGTCCCGGGGGTAAAGCAGGTGACCATCTCGATATTGCGAAACGCCAGGCGCGCCCCGGTCTCTGACCCGTCGTCGTTCAGGTACACGATATGCCCGGACCCGCTGGCCGGGCCGCCCGCGTCCCAGTCGATGCGGTGCGCGCCTGTCACAGTCAGCCGATCATCGCCCGCACCACCGTTCAGCACACGGGCCGTGGCACCCGCCTCTATCACAAAGGCATCGTCGCCCGCGCCCGCGTTCACCACGCCGCCCACGTCCGTCCGCGCGCCCAAGGAAATCGTATCGTCACCCTGCCCCGCCTGCACCGCGCCTGCGACGCTGGCGCGGCCCGTCAGGCTGATCCGATCATCGCCCGCGCCGCCCAGCACGTTGCCCGCGACCTGCGCCATATCCGACAGCGCAAGGGTGTCGTCGCCGCGCCCACCGCTTACCCGGCCGCCCGCGGTCGCCGTGCCGCTCAGGCTCAGATCGTCGTCCCCAGTCCCGCCCAGGACGTGGCCCGACACTGTACCGCTGCTGATCGCCGCCGCATCGTCACCGCCCTGCAAACGCAGCGCGCCGTCGATCTGCGTGCCACCCTCTACCGTGATCGTGTCGTCCCCGGCCCGCAGCGCCACATCGCCTGCGATGACCTTGGCCGACAGCGTGACATCATCGTCGCCGCGCGTGCCCTCCGGCGCCTCCGCCGCCTGCAGATCCCGCGCAGCGGCCAGGAACACGTCCGCTTGCACCATGTCCACATCCGTATTGCGGGTGATGATGTCAGCAAAGCGCCCGGCCTGCACCTCGGCCAGAATGTCCGCGCCCAGGGCCTCATCCAGCGCGCCAAACCCTTCATCCGCCGCCCGCGTCCGCCCAAACTGATCGGCCACAATATGGCTGAACAGCGGGCCCAATTGCGTGCCCGCGACCGCATCCTCGGCCAGCCCACCGGTCCACAGATCAACCTGATGCACATCGTCAAAGGCTGCGGCCAGGCGGGCTTGGGTGTCGGGATCGGCGGTGATCAAACTGAAATCATTTGGGTCCAAGGCCGCGGGATCAATATCCCCCAACAGGGCCGCCCGCGTGTCCACATAGCTTTGCAAGCCATGATCCAAACCGCGCCCCATATTCAGCGCCGCCAGAGAAAAGCCGGACACACCGGCAGGCGTTTCCAGGAAAAAGTTCAGATCATCCACGATCTGCGCATCCAACTCTTGCGCGCGCGCATCCAACTGGCCGCGCAAAACCGCATCAATACCGCCGGTCTCAACCGGGCTGTGGTTGAAAAAGCTGTCCATCAGGCTCATCGATCCGGCATCGGCGCCCGTATCGTCCAGCATATCGACCTGCGACGACACCAACGTGTGACCAAAGCGAAAGGCGGCCGTGGAAAACTCGACCGACATTTGCCCATCGACATCCGGGTCATGCCCAGCGTTGGGCCCCACCGCATCGCCCACCAGATGCGGCAGCCACTCATCATAGGTGATCTTTTGGATCTCGAACTCGACGATCTGGCGCGCGCCATCGAACAGCTGTTGGTCGTCCCAATCGGGATGCTCTTGCGCCAGACGGTCGGCCCAATAGTTGTGCTCGCGCACAAACAGCGTGTGCAGCGAAAGCAGGTTCGGGTTCTCGTTCGCGCGCACGTCACCCGCCAGATAGACCGGGTCGTCCGACATGATGTCGCCCGCCATCTCGGTCTGCGGCGTGGCCTTGGGCAACAGATCACTGGCCGAGCTTGCATCCTCGCTCACCCGCAACTTGCCACCGTCAAAGGCGCGCAATTCAGCCTCGCGCGCGGCGGTCGATCCATAAACATTGCTGCCGTCGATCTGCCAGGTGACCGCATTGGTGGGCATCCGCGCATCGTCCACGCCGGTGCCGTCGGCAAAGTCCGACCGGTGGATGTCATGCGGCAGGCCGTTGACGGGCAGCGTGCCCGCCGCGGCGCCCTCGGGCGTCAGGACGATGTCGTGGTCCAGGAATTGGCCCCAGGTGGTGAACAGCGTCGACAGGCCCGCGTTGTTGGGCGCATCGCCGTCCTGGTCGAACACGGTTTGCGACACGGTCAGCGGGTCGGCGGCACCGTCAAAAACCGTGCCAATCCCATCCGCATAGCGCGCATCGGTCAGGCGCATCTGCGCATCCGGGTCTTCGGGAAACGGGGAACTCATCGACAGATCAACACTTGGTACCTACAGGGTCACATCCCGGTGCAGGTGCCAAGCGTTTGTGGCGACAGTGGGGCCTGCGCGCGGAAATTCCGGCGCAGACCGGCGACCGCGGCCCGTCAGGGGCCAGGGTGCCTTGCGCGTGGTTAAGATTTGGCAAATGCGGCGGGCGGGCGGCAAGCGCCTGATATTACGCCGCTTTCACACACCGCCTAAGATGCGGTTACCCCAAAGAACAGCCTGTCCCCGCGGGGACAGATCACCCAAAGAGGTCATGCGCCAGTTCAAGCGCATCCACCAGCGCGTCCACCTCACCCTTGGTGTTGTACATCCCAAAGGACGCGCGGCAAGTGGCGTTGATCCCCATATGCTCCATCAACGGACCGGTGCAATGCTGGCCTGCGCGCACCGCGACACCCTTTTTGTCGAGGATGGTCGAAATGTCATGCGCATGCCCCGCCCCGTCCAGGGTGAAGGAAAAGATCGCGCCCTTGTCCGGCGTCGTGCCCTGCATCTGCAACCAGTTCAACCCGCCCAACCGCTCGACCGTATAGTCGCGCAGGCTGTCCTCGTGCGCCTGGATCGCGTCCATCCCGTGGCCCATCATATAATCCAGCGCGACGCCCAGCCCGATCATCTGGACAATGCCTGGCGTGCCCGCCTCGAACTTCATCGGCGGGTCGTTATAGACCACCGTGTCCTTGAACACGTCCTTGATCATGTCACCGCCGCCGATAAAGGGCTGCATCTCGGCCATCCGCTCGGTGCGCACATAGATCGCGCCCGACCCCGAGGGGCCATAGAGCTTGTGGCCCGTGATCGCATAGAAATCTGCGCCCAGGTCCTGGACATCCACCGGCATGTGCACCGCCGCCTGGCTGCCGTCGACCAACACCGGCACGCCCTTGGCATGGGCGCCCTCGCAGATCGCTTTGACGTCGACCTTGGTGCCGAGCACGTTGGACATGTGGGTGACGGCGACCAGCTTGGTCTTGGGGCCGATGGCGTCGATCACCTTTTGCGGGTCCAGCGCGCCGGTGCTGTCCACGTCGACCCATTTCAGCACGACGCCTTGGCGTTCGCGCAGAAAATGCCAGGGCACGATGTTGGCGTGATGCTCCATCACGCTCAGCACGATCTCGTCGCCCGCCTGCATCCGCGGCATCGCCCACCCATAGGCGACCATGTTGATCCCCTCGGTCGTGCCCGAGTTCATCACGATCTCGTCTTCGGAGCCTGCGTTCAGGAACCGCGCCAGCTTGCCCCGCACGCCTTCGTAATTCTCGGTCGCGAGGTTCGACAGATAGTGCAGGCCGCGGTGGACGTTGGCATATTCCTCGGCATAGGCCTTGGTGATCGCGTCGATCACGACCTGCGGCTTTTGCGCCGACGCGCCGTTGTCGAGGTAGACGAGCGGCTTGCCGTTGACCTCGCGCGACAGGATGGGAAAGTCCGCGCGGATGCGGGTGACGTCATACATTGCTCAATCCTCCGGCTGACACGCCCATCAGGGTCAGTATCAGCATCAATCCCAAAAACAGGCCCGCGATCACCGCAACCAGCAAGCCAAAGGCGCGCATGAGCGAATCGAACCGCAGGGCCGCACTGATGAAGTGCAAGAGCAGCCAGAAGGCCACGATCACAACGGCCAAGGCGACCAGCCCTGCCAGCACAGGCACCGCCAGGCTCAGCACCAGGATGCCAGCCTGGGCCACGGCCCGCAGCGCCTGCAACCAGGTCAGCAAGACCAGCATGTCCGCCATGTCGCCCTGCCCGCCCATGGACTTGCCCGCCCAGAACAGCGCGTGCACCATGACCACCAAACCGCCCGCGATGATCAGAAACAGCGCGATCGGCCGTTCCAGCAGCAAGAGCATCGGCAGCGCACTGCGCGCGGCGTCATCCACCGGGCTGCCCAGCAGCACCACGGGGAAGGCCGCCAGCAGCGCATTGACCGCAGCCACCGCAAAGAGCGCCATGTAGATGGTGCGGGTGTCGAGTTGCCAGGCGATGATCCGCTCGGCCGAGGTGCGCGGGTCGCGCACGGTGTCGATGGCAAGCTGTGGCCAAGAGGTCATGCGCCGTGCCCCCGCTTGCGGGCCGCCAAGGTGCCGGCGATCCAGAACCAGGCAAAGACCGCGGCCCACAAAAGGCCCACCAGTTGCAGCGACGGGCCCGGGCCGACAAAGCCTGCGGTCAGACCCCACAGCAGCACCAAAGGCGTCGAGGCCAAGAGCGCCCAGAACAGCGCCACCCGGATTTCATACCCCGAAGGCGGGCGCGGCATCACGCGGCTGACCAGCCAGACCACCCCGGCAAAGGCGTAGGCAAAAAGCGGAAAGATAAAGATCCACAGAAAGGCCGACCAGTACAGCCGCGCTTGCAACGGAACGGAATCGTCGAGATACGCCTCGCGCGATTGATAGGGCATCTGTGCGACAAAGATCACCACGCAGGCCGCCAGCAGGATGTACAGCACACGGTCCTCGCGCGGGGCCGGCGCGAGGATTTGCGACACCACGCGGCCCGGACCCCGATAGGTCGCCGCGATATTGCGAGTCATGGCCACTGCGCGTCAGCTCCGGTGCCGCTCCAACCAGCCTTCCAGCCGGTCCACGATCACGTCGCGCAGCCCTTCGTCCTCGATCTCTTCCACCGCTTCGGCGAGGAAGGCGAGCGTCAGCAAGTCGGTCGCCATATCCGCAGGCACCCCGCGCGAGCGCAGATAAAATAACGCCTCTTCGTCGATGGCACCAGAGGTCGAGCCGTGCGAGCAAGCCACGTCGTCGGCGTAAATCTCAAGCTCGGGCTTGGCCAGGAACTGGCTGTCGCCGTCCAGCAAAAGCGACTGGCTGATCTGATAGCCGTCGGTCTTTTGCGCGCCTGCCTTCACCAGGATCTTGCCCTGGAACACACCCACCGCACCGTTGCGCAACACTTTCTTAAACACTTGGCGGCTTTCGCAGGCCACGGCGTCATGGGTGATGAACACGGTGTCGTCGTGATGGAAATCGCCGTCGCCCACGCAGGCGCCTGCCACATGGGCAATGGCGTCGTCGCCGGTCAGTTCGATAATGCAATCATTGCGCGTCAGACGCCCGTTCACGGTCAGGGTGAAGGACTTGAAGGTCGATTCCGTGCCCAAACGGGCAAAGATATGCGTCGCCGCGCGCCGTTCGTGATCCCGCCCTTGCGCGCGCACGTGGTGAAAGGCGGCGCCATCGGCCACGTCGACCTCCATCACCTTGTTAAAGCGGGCCGCGGCGGGACCGTTTTCCAGGATGGTCAGGTTCGCGCCCGCATCCAGCTTGACCACATGGTGCAGGATCGCATCCGACGTCTCGTCCTTGTGATTGTAGACAAATTGGATCGGTTTTTGCGCCGAACCGGTCACATGGATCAGCACGCCATCGGTGGCAAAGGCGGTGTTCAGGGCCGCCAGCGGGCGCTGCACCGGGTCCTGGCCCGCGGTTTCCAGCACGCCATAGAGGCCCTTGGCCCAGTGGATATCAGCGCTTGCATCGGCCAAACGGTCGATCCGCACGTGGTCCATCGCCATGTCATCGGACGCGTCCGCGTCGAACACACCGTCGTTGAACACCAGGCGCAGCGCGCCGGTGTCGCCAAAGATCGGCGTTTCATCCGTATGAAAAACGGCGGCGGCAGGCGCCTCTGGCTGGGTCAGCGCGTCGGGGCGGGTGAATTTCCAATATTCATCGCGCCGTTCCGGCAGGCCCATGGCACGCAGGCGCGCCAGCGCATCGGCGCGGGCGGCGGCGGACCAGCCGCCTTGGGGCATGTCCAGCGTGGCAAGCCGCGCCTCGGTCAGGTCAAGCTGTTCTGCGGGGGCTGCCATTACGCCACCTCTGCCAGGATGTCGGCATAGCCGTTGTTTTCCACCTCGAGCGCCAGTTCGGGCCCGCCGGTTTTGACGATCTTGCCATCAGCCATGATGTGCACGACGTCGGGTTTGATATGGTCGAGCAGGCGCTGGTAGTGCGTGATCACCAGGAACCCGCGCCCTTCGCTGCGCAGGGCGTTCACGCCTTCGGCCACCAGCTTCATTGCGTCGACGTCGAGGCCGGAATCCGTCTCGTCCAGGATGCACATCTTGGGTTCCAGCATCGCCATCTGCAGGATTTCATTGCGCTTTTTCTCGCCGCCCGAGAAACCGACATTGACCGGGCGCTTGAGCATATCGGCGTCGATCTTGAGCGCCTTGGCGCGTTCACGGATGATTTTCAGGAAATCGGCGGCGCTAAGTTCTTCCTCGCCCCGCGCCTTGCGCTGTGCGTTTACGGCCGTTCGCAGGAAGGTCATGTTGCCCACGCCAGGGATTTCGACGGGGTATTGGAAGGCCAGGAACAGGCCTGCGGCGGCGCGCTCTTCAGGCTCCATGTCCAGCAGGTCGTCACCATCCAGCGTCGCGGCACCTGCCGTCACCTCGTACCCGTCGCGGCCCGACAGAACGTAGGACAGCGTAGATTTGCCCGAGCCGTTGGGGCCCATGATCGCGTGTACCTTGCCCGCCTCGACGGTCAGGTCGACGCCTTTCAGGATTTGCTTGTCTTCTTCTTCAAGTTTGACGTGCAGGTCTTTGATATTAAGCATTTTCTTGTCCTCTGAGGTATGGTGCGCCGTAAAGGCACACCCTACGTAATCACGACGGCCGTGCCCGAGGCACTGACCATCAGCATGCTGTCGCCCACGACCTCGTAATCGAGGTCGATGCCCACCACGGCGTTGCCGCCGACAAAGGCGGCGCGTTCTTCAAGCTCGCGCATGGCGGTGTCGCGCGCGTCTTGCAATTTGGATTCGTAGGCGCCGGACCGGCCCCCGATGATGTCGGTGATGCCCGCAAAGAAATCGCGCACCACGTTGGCCCCCATGATCGCCTCGCCCACGACGATGCCCTTGTAGGCGGTGATTTTGTGGCCTTCGATCGAATTTGTGGTGGTCAGGATCATTCGCTGTCTTCCTCGTGCCCATAGAGCCGCGCGATGGCCTTTTGCGCACCGACGGCCACGACCATCGCCATGGTGATCAGCACGCACCAGACCCAGAACGATGTGATGGCCGCCGGGTGCGAAACTGTGGCGGCGATGAAGCCCAGGATGAACACGATGACAAAGATCAGCCCGCCCTCGCGCGTGCCGTCGGCGTCCGAGACCGTGTGACGCTTGATCTTGGCCTTTTGCGCGGCGTCATTGTCGGGGTAAAGCGCGTTGGTCATTTGCCACCCGCCTTTGCGCCGCTTTGCGCGAAGAGCATGAGGAAGACCGCAGCGGCGCCAAACGTCATGGCACCGCCCAAAGCGAGCGCGAGCATGTAGGCGGGCGCAAGCAGGAGGCTGAGCACGACGCCCACCCCCGCCCCGGCAAGGACCGCCAGGGCCATACGGCCCGCCACATTGGGCTGCGTCTGTGCTGCGGTATCCTGTTCGCCTTGCATGCGCGCTTACCCCACCGACCCTTCGAGCGAGATGGCGACAAGCTGCTGCGCTTCCATCGCGAACTCCATCGGCAGCGCCTGCAACACGTCCTTGCAGAAGCCGTTGACGACCAGCGCCACCGCCTCTTCCTCGTCCATGCCGCGGCTGCGGCAGTAGAACAGCTGATCGTCGTCCACCTTGGACGTCGTCGCCTCGTGTTCCACACGGCTGCTGTTATTCTTGACCTCGATATACGGCACCGTGTGTGCGCCGCATTTGTCGCCGATCAACAGGCTGTCGCACTGGGTATAGTTGCGCGATTCCTTGGCCTTGGGGTGCATCGACACCAGGCCGCGATAGGTATTCTGCGCCTTGCCCGCGCTGATGCCTTTGGAGACGATCCGCGACTTGGTGTTCTTGCCCAGGTGGATCATCTTGGTGCCTGTGTCGGCCTGCTGCATGTTGTTGGCGATGGCGATGGAGTAGAACTCGCCCTGGCTGTCGTCGCCGCGCAGGATGCAGGACGGATATTTCCACGTCACGGCAGAGCCGGTTTCCACCTGCGTCCACATCACCTTGGCCCGGTCGCCCCGGCAATCGGCGCGCTTGGTGACGAAGTTATAGATACCGCCCTTGCCGTTTTCATCGCCGGGATACCAATTCTGAACGGTGGAATATTTCACCTCGGCGTCTTCTTCGATGATGATCTCGACCACGGCGGCGTGCAACTGTGCCACATCGCGCTGCGGTGCGGTGCACCCTTCGAGGTAGGACACGTAAGAGCCCTTGTCGGCGATGATCAGCGTGCGTTCGAACTGGCCCGTGTTCTCGGCGTTGATGCGGAAATAGGTCGACAGCTCCATCGGGCAGCGCACGCCCGGCGGGACATAGACAAACGACCCGTCCGAGAACACGGCAGAGTTCAGCGTGGCGTAATAGTTGTCGGACACGGGCACGACCGAACCGAGGTACTTCTTGACCAGCTCGGGATGTTCCTTGATCGCCTCGGAGATCGAGCAGAAGATCACGCCCGCCTTGGCAAGTTCCGCCTGGAAGGTCGTGCCAACGCTGACGCTGTCAAACACGGCGTCAACGGCCACCTTGCGGGGCGCGTCCGTCAACTCTTCGGCACCTTCGACACCGGCGAGGATCATCTGCTCTTTCAGTGGGATGCCCAGCTTGGCATAGGTTTCCAGCAGTTTGGGGTCCACCTCGTCCAGCGACTTGGGCTTGACCTCCATGCTTTTGGGGCGGGCATAGTAATACTGATCCTGGAAATCGATCTCTGGGTAATCCACCATCGCCCAGGTCGGCTCTTCCTTTTGCAGCCAACGTTCATAGGCGGCCAGGCGCCAATCCAGCATCCACTGCGGCTCTTCGTTCTTTTCCGAGATCAGCTTGACGATGTCCGGGCTTAGGCCCTTGGGGGCATAGTCCATCTCGATATCGGTTTCCCAGCCGTACTTATAGGCGCCACCGACCTCACGCACCGCATCCACCGTCTCTTGATCGACGCCGTCTTTGACTTGAACGTCTTCCACCACATTGACCATGTTCAACATTCCCTCTGCTGCATCGCGGTTCACGCCGCGCGCGCCTCGTGTTTTTTCAACTTTTGCGCCCAAACCTCGGCAAAGCGCAAAACATCCTCTTCCGTCGTCCCAAGCCCCAGCGACACCCGCACCGCATTGGCGGCATCAGCGCCCAGGCCCATCGCCGTCAGCACCTTGCTGGCCTTGACCTTGCCCGACGAACAGGCAGAGCCCGCCGAAATGGCAAAGCCGGACAAGTCCATCTGCATCACCTGCGTCTCGCCTTTCCAGCCAGGGGTGGCAAAGCAAGACGTGTTGGGCAGACGTGCAGCGCCTTTCCCGACAAAAATAGTTGTCTTTGAAGCGGCAGCAAGAGCGTTTTCTAGAATATTTCTAAGTTTCTCGACCCGGTCCCATTTTCCGGCCTCAACATCGCGCTGTGCCGCCGCGGCGGCTGCGCCAAATCCGGCGATGCCGACGACGTTCTCGGTCCCCGACCGGCGGCCCATTTCCTGCCCGCCCCCGCGCAGGATCGCCTGCGGGTCATCGCGTGTGAAATTGATCAGCGCGCCGACCCCTTTGGGCCCACCCAGCTTGTGCGCCGACAGGATGGCGTAGGACGGCCGGCGGTCGTCAAAGATCACGGGCGTCTTGCCCGCCACTTGGGTAATGTCGCAGATCACGGCATAGCCTGCGCCGCCCGGGCTGTCGCCGTCCCCCACAGCCACACCGTCGCGCATCATCACACCGGTCTCGCTGTTGGCCGCGGACCATGCGATCAAAGCGCCTGGATGCGCCTCGACCCAATGAAACAGCGCACGCACCGCTGCAGGATCAAGCGTGCCGTCCAGGCGATGCACCGCGGCCAGGTCCGCCTGGGTCCAATCCAGCAAACAATCATGCTCTGTCGGCAATGCCGCAAATACCCCGCCATGCCGCGCCTTTTGCGCCACGGCCAAGGCCGCCGCCTCGGTCGCCGAGCCTGTGAACACCACTTGCGTCGGCGTGCAGCCCACGAGCGCCGCCACCTGCGCCCGCGCGCGTTCCACCAGCATCTTCGCTGCGCGCCCCTCGGCATGCACGGATGACGGATTGCCCACCACGTCCATCGCGCCCAGCATCGCGTCGCGCGCCTCTGCCCGCAGCGGCGTCGTGGCGTTATGATCCAGATAGACCCGGGTCATATTTTCTCTGTTCCAAAAAAATCCCGGGGGAGTCGCGTCAGCGACGGGGGCTGGCCCCCTCTGACCTCACGTCTCATCGACCACGGCCATCAGGTTCGGCACCGCGGGGCATGGCGCCAATTCGTTGCCGATCACATCCGACAGGCGGGTCTGGTGCAAGAACACGTAGACGTGCGCGCTCAGCCCCTCCCACAGCCGGTTGGTCAGCGATTGTGCCTTGGACCCCGAGGCCCCGCCCGACGCGCCTGCGCCGATATGCATGGCGTCCACCTTTTCATCGACCGCCTCCAGCACATCCGCCACGCGGATATCCGAGGCGGAGCGCGCCAGGCGGTACCCGCCCCCCGGCCCGCGCACCGACGTCACCAGGTCCGCGCGCCGCAATTTGACGAACAGCTGTTCCAGATAGGGCAGCGAAATCGACTGCCGGGTCGAGATATCGCCGAGGCTGACCAGATCACCCGCGGGCTGCATCGCAATGTCAGCCAGCGCCACCATCGCATAGCGCCCCTTGGTCGAAAGTTTCATCGCAACACCCCCAAGTGCCGGGCCCAATTGACGTCAATGGCCAGAGGCCATACATGCTTTTCCACCGCAGGACGCAGGTCCCGCCCACAAGTTTAGAACAGTTCTAAGGTATCCGATCAATTTCGTCAAGAAATCGGACTTCGAAAAATACGCGCGAGGACAGAGACACATATGCCCGAGGTCATTTTTCCCGGACCCGAAGGCCGCCTCGAAGGCCGCTACCACCCTCAGAAGGAACGCGACGCGCCGATTGCCATCGTGCTGCACCCGCACCCGCAATTTGGCGGGACGATGAACCACAAGGTGGTCCATGCGCTGCATTACGGGTTCTTCAACATGGGGTTCACGGTGCTGCGCTTTAACTTTCGCGGCGTCGGGCGCAGCCAGGGAGAGTATGACCAGGGCATTGGCGAGCTGAGCGATGCGGCCTCGGCGCTCGACTATTTGCAGTCGATGAACAACAACTCCAAGCATTGCTGGGTCGCGGGCTTCAGCTTTGGCGCGTGGATCGGCATGCAACTTTTGATGCGCCGGCCCGAGATCACCGGCTTCATCTCGGTCTCGCCGCCTGCGAATATGTACGACTTTTCCTTTCTCGCCCCCTGCCCGTCGTCGGGCCTGATCATCAACGGCACGGCCGACCGCGTGGCGCCGCCCTCGGACACCGAAAGCCTGGTGAACAAGCTGCACGAGCAAAAGGGCATCACCATCACCCACACCCAGATCGAGGGCGCGGGCCACTTTTTCGAAGAGCCGCATATGGACACGCTGATCGGCCACACGACCGATTACGTCAAGCGCCGCCTGACCGAGACGACGCGCTGATGGCGGACCCGTCCGTCATCGAAATGGCCAACCGCTTGGCCGAGGAATGCCTAGCCGTGCAGAACGAGGTTGGCAACGACCGTTTGTTTATGGAGGTGGGCGATGTGCTGGGCGCTTCGTCCCAGACACTGGAAGAGGCGTTTTTGACCGCCGTGCGCACGCGAATGGCCAATGACGCGGGCCGCAGGTTTTTGGCGCAAAAGCTCAAATCCCACCGCGCGAGCGCTGCGTCAGAGTAAAACAGGCCGCCCCGGGAGGGCGGCCTTTTTCGTGAGTTATCCGATGATGGCGTTGAGCGTCACGCTGGGGCGCATGACCGCCGCGGTCTTGGCGTCATCGTTGCGGAAATAACCGCCCGTGTCCGCGTCAAAGCCTGCGGCGGCTGCCAGTTCCGACAGGATCGCCGCCTCGCCTTCGGCCAGCGCTGTCGCGATGGGGGCGAAGTGCGCGGCGAGGTCGGCGTCGTCGCTTTGTGCCGCCAGTGCCTCGGCCCAGTAGCGGGCGAACCAGTAATGCGAGGCGCGGTTGTCGGGTTGGCCGACCTTGCGGCCCGGGCTGCGGTCGTCATCCAGGATGCCTTGGGTCGCGGCCTCGGCCGCTGCGCCCAGCACGCCCGCCTTGGCGTTGCCTTGCGCGTCGGCGAGGAAGTTCAGCGACTCGCCCAGGGCGCAGAACTCGCCCATCGAATCCCAGCGCAGGTGGTTTTCGGCATGCAACTGCTGCACGTGCTTGGGGGCAGAGCCGCCCGCGCCCGTTTCGAACAGGCCGCCGCCCTGCATCAGTTTCACGATCGACAGCATCTTGGCCGAGGTGCCCAGTTCGAGGATTGGAAAGAGGTCGGTCAGGTAGTCGCGCAGCACGTTGCCGGTGATGGCGATGCTGTCCTTGCCCGCCGTGATCGTCTCTAGCGACTGGCGCGTGGCGGCGCGGGGCGCCATGATCAGAAACTTGTCGGCCACGCCCGCGGCCTCGAGCGCGGGTTTGACATAGGCGATCAGTTGCGCGTCGTGGGCGCGGTTTTCGTCGAGCCAGAAGATCGCCTCGGACCCGGTCAGCCGCTGACGGTCCAGCGCCAGTTGGATCCAGTTTTCAATCGGCGCCTTCTTGACGGTGCAGGACCGCCAGATGTCGCCCCCTTCGACCGCGTGGCTGTGCAGCACATCGCCGTTTGCCAGCACGATGCGCATGGTGCCTGCGGCGGGTGCCTCGAACGTTGTGGGGTGGCTGCCGTATTCTTCGGCCTTTTGCGCCATCAGGCCCACATTCGCGACGGACCCGGCGGTGGTCACGTCCAGCGCACCGTTGGCTTTGAAAAAGCGGATCGTCTCGTCATAGACGGGCGCGTAGCAGTTGTCGGGGATCACGCAGTTGGTGTCACCCTTGGCGCCCGTTTCGTCCCAGCCCTTGCCACCGGCGCGGATCACGGCGGGCATCGAGGCGTCGATGATCACGTCCGATGGCACGTGCAGGTTGGTGATGCCCTTGTCGCTGTCGACCATGTACATGCTGGGGCGGTCCAAGGCGGCAATCTCGGCCTTGATCGCGTCGGCATTGTCCATCGTGTCGATGGCCGCCAGCACGTCGCCCAGACCTGCGTTCGGCGCACCGCCTGCGGCCTTGATCGCGTCGCCATGAGCGTCCCAGACCGGGCCCAGCCACGCCTTGACCGCGTGGCCAAAGATGATCGGGTCGGACACTTTCATCATCGTGGCCTTCATGTGCAGCGAGAACATGGTCCCGTCGGCCTTTGTGTCCTCAATCGCGGCGGCGAGGAAGGTGCTGAGGGCCGCGGCGGACATAAAGGTGGCGTCGGCGACGGTGCCTTCTTCCAACGGCCAGACGTCTTTCAGGACGGTCACGGTGCCGTCTGCCGCCGCGAACTCGATCCGGGCGTCGCCCGCTTGGGCGGCGGTGATGGTGGCCGACACCTCGTTGGCATAAAAATCATTGCCGGGCATCGACGACACTTTGGTCTTGCTGGATGCGTCCCACGTGCCCATCGAGTGGGGGTTGGACTGGGCGTAATTCTTGACCGCGCGGGCCGCGCGGCGGTCGGAGTTGCCTTCGCGCAGGACGGGGTTCACGGCGGAGCCTTTGATCGCGTCATAACGCGCGCGCACGTCTTTTTCAGCGTCGGTTTGCGGGTCTTCGGGATAGTCGGGCAGCGCGTAGCCCTTGGCTTGCAGCTCCTCTACCGCGGCGACGAGTTGCGGGACAGAGGCCGAGATATTGGGTAGCTTGATCACGTTGGCGCCGGGGGTTTTGACCAGCGCGCCCAGTTCGGCCAGGTCATCGGGCTGGCGCTGCGCTTCGGTCAACGCCTCGGGGAAGGTTGCGATGATGCGCCCGGCCAGAGAGATGTCCTTGACCCCGACCTCGACCCCGGCGGCGCTGGCAAAGCTGCGGATGATCGGCAGGAACGATGCGCTGGCAAGCTCGGGCGCTTCGTCCACTTTGGTGTAGATGATATCGGGGGACTGCGACATGGGAGACCTCTTGTGCTGAGATTTCGGGCACCGCGCGCGCGGCGGGCCGTATTGCGCCCGGCCCTACCGAAGCTGCCATTTCAAGTCAATGCATACCACCGTATACAAACTGCGGCGAATAGCTCCACCCGATACCGTGCAACGCTGTGACGCCCGGCATGGGAATCGGCTATGACCCGCGACAGCAGCGCGCAACGAAAGGCACCAGGGCCCATGACCAAGATCAAAGTTGAGAACCCCATCGTCGAGATGGATGGCGACGAGATGACCCGCATCATGTGGCAGTTTATCAAGGACAAGCTGATCCTGCCCTATCTGGACCTTGATCTGCTGTATTACGATCTGGGGATCGAGGCGCGCGACGACACCAACGACCAGATCACCATCGACGCCGCCGAAAAGACCAAAGAGGTGGGCGTTGCCGTCAAATGCGCCACCATCACCCCGGACGAGGCGCGGGTTGAGGAATTTGGCCTGAAGAAGATGTGGCGCAGCCCCAACGGCACGATCCGCAACATCCTGGGCGGCGTGATCTTTCGCCAGCCGATCATCTGCCGCAACGTGCCCCGCCTGGTGCCGGGTTGGACCCAGCCCATCGTCGTGGGCCGCCATGCCTTTGGCGATCAGTACAAGGCGACGGATATGAAGTTTCCGGGCGCGGGCACCCTGACGATGAAGTTCGTGGGCGAGGACGGCACGGAGATCGAGCACGAAGTCTACAAGGCGGACAGCGCGGGCGTGTTCATGTCGATGTATAATATCGACAAGTCGATCTACGACTTTGCCCGCGCGTCCTTCAACTATGGCCTGAACCTGGGCTGGCCGGTGTACCTGTCGACCAAGAACACGATCCTCAAGCAATATGACGGTCGCTTCCTGGAGATTTTCCAAGAGGTGTACGAGGCCGAGTTCAAGGACCAGTTCGAGGCCAAGAAGATCTGGTACGAGCACCGTTTGATCGACGATATGGTTGCCTGTGCGATCAAGTGGAATGGCGGCTTTGTCTGGGCGTGCAAGAACTATGACGGCGACGTGCAGTCGGACGTGGTGGCGCAAGGGTTTGGCAGCTTGGGCATGATGACCAGCCAGTTGATGACCCCCGATGGCAAGATCGTCGAGGCCGAGGCGGCGCATGGCACCGTCACGCGGCATTACCGCCAGCACCAAGAGGGGCAATCGACCTCAACCAACTCGATCGCGTCGATCTATGCCTGGACCGGCGGGCTAAAGCACCGGGCCAAGCTGGACGACAATGCACAGCTGCTGACCTTTGCCGAGACGTTGGAAAAGGTGATCGTGCAAACGGTTGAGGCCGGGCACATGACCAAGGACCTCGCTTTGCTGGTGGGGCCGGATCAGGGGTGGCTGACGACCATGGGCTTTCTCGAGAAGATCGACGAGAACCTGAACGCCGCTTTGTCGGGCTGAGGCGCCCAAAAGCTATGCATTTGCCAAAGGCCCGCCATGCGCGGGCCTGTTTCGGTGCGTGGCGGGATGGAAACGGCAGCAGGACTGTCCTATTTGCCGCCCATGGTCACGATTGATGAAACCAAGGTCGCGCATACCGCGCTGGACGATGCCCAAGGGCTGGGTCTGGGTGTGTTTCTGTGCGGGCTGGGGATGCATTTTCTGACCCATGCGGGCCTGATCACCGGCCAGACGGCGGGCATTGCCGTCATCATCAGCTATCTCACCGGGTGGTCCTTTGGCACGGTGTTCTTCGTCGTGAACCTACCGTTTTACCTGGTCGCCTATCGCCGATTGGGGCTGGAGTTCACGGTCAAATCGCTGGTGTCGGTCACGCTGCTGTCGGTGGTGACAGAGCTGTTGCCGTTCGGGTTTACGATTGACAGCCTGCACCCGGCGCTTGGCGCGGTGATCTTTGGCACGACGGTGGGCATTGGCCTGCTGGCCATGTTCCGCCACAACGGGTCGCTGGGCGGTTTGGGGGTCATCGCGCTGCTTGTTCAGGACAAGACGGGGTTCAAGGCGGGCTATGTGCAGCTGATCTCGGACGCGGTGATCTTTGCGGTTGCGGCGCTGCTGTTTCCGCTGCCGGTGGTGGCCTGGTCGCTGCTGGGTGCGGTGGTATTGAACCTGATCATCACGTTCAACCACCGGCGCGACCGCTATATCGCGACCTGACCGGGCCTGCGGAACGTTTTGCCGGGTTCGTGGGTTGAGCCGCGTGTTCAGCGCCCGAGGCCCCGATGCAATCCACCCTTGATCAGATTTGGGCGCTATTTCCCGCCCCGATGCAGGACAAGCTAACCGGCTAAATCGCCGGGTTCTGGGCGATCCTGCCCAACCTGGTCTTTGCTGTCGTGTTTTTGTTGCTGATCTGGGGGTTGACCGCGGCTGCGGCGTGGCTGGCGCGGCGGTTTACCCGGCATTTGCGGTCGAACCTGCAGGATGTGGCGGTACTGCTGACGCGGGTGTTTTTGTGGACCGTGGGCCTGTTGATCGCGGCCACCATCGCCTTTCCCACGCTGTCCATCGCCAACGTGTTCGCCGCTGCGGGTGTGGGTGGCCTCGCCATCGCTTTTGCCGCGCGGGACACGCTGGAAAACTTCTTTGCCGGGGTGAACCTGCTGGTGCGCAAGACCTTTGACGATGGCGATTATGTGGAATGTGAAGGGATCGAAGGCCAGGTCGAACGGATCGCCGTGCGCGAGACGTGGATCCGGCAGACCGATGGGCAGTTGGTGGTGGCACCCAACAAGGTGTTCTTCCAAAACCCGCTGACCATCCGCACCAACCGCCATATCCGCCGCACCACCGTGATCTGCGGCGTGGCCTATGGCGAGGATGTGGACACCGCGCGCGATGTGATCGCGGGTGCGGTTGCGGGCTGCGACACGGTGCTCAGCGACGCACAGCCCGTGCAAATCTTTGCCCAGGAATTTGCCGACAGCGCGATC
The DNA here is from genome assembly GCA_038525395.1 of Pseudomonadota bacterium. Taxonomy (GTDB): domain Bacteria; phylum Pseudomonadota; class Alphaproteobacteria; order Rhodobacterales; family Rhodobacteraceae; genus Tateyamaria. The sequence continues at coordinate 201,361 of JBCBHS010000001.1, read as the reverse complement.
AATTTCGAGGTGACGTGGTGGACGCAGTCCAAACCGGTGGACATCCGCCGGTCGCGGGACGAGGTCGTAAGCGCTGTCAAACGCGCCTTGGATGACGCAGGGATCGAGATCCCCTTCCCTTACCGCACGCTCACCTTTGCCGAGCCGTTGCGGACAGAGGCCGTGGGCCAGGACAGCGCGGGCGAAAAGGCCGCGTAAGGCGGGCAATTCACGTCCCGCGGCACCCTACCAGCCTGCCGCGGCGTTCATACCCAACTCTGCGTCACGCTAGACCTTCCTTTCTGCGCCGCAGCGCTATATGGGCCGCAGGAAATGCCCGTATGCCGGGCCACGTCCGCTTGAAAGAGGCCCGCCCATGGATCTGCGCAATATCGCCATCATCGCCCACGTTGATCACGGCAAGACGACGCTGGTGGACGAACTGCTGAAGCAGTCGGGCACCTACCGCGAAAACCAAGCCACCACCGAACGCGCGATGGACAGCAACGACCTGGAGCGCGAGCGCGGGATCACGATCCTCGCCAAGGCGACCAGCGTCGAGTGGAAAGACACGCGCATCAACATCGTCGACACCCCCGGCCACGCCGATTTCGGGGGCGAGGTCGAACGGATCCTGTCCATGGTCGACGGGGTTGTGCTGCTGGTGGATGCCGCCGAAGGGCCGATGCCGCAGACAAAATTCGTCACCTCCAAGGCGCTGGCGCTGGGCCTGCGCCCGATCGTGGTGCTGAACAAGGTGGACAAGCCGGATGCAGAGCCGGACCGCGCGCTCGACGAATGCTTTGACCTTTTTGCCAATCTGGGCGCGGATGACGATCAGTTGGATTTTCCGGCCATGTACGCCTCGGGCCGCAATGGCTGGGCGGATATGGAACTGGACGGGCCGCGCAAGGACCTGACAGCACTGTTTGACCTGATTGTCGATCACGTCCCTGCCCCGTCGCAGATCACGGCCAAGGACGAACCCTTCCGCATGCTGGCCACCACGCTGGGGTCGGACCCGTTCATCGGGCGTATCCTGACGGGCCGGGTCGAATCCGGCACGCTCAAGGCGGGCGAGACCGTCAAGGCGCTGAGCCGCGATGGCACGCTGATCGAAAACTTTCGCTGCACCAAAATCCTGGCCTTCCGCGGTCTGGGCCAACAGCCCATCGACCTGGCCGAAGCGGGCGATATTGTGTCGCTTGCAGGCATGTCCAAGGCCACGGTGGCCGACAGCATCGTCGCCACATCGGTGTCCGAGGCACTGCCGGCCCAACCCATCGACCCGCCCACCATCACCGTCACTTTCGGCATCAACGATTCGCCCCTGGCTGGGCGAGACGGCAAAAAGGTCCAGTCCCGCGTGATCCGCGACCGGCTGATGAAAGAGGCCGAATCGAACGTCGCCATCCGCATCAGCGACACGCCCGGCGGCGAAGCCTTTGAGGTCGCAGGCCGGGGCGAATTGCAGATGGGTGTGCTGATCGAGAACATGCGCCGCGAGGGGTTCGAGCTGAGCATCAGCCGCCCTCAGGTGCTGTTCCGCGACATCGACGGCGTGCGCCATGAGCCTGTCGAAGAGGCCACCATCGACGTCGATGACGAATATTCCGGCGCCGTGATCGAAAAGATCACCGGCGTCCGCAAGGGCGAACTGGTCGAGATGAAACCCGCCGGTGCAGGCAAGACGCGCATCGTGGCCCACGTGCCATCGCGCGGGTTGATCGGCTATCACGGCGAGTTTCTGACCGACACCCGCGGCACCGGCGTCCTGAACCGCGTGTTCCACGATTGGGCGCCGCATAAGGGGCCGATCCCGGGGCGGCGGGCTGGCGTCCTGATCTCGATGGAGAACGGCACCTCGGTCGCGTACGCGCTGTGGAACCTCGAAGAGCGGGGCAAGATGATGATCGGCGCGCAGGCGGATGTGTATGTGGGCATGATCATCGGCGAGCATAGCCGCGACAACGACCTGGAAGTGAACCCGCTGAAGGGCAAAAAGCTGACCAACGTGCGCGCCAGCGGCACCGATGATGCGGTGCGCCTGACCACGCCGATGACGCTGTCGCTGGAAGAGGCGATTGCCTATATCGACGATGATGAGTTGGTGGAGGTGACGCCCAACGCGGTACGTCTGCGCAAGCGCTACCTTGACCCGCACGAGCGCAAGCGGATGGCGCGCGCATCCTGAGAGGGCGGTGCGCCGTAAAGGCGCACCCTACACCGGCGCCGTAGGGTGCGCATTCACTGCGCACCTTTGTTCCATCCCGACCGATGAAGTTGTTGGCGAACAGCTATTCCGTCGTCTCGACGATTAGTAACTCGCGTTCCGAGGCCCCGCGCGCATGAGCAAGTGCGGCCTGGTACGTCTCGGAGTGATAGCAGCGCTCGGCGGTTTCCACGTCCGGGAACCGCGCAACCACATTGCGCGGCCGCTCTTTGCCCTCAAGCTGCACAAACCGGCCACCACGGGCCAAGAAAACACCGCCATGTTCGGCGATGGCCACCGTCGCGCCGGCGGCGTATTTTTTATACGCCTCTTCGTCGGTCACAGTGACATGGGCAATCCAAAGTGCGGGCATCTTATCCTCCGATCACGGCCTTGGCCGCGGCAATTGCGGCCTGTGCATTGGCGGCATCCTTGGCCCCGCCTTGGGCCATGTCGGCGCGGCCGCCGCCGCCCTTGCCGCCTAATTCCACAACGGCAGCCTTGACCAGATCAACCGCGCTGACGCTGTTGGTCTTGTCCGACGTCACGCCCGCAGCGACGGCCACTTTGCCATCCGCCTCGGCGATCAGCAAGATCGCGCCAGAGCCAAGCCGTTGTTTATGTTCATCAATCAGGGGCGGAAGGTCTTTGCCCGTCACGCCGCTGACGACTTGGGCCAGAAAGGCGGTGCCGTTTACCTCTTCGGCCTCTGGCGCCGTCTGTCCGCCACCCGCCATCGCCAGCTCGCGCCTCAGTTGTGCCACCTCGGCCGCCAGCGCCTTGCGTTCGTCCAACAGCGCCTTGACCCGGGCAGGCACGTCCGCGGGATGCGCCTTTAGCTCAAGCGCTGCGGTTGCCAGCATATGGTCCTGCGCGCGCAGATAGTCCATCGCCGCCTGCCCGGTCAGCGCCTCGATCCGGCGCACCCCCGCACTTGATGCCGCATCACCCAGCGTGACAAAGGCACCAATGTCCCCTGTCTGACGGACATGCGTACCCCCGCACAGCTCAAGCGAATAGGTGTCGCCGCCGCTGCCCTTGCCCGAGCCGACCTGCGTGCCCATCGACACCACACGCACCTCGTCGCCATATTTCTCGCCAAAAAGCGCCTGCGCCCCAAGCGCGCGCGCATCGTCCGGCGTCATGATCCGCGTCTCGACCGTGCCGTTCTGGCGGATATAGGCGTTTACCTCTGCCTCGACTTGCGCCAGTTCCTCAAGGCTCAGAGCCTTGCCGTGCGAAAAGTCAAAACGCAGCCGGTCGGGCGCGTTGAGCGAGCCGCGTTGGGCCACGTGGTCCCCAAGGGCCGCGCGCAACGCCTCGTGCAGCAGGTGCGTGGCCGAGTGGTTGGCCCGAATGGCGGTGCGGCGGCTGTGATCAACTTGAAGAACGGCGGCTTGGCCGTTGGAAACATTGCCTTCTGTGATCTCGACAATGTGCAAGAACACGCCCGCCGTCTTGCGCGTGTCGATCACACGGGCCACGCCCGTCTCGGTCCGAATGGTGCCGCTGTCGCCCACCTGTCCACCGCTTTCGGCATAGAACGGCGTTTGGTTCAGGGCGATCTGGACGGTGCCGTCGGCGCTGTCCACCTCGGCCCCATCGACCACCAGGGCCACGATCTGACCCTCAGCCGTTTCGGTGTCGTAGCCCAGGAAATCCGTGGCGCCGTGCGCTTCGGCCACATCAAACCAAACGGTTGCATCCGCAGCAGCACCCGATCCCGACCAAGCAGCCCGCGCCTTGGCCTTCTGCTCGGCCATGGCGGCGTCAAATCCCTCGGCATCCACGCCACGCCCCTTTTCGCGCAGAGCGTCTTGCGTCAGATCGAGCGGGAAACCATAGGTGTCGTAAAGCTTGAAGGCCGCGTCGCCGGGTAAATCGACCCCCTCGCCCAGGCCTGCCACTTCATCATCCAAGAGCTTCAGTCCACGCTCAAGCGTCTGTTTGAACCGGGTTTCTTCGGCCTCCAACGTCTCTGTGATCATCGCCTGCGCCTGTCCCAATTCCGGGTAGGCCGCACCCATCTGGCGCACCAGCGTCGGCACCAAGCAGTACATCACCGGGTCCTTGGCCCCCAACAAATGCGCGTGCCGCATCGCCCGCCGCATGATGCGGCGCAGCACGTAACCGCGGCCATCATTGCTGGGCATCACGCCGTCCGCAATCAGGAACGAGGTCGAGCGCAGGTGATCCGCGATCACCCGGTGATGCACGTTTTGATCCCCATACGGGTCCACGCCCGTGGCATCCGCCGACGCCTCGATCAGCGATTTGAACAGGTCGGTGTCATAGTTATCATGGCTGCCCTGCAGCAATGCGCCGATCCGTTCCAGGCCCATGCCAGTGTCGATCGACTGCATCTCCAGGTCGATCATCGAGCCGTCTTCGAACTGCTCGTTCTGCATGAACACGATGTTCCAGATCTCGATAAACCGGTCACCATCCTCTTCTGCACTGCCGGGGGGCCCGCCCCAGATGTGGTCGCCATGGTCGTAAAAAATCTCGGTACACGGACCGCATGGACCGGTCGGGCCCATTTGCCAAAAATTGTCCGAGGTGGCGATGCGGATAATCCGCTCTTCTCGGACGCCGACTTTCTTCCAGATATCAAAGGCTTCGTCGTCGGTGTGGTAGACAGTGACGTACAGCCGGTCCTTCGGGATGCCGAATTCCTGTGTGATCAGCGTCCAGGCAAAGGGGATCGCTTCGTGCTTGAAATAGTTGCCAAAGCTGAAATTGCCGAGCATTTCGAAAAACGTGTGGTGGCGCGCGGTATAGCCGACATTGTCCAGATCGTTGTGCTTGCCGCCTGCACGCACGCATTTTTGCGCCGTCGTCGCCCGGGCATAGTCACGCTTTTCGACACCGGTAAACAGGTTCTTAAACTGCACCATGCCCGAGTTAACGAACATCAGCGTGGGATCGTTGCGGGGCACCAGCGGACTGGACGGAACAATGGTATGTCCCTGTTTTTCAAAGTAATTCAGGAACGTGGATCGGATATCGTTGAGCGATGGCATCGGGGCGGCTCCGGGCGTCTGCGTGGTCGCATTGACATAGCCTTGGTCGCGCGGACTGTCCACAAACGAAACGGGCCGCCACCGCTGTGACGACCCGGTCCAGGTATTGTCCGCACCCGCGTCAGGTGCGCCGGGGATTTCCGGGCATCCCCTGGCCCAAGCGGTCAGACCTCGAGGATGTCATCATCCTCTTTTTTCTCGTGGGCCGGCATCTCGAAATCGAGGCCGTGGGCCGCGCGAATTTTATCTTCGATGTCGAGCGCCATATGGGTGTTTTCGCGCAAAAATGTCTTGGCGTTTTCGCGCCCCTGCCCGATGCGTTCGTCGCCGTAGCTGAACCAGGACCCCGACTTTTCAACCACCCCGGCTTTGACACCCAGGTCGAGCAGCTCGCCCATTTTCGAAATGCCTTCGCCATACATGATGTCGAATTCGACCTGTTTGAACGGGGGCGCCACCTTGTTCTTCACAACTTTCACGCGCGTCGCGTTGCCAACCACCTCATCACGGTCTTTCAGCGCGCCGATGCGGCGGATATCGAGCCGGACGGAGGAATAGAATTTCAGCGCGTTGCCGCCGGTCGTCGTTTCGGGCGAGCCGAACATGACGCCAATTTTCATGCGGATCTGGTTGATAAAGATGACCATGCAGTTCGAGCGGCTGATCGACCCGGTCAGCTTGCGCATCGCTTGGCTCATCAACCGGGCCTGCACGCCGACGCTGCTGTCGCCCATATCGCCCTCCAACTCGGATTTGGGCGTCAGGGCAGCAACCGAATCGACGATCACCATGTTCACCGCGCCGGACCGGACCAGCGTATCGGTGATCTCCAGCGCCTGCTCGCCCGTGTCGGGCTGCGAAATCAGCAGCTCGTCGATGTCGACGCCCAGCTTGCGGGCGTATTGCGGATCAAGCGCGTGTTCGGCGTCGACAAAAGCGCATACCCCGCCGGCCTTTTGCTGTTCGGCCACGCAGTGCAGCGTCAGCGTCGTCTTGCCCGAGGATTCGGGCCCGTAAATCTCGATAATCCGGCCCATCGGCAGACCGCCGATGCCCAAAGCGATGTCCAGACCCAGCGACCCGGTCGAACTGGCCTTGATGTCCTGCACTGCACCTTCGGCGCCCAGCTTCATAATCGAGCCTTTGCCGAACTGCCGTTCGATCTGTGCCAGCGCGCTGTCGAGCGCCTTTTGCTTGTCCGCCGATTTCTTGTTTGTCATTGTCAAAAGGTCTGCCGTTGCCATTGGTTTGGTCCTTTGTGTCATACCCGCTGGGGGGCGGCAATCATTGCCGCGGCTGCTTCGATGTTCCCCTTGCGTTCCCTATGGGACCAAATGGCGAACATTTCAATAAAATTCTCTATGACTACCTTTTGCCGTCAGATGTTAAGGAGTAGTTTACGGCCAAAGAACAAACGGCAAAAAAGACGTGGGGCACCGAACATGTTGATTTTTTTCAAGGCCAAGCTGGCCTTTTTATCCGTGCCCAAAACAGGGACCACCGCCTATGAAAGCGCTTTGCGCCCGCATGCGGACATGGTCATTTCGCAGCCGCCCATGCTGAAACATGCGCCGGTCTATCGCTATAACCGGTTCGTGCGGCCGATGTTTCTGAAGGTGTGCGACACCGAATTGGAAGTGATGGCCGTTATGCGCGAGCCGATCAGTTGGCTGGGCAGTTGGTGGCGCTACCGGCAGCGGCCGTTTATGCAAGGCAAACCAAACGCGACCCACGACATCAGTTTCGACGACTTTGTGCTGGCTTATATGAAGGGCGACAAACCGGCCTTTGCTGATGTGGGCAGCCAGTACAAGTTCCTGGAAACGCAGCCAAATGGGACGGGTGTGACCCACCTGTTTCGCTATGAGAACCAAGACAGGTTGCAGCGATTTTTGACCGAACGGCTGGATGTCAGTTTTGAGTTGGGGCGGGAAAACGTCTCACCTTCCGTGCCTTTGGAACTGTCGGACAATGTCGCAACGCGGTTTCGGCGCAAATTTGCGGTCGAGTTCGATCTGTATGACAGCATCCCGCAGGATTAGTGCAGCTGTTTGTGCACCGTATCCGCCAAGTCATTGAGTGAAAACGGTTTTGGCAAGAAGACGGAGTTGGGAATGCTGTCCTGCTGATCACTCAGGCGGTCCTCTGCATAGCCAGAGACAAAGACGACCCGAACCTCGGGCCGCTCTTTCAGCGCTTCGCGCACCCAGCTTGGTCCGTCTTTGCCGGGCATGACGACATCCGTGACAAAGAGATCCACGTTGAGGGTCGCGTCCTCCAAGGTTTTGAGTGCTGCTTCGGCAGAGTCGGCCTCAAGCACGGTATAGCCGCGCAAGCGCAATGCGCGGCTGGCAAAGGCGCGCACCGGCGCTTCGTCTTCGACAAGCAAGATCACGCCGTCCCCGTGCTTGGGCTCGGTCATCGCGGCGGGTGCTGCGACGACCTTGGGTTTCGGTGCGGTTTGTTCGATGACGGGGAACATGATGGAAAAGCAGGTGCCCTGGTTCAACTTGCTATCGACAAAGATGAACCCGCCGGTTTGCTTGACGATACCGTAGGCCGTGGACAGGCCCAGCCCGGTGCCTTCGCCGGTTTTCTTGGTGGTATAGAACGGTTCAAACACCTTTTGCAGCTTGTCTGCCGGAATGCCCACACCTGCATCGATGACGCGCAGGCACACGTAATCCCCCACGGGTACGCTGACCCGGTCCCGTTCCAAGGGGTCCGTCAGCGTCACGCATTCCGTTTCGATCTGGATCTCGCCGCCTTCGGGCATCGCGTCGCGGGCGTTGACCACCAGGTTCATCAGCACCTGTTCCAGTTGCCGTTTGTCCGCGCGGATGGGTTTGAGCACGGGATCATGGCTGAGGCTCAGCCGCACCTTTTCCCCCACCAGCCGGTTCAGCAAATGTGTGAGGTCCGCCATCGTGTCGCGCAGGTCCAACTCTTCCGGGCGGAGGGTTTGTTTGCGCGAGAAGGCGAGCAATTGTCCGACGAGGGCAGCGGCGCGATTGGCGTTTTGGTTGATCTGCATCAGGTCGCCATAGTCGGAATCGCCCTGATCGTGACGCAGCAGCAAAAGGTCGCAATGGCCTGAAATGGCGGTCAAAAGGTTGTTAAAATCGTGCGCGACGCCACCGGCCAACTGGCCAATCGCTTGCATCTTTTGGCTTTGGACAAATTGCGCCTCGAGCGTCTTGAGCTCGGTCGCGTCTGCCAGCACCGCGACAATCGAGATGTCGCCCTGATCGCTCATCCGGTTGAGGGCCACCTGCACGAACATCTCTTTGTCCGAACGTTTAAGGCGCAGGAACTCGGACTGTTGCACGGCACGGCCAGATACGGTCTCGTCCAGCCAGTCTTCAATCGGGCGGCCAAGCCCTTCCATCAGTTCGGAGATATGCACGCCGTCGCGGATGCCCGGCCCGATCAGATCGGCGGAGATGCGGTTAAAGCTGCGTACGTGGCCGTTGGGTGAAAAGCGCACGAGGGGCACTGGCAACTCTTCGAACGCGGACCAGGTGGCGCTGCGTTCTTCGATCACGTCGGGCGGGGGCAGCAGGTAGATCGCGGTGCGACCCGCGCCTGCGTCCACGCGCGAGGCGAGAACGTTTACCGGACCTTCGGCTGTGTTTACTTGCGTGACCTGCCCGTAAGGCACTGGCATGCTGTCGAAAATCCCGTCGAGCGCTTTGACGCGCGCACCGATCAGGTCACGGGCTGGTTCGTTCATATAAAGGATGGCGCCGGTGCGTCCGACCATGATCATCGGCAGGCCGGGGCCGTCCGCCCCGCGTCCCTGCCCCGTGTCTGGCACAGCCTCGAGCCGCCAGAGCATCCGATCCTCGCCCAGGTCATGCACCGCCAGGCGCATATGGCCTTTGCGCGTTACGATGTCTTCACGCGCGGCGCCGTCGGTTAGCACGGTGGCCTTCAACCGAAAGACGATGCCACCGGGGTTCGCAAACGTGTTGCGCAGCGCGCCCGCAAGGGTATCGCCCCGTTTCGTTGCGAATGTCTGTCGTGCAGTCGCGTTGGCGCGGAGCACCTCGCCATCTGCGGTACAGACAAAGCTGGGTGAGGCGTCTTTTTCGATGAAGTCCGCCACGGATGTGAGCGAACCGTTGCGTTTGGACCGCGCCGATTGGGCCGAAAAGGTGACGGCAAATCCCAAGATCATCAGCGCTAGCGCCGCAGCCCCCAGCCCCATCTGGATCATGGGCGTCGGCGTCAACGCGGCCATAACGCCCAGCAAAACGGACGCCCCCAAAAGACTGGGCGCGTGTTTGCCGATGCCGGCAAACTTGGACTTCCCGCGTGGGGCCTCGGCGCTGTCGGGCACTGCGCACCTCATTTCTTGATTCGTTTCCATCGTTTTGCGCCAGAAACGGTTAACCCAGCCTTAATCCCTGCACAGACACAGGGATGCCTTGCGACCCTAGCACGGATTTTGACGAGAATGCTAAACTTTAGGTTGTGGCGCCTGCACCAGTTCGCGTGAGGTGCGCGACAAAGAAACCATCGCCCCAGGCGTCCACAGGCCAGCGCTGTTGATGGGTCAGCGTCCAATCGGAGTTTTCTTGTGTGAACCGAGCGACTTGATCCTCGTTTTCGGACCGCAGGATCGAGCAGGTGGCATAGACCAAGCGCCCGCCCGGCGCCACATGGGGCGAGGCCGCGGCGAGCACGTCGCGCTGCATTTGCTCAAGCTGCGCCAAGCGGTCGGGCGTGAGCGCCCATTTCGCCTCTGGCGTGCGGCGCCAGGTGCCGGCACCCGAACAGGGCGCGTCACAGAGGACAAGATCGAAAAGGCCCGCCTGGGGCAGTTGGTCCGGCAGGCACAGCGCGATGTCGTGCCCCCCGCGCGCCGCGCGCGGTGGCAGGTCGCGCATCCGGGCGGTGTCGATGTCGTGGGCAGTCACATCCCACCCCTGGGCCGCCAGTGCGAGCGCCTTGCCGCCGCCGCCTGCGCAGAAATCCAAGGCGCGGCCCTGGCCGGGGATGCCGAGGATTGCGGCTTGGCTGGCGGCATCTTGCAGCTCGATCATACCCTGTTCAAAGACTGGGCTTTGACGGATGCGGCGCGCGCCGGACGTGACCGTCAGGGCGGTGGCGGCGCGGGGATTGAGGATCGTTTCGATGCCCTCGTCTGCGAGGGTTTGTCGTAGCTGGGCGGGCGGCGCCTTGCTGATATTGACGCGCACGGTCACGGGGGCGCGTTGGGTCAATGCCTGGGCCGTCGCGGCCGCGTCAGCGCCCAGGTCTGCCGAGAACCGCGAGAGCAGCCAGTCTGGCAGGTCCCAAAGATCTCCGCGTGCTTCGGGGCGCCCGCCTGCGGCGCGTTCCGCGTCTGTCAGTACTTCGGGCGCGTGCCCCGCGCCGTGAAAGAGCGCGTCGACATCCTGCCCCTGTTGGCGCAAGTGGCCGATCATGCGCGCCCGACCGCTGTCACCCCCGCCCCAAGCGGCGCTGCTGCGCCATGTGCGCAAGGCGTCGTAGACGTGGTCGCGCACGGCAGCACGGTCTTTGGAGCCTGCAAAGCGGCTGGACCGGGCCCATCGGCTGAGCGCGGGTTCGGCGGCTTGACCGCTGGCGATGGCATCGAGGATGTCGATGGCCGCAGCCACCCGTGCGCCAGGTGTCACGCGGCACCTGTGACATAAACTATGCGCAGCAACCCCATGAAATGTCACATGATCCGGTAGTTGGGAGACTCGCGCGTGATCTGCACGTCATGGACGTGGCTTTCCTTGAGGCCCGCGCCGGTGATTTTGACGAACTGACAGTTTTTGCGCATCTCGTCGACCGTCGCGCAGCCGGTATAGCCCATCGCGGCGCGCAGGCCGCCGACCAGTTGGTGCACCACCGCGCTTGCGGAGCCTTTGTAGGGCACCTGGCCTTCGATGCCTTCGGGCACCAGTTTATCGCTGGCGGCGTCTTTCTGGAAATAGCGGTCGGCGGAGCCGCGCGCCATGGCGCCGAGCGAGCCCATGCCGCGGTAGGATTTGAAGCTGCGGCCTTGGTAAAGGATCACCTCGCCCGGGCTTTCGTCGGTGCCTGCGATCATGCTGCCGACCATTGCGCAAGAGGCGCCCGCGGCGATGGCCTTGGCGAAGTCGCCGGAGAATTTGATACCGCCGTCGGCAATGACGGGGATGTCGCCCGCGGCCCCTGCGCAGTCCATGATGGCGGTCAATTGCGGCACACCCACGCCCGCGACCATGCGCGTGGTGCAGATCGATCCGGGGCCGATCCCCACCTTGATCGCATCGGCGCCTGCGTCGATCAGCGCGCGCGTGGCTGCGGCAGTTGCGACGTTGCCTGCGACGATTTGCACCTCGTTCGAGAGTGTCTTGGCCCGGCGCACGGCCTCGGCCACCCCTTCGGAATGGCCGTGGGCGGTGTCGATCACGATCATGTCGACGCCTGCATCGACCAGCGCCTCGGCCCGTTCAAAGCCCGCGTCGCCCACGGTCGAGGCCGCAGCGACGCGCAAACGGCCCAGATCGTCCTTGCAGGCGGTCGGGTTCAGCACAGCCTGTTCGGTGTCTTTCAGGGTCAAGAGCCCCGTTAGCTTGCCCTGCGCATCCGTCACCAACAGCTTTTCGATGCGCCGCGCCTTCATCAGGCTGATCGCCTCGTCGCGGTCGGCAGGCTCGTGCAGGATGGCGAGGTTGTCTGAGGTCATCATCACCGATACGGGCGTCGCATCATCGCTGGCAAAGCGCATGTCGCGGTTGGTGACGATGCCCAGCACGCGGCCAGTTTCATCGACCACGGGAAAGCCGGTGACGCGGTAGCGTTCTTGCAGCGCTTTGGCGTCCGCAAGGGTCTGATCGGCACGCAGGGTGATGGGGTTGTAGACGATACCGCTTTCAAAGCGTTTGACGCGACGTATTTCGCGGGCCTGCGCCTCGATATCGAGGTTGCGGTGCACGACGCCCATGCCGCCCGCCTGGGCCATGGCGATGGCCATGCGCCCTTCGGTCACCGTGTCCATGGCCGAGCTGAGCAGCGGGATGTTCAGCGCGATGGCTTGGGTCACACGCGTGCGGGTATCCGCAGTCGTCGGCAGCACGTTGGACGCGGCCGGAACCAAAAGAACATCATCAAAGGTGAGCGCCTCGCGAATCTCCATTGGGGTCTCCTTGGGAGGGTTCGTTTGACGGGTCCCTATCTCATGGCCTTCGGGGAATGGAAAGAGGCGAAGTTGCGCTGGCGCCCTTGGGCTGTGTGCATGGTCCGTTACGCCAACGCGTGTTGCAGGTTTGGGCAACTTCGGAAATGGTCCTGCGCGAGGGCGTGGCCGGTTTGGCGTCGGCCCCAGGCGACAGGAAAGGCCGCGATATGACCAACAGCTATGACACCGGGCGGCTCGATTTGCCATTCGTCGGCATCTCGACCTTTGGCAAGCGGCCTTATGTGGCGGATTGGAGCGCGTTGGACGCGGATGTCGCCATCTTGGGCGCGCCTTTTGATGCGGGCACCCAGTGGCGGTCGGGCGCGCGGTTTGGGCCGCGCGCGGTGCGCGAGGCCTCGACCCTGTTCAGCTTTGGCCATGCAGGCGCTTACGACCATGAAGACGACGCGACCTATCTGCCCGAGGCCGTGCGTATCGTCGACATGGGCGATGCGGACATCATCCATACCGATACCCAGGGCAGCCACGCCAACATTGAGGCGGGGGTACGCGCCGCCCTGGCCGCACGCGCCCTGCCTGTGACCATCGGCGGGGATCATTCGGTCAACATCCCCTGCATCCGCGCCTTTGACGGCCAGGGCGACATCCATATTCTGCAGATCGACGCACACCTGGACTTTGTTGATGAACGGCACGGGGTGCGGCACGGGCATGGCAACCCGATGCGGCGCGCGGCAGAGCAGCCCTTTGTCACCGGCCTGACGCAGGTGGGCATCCGCAATGTGAGTTCGACGGCAAAGGAAGGCTATGCCGATGCGCGCGCGATGGGGTCGGACATCCTGTCGGTGCGTCAGGCGCGGGCATTGGGACCGGTTGGGGTGATCGACCGGATCCCTGCGGGTGCGCGGCTGTACATCACCATCGACATTGACGCGTTTTGCCCGTCGATTGCGCCCGGAACCGGCACGCCGAGCCATGGTGGGTTTCTGTACTATGACGTGCTGGAGATGCTGCAGGCGGCAGCGCGGCGGCACGAGGTCGTGGGGATCGACCTGGTGGAGGTGGCGCCGGATTACGACACGACCGGATCAACGGCCATTCTGGCGGCGCAGGTGCTGATGAACCTCTTGGGCTTTGTCTTTCACGCGCGCGCGGGTGGATAGTGCGGAGGGGGCCAGCCCCCGCCCTGCGGGCCCCCCGGGATTTTTTGGAACAGAGAAACTGGGGGCGTGGCGCAGAAAACCGACGCAGCAGATGGGGTGGATGTCGTTTGACGCCTTTCCCCTGGCGGCGCACCCTCTATTGTAACGCTGATCCAGGTTTTCGAGGCGTATATGAGCACTGACCCCCTTGTTGTCTTTACCCCCTCTGGCAAGCGCGGGCATTTCCCCGTGGGCACGCCGATTTTGACAGCCGCGCGCCAGTTGGGCGTCGACCTTGACAGTGTTTGCGGCGGGCGCGGGATTTGTTCGAAATGTCAGATCACGCCCAGCTATGGCGAATTTGCCAAACATGGTGTGCGGGTTGAGGATGGGGCCCTGTCGGAGTGGAACGCGGTCGAGGCGCGTTACAAGTCGAAGCGCGGGTTGATCGACGGCCGCCGCTTGGGCTGCCAGGCCTTGGTCCAGGGCGATGTAGTCATCGACGTGCCGCCCGAAAGCCAGGTGCACAAGCAAGTGGTGCGCAAACGGGCCGAGGCGCGCGATATCGTGATGAACCCGTCGACGAAGCTTTATTACGTCGAGGTGGCGCAGCCCGACATGCACGAGCCGTCCGGCGATCTGGAGCGGCTGGTCCAGGCCATCGAGGCCGATTGGGGCATCACAAACATCCACGCCGACCTGCACATCTTGCAGGAACTGCAGCCCGTCTTGCGCAAGGGCGGTTGGACGGTAACGGTGGCAATCCACTTGGGCGATGCCGAGAACGCGCCGCGGATCATGCACATCTGGCCGGGCTATTACGAGGGCACCGTTTATGGCCTGGCCGTCGATTTGGGCTCGACCACCATAGCGGCGCATCTGTGTGATCTGGTGACGGGCGCGGTCGTGGCGTCGTCGGGCATCATGAACCCGCAGATCCGCTTTGGCGAGGACCTGATGAGCCGCGTCAGCTATGGCATGATGAATGCGGGCGGCGCGGGCGAGATGTGCCAGGCGGTGCGCGACGGGATGAACGCGCTGATCACCCAGATCGCGGTGGAGGGGCATATCGACAAGCGGTTGATTGTCGATGCGGTCTTTGTCTGCAACCCGGTCATGCATCACCTGTTTCTGGGTATTGATCCGTTTGAGCTGGGCCAGGCGCCCTTTGCGCTGGCCACCTCGGACGCGATGCGGCTGCGGGCGGACGATCTGGCGTTGAACATTCACCCATCGGCGCGGGTCTACCTGCTGCCCTGCATTGCAGGCCATGTGGGCGCGGATGCGGCGGCGGTGGCCCTGAGCGAAGCGCCGGACAAGTCCGACGATCTGGTGCTGGTTGTCGATGTGGGCACCAATGCCGAGATCCTGCTGGGCAACAAGCACAAGGTGCTGGCCTGTTCGTCGCCCACCGGTCCCGCCTTTGAAGGGGCGCAGATCACCGCGGGTCAGCGCGCGGCCCCCGGTGCCATCGAGCGGGTGGCGATTGACCCGGTGACCAAAGAGCCGCGGTTCCGCATCATCGGCGTCGATCTGTGGTCGGACGAGGATGGCTTTGCCGATGCGGCGGCGGCATCGGGCATCACCGGCATTTGCGGCTCGGGCATTATCGAGGCGATTGCCGAGATGCGCCTGGCGGGCGTCTTGGACCCCTCGGGCCTGATTGGCAGTGCTGCACAAACCGGGTCGGCCCGGTGCATCGCGGATGGGCGCACCCACGCCTATGTGCTGCACGACGGCACGGCGACGGGCGGGCCGCGGATCACCGTCACCAACCCCGATATTCGTGCGATCCAGATGGCCAAGGCCGCCCTGTATTCCGGGGCGCGGTTGTTGATGGACAAGTTTGGCGTCGAAAACGTGGACCGCATTGTGCTGGCCGGTGCCTTTGGCGCGCATATCTCGCCCAAACATGCTATGGTACTCGGCATGATCCCTGATGCCCCGTTCGAAAAGGTCACGTCCGCCGGCAATGCCGCAGGCACCGGCGCGCGCATTGCGCTGCTGAACCGCGACGCACGGGGCGAGATCGAGGCGACCGTGCGCAACATCCACAAGGTGGAGACGGCGATCGAGCCGCGTTTTCAAGAGCATTTTGTCAATGCCTCGGCCATTCCGAACGCGGTGGAGCCGTTCCCAATCTTGAACGGCCTGGTGAACCTGCCAGATGTCAGTTTCAACAACGGCGGCGAGGCCGAGGGTGGCCGCAGGCGGAGACGGCGGGCATGAGCAACGCCGATCAGGAAGAGTTTTGGAGCCGGTCGGCAGGCCCTGCCTGGGTCGCCTTGCACGCGCAGTTGGATGCGCTGATGCAGCCGGTGTTGGATCTGGTGCTGGACACCGCGGTTCTGCGGCCTGGAGACCGGGTTTTGGACATCGGCTGTGGCACTGGCGCCAGCGTCATGCAGGCCGCAGCGAAGGTTGGCCCTGGCGGCCATATCACCGGTCTGGACATTGCGGAAACCATGCTGGACCTCGCCGCGACGCGGCTGAGAGATCACAGCAACACGACGCTGGTTCTGGCGGATGCGCAGGTGCATCCGTTTGAAGAGGCCGCGTTCGACGCGGTCATCTCGCGCTTTGGCGTGATGTTCTTTGCAGATAGCGTGGCGGCCTTTGCCAATCTTGCCAAGGGCATGGTGCCGGGCGGGACACTGACATTCGCCAGCTGGGGGCCTGCGCCCGACAATCCCTATTTCATGGAACCGGCGGCAGCGGCGGCCGAGACATTGGGCCCGATGCCCAAGGTGGACCGCACCCAGCCCGGGCCCTTCGCCTTTGAAAACCGCGCGCGGGTCGAGGACATTCTGACCGAAGCGGGGCTGACAGACATCACCGCGCGGAACGTGGACCTGTCGCTGACGCCGCTGGGGGATTTGGCGACGGTGGCCGAGCTGTGCTGCCGCGTGGGCCCTGCGGATGCGTCGCTGCAATACCATAGCGCCAGTGCCGACCAGCGCACCAAGGTGGCCGCCGCGATTGCGACCCGGCTGGCCGTCTTCGACAGCAGCGAGGGCGTGCGCATCCCGGCCAGCATCAACATCTTCGAAGCGCGCAAATCGGCTTGACGCACGCCGCGTCCGGGCCTATCCCACAGGTCTAGCGTGCGGGTATGGTGAAAAGGTATCACGGCAGCTTCCCAAGCTTTAGTTACGAGTTCGATTCTCGTTACCCGCTCCATCTTGTTCCTGACAGCAGTTGCCCCCACGTCGTCACACGCGCGTGTCAGGCCCCCTCTTGCGTCATCTGACATCGCGGACGAAGCTGCCGGAGTATGCAGACAAAACAGCCCCCTGCCCCCGGCTTTTGGACCCTAGCGCGTGATCGCAGCGTGGTGCTGCGCGCGGTCAAGATCGCGGCCATCGTTGGCACGATTATCGCCGTGATCAATCACGGGGATGCGATTGCGATGGGCCGAATGACCGGCGTCGCCTGGTTGAAATGCGCGCTCACCTTCCTTGTGCCCTATGCGGTATCGACCTATTCCTCGGTCATGGCCGTACGGGACCGGCTGCACCGGCAAAAGGACGCATAGGGCGTGAATATCCTGTTCGTAATGTATGACCAGCTGCGGTTCGATTACCTAAGCTGCGCAGGTCACCCGCATCTTCACACGCCGCATTTCGACCGTGTGGCGGAGATGGGCGTGCGCTTTACCAACGCCTACGTGCAGTCGCCGATCTGTGGCGGGTCGCGCATGTGCTATTACACGGGGCGCTATGCGGCCTCGCACGGGGCGCAATGGAACGGGTTTCCCCTGCGCGTGGGCGAGCAGACGCTGGGCGACCATCTGCGCAAGGCGGGCATGTCCTGCCACCTGATTGGCAAGACCCACATGACCGTCGATGCCGAGGGCATGGCGCGTCTGGGCCTGGACCCCGACAGCGTGATCGGGGTGCGCACGTCCGAATGCGGATTTGACCCTTGGGTGCGCGACGATGGGCTGTGGGCCGAAGGGCCGGACGGGTTTTATGACGACCGGCGCAGCCCCTATAACGAATACCTCAAATCCAAAGGCTATGACGGCACGAACCCTTGGGCCGACTATGCCAATGCAGGCGTGCGCGATGGGCAGATCGCCTCGGGCTGGTTTCTGGGCAACACCGACCTGCCCGCCAACATCCGCGAAGAAGACAGCGAAACGCCCTGGCTCACGACGCAGGCGATCCGCTTTGTCGATCAGGCAACGGGGCCGTGGTGCGCGCATCTGAGCTATATCAAGCCGCATTGGCCCTATATCGTGCCCGCGCCCTATCACGCGCTATACGGGCCCAACCATGTGCCCGCCGCCAACCGCGCCGCGGTCGAGCGTGAGGACGCGCATCCGGTCTTTGATGCATTTATCAACGGCCCCGTGGGCCAGGTATACCAGGATGAAGAGGTCCGGGCCAAAGTGATCCCTGCCTATATGGGGCTGATCAAGCAGTGCGATGACCAGTTGGGCCGCCTGCTGGATCACCTAGAGGCGTCGGGGCGGCTGGAGGACACGATGATCGTGCTGACCTCGGATCACGGGGACTACCTGGGCGATCACTGGCTGGGCGAGAAGAACCTGTTTCACGACGCCTCGGTCAAGGTGCCGATGATCGTCTATGACCCGCGCGCCAGTGCTGATGCCACGCGCGGGACGACCTGTGATGCACTGGTGGAATCCATCGACCTTGCCGCCACCTTTATCGAGACCGCAGGCGGCACGGTACCCGATCACGTCGTCGAAGGGCGCAGCCTGCTGCCCTGGCTGCGCGGTGAGGTGCCGGAGTGGCGGGACTACGCGATCTCGGAATACGACTTTTCCGCGCAGCCTGTCGCGGTGAAACTGGGGCTCGAGCCGCGCGATTGCCGCCTGTTCATGGTTTTTGACGGACGGTTCAAGCTGATGCATTGCGCGGCGCGCGGGCTGCGCAACATGCTGTTCGATCTGCAGTCCGATCCAGACGAGTTGCACGACCTGGCCAAGACCGACGCCCACCGCGATGTCGAGGCGCGGCTGCTGGGGTATCTGCACGCGTGGGGCCTGCGCATGTCGCAGCGCACCACGCGGTCCGAGGATCAGATCAAGGCGATGCGCGGGGCGTCCACCGGCAAGGGCATCTTTATCCACCTCAAGGACGGCAGCGAGGTCGAGGCGCGGCTGACCGAGAAATATCGCGGGCCTGCGCGGCAAAACCACCTGGATCCATAGCGGCCGTGCCTTTGCCCCCAACCGGCAAAAACCCGCCTAACATGCGCGTTATCCGAGAGGTCAAAGCACCGCACTGGCCTGCGTGTCATGTAAGGTTTGCGATCAAACGCTACCTAAAGAGTAGCGCAAATACATGCGTGACAACCAACCAAGGGAGCCAGGAATGAAAGATATTGATCAAGCCGCCATGTCCCCAGACGACTGGGACGAGATGAACTTTCCCCGCCCGGAAGAGCAGGATTTCGACCGCGTGGTCGAGGCCGCGATCTCGCGCCGCGGGTTCATGTCGGGCGTTGTGGCCTTTGGGTCAGGTGCCGCTGTGATGGGCACCTCGATGCTCAAAGGCACCACGGCGATGGCCGGTCAAACCGACCGTTTCGCGTTTGAACAGTTGCCGATCCAAACTGACGGCACCGTCCATGTTCCCGACGGGTACGAATGGGACGTGCTGGTGCGCTGGGGCGATCCGCTGTTTTCCGACGCGCCTGCATTCGACGCGCAGATGGGCGTGCCCACCGAAGGGTCCGACCGCGTGTTCGGTGAAAACACCGACGGCATGGAACTGTTCAACGTGGGCGGTCACGAACTGCTGGTCGTGAACAGCGAGTATGTGAACACCAAGACCAACCTGGCCCACACCGAAGACGGCAAGCCGGTTGAGGCGGGCGACGTCCTGCGCCTGCAGAACTTCCAGGGTGTGTCGGTGATGGAGATTGCCGAAGGCGAAAACGGCTGGGAAGTGGTTGTCGACAGCCCCTTCAACCGCCGCATCCACCACAACACGCCCATGGTCATCGACGGCCCCGCCGCCGGTCACGACCTGCTGAAGACCGACGCGGACCCAACCGGCACCGCATCGCTGGGCACGTTCAACAACTGTGGCTCGGGCCGCACGCCCTGGGGCACGTACCTGACCTGCGAAGAGAACTTTAACGGCTATTTCGGGGCGACCGAAGAACCCACGCTGGACGAAGCCACCGCTGCAGGCTTTCAGCGCTACGGCGTGAAGACTGAGGTCGATCCGGGCCGCTACAACTACCACGGTTTTGACGCACGCTTTGACATCTCGAAAAACCCGAACGAGCCGCACCGCGCGGGCTATATCGTCGAGATTGACCCGGCCAAGCCCGACAGCACACCGGTCAAGCACACGGCGCTGGGCCGCTTCAAGCATGAAAACGCCGCCTATGCGCTGGCGCCCGATGGCCGCGTCGTCGTCTATATGGGCGATGATGAGCGTGGCGAGTTCATGTACAAGTGGCTGAGCACCGACAAATACGTGCCCGGCGGCGACACCTCGACCCTGCTGAGCGATGGCCAACTGTATGTAGCCAAGTTCAACATGGACATGTCCGGCGAATGGGTGGCCCTGACGCCCGCCGCCACCGACATGACCGAGGCCGAGATCGCGATCTTCAGCCGCATGGCAGCCTCGAAGGTTGGCGCCACGACCATGGACCGCCCCGAATGGATCGCGGTGAACCCCACCGCGGTCGAAGGCTATTGCTGCCTGACCAACAACCGCAACCGCGGGGTCAAGCCCAATGCGGGCGGCGATCCGACCCCGGCCAACGGCCCGAACCCGCGCGAGGTCAACAACTTTGGCCAGATCGTGCGCTGGCGTCCGTCGGGTGACAACCACGCGTCGAACACGTTCGAGTGGGACCTTTACGTCATGGCGGGCAACCCCAAGACGCAGGAAGGCGCTTATAAGGGGTCGTCCAACATCAACGAAGGCAACATGTTCAACTCTCCCGACGGCATGCAGTTCGACACCACAGGCATCATGTGGATCCAGACGGACGGCAATGACGACAACGAGGGCGACTTTGAGGGCATGGGCAACAACCAGATGTTGGCGGGCGATCCGGTGACCGGCGAAATCCGCCGCTTCCTCACCGGCCCCAACGGGTCGGAAGTGACCGGCCTGACTTGGTCGACCGACCGCCGCACCATGTTCGTGGGCATCCAGCACCCCAGCGCGCCATTCCCGGATGGTGAGGGCAGCCTGCCCCGGTCGTCCATCGTGGCGGTCAAGCGGACGGACAACGCACTGGTGGGCTAAGCCCGCGTCGCGAAGGAAATGAGGCGGGCGCGCAGGGTTCTGCGCGCCCGTTTTCCTGTGTTTTAACCAGTGAGGCTAAGCGATTGCTTCAAGCCTTGGCACAAAGCGCCCGCGCCGCATCTAGCTGCGGGTCGCGCCCTTGCCGCAAATCCGCAGCGGTGATGTCGCAGGTGTGATCGGGCTCCAGGTGACCCGCCGCAACCAACTGTTTGGCAATCTCAACCGGCGTGTTTGGCGCGGCCTTGCCGGTCTGCCAGTCGTGATAAGCGGTTGAATACCTGACGCCTGCGCCGCTCTGGGGCAAGGCGCACGTGTCCCCTTCTGCATAAAAGCGCGTGGCGTCCCCCATCGCCTCGCCCGCGATCACGCACCGCGCTTTCAACCCGGCCTTGATCAACGCGACAAAGACGATAGCCGCGGAAAAGGTGAACTTGTTCACCAAGGCGACGCAGCGCCGCCCTTGCCAGTGCTGCGCCAGCGCGTCGCGCAATGGTTGCGTGGTAAAGAAGTTGCCGCCCGGATTGTTGCGCACGTCAAGGATGATGTTGGCCTTGGGCGCTTGTGTGATGGCATCAACGGCTTGCGCCATTTCAGCCGCACGTGCGCTGGGGTCCAAGCCGGAGAAATCCGGGAGCCGCAGATAGGTGAGCTTTTCCGATGCGTCCGCAACAGGCCCGAGGGGTTCGCCTGGGTCCAGCGTGCCGCGCTCATAGATGGGATAGAGCGATGGCGCAGGCATTGTGTTCTCTGCCGTGATAGGCAGGCTCACATGCCCACCTGTCGCGCGTTCAAACTGGTAAGTCACCGGCGCCTCGGGCGGCCTGTCTGTCAACCGCGCGATAGCAGCAGGCCAGGCCAGCATGATCGGCCCAATCACCCGCTGGCGTTGCGGCACCCCGGCCAGGTAGAGTTCGATCCGCCGCCAAAGCATATCCGTCGGCACATCGTTCACCGCCACCAGCGGCAGATCACGCGCCGCGTGCGCGTCCTCTGGCACCTGGGTGGCGTAGATGCCCCCGCCAAGCGCCACAAACCGGATGGGCAGCGTCGATATCGCCGCGTTCGGGATCAGCCGCGTATGGCCGTTGCCGGGACAGGCGATCAGACGCATGGCGGCCAGCAAAAATGCGTCGCGCCGGCCCGAACCCGCGGCATCCTCCAACACGCGCCAATGCGCTTGCATGGCCTCAGGCGGGACGGCGTCAAAGGCTGGATCGCGCCGTTCGACAACGTCTTTGATCAGCGCGAGGTCTTGGTCAAATTTCATATGCGGACTGTGCCACGCGGGGCGACCGCACGCCATGCCCACGTATGGAGAAAGCCCGCTGGGCCTCGTCACTTCGCATGCAAGGCTGCGCTGTCGCACAAATCTCATCTGCCACAGTGCCAACCGCAGCCGACCACACGTTATTGACTTGACCTGCACGCTCGGTGACGTTGAAGTCTCGCCCCGGCACGAAAGAAGGACCACAGATGACGCGCGTGTTTGTCAGCCACGCCAATGCGGACCGCGCGTCGGATGCGTTCTTGGACGATCTGCTGACCCGGTTGGATGATGCAGGTGTCGACGTGCTGATCGACGTCCGGCGGCTGCAACCGGGCGCGCAGTGGCGGCTTGAGATCTACTCGTGGCTGAGCACCTGCACGGCGGCAATCATCCTTCTGTCACCTGCCGCGGTGGCCGAGGACAGCACGTGGGTGCCGCGCGAGACCTCGCTTTTGATGTGGCGGCAAGCGCTGGACCCGAACCTGACGATCATCCCGGTGATCTGCGGCGATGTCGCGCTGGACGCTTTGGAAACCGACGCCCGCTTTCGCGACCTGAACATTGCCGAGCTACAAGCACAGGACAGCGCGTCCGCCAATGCCGTTACGCGCATCGTCGAGGTGCTGCAGGCGGGTGCGGCGCGGGTGACGACGCCGCTTGATGGGCTGCTCGATTTCGTCACGCCGCTGTTGGACCAAGTGGATGCAGCCGACATTCAACAAGCGCTGGCGCTGGCGCCCGACACCGTCACTGACACGCTTTACATCGCGGACCCAGTGCGCAGGCTGGCCTATGTGCTGATGACCTGCGCGCTTGACGATCTGCACCCGCCGCTGGAGCATCTTTTCCTGCGCGCCCGCTCTGCCGCAATTGCCGACATCGCGGCCATCGTCAGCATCCTGGGCGCCAATTGGGTCAATCTAGAGGCCGCGCAGTGGATTGCGCGGGAAAGTGCGGCGCGCATGGCTGGGCGTGAGGCGCGCGCGCTCGCGCTCAATGCCTCGACCCTCTTTGCAGCCGAGATGTACGTGCAACGCGCCAGCAGCCGCCCACCCCGCATGCGCTGGCCGCTAATCCCAATCACGGGCGTGGCCGGGCTGACCGCGTTGGCCGAGATCAAGGACGAGATCGACCACGCCTTGCAAACCCACCTGCCCTTGCCGCCCGATCCGTTTCAAACCGATGCGCAAGCGCGGCGCAGGCGGCAGTTGGATATGCTGGCGCGGCGCGGTGTGCCGGTTTTTGTCCTCATGCAGATGCCTGCGGACCCCGATGCGGTGATCAACGCGGTCGAAGAGATGTATCCGCAGCTGAACCTGTTCTTTCTGACCGACAGCCCGGGCGGCGATGCGCCCGCCGCGCCAAGGGTGCGCAGGCTGCTGCCGCCTCTGGACCCAGAGGACGAGCACCACGCGCAGTCAATGATCGATTATTACCAAACCGCCTATCAGTTTTAGCCCCCGCCGTGCCCACGCCCCAAAAGTGACCCCGCCATGACCTATACCAAGCTATTCAGCCCCAAACCCGCCCCACCCGCCGGTACGACAGGCACCGATCCGATGGTCGATAACGCCGATCCGATGGCCTACGTCTTTTCGGACGAAATCGTGCTGGCGGTGAATGTCGCCCTTGCCTCGGGCCGTCCGCTGCTGGTGCGGGGGCCAAGCGGTGTGGGCAAGTCATCGCTGGCCCGGGCTGTGGCGGCGCATATGGGGCGCCGGGTGTTTGCGCATGTGGTCAACGTCGACACGCGGGCGCAGGATTTTCTGTGGCAGAATGACGAGCTAAAGCGTTTACGGGACGCGCAGATGGGTGCTGCGATGGACCTGGCGCAGGCCTATATCACACCCGGTGTCCTCTTTTGGGCCTTTGACCCGGCGGGCGCGCGGGACGTGCTGTCGCAATCGGGCCGCGCCGCCTTGGCCGGGCCGCCGGTTTCGGGCCCCAGCGTCGTGCTGATCGACGAGATCGACAAGGCGGACCCGGATGTGCCCAACGGGCTGCTGGAGCCTTTGGGCTTTCTGTCGTTTGATCTGCCGGACCTGGGGCGCCGGATCAGCGCAGACACGCCGCCCCTGATCGTGATCACCACGAATGAAGAGCGGGACTTGCCCCAGGCCTTCTTGCGCCGCTGTGTCGAACTGAACATCGCGGCCCCCACGCGCGACCAGCTGGTAGAGATTGCGGTGGCGCAGTTTCCAAGCTTGACGCGGCCAGAGCTGGAAGGCTTGGCCGATAAGGTGCTGGCCCTCGCGACCGCCGCCAATCTTGGCCTGTCTACGGCAGAGTTCATCGACACGGTCAAAGTCGTCCAAACCTTGGGCATCGCGTCCGACGATCCGCTGTTCGATGCTGTGGTGGACGCGACCGCGCTGAAATCAGCGGGCGATGCCCGCGACGACTGGGCATGACCGCGCGGGGCCACAAGGCTTCTGCGCTCGCGGATGCGATCCGCGTGTTGCACGCCTTGCGTCCTGAAACTGCCGAGGCACGCGCGCAGATGCTGCGGCTGTTGGGCGTTCAGGGCCGTGGCGCGGTTGTGCCGCAGGCTGCGCAGCCGACACCCGCCCGGCAGGCGCCGACGCCCACAGACACGCCGCGCCCAAAGCCACCCCGGCGGCCCAGCAGCAAGGCGCCAACCAAAGAGGCAACACCCGCCCCGCCGTCGCGCAAGGCGCTGCCAGCCACGCTTGAAACCACAAGCGCGCCGCCGACGGTCGCACCGCCCGACTGGCTGTACGACATCGCGGCACCCGCCGCCCCGGCGCGGGTGACCCCGGCCTATCGCAAGCCCATCGCCCCGCTGCTTGACCCGCGCCGCGCGCGGTCGGTCCTGGTGGCGGTGCTGTCCCGCCCCACCCCGGCGGGGCCGATCGACACGCGGCGCTTGGTTTCGATGGTCGCGCGGCGAAGGCCAATCACGACCGTGCCGCGTCACAGCCGGGCAAAGGTGTCGGCGCGGGTGCAGCTGTTGTTGGATCAAAGCCCGGCGATGGCGCCCTTTGCCCTCGACGCGCAGGCCTTGGCCCTGCAAGTGCCGTCGGTGATCGGCCTAGGCGGCGTGTCGGTACAGTACTTTGGCGAGCATCCAATTGACGGCGTGCTGTCTGCGGACACGGGCCTGCCCGTGCCTTACCGCCCGCCAGATGCGGGCGTGCCGGTGTTGGTGGCGACAGTGCTGGCGGACAAGGCCGTGCCGCAACGCCGCCAGATCGCCGCCTGGCGAGAGATGCAGCACAGATTGGGGCAACGGGCTGCCACGCTCAGTTTGCTAGTGATCGGGTCTGACGCCGCTATCGCCGCGGCGGTGAAGGCGGGACTGACCGCACTGCCTTGGGACCGGTCGCTCACCCTTCAAAGTCTGAAACAGGCCCGGGCCCTGACATGAGGACGCGCCCGGCACAGGACGCACAGACGCTGCTGTACGCAGCCCAGGCCGATAGCCCCGGTGCCTACCGCCTTGCCGTCTTGGCCAGCCTTGCCGCGCGGGCAGAGCCGCAACTGATCCGCGCCCTGCGCCTGCGGCTGGCCCCCGATCTGGGTCCGTGGGCGGAAGCCGACCTGTGGGCGTCGCCCCTGGCGGCCATGCGCGGGGCAAGCGGTTTGGTCTTTGACCGCGACGTGACGGTGCACCTACGCCGCGCTTTGGTCGCCGAAGACCTGTGCGACGCGGCATGGGCCATCACGCAACGGGTACATGCAGGCGGGGCGCCCGCGCTGCTGGCCGAAGAAGAACTGGGCTATCTCGCCCTGACCGGGATCGACGGCCCGGAGGCGCAGGCGCGCGCGACGCTGCTGTTGCGACAGTTGGTGTCGGGCCTCGTCGACGCGGGGATCAGCGATGGCGCGCAATGGGCCGCCCAAGCCCTGCCGCGCCTGCCGCAGGCGCTGTTCGATCTGCCAGAGGCCAAAATGCTGGCGCTTGGGTCCGCCTATCGCGGCGCGGCATTGCCCGAGGGGTTCGATACCGCCATTGCCGGGGCCATGGGCGATGGCGCCTGGCTGCGCCCTGTTGGGGTCACGGGCAAGCATATCGCCATCCGCCTGGTCGAGGGCGGGGTCGAGATCGGGCCGTCATCGCTGCCCATGTCCCACGTGATCGACCTGCCCCCGCTGCACGCCCCGGCCCTGCGGCTGTACTGGCGCGCGGGCGAGACGGAAGTCGACCGCCGGGTGCCCGTGGACCCAAACCAAACGACCTTTGTCGAAGGGCCGACTGAGACGGTTGATATCGAGGTGATCGGCGGCGAAAGCTATCGCCTGACCCGCCAACAGCCGCAAAGCGCGTTCGTCAAACGCAACCGGGCGCCCCGCGTGCGCTTCGCCTATCCCGACCCGAGCGATGAGAGCAAAGAGATCACACCGCCCTTCGTCATCGGTGTCTTGGCGGACCTTCGGGGCAATGACGACATGTACGAACCCATGCCCTTCGAAAAGCGCGTGTTCGTCGAAGTGGATATCGCAAGTATCGCAGGCCTGTTGGCCGAGATGGCGCCAACGCTGTCCTTCACCGTCCCCATAGCCGAAGGCGAACGGATGGCAGTGCAACTGCGCTTTGCCGATATCGAGGATTTCCGGCCATCCCGTTTCTTGTCCCAAATCCCTGCCGCCGCCGTCTGGCTGGAAGAACGCGCTGCCATCGCAGCGCTAATGTCCCGTGACGCGGATACAGGCGGGCGGGATATCGGCGCGTACGACTGGGCAGAGGCGTTTTATAAGGCCGGCACAGATGACGACGCCCAAGTCGCCGTCTTGGACGCAGCTTTGGAAACGGTCGAACACAAGCTGGGCGATCTGGCCCGCGAAGTCCTGCATGCGCCGATGTTCCGCGCGCTTGAGGTTGCCTGGCGCGGGTTGTTTTATCTGGTGAATAATGTGGACACCAGCGAGGACCTGAGGATTGAGGTCATGTCGGTGACAAAGGGCGAGCTCTTGCGCGACGCCCACAGCGCGACCCCCGGCTATGCCCTGAACCGCGCGATGATAGAAACCAAAATCGGCACTTGGAGGGAAACGCCCTTTGCCTGCTTGCTCGCTGATTTCCGCCTTGGGGATGGGGAAGAGGATGGCGCGCTCGCGGATGCGCTGGCGCAAAACGGGGCGACAGGCCTGTGTCCCGTCATCGCGAATGCGGGCCCGGCGCTTTATGGGGCAGAGACCTGGGACCAGGTGATTGATCAGATGTTCACCGCCACCAACACGGTCGCACCGGCAGAGGATGCCTTTGCCGCGCTGCGCGGTGCGGCGCATGCCCGTTTTCTGGGCTTGTGCGTGGGCCGACACCTGGCGCGCGCGCCCTATGGGCACAATACGGCCATGGTCGACGATGTCTTTAATTTTGAAGAGGTCACGGAAGACACGCCCACCGATGACCTGCTGTGGATGAATTCAAGCTATGCGATGGGCATCAACATCGCGCGCGCCTACAAGGAGTATGGCTGGCCCGTGCGCATTCGGGGCGTCCAATCGGGCGGGACGGTCAGCAATCTGCCCACGGTGTACCGCGACGTGCAGGGCGTGCGGGATATAGTTGTCATGGATTACGCGTTCACGGACCGGGCCGAGGCGATGCTGGCCAAAGCTGGGCTGTCGCCCTTGGTGCACCGAAAGAACACGGATACGGCCGCGTTCCTTGGCGCGATGAGCTTTGCCGAGGCGAAAAAATTCACCGACGACGAAGCGCAGGTTGCTGCGAACATGGAAACGCGCCTGCCCTTCACATTTGCCCACTGTGCCGTCGCACGGGTGGCGGCGCAATTGGCGCGCGACCGATTGGGGACGGTAACGGACCGGAACCAACTCGAATACATGCTGCAAGCCTGGCTAAATCAGTACGTAAGCCCCAACCCAGACACAGCCTCCGAGGCGGAAAAGGCCCGCAGGCCGCTCAGCGATTCACGCGTCGTGCTGCACGAGAACGACAAAGGCGAATACGTCATGGACCTAACGCTGAAGGTCACGTTCCAGATGGAGGGGATGGATGTGCCCTCTACCCTGTCGGTGATGCTGCAGCGCTAGCCCTCGACCAACAAGTCGCCAAAACTGTCCCGCAAGTCCCGCTTGAGCACCTTGCCCGTCGCATTGCGCGGCAGCGCGTCGGTAAAGACCACGCGGTCCGGCACCTGCCATTTCGCGATCTTGTCGTCAAAAATCGACAGCACCTCGGCCTCCGTCGGGCTTTGTCCTTCGGCGGGCACAGCGATCAGCACGGGGCGCTCATCCCACTTTTCATGCCGCGCCCCGATCACGGCGGCGTCGGCAAGGCCGGGATGGGCGATGGCAATGTTTTCGAGATCGACCGACGAAATCCACTCGCCGCCCGATTTGATGATGTCCTTGGACCGGTCCTTGATCGACAAATAGCCATCGGGATCAAGCGTCGCGACATCGCCGGTGTCAAACCACCCATCCGTCAGCGTCTCGCCCCGGGTCTTGAGGAAATAGCTGTCGAGGATCCACGGCCCCCGCACCAAAAGTGCGCCTTGCGCTTCGCCATCGCGGGGCAGTTCGGCGCCGCTGTCATCCACGATCTTCAACTCGACCCCCCAAGGCGGGCGGCCTTGGTTCTCGCGCAGCGCGTGCTGGGCGTCGATAGGCAGATCGGCGTGCTTGGCCAGCGGTTGGTTCGATGTGCCCAAGGGCGACATTTCGGTCATGCCCCAGGCGTGGATCAATTCGACCCCGTATTGATCACGGAAGGCCGCAATCATCGACGGCGGGCAGGCAGAACCGCCCACGACGGTGCGTGTCAGGCTTTCGAGGGTCGAGCCGGACTTGGCCGCCTCGCCCAACAGGCCCAGCCAGATTGTCGGCACGCCCAAGGCAATGTTGACGCGGTAGGTGTCGATCAGCCCCACCAGCGACGGCCCATCCAAGCCTGGCCCCGGCATCACCATCCGCGCACCGACCTGGGCGCAGGCATAGGGCGTGCCCCAGGCATTGACGTGGAACATGGGCACGACAGGCAGCACCACATCGCGCGCGGAATAGCCGATGCAATCCTTGGTGTTCGAGGCAAAGGCATGCAGCACCGTCGAGCGGTGGGAATAGAGCACGCCCTTGGGGTTGCCCGTCGTGCCGGACGTATAGCAAAGCGACGACGCCGTGCTTTCATCCAAGTCAGGCCAGACAAAATCTGGCGATCCTTTGGCGATCAGGTCGTCGTAAAAGATCAGCCCGTCAAGCTCTGCCGCGGCGGTGTCGTCCGCGGGGCCCATCAGCACCACGTGATCCAGCTTGGGGCACTTGTCGCGGATTGCCTTGACCAGCGGGACAAAGGTGCGGTCGATGAACAGCACCTTATCCTCGGCATGGTTGATGATGTAGACCAGTTGCTCGGGGAACAGCCGCGGGTTGATCGTGTGGCAGACAAAACCCGCGCCGGAAACGCCAAAGTAAATCTCGAGATGGCGGCGGTTGTTCCAGGCGATGGTGGCACAGCGCGCCTGCGGGTCGAGGCCCAGCTGCGTCAGCGCGTCGCCCAACCTATGCGCGTTGGCGCCGACCTGGCCCCAGTTCGTTTCCTCCACCCCGCCGGTGGTGTTGACCGATACGATCTCGGTCTCGGCATGATAGGTCGCGGCGTGGTCGATCAGCGACGAGATCGTGAGGGGGAAGTTCATCATTTGGCCGAGCATGGGCATCTCCCGTGGTTGTCTTTTGAAAGCACGGCTTGCCCGCAGGTCGGCCTCCTCTGCCGTGCCTGCCCGTTCTCCCTTGATCCCAACCCTGCCAAGGCGGGGGCGCCCTTGCAAGCTTAACGCGGCGTGCGCCCCCGTTTGGTCACGTGTGATAGGTCGGGCGCGGCGTGGCCCCGCCCCAGGCCTCAGCCACAGCGCAGCGCTTCGACGTGCTGCATGTGGCCACGATTCGCCTCGATATAGGCGATCATGCCTGCCAGCACGCTGGGCTGGCCGTCAAAGCCGTGCCAGGGTTTGAAATGCGGGATGTGCACAAAGGTCGTCGGATCGCGCCGCAGCAGGTTGGCAAAGACCGACGCCACCAGGCGCCCCCCTGCCCCGGTCAGCTTGCCCGCGCCATGTGCCTCTGCCTCTTGCAGGCAGTA
Organism: Pseudomonadota bacterium; assembly: GCA_038525395.1. Taxonomy (GTDB): domain Bacteria; phylum Pseudomonadota; class Alphaproteobacteria; order Rhodobacterales; family Rhodobacteraceae; genus Tateyamaria. The sequence continues at coordinate 171,285 of JBCBHS010000001.1, read as the reverse complement.
GAACCACAGCGGCGTCTTGGTCCATCCCTTGTGCTTTAGCAGATCGGGCAGCGCGACAGGCTCTGTCCCAAACCGCGCGGTGACCTGCTGGCCGCTGGCCAGTTGGTAGGTATAGCGGTCGCGCACCATGTTGCGCAGCGCTAGGTTCCGCGACTGTGCAAGAGTCAGGGTTTCGCCGATGTCACCCAGCGTGATCTCATCGTGCACAAAGGGCAGGTTCAGCAGCGGCGATCCCAGCTTGGGCCCCACGGGCCGCGCCTTTTGCACCTTTGGGCCGCCTGCCATCTCAAAGAACAGGCCATAGTCGATGTTCCCCTCGACAGCGCGCGGGCCAAAGCCTGGCAGGGCAAAGAGGCCCTTGGCCGCCGCACCATCCTGCAGCGCATATTCGAACTGTGTGGTGGCATGGCCAAAGCGGTAAGCGGCGCCGGTGAATTCGACCGGCATCACCGGTACGTCCCAGCCAAAGGGCATGCAACCCATCGCCCAATCCAGGCAGTCCTGCTGCACAAAGGCGGGCAGCAACTCGCACCAGACGATCCACTGGTAGTGCAGACGGATAAAGCGGCGGACCTCTTCGAAATTGGTCAGCTTGGGGCTGACATGGTCGTGCCAGACATGGGCCGCCATGCCGTCATGGGCGCAGTCGTGGATGTCCTTGGCCGCGTCGGCATCATCGACACGTTTCGACATCAGCAGGTTGTGCAACTCGATAAAGATCGACTGCACCTGCGCCACCAGGATGTTCTCGTCATTGCGCGGATCGCCTATCAGCGCCTTGCCCGCACAGGTCCGCGCCAGATCGCGCGGGTTGTCGGCACGCCCGTGGACAAGAAACTGCTCGGCCTCGCCCGCGCCATAGAGGTGCGGCGACGCCTCTGGCCCTGCGCCGTAAACGCAATCGAGGTCCAGGCTGGGCGTGCGTACGTTGGGGATTGTCGCCGGGTCAATCCGCGTGCCCAAGGCCGAGGTCGCATCCAGCGTCACGTCGTGATCGACGAACTGCCCCAGAAAGGTCAGCCCGGCATCGGCAGGCCCGTCCACATTGTCCGTCGCGGCCATGGTCTGGGACAGATCGTCCAAAACCTGGATCACGTCGCCGTGGGTGATGCTGGACACCTGCACCGGATTGGCGGGCATCAGCCGCCCCAGCACCTGCGAAAAAGGCTGGGCCGGGCCATTGCCCTGCAGACAGGTTTTCATGAGTTGGTCGAGCCTGGACAGCCCGTGATGAGTAGCAGCCATAATGTGGCCTCCTGATTGAGATCAATGTCAGCGGGCACAGAAATAAAAACCGCCCGCAGCTATAAGCTTGGGGCGGTTTCGCTGTGTCTTCAACCAAGGGTTAGGTCGGGTATTCCACCAGTCGGGTGCGTACGCCAGCGACTAGTCGCCGCCGTACGGGGTGGTTTTCCGCCGATATGGCGCCGCTAGCCGCGATGGGCGTGCAGATAGGCGACCAGCGCTTGGGTCGAGCCGTCCTTGTCCGTCGCCTCTGCCGTGCCTTCGATCACCGGCTGCAGGGCGGTCGCCAGCTCTTTGCCCAGCTCGACGCCCCACTGGTCGTAGGAGTTGATGCCCAGGATCACGCCCTCGACAAACACGCGATGTTCGTACAGCGCCACGATCTGACCCAAGGTGAACGGGTCAAGCAGCGGGTAGATCAGCGTGGTCGACGGCCGATTGCCGGAAAAGACGCGGTGGGCGGCTTGACGCTCCAGCTCGGCGCCGTCGAATTTATCCACCACCTTGGCGCGCGCTTCATCCAGGCTGCGGCCCCGCAACAGCGCCTCTGATTGGGCAAAGCAGTTGGCGACCAGCAGGTCGTGATGGTGGCGCAGCTCGGCCTCGTGGCCTTGGGCGGCGACCATGAACTCGCACGGGACGACAGACGTGCCCTGGTGGATCAACTGGTAAAAGGCATGCTGCCCATTCGTACCCGGCGCGCCCCAAACGATGGGGCCCGTTTCCACCGCTACGTCGCTGCCGTCCATCGCCACCGACTTGCCGTTTGATTCCATTTCCAGCTGTTGGAAGTAGTTGGGCAGTTGTCCCAGCCGCCGGTCGTAAGGCAACACCGCGCGCGAGGCATAGCCGCAACCCTGGCGGTGCCACAGCCCCACAAGGGCAAGCATGAGGGGCATGTTGTCCTTGCCCTCTGCCGCCTGAAAATGCCGGTCCATCTCTTGTCCGCCGCGCAGGAAGGCGCGGAAGGCATCCGCGCCGATGGCCATCATGATGCTCAGGCCAATGGGCCCCCACATCGAATACCGCCCGCCAACCCAATCATCGAACCCGAACACGCGTTCGGCCGGAATGCCGAAATCGGCGGTCTCTTCCAAGTTCGTGGACAGCGCCGCGAACTGCGCCGACACATCGCCGCCGCCGTCCTGCATCCAGGCCCGCGCAGTGCGCGCGTTGGTCATCGTTTCGATGGTGGTGAAGGTTTTTGAGGCGACGATGACCAGCGTCGTCTTGGCATCGAGGCCCGACAGCACGTCCGCCACATGGGCGCCGTCCACGTTCGACACGAAATGGCAGCGCGGCCCATCGTGATAGGGCGCCAGCGCCTGCACCGCCATGGCCGGCCCCAGGTCAGAGCCGCCGATGCCGATATTCACCACATCCGTGATCGCGCTGCCGCGGATGGTGGTGGCATAGGCCTCCATCTGCGCGAGTGTGTCCAACACGCCGGGCATCACATCAACGCCGTCGACCATGACCGCGCCCCCATCGAGGTTGCGCAAGGCGGTGTGCAGCACGGCCCGCCCTTCGGTCTCGTTGATCTTGTCGCCCGCAAACATCGCATCGCGCCGCGCGGCCACGCCAGCCTTGTCCGCCATGTCCAACAGCAGGTCGCGCGCGGCGACATCGATATTGGTCTTGGCGTAGTCAAAGCGCATGAACTGCGTTTCAACCGCAAAGTCATGGGCGCGGTCTGGATCGTCGAAAAGGCCCAAAATTGACCGGTCCGCGACCGAAGCCGCGTGAGATTTCAATGCGTTAAACATGGCTTTTACTCCGCCCAGTGTACTGTCAGGCCGTCCATAACGGCCCGGATTGGCGCTTGTGTGACATCCAAGCTTTGCGCGGCCTCAAGCGCTGCGCGCTTTTCCGTGCCAAAGATCACCAGATGCTTGGCCATCGCCCCAGCAAGGGCGGGACCGGAAAAGGAAATCCGCGGCTCTTGCCCAGCGACCGACACGGGAACCACCAGCGGCGCGTCATCGGCCAGCATCGCACCCAGCCCGTCGGCGCCCGGAAACAGCGAGGCGGTGTGCATGTCCGCCCCCATCCCCAAGAGCAGGAGCGAGATCGGCATCTCGGGCGCCAGCGCCTGCGACAGCTTGGGCGCCGCACTCTCGGGCGTCTCGCCCGCAACATGAAAGGGCAGAAACCTGGCCGCCGCCGCGCGGTCCACGAACAGGTGCTCTTTGAGCAGTTTGGCGTTCGACCGGTCGTGGTCTTCGGGCACCCAGCGTTCGTCGCTGAGCATCACATGCACGCGGTCCCAATCGAGGTTGGCGGCACAGAGGCTGTCAAAAATTGGGCCCGGCGTGGTGCCGCCCGGCACGACGAACGAGGCCCAGGGGTGGATCAGCAGGCAGTTCTTCAACTCGCTTGCCAACGTGTCCGCAAGGCCCATGGCCAAGAGTTCACGGTCGGGGTACTTGATGATGTTCATGGCGCCACCTTACGCCAGATGCGGGTGTCGCGTGCAAGCATTTGCACCGCGTCCACCGGCCCTTCGCTGCCGCTGTCATAGGTTTTCGGCACATCTCCGCGCGCCTCCCAACCGTCGATAATGGGATCGGTCCAGGCCCAGGCGGCCTCGACCTCGTCGCCGCGCATGAACAGGGTCTGGTTGCCGCGGATCACGTCCATGATCAGCCGTTCGTAGGCGTCTGGCGGATCGCCCGCCTCGTCCCCCAGCGCATCGGCAAAGGTCATGTCGAGCGGCACGTCGATCAGGCGCATGCCCCCCGGCCCCGGCTCCTTGATCGTCACGCCCAGGGTGATCCCCTCATTCGGTTGCAGGCGGATCGACAGCACGTTGCGGTGATCCCCCCCCGCGCCAAAGATCGAATGGTTCAATTCCTTGAACACCACCGTGATCTCGCTCGACCGCGCTTTCAGCCGCTTGCCGGTGCGCAGGTAGAACGGCGTGCCCGCCCATCGCCAGTTCGAGATACCGACCTTCATCGCGACATAGCTTTCGGTCCGGGTGCGCGGGTCGCCAACCTCTTCGCGGAAACTGGGGCCATCGGCGCCAGCGTCGTATTGTCCCCGTACGATGTGGTAGGGCTCGACAGGGTCGAGGGCGCGGATCACCTTTAGCTTTTCATCGCGCACGGCGTCGGGGTCGAATTTCGAGGGCGGTTCCATCGCGATCAGGCACAAGAGCTGCATCAGGTGGTTCTGGATCATGTCGCGCATCGCGCCGGACGTGTCGTAATACTCACCGCGCCCGCCCACGCCCACGGTTTCAGCCACGGTGATCTGGATGTGATCGACGTATTGCGAGTTCCACAGTGGCTCGAACAGCATGTTGCCAAAACGGACGGCCATCAGGTTCTGCACTGTCTCTTTGCCCAGGTAATGGTCGATCCGGTAGATCTGGCTTTCGTCGAAAAACGCGGCCAGGTCGCGGTTCAGCGCGCGGGCGGACGCCAGATCGCGGCCAAAGGGCTTTTCCACGACGATCCGGCTGTCGGCATCGGTCATGCCATGCTGGTTCAACCGCTCGGCCAAATCGCCAAAAAGGCTGGGCGCCACGGAAAAGTAGAACGCCCGCACGACCCCGGCCCGCATCAGCGCTGCCAGATCGCGCCACCCGGTCTCGCCCCGCGCGTCAATCGCGACATAGTCGAGCCGTTCCAGAAACCCATCCAGCGTGCCGTCCTCGCAGGCGCGGCCGCCGCCAAACTCGCGCACCGCCTCGGCCACCAGATCGCGGTAGCCCGCGACATCCATGTCGGCCCGCGCGGCCCCGATGATACGCGCATCGGCGGGCATTTGGCCGGCGCAGTAACGGCGAAAGAGACCTGGCAGGATCTTGCGCCGCGCAAGGTCGCCCGTGCCGCCGAAGATAACCAGATCGAAAGGATCAACAGGGATAACGCGCGACACCATGGTTCGGCTCCTTGACATGTTTGCGCAAACATAAGCGGATTGAAGGACGCGCTCAACGCAGGAAACCACCCCGCTGGCGCTTGCGACCATATGCCTATCACAAAGCCGTCAAGCGGTCACAGGCTGGCTTTCCCCTTGCTCCGTTGCGGCGTACCTCTACTGTCTACAAACTCTGACACGACGACTGGACCACCTTATGAAAGACCTCGCCAATCTGGGCAAGTTTCAAGACGCGGATGTAACAGCCCAAGGCGGAGCGCGCGCAAAAGTTAAGCTGACCAACCCCGAAACGCTGTGGTTCAACACAGGCACGCTGTGCAATATCGCCTGCACCAACTGCTACATCGAAAGCTCGCCCACCAATGACGCGTTGGTCTATCTGACCGCGGATGAGGTGACCGATTACCTCGACCAGTTGGAGCAGCGGGCCTGGGGCGTGCGCGAGATCGGGTTTACCGGCGGTGAGCCGTTCATGAACCCGCAGTTTCCCGAGATGGTGCAGCGCTGTTTGGCGCGCGGGTATGAGGTGCTGATCCTGACCAATGCGATGGCACCGATTATGCGCCCTGCGGTGCAGGCTGCAGTGACCGCTTTGGTCGCGGATTATGGCGCCAAACTGACCTTCCGCGTCAGCCTCGATCACCACGCGGCGGCAGTGCATGATGCCGAACGGGGCGTCGGCACGTTCGAAAAGACGGTGACCGGGGTCAACTGGCTGTCTGGCATCGGCGCCCGCCTGGCCGTCGCGGGCCGCATCGAAATGGCCGAAAGCGAGGCCGAGGCACGCGATGGCTATGCCGCGCTTTACACTGCACAAGGCTGGGCGATTGATGCCTATAATCCTGGCACAACCGTTCTGTTCCCTGAAATGGACACGACGGTCGAGGTGCCAGAGATCACAACCGCCTGCTGGTCGATCCTGAACAAGGACCCCGCGGACGTCATGTGCGCGTCATCCCGGATGGTGGTCAAACGCAAGGGTGCGAAGGCACCCGCGGTGCTCGCCTGCACCCTGCTGCCCTATGACGCGCAGTTCGAAATGGGCGCAACGCTGGCCGAGGCGGAACAGGACGTGGCCCTGAACCACCCACATTGTGCCAAATTTTGTGTGCTCGGTGGGGCCTCCTGCTCGGCCTAGCCCCTCAATGCACTGTGAATTCGCCTGTCACATGACGCCACTCGCCGGCGGACACCAGCGTGCGGTGGGTAAAGCGGACCGAATGTAGCGCGCCCTCGATCTCGGCCTTCCAAAAGTCGATGAACCGCATCAGCCGGTCGTGATCCGGGGCGCGGTCGTAGTCCTGCCAGATGAACGTGTTCAACACATGGGTGTAATCGGGCATGCGATAGAACATCTCCGCCGTGGTCAGCCCATAGCCTTTCAGCAGCATCTCGGTCTCGGTTTGGGGCATCTGTTACCTCATCTTATGTTGCCATAAGCACATCTGAGCGGGTCAAAGATTAATGATCAATAAAAACAATGAAGTAGCACCGATCCCGCGCGGCTGCTAACAACGCGCGGTCACAGGCATTGCACCCTATCTGCGGTTTCTGATAGACTTGACCGCAAGATATAGACCCACGCAAAGAACGGGCAGGACAACGTGAACGACACGCCGCAACCCCCTGAAAATGATGATGAAATGACCCCGCCGCAGCGTCCGTCCTATGACGGCCCGTCGGTATCGATCGAGGCGGAAATGCGCACGTCCTATCTGGACTATGCGATGTCGGTCATTGTCAGCCGGGCGATCCCGGATCTGCGCGACGGCTTAAAACCTGTGCACCGGCGTATCCTCTATGGCATGCACGAGGCCGGGAACACCTTTGACAAGGCCTATCGCAAGTCCGTGCGCCCGGTGTCGGACGCGATGGGCAAGTACCATCCGCATGGCGACAGCGCGATCTATGACGCCCTTGTGCGCATGGCGCAGGACTTTTCGATGTCCCTGCCCTTGCTTGATCCGCAGGGCAATTTTGGCTCGATGGACGGCGATAACCCGGCGGCAATGCGCTATACCGAAGTGCGGATGGCCAAGGCCGCGGGCTATCTGCTCGCCGATATCGACAAGGACACCGTTGATTTTCAGCCCAACTACGACGGCAAGGACAGCGAACCGACCGTCCTGCCCGCGCGCTTTCCCAACATGCTGGTCAATGGCGCGGGCGGCATCGCGGTGGGCATGGCCACCAACATCCCGCCCCACAACCTGGGCGAAGTGGTCGATGCCACGCTGGCCCTCATTGCTGATCCCGACCTCAGCTCGGAACAGTTGATCGACTATGTGCCCGGCCCCGATTTCCCCACCGGTGGCATCATGCTGGGCCGGTCGGGCGCGCGCAAGGCGTACCTTGAGGGGCGCGGCAGTGTCATCGTGCGCGCCAAAACGCGGGTCGAGGAGATCCGCAAGGACCGCTACGCCATTGTGCTGGACGAAATCCCCTATCAGGTGAACAAGGCCACGATGATCGAACGCATCGCCGAGGCCGCCCGCGACAAACGGATCGAGGGCATCGCGCATGTGCAGGACGAAAGCGACCGCAACGGCGTGCGCGTGGTGGTCGAGCTCAAGCGCGACGCCACCGCCGAGGTCGTACTGAACCAGCTGTTCCGCTTTACGCCTATGCAAACGTCCTTTGGTTGTAACATGCTGGCGCTGAACGGCGGGCGGCCCGAGCAGTTGACGCTGCGCCGCTTTCTCACCGCCTTTGTCGACTTCCGCGAAGAGGTTGTCGCGCGCCGCACCGCCTTTGACCTGCGCAAAGCGCGCGAGCGCAGCCATATCCTGTGCGGTCTGGCCGTCGCGGTCAGCAATATCGACGAAGTGGTCGCGACCATCCGCCAATCGGCTGACGCGGCAGAGGCACGGGCCAAGCTGATGACGCGCCGCTGGCCGGCGCAAGACATCCTGCCCTACATCGCGCTGATCGACGATCCGACGCATACCGCCAATGACGACGGCACATATAATCTGTCTGAAACCCAGGCCCGCGCAATCCTAGACCTGCGCTTGCAACGCCTGACCCAGATCGGGGTCAAAGAGGTCACGGACGAGCTGGAAGAGCTGGCGGGCAAGATCAAGGAATACCTCGAAATCCTGGGCAGCCGCGAACGGATCATGGGCATCATCGCGGATGAGCTGCGCGAGGTGCGCGACCTGTTCGCCGTGCCACGGCGCACCGAAATCGTCGACTGGTCCGGCGACATGGAAGACGAGGACCTGATCGAGCGCGAGGATATGGTCGTCACCGTTACCAGCGGTGGCTATATCAAGCGCACGCCGCTGGCCGACTTCCGCAGCCAACGCCGCGGCGGTAAGGGCGTGGCGGGCATGCAGACCAAGGAAGAGGACGTGATCACCACCCTCTTTGTCGCCAACACGCACACGCAGCTTCTGTTCTTTACGACCGACGGGATGGTCTACAAGCTCAAGACCTGGCGCCTGCCCCAAGGGGGCCGGACGTCGAAGGGCAAGGCGATCATCAACATCCTGCCGATCCCGCAAGGGGTCTCTATCGCCGCGATCATGCCAGTAGACCGGGATGAGGCCGAATGGGACGATCTGCAGGTGGTCTTTGCCACCTCGGCAGGCACGGTGCGGCGCAACAAGCTGTCGGATTTCACCAACGTGATGCGCAACGGCAAGATCGCGATGAAGTTCGAGGACGAGCATGCGGATACGACCCTGATCAACGCGCGCATCGCCTCGAACGACGATGACGTGATGCTGGTGACGAACTCGGGCCGCGCGATCCGCTTTCCCGCCACGGATGTGCGCGTGTTCAACAGCCGGGCGTCGGTGGGCGTGCGGGGGATCAAGCTGAACGGCGATGACCGCGTGGTGTCGATGTCCATCATCCGCCATTTCGATGCCACCTCCGAAGAGCGTACCGCCTACCTCAAAATGCGCCGCGCCATGGCCGGGCTGGCCGATGACGGCGAGGTGGACGAGGATGAGGCCCCGGCCGATCCGAACTTCTCCAACGATCGCTATATCGAGATGTCGGCGGCGGAAAACCTGATCCTGACCATCACCGCCCAGGGTGCGGGCAAGCTCAGCAGCAGCCACGACTACCCCGTGCGCGGGCGGGGCGGCATGGGCGTCACGGCGATGGATAAAGCGATGCGCGGCGGCCAGATCGTCGCGTCCTTCCCGGTCGAGTTGGATGACCAGATCATGCTGGCCACATCCAAGGGCCAGTCGATCCGCGTGCCTGTGGACGGCATCAGCTTCCGCTCGCGCAGCGCGGGTGGCGTGCGCGTGTTCAACACAGGGAAGGGCGAGGAAGTGGTCAGCGTGGCCTGGATCGCCGATCAGGGCGAAGACGCGGACGACGCCAGCGACGCCTAAAAGGTGCGCGATGAACGCGCACCCTACGCGCTGGGTGTAGGGTGCGCCTTTACGGCGCACCTCTGGCTATCGTGGCAAATACGCGCTTACGGCGTCGATGTGGTGGTCGAGGACGACGAGCCGATCAGGATGATGCCGACCACGCCCGCAAGCGCCACGGCGCCGACGCCCAAATCACCGCCCAGCAATTGGTTCTGGCTCTCGCCGCAGATGCGGAATTCGCGCCCATCGCGGGTCTCGGTTTCAGGCAGGCAGTCATAGGCTTGGCCATCCGTACCGGTAATCCGCAGGGTGTAAACGGGATCGTCAGAGGGCCCCACGATAGAGGACTGAACAACATCTTGCGCAAAGGCTGGCGTTGCAAAGGCCGCCAGCAAAGCAGGGATAAGAAAGGTTTTTTTCATAACAGGGTACTCCAAGTACAAGGGTATCCATGGGGTTAACCAATTGGCACAGCGCTCAAAAGGGGGAAAATTGTGTCGCGTTCGTCAAAGCCGCGTCATAGGCGGTAAAGCGCGCAAAACTTCTCGTTCAGGTAGGATAGCAGCGGATCCGGACCTGGGTTTTGGCCACTCGCCTTGGCAATGACCTCGCGCGGGGCATAAAGCCCACCGTGCTGTTGCAAGCCCTCGCGCAGCCATGAGGTGGCGGCAGTCGTGTCACCGCGCGACAACTGCGCGTCCAAATCCCGCACGTCCGCGCGCAGTGCCTGATACAGACATCCCGCATACACATTGCCCAGCGAATAGGTCGGGAAATAGCCAAACAGCCCAACGGACCAATGCACATCTTGCAGAACCCCGTTCGACGCTTTGTCGACCGCATAGCCAAAGTCGGCTGCAAACCGATCGTTCCACGCCGCCTCCAGATCGCCCACCTGCAGATCACCCGCCATGAGCGCACGTTCCAGGTCAAAGCGGAGCAGGACATGCAGGTTATACTGCACCTCATCCGCCTCGGTGCGGATATAACCGTCCGACACCGCATTGACGGCGGCATAGAACGCGTCCTCGCCATCTATCCCAAAGTCGCCAAAGGCGTCCCGCATCTGACCGTACAGCCAGCCGGTAAAGGCGCGGCTGCGGCCCAGTTGGTTTTCATAAATGCGGCTTTGGCTTTCATGCACCCCCATCGACACACCCCGGCCCAGGGGCGTTAGCAGATAGGCCTGGTCGATGTTCTGCTCGTAACAGGCATGGCCAACCTCGTGGATGGTCGAGTAAAAGCAGTTGAACGGGTCCTGCGGGTTTGTGCGCGTGGTAATGCGCACATCCAGGCCCGATCCGGACGAAAACGGATGTACCGCCTTGTCGATACGCCCATGCGCGGTGTCATAGCCAAAGGTTTCCGCCAGCTTGGCGCTCAGCTTTACCTGTACGGCCTCGTCAAACGGTCCGGTCACGCCTTTGGGCGCCGGTTTGTCCAGGATTGCCGCACGCAGCTCTGTCAGGGCTGGGCGCAGCGCGCCAAACATCGCTTCCAAATCCGCGGCCGTCGTGCCCGGCTCGTAATCCTCAAGCATCGCGTCATAGATGTCACCACCGGCGGCCAGCGCCGACCCCTCCTCGCGCTTCAGCGCCACGACCTCTTCCAGCACCGGGGCAAAGGCGGCAAAGTCATCCGCCGCGCGTGCATTCGCCCATTTGCCCTGCGCGGTCGAGGTGACGCGCGCCAGCGTCGCCGCAAGGTCGGCAGGCACCTTGGACGCCCGATCGTAACTGCGCGTGATCTCGCGCACCTGCGCTGCCGCCACAGGCGTCAAAGCGCTGGCATCAATCGCCGCCAGCCAATCGCCCACCCGCGGATCAGTCCGGCGGGCGTGCAAGACCGCCTCGATCGCGGCCATTTCATCGCCACGCTGCGGGGCAGCACCCCGGGGCATCATCGTCTCTTGATCCCAGCCCAAGCGGCCCGCGATCTGGCCCAAGGCCTGGGTGTCGCGGTCATAGGTCATCAGATCGTCATAGGCTGTCATCACGCAGTCCCCCGAATGGATGTGGCAATGGGATAAGCTGTCAAGAACCGCGCGCGCAGGATCAGCGCCCAAAGCACAACCGCCAGGAATTGGTGCAGGATCGCGATCTGCCAGGGCGCACCGTACAGAACGGTGACGATCCCCAACACGATCTGCAGCGCCATCGCCGCCATCACCGCGTTAAAGGCAAAGCGCGTGCGCGCGTGCGCCGACCGCCGCCCGCGCAGCCACACAACGACCGCAAAGGCAAACAGCAGATAGCCCGTGACCCGGTGGATGAACTGCACCAAGCCTGGGCTTTCAAAGAAGTTGCGCCAAAACGGCTCGAACACAAAGGCCGTGGCGGGAAACACCTGCCCGCCCATCAGCGGCCAATCGGTATAGCTGCGCCCAGCATCAATGCCGGCCACCAGCGCACCGATCAGGATTTGCAGAAAGGCAAAGTGCATCAGCCCAGTCGAGATCGAAAACAGGCGCGCCTCTTTGTTGCGCCGCGCCTGCATCAACTCGCGCGCGGGTCGGCCCATCGCATAGACGTACCAGGCAATGAACCCGAGGATGACAAACGCCAGGCCCAGATGCGCGGCCAGGCGGTAGCTTGCCACGTCGACCATGCCCTCGCCCACAGTCACGCCACTGGCCACCATCCACCAGCCAATGGCGCCTTGCAGCCCGCCCAACAGGCCCAGGCCCAACAGCCGGGGTGTCCAGCCGGTGGGGATCTGACGGCGCAGCAGGAACCAGAAAAAGCCGATGGCCCAGACCAGGCCAATCACCCGGCCCAACTGCCTGTGGCCCCATTCCCACCAATAGATCACCTTGAAATCGGCCAGCGTCATCCACTGGTTTTGAATGCGGAATTCGTCGATCTGCTGGTACAGCGCAAACTCCGCCTCCCAATCCGCCTGGTTCAAAGGCGGGATGGCCCCGGTAAAGGGGCGCCATTCGGTGATCGACAGACCGCTGTCGGTCAGCCGGGTCAACCCGCCCACGGCAATCATCACCACCACCAGTGCGAACAGCAGGATCAACCATACCCGGATCGCCCCGCGCGCGCCGCTGCGGCCCGCGTCGATGACACCGGCCTGCGCCACGGGTTTTTGTGTGGTGCCCACCTCTTCGAAAATGCTGCGCTGTTTCGCCATGCCAGCCTCTTTGCTCAATTCATCGGGCAACCTAGGGGCGCGGACGGCAGAGGTCCAGCGTCAGCGACGTTCGGCCCAGCGGACCATCTGCCGCAGCATGCCATGCAGCGTCTGCACATCGACGCGGGTCAGCGGCATCCGGCTCCACATATTACGCAGATTGACGCGCATGCTCTGCGCCTTGTGGTCGGGAAAGAAGAAACCGGCCGTCTCCAGCCGCTCTTCGAAATGGCGCGCCAGATGCGCGACCTCGTCGCCCGTGGCCCAGTCGGTGCCCGCCATCTCGGTCTGGCTGTCCGTCACCTTGCCCCCTGCCCGCATCCATTCGTACCCCACCAGCAGCACACATTGCGCCAGGTTCAGCGATGGAAACTCCGCATTCACCGGGACAGAGATCAGCGCATTGGCTTGCGCAATATCCTCATTCTCCAACCCCGCGCGTTCTGGCCCAAACAGCACCGCCACATGCTGGCCCTCCGCAATGCGCGCCGCTGCATCCCGCATCGCGGCCTCCGGGCTCAGCACGAGGTTGGTCAGATCGCGGGACCGGGCCGTGGTGGCATAGACATAGGTGCAATCGGCCAGCGCATCGGGCAGCACCTTGTGCACGGTCGCGGCATCCAAGACCCGCCCCGCCCCGCTGGCCATCGCCACGGCAGCGACATTGGGCCAGCCATCGCGCGGATCCACCAGCCGCATCCGGTCCAGGCCAAAGTTCAGCATCGCCCGGGCCGCAGCCCCGATATTCTCGCCCATCTGGGGCCGTGTCAGCACAAAGGTCGGTGTCATGGCCCGCCCTCTACCGCGCCACGCGACACCGGACAATCCCATTCACTTTGCAAAATAAACTCCCGCCGGAGGCATAAAAGTTTTCAAACCCAACGCTTTCCGCTAGAGCGGCGCCAAGATCAAAAGGACGACGCCAATGAGTGCCCCCGAGCGTGCGCAGCCGCAGCTTTACCTTCTCACCCCGCCGGTGATCGAGCTGTCGGAGTTTCCTGACCAACTTGCCGCCGTGCTCGACAGCACAGAGATTGCGTGCCTGCGTCTCGCGCTGGTCACCCGGGACGAGGACCGATTGTCGCGCGCCGCCGATGCCTGCCGCGCCGTGGCCCATGCCCGCGATGTGGCGATTGTACTCGACGATCATACCGGGCTGGCCGAACGGCTGGGCCTCGACGGTGTGCACCTCACGGACGCTGCCCGTTCGGTCCGCGACGCGCGAAAGGCGCTGGGGCCCGATGCCATCGTCGGCAGCTACTGCAGCACCTCGCGCCATGACGGGCTGACCGCGGGCGAGGCAGGCGCGGATTACGTGGCCTTTGGCCCCGTGACTGCCATCGCGGGACAAGAGGCGGCCGCAGACGACCTTTTTGCCTGGTGGTCCGAGATGATCGAGGTGCCGGTTGTCGCCGAAGGCGGGCTGACGCTGCAGGCTATCGAACGGCTGGCCCCCATCGCCGATTTTCTAGCCCTCGGGGAAGAAATTTGGAGCACCGACGCGCCCGCCGACACCCTCGCCGCCCTGACCGCGCCCTTGCGTTAAAGAAGCGTCCGCTCGACCACCCAATAGATCGCGATCAACGCAATCAGGATCGACCCGGTCATCGACCAGGCGCGGAACATCACGCGGTAGCTGGTGATCAACTCTTCCTCTCCGTCCAAGCGCGCCAGCATCGCGGCGCGGCAGCCCAGCGACAGCGCAATCGCGGCCAGCGCGATCACGGTCAGCTGCCCCAGCTCGACGCCGACGTTAAAGCCGATCAAGGCCGGGACGAACTGCCCCTGCGGCAGGCCAAAGTCCCCCAGGACCGACGCAAACCCCAGCCCGTGCAACAGGCCAAAGGCAAAGACCACAACGGTCCGCCACCGGTTAAGATCGCGGGCAAAGATGTTCTCGACCGCCACATAAAGGATCGAGGCGGCAATCAGCGGCTCGACTATGCTGCCCGGGATGTTCACCAGCCCCAGCGCGCCCAGGGCCAGCGTGACGGTATGCGCGAGCGTGAACGCGCTCACTTGCCACAGCAGCGGGCCCAGCCGGGTCGATAGGAAAAACAACCCCAGAACAAACAGGATATGATCCAGCCCCTTGGGCAGAATGTGGTCGAAACCGACGGGGATATAGGCGCCAAAGGTTTGCCAAACGCTGGCACTTTGCCCGCCTGTGACGTCAATTGCACCGCTGTCCGACCCGCCGGAAATCAGACCGGTATAGGGCGCCTCCACTCCCTGTTGGCGCAGCACCAGATCGCCCGCGCCCGCGGGCCAGGTCACCGTGACTGTGCCCGCGCCCGCAGGCATAACACCGTTTAGGATCACGTCGGTGATCCGCGGCAGCTCTTCATTCGGCACCTGCGGCACAGTCACGTCGCCCAAGGTCAGCGGCACCGCCGCGTCACCAGCGCGCAGCAGCGGCACGGCGGTCCACCGGTCCAGCAGTTCAGGCGCGCGCGCCGCAATCTCTGCCGCGCCCAGGGCACGCAGGGTGTCATAATTGTCCGCATTGTCCGCGCTGTCGGTGTCCGACACCGCATCCAGATCAATGCCAGACAGCTGCGCCTCGAGGTTCACGCGCATCTCGATACGCACCGTCCCGTCCACCACCGTGAGGTCCGCGATGGTCGGCACAACCTCATGCGCCTGCGCCACCGCCGACAGGCACAGCAGCCAGAGGCTTGACAACCCCGCGCAATGGGTCAGCTTGCCCGTCAGGCCGCGAAAGGTAGTCCCCATGGTGTTCCCCCGTCTCGTGTTGACGCTTTGGTGCGTGATTTGCGCATCTGTTGCAACCGCTCATGAGTTTTGGATCGAGCCCGAGCGGTATGTGCTGCCCGCCGACGCCAATCTGGTGGCCAACCTCAAAAACGGTGAGGACTTCGCGGGTATCTCGCTGTCCTATTTCGACCGCAACTTCACCCGCTTTGATGTGGTGATGGCGGACAACGTCCAGGCGGTCACTGGCCGCATGGGCGACCGCCCCGCCCTGGATATGGGCCCAACTGACGAAGGCCTGGCTATCGTGGTACATGAAACCACACCCTCTTTCGTGACGTACAAAGACTGGCCAAAGTTCCAGAAATTTGCCGACCACAAGGACTTTGCCGACATGGCCGCGCGCCATGCCGCCAACGGCTTTCCCGACCCGCCGTTCAAAGAACGCTATACCCGCCACGCCAAGGCGCTGATCGCGGTGGGCGACGGCGCGGGCGCGGACCGGGCGCTGGGTTTGAAAACCGAATTTGTGGCCCTCACGAACCCCTACGCGCCCGGCTTTGACGGCGCGATGCAGGTCCAGGTGCTCTACGACGGCGCCCCGCGCCCCGATGCGCAGGTCGAGGTGTTCGACCGCGACCCCGAGGGCACGGTGATCATCACCCTGCACAGCACCGACGCGGCAGGCCAGGCGACCGTGCCGGTGATCCCAGGCCACGCCTATCTGTTTGATGCGGTCGTGATCGAACCCATCACAGACACGCCCGATGCGGTGTGGGACACGTTCTGGGCCGCGCTCAGCTTTGCCGTGCCCGCGCGGTAAGCGGGCTTGCCTCTGCCCGCCCGGACCGTCACAACGCAGCTATGAAGACCGCGCCAGATATTCTTTGCCCAGATATCCTTTGCATCGGCTCCGTCCTGTGGGACGTGATCGGGCGCGCGCCCATGGCGATGCGGCAAGGATCGGACGTGCCCGGGCGGATCACCCGGCTGCCGGGCGGCGTTGCGCTGAACATCGCGATGACCCTTGCCCGCTTTGGGCTGACCCCCGCGCTGCTGACCGCCATTGGCCGTGATGCCGAAGGGGACGCATTGATCGCCGCCTGTGCAGCACGCGGGATGGTGACCGACACCGTCTACCGCTCGGATGACCTGCCAACCGACCGTTATATGGCGGTCGAGGGGGCAAATGGGCTGATCGCCGCGATTGCAGACGCCCATTCGCTGGAAAGCGCGGGCGCCAAGATCCTGCGCCCTCTGACCGACGGCACGCTGGCGACGGATGCCGCGCCCTATGACGGCCTCGCCGCGCTTGATGGCAACCTGACGCTGGACTTGCTGAACCAGATCGCCACCAGCCCTGTGCTGGCGCGCGCCGACCTGCGCGTGGCCCCGGCCTCTCCGGGCAAGGCGGAACGGTTGCGCCCCTTCCTGACCCACAGCCGCGGCACACTGTACGTCAACCTCGAAGAGGCCGGGCTGCTGTGCCAACGCAGCTTTGACGACGCGTCCGAGGCCGCACTTGGGCTACTCGAACGCGGCGCGGCGCGGGTGCTGGTCACCGATGGCGGCGGCACCGCAACCGAGGCGACCGCCGACGGGCTGATCAGCCAGACACCGCCACAGGTGCTGGTCACCCGCGTGACCGGGGCGGGCGACACGTTCATGGCCGCCCATATCGCCGCCGAACTGCGCGGTGCGGCGCGGGACGCGGCCTTGGCCCAAGCGCTCGAGGCCGCCGCGATCTACGTTTCAGGAAAGACCCCCGGATGACACTCTATACCCCCTCTCCCGCCGTGGCTGACGCCCTGGCCGCGGGCACGCCCATCGTCGCGCTGGAAAGCACGATCATCACGCACGGCATGCCCTACCCCCAAAACATCGAGGTGGCGCGCCAGGTCGAGGATGACATTCGCGCCGCCGGTGCCACGCCCGCCACCATGGCCGTGATCGATGGCACCTTGCACGCAGGGCTGACCGACGCGCAGCTCGAGGCGTTGGGCCAAGCACGGGACGTGGCCAAGCTGAGCCGGGCCGACATGGCCGTGTGCATCGCGCGCGGCGGCACCGGCGCCACAACCGTGGCCGCCACCATGATCGCCGCACGGCTGGCAGGCATCGCCGTCTTTGCCACAGGGGGCATCGGCGGGGTGCACAAAGGTGCCGAGGGCACATTCGACATCTCTGCCGACCTGATGGAACTGGCGCAAACCCCCGTCACTGTCGTCGCCGCAGGCGCCAAGGCCATCCTCGACATCCCCAAAACATTGGAAGTGCTGGAAACCCAAGGCGTGCCGGTGATCGCCTACGGGCAGGACGACATGCCCGCCTTCTGGTCTCGCAGTGCGGGCCTGCCCGCGCCCCTGCGCCTGGACAGCGCGGCTGAGATCGCCACCGCCCACGCACAGCGCGCCGCCATGGGCCTGCCCGGCGGGCAGCTGGTCGCCAACCCGATCCCAGCCGAGGCCGAGATCGACCGCGCCACGCTCGCGCCCATCATCGCCCAAGCCACCAAAGATGCGGACACCCACGGGATCGCGGGCAAAGGGGTGACGCCCTATCTGCTGCAGCGCATTTACGAGCTGACCGAGGGCCGGTCGCTGACCGCAAACATCGCGCTGGTGCGAAACAATGCCCGGCTCGCCGCGGAAATAGCCACGCATTTGAGCAATTTGGGCGCAAGTTCTCGCTTGCGGGGCTGAAACCATTGCAGACCCTGGCAGCCTCGCCTACCTAACGGTCAGACTTGCGCCGCGGACGACGTATGAACACCCCATTTGACCCACAAACGCCTCGCCGCCCTGGCCTTTTTTCGCGGCTGCGCGCGTCTTTTCTGACAGGCATCGTCGTCATCGCCCCGGTGGGCCTGACCATCTGGCTGATCTGGACGGTCATCGGCTGGGTCGACGGCTTTGTCTGGCCGCTGGTCCCAACCGCGTGGCAGCCCGATTCCATCGTCAACTACTGGATCGGCAATCCCCGCTTTGTCGAGGACCCGACCGGCGTGCGCGTGCCCAACCCCGACTGGATCCGGGTCAATGTGCGCGGCGTCGGCGTCATCGTCTTTCTGCTGTTCACGATCTTTGTCGGTTGGATTGCCAAGGGCTATATCGGGCGGTCCCTGATCCGCTGGGCCGAAAGCCTGGTAGAGCGTACGCCGGTCGTCCGCTCGATCTATTCCGGTATCAAGCAAATCTCCGAGACCGTGTTTGCACAGTCCGAGCGGTCCTTTGAAAAGGCGTGCCTGATCGAATACCCGCGCAAGGGCATCTGGGCCATCGGCTTTATCTCGACCATGGCGCGGGGCGAGGTCAGCGAACGGGCGGGCAACACCGGCGCCTTGCTTAGCGTCTTTGTGCCGACCACACCCAACCCGACCTCGGGCTTTTTGCTGTTCTTTCCGGCCGAAGACGTGATCGAGCTGGATATGTCCGTCGAAGACGCGGCCAAGTTGGTGATTTCGGCGGGCCTGGTCTATCCCAACGGCAAAGACCCCAAGACGCCGCCGCCCTAGGTCAGCTGAACATCGACGGCAAATCGATCGAGCTTTGGTGCCCCAAATCGTCAAAATGCGCCTGCAAAAACGCACGTGCCGCCCGTTCGCCCGCCTCTTTCAGATTGCCGATCACATAGCCGTTGGGCACCGTCTTGGTCGCCACGCTCAGATCGTTCATCAGATCATCATCGGCAATCATGTGCATCAGCACCCGCGCCATGCGCCCCTCGGGCAGCGTGCCGTCGTCCAGCAGGCGCTGGACAAAGTTGATCGCCCGCATCTCGCGCAAGAGCGATGAGTTAAAGCTGATCTCGTTGATGCGGTTCTGGATCTGCTGCGGCGTGCGCGGCATCACCTCACGCTCCAGCGGGTTGATGTTGATCACAACGATGTCATCGGGCAATGCCGTGTCGAACAGCGGGAAGAGCGCGGGATTGCCGGTATAGCCGCCGTCCCAAAACTCTTCCACCTGCCCGGTTTCCCGGTCGTCGATGCGCACCGCCTGAAACAGGGTCGGCAAACAGGCCGAAGCCATGATTACATCCGGCGTCACCTCGTCCTGCGCAAACACCCGCAGCTTGCCATTGCGCACGCGCGTGGCGTTGATGAAAAGGCGCGGGCCGTCATCGCAGCACACATTGTCCATGTTGAACTTGGCCACGATATCCGTCAGCGGATTGCGATAAAACGGCCCATAGGCATAGGGCGACACCATGCGGGTAAACGCATCGCCCATGGCGAATTGCAGCGAATATTCCATCATGTGTGACACCTGCGCCGGGCCAAAGGGCAGCATCCACTGCCCCATGCTGATGTCTTGCTGCCCCGCGACCTGTTCCCACAGCCAATTGAGGTTCTCGCGCGCGCCATCCGGCCCACCCGCCACCAGCCCCGCCTTGACCGCAGCTGCGTTGAGCGCCCCGGCAGAGGTGCCCGACATCGCCCCAATCTCGATCCGCGAGTCCGACAGCAGCACGTCCAGCGCGCCCCAGGTAAAGGCGCCATGCGCCCCGCCGCCTTGCAAGGCCAGGTTGATACGTTTCACGGTCATGATCAGGCCTATGCGTTAGGGGCAGAGGGCGGGAGCCTCCGGCGGGGATTTTTTTAGAACAGAGAAAATCAGAGCGCGGTCCAGCCACCGTCCACGCTGATGGTCGTGCCGGTGATTTGATCCGCGGCGGGCGAGCACAGGAACACGGCCGTGCCGCCCATCTGTTCGGTGGTGGCGAATTCCTTGGACGGCTGGCGTTTGAGCATGACGTTCTGGATCACGTCCTCACGGCTCATGTCATATTCCTTCATCGTGTCGGGGATCTGCTTTTCCACGATGGGGGTCAGCACATAGCCGGGGCAGATGGCATTGGCGGTGATCGGTTCCTCGGCAGTTTCCAGCGCTGTGGTCTTGGTCAGCCCGACGATGCCGTGTTTGGCGGCGATATAGGCGGCCTTGTAGGGCGATGCGGTCAGGCCATGCGCGGAAGAGATGTTGATCACCCGCCCCCACCCAGCGGCGCGCATCATCGGCAAGGCCGCGGCCGTCGTGTGGAAGGCCGAACTGAGATTGATCGCGATGATCGCGTCCCACTTTTCCGCCGGAAACTCGGGGATGGCCGCCACGTGCTGGATGCCCGCATTGTTGATTAGGATGTCGCAGGCGCCCGCCTGTTCGATCAACGCGCGACACTGCTCACCCTTGGACATATCGCCCTGGATATAGCGGGTGTTGGTGTCCGTCTCGTCCGCGATCTCTTTGGCCAGGGCATGGTCGTCATCGTCGTCGGTGAATGAATTCAGAACCACATCCGCGCCTGCGCGGGCCAGTTCCCACGCCATGCCCAACCCGATGCCCGAATTGGACCCCGTGATGACAGCGGTTTTGCCGGTAAGCGAGATTTCAAATGCCATGAGACCGTTCCTTTGTTCGCGTGCGTGCAGCATGTCATGCTGCAGGTGCAAAAGGAACGGGCAAAGGGGCCGGATTGTTCAGCGATCAGGCCAAAAAAAAACGCCAGCACGAAGCTGGCGTTAAGTTATTGAGGCAGGTTTCATACAGGCAAGAAACCTATCGAGCAGTGCCCTTGTTATACGCAAAGCCGCGCACAGAGTCCAAGCTAAAAGTTTGATAATGCGTAAATGTCCGCAGCCCGCTAATGTTAACAAAACAAGGGCGATCAAGGATTGTTGACGAAATGAGCAGGCATTTTTTCCAAAATACGACCCGCAAAATCGGCTGGCTGGCGGTGATTCTGGCGGGGCTTGTGGCAGCAGGGTCAGACACACAAGCAGAGCCACGACATGGCATAGCTATGTATGGCGACCCGCAGCTACCACCGGATTTTGTGGCCCTTCCGCACGCGAATCCCGATGCCCCCACAGGCGGTGCCATCACATTGGCCAATACCGGCAGCTTTGATTCGCTCAATCCCTACATCCAGCGCGGCAACGTGCCCTGGCAGCTGCGCTTTCTCGCCCATGAAAGCCTGATGGGGCGCAACCGGAACGAACCCTTCGCCCTCTACGGTCTGCTGGCCGAATCGATTGAGGTGCCGGACGACCGGTCTTGGGTGGAATTCACCCTGCGGCCAGAGGCGCGATTCTCCGATGGCAGCCCGGTGACGGTCGCGGATGTCATCTGGTCCTATGAGACGTTGGGCACCCAAGGGCACGGGCGCTATCGCGGGCTGTGGGCGCAGATCGAAACGGTGGAACAGACCGGCCCCCGCCGCGTCAAGTTCACCTTCAACACCGAAAACCGAGAGCTGGCCTTGCTGGCCGGCATGCGCCCCATCCTGCAAAAGGCGCAGTGGGAGGGCAAAGATTTTGCCAACGCCCGCATCTCGGACATCCCCATCGGGTCCGGCCCCTATGTGGTCACCGATTTCGAGGCCGCGCGCGATGTGGTCCTGACCCGCAACCCCGACTATTGGGGCCGCGATCTGAACTTTCGGCGCGGCACCTACAACTTTGACCAGATCACCATCGACTTCTACGGCGACGGTGATGTCGTGCTCGAGGCGTTCAAGGCAGGCGACGTGTCCGCCGTGCGCGAGTTCAACGCGGACAACTGGGCCAACGGCTATGACTTTCCGCGCGCAACCGCGGGCGACGTGGTCAAATCCGAGATTGCGCACCGAAAACCGTCGGGCATCACCGGCTTTGTCATGAACACCCGCCGCGCACCCTTTGACGACTGGCGCGTGCGCGAGGCGCTGATCACGGCCTTCAACTTTGAATATATCAACGACACCCTGACCGGCGGCGCACAGCCGCGCATCACCTCCTACTTCTCCAATTCGCTGCTGGCGATGGAACCCGGGCCCGCCAAAGGGGCTGTGGCGTCCTTGCTGGCGCCCTTCAACGGCAAGCTGCTGCCCGGCGTGATGGAGGGCTACACCCTGCCCGCCAGCGACGGATCGCTGCGCAACCGCCGCGGGCTGCGCCGGGCACTGGGGCTGATGGAAGAGGCCGGGTGGACCACCCAAACCGGCAAGCTGAGCAACGCCGACGGCACGCCCATGGCCTTTACCATCCTGCTGGATCAGCAACGCACCGAAGACCGCGCCATCGCCGACATCTATATCCAAGCCCTGGAACAGATGGGCATCGACGCGCGTATCGATCTGGTGGACGGGCCGCAGTTTACGGAACGGACCAATGCGTTTGACTTCGACATGACCTATCACCGCCGGGCGTTGTCGCTGTCGCCCGGGAACGAACAGTTCTTTTACTGGGGCTCGGACGCCGCAGATCAAGAGGGGTCGCGCAACCTGATGGGGGCCAAGGACCCGGCGATTGACGCGATGATCACCGCCATGCTGACCGCGCGCACGCGCGAGGAAAGCATCGCCGCCACCCGTGCGCTTGACCGGCTGTTGATCGCGGGGCGCTACGTGGTGCCGTTTTGGCAGTTCACCACGGGCCGCATCGCCCATGTGGCGGAAATGAAGCACCCAGAGGTTATCCCGATCTACGGCGACGGGCCTGACTGGATGCCACAATTCTGGTGGTACGAAGAGTAGACGCAGCAGCAGCCCCGGACCGCCGACCATGAGACACAAGCTGATCGCCGAAGCCCTCGGCACCGCCCTTTTGCTGGTAGGCGTCGTCGGCTCTGGCATCATGGGCGAGACGCTGGCGGACGGCAATGTGGCCCTTGCCCTGCTGGCCAACGCCATTGCGACGGGCTGCATGCTCTATGTCATCATCACGGTGCTCGGTCCCATCTCGGGCGCGCATTTCAACCCGGCTGTGACGCTGGCCTTCTACCTGCGGGGCGAGATCGACGCGCGGCCTGCCCTGGCCTATGTGGCTGTGCAAATCCTCGGTGGTATCCTCGGCGTCTGGGCCACCCACGCGATGTTCGATCAGCCGATTTTGCAGGCCTCCAGCACGCTGCACCGCAGCGGGATGGCGCAATGGTGGTCCGAGACTGTGGCCACCTTTGGCCTGCTCTTCGTGATCTTCGGCGGCCTCAGATCGCGGCCCGACGCGGTCCCAACGCTTGTGGCACTCTATATCACGGGGGCCTATTGGTACACGTCCTCGACCAGTTTCGCGAACCCCGCCGTGACCATCGCGCGCGGATTTTCTGACACGTTTGCAGGCATTTACCCCGGCCACATCCCTGCCTTTATCTTCGCCCAACTGGTTGCTGTCGGGATCGCGCATGTCACGCTGCGACCCCTGTTACGATAAAGTGTTGATCCGTCATCAATTTGTAATATGTTCGGGAATGGGTGGATGTTCCGGCCGCAGCATGCCATGCTGCACCTGCAAGGCCTTGGGCGCAAGACGACACCACCAAGACTGACGACGGGGGTATCACATGACCTGGAACGACCTGACCCGCGACTGGGCGGTTAACTACCGTGCGCTGCGCAAAGAGTTTCCACATCTCGAACCCAGCGCGATGCCCTTCCTCAAGGGCGATCAAGACCGGTTCGAAAGCTACCTGGCGGCCACCCACGATATGTCGCTGAAAGAGGCGCAAGCGGCCTTTGACGCCTATCTTGAACGGCGCCGCTCTGGCGCGATGCAAACCGCCTAAGGCACCCGCGCCGCTTAGACCAGCGACGTCACCCACAGGATCAGCGCGTCTTCGTCACTGACGGATACGACGTTGTGTCCCATGGTCGCGTCGTAATAGGCGCTGTCGCCGCGGCGCATCTCAACCGGCTCGTAAAACTCGGTATACAGCTGGATCACGCCGGTCAGGACGTACAGAAACTCCTCGCCGTCATGCCGCACCCAGCCGTCAAATTCGTCCATCGACCGGGCGCGGACCCGCGCGCGATAGGGCAGCATCTGCTTTTTCGTCAGCGTCTCGGCCAGCAGCTCGTGCTCATAGGTGACGGTGGCTTGCGCGGCCCCCTCACCCGACTTGGTCACCACCATGCGGCCGTTGATCTGGCCCTTTTCCGGTGGCGTAAACAGCTGCGGCACCGAAATTTCCAGCCCCACGGCCAGCTTTTTCAGCGCCTCGTAGGTCGGCGACATCTGCCCGTTTTCGATCTTCGACAGGGTCGACCGCGCCAGCCCCGCCTGCCCCGCCGCCTGTTCCAGCGTCCAATCCCGCGCCTTGCGCAGCTCGCGCACGCGCGCGCCAAGGTCCAGCGGCTCCGCCAGCTCGGTATTGCCGGAGGACCGCGCGATCTCGATCAGGGTTTTGGGGTCTTTGCCTTGCATGGCTCTCTATAAGACGCGCGCGACAGGCTTGCAACGGCGCGCCCTGCGTTCTAGCCCTCGGATATGCTGAGCCTTTTTGACAGCGGCCCGCCGCCTCCCTGCCCCAACCCGTTCAATATGGCGGCCCATGTGCTGGCCCATGCCGACCGGCTGGCGGACAAGCGGGCGGTGGCCGTGTTGTCCGCGGACGGCGCGCAGCAGATGACCTATGGCGCGCTCAAGGCCGCCGTGCTGGGCACGGGTGCGGGGCTTTTGAAAACCGGCTGCGTGCCGGGTGACATCGTGCTGATGCGGCTGGGCAATACGATCGACTTTCCCATCGCCTATCTGGGCGCGCTTGCGGTGGGCCTGGTGCCGGTGCCCACCTCTGCCGCCCTGACGCAGGACGAGGTCGCGCGCATCGTGGCCGAACTGCAGCCCCGGCTGGTCCTGCGCGACCCACAGGTCGCCTCGGCCCCCGCCCCGACCGAGATGGGCCTGGCCACCCTGCGCACCCTACGCGATCTGCCCCCCGCCGCCTGGCACATGGGCGATCCCAACCGGTTGGGTTACGTCATCTACACCTCCGGCACCTCTGGCAGGCCCCAAGCGGTGGCGCACGCGCACCGCGCGATCTGGGCGCGGCAGATGATGCATGACGGCTGGTACGGCCTGCGCCCCTCGGACGTGATGATGCACGCGGGTGCCTTCAACTGGACCTACACGCTGGGCACCGGCCTGATGGACCCGTGGAGCATTGGCGCCACCGCGCTCATCCCCGCGCCGGGCACCGACGTGGCCGCACTGCCCGCCCTGCTGCGCGCCCACGGCGCCACGATCTTTGCCGCAGCCCCGGGCGTCTACCGCCAGATGCTGACGCGCAGCACGATGCCTGCGCTGCCCAGTTTGCGGCACGGCCTCAGCGCGGGGGAAAAGCTGCCCCCGGCCACCGTCGCCGCCTGGCGTGCGGCCACCGGTACCCCGATTTTCGAGGCCTATGGGATGTCCGAATGCTCGACCTTCATCTCTTCCAGCCCCGCGCAGCCCTGCCCGCCCGAGGCCCTGGGCCAACCCCAGCCGGGCCGCCGGGTGGCCATAGTGAACGACGCAGGCCCCGTGCCACGCGACACCCCCGGCATCATCGCCATCCGGCGCGATGACCCCGGCCTCATGCTGGGTTATCTGGGCCAACCGGCTGAAACGGCGGCAAAAATGCAGGGCGACTGGTTCCTGACCGGGGACATGGGCCGCATGGATGCCGTAGGCCAGATCACCTATCTGGGCCGCAACGACGATATGATGAACGCAGGCGGCTACCGCGTCTCCCCGCTCGAGGTTGAGGCGGCGCTGACAGACGCACCGGGCCTCACCAGCGTGGGTGCGGCGCAGGTCGAAGTAAAACCGGGTGCCTTCGTGATCGTCGCCTTCTACACCAGCGACACCCCCCTGGACGATGCGACCTTGCGCGCCTATGCCGCGCGCAAACTCGCGCGCTATAAACAGCCACGCGCCTATGTCCGCGTTCCCGCCCTGCCCAACGGCGCCAATGGCAAAATCCTGCGCCGCCGCCTGCCGCTCTTTTACAAAGCCTCCTCTGCCTCTTGAACGAAAGCCCTTTGCGATGACCGATACCGTCAAACTCGATATCATGTCCGATCCGATCTGCCCCTGGTGCTATATCGGCAAGGCGCATCTGGACCGCGCCCTGGCCGCGCACCCCGACCACCCCTTTGTCATCGAATGGCACCCGTTTCAGCTGAACCCTGACATGCCCGCAGGCGGCATGGGGCGGCGCGCCTATCTCGAAGGCAAGTTCGGCGGCAAAGAGGGCGCGGTGCGCGCCTATGCGCCCGTGGTCGAACGTGCGGAAAAGGCCGGGCTCAAGATCGACTTTGAGGGGATGCAGCGCACCCCCAACACCCTGGACGCCCACCGCCTGATCCACTGGGCCGGGATCGAGGGCAAGCAGACCGCGGCCGTGTCGGCACTGTTCCAAGCGTATTTTGTCGACGCGCGCGACATTGGCGATCACGACGTGCTGGCCGATATCGCCGACGGGATCGAAATGGACGCCGCCGTTGTCCGCCGCCTGCTGGCCAGCGATGCCGACCGCGATGACATCGCCGCGCGCGATGCGCACAGCCGCCAGATGGGGGTGAATTCGGTGCCCACCTTCATCGTCGCGGGCCAACACGCGGTGCCCGGCGCCCAACCGCCCGAGCTGTGGGCCAAAGTGATTGGAGAGTTGAAATCGGCTGCGCTGCATTAAGCGGCGGTTGATCACTTTTTTACCTATTGGTGGAAGATTCAACCGAAGGTCGTTGCCAAGCCGCATGCTCGCCGCCAATGTGACGCCAACGCGCGTCGGTTACGGCGCTTGAAGCCAAGGAATACCGGCACGTGACCACACCCGACGGGCTGAAAATGAGCAAGGTCGAGTTCATTGCCCTGACGGCGATGATGTTCGCCACCATTGCCTTTTCCATCGACGCGATGCTGCCCGCCCTGCCCGATATCGCGGCGGACATCGCCCCGGGCGGTGTGGCCCAGGCGGCACTGGTCATGACCTTCTTTGTCATCGGCATGGGGTTGGGCACCTTTGTGACCGGCCCGATCTCGGACGCGATAGGGCGCAAGCCGGTGGTCTATATCGGCCTTGCGATCTATGCCCTTGGCGCCGTGCTCAGCTGGGTCGCGCCCACGCTGGAACTGATGCTGGCCGCGCGCGTGCTGCAGGGCCTTGGCGCCTCCGGCCCGCGCGTGGTGTCCGCCGCCATCATCCGCGACCTCTATTCCGGGCGCACCATGGCGAGCATCCTGTCGCTGACAATGATGGTCTTTTTGCTGGTGCCCGCCGTGGCCCCCCTGATCGGCGCGCTGATCACCGACGCCTTCGGGTGGCGCGCGATCTTTCCCGCCTTTCTGATCTTTGGGCTGATTCTGCTGATCTGGTTCGGCAGCCGCCTGTCCGAAACCCTCGCCGTGGCCGACCGCCGCCCGCTGCGCTGGTCCCTGATGAAGGATGCGGTGGGCCAGATGTTCACCCATCGCACCGTCCGCCTGTCGATCTTTGTCCAATCGCTGATGCTGATGATCCTGTTTTCGATCCTCACGATGGTGCAGCCGATATTCGAGGTGTCCTTTGACCGCGCCGACAGCTTTCCGGTCTGGTTCGGCGCCATAGCGCTCGCTTCGGGCGTCTCCAGCCTGCTGAACGCGGCCATCGTGGGCCGCTTCGGCATGCGCCGCCTGGTGACGTGGGCGCTCTTGGCGCAGGTCGGGATCTCGACCACCTTCGTGCTGTGGATGGTGTTCGACATGCCCGGCCTCTTTGCCTTCTACATCTTTTGGCAATGGGGCGTGATGTTCCAGGGGGGGCTGACCGTCGCCAACCTCAACGCCATCGCGATGGAGCCGATGGGCCATATCGCTGGCATGGCCGCCTCGGTCATCGGCGCGGTGTCCACGGTCGCGGGCGCTCTGCTTGCCTCGCCCATGGGCCTTTTGTTCAACGGCACACCGATGCCGCTTGTGGTGACGGTGCTGGTGGCGTGCTTGGTCGCATCCATCCTCATGCAACAAATGCGCCGCGCCGAAGAAGCGGCGATTTAGCTGCTCGACTGAATACCCAGTAAGTGCCCAACCACAAGTCCCAAAACAATTGCAATACACAGCAGAAACAAACCGTACTTGGATCGCACCCGGATGTGTATGTCCTTCCAGATCACTTCAAATTCCGGACAAAGCTGTTCTGAAACCGTTGGTTTCTTCAGTGTCGGCTCAATACGTAAGTCGCTGTTTCGTTTCATGGCAGAAATCCCCAATGCTGGCAGAGCGTTAGGTGGCTAGCACAACGAATCGAGCAAACATGATGAAAAGGATTCAATTCGCTAAAAGTTCTCACATTTCGATTTTCAAAAACTATGTTCCTTTGCGGGAGCAAACACATAGAATGTTTTGCATTTTTGCAAAACAACATGCTGCAAAAGGCCATTGGGGACCCTAGCCTTCCGTCTGTTATTCATTTACGAATACACCTCAGACGCGCGCCTTGGCCTTTTTCTTCTGCGCCACCACCTTCTCCGCCAGATCGCGCGCCAGGGCAAAGGCACCCTTGATCTTGTCGGCGTCGTTCTTCCAGTCCCGGCGCACCACGATCTTGTTGTCTTTCACCTTGGCCAGCCCACGCTGGTTCTGGATGAAGTCCACCAAGCCCTGGGGCGAGGCAAACTTGTCGTTGTGGAACTGGATCGTCGCCCCCTTGGGCCCGCCATCCAGCTTGGCAATCCCCGCCTTCTTGCACATCGCCTTGATCCGCACGACCAGCATCAGCGTGTTCACCTCGCGCGGCAGCTTGCCAAAGCGGTCGATCAGTTCGGCGGCGAACCCTTCCAGTTCAACTTTGGTCGACAAACCACTGAGACGGCGGTACAATCCCAGCCGCACGTCCAGGTCGGGCACATAGTCCTCGGGGATCAGCACCGGCACGCCCAGATTGATCTGCGGCGCCCACTGCCCGTCATCCTCGGCCAGGCCCTCCATCTCGCCCGCCTTGATCTTGCCAATCGCCTCTTCCAGCATGGATTGGTACAGTTCGAACCCCACATCGCGCATCTGGCCCGACTGTTCCTCGCCCAAGAGGTTCCCGGCCCCGCGAATATCGAGGTCCTGAGAGGCCAGCGTAAACCCAGCCCCCAGCGTGTCGAGCGAGCCGAGCACCCGCAGCCGCTTTTCCGCCGTCGCGGTCAGCTTGGCGCGCGGCTTGGTGGTCAGATAGGCATAGGCCCGCGTTTTCGACCGCCCCACACGCCCCCGGATCTGGTAAAGCTGCGCCAGACCAAACATATCCGCCCGGTGCACGACCATCGTGTTGGCCGTGGGGATATCCAGGCCGCTCTCGACAATCGTCGTCGCCAGCAGCACGTCGAACTTGCCGTCGTAAAAGGCGTTCATGCGGTCGTCCAACTCTCCTGCCGCCATCTGCCCGTGGGCCACGACATAGGACAGCTCGGGCAGCTGCTCTTTCAGGAACTCCTCGATCTCCGGCAGATCGCTGATGCGCGGCACCACGTAAAAGCTTTGCCCGCCCCGGTAATGCTCGCGCAGCAGCGCCTCGCGGATGGTGACGGCGTCAAATTCGGACACGTAGGTGCGAATGGCCAGCCGGTCGACCGGCGGCGTCCCGATGATCGACAGATCGCGCACGCCCGTCAGGCTCAGCTGCAGCGTGCGCGGGATCGGCGTCGCGGTCAGGGTCAGCACGTGCACATCGCTGCGCATCTGCTTGAGCCGTTCCTTATGCGTCACGCCAAATTTCTGCTCCTCGTCGATAACCAGAAGGCCAAGGTTCTGAAACCGCACGCCCTTGGCCAACAGCGCATGGGTGCCCACCACGATATCCGCAGTCCCCCGCTTCATCCCCTCGCGCGCCTCATTGGCGTCCTTGGCGCTGACAAAACGGCTTAGCTGCCGCACCTCGATGGGAAAGCCGCGAAACCGTTCGGCAAAGCTCTTGTAATGCTGCCGCGCCAGCAGGGTCGTGGGCGCAATCACCGCCACCTGCACGCCCGACATCGCCGCGACAAAGGCCGCGCGCATCGCCACCTCGGTCTTGCCAAAGCCCACATCGCCACAAATCAGCCGATCCATCGGCTGCCCGCTGGTCAGATCGTCAATGACCGACGCGATGGCGGTCAGTTGGTCATCCGTCTCTTGATAGGGGAACCGCGCCGAAAACGCGTCCCACATGCCCGGCGGCGGCTCGAGGATCGGCGCTTTGCGCAGCGCGCGCTCCGCCGCGATGCGGATCAGGCGATCCGCCATCTCGCGGATGCGCTCTTTCAGCTTGGCCTTCTTGGCCTGCCACGCGCCCCCGCCCAGACGGTCCAGCAATCCCTCTTCATGGCCGTACTTGGACAGCAGCTCGATATTCTCGACCGGCAGATACAGCTTGGACCGTTCCGCATATTCCAGCAGCAGGCACTCATGCGCGGCCCCCGCAGCCGTCACGACCTCCATCCCCTGATAGCGGCCAATGCCGTGATCCACATGGACCACCAGATCGCCCGGCGACAGCGACTGCGTCTCGGTCAGGAAATTCTCGGCCCGCCGCTTTTTCTTCGGCTGGCGGATCAGCCGGTCGCCCAGCACGTCTTGCTCTGAAATCACCGTCAGGCCCGGCGCCTCGAACCCGTGTTCCAGCGCCCAAACGGCCAGGTGCAGGCCGCGCTTGCCGATGCGCGTGGCGTCCGTGATCGGGATCACCTCCGCCAGGCCCTCATCCTCGATCAGCCCGGTCAACCGCTCGCGCGCGCCGTCGGAATAGCTGGCGACGACGACAGGTCCAACGTCAAGCTGTGTCTTGATATGCGCCGCCAAAGCCCCAAAAAGGCTGACGCTTTCCTGCTGTCGCTCGGGCGAGAAATTGCGGCCAATCCGGCCGCCCGCATCCGTCACACCCAGGCCCGTCGCCTGCGGCAAGGCGCTGAACTGCAGCACGCGAAACGGCGCCACCGCCGCCTCCCACGCTGCATCGTTCAGATACAGCCCCTCGGGCGGCGCGGGCTTATAGACGCTGTCCATCTTCGACCGGTTCTGCATCGCATGCACGCGGGTCTCGTACTGATCTGCAATGCTCTCCCACCGCGCAAGACGGCTGGGCGTCACCTGATCATCCAGCGTGATCGCAGCCCCCGGCAGGTAGTCAAAGAGCGTGTCCATATGGTCATGGAAAAACGCCATCCAATGTTCGGCGCCCTGGTGCTTGCGCCCCGCACTCACCGCCTCGTACAGCGGATCGTCCGTGCCCGCCGCGCCAAATTCCAGGCGGTAGGATTGGCGAAACCGCGTGACCGCCGCCTCGTCCAGGATCACCTCGGACACCGGGGCCAGCTCGACCAGGTCCAACTGTTCGGTTGTGCGCTGCGTCGCCGGATCGAACCGGCGCGCGCCGTCCAGCACGTCGCCAAACAGGTCCAACCGCACCGGCCCCAGATCACCGGGCGGATAGATGTCGATGATGCCGCCGCGCACGGCATAATCCCCCGGCTCCATCACCGTGGGGCTTTGGACAAAGCCCATGCGCACCAGAAAGGCGCGCAATCCCGCCTCATCCACGCGCCCGCCCACCTTGGCCGACCAGGCCGCCGTGCGCAGCACCGCGCGCGCAGGCACCCGCTGCGTGGCGGCGTTCAGCGTGGTCAGGAGGACAAAGCGGTCCGGCATCCCATGCACCAGCGCCGCCAGGGTCGCCATCCGCTGGGCCGAGATATCGGCATTGGGCGACACCCGGTCATAGGGCAGACAATCCCAGCCGGGAAAGACCAGCACCGGCATATCAGGCGCAAAGAACCGCAGCGCCGCCTGCATCGCCGCCAACCGCTTGTCGTCGCGCGCCACGTGACAGACGGGCCCGCCCTTGGCGATCTCGTCCAGGATCAGCCGCGCGTCAAACCCTTCGGGCGCGCCGGAAACGGTGATGTGGTTGGGCGTGGTCATCGGGCCTGCGCATGGTCGGAAACAGGCGCCTTCAATTGGGGCTTTCGCCCCGGCTGTCAACCGCCGAAGGGCCCCACGGACAGGTTTTGGTACATCCCCCACAGGGCGGTGACAAAAATCGCCACCATGCCGATGGCCTGCACCCAGGTGCGATGCCGCGCCAGACGGCGCCACAGCACCTCGCCCTGCGCGCCCTCGGCCTGGATCAGGCGCGCGGTCGACAGGTTCAGCGCGCCCACCAGCGACATGGGAAAGGCCAGCAGAAACACCGCCTGCGCAAACTCCACCCCATAGACAAAGCCCAACAGCGCCAGCCCCGTCAGCACGAAACAGGTCAACCCCAACAGCCACAGGCCCGAGATATTGCCGATATAGAGCAAGCGATTGACGTTGATGCGCACCAGGTCTTCCAGGTCCAGCGCGGCCTGCCCGCCATGCCTGCGCGCCCGCGCCACCATGTCATAGGGCACGCCCAGCACCCAATGGCTGGCCGTGGACCACAGCACAGCCAGCGCGATCCAGAACCACAGGTTCGAGAACGAGCGCATGTCGATCAATTCAAAGATGGTTTCGTGCCAGTCCACGCGCCGTCCCGTTGCCCCGTGATGCCCCGACCTGCCTTTGGATAGCCGTGTGCAGGGGTCTTCGCCTTTTGGTTGCTGTCCCTCATAACGCGGGTCTGCGGCGGTGCCTAGACTTGGCAAGCGCAAAAATCCATGGCACCCATGGCGCTGTCAACCAAACTGGACAATCCGATGCGCCCGACCCAAGCCGCCTATCCCGCCACCCGCCTGCGCCGCACCCGTCAAAGCCCCGCAATCCGGGGCCTGGTGCGGCAAAACACCCTGACGGCAGAGGATTTTATCTGGCCCATCTTCGTGCGCAGCGGCGAGGGAATTGAGGAACCGATCCCCTCCATGCCCGGCGTCATGCGCCGCTCGGTCGACAAGGTGGCCGCCGCCGCGCGCGAGGCCGCCGATCTGGGCATCCCCGCCATCTGCATCTTCCCCTACACAGGTCTCGAAGAACGGACAGAGGATTGCGCGGGCGCCTGGGATCCCGACAACCACGCCAACCGCGCCATCCGCGCGATCAAGGCGGCGGTGCCGGACATCGCGGTGATGACCGACGTGGCACTCGACACCTACAACATCAACGGCCATGACGGCTTTGTCGAGGACGGCGAAATCGTCAACGACCGCACGGTCGCGGCACTGGTCAAGATGGCCCTGTCTCAAGCCGAGGCGGGCGCCGACATCATCGGCCCCTCGGATATGATGGACGGCCGCATCGGCGCCATCCGCGCCGCCCTCGAAGGCGCAGGCCACCAAAACGTGATGATCCTCAGCTATGCCGCCAAATACGCCTCGGCCTTCTATGGCCCCTTCCGCGACGCGGTGGGCGCGTCCGGCGCGCTGACGGGCGATAAAAAGACTTATCAGATGGACCCCGGCAATTCGGATGAGGCGCTGCGCCTGATCGAACGCGACCTGGCCGAGGGCGCCGACATGGTCATGGTCAAACCGGGCCTGCCCTATCTCGACATCTGCCGCAGGGTCAAAGACAGCTTTGGCGCGCCCACCTTCGCCTACCAGGTGTCCGGCGAATACGCGATGATCAAGGCCGCCAGCGCAAACGGCTGGGTGGACCACGACAAGGTCATGCTGGAAAGCCTCATGGCCTTCAAACGCGCCGGCTGCGACGGCATCCTCACCTACTTCGCCCCCGCCGCCGCCCGGCTGCTTCAGGGGTGATGCAGGGCTGATGCAACACGCAGGCAGTTGCCATTGCGGCTTCGTCCGCTTCACGGTCACCGCGCAGATCGACCACAAACGCATCTGCAATTGCAGCCTCTGCCACAAACGCGGCGCGCTCATCTTTCGCGTGCCCGCGGACGTACTGCGCCTCGACACCCCGCTGGATCAGCTGACGCACTACCAATGGGGCTCGCAGACCGCGCACGACTACTTCTGCCCGCACTGCGGCATCCTCCCCTTCCGCCGCCCCAGCGCCCCCACAGCCGCCGAACGCGCCGCCGGGGTCCCCGACTTCACAGGCTGGGCGATCAACCTGCCCTGCCTCGACGGCTTTGACCCCAGAGACCTGCCCACCCGGCACATCCCCGGCCGCGACATCCCACTCTAGGCGCCACGCCCCCCAATTCTCTGTTCCAAAAAAATCCTGGGGTGAGGCGCAGCCGAGGGGCAAAGCCCCTGATATCCCCAGGCAGAAACCCGCCAAACGCCCCCAAAGGGATGACAGCCCGCCACAATCGGCGTATACTTGCGCACAAGCGCGGGCAAACCGCGCAGCAACACGAGCTTTACAGGCGGTTCAAAATGACAAATTTCCGTATGTCGCGGCGGTCCTTCGCCGTTGGTTTGGCCAGCACGGGCGCGCTCGCGGCCTGTGGCAATGGCGTGGGCAGCGCCGGCGGTGCCACGATCGACGCCCGCGTCGACAGCACGCTCAGCGAAATGTACCGCACCTACCCCAACACCGTATCTCTGGCGCAAAAGGCCAACGGCATGCTCGTCATGCCCCTGGTGACCGAGGCGGGCCTTGGCTTTGGCGGCGCCTACGGGCGCGGCGCGCTGCGGGTCAACGACATTACCGTCGACTACTACTCGGTCGTCAAAGGCTCCGGCGGGTTGCAAATCGGCGCCCAACAGTTCGCGCACGTCCTGTTCTTTATGACCGAAGACGCGCTGCAAGGCTTCCGCCGCTCTCCCGGCTGGGCCGCGGGCGCCGACCTCGAATACGTGATCTCCGATCAGGGCGACAGCGTGGCCGCCGAAACCACAACCGCCCTCGCCCCCGTCCTCGCCGCCGTCTTCGCCCGCGCAGGCCTGCGCATCGGCGCGACGCTCGAAGGCACAAAGTACACAAGGATTATTCCCTAGCGCGGCTGCGCAGGCAGACGCGCGCAGTGGCAAGGATGGTTTGTAAAAACCATCAGCCACACAGACGATCCATAAAGCCCAAGGAAAGAGCCGGCGATAGGGCGCGACTGCGCAGGCAGACGCGCCCAGTGTTTAGGGTAGCTTTTGCCCTAGCAAAAGCTGTCAGCCACACCCCCGATCCCTAAAGCACCAAAAAAGGGTCGGTGGGCCCGGGCGCGGCTGCGCAGGCAGACGCGCCCAGTGGCAAGGGCTGCTTTTGCCCAAGCAAAAGCTGCCAGCCACACAGCCGATCCCTAAAGCGCCAAAAAAAGGGTCGGTGGGCGGGCGCCTTTGCCAACGGCAAACAGACCGCCCCACCGACCAAACCCTACCCCAACGCCTGCAACCGCTTAAACAGGCTCGACGTATCCCAACGCCCGCCGCCCATCTTCTGCACGTCCTTGTAGAACTGATCCACCAGCGCCGTCACCGGCAGGCTGGCCCCGTTCTCATCCGCCGTGCCCAGACAAATCCCCAGATCCTTGCGCATCCAATCCACGGCAAAGCCATGATCGAAATGATCGTCCAGCATCGTCTCATAGCGGTTCGCCATCTGCCACGACCCGGCCGCCCCCTGCGAAATCACCTCGACCACCGCCCGACCATCCAGGCCCGCCTTGTCCGCAAAATGCAGCGCCTCCGACAGGCCCTGCACCAGACCCGCAATGGCAATCTGGTTGCACATCTTCGTCATCTGCCCGGCCCCGCTCTCGCCGATCCGGCGACACAGCTTGGCATAGGTGTTCAACACCGGCTCGGCCCGGGCATAGGCACCCGCATCGCCGCCACACATGATCGACAGCTGCGCGGTCTCGGCCCCCGCCTGCCCGCCAGAAATCGGCGCATCGACAAAGCTGATCTGCGCCGCATCCGCCAGTGCATATAGCTCGGCCGTCACCGCCGCCGACACCGTGGTATGATCGATAAACACCGTGCCGCTGCCCATCCCGGCAAAGGCACCGTCGGCGCCCGTGCAGACACTGCGCAAATCGTCATCATTGCCCACGCAGGCCATCACGAACTCGGCGCCTGCCGCGGCCTCGCGCGGCGTGTCGGCCATGGCGCCCCCATAGGCCGCAACCCAATCCTGCGCCTTCGATGCAGTCCGGTTATACACGGTCACCGCGTGCCCTGCGGTCTGCAGATGCCCCGCCATCGGCGCGCCCATCACGCCCAGACCCAAAAATGCCAGCTTCGCCATTGCAGCTGTCTCCCCTTTTGTTGGATACGCGCCACAGCCGCCGGGCTTGCGCTTCTTGCCTGGCCTACCTAACAGTCATGGCCCAAGGGTCAACGGCACCCGCAACCCCGACCCGGACGGAGGCGCACGACGCATGGCAGTGGTCTTTCAGTGGCTTGTCCGCCTGGCAGCGGCGCTGATCGTCCTCGCGGTGCTGGCGGTGGGGCTGGTCTATTACCTCGCGGCGCGGTCCCTGCCCGCCTATGACGCCACGGTGCGCGTGCCCGCCATCTCGGCCCCGGTCGAGATCGTGCGCGACAACGCCAACGTCCCCCATATCTTTGCCGAAACGGATGCGGATGTGTTCCACGGGCTGGGCTTTGCCCACGCCCAAGACCGGCTGTGGCAGATGATGATGCTGCGGCGCACGGCCCAAGGGCGGCTCAGCGAAATCTTTGGCCGCCCCACGCTCGAGATTGACAGCTTCGTGCGCAGGCTCGACCTCTACCGGCTGTCGGTCCAATCCGTCGCGGCCCAAGACGCCCCCACCACCCGCGCGCTCAATGCCTATGCCGCGGGTGTCAACGCGCGGCTCGACCAGATCAATGTCGAGGCTTTGGGCCGTGGCGCGCCAGAGATGTTCCTCTTTAACGCGCCGCTCGCCCCCTGGCGGCCCGCCGACAGCATCGCCATCGCCAAGCTGATGGGCCTGCAACTGTCCGGCCACATGAGCGAAGAGATCCTGCGCGCCCGCATGTCGCTGGCGCTGGATGACCCCAACCGGCTGGCCGACATCCTGCCAGATGTGCCCGGCGCGGGCATCGCCAGCCTGCCCGCCTATGCGCAGCTGGTCCCGGGCGCGACGCGCCGCTTTGCCGGTGCGCAAACAGACCGCCACCCGCTTGATCCGGTGCAGTCGCGCGGACTGGCAGGCGCCTCAAACGCCTGGGCCGCCGCCGCCTCGCGCTCGGCCTCGGGCGGCACGCTCTTGGCCAATGACCCGCACCTGGGCTTTTCGGCCCCCGCCGTCTGGTATCTCGCCCGGCTCGACCTCAGCACAGGGGCCGTGATCGGCGCCACAATCCCCGGCCTGCCGGTGGTCGCCACCGGCCGCTCCGACCGGCTCGGCTGGGGCCTCACCTCGGCCTATGTCGATGACCAGGACCTGCTGATCGAGGAGCTGAACCCCGACAATCCGCAGGAATACCGCACGCCCACAGGCTACAAGGCGTTCGAAACCCGCCCCTCGATCATCGAGATCGCGGACGAGGACCCGGTGACCCTCACCCTGCGCTGGACGGAGAACGGCCCGGTCCTGCCCGGCAGCTTCCGCAACCTGGGCACGATCACCCCGCCCGGCCACGTGGCCGCGCTCAGTTGGACGGTGCTCAGCCCCAATGACACGTCGCTCTCGGCGGGCATGGGCGTCATGCGCGCGCAAACCGTGGCCGAGGCGATCACCGCGTCCGAAGGGCACATCGCCCCCGCCCAGAACCTCACGCTGGCCGACCGCGGCAGCATCGCCATGAAAACCATCGGCGCCGTGCCCCGCCGCGACG
Source organism: Pseudomonadota bacterium (assembly GCA_038525395.1). Lineage (GTDB taxonomy): Bacteria > Pseudomonadota > Alphaproteobacteria > Rhodobacterales > Rhodobacteraceae > Tateyamaria. The sequence goes on along the minus strand of JBCBHS010000001.1, from coordinate 133,627 downwards.
CCGCCCATCAAAGCCAGGGGCGCATGCCCGCGCTCGGATGGCGCCCCGAAAACCGCTGGCAGGGGCGCATGCCCTATGCCTCAAACCCCGGCTTCGTGGCCCCCATCGGCGGCATCCTGGGCAACACCAACAACAAGATGATCGACCGGCCCTTTCCCAACCACGTCAGCTTTCACTGGGGCGACACCCAGCGTGTGCAACGCTGGCAGCGGCTGATGCAAACGCGCGAAGTGCACACGCGCGACAGTTTTATCGAGGCGCAGCTCGACACCGTGTCCTTCACCGCGCGCACGCTGCTGCCGCTGATCGGGGCCGAGCTGTGGTTCACCGGCCAGGCCGCCCCCGCAGGCACGCCCGAACGCCAGCGCCAGCGCGCGCTGGCCCTGCTCGCCGAATGGAATGGCGAGATGAACGAACACTGGCCCGAGCCGCTGATCTACGCCGCCTGGCTGCGCGCGCTCCAGGACCGCATGGTCCGGGACGAACTTGGGCCCATGGCCGACGCGCTCACCCATGTCGAGCCGCTCTTTATCGAACGCGCCTTCCGCGATGTAGAGGGTGCCGCCATCTGGTGCGACGTCCGCCAATCCGCGCCCACCGAAACCTGCCCCGACATGGCCCGGCTCGCCCTCGACGACGCGCTCATCTGGATCGCAGAGACCTGGGGCACACAGCTCGAATCCCTGCGCTGGGGCGACGCCCACCAGGCCACCCATGACCACCCGGTCCTGGGCGATGTGCCGGTGCTGCGCTACTTCGTCAACATCCGCCAATCCACCAGCGGCGGCGACAACACGCTGCAACGCGGCCTCACCCGCGGCACCGGGCCTGCCCCCTTTGAAAACGTGCACGGCGCAGGCTACCGCGGCGTCTACGACTTCGCCGATCCCAACTCATCGGTCTTCATCATCTCCACCGGCCAATCGGGGCACTTCCTGTCGCGGCACTACGACGACCTGGCACAGCTGTGGCGGCGCGGCGAATACATCCCCATGTCCCTGGACGAAGGGCTCGCACGCGCCGCCGCCGTGGGCATCACCCGGCTCGAACCCCTGCAATGACCCTGCCCTTCATTGTTCCAAAAATATGCAAATCCACGGCCCGCAGCCCGTGACCACGATCCTGTTCAACAAACCCTACGGCGTGCTGTCCCAGTTCACCGACAAGGGGACCGAAGGGTCCCCGCGCCCCACCCTGTCACAGTACATCGACCTGCCCGGCATCTACCCCGCAGGCCGGCTCGACCGCGACAGCGAGGGGCTGATGGTGCTGACCAGCGACGGCGCGCTGCAGGCGCGCATCGCCCATCCGAAATACAAAGCACCCAAAACCTACTGGGCCCAGGTCGAAGGCGCGCCAAACGACGCCTCGCTCGCCCGCCTGCGCGCAGGCGTCACGCTCAAGGACGGCCCGACACGACCGGCCAAGGCACAGCTGATCACACCCGACAGGCTCTGGCCCCGCGATCCGCCCATTCGGGTGCGCAAGGCGATCCCCGATCACTGGATCGCCCTCACCCTCACCGAAGGGCGCAACCGCCAGGTGCGCCGGATGACCGCCGCCGTGGGCCTGCCCACCTTGCGGCTCATCCGCGTCTCCATCGGGGACTGGACGCTCGACGGCCTCGCCCCCGGCGCCTGGCGTTCAATCTAGGCGATGGACGCGCGATAGATCGTGTCGATGTTCTGGCCCAGGGCGGCCTCAAACCCCTCATCCGACATATCGCGCTGCAACCCTTCGGTCAGCGCGCGGCTAAAGCTCGCGATCATCTTGTGGTTCTGCGCCAGACGGGCGCTGGCATCCTCGGTCGAATACCCACCCGACAGGGCCACGACCCGCAAAACGCGGGGGTGATCCGCCAACACGTCGTAAATGCCGGGCACCTCGGGCAAGGTCAGCTTCAGCATGATGTCCTGCCCCTCGGCCAGCATCTCGGTCTGCGCCATCAGCGCCTCGGCCAGCATCTCTTCGGCTTCCGCCTTGGTCTCGGAATGGATGTTCACCTCCGGCTCGATGATCGGCACCATGCCCGCCGCGATGACCTCATGCGCAACCTCGAACTGGTTGGCCACGATGGCGGCAATGCCGTCCGCGTTCGCCTCATGCACCACCGACCGCTCCTTGGTGCCGTAGACGCCCATGCCCTTGGCGGCGGCCAGCGTGTCGGCCAGGCCCGGAATGGGCTTCAGCAGTTGCACGCCATCGGCCTGGTCCTGCAAGCCCTTGTCGATCTTCAAAAACGGCACCACGCCGCGCACGTCCCACAGATAGCTGGGCACCGATTGCCCCTCGATCTGCTCGTGCAGCGTCTTTTCAAACAGGATCGCGCCGATCACCTTGGCGCTGGTGAAATCCTTGGACAGGATGATGCGCGCGCGCATTTTCTGGATCTCGGCAAACATCGCCTCTTCGCTGTCATAGTCATTGGCGTCCACACCGTACAGCGCCAGCGCCTTGGGGGTCGATCCGCCCGACTGGTCCAGCGCCGCGATGAACCCCGCCCCGCTTTCCATCTGGTCACGCATCTTGGCAAAATCGGGCGCAGTGTCGGGCGCAGTATCGGGCATGGTGTTCTCCGTTAATAAAAGTCTTTCGCGCATTGCCTAACCTATTCGGGCGCAACGGTTAATCCTTAGGCGCGCATGTTAACGCTACCGGTTGCGCAAATTCAGCCAGATGCCGTTTTCCGCGCGCACCGTCAGGTGGGCGACAGGCACAGGATCGCGGCCCGGCACCGTCGTCACCGCCCTGTCGCGCAGCAGCCGCGCCAGAAGCAGCGGCCCCTCGACCATGGCAAAGCCTGCTCCGGTACACACCCGCGCGCCCGCCGAGAACGGGATATAGGCGTCGCGCTGGCACGCCTTGCCGTTTTCCGTGTGCCAGCGTCCGGGGTCGAACCCATCGGGATTGTCCCACAGCCGCGTGTGGCGGTGCAGGTGCCAGGGGCTCAGCACCAATTGGCTGCCCGTGGCCACATCGCGGTCGCGAAACCGTTCGGGGCACGTGGCCTCGCGCACCATCATCGGCACGGGCGGGTACAGGCGCAGCGTCTCGCGGAACACGTCCCGGGTGATGGGCAGCTTGGACATCACCGCAAAATCGCAGGTATCCAGCGCCTGCGCCTCTGCCGCGACCTTGTCCTGCCACGCAGGATACAGCGCCATCAGATACAGCGCCCAGGCCAGGGCCGAGGCGCTTGTTTCGTGCCCGGCCAGGAAAAAGATCGCAACCTGGTCCACCATCTCCTCGGGGCTGAACGTCTCGCCTGTCTCGGGGTCTGCGGTGGTCATGATCTTGGTCGCCAGATCATCGGGCGCGGTGCCTGCGGCAATCTCCTCGGCCCGCGCCGCGACCAGCTGCGCGATCAATGCGCGGATGCGCGCCGCACTGGCCCGCGTGTCCCGGCGAAAGAGGCGCGGCATCCATGTGGGCAGCGGCACGAAGGCGGCCAGGTTCAGGATCGGCTGGCTGCGCTGATAGGCACGAAATTCGTGAAACACGGCGGCGGCCAGCGCGTTTTCAATCGGGATCGAAAAAAGCGTGCGAAAGATGACATCCGCCGCCGCGTGGCTCGTCTGCTCTTCGATCTCGACGACACCGGTGCCCAGCCGCGCAGCCGCAGCCTCGGATGCGTCCCACATGGCCGGAAACGTCTCGCGCAGCCGCCCGCCCTCAAAGGCCGGGTCAATGATGCGCCGCTGCCGCTTCCACGTATCGCCATTGGTCAGAAAGACCGAATTGCCCAACAGGGGCCGCAACCCCTCGCCAATCCGGTCGGATTTGGGAAAATCGTCCGGTCGGTCCTTCAGCACGGTGCGCACCAGGTCGGGCTGGTTCATCATATAGCTGCGGAAGAACGGCGTGCGAAACTCGGCCATCCACGCGCGGTATAGCCGCGCAGGCTGCGCCGACAGGATGTCCTGGCGAAACAGCTTCATATACCGCCACAGCGACACGCGGTCGGGCCGGCTGGGGGGTTTGGGTGGGATCATGCCGCGACAGAGGTGTATTTCGACACCGCATCTTCGATCCGCGACCGCGACGGCGGCCGGTCGGCATAGCGCGCCGCCAAGGTGAGCGGCCCCGCGGTGATCTGGAAATAGTCATAGTCCTTGGGCCGGTCAAAGGCGCAGAGGTACTGAAAATGCAGGCGAAAGAACTTCCAGCGCAGCTCTTCCCACCGCGCCGGGCTTAGCGATTGCGTGAACGCGGCACTGAAAACCAGGGGCCAGCGTTTGTCCGCAGGGGCCACGCCCGACACCGCAACCGGGTCACATAGGGCAAAGGCACAGCCATCGCCGGGCGCCGTCACGTCGACCCAGGTCAGGGCGTCGGTGACCGACAAATACTGTAAATCCGCCCGCAAGCGATGCGCCTCGGGCAGGAACGACACCATCGGCACCACCTGCCCCAGCGACAGAAACGACAGCACCGGCCCCCGCGCAGGCACCCGGCCCCCGCGCACCAGATCGGCCAGGATCGACACCGCCAGATGCGCGCCCGACGAATGGCCCACGACCAGAACCTCGTCCACCTCCGTGGCAAGGGCTGCTGCAATGCTGTCCTGAAACTCCGCCATCCGCGCCTCCAGCGCGGGCGGGTTCGCCCCGCGCGACGCCGCGGAATAGGCATAGTCGTGCATCAGGTAATAGGCGTAAAACTTGCCATCCTTCGACTTGAACCAGCGCAGCAGCATAACCCCCGCCGCCAGGCCCACGCCCGCCCCGGCCCACGCGCCCGGCAGGCCACCGATCCAGGCCCCCACACGCCACAGCGCGGCCCAAAGGGTCAGCGCACAGATCAGCTGCACCAGCAGCATCCCCACCGGGTAGAGCGCGGCAATCACCGGCCCCTTGCGCAGGCGCATCAACCGGCGCAGCGCGCCCGACCCGATATAGGTGTAGGCGGTGCGCACCAGCTGCGCATAGGTGCCCGGGATAGACGCATCCATGCTGCCCCGCACAATGTCGGACCAAACCAGCACCTCAACATCCGCGTGCACCTCGGCCCCGTCCATCGTGGCATCCACCTGCCAGCCGTAATGCCCCTGCCCGCCACCCGGCGTCAGCCCGATCTCATAGCCCGAGATCGCGGCCTGCGCCGCCCCCTCCTTGCGATAGAGCTCGCGGTAGCGGCGCGGGTGAATAGGGTCATAGCCGGGGATGTAGAACACCCGACGTGTGCGTACTGGGTTGTGATGCGAACTGCTCATGACTGCACCTGTTTTGCCCGCAGCCTAACCCCAATCCTTGGCCAAAGTAAGGCAGCCGCTTACAGGCCGTCGAACCGCGCCTTCTGGATCGCCGTCCAGCGCACCCTAAGGTGAAAGCCGTCTTCGTCCTGACGCTCGGCCTCGACCACGTCCTGGTCAAACAGCCACGCGCGCTTGCGCCCCTCGGCATAGCCCAGCACCAGGTCCTCGACCACAACGGCACCCTGCAATGTCTCGGCCACCTGGCCCAGCACCGCATCAATCCCCTCGCCGGTCAGCGCCGACATGGCGAACACACCGTCCTCACGCGCGGCCCGAGCCCGCGCCGCCGCGGCGGCCTCCGGCTCCAGCAGGTCCAGCTTGTTCCACACCTCATAGAGGGTGCGGTCTTCATCCACGCCCAGATCGGCCAGAATACCGCGCACGTCCTCGGCCTGCGCCTCCGTCTCTGGGTGCGAAATGTCGCGCACATGCAGCACGATATCCGCCGCCAGCACCTCTTCCAACGTTGCCCGAAACGACGCCACCAGTTCCGTCGGCAGGTCAGAGATAAAGCCAACCGTGTCCGACAGGATCACCTCCGGCCCGTCTTCCAGCTCGACCCGGCGCATCGTCGGGTCCAGCGTGGCAAACAGCATGTCCTTGGCCATCACATCCGCCCCGGTCAGGCGGTTGAACAGCGTCGACTTGCCCGCGTTGGTATAGCCGACCAGCGCCACGATGGGATAGGGCACCTTGGCCCGCGCCGCGCGGTGCAGGGTGCGGGTCTTGACCACCTTGTCCAACTGACGGCGCAGACGCACCAGCTGCGTGTCGATGGCCCGGCGGTCCGCCTCGATCTGCGTCTCGCCAGGGCCGCCGACAAATCCCAAACCACCGCGCTGACGCTCCAGGTGGGTCCAGGCGCGCACCAGCCGCGTGCGCTGGTACGACAGGGCCGCCATCTCAACCTGCAACACGCCCTCGCGGGTGGCGGCACGGTCGCTGAAAATTTCCAGGATCAGCCCGGTGCGGTCCAGCAACTTGACCTTCCAGGCCTTCTCTAGATTGCGCTGCTGCACTGGCGTTACAGGGCCGTCCACCAACACCAATTCCACCTCGGCCGCCTTCAACCGGTCGGCCAATTCCTCGATCTTGCCCGACCCAAACAGCAAACCTGCCCGGACTTTAGGCAGTGGCACAATTTCTTCGCCTACAACCTCTAGTTCGGGCAGCGCATGGGCCAATGACACGGCTTCTGCCAGCGCAAAGCGGGCCTCGCGCCGGTCAGGATCGGACTTTATGTCGGGGTGAAGCACCCAGGCACGGGTGACATCGGGGGCCGTTTCGCTCAAGAGGCGTCTTCGCCCTCATACAGGCTGATCGGCTGGCTTGGCATGATGGTCGAGATCGCGTGCTTGTACACCAGCTGGCTTTGACCATCGCGGCGCAAAAGCACGCAAAAGTTGTCAAACCAGGTGATAACGCCCTGCAATTTCACACCATTGATCAGGAAAATCGTCACGGGCACCTTAGTCTTGCGCACGTGGTTCAGGAATGCGTCCTGTAGATTCTGTCGGTCCGAAGCCATGTCGGTTTGCCCTTATTTTCTTGCTTTGGCCTGCGGATCAGACCGTCCCTCCGGCGCGAGTATGTCGTGCGACTTGGTAAGATTCCACCCCAAAAAACAGTCCGTTACGGACCTACCCCCCAGGCCCGCCTAACCGCGCCACAAATCCGGCGTCAAAAGGGCGATGATGGCCAAAGTCTCAAGCCGTCCCAGCACCATAGCGGCAGTAAACACGGCCTTGGCCGCGGCAGTCAGCTCGATCAGGCGAATGGGCGCGTCGCCTGCGACATCCAGCAGCGGGCCGGTGGTCGACAGGCCCGACACCGCGATGATCAGGGCGGTGTCGAAATCGACCCCGGCCCCGGCCAGCAGAATGGTGATCAGCGCCAGCGACAGGGCAAAGAGCATGAAAAAGATCCAGGCGATGAAGGCGCCGCCTTTTTGCAGCCGCCGACCCAACGCGCCCGCCCCGCTGACAGATGACGGATGCACCAGCCGCTCCATCTCGCGCACGCCATTCAGGTACAGCGCAAAGACGCGCAACAGCTTGACCCCGCCCGCCGTCGTGGCCACGCCACCGCCCACCAGCGCCAGGCCCATCAGCAACAGCCCCGGCGTCTCCAGCCCCGACCAGGCCTGCGCATCCGCCCAATTGGCCGAGGCAAAGCCGGTGGTGGTCAGAAAGGACATCACCGTAAACGCGCTGCCCCACAGGGCACGCAGCGCGTCGCGCCAATCGTCCTGCGCCGCCACGTCGATGGCGCCGACAAAGTGGCGCAGAAACAGAACCAGCGGCACGGTGATGACCAGGGCCAGACCGATGCGAAACTCGGGGTCGCGGGCCAGCCCGCCGGTGTCCGACGTGACCGTGTCCGCCGAAAAGGTCAGCCGCGACAGCGCAAAGAGCATGAACAGCAGCATGACCGCCTCGCCCGTCATGCCCGACCCGGCGCCCTCCAGCCCACCCACGGGCGAGATGCCCGAGGTCGCCATGATCGACATCGCGTGGCAGATCGCGGTCAGCGAGGCATCGCCGCCCACAGCCAGCAGCACCCACAACAGCAGCGTCAGCGACAGGTAGATGGGCACCAGAACCGCGCCCACCTTGACCAGGCGCACGCGGACCTCGGGGGCGGTCATGCCCACATCGCGGCCCTCGCTGCGCCCCGGTTCGGCCCGCGCCGTCACCTCGAACCCGCCCAGGTTCAGCGGCGCCAGGATGGCCGAGGCCGCCACCCACATCATCAGCCCGCCCATCCACGCGACCATGGCCCGCCACAAATGCAGCGGCCCGTTCAGGCGCGTGGGATCGTCGAACATCGTGGCGCCGGTGGTGGTGATCGCGCTCACCATCTCGACATAGGCATTCAGAAAACTGGTGGTGCGCAGCCCCTCGTAAAACGGCACCGCCAGCAGCGCAGGCAGAAAGACAAAGGCCGAAAACAGCGACACCAGCGGGCCCAGCGTCCCGTGCCGCGGGTCGCGCCCCGCATGGGCCAAACCGATCAGGCCAAAGATCGCCAGGCCCAGGCACCCGCTGTACAAAAAGGCGCGCGCCGTCACCAGCTCGCGCACCACGCCGCCATAGACCGCAGGCACCAGCATCGCCGCCGAGAACAGGCCAAACACCAGCAAAAACAGCGGCAGGCGCAGCAAGGCTGCCCCAAAGCTGACCCGCGGCTGCCCCCGGCCCCGCATCAGAAAAAGTCGATGGACACCTGCATCAGGCGCTCCACCTCGGGCACATCCTTGGTCAGGGCAAAGAGGGCGATGACATCGCCCTCGTCAATCCGCGTCTGGCCCACCGGCCGCATCACCTTGTCGCCCTTGCGGACCGCGCCCACCAGCACCCCCTCGGGAAAGTCGATCTCGTTGATCTTCTTGCCCGCCATGGGGGATGTGGACAGCACCTCGGCCTCGATCACCTCGGCATCCGCATCGCCAATGGAATAGACCGCGCGCACGCGCCCGTGGCGGATATGGCGCAGGATCGAACTGACCGTCGTGGCGCGCGGGTTGATATAGGCGTCAATGCCCAGGGGCCCCATCATCGGCACCAGCGTCGGGTCGTTGATCAGCGCAATGGCATAGGGACAGCCCTCGGACTTGGCGCGCACCGCGGCCAGCATGTTGGTCTTGTCGTCATCCGTCACGGCCAGCATCGCATCGGCCCGCGCCACGCCCGCCTCGGTCAGCAGCGCCACGTCCAGCCCGTCACCGTTCAGCACAATCGTCCGCTCCAGCGCCTCGGCCGCCAGCTCCGCACAGCGGCGGTTGCGCTCGATCACCTTGGCGCGCACCCGCGTCGTCCGCCCCTCCAGCGCGCGCGCCACGGCCAGGCCCACATTGCCACCACCCACCAGCACCACACGCTCTTGCTTGCGCATCGTCTTGCCAAAGACCTCCATGGTGCGCGGCACGTCGTCCACATGGGAAAAGACATAGGCCTCGTCCCCCGCAAACAGCTGATCCGACGCCTCGGGGGCAAAAAGCGTCCCCTCCCGCCGCACGCCCACCACAACGACCCGCAAGGTCGAGAACAGATCGGTCAACTGCCGCAACGGCGTGTTCAGCACCGGGCAATCGGGGTCCAGCGCAATGCCCAACAGCTGCGCCTGCCCGTCGATGAACAGTTCGGTGTCAAAGGCCGCAGGCGCGCTCAGCCGCTGCAAGGCGGCGGCAGCCACCTCGCGTTCGGGGCTGATCACCACGTCGATGGGCATGTGATCACGGCGGTACAGATCGGAATAGATGGCGGTCAAATAGGACTGGCTGCGCAGCCGCGCGATCTTGCGGTTGATGCCAAAGACCGAATGCGCCACCTGGCAGGTCACCATGTTGACCTCATCCGAATGGGTCGCGGCAATCACCATGTCCGCATCCCGCGCCCCCGCCCGGTCCAGCACATCCGGATAGCTGGCAAAGCCCGCAACCCCCTGCACATCCAGCGTATCAGTCGCCCGGCGCACCAGATCGGGGTCGCTGTCCACCACGGTGACGTCGTTGCGCTCGCCCGACAGATGCCGCGCAATCTGCCAGCCCACCTGACCCGCGCCACAGATGATGACCTTCATCCAAGTCCCCGTGATGACGCGCCAAAGGGCGCACTCAGCCTCTTTGCATGACAGACAGGCCGCACAGGGTCAACGCTTGGCCCCACGTCAGGCGGATGTGCGAGACGGATGGGCGGCCTTTGGGCGGGCACCACCGCCGCGTACGGTCGATGAACAAGGGCGCCGGAACGCCGTCCTAAAAAGGGCAAGCCTGGCCGATACCCACGACAAAGCCGTCCCCTAGCCAAACGCTGCCCTTTCCGCCGCAGGCCTCTTCAAACCTTATGACCATGCAGATGGCACCGCCCTCAACGGCGCGCATCAATCGGCAGTTCCTCAATCTCGGGCACCTCTTCGCCTGCTGCGTAAGGCCGTCCACTCCGGGATCTGATGGTAAAGTCGACGCCGTATCGCGCACGGTACATAAGGTCGCGCCCGACATAGATGGCGGTATCTTCGGCAGGGCGCGTTCCGATTTCCAGCAGGCGGGCCGGTGCGTCGCTGCGGTTTTCGATGGTATGCCCAACCACATCTCCCGCCTTCCAACCGGCGGCATCTCCTGCCCGCAAAACCTCTTCGGTACCGCCCTCCTCAACAAGGGTCACCTCGCCTTCAAGCACATAGATCATCTCGTCCGCACCATTGTGATAATGCAGCAATCCGGTCGCGCTGCCCGGGGCGAGTTCCACCTCTCCAACGCCCATCTGCGTCAGGCCGATTGCGTCACTCAGCTTGGTCTTCCAACAGCCATCCGTGCGATGAACCAGCTGTCCGGGATAGGCTTGGCGCTCATAATGCGTCGCCGTGGCGCGATCCACCTTTGGCATGGGAAATCTCCTTTTCCGCCTCTGCAATTTTCGCTCTGACCGTCACTGTCGACGCGCATTTCGTTCACGCAACGAATGCTACGTTGCCAGCGTAACAACGATGCAAACCAATTGTGTAAGACAGGCAAAGCGCCGATCCCCGTCCGCGGTTGGGCATCCGGGCCTGCGCGAGCGGCGCAGTATGTGCCCATCTGGCCTCAGACCCGCGCCAAAACCCCAAAACACCCCAATTGCCAAAGCCTCCAAGCTGCGGCACAGTCCCTGCGATGCGTGCGCTCTTGATCCTTGCCCTGCCTGTGGCCCTGTCCGGCTGTGTGCCGGTGTCGACCTACTATGCCGAGGGCGTCAGCTTTGCCCAGCTTGAGCGTGACAACACCCGCTGCGATGTGAACGCCCTGCGCGACGCGCCGGTGGCCAACCAGACGCGCCAGGGGCCGCCGCGCTATGTCCCGCGGCGCACCTGCGACGCCTATGGCAACTGCCGCGATGAAGGCGGGTTCTATGTCCCGGGCGAGATTTACAGCGTGGACGTCAACGCCAGCTTGCGCGCGCGAGTCAAGGCGCAGTGCATGGCCGATCGCGGCTACCGCCCCGTCGACCTGCCCGCCTGCCCCGCGGGCGTGGCCGACGCCGCACCACCCGGCCCATCCCAAGTTCTGCCCAGGCTCAATACCAACAGCTGTGCCATCCGCACCGAAGGCGGCCAGTTCCGCGTCGTCACCAAAGGATAGTCATGACCACCGACTTCACCGCGCACCCCACCGATGCGCCCCTGGCAGATGCGCCGCTACCAGATGCGCCCCAACCAGATGCGCCCCTGACTGACGCATCCCCAACGGACACCATTGTCATCGACGGCGCCAAAGCACCTGCCCCGGCGCCCCGGGACGGCACGGACCTGGCCCAGGCCAAGGCGGTTGTGCTGGCCCACCACGCCGCCCTGGCGCGCGCCGAACCGGCCTGTTGCTTTACCACCTTGTCGCAGCATTTTCTGCCCGACACGCTGTGGCGCGGCATGCATCCCTTTCACGAACAGCAGGGCCCCCAAGCGGTCGCGGACGCCTTTTGGGCGCCCTTCCTCACCGCCATGTCGCGCGTGCAGCGGCGGCAGGATGTGTTCTTTGCCGGGCGCAACCATCTCGAGGCCGATGGCGGGATCTGGGTCGCCTCCATGGGCCACCTCATGGGCCTTTTCGATGCGCCGTTTCTGGGCATCCAGCCCACGGGCAAGATCACGATGCTGCGCTATGCCGAGTTTAGCCGGGTCGAGGGCGACCGCATCGTCGAACAGGCGTTTTTCTGCGATCTGCTGCACCTGATGGCCCAGGCGGGCCAGTACCCGCTGCCCGGCATGACCGGCGCGCAGCTGGTGCAACCGGGGCCAATGACCCATGACGGTCTGCTCTTTGACGCCCAAGACCCGGGCGAAAGCGCGCAGACCCTCGCGGTGATCCACCGGATGATGCACGCGATCAGCCAGGCCAACACCGCCGACACGCCGCCCGCCCCGCGCGATGCGCTGGCGCGTGACTGGCATGACGACATGCTGTGGTGGGGGCCGACCGGCATTGGGGCCACCTATACCATCGACCGCTATATCGAACAGCACCAGCGCCCGTTCCGCACCCAGCTGGGCGCGCGCACGTTCAACGGCCATATCTGCCGGATGGCCGAAGGGACCTATGGCGGCTTTTTTGGCTGGCCCAACCTGACGATGGCGTGCGATGGCCCCTATCTGGGCCTGCCGCCCTCGGGCCGAATGGCGGACATGCGCGTGGTCGACATCTACCGCCGCGACGGGGACAAGCTGGCCGAAAACTGGGTCTTTATCGACATGCTGCACTTTTTGAATATGCAGGGGCTCGATGTGCTGGCGCAGCTGGGGACACGCGCCCGTTAACCCAAAATTAACCCTTAGTCGATTGATTTTTCTGGATATAATTTTGTCCCCGCGGGGACAGTCAAGACGCCTGCACCTCCTCCTCATCCAGATGCGCCACCCGCGCACCGGCCTTGGACGAGGTCACAACCCCCAAGGATTTCAGCTTGCGGTGCAGCGCCGACCGCTCCATCCCCACAAAGTTCGCGGTGCGGCTGATGTTGCCGCCAAAGCGGTTGATCTGGGTCAGCAGATACTCCCGCTCAAACGCCTCGCGCGCCTCGCGCAGGGGCAGCGTTGCCAGCGCACCCGACAGCACCACGCGCCCTTCCTCACCCTCCGGCTCGTCCGAGCCTGGCAGCTCCCGCGCCTCGATGGGGCCGGTGCCGTCGCCCAGGATCAGCACCCGCTCGACCATGTTCTTCAGTTGGCGCACGTTGCCGGGCCACACCATCGTCTGCAACAGCGCGGCGGCATCGTCGGTCAGGTCGCGCTTGGGCAGGCCCTGGGCGGTGTTGAACTCTTCGATGAAATGCGCGGCTAGCACGGGGATGTCCTCGCGCCGTTCCTCCAGGCTGGGCACCGCGATGGGCACAACGTTGAGGCGGTGGTACAGTTCTTGGCGAAACGTCTCGGCAGCGATGGCCTGTTCGAGATCGCGGTTGGTGGAGGAGATCACCCGCAGGTCCACCCGCACCTTGTCGGTGCCACCCACGCGCTGGAATTGTTGGTCCACGAGCACCCGCAGGATCTTGGACTGCGTGCCGATGGGCATGTCCGCGACCTCGTCGAAATAGATCACCCCGCCATGGGCTTGCTCTAGCAAACCAGGCTCCACCCCGCGCTCGGGCGTCTCGCGGCCGAACAGAACCTCTTCCATATTTTCAGGTGCCACGCCCGCACAATTGACGGTGATGAACGGCGCCTCCGCGCGGTTCGACTTGGCGTGGACGTAACGCGCCGCGACCTCTTTGCCCGCACCCGCAGGGCCGGTCAGCATCACCCGGCCGTTCGATTTGGTCACCTTGTCCAGTTGCGAGATCAGGCCGCGGAAGCTCGCCGAGGCGCCGATCATCTTTGACGGCGTTGCCTCGGTCCGGCGCAGGCTTTGGTTCTCGCGGCGCAGGCGGCTTGTTTCCATCGCGCGGCGGATGACGACCAGTAACTGGTCGATGTTAAACGGTTTTTCGATAAAATCATAGGCCCCCTGCTTGATCGCTGCCACCGCGATCTCGATATTCCCGTGGCCCGAGATGATCACCACCGGCACGTCCGGGTTGTCGCGCTTGACCGTCTTCAAGATGTCGATCCCGTCCATCCGGCTGTCCTTGAGCCAGATGTCGAGGATGATCAGGCCCGGCGCTGCGGTGTTGATCGCGCCCATCGCCTCATCCGAGTTGCCTGCCAGCCGGGTGGCATAGCCTTCGTCCTCCAGGATGTCCGAGATCAGCTCGCGGATGTCGCGTTCGTCGTCAACGATCAGAATATCGCTCATGCCATATGCTCCTGCTCAATCTGTGCCGGGACGGTCACGGGCAGCGCAATCACCGCCATCGCCCCAGCATGTGTCTGGCCCTCGAACGGGGCCGCGTCGTCGAGGGTCAGCGTGCCCCCGTGTTCTTCAATGATCTTTTTGACGATGGGCAGGCCCAGGCCGGTGCCCTCGTCGCGGGTGGTCACGTACGGCTCGAACAGCCGCGCGCGGTCTTCGGGCAGGCCGATACCGTTGTCGGAAATCGTAATGCGCGCGCCTATGGCATTGGCCGTAAGGCGGATCTTGATCCGCGGGGTGTGGCCCTGCGGTACGTCGCCTTTTTCATACAAGGTATCAATGGCTTCGCCTGCGTTCTTAATCAAGTTTGTCAGGGCCTGGGACAGCATCGTGGCGTCCACGTCCGCCAGGATATCGCCCTCGGGCAGGTCTGCCGCAATCTCGACCTTGGGCTGGCCTGCCTGCTGCAAAGTCACTGCATCGCGCACGATGGCCACCAGGTCGTGACGCTGCCGGTCGGGTTCGGGCATGCGGGCGAATTTGGAAAACTCGTCGACGATCCGGCGCAGATCGCCGGTCTGGCGCACGATCACGTCCGTCATCTGTTCCAGGCTGTCGCTGTCCTCGCCCACCTTGGGGGCGAATTTGCGTTTGATGCGCTCGGCGCTGAGCTGAATGGGGGTCAGCGGGTTCTTGATCTCGTGCGCGATGCGGCGGGCGACGTCGCCCCAGGCGGCCATGCGCTGTGCGCTGACCAGGTCGGTCACGTCGTCAAAGGCCACGACGTAGCCTTCGAGCGTGCCTGCGGCGCTGCGCCGTGTGGACATGCGGACCAGCAGGTTTTCCAGCCGCCCGTTGCGCGTCACCTTGACCTCGCCCTGCGTCACCTCCTGCGCGGAGGCGCGCAGGAGCGCAAAGAGCGCGGCAAATTCGGGCACGGCGACAGCCAGAGGCACGGTTTCGCGGTCTTCCTGCCAATCGAGCAGGCGCGCACCCGAGCGGTTCACAAAGGTCACGCGGCCCTGGGCGTCCACGCCCACGACGCCCGAGGTGACCGAGCTGAGCACGGAATCAAAGAGCCTGCGGCGCCGTTCGATCTGTTCGGTGTTGGCCAGCAGCGTCTGGCGCTGGCCCTTGAGCTGCTTGGTCATCTGGTTGAAGTAGCGTCCGAGCATCGCGATCTCGTCATCGCCTTCTTCCTCGCGCACCTGTACGTCCAGATCACCCGCACCTACCCGCTGGGCCGCCCCGGTCAGCCGCCCAACGGGACCCGAAAGGCGTTCGGCAAACCACAGGCCCAGCCAGATGGCGGCGAGGATCAAGACCAGGGCAAAGCCCAAATAAAGCATGCCGAAGTCAAAGAGCACGCGGCCCCGGTCGCTTTCCAGTTGCTGGTACAGGCGGACGGTTTCCTGGGTTTCGTCGAGCAGCGACAAAATCTCTCCATCCACATCGCGGCTGACATAGAGGAACCGGTCGAGATAGCTGCCAAGCGGGACAAGCGCGCGGAATTCGTTGTTGGCCCAATCCTCGATCACCAGCCCGCCTGCGTCGATGGCTTGGGTGATCTGATCCTGGCTGGGCCGGTCGAAATCAAAGAGATAGGACCGGTCGCCGCGCGCGCGCAAGGCGCCGGTGCCATCCACCAGATAGGCCTCGCGCAGGCCGCGCTGCACTTGCAACTGCCCGTCGGTCAGCACCTCGCGGTCGCCCACCAGCCGGGCGCCGCGCACGTTGTCGATATAGCGTGCGAGCGCGCGGGCATCCGCGATCAGGTCCTGGCGCTGTTCGCTCTCATAGGCCTCTGCCGCCGCGAGGGAGGCGCCGACCACGCGGCTGACCCGGTCTGAAAACCACCCTTCGAGCCCAATATTGATGGTGAGCCCGGCAAAGACGGCCACGGTGACGGTGGGGATCAGCGCCAGCAGGGCAAAGGCCGCGGTCAGGCGCAAGTGCAGCCGCGAGCCTGCGGATTTTGCGCGCCGGGCGGCAATCAGCCGGGCGATCTGCGCCAAGACGAGGGCCGCGACCACCAGCGCGTAGACGAGGTCGGCGAGCAGCACCAGGCGCAGGGCAAAGGGGCTGGCCCCCTGGTCGAGCGGGCCGAGCACGAGGAAGGTGAGCACGGCCAGGATCGGGCCCAAGAGGACCAGGCCCAGGGTCGCGGCATTCCGCAGGCGCCGCCGTCTGCGCAAACGCGTAAAGGTCATCCACCAATTGGTGCGTGTCCCTGATGCCACCTGGCACGTCCTCGATGATGTGGCACCTATGTGCCTTTACCGCCATATCCGGTGATCACCCGCGCCAGTGCGGCGCGGGCGCCACGGGTTGTGTGGCAGTATTACATCAATTTTCGACGCCGTGTCACCTCTATATCCAGATCGGTGATTTTCTTGCGCAGGGTATTGCGGTTGATGCCAAGCAAATCGGCGCATTTCGCCTGGTTGCCGCCGGTGGCATCAAGGGCGATCTCGATCAGCGGCGCCTCGACCTCGCGCAGGATGCGTTGGTAGAGGCCGGGGGGCGGCAGCATGTTGCCGTGCAGGTCGAAGTAGCGTTTGAGGTGCCGCGCGACGCTTGCGCCCAGTTTTTCGGTATCGCCCGCGCTGCGGATCGGTTCCAGCTCGGGCTGGCTGCCGAGGACCTGTTCGACCTCGGAGGCGGTGATTTCGACGGCGCGGCTGGTCAGCCCCAGGCGGCGCACGGCGTTTTCCAGTTGCCGGACGTTGCCGGGCCAGCTGTAGGTGCGGAAAATCTCGGCCGCCGCTTCGGACAGGACGCGGCGGGATTGGCCGGATTTTTCGCCCCGGACGAGGAAGTGTTCGGCGAGCAGCGGGATGTCATCGACCCGTTCGCGCAGTGCGGGCACGTTGAGCGTGGCGCCGGACAGGCGGTAGTAGAGGTCCTTGCGGACCATCCCCGCCTCCATCGCCGCGGTGAGGTCGGTTTGCGAGGTGGCAAGGAACCGCGGCACGTATTCGCCGGGCGTGTCCATCATGCGCACGATGCGCGCCTGCAGGTCTTCGGGGATGTCGCCGATCTCGTCGATCAGGAGCGTGCCGCCCTTGACCCGCGCGAGCACGCGCGAGGGGCCTTCGAGGTCTTGCAGTTCGGCGGCGGTGACGGTGAGGAAGGGCAGCGTGCGCCGGTCGGAGAAGTCGTGGATGGCGCGCGCGATGAGCGATTTGCCGGTGCCGCTTTCGCCCCAGATCAGCACGGGCAGGTCGGTGTTCATCACCCGTGCGACCACGCGGTAGAGCGCCTGCATGATCGCGGTGCGCCCGACCAGGGGCAATTCGTCCGGGCGTTCGTCGTCGACCTCGCGCGCGGGTGCGTGGGCCTTGAGTTCGAGCGCCTTGGCCGTCCGTTTCATCAGGTCGGGCAGGTCGAAGGGTTTGGGGAGGTAGTCGTAGGCCTCGGCCTCGGCCGCTTGGATTGCGGTCATGATGGTGTTTTGCGCGCTGATCACGATCACCGGCAGGCCGGGGCGGTCCTGGCTGATCTTGGGCAGCATTTCCAGGCCGTTGCCGTCGGGCATCATCACGTCCGAGATCACCACGTCGCCTTTGCCCTCGCCGACCCAGCGCATGAGCGTGGTGAGCGATGAGGTCGCGTGCACCTTGCAGCCGGCGCGGGTGAGCGCTTGGGTCAAGACGGTGCGGATTGTGCGATCATCGTCGGCGACGAGTACGGTGCCATCCATGGGTTCAGTCCTCTTGTTGCGCGGCGATAAGCGCCGCTTTGGGCGCGCGGGGGAGAGAGAGGCGGAAGACGGTGCGGCCGGGCACGGAGGTGACCGAGATCCAGCCGTCGTGATCCGAGATGATCTTGGACACCAGCGCCAGCCCGAGGCCGGTGCCGTTCTCCTTGCCCGACACAAACGGGTCGAAGATGTCGGCGGCGATCCCTTCGGGCAGGCCGGGGCCGTCGTCGATAATCTCGACCTGCAGGGGCAGCGACATGCCTGAGCCGTCGGCGCGGCGCAGGCGGAACGAGTGTTCGAAATAGCTGTGCAACCGGATCGTGCCGCCCGCGTTGCCTGCCGCCTCGGAGGCGTTTTTCAGCAGGTTCAGCACCACTTGCAGCAACTGATCGGGGTCGCCCATGGCGAAGGGCAGCGAGGGGTCGTAATCCTCGACAATGTTCATCTGCGCGCCGAACCCCAAAAGCGCCGAGCGCCGCGCACGGTCGAGCACATCGTGCAGGTTCACCGCCCGCAGATCGGGGGGCGAGAGGTTGCCGAACTGTTCGACCTGTTCCAGCAGCTTTACGATGCGGCGGCTTTCGGCGACGATCAGGTCCGTCAGTTCGAGGTCATCGGCCTCGAGGTTCATGCTGAGCAGTTGTGCGGCGCCAGTGATTCCCGCCAGCGGGTTCTTGATCTCGTGGGCGAGCATCTCGGCCATGCCGATGGCGGACTTGGCCGCGGATTTCACCGAATGGTTCTGCGTCATCCGCCCGGCCAGTTCGCGGGGCGAGATCATCATGACCATGTGATCCGGCGCGCCCACCAGCGGCGCGATTTGCAGCGCGCATTGCAGCGGCGCGCGCTGGCCATTGCCCACATCGACGTCGTTGACAAAAAGCGGCGTGCCGTTCTTGCGCGCCCGCGCCAGGCTGTCCTCGAGCGGGGCGTCGACGGCCAGCTGATCCCATAGCGGCATGCCGCGCATGGTTTTGGCCGAGGAGTTAAAGAACCCTTCGGCAGCCGAGTTGATATCGACAATCTCGTCCCCCGGCCCGATCACGATGGCAGGCACGGGCAACGAGGCCCAAAGGTCACCCCCGCCGGTCACGCGGCGGCCATCCCGGGCTGGGGTTGCAGCGCGCGGGGCAAGAGCGCCGCCGTCTCGCGCGGGGTTTTGGCGGTCAGCACGGCGCGCCGTGCCGCAGCCGGGGTGCCTGCGGTGTCCATGAACCAGCCCAGATGCTTGCGCGCGACGCGCAGGCCCAGCACGTCGCCGTAAAAGCGCAGCATCGCGGCATAGTGATCCTGCACCAGCGCCACAAGCTCTGCCCCGGTGGGCACCTGCGGCGCGGGCGTGTCGTAGAGCGCGTGGGCAATCTGCGCCAGCAGCCAAGGGCGGCCTTGGGCGCCACGCCCGATCATCACACCATCCGCCCCCGAATGGTCCAGGGCCTGCCGCGCGGTAGCGGCGTCCACGATGTCGCCATTGGCGATCACGGGAATGCGCACCGCCTCTTTTACGGCGCGGATGGCGGCCCAATCGGCGCGCCCTTTGTAGAACTGACAGCGGGTGCGCCCGTGGATGACGATCTGGGCGATGCCTGCGGCCTCGGCCCGGGCGGCAATTTGGGGCGCGTTCATCATCGCATCGTCCCAGCCCAGCCGCGTCTTGAGCGTGACGGGAATGTCGACCGCATTCACCACAGCCTCGATCAGCGTCAGCGCGTGATCGGGGTCGCGCATCAGGGCCGAGCCGGAATAGCCCTGGGTCACCTTTTTGGCGGGGCAGCCCATGTTGATGTCGATCACCTGCGCGCCCTGCCCCGCGACCATGCGCGCGGCCTCGGCCATGGGTGCGGCCTCGCGTCCTGCAAGCTGCACGGCGGTGCCTGCGGCGCCCAGGCCCAGTTCCGCCTTTTCACGGCTGCCGGGGCGGGCGTTGAGCATGTCGTGGCTGGCCACCATTTCCGACACGACCATGCCCGCCCCAAACCGCGCCACGAGGCTGCGGAACGGCAGGTCGGTGATCCCGGCCATCGGGGCGAGCATCACCGGAGCCGTCATGTCGAGGGGGCCATTGGCCATGAAGAAGTGCCTAATCCTTGTGCGGTTGTTCTCAGCTATAGCACGGCGGCACCGCACTCAATTATGACAAAGGCATTTGATGCGGCAGGTTAGGTGCTATGCCTAATTTATAGGCAGTCTTGTCCAGCCATGGACAGACCCTGCGCAAGCCCCTAGAGACGGGACCATGAGAGGCGGGTGCGAGATATGAGGCACGCAGCGGCGGTGATTGTCGCGGCAGGGCGCGGCCAGCGGGCCGGTGGGCCGGTGCCCAAGCAGTGGCAGATGCTGGCCGGCGTGCCGGTCTTGGCGCAGACGCTGGCGGTGTTTCGCAGCCATCGCCAGGTGGCCCAGATCGTGCTGGTGCTGCATGCGGATGACATGGACCGCGCGGCCCCCTATCTGGAGGGGGCGACGGTCGCCACGGGCGGTACGGACCGCGCGGCATCGGTGCGCGCGGGCCTGGCGGCGGTGACGGGGGATATCGACGCGGTGTTGATCCACGATGTTGCGCGCCCGTTGGTCCGCCACGCCACGATGGACGCGGTTTTGGCGGCCTTGCGCCACCACGCAGGTGCGGCGCCCGCGCTGGCGGTGACGGATGCGCTGTGGACCGGCGCCGGGGGCCTGGTGACCGGCACGCAAGACCGCACGGGCCTTTACCGTGCGCAGACGCCGCAAGGCTTTGACCTGGCCGCGATCCGGGCGGCGCATGCAGCCCATCCGGGCGGGGCGGCGGATGATGTCGAGGTTGCGCGCGCGCATGGGATCGACGTGGCGATTGTGCCGGGCGACGAAGACAATTTGAAAATCACCCTGCCTGCGGATTTTGCCCGGGCGGAACGCATCTTGGGGGCGCGAAATGGACATTAGGCTGGGCAATGGGTTTGACGTGCATGCCTTTGGGCCGGGCGACCACGTGACGCTGTGCGGCGTCGTGGTGCCCCATGCGGCGGGGCTGGTGGGCCATTCGGACGCGGATGTGGGCATGCACACGGTGACCGACGCCATTTACGGCGCGCTGGCGCAGGGCGACATCGGCCAGCATTTCCCGCCGTCGGACCCGCAGTGGAAGGGCGCGGCGAGCGAGATATTCTTGCGCCATGCGGTGGGGTTGGCGCGCGAGATGGGGTTTGAGATTTCCAACGTCGATTGCACGCTGATTTGCGAGCAGCCCAAGATCGGGCCGCATGCGCCGCAGATGCGCGCGGTGATGGCCAAGATCATGGGGCTGGAGGCCGCGCGCGTGTCGGTCAAGGCCACGACGTCCGAGCGGTTGGGCTTTACCGGGCGTGGAGAGGGCATCGCGTGCATCGCGACCGCCGCCCTGGTGGCCCGATGATTGCGCAGGTGATCGCGACGGTGGGCGGTGTGGGGTATTTGCGCCCCGGCCCTGGCACCTGGGGGTCGGCGGTGGCCCTGCCCTTGGCCTGGGCCTTGCACCAGTTGGGTGGGTTTCCCCTGTTGCTGCTGAGCGCGGTGGTGGTGTTTGCCGCAGGCTGGTGGGCGACGGGCCAGGTGACCGCCGGGCAGGCCGATCACGACCCGTCCGAGGTGGTGATTGACGAGGTGGTGGGCCAGTGGATCGCGCTGGCGCCGCTCAGCTATGCCGCCTGGGATCGGGGGATCGAGGTGCTGGTGATGTGGCCGGGGTGGATCGCGGCCTTTGCGCTGTTCCGGCTGTTCGACATTTGGAAGCCCTGGTGGGTCGGTGCCGCCGACCGGCGCGGCGATGCGCTGGGGGTGATGCTGGACGATGTGGTGGCGGGGGTGTTTGCGGCGGTGGGTGTGCTGGCGCTGGCGGCCTTGGCGCATGGGGTGCTGATGGCATGAGCTTGGCCGTGGACGTCCTTGATTTGGCAAAAGAAAAGGGCGTGATGATCGCCACGGCAGAGAGCTGTACCGGCGGGATGGTCGCGGGCGCGCTGACGGATGTGCCGGGGTCAAGTGCGGTGGTCGAGCGCGGCTTTGTCACCTACACCAACCGCGCCAAGGTCGAGATGCTGGGCGTGGCCGAGGCGACGCTGGCCGCCCATGGCGCGGTGAGCGAGGCCGTGGCCGCCGAGATGGCCATCGGCGCGCTGGCGCGGGCGCCCGTGGGTCTGGCCGTGTCGATCACCGGCATCGCGGGGCCCGGCGGGTCAGAGTTCAAGCCCGAGGGCCTTGTATGCTTTGGCGTGGCCGATGCGGCCGGTGTGGTGGTGGAGACGGTCGAGTTCGGCGCCTTGGGCCGGGCCCATGTGCGCGCCGCGGCGCGGGATCACGCGCTGCGGCTGTTGCTGGGGCGGCTGTCCGGCTAGGGCGCAAGCGCCGCCACAAAGGCGGCCAAGTCCCCTGCCCCGATCGCCTGCGACAGCCTGTCGGCCCGCGCGCCCACCAAAGCCTGCGCTTTGGCCTCGATGCGCGCGCGGCGCTGATCAAAGGCCAGCGGTGCCGCCAGATCGTGGCTGTGCGCGGTGCCGTCCACAACCACCCGCGCTTGCATCTCGGTCAGGCTGTCATCGCCCTGCACGGTGATCCGCTCGCGAAAGGCGACCATGGCCTTGTCGGTCGCGTTTGCGTCCGTAAACGCCGCGATGTCGCCGGTGTCATGCCCGTGCGCGGCCATGGCCAGCACGTGGGCATAGGAGAACTTGGCACCCAGCCCCGTCGTCGGCGCCACCTGGTTGCAGACCGTCAGCCAGCGCGGATGGGTGTGCACGGTGATGCGTGCGGCTTGGGCCAGCGGCAGGCCCCGCACCGCCTCGAGCGCGGCATGCAGACCGTGACAGCAGGCGTGAAACTTGTGGCTGACATCGCCCATGCGCCAGTCCATCGCCACATCCGCAGCGGCACCATGATGCGTGGGGCCAAAGCCCAGCGGGCCATCCAGCGCGTCGGCAGAGGAGGCCATCCCAGCCCGCGCCCAGGTCGCCGCCTCGACCCCGGTGCGCGCGGCCAGGCCCGCATTCAGCGGCTTGCCCATCGTGCCAAACTGCGACTTGAGGCCCGAGGCCATCGTCGCGCACAGACCCAAAGCGTGGCGCAGGGCCACCGGCCCCAGCCCCATCAGCCGCCCCGCCGCCACGGTCGCCCCAAAGGCGCCCGCCGTCGCTGTCTGGTGAAATCCCACCTGATAGTGCCCACGCCCTAGCCAGAGGCCGACCGCAACTGACGCCTCTGCCCCCACCAGTGCCGCGTCCACCATGGCGGCCAAATCAGCCCCCTCTGCCTCTGCCACCGCCAAGGCGGCAGAGACCGTCACAACCGACGGATGGCCGATATGGGCAAAGTGCGTGTCGTCGTAGTCCAGCGCGTGCGACAAGGTGCCGTTGACCAGCGCCGCCGTCGCCGGATCCGACAGCCGCCCATCAAACCGCGTGCACGCGCCTGTACCACCAAGCGCACGGGCCCAATCGGCAAACCCGCCCTCGGCCCAGCCCGCACTACCGCAGGCCGCCCAGTCCAGCACCGACAGCCGCATCACGGCCCGCACATCCGCGGGCGGCACCGCCTGCGCATAGGCCAGGGCCAGCGCGGTGATGTCCAGGCTTCTCTGTTCCAAAAAAATCCCCCCCGGAGGGCCGGGTTACGCCTGGCCCGCGGTTTCAGCCATAAAGTGCTGCCGCCCGACGTTCAAAGGCGCGCACAATGCGCTGCATCGCCTCGTTGAACACCACGCCGATGATGCCCTGCAAGATCGCGTTCTTGAACTCGAAATCGACAAAGAACGACACCTCGCACCCGCCTTCTGACTCGGCAAAGGCCCAGGTCGACTTCATATAGCGGAACGGGCCGTCGATATATTCTGTGTTGATCTTTTTGGCGTCGGGGTACAGCACCACGCAGGATCCGAACCGTTCGCGAAAGACCTTGAAACTGATCACCAGGTCGGCCTCCATCACCTCGTGATCGGCCTTGGGCGTCACCTTGCGCACGCGCGCCGCCGCACACCAGGGCAAAAATTTGGGGTAAGACGGCACATCCGCCACCAGGTCGTACATTTGCTGCGCGGTATAGGGCAGGAAGCGGGTTTCGGAGTGGGTTGGCATTGCGATAGACAGAACCTTGGGAACCGGGTTGGCACGCCATGTGTCGTGGCGGGCCTGCAAAATCAAGGGGACGTGCATGTCAGAGCGGCCATATGTCATAGACCAGATGATCTCGGCCAAGGCGATTGCCGCGCGCATCGAGGCGCTAAGCCGCGAGATCGAGGCGACCTTTGCGGGCACCGACAAGCTGGTGGTTGTGGGCCTGCTGCGCGGCAGTTTCGTCTTTATCGCCGATCTGGTGCGCGAGTTGGACCTGCCGATCGAGGTCGATTTCCTTGAGGCGTCGTCCTATGGTGACGCGATGGAGAGCAGCCGGGAGGTGCGCATTCTCAAGGACTTGCGCGGCGCAATTGAAGCGCGTGATGTGCTGGTTGTCGAAGATATCGTCGACACAG
The DNA here is from genome assembly GCA_038525395.1 of Pseudomonadota bacterium. GTDB lineage: Bacteria > Pseudomonadota > Alphaproteobacteria > Rhodobacterales > Rhodobacteraceae > Tateyamaria. The sequence goes on along the minus strand of JBCBHS010000001.1, from coordinate 109,437 downwards.
GATTTACTATGCAGCACGTGATCCGCCTGTTGCAGGGCCGCAACCCGGCCCGTTTGCGCACCATCGCCCTGCTGGACAAGCCCAGCCGCCGCGAGGTCGAGGTCAAGGCCGATTGGACCGGCTTTGAGATCCCTGATAAATTTGTGGTCGGTTATGGCATCGACTTTGCCCAACGCAATCGCAACCTGCCCTATATTGGCAAGGTGCGCTTTACCTAAGCGCCGCTGACCTTTTGCGCAGGTCACCTGCGCATCCGTTAACAGCGCCGGATCGTCATGGGCCTGCGACATTTTCGCGCTATGTTCCTGCGTACCCGGATGTAGGAGCGTAATATGACCCGATTTCTCACCCTTACCCTGTCGGCCTGTGCGGCGCTTGGCGTCGCGGCCTCTGCCGTGGCGGATGGGCACAGCAACCTTGACCTGGAAGGCGCTGTAAAGTCACGGAAATCCGTGATGACCTTGGTGTCCTATCACACCGGCGTTCTGGGCGATATGGCCAAGGGCGAGGCGCCCTATGATGCCGAGATTGCCGTGGCGGCGGCGGAAAACCTGGCGGCGGCGGCGTCGATGAACCGGGTCGTGCTGTACCCTGCGGGCACTGAACAGGGTGCCATCGCGGGCAGCCGGGCCAAGGCCGAGATCTGGAGCGATCCCACAGGCTATGACCAGGCCGCCACGACGCTGCAAGTTGCCGCGACCGATATGGTTGTGGCCGCGGGCACTGACCTAGAGGCCCTGCGCGGCGCGATGGGGGCCGTGGGCAGCACCTGCCGCGCCTGTCACGAGGCCTATCGCGGCCCGCGCAACTGATCCGCGTTATGCGGAGGGTCGTGACCGGATTTGCGGCGCTGGTGGTGGTTGGCGCTGGTTTGGGGGTCTGGTTCAGCCGGCCTGGCGCCCTGCCCGACGCGTTTGCCGCAGAGATGGCGGCGCATGCCGCGTCGGCCGAGGCCGGGGCCATGGTGTTTCACGCGGCGGACTGTGCGTCGTGCCATGTGGCCCCTGACGGGGCCGCGGACGTGTTGGCGGGCGGCAAGGCCTTTGCCAGCGATTTCGGCACGTTTTACGCGCCCAACATCTCGTCCCACCCGGTTGCTGGGATTGGCGGTTGGGACCTCGATAGTTTTGCCCGCGCGGTCACCCTGGGCGTGTCGCCCAGCGGGCAGCATTACTATCCGGCCTTTCCCTATGCTGCGTATCAGCACATGACCGCCGCGGACGTGGCTGATCTGTTCGCCTATATGCAGGGGTTGCCTGCCAGCGATGTGGCCAGTTTGGATCATGCGGTGGGGTTTCCGTTCAACATCCGCCGCGGTTTGGGCCTGTGGAAAGCGGCCTTTGTGCCCGGCGGATACGTGGCCGATATGGGGGATGATCCCGTTTTGAAGCGCGGGCAGTACCTGGTTGAGGGGCTGGCGCATTGCGCCGAATGCCATACGCCGCGCAACGCGGCCGGCGGCCTCGACACCGCGCAGTGGATGGCGGGCGCGCCAAACCCGTCGGGGCCGGGGCGCATTCCCGGCATCACCCCAGCCGCACTGGATTGGAGCGCGGGCGATCTGGTGGAATATTTCACCTCCGGCTTTACCCCGGATTACGACAGCGCAGGCGGCCAGATGGCCGCGGTGGTCGAAAACCTCGCCCGCCTGCCCCGCAGCGACCGCGCGGCGATTGCAGCCTATCTGCTGGCGCTGCCTTAGGCGCGGCTTAGCTTTTTCTGCCGCGCGGCGCGCAGGCGGGCAAAGTCGTCGCCCGCGTGGTAAGACGAGCGAGTGAGCGGCGTGGCGGACACCATCAGGAAGCCTTTGCCGAAGGCTGCCTTTTCATAGGATGCGAATTCATCGGGGTGCACGAACCGGTCGACGCGGTGGTGTTTTGGTGTTGGTTGCAGGTACTGCCCGATGGTGAGGAAGTCGATGTCGGCGGCGCGCATGTCCTCCATCACCTGGATGACGGATTGGCGGTCTTCGCCCAAGCCCACCATGATGCCGGATTTGGTGAACATCGAGGGGTCCAGCTCTTTCACCCGCTGCAGCAGGCGCAGGCTGTGGAAGTAACGCGCACCGGGCCGCACCTCGGGGTAAAGGCCTGGCACGGTTTCCAGGTTATGGTTGAACACGTCCGGACGCGCTTCAACAACGACCTCTAAGACGCTGGGATCACAGCGGATAAAGTCGGGCGTCAGGATCTCAATCGTGGTGTTCGGGCTGCGGTGGCGTACCGCGCGGATGGTCTGGGCAAAGTGTTCGGCCCCGCCATCGGCGATGTCATCGCGGTCGACGGATGTGATGACCACATGGTTCAACCCCAGCTTTTCCACTGCGTGGGCCACGCGGCCCGGCTCGAACGCATCCAGGTCCTCGGGCGGCTTGCCGGTGGCGATGTTGCAGAAGGTGCAGGCGCGGGTGCAGACCTCGCCCATGATCATCATGGTGGCGTGGCCCTGGCTCCAACACTCGCCCACATTGGGGCAGCCTGCCTCTTCGCAGACGGTGACAAGGCCGTTGTCGCGCATGATTTTGCGGGTGTCTTGATACCCTTTGCTCACCGGCGCCTTGACGCGGATCCAATCGGGCTTTTTCGGCTGCGGATTGTCCGGGCGGCGCGCCTTTTCCGGGTGCCGCTGCTCGGGAATTTTCAGGTCGCGCATGTCTCGCCTCGGGATAGTTCAGCGTTAAACTTGTTTGTAACATAGACCCGCCTCCACAGAACACCAAGCGGCACAAGGACGCGACCGTCCCTTTCTCTGTTCTAAAAAAAATCCCGGGGTCTGGGGCAGAGCCCCAGGAATAGTTGCGTCTGGGGCAGAGCCCCAGAAATAATCGCGTCTGGGGCAGAGCCCCAGGACGGTTGCCGGTTTGGCGCCGACCCAAAAATATCGCCAAACTCACAAAAAATGGCGCTGCGGGGAGGGACGCAGCGCCACTTTCTACAAAACCTGGAAGATGTCAGCCGATGAGGCCGCCTCCGGGTCCCGTCGTCTCGTCATAGTGCTGCTTGAGGCGCATAAGCGCGATGCGCAGCACGATCTTGCCCGACCGGGCCGACCAGCCCAGCTTTTTCTCGGCCGATTCCAGCCCTTCGAGGTAGCAACAGCAGCGCAGCACTACGTCCGACAGGCCCGGGCCCAGGTCCTTGAGCGCGTCGGCCACCCGGCCCCGCGCGCGTTCGGGCCCATTGCCGATGCCGCTGTCCTGGCCAAAGCCACCGCGCCCGCCGCCGGTCAGGAACCGGTCCCAGTTCTGGGCCACGCGCGGGCCCATCTGTGCCAGTTCGAAATCTTCGCGCAGGCGTTCGCCCGCGGTCACCAGATCGTCGCCGAGAAAGGGCGATCCGTCCTTGTCGCGCCGCCGCGCAAGTGCGGTCAGCGGCGATTCGGCCAAGTTATAGCGGACCTTGCGCGGCTGGCCTGTTTCGGTGTCGCGCACCGTGCGTTCGCCCCAGACGCGGTGCTGGTCGGCGAACTCTGCGGGCGCCTCGGCCAGGCCGGGGGCTGCGTCCTCGTCACCGTCCAGCATATCGGCCAGGGCGGTGCGGCCTGCGGCGGTGATTTTATAGCGGGTGATGCGCCCGGCGCGTTCGGCGCTGATCCAGTCCTGCAACGCCATCGCCTCGGCCACCTTGCGGTCGACCACGGCGGTGCGGGTGCTGGTGCCGCTGGCGCCATCGCGCACAACGACGGCCTTTTCCATATCGACGGCCACGGCCAGCACCGCACCGGTTTCACACAGGCGGCGCAGGATGCGCCGGGCGTCGCGGTTGAGCGTCGGGGTATCGGGACTGGTGTCCTGTACGGCTGCTTGCATGGCATTGCGTTCCTTATGTTGCGCATGTGCGACCGACGTTTGTTTTCGAACCACCCGCGCGCCCAGTTTGCGCAGCACCGCATCGATCAGCGGATCGTCGCGCCGCGTCTCATAGCGCCGGATCTGGCGCAGCACGGTCGAGGCATGACAGCCCGAGTTGCGCGCCAGTTCGCGGATGGGCAGGCCGGCCTCGGTATGGGCCAGATAGTGCATCGCGGCATCGGGGACCCAACCGGGCAACCCGGCCAGCACGGGGTGTGACTGATCAATCTGATCCATTCTGTCTTGTCCGTCCTCTTTCAGTCGTGTGCAGGATCTTGGCCGTCTGCTTATCCACAAGTTATCCACACAACTTAAAAGTGCATTGGTTACCCGATCGTTAACATTCGTCGATATGGGCAGCATTGTTTCTAAAAGATAAACAGTTGCTAAAGGAACGCACGGCGGCGTTTGGCAGGACGCAACACCCGTTCAGGTTGTGCAATGGTGCCCCAGACCGACCTGATGGGGATTGGGTTGGCGCCTGCTGAAGGAGCACCGGAAATGCAAGATATCCTGTCCATGCTGAACACCCTGCGTCGTCCACGCCTGTTGATGCGCGCCGCCCGAATCGGCGCCGAAGACTACCGCCGCGACGCGCACCTGCCCCGTCTTTTGGGCTATGGCCATCTGCCGCGCCACGGGGCCGCGCTGATGCGTTTGGTCGAGATCGAGGGCGAGCTGAACGCCCAGCGCGTGGGCGACGATTCGTCCTACAGCCTGCTGCGTCACATCGACATTCTGATCGCCATTGTGGGCGAGGCCCGCATTCTGCGCGCCGCCCAGTCAGAGCCTGCCGCGTGAGGCAGGCTTACATAAAGCTGTCGGGCTCTGCCGCCTTTTTCTGCGCGACATAGGCGTCGAGCGCCTCGCGTATGCTTGGGTCCATGCCCGGCTGTTGGTAGTCGCCCAGCATCTTTTTGACCCGTAGGGCGGCCAGTTGCATCGTGTCGCGCGCACCCTCGTCTTCCCAGGTCTCGAACGGCTTGTAGTCGAGCAGATCGGACTTCCAGAACGCTTTTTGGAAATTCGCCTGGGTGTGGGCGCAGCCCAGATAGTGGCCGCCCGGGCCAACCTCGCGGATGGCGTCCATGGCTTGGGCGTTGTCGTCGATCTGCACACCGGCGGCCAGGTGGTGCAGCGTGCCCAGTTGGTCGGCGTCCATGACGAATTTCTCGAACGACGACACCAGCCCCCCTTCGAGCCAGCCACAGGCGTGCAGCATAAAGTTCACACCAGAGAGCAGCCCCATGTTCAGCGAATTGGCCGTCTCATAGGCCGCCTGCGCGTCGGGCAGTTTCGAGCCGCAAAACGACCCGGCCGACCGGAACGGCAGGCCCAGCCTGCGCGCCAACTGCCCAGCGCCATAGGTGATATGCGCCGCCTCTGGCGTGCCAAAGGTGGGCGCGCCCGAATTCATGTCGATTGAGGTGACAAAGGCGCCCATGATCACCGGCGCACCGGCCTTGCACAGCTGGGAATAGGCGATGCCTGCCAGCACCTCGGCCAGCACCTGGGTCAGCGTGCCCGCCACGGAAACGGGCGCCATGGCACCGCCCACGATAAAGGGCGAGATGATGCAGGCCTGGTTGGCCTCGGCATAGACCTCGAGCGCGCCCATCATCACATCGTCGAAGGTCATGGGCGAGTTGATGTTGATCAGTGACGTCATCACCGTGCGCCCCTCCAGCCCGCCGAACAGGATATCCGACATCTCGACACTGTCGCGCGCGCGGCTGGGTTCGGTGACCGAGCCCATGTAGGGCTTGTCCGAGAGGGTCATGTGGGCGTGCAGCATATCCAGGTGGCGCTTGTTCACCGCCACATCCGTGGGCTCGCACACGGTGCCGCCCGAATGGTGCAGCCACTTGGACATATAGCCCAGCTTCACGAAGTTGCGGAAATCCTCCATCGTGGCATAGCGCCGCCCGCCGTCCACGTCGCGCACGAAGGGCGGGCCATAGACCGGCGCCAGCACCAGCGACTTGCCGCCCACCTCGACCGACCGTTCGGGGTTGCGCGCGTGCTGGGTATAGCGGCCCGGCGCTGTGGCACAAAGCGTGCGGGCCAGCCCACGGGGGATGCGCACGCGGTCGCCGTCCACATCTGCGCCCGCATCACGCCAGCGCGCCAGGGCCGCCGGGTTGTCGGGAAAGTTCACGCCGATCTCTTCCAGCACGGTTTCGGCATTGTGCTCGATGATCTCGAGCGCCTCTTCGGTCAGCACCTCGAAATTGGGAATGTTGCGGTCGATAAACCGCGCTGTTTCGAACGACACGGCGCTGCGTTCGGCCCGGCGTGCGGCGCCGCCGCCCCCACGTCCGCGTTTGCGTACTGCTGCCTCTGCCATCGCGCACCCCCTTTTGGTGTGATCCCGTGCGCATCTGCTTACCCAGATTACCCCCCGCTGCGCAGCCTCAGAACGCCACACACGGGAAAAAAGCGACACAGGCTCTTCTTCTGACCAAAAATACCTCGGGGTCCGGGGCAGAGCCCCGGTCCGGCGCTTGCCAGTGGCGCAGCCCGCCCCTATTGCACGGAACATGACCGACCAGATACATGACCGCCTTCTTATCATCGACTTTGGCAGCCAGGTGACGCAGCTGATAGCCCGCCGCCTGCGCGAGCTGAACGTCTATTGCGAGATCCACCCTTATCAAAACGTCACCGACGCAGTGCTGCACGACATGGCGCCCAAGGCGGTGATCCTGTCGGGGGGGCCGGATTCGGTCACCCGTCCCGGCTCTCCCCGCGCACCCGACGCGCTGTGGGGGATGGGCGTGCCGGTCTTGGGCATCTGCTATGGCCAGCAGGTGATGATGCAGCAGCTGGGCGGCCAAGTGGATGGCGGCAAAATCTCGGGCGGCGGCGGCACCGCCGAGTTTGGGCGCGCCTTCGTGACACCCCATGCCAGCCTGGCGCTGCTGGACGGTTGGTTCGACGCAGGCGACGAGCAGGTGTGGATGAGCCACGGTGATCACGTCTCGCGGCTGGCCCCCGGCTTTGACGTCTATGGCACCTCGCCCAACGCGCCCTATGCCATCACCGCGGACACCGCGCGCAACTTCTATGCCGTGCAGTTCCACCCAGAGGTGCACCACACGCCTCGCGGGGCAAAGCTGTACGAAAATTTCGTCCGCCTCGCGGGCTTTCGGGGCGACTGGACCATGGGCGCCTATCGCGAGGAGGCGATTGCGCGCATCCGCGACCAGGTGGGCGACAAACAGGTGATCTGTGCGCTGTCGGGCGGTGTCGACAGCTCGGTCGCCGCAGCCCTCATTCACGAGGCGATTGGTGATCAGCTGACCTGCGTGTTCGTCGATCACGGCCTGTTGCGCAAGAACGAGGCCGAAGAGGTCGTGGGCATGTTCCGCGATCACATGAACCTGTCGGTGATCCACGCGGACGAGACAGACCTGTTCCTGGGCAGACTTGACGGCGTCAGCGATCCAGAGACCAAGCGCAAGATCATCGGCGGCCTTTTTATCGACGTGTTCCAGAAATACGCGGATCAGATCGACGGGGCCGAGTTTCTGGCCCAAGGCACGCTGTACCCCGACGTTATCGAAAGCGTCAGCTTTAGCGGTGGGCCCTCCGTCACGATCAAGTCGCACCACAATGTGGGGGGCCTGCCGGAAAAGATGGGGCTGAAACTGGTCGAGCCGCTGCGCGAACTGTTCAAGGACGAGGTCCGCGCGCTCGGGCACGAATTGGGCCTGCCGGCCCATTTCATCGGCCGCCACCCCTTCCCCGGACCCGGCCTGGCCATCCGCTGCCCCGGAGAGATCACGCGCCCCAAGCTCGCTATCCTGCGCGAGGCCGATGCTGTCTATATCGACCAGATCCGCAAGCATGGGCTGTATGACGAGATATGGCAGGCCTTTGTCGCCATCCTGCCCGTCCGCACCGTCGGCGTGATGGGCGACGGGCGGACCTATGATTATGCCTGCGCGCTGCGGGCTGTCACCTCCGTCGACGGAATGACGGCGGACTATTACCCCTTTAGCCACGATTTCCTGGGCGAGACGGCCACGCGGATCATCAACGAAGTGCCCGGTATCAACCGCGTGACCTATGACATCACGTCGAAACCACCTGGCACCATCGAATGGGAATAGGTGCAATGCGGAACGCGTGCATCGGCGCAGGGCGACAAGGGGCGGACACATGAAACTTGAACACCGGCTGCGGCAGGCCATCCTGAGCAAAGGGATCGCGATCGAGAAGCTGTCCGCCGACGCGGCCCTGCACGGATTTTTGGACCGCTTTCGCAGCAAATACGTTGCCTGCGACATGGTGCGGATCGGAGGCGCAGGCGACGGTGGTTATTTGCTGCCGAACAATTTGGCGGATATCGCCTACTGCTTTAGCCCCGGCGTTGACTATACCGCCACGTTCGAGCGTGAACTGAGCGCATCCTACGGGATCAAGTCATTTATGGCGGACGCGTCGGTCGCATCCGCCCCTGTGTCGGACGACAATTTTGAGTTTGTGCCAAAATACCTAGGCGCGCGCACCCATGGGCAGTTTGTGACGCTGTCGGACTGGATCGCTGATTGCGTGGGCGACGACACGCGGGCGCGCATCCTGCAGATGGATATCGAAGGCGCCGAATACGATGTGCTGACCTACGAATCCAGCGAGACGCTGGCGCAATTCACGACGATGGTGATCGAATTTCACGGGCTCAAGCGTCTGTTTCAGCCCGAATTCCTGCGTACGTTCTCTGCCATCTTTGAAAAGATCTACCGCAATTTTTCGATCTGCCACGTGCACCCGAACAATTGCAGCGGCGTCGCGACGTATAAGGGCGTTGCCGTGCCAAGGCTGCTCGAGATCACATTTGTCCGCAACGACGTACTTGAGGCCTTTGCAACCGGGGCGGAGTTGACCCTACCCCATCCGTTGGATCATCCGAACGTTGCCGAGAACGAAGACATCGTTCTGCCCGAGATTTGGTGGCGCGGGCCGTGATGGCCGTGCCGGTAGTGGCGCGGGCGGCACCCGCGCACAGGTGCCCACCTGCGTCGGACGCATTTGCCGAGACGCACGTGGAGGGAAGAAAGTTTTGGTAGACGGCAAAACGACCCAACACGGCGGCCAGGTCTTGCGGGCAGCACTTTGGATGTCTGGATCAATCGCGTCGTTTTCGTTGATGGCGGTGGCCGGGCGCGAGGTGTCGCATAGCCTCGATACGTTCGAGGTGATGCTGTACCGCAGTGTTGTGGGTGTCATCATCGTATGCCTGCTGGCCGGGGCCACGGGGGTATGGCGCAACATCCAGACCGCGCGCCTGTCCACGCATCTGATGCGGAACCTGGCGCATTTCACAGGCCAGAACCTGTGGTTTTACGCCGTCACGGTCATCCCCCTCGCCCAGGTCTTTGCGCTGGAGTTCACGTCGCCCATCTGGGTGATCGTCCTGAGCCCGTTGATCCTGGGCGAACGGTTGACGGTCGTGCGTGCGCTGGCCGCCATCATGGGCTTTGTCGGCATCCTGATCGTTGCGCGCCCTGACATGCAGGGCCTGAACGCAGGTGTGATCACCGCGGCGTCCTCGGCCATCTTTTTTGCGGTGACGATCATGCTGACCAAGCGGCTGACCCGGCACGAGGGCATCACGTCGATCCTGTTTTGGCTGACCACCATGCAGCTGGTCATGGGTTTGGTCATGGCAGGCTATGACGGCGACATCGCGCTGCCAGATTCGCAAACCGGCCCTTGGGTGTTTTTAATCGGCTGCGCGGGCCTGATGGCGCATTATTGCCTGACCAACGCCCTGAGCATCGCGCCAGCCACGGTTGTGGTGCCCATCGACTTTATCCGCCTGCCGACGATCGCGGTGGTCGGAATGCTCGTATACGGCGAAGTGGTTGATATCTGGGTCTTTGTTGGCGCTTTGGTGATCTTTTTGGGCAATTACATCAACATTTGGGTGGAAACACGGCCGTCCAAAGCGCTGTGACATGCAGGTCACAATTTTATGACGCTCCGTCACGCGCGTGCAAATGCCCTTGGGTCAATATTGACGCATAGGGGTTGAAAACCGTTATCCCTGTTCCATCGCGCAGCCACTCACACCAAATGTGCGCGACCTTGGGAGGAACTAAAATGAAAACCGGCATTTTGGCTGGCGCCGCACTGTTGGCGTCGAGCGTCTCTGCTTACGCTGTTGGTCTGGACCGGTCTGGTCGCCCGACGGGGTTGATCTTTGAACCCGGCAATGTTGTCGAATTCAGCTTTGGCTATACCGAGCCGAGCATTGATGGCGCAGACGTCACCACGTCGCCCACGGGCAATATTGGCGACGATTTCCTGCTATGGGGGGCGGGGATCAAATACGAGCTGAACGAGAAAATCTCGTTCGGGTTGATCGTGGACGAGCCGTATGGCGCTGACATCTTTTACGGGCCGACCGCGCCCGTGCTGACCGGGACATCGGCCGTTGTCGATTCCAGTGCGGTCACGGCCTTTGGCCGCTATAAGTTTACCGAGAATTTTTCGGCCCATGGTGGCATCGTCTATCAGAACCTCGGCGGCTTCGTGTCGCTGGGCGGGCTGGCCTATGCGCCTGCGGGCCTGAACGGGTACAATGCCACGTTCAACAACGACGACGCATTCGGCTATATGATCGGTGTCGCCTATGAGATCCCCGAGATCGCGCTGCGCGTCGCCTTGACCTATCATTCCGAGATCGACCACGACCTGACCACATCAGAGGCGATTGGCACCACGTCCATCGGCCCGCAGTCGATCACCGAGGTGACGACGCCCGAAACGATCGAGTTGGCGTTCCAGACCGGTGTGGCACCCGGCACGCTGGTCTTCGGATCGGTCCGCTTTTCGCATTACAGCGTGACGGCCGTGCGCCCCGTGGGACTGGGCGGCGCGTCGCTGACCGATCTGGAAAACGCGTGGGATGCGGAATTGGGCATTGGCCGCCGGTTCAACGAAAAGTGGTCGGGCAGCATTTCCATCGGCTGGGAACAGCAGGGCGAGGACAACATGGTATCGCCGCTGGGGTCGACCAACGGCGCCACCTTCCTGACCGTCGGGGCCGCCTATCAGGTGACGGACAATGTGCGCGTCAGCGGCGGCGTCCGCTTTACCCAATTTGGCGACGCCATCCCGTCGGTTGGCGGCAACCCGGTTGGGTCCTTTACCGACAACTCGGCCATCTCGGCCGGTTTGCGGGTGCAGTACACGTTCTGATCCCGCCCCTCTTGGAACACCAGGGAGACCCCGCCCCACCGGCGGGGTTTTTCTTTGCGCAAGAAACGGGTGGTACGGCGGGCGCGGCCCTGCCATGCACAGCGCCATGATGATGCAAAAAACACTCACGGGGCGCGCCTGGGCCGAGCTGATCTTGCTGGCCGTGATCTGGGGCGGGTCGTTCCTGTCGATCCGCATCGCGCTGGATGAGGTGGCGCCCCTGACCTCGGTCGCGCACCGCACCTTTTGGGCGATGCTGGCGCTTTGGGCCGTGGTGCTGGCGATGCGCCTGCCGCTGCCGCGCAGCCCGCGCGTCTGGCTGGGCTTTTTGGGAATGGGGTTGTTGAACAACGTGATCCCCTTTGCACTGATGGCCTGGGGCCAGCTTTATATCGAGACGGGGCTGACCTCGATCCTGAACGCGTCGACCGCCATCTTTGGCGTCCTCGCGGCGGCGCTTTTCTTTGCCGACGAACGGATCACGCCGCGCAAGGGGCTGGGCGTCGCCTTGGGCTTTTTCGGGGTCGCCACCGCCATCGGGCTGGAGAATTTCCGCAGTTTCGATCTGCGCAGCCTGGCGCAACTGGCCATCATCGCAGGCACCATCAGCTATGCGCTGGCGGGCGTCTGGGCGCGCAACTTTCTCAGCGGATTACCACCGCAAGTGGCCGCGGCGGGCATGCTGACCGGGTCGAGCCTGATCACCGTGCCCGCCGCCTGGTTCGTCGACGGGCCGATCACCCTGGCGCTGCAGCCCGGCACGCTGGCCGCCATCGGCTACTATGCGATCATCGCCACCGCGGGGGCCTACCTGCTCTATTACCGCGTGCTGGCCATGGCGGGGTCCGGCAACCTGATGCTGGTCACCCTGCTGATCGCGCCCGTCGCCATCACCCTGGGCGCGCTGGTGCGGGGCGAGGCGCTGAGCCCCAACGCCTTTGCAGGCTTTGCCCTGCTGGCCCTGGGCCTGATCATCCTAGACGGTCGCATCTGGGCCTGGATCCGGCGCCACGGCGTTGACCCAAGCGCGCCCCACGGCTAGGACGGCCCGCACGGAAAGACGGGGATGGGATCACCAATGCTCTACCGCGATGCGGATCACTGGCGCGCGGCCGCGCACAAGCGCGTGCTGGTATATGGCATGTCGGGCCTGGGCAAGACGTATATGTCCAGCACGGTGCGCGCCAGCGGGCAGTGGTTCCACTACTCCATCGATTACCGTATCGGCACGCGGTATATGGGCGAGCTGATCGCCGACAATGCCAAGGCCGAAGCGATGAAGGTCCCGTTCCTGCGCGACCTGCTGCGCAGCGACAGCATCTACATCGGGTCAAACATCACCTTCGACAACCTCAGCCCGGTGTCGACCTATCTGGGCAAGCCTGGCGATCCGGCCCTGGGCGGGCTGCCCATCGCCGAATACCGCCGCCGCCAGGACCAGTTCCGCCAGTCCGAGCTGTCGGCGCTGCACGACACCGCGCATTTTGCAGAGCGCGCCACGCGGCTTTATGGCTATCCGCATTTCATCTGCGACACCGGCGGGTCGATCTGCGAATGGGTGGACCCGGCGGACGATGCCGACCCGCTGATGACCGCCCTTAGCGCCACCTGCCTGCCGCTGTGGATCAAGGGCGACGCCGCCCACACAGCCGCCCTGATCGCCCGCTTTGACGCGGCCCCCAAGCCGATGGCCTACCAACCCGCCTTCCTGCTGACCTGCTGGCAGGCCTATCTGGACGAGACCGGCGTGCCCGAAACACAGATCGACCCCGACGCCTTCGTGCGCTGGACCTACGCCCGCGCCCTGGCCCACCGCCAACCGCGATACGAGGCGATGGCGCGCTGGGGTGTGACCGTCACGGCGGACGAGGTCGGCGCACTGAAAGGTGAAGCGGATTTCATCGACCTGGTGGCCACCGCCCTTGAGCGGCGCGCAGCTTAGGTCTATCTACGCGCTTCATTGTTCTTCAAATATGCAAAGAACAGGCGTCAAACGCATTCCAAACCTCTGTCAGGACTGACAAAATGCCGATCAAGCTCCCCTCCACCCTGCCCGCCTATGACGTTCTTACGAACGAAGGCGTGATGGTCATGGACGAAGAGCTTGCGGCGCATCAGGACATCCGCCCGCTCAAGATCGGGCTGCTCAATCTGATGCCCAAGAAGATCCAGACCGAAACGCAGTTCGCCCGGCTGATTGGCGCGACCCCCTTGCAGATCGAACTGTCCCTGATCCGCATGTCGGACCACATGACCAAAAACACCGCCGCCGCGCATATGGAGAGCTTTTACCGCCCGTTCCAGGAAGTGAAGGACCAAAAGCTGGACGGGCTGATCATCACCGGCGCGCCGATCGAGCATCTGGCCTTTGAGGATGTGGATTATTGGGACGAGTTGACCGAGGTCATGGACTGGACCCAGACCCATGTGCATTCGACCTTTGGGGTGTGCTGGGGTGGGATGGCGATGCTGCATCACTTTCACAGCGTGCCGAAACACCTGTTGGGCGCCAAGCTGTTCGGCACCTACCGGCACACGAATCTGGCCCCGGCCTCGCCCTATTTGCGTGGGTTTTCAGATGATTGCGTGGTGCCTGTCAGCCGCTGGACCGAAGTGCGCGCGCCCGAGGTCGAGGCCGCGGGCCTGCCGATCCTCCTGGGCTCGGACGTGACAGGCCCTTGCCTGATCGAGGATCCCGCGCACCGCGCGCTCTATATCCTCAACCACTTTGAATATGACAGCGACACGCTGAAACAGGAATATGACCGCGACCTCGCCTCGGTCCAGGTCGAAGGGGCCGAGATCGCGTTGCCTGTCGGTTATTTCCCCGACAACGACCCAACGCAGCCCCCCGCCAACCGATGGCGCAGCCACGCCCATCTTCTTTATGGCAATTGGCTGAGCGAGGTTTATCTCACCACCCCATACGACATGAACCGGATCGGGCAGGACCGCACGGACCTGCGGGGGTAAGATAATGAAAACATTGGCAGTCTTGGCGCTCATCGTCTTGGTGACGATCGGGCTGGTGCAATTCTTTGCGCTGAAACGCGACCGGGATGCCGCGGCGCAGTATCCGCCGACGGGCACGTTGCTGGATGTGGACGGCGTCACGGTCCATGCGGTGCAACTGGGCGACGGGCCGGATGTGGTTTTGCTGCATGGCGCGTCGGGCAATGCGCGCGACTATACCTTTGCCTTTGCGCAGCGCCTGGCTGACCGCTACCGCGTGACCGTGCTGGACCGCCCCGGGATGGGCTGGACCGACCAGATCGCGCCCGCGCACCGCCGCGCCTGGTCCACCGCGCATGCCACCCCGACCGAGCAGGCCCGTCTGCTTAGGGCCGCCGCGGACCAGCTGGACGTCACCCGGCCCATCGTTGTGGGCCATTCCTTTGGCGGCATCGTGGCCTATGCCTGGGCGCTGGAATTCGACGATCTGGCGGGCATGGTGTCTATCGCGGGCGTCGCGAACCCGTGGCCGGGTGAACTGGGCTGGACCTATACCGTGAACGGATCGGCCTGGGGCGGCGCGCTGGTGGTGCCGGTGCTGTCGGCCTTTGTGCCGCAAACCTATGTGGACAACGCCGTCGACGGCATCTTTGCCCCGCAAAGCGCGCCCGATGGCTATCTGGAGCATGTGGGCGCGGCCCTGTCGCTGCGTCGCGGGTCGATGCGCGCCAATGCGCGGCAGGTCAACTGGCTGCGGCCCTATGTGGTTGAGATGTCAGCACAATATGGCAGCATCGAGGTCCCGGTCGAGATTGTGCATGGCGACACCGACACCATCGTGCCGCTGTCGGTCCATTCGGCCAAGGTGCCGGGCCAGATCCCCGGCGCCAACCTGACCGTGTTGCCCGGCATCGGCCACATGCCCCAACACGCCGCCCCCGAGGCGGTGATCGCCGCGATTGACCGCGTCGCCACCCGTGCGGGTTTGCGTTAAGCGGCGCCCTCCCCCATATTGCATGTTAAGAGCAGTAACTTGGGACGATAACCAATGACCCTTCCCTTTGACGGCGCCATCTCGGCCTTTTACGAGAGCGGCGCGCCGGATGATGTCCGCCGGGCCATCCGCAAGGCCCACAAGGATGACATCCTGTCGGACAGCTATCCCCATGACGAACGCATGGGGCGCAAGGCCTATGAGGCGCAGATGGACGCGCTGCAGATCGAGCTGGTCAAGATGCAGGCCTGGATCCGCGACAGCGGCGCCCGCGTCGCCTGCGTGTTCGAGGGGCGTGATGCGGCGGGCAAGGGTGGCACTATCAAGCGGTTCCGCGAAAACCTGAACCCGCGCGGCGCGCGTGTGGTGGCGCTGTCGAAGCCGACCGAAACCGAAGCCTCGGAATGGTATTTCCAGCGCTACATCCGGCAGTTGCCCGCGGGGGGCGAGATCACCTTTTTCGACCGCAGTTGGTACAACCGCGGCGTGGTCGAGCATGTGTTCGACTTTTGCACGCCCAAACAGCGCGCCCACTTTTTCGCCCAAGTCACCCCGTTCGAAGAGATGCTGGTGGATGACGGCATTCACCTGTTCAAGTTCTGGCTGAATGTCGGCCGGGCCGAGCAGTTGCGCCGCATCATGGCGCGCGAACAGGACCCGCTGAAGCAGTGGAAGCTGAGCTGGATAGATGTCGAGGGCCTGCAGCGCTGGGATGCCTATTCCGCCGCCATCCGCGAGACGCTGGACCGAACGCACAGCGCCCCGGCGCCCTGGACCATCGTGCGGTCCGACGACAAGAAACGCGCGCGGCTGGCGGCGATCCGCACCGTACTGCACGGGCTGGACTACACGAACAAAGACAGCCAAGCCATTGGTGAGATTGACAAAGGTGTCTGTGGCGGCCCGGACATCTGGGATGCCTAAACGCGGCTACCATCACGGTAACCTACGCCAGGCTTTGATCGATGCGGCCCTTGTGCTGATCGAGGACAAGGGCCCCACCGGCTTTACCTTGTCCGAGGCGGCGAAGACGGCAGGCGTGACACCTGCGGCCGTCTATCGCCATTATGAGGGGCGCGAGGATCTGATCGCGGAATGCGCGCGCCAGGGCTATGGCATCTTTGCCGACCTGATGGAGCATGCCTATCAGTCTGGCCAACCTTCGGCGCTTGCCGCGTTCGAGGCGACCGGGCGGGCCTATCTGGCCTTTGCCCGCCGCTTTCCCGGCCATTACATCGCGATGTTTGAAAGCGGAATCTCGGTCAATCGCACGCCGGAACTGGCGGATGTGGCCGGGCGCGCCAATGCGGTGCTTGAAAAGGCGGCAAGCGATCTGAGCGAGCATATCCCCGCCGACAAGCGCCCCCCCGCCTCGATGTTTTCGGCGCATATCTGGGCGATGAGCCACGGGGTGGTCGAATTGTTCGCCCGCAACTCGCCCGGGCGCGCGTCGCCCTTTCCGCCCGAGGACCTGCTGGAATCTGGTATCGGCATCTATCTGCGCGGCCTTGGCCTGATCCCACCAGACGAATAGAGGCGCGTCGCAACCGCCAATTCCTGCCGAGCCGGGGCGCGGTGATGGGCCAGGTTTCGCCCACCGCAGGCGCGCGGGGCCTCTGCCCTGTCCTGACATCTCAAATTCGCAAAACTGTCATGGAACTGACGCTTAAATCAGATTGTTGCTGATCTATGAAAGAGCGCTTGGATCCTCTGGTGGCCGAACGGGCCCCGTGGCTGTTCCGCCCGGGCACCGTAAGCCGGTTTGCCCGCCGCACCTTTATGTCACTGCTTAGCTATGATCAGACCATCGACATGGCCACGTTGTTGGAGGACAAGTCCGCCGCGCGGCTGATGCATCATGTGGGCGCGGTGCTGGCGCAGGACGTGCATGTCAGCGGCCTCCATCACGTGCCCAAGACCGGGCCCGCGATTGTCGTGGCCAACCACCCCACCGGCATTGCCGACGGCATCATGCTGCACCATATGCTGGCGCCGATCCGGCCCGATCTGTTCTTCTATGCCAATGCGGACATCCTAAAGGTGCTGCCGCAGCTGGCCGAGATGATCGCCCCTGTGGAGTGGCGCAAGGACAAGCGCTGCCACGGCAAGACGCGCGAGACGATGGCCTATACCCGCACCGCGGTGGCCGAGGATCGGCTGGGCGTGATCTTTCCCTCGGGCCGCTTGGCCAAGCGGCGGGGTTTGCGCCTGTACGAACGGCCTTGGATGGCATCGGCGGCGATGATTGCGCGCAAATACGACCTGCCGGTGATCCCGATCCATATCGAGGCGCGCAATTCGACGCTGTTCTATATCCTGGACCTGATCCACCCGACCTTGCGTGACATCACCCTGTTTCACGAGACACTGAACAAGCACCGCCAGCCCTTTCGCATCCGCGTGGGCGCGCCCATCGCGGGCGGCGCGCTGCCGCGCAATTCGGACGAAGGGATCAACATCCTGCGCGCTGCAACGCTGGCCTTGGGCGAGGATGCAAGCGGCGGCGTGGCCATGCGACCGCAGTGGGCGGGGCGCCTGGCGCGTCCCGGACTGCCAGCCGTAGGCCAGAACGCGCGCTAGCAGGCAGCGGATTCTGGCAGCGTGCCGCGCAAAGACTTCTTGGGACAGCGACGGAACTTGCGGCGTGCCGCGTAGCTTGTACGTAGTGAACACCAAATTCACAGGAGCGCGTGCCATGTTGCGCAGAACGACCGTCGCCCTTTTACCCCTTCTGATCGCCCTACCCGCGGGAGCCGAGACGTTCTCTGCAGATGTTTGGGCCGACAATTGGTTCCAGATGCGCATAAACGGCGCGCAGGTGGCCGAGGACAGCGTGCCGATCACCACGGAACGGTCGTTTAACGCGGAAAGCTTTGCCTTTGAGGCAGATCGGCCAATGGTCATCGGCATCGTCGCGATGGATTTCAAAGAGAACGACACAGGCTTGGAATATATCGGCACCCGCCGCCAGCAGATGGGCGATGGCGGCCTAATTGCCCAGATCCGCGATGCTGCAGGCGCGACAGTGGCGGTAACCAACGCCGATTGGCAATGCTTGGTGATCCACACCGCCCCGCTGGAAAAATCCTGCGAGGACGCGCGCGACCCGGCGGCAGGCGTGGGTCCGTGTGGCTATGAGACGGCAGAGGAACCGGTGGGCTGGGACATGGCGGGTTTTGACGCCGCGGACTGGCCCCAAGCCCAAGAGTACACCGCCCGCGCGGTCGATCCCAAGGATGGCTATGACAGGATCAAATGGGACCCCAGCGCCGCGCTGATTTGGGGCCCTGATTTAGAGCAGAGCAACACCGTGCTTTGCCGCTTGGAGCTGGAATGATGTGGATCGACCGAATGCCCCAGCTTTCTCCGTTTTTGGCCGCCTGCGCGCTGTGTCTGGCCAGCCCGACCCTCGCACATGAAGACCATTGCGCGGCAGTTCAAACCTCTGTCGCCGAGGCAGGGTTCGACGACCGGGTGACGGTGACCTGCACCGACACGCATGCGGTGATCCAATCCGACACCTACCCCGATCATGCGCTGATGACAGGCATCGTCGGCACCAACGAACAGGTGCCCGTGCCCGCCAACTATGCCGCCCCCATCCTTCTGGACCCGGTACTGCGCGGCACCCCCCTGACCCGCGATGCGGCCCTGGGCGTGGCGGTGAACGGCGTGCCGATCTATGACTACACAGCGGGCGGCGAGATGACAGAGGCTGACCTGGCGCACCACCAGGCGCGGCACGACACGTTTCAGACCGGGCAGCTGGATATATGCGGTGGCCATGCCGGGCGCGGCGACGACTACCACTACCACGTGGCGCCCACCTGCATGATCGACACCATGGACAACAAGGGGGCCGACGCCATCATCGGGTGGGCCTTTGACGGCTATCCAATCTACGGCGACGCCAATCCCGACGGGTCGGCCATCCCTGCAGGGGTGCTGGACGTGTGCAACGGCCAGGTGGATGACACCTTTGGCTACCGCTACCATACCTCAGCCGAGGCGCCGTATATCGTGCAGTGCCTGATGGGCGCAGTCGCCGACTTCGACGCCCTGCCCCGGGTGCGTCCACTGAGCCCGGTGGGCGGTGGCCGCGTCGCACCCGGCCGCCCGCCACGTGGCGGGGTGGACGGGTTGGTCTTTACCCAGTCACCCGATGGCAGCCGCAGCATGGACTACAGCTATGAAGGCGAAGATTATTACATCCGCTACGCGCCTGGAGGAATTGCCGGGTGCTATGACTTTGCTACGAAAACTGTGACAAATGGCGGAGCGGTGCGGTCGGGGACGTATTGCCGCTAGGTGCCGCGCGACGACTACAAACGAAAGCAGGCCGCACATCGCTGTGCGGCCTGTTTGTATATCTTGGGTGGTATGCCCAGCCTTAACGCTTGGAGAACTGGAAGCTCTTCCGGGCTTTGGCCTTACCGTATTTCTTGCGTTCCACCACGCGGCTGTCGCGGGTCAGGAAGCCTGCGGCCTTGAGCGCGGGGCGCAGCGAGGGGTCGTAGAGCTGCAGCGCCTTGGACACGCCGTGCTTGACCGCTCCGGCCTGGCCCGACAGACCGCCGCCCTTGACAGTGGCGACCACGTCGAACTGGCCTTCGACACCGGCGACGGTGAAGGGTTGGGCCAGGATCATTTGCAGCACCGGGCGCGCAAAGTAGGTGTTCATCTCTTTGCCGTTGACGGTGACCTTGCCCGAACCGGGCTTGATCCAGACGCGGGCGACCGCGTCCTTGCGCTTGCCAGTGGCATAGGACCGGCCCAGGGCGTCGCGCACGGGCTCGCGGTGCACCAGCTCGACCGCTTCGGGGGCGGCGTCACCGGCGACGGCTTGCAGGTCTTCGAGTGTGTTGATGTCGTCGGCCATGCTCATGCGCTCCGGGTGTTTTTCTTGTTCATGGATTTGACATCCAGAACTTCGGGGCTTTGCGCCTCGTGGGGGTGATCGGCGCCTGCATAGACGCGCAGGTTGGTCATGATCTGACGGCTCAGGCGGTTGCCGGGCAGCATGCGCTTGACCGCGAGGGTCACGACGCGCTCGGGGTATTTGCCCTCAAGCATCTGCTCTTTGGTGCGGCTTTTGATCCCGCCGGGGTGGCCGGTGTGCCAATAGTGGTGCTCTTGGCGCTTGTTGCCGGTCAGCTGCACCTTGTCGGCGTTGACGATGATGACGTTATCGCCGCAGTCCATGTGTGGTGTGAACGAAGGCTTGTGCTTGCCACGCAGGCGCATGGCGACGATCGAAGCGAGACGGCCCAGCACCACGCCTTCGGCGTCGATGATGATCCATTTCTTTTCGATGTCCGCAGGTGTTGCGGTAAAGGTTTTCATGTGTCGCATCCCTAGGGGGTCGAATTTCGGATTGCGCGGTTATATGGAGGGGGCACGTGCAGGTCAACGGGCGTTGCGTAGAAATAACCATTGGAAAACAGTACTTTGCAATTAAGGTATCATAATACCTCATTTTTCTGGGGTCCTGACCAAGCCACATCCAGCCAAGGCCCGGCGCGGCCATGCTGATCGGCCTGATCCCGCCCTTGCTGGCCGCATTGGCCTTGATTGGTGTGGCAAGCCTTGTCGGCATCGCCTCGGTCCGCAAGCTGATTACGGTCTATGAGGCCAAGCATGAGCTGCGCCAAGGCTCTGCCGGGTTTCTGCGCAGTCTGAGCGGGTGGTCGATTGTCGCCTTTTGGCTGATGACCACCTGGTTTTTGGCCACGATCATCGGCGACTGGGGTGCGTCGGGTGACCTGGCGGGGGCCGTCGACCGGTCATGGCTGCGCCTGCGTGTCCTGCTCGAGATCGCGATGGCCCTGGCGGAGGCGGACGGATGAGCCCCGTCACCGCCCTGCAATCCGAGCTGCAATGCACCAACTGCGCGGGCCAGTGCCTGTATGACCCGGCGGTCCAAGCGCTGGCTTGCACCAGTTGCGGCACCGTGCACCCGCTGGAGGACGCGCAAGATGCGGATGCGGCGGCGGAGTTCCCTTTTGACCCCAAGGCCCCCGCGCCCGAGCCGCCCACGATGTTCGAAGGGCACGTGGTGTCGTGCCAGACCTGCGGCGGCACCGTCACCTTTGTCGCGCAAGAGCTGAGCAGCGCCTGCCCCTATTGCGACGGACCCGTGGTGTTGAAACGCGCCGACCAAGGCTATGCCCCCATGGCGCTGATCCCCTTTCGCGTGCCGCAAGCGGATGCGCAGCGTGCCGCACAAGGCTGGGTGGCCAAGCGCCTGGCGGCCCCCGGCGATTTGCGCGACGTGGTGGCAGGCGCGCGGGTTGCGGGGCTGTACGTGCCGTTCTGGACCTTCGACAGCGATGAGGCGGTGGACTATTGGGCGATGTACACCGTGCGCCGGAACAAGCGCAGCATCACCAAAAAGGTGCGCGGCGCGATGCGCATCCGCTTTGACGATCTGCTGGTGCCCGCCTCGCCCCATGTGACGCCATTAATCCGCGATGG
Organism: Pseudomonadota bacterium; assembly: GCA_038525395.1. GTDB lineage: Bacteria > Pseudomonadota > Alphaproteobacteria > Rhodobacterales > Rhodobacteraceae > Tateyamaria. The sequence continues at coordinate 87,958 of JBCBHS010000001.1, read as the reverse complement.
CATCCTGCACGACTTCTATCCGGCCCGGCTGCGCCCTTACCGCGCGGGCTATCTTGCTGGCTTTGCGGCCGAGCAGCACCATCAGAGCGTGGCAGAGGGGCTGGAGGCCAATGCGGGCGACAAGGCGCTGCTGATGCGCAACAAGATCAAGCGGCACATTGGCAAGACGGGCGTGCACAATATCGGCTATCACACCGACACGACCGGCATTCACTATCGCCGCATCCTGCTGCCGGTGTGGATTTTGCACTATCGCTACGGCGACACGCCGATGAAGGTTGTGGTGTGCGGCATGCAGGGGCGCACATTTGGCGAGCGGCCCTTTTCCACCTGGAAACTGGCGGGCTACGCGGCGCTGCTGTCGGCCATCGCCGTGGGCACGGGGCTGGCCTGGGGCGCGGCGGGCATCCTTTAGACGCCGATGGTTTCGGGCGGGTTGTCCAGAAGGTCGCGCAGACGCACAATCGCGCCTTCGAAACTGTCCAGGCTGACGCCCGCGTTGATCGCAAAGCGCACTGCATGGGGCACGCGCGCCTCGCGGCAGGCGTATTCCTCGGCCGCGCGGATGCGCACGCCTTGCGCCTCGGCCGCCTGCACGAACGCCCCCGCGCGCCATCCCGCGGGCAGGCGCAACCACAGGAACGGCACGTCCCGGCGCCAGGCCAGGTCATAGCCGCCCAGCGTGTTCACCGCCCGTTCGACATAGGTGTTGATCCGCGCGCGCGCCGCGTCGGCGATGCCCGGCAGCTGCGGATGGGTCAGCAGCCGCGCGCACAGATCGGTCATGGGCGTGGCGAGGCCGAAAAAGGAATACTCCGCCGTGCGCCGCAGAATGGCCGCCTGCCCTTTGGGCGCCACCGCGATGCCGATGCGCAAGGCGGGTGTGATCGATTTCGAGATGGACGAGACATACCAGCTGCGCTCGGGCACGATCATGCGGTAGCTGGGCGCCTGGGCCGCGCCAAGGCGATAGCAGTCGTCCTCGAGAATTTGCAGATCGCAGCGTTGAGCCACATGCGCCAGCGCGCGGCGGCGGTCCAGCTCTGTCAGGCCCAGGGTGGGGTTGTGAACCTCGGGCGAGGTGCAGAAAATCTGCGCGTCATGGGCACGGGCGGCGGCCTCCAGCGCTTCGGGGATCACACCCTGCGCATCCATTGCAACCGGAATGACGTCTGCCCGCAACAGCTCTGCCGCGCGGCGAAAGCCGGGATAGGCCAGTTCCTCGACCAGGACGGTGGGGCGGCGCCCGCGCATCAGCGTTTGAAAGATCAGCATGATCGCGTTCTGCCCGCCATGGCCCAGCACGATGTCATCGGCCCCCACGCCCCCCAGCGGCACCGAGGACAGCCACTGCGCCACCGCCGCGCGCGCCGGGCGCCCGCCTGCGCGCGTGGGGTAGTGCATGACGCCCGAGGGGGGTTCGGCCGCGATCTCGGCCAGCAGCGCCTTGATCAACGCGGCCTGGCCGGTGTTGGGCAAGTGGGGCGAGAAAAGATTGACCTGGTGGTCCTGCGGCGGGACCCCATGGGGCACGGAATCCACCTCGAGCGGCACATCGCCTGTGAGCGGCGCATCGACCGACGGCTGCGCCACAAAGGTGCCGCGCCCCACCTCGGCCCGCAAGGTGCCGTCATCGGTGAGGATCGTATAGGCCCGCGCAACCGTGCCAGGGGTAATCCCCAGCTTCCACGCCAGATCGCGCACCGGCGGCAGCTTGTCCCCCGGCTGCAACCCATGGGCGGCGATGCCGTCGCAAATGGCTTGCATTACGGCCTTGTATTTCGGTCCCGGCGCGTCGAGCAGGGTCGGCTGCCAAATTGTATTCATTACAATATTTCCGTGGATTAGTACGCTGCCGCATTGTATCACTTATTTATGGCAAATACGCCACATTGTGTCAATACAATTTCAGGAGTTTCCCATGGCACGTCTCGCGACACACGCACATCCCGACCTGGCCTATCTGACGGCTCAAGCCCGCATGCCTGCGGCATCGGTTGTCGCGCTGCGTGTCGCGGTCCTGTTGTCAAAATGGGCCACACGCCGCCGCACCCGGCTGGCGCTGGCGCAGCTGAGCGATCACCAGCTGCGCGATGTGGGGCTGACACCCGCTGATGCCTCGATTGAGGCCAGGCGTGTGTTCTGGCGGGCGTGACATCCCCGTGGCATCCGCCAGACCTCTTCCTCTGCCGGGCCAGGCGACCCCTGGTCCGGTCTTTTTAGGCAGGCAGATCAACCCCTTGGGGCGGGATGGCATAGGTCAGGCTGGCCCGCGCGACGGGCGCGTCCATCCCTTCGGAGTAGATCAGCACATCTGACACCGACAGCTGCTTGCCCAGCTTGAGCAACCGCCCCTGCGCGATCAGATCGACCCCGGCGGCGGGCTTGCGCATAAAGTCAATCGAACAGTTCGTCGTCACCGCCAGCGCGCGCGGCCCGATCTGGGCCAGCGTCACCATATAGGCGGTCACATCCGCCAGGCCGAACATGGCGGGGCCGGAAATTGTACCCCCCGGGCGCAGGTGACGATCTTGTACCAACAGGCGCAGCGTCACCCCGGTTTCGGTCACCTCTTCGACGTGGAATTCACCGGCCACTTCCAAAAACACCTTTTGCAGAAACGCGTTCATCTCTGCCGCGGTCATCACCACACCCATGCTTTTCCTCCGCCCACCAATGCCTTAGGGTTTGCCGGAAACCGGTGGGAGGGCAAGATGGCAATTCTGGAACGTGAGGTCACGGGCGCGGTGGCCCATCTGCGGATGAACGCGCCCGAACGGTTGAATGCCCTGTCGGACGAAATGATCGCCGCCCTGCACGGCGCGCTGGACGAGATTGCCGAGGATCGCGGCGTGCGCGCCGTGGTACTGTCCGGCGCGGGCAAGGCGTTTTGCGCGGGCCACGACCTAAAGCAGATGACCGCCGGGCGGCAGGATGCGGATGGTGGGGCCGCCTATTTCAAGGACCTCTTTGACCGCTGCGCCGCGATGATGGCGCGCATCCAGTCCCTGCCCCAACCGGTGATTGCCCAAGTACACGGGATCGCCACCGCCGCAGGCTGCCAATTGGTTGCGACCTGCGATCTGGCAGTGGCCGCGCATGGCACACGCTTTGGCGTCAACGGGGTCAATATCGGCCTTTTCTGTTCGACCCCCATGGTCGCGCTAAGCCGTAACATCCCGCGCAAGCAGGCGTTCGAGATGTTAACCACGGGCGACTTTATTGAGGCCGAGCGCGCCCAAGCCTTGGGTTTGATTAACCACGCCGTCCCGCCCGAGGATCTGGAGGTCGAGGCCGCCACCCTTGCGGCCCGGATCGCCGACAAGCTGGGCGTGGCCGTCAAGATCGGCAAAGAGGCGTTCTATGCCCAACTGCAGATGCCCATCGCGCAAGCCTATGAATTTACAGGCGAGGTCATGGTGAAGAACATGCTGGACCGCGACACCGAAGAGGGCATCGCCGCCTTCATCGACAAGCGCCCGCCCAACTGGACGCAATAGCCACGACCGCTGGTTGTGTCCAAACCGCGACGGGATTGTTTCCAAATCAGCGCTGGTAATTTGGGCACGAATGAGGCACAAATGGGACACGGTTAACAACAACCGATGACGATTTTGGGTCGCCGTGAGCGGAAGGTCCCTCCAGGTCAGCCTCTCTCTGACCGACCATCCCCGCAGCGGCGACCCCAAAAGCGTCCACCTTTCCCCCAGAGCCTCAGTGCAAATTTTCCAAGCCACATTGCGCCAGCGCCGCGTCTGGCCTACATCGCCTGCATGACAGATACCCTTCACATCGTGGGCGGCGGCATGGCCGGGTCCGAGGCTGCGTGGCAAGCGGCACAAATGGGCGTGCGCGTGGTGATCCACGAAATGCGGCCCAAAGTGAGCACTTTCGCCCACCAAACCGGGCTGCTGGGCGAGATGGTTTGTTCGAATTCGTTCCGGTCGGATGATGATGAACAGAACGCCGTGGGCCTTTTGCACTGGGAAATGCGCGCCGCGGACGGGTTGATCATGCGCACCGCGGACGCCCACCGCCTGCCTGCGGGTGGCGCCCTGGCCGTCGACCGCGACCCCTTTGCCCAAGGGGTGACCGACGCGCTGCTGGCCCATCCCAACATTTCAGTCGTGTATGGCGAAATCACGGCCCTGCCCGAGGACGGCCATTGGATCATCGCGACCGGCCCGCTGACCTCCTCCGCGCTTGGCCAGGCCATTGCGGCGGAAACCGGCGCCGAGGCACTGGCCTTTTTCGATGCAATCGCGCCCATCGTCTATTTCGACAGCATCGACATGGAAAAGGCATGGATGCAGTCGCGCTATGACAAGGGCGAGACCGAGGAAGAGCGCACCGCCTACCTCAACTGCCCGATGGACAAACAGCAATATGACGATTTCATCGACGCCCTGCTGGCCGCTGACAAGACCGAGTTCCACGAAGGCGAGACGGCGGGCTATTTCGACGGCTGCCTGCCCATCGAGGTGATGGCAGAACGCGGGCGCGAGACCTTGCGCCACGGGCCGATGAAGCCTGTGGGCCTGACCAACCCGCATCAGCCCGACATCAAGGCCCATGCGGTGGTGCAGCTGCGCCGCGATAACAAGCTGGGCACGCTCTACAACATCGTGGGCTTTCAGACCAAGATGAAGTACGGCGCGCAAGCGGATGTTTTCAAACGCATTCCAGGTTTGGAAAATGCACGCTTTGCGCGCCTGGGCGGCATCCACCGCAACACCTTTCTCAACAGTCCCACGCTGCTGAGTGCCGATATGCGCCTGCGCTCGCGCCCGCACATCCGCTTTGCCGGTCAGATCACCGGCGTTGAGGGCTATGTGGAATCCGCAGCCATGGGTCTTTTGGCCGGGCGCATGGCGGCCGCCGACATCCTGAGCCGCCCGCTCGACATCCCGCCGCACACCACGGCGATGGGCGCGCTGATCACGCACATCACCGGCGGGGCCGAGGCCAAGACATTTCAGCCGATGAACGTAAATTTTGGCCTCTTCCCCCCGGTTGAGGGTTTGCGCGGCGGTCGGCGCGGGCGCAAGGACCGGTACAAGGCCTATACGGATCGCGCCAAGGCCGACTGGCACGCCTGGCTGGCCCCGCAGGCGCAGGCCGCCTAACTGCCGCATCAGCCCTAGACGCCCGCCCCGTTTGGCGCATACCCTGCGCCTATGACCAAATTTCTCGACAAGGCCTACCAGGCCCGCGACGCCGCCTCGACCCGGACGCTGTATGACGATTGGGCGGCGAGTTACGAGGCCGAGGTGGCCGAAAACGGCTATGCCACGCCCGCTCGCTGCGCCGAGGCGCTGAAGGCGCAGGTGAGCGACCTGTCGGCGCCGGTCCTGGATTTTGGCTGCGGCACGGGCCTCTCGGGCCTTGCACTAAAACTTGCCGGGTTTGCGGCCATCGACGGTGTGGACCTGTCCGCCGAAATGCTCGACGGCGCGCGCGCCAAGGGCGTCTATCGCAGTCTCGCCCAGATCGATGCGGGCGGCGACCTGCCGCCCGGCCCCTATACGGCGATGGCTGCCATCGGTGTGATCGGTGCAGGCGCGGCCCCGATTTCGGTGTTGCACACGTTGATGCGCGCCTTGCCGCGCGGCGGCCATCTGGTCTTTTCCTTCAACGATCATGCGCTGCAGGACCCCGCAAACGAAGGTGGCGTGGCCGAGTGGACCGATTGCGGCGCAGCCCGGTTGCTATTCAAGGAATACGGGCCCCACCTGCCCGGTATCGACTTGAAGTCCACCGTCTACGTCCTTGAAAAAGCGTGACAGTCACCACACGCTTTGCCCCGTCCCCCACAGGTCCGCTGCATCTGGGCCACGCCTATTCCGCGCTGCTGGCCCACGATATGGCGATGGCGCAAAATGGCACCTTCCTGCTGCGGATCGAAGATATCGACCGCGCCCGGTCCAAGCCGGAGTGGGAGGCGCAGATTTATGACGATCTGGCGTGGCTGGGCCTTTGGTGGCCCACCCCTGTGCTGCGCCAGTCCGATCGGCAAACGGCCTATGACGCGGCCCTCGATACACTTTGGGACCGCGCCCTGCTTTTTGTCTGCACCTGCAACCGCCGCGACATCGCCGCCGCCGCCAGCGCCCCGCAAGAGGGCGCGCCGCTGACCGGCCCTGACGGTATCATTTACCCCGGCACCTGCCGCGACCGCGCGCGCAGCGGCTTGCCGCCCGAATTGACACCGCGCCCGCGCGACGCCGCGTTGCGCCTGGATGTCTGGCAAGCGGAACTGGCGCGCAACGGCTTTCACCCCCGCGCGGGCGAACCAGGGCTCTTTGCCAGCTTTACCGAAACCGGCGCAGGCGCAGACGGCCAAACCGGCCTGATCACCTTTACCTACCAAGAAATCATCGACACCATCGGCGCTGTGGTCCTCGCACGGCGCGATATGGGCACGTCCTACCACCTGTCCGTCGTGCTCGACGACGCGGCACAGGGCGTGACCCACGTGGTACGCGGCGCCGACCTCTTTGAGGCCACCAAGATACACGTGCTGCTGCAAGGGCTCTTGGGTCTGCCCACGCCCGCCTACCACCACCACCGCCTGATCCGCGATGAGGCTGGCAAGCGGCTTGCCAAACGCGACGACGCCCGCGCGCTGTCCAAGTACCGGGCCGAAGGCGCCAGCCCGGACGACATCCGCCGCCTCGTGGGCATGCCGCCAGCGGACGCCCCTGCCCCTTCTCTGTTCCAAAAAAATCCTCGGGGGTGAGCGCGCCAGCGCGAGGGGGCAGACAGCCCCCTGTCCGCAGTCAGCCTTCTGGCGCCATCATCTCCACCTCGGTCCCGTCGGTCACATCCGTGTAAAAACACGTCCGCCGCCCGGTATGACACGCAGGCCCCGTCTGGCGCACCTGCATCAACAGGCAATCGCGGTCGCAATCCACACGCAGCGACACCAGCTCTTGCACATGGCCCGACGTCGCCCCCTTGACCCAGAACGCCTGGCGCGATCGCGACCAATAGGTGACCGCCCCCGTCTCTAGCGTGCGGGCCACGGCCTCGGCATTCATCCAGGCCATCATCAGCACCTCACCACTTTGGGCGTCTTGGGCGATGGCAGGCACAAGGCCTTGTGCATTATAGACCAATGTCGCGGGGTCAAAGGCGGGGGCCATGGCAAAACCTTTTTGCATCTGCGTCCGGGCCGCTTATGTATGAGCAGACACGCCGCGACACCAGAGCAAACGCCATGCCCGCCGACACCGATCTGATCAAGCTCTACTCCAACCGCATCCTCGGCCTGGCCGCGGACATCCCGCATCACAGCCGCCTGGACGCGCCCGACGCAACCGTGCGAAAACGCTCGCCCTTGTGCGGATCGACCGTGACGGTGGATGTCGCGGTCGAAGACGGGCGGATCACCGGCTTTGGCCAAGACGTTAAGGCCTGTGCCTTGGGCCAAGCGGCGGCGGCTGTTGCGGGCGGTGCGATGATTGGGCGCACGTTGGATGAGGTACAAGCGGCGCGCGACGCGCTGCGTATGATGCTGAAATCCGACGGGCCTGTGCCGGCAGCGCCGTTTGACGGGTTCGACGTGCTGGAACCCGCGCGCGACTACAAAAACCGGCATGCGTCGATCTTGCTGAGCATGGACGCGACCGTCGAGGCGATGGAACAGGCCCTGCAGGCCCATTGCGCCTAGGCGTTATCCAAATGTGAACGATTCGGCGGCTATAGCGGCATATCACCACTGCCGAAGGCCCTGATGACCGCCCACCCAGAGTTCCCCGAGATGCCGCAGCTGAACGCGCTGGCCCGCGCCGCCGCGACAATGGGGTACGAGATTGTGGACATCGCGGGCTTTCTCGACCTGGTCGAGGCCCAAGCGCGCGAGCAGCGCGCGGCCCTTGCGACCCTAGAACGCGGCGCTGACGATATCGAGACGGCGAATTCCGCCGTGGCGCAGGTGGCCGACGATCTGGGCTCTAGCGTCGCACGCACCGCCAAGGATGTGGATAGGTCTGCCACGCTGATGCGCGACCTGGGCACCCAGTCGCGCAAGGTGGCCACGTGGGTGCAGGACCTGGCCGAACGAAGCGGGTCGGTGCAAGACACGCTGCGCGCGGTCAAAAGCAACAACAGCCAGATCGCCGCAATTTCGATGCAGGTGAACACCCTCGCCATCAATGCCAAGATCGAAGCCGCGCGCGCGGGCGACGCTGGGCGCGGCTTTGCCGTTGTGGCCGAAGCGATCAACGAACTGTCGCAAAAGACCAAAGCGGCAGCGGCCCAAATTTCTTCGAACATCGAGGCGTTGACCGATTGGATTGCAGTGCTGGGCAGCGAGGCCGAAGATGTCGCCGAGGTTGCCGCCGAACTGATCGAGCATGGCAGCGAGACCGATCGCGCGCTCACCCGTATGGAACACTCGCTTGGCGACACCCAGGAACAGACCGCGCGGATCGATACTCAAGCAATCAAAGTGCGCAGCGTCATCGAGGGGTTTACCCCGTCGCTGCGCAATATGGGCAGCAGCATCGTCACCACGACCGACGGCATCGCCGAGGCCCATGGCCGCATCCAATCGCTGATCGACACGTCCGAAGAGATCGTGCAAGGCAGCGCCGCCCTGGGCGCCATGACCGACGACGCGCCCTTTATCGACTATGCGCGGGCGCGGGCGGCGATGATTGCCGCGGCCTTTGAGGATGCACTGGATCAGGGGCAGATCAGCGAAACCAGCCTGTTCGACCGCAACTATGTGCCCATCCCAGGCACCAACCCAGCCCAGGTGCGCACGGCCTACCTGGACCTTTTCGACCAGATCTTGCCGCCTTTGCAGGAACCCGCCCTGGGCTTTGACGCCAGGGTCGTTTTTTGCGCGGCGGTGGATGTGAACGGCTATCTGCCGACGCATAATCGCAAGTTTTCGCGCCCCCAAGGTGCGGACGTGGTGTGGAATACCGCGCATGCACGCAACAGGCGCATCTTTGACGACCGCGTGGGGCTCAAGGCTGGGCGCAGCACGGCACCGTTTCTCTTGCAGGTCTACCGCCGCGACATGGGCGGCGGCGCGTTCAAGATGATGAAGGACCTTTCGGCCCCCATCACGGTGCGCGGACGCCACTGGGGCGGTCTGCGCCTGGCCTATAGTTTTTGACAAAAAAAGCGCCGCACATCCGGGCGGATGGCGGCGCAAGGAAAGCAAGCTTGCTGGGGACGGACCAGATCACCCCGAGGCGGTCGGGGATGAGCAGCGGCAGGCAGCACCGGGCTCATGAAGGCGCCAATTGGGACGGGCGCGGGATCGGATCACAGCAAGATCGCAGGCAGAACTCAGATCAAAGCAGGCAGGTGCAGACCCACCACCAGCATCACGGTCAACGCCGCCGCCCCAATCGCGTCTTGCAACAGTGTTGCCTCGGCGCGGGTGGCGATGTCTTTGATGTGGCGCAGCGTGGTCATGTCAGCCTCTCCTATCTTCGAGTTGCCTCTTTGTTCTCATATTCTTAACCTTTCGTAAAGAACTTTTTGAGAACAAACGTGAACTTTTTAGAACACGCAGGACTAACCTACTGAAATCAAACGGATCGCCTCGTCCTGTCGCATCAACCACAGCAGAACGCGCGCGGCCTGCCCCCGTGCGCTGGTCAGCCCCGGATCATCAACCAGCAATTTGCGCGCGTCAGATTGGGCGATGGCCATCAACGCCCCTTGCCGGTCCAGGTCGGCCACGCGAAACCGCGGCACGCCCGATTGCGCTGTGCCAATCAGATCGCCATAGCCGCGCATCTGCAAATCCGTCTCTGCAATGCGAAAGCCGTCCTCGGTTTCGCGCAGCACTTCCAACCGTTTCTGGCCTGTCTCTGACAGCGGCGCCTGGTACATCAGCAAACAGGTCGAGGCCGCCTCGCCCCGGCCAACCCGGCCACGCAACTGGTGCAATTGGGCCAGACCAAAGGTCTCGGCCCGTTCGATGACCATGATCGTCGCGTTGGGCACGTTCACGCCCACCTCGATCACCGTCGTCGCAACCAGAACACCCGTCTCTCCGGCCTGAAAGCGGGCCATCGCGGCATCCTTTTCGGCAGGCGGCATCTGGCCGTGCACCAGCCCCACACGCCCCTCGCCCAAGCGGGCGCGCAAGGCCTTGAACCGTTCCTCGGCTGCCGTCAGGTCCACCGCCTCACTTTCCTCGACCAGCGGACACACCCAATAGCACTGACGCCCCGCGTCCATCGCCGCGCGCAGCCGGTCGACAACCTCATCCATTCGCGCGGTGCTGACCAGCGCCGTCTTGATCGGTTTGCGACCGGGCGGCTTTTCGTCCAGCACCGATACGTCCATGTCGCCATATTGCGCCAGCGCCAGACTGCGCGGGATCGGCGTGGCCGTCATCACCAACACATCCGCCGCCCCGCCCTTTTTGCCCAGGGCCAAGCGCTGGCGCACGCCAAAGCGGTGCTGCTCGTCCACAATCGCCAAACGCAGGTCGGCAAACTGCACGTCGTTTTGGAACACCGCATGAGTGCCCACGAGGATCTGGATATCGCCCCGCGCCAACGCCGCGAGCTTGGCGCGCCGCTCCACGCCTTTGTCGCGGCCCGTCAACAGCTCCAGCACGACGCCCGCGCTTTCGGCCAGCGGCTGCAACCCTTCGAGATGCTGGCGCGCGAGGATTTCGGTGGGCGCCATCATCACCCCCTGCCCGCCCGCCTCGACCGCGATCAGCAGGCTGAGGAAGGCAACAAGCGTCTTGCCCGCCCCCACGTCGCCCTGCAGCAGCCGGTTCATGCGCGCAGCCTGCGCCATGTCCGCCGCAATCTCTGCCACCGCACGCTGCTGCGCGCCGGTCTGGGCGTAGGGTAGTCCGGCCAGAACCTTGGCCTGCAACGCACCGCTGCCCTGGGACGGACGCCCGGGCGCTTGCCGTTCGGAACTGCGGGCCAATGCGAGGGTCAGTTGGTGGGCGAGCAGCTCATCATAGGCCAACCGCGTGCGGGCCGGCGTGGTTGCGGCCAACTGATCCGAGGCGGTCGGCCGGTGCGCCTGTTGGATCGCGGTAGCAAAACCTGGCCACCCGGCCTGCTGCATCTGACCGGGGTCGATCCATTCGGCAAAGTCCGGCACGCGGTCGAGTGCGGCGGCGGAGGCTTTGAACATCGTCTTTTGCGTGACCCCGCCGGTCAATGGATAGACTGGCTCGAAAGACGGGATCTCATTGGCTTCAGCCACGGGTAGGATGTGGTCGGGGTGCACCATGTTGGCAATCCCGTCGAACAGTTCGACCTTGCCCGACACAACGCGTTCGCTGCCCGTCGGCAGAACCTTGGTCAGGTAGTCGCTGCGCCCGTGGAAAAACACGAGCTGAAAGCTCGTTTGCGCGTCCTCGACATGGATACGGTATGCGCCGCCGCGGCTGCGGGCGGGCATGTGTTGGCCGACGGTCACACGTACGGTGAGGGTCGCGGGCAGCACCGCGCCGTCAACAGTGTCGCGCAAGCTGCGGTCGATGCCGGTATGCGGCAGCGTAAAAAGCAGATCGCGCGGTGCGGTGATGCCCAGATGGGTGAGGTTTTGCGCGGTTTTCGGGCCAACGCCGGGCAGCGTTTCAACCTCGGCAAACAGCGGGAACAGAACCTCGGGGCGGCTCATGCGGTGCCGATCAGGTCCAGCCAGGTGTCCTCGTCAACCGTCTCGACGCCCAGTTCGGCCGCCTTTTTCGCCTTGGACCCAGCACCAGGCCCGGCGACGAGGATGTCGGTTTTTGCGCTGACAGAGCCTGACACCCTGGCGCCAAGCGCCTCGGCCCGGGCCTTGGCCTCGGCGCGTGTCATCTTTTCCAGGGTGCCGGTAAAGACAACCGTTTTGCCGGCGACCGGGCTGCTTTGGGTTGTGGGGACGTCTTCGGGCAGGACGTTCAGATGGGCGACAAGGCGGTCGATGCTGGCGCGTTCGGCGGGTTGCTGGAACGTTGTGACAAGCGCCACCGCGACCGTCGCGCCGATCCCGTCGATGCCTGTCAGCGCATCCCAGGCCGCCTTGGCCTCGGGCGCAAGACCGGCCCATTCTGCGTCGCGGACGGGTTTGATGCGGGCGCGGCGCGCCTCGGCCTTTGCGGCGGCGCGTTCTTCTACCTCTGCGGTGTCGGCCTGCACGTGGCGCTGCGCTGCGGGGGCGGCGGTGTCAACGGCCGCGACCAAGGCGTCCCATGTGCCGAAATGGCGTGCCAGGTCGGCGGCTGCGACCTCGCCGACATGGCGGATACCGAGCGAGAAGAGCAGTTTCTTCAGCGGGATATCGCGTTTTTGTGCGATGGCCGAAAACAGGTTCTCGGCACTTTTATCCCCCCACCCGTCGCGGTTGGCGAGCTTGGTCAGCGCGTCGGCATCGCGCGACTGCAGCGTGAAGATGTCGGCGGGTTCCTTTACCGGCAATTGGTCATCGCCATAGAACATCTCGACCTGCTTGGCGCCGAGGCCATCGATATCGAAGGCAGCACGGCTGACGAAATGCTTTAGCTTTTCAACGGCTTGGGCGGGGCAGATCAATCCGCCCGTGCACCGCCGTATGGCATCGCCCGGCTCGCGTACCGCCGCACTGTCGCATTCGGGGCACCGTTCGGGCATTTGGAACGGGGTGGCATCCGCGGGCCGCTTGCTCAGGTCGACATCGGCAACCTTGGGGATCACATCGCCCGCGCGATAGACCTGCACCCAGTCGCCGACCCGGATGTCTTTGCCATCGCGGATCGAATCGCCCTTGTTGTCGCGCCCTTGGATATAGTCCTCGTTATGCAGCGTGGCGTTCGACACCACGACGCCGCCCACGGTGACCGGCGTCAGGCGCGCGACGGGCGACAGCGCGCCCGTGCGGCCGACTTGGATGTCGATGGCATCCAGCCGCGTCCAAGCAAGCTCGGCGGGGAATTTATGCGCCACCGCCCAGCGTGGGGTGGTCGAGCGAAAGCCGAGGCGCGCTTGCAGCCCCAGATCGTTGACCTTGTAGACGACGCCATCAATGTCATAGCCCAGCTTCGCGCGCTGTTGTTCGATCTGCGCGTAGTGCGCGATCATCTCGGCCGGTCCGTCGCACAGCGCGGTCAGCGGGTTCGTTTGAAACCCCAGCGCCGCCAAACGGTCAATCGCGCCTTTCTGGGTGTCGGACAGCGGATCAGACAGAACGCCCCAGGCATAAGCAAAAAACCGAAGCGGGCGGTCGCGCGTGATCGTCGCATCAAGCTGGCGCAGCGATCCGGCGGCTGCATTGCGTGGGTTGGCGAAGGTTTTTAGCCCGGCTTGGGCCTGCCGTTCATTCAGCGCCTCAAAATCAGGATGCGACATATAGACCTCACCCCGCACCTCAAGCAAATCGGGGGCGCCGTTCAGGTGCTGCGGCACGTCCGTGATGGTGCGGGCGTTGGCGGTGACATTTTCGCCAATCGCGCCGTCGCCCCGGGTCGCGGCCTGGACCAGAACACCCTTTTCATAGCGCAAGGACAGGGACAGGCCGTCGATCTTGGGCTCGGCGGTAAAGGTCAGCGGTGCCGCGGCATCAAGGCCGAGGTATTTGCGGATGCGCGTGTCGAACTCGGTCACGTCGGCGTCGTCGAAGGCGTTGGCAAGCGACAGCATGGCAACGGCGTGGGTGACCTTGGAAAACCCCTCGGCTGGGGCGGCGCCAACCTGATCCGAGGGGCTGTCATCGCGTTTCAGGTCCGGGAATGCCGCCTCGATCTCGGCATTGCGGCGTTTGAGAGCATCGTAATCTGCGTCCGACATCTCTGGCGCGTCGGCAGTGTGATACGCCAGGTTGGCCGCGGCCAACTGATCGGCGAGCCGTGCAAGCTCTGACTTGGCCTCCGCCTCGGTCAGGTCGGTGATCTGGGTCTGGGCGGTCACGGCATCCCTCGTTCGCGTCTGATGCAGAGATAAAAGGCTGCGCCGCCCGGGTCCAGTCGTTGATATCCCCTTTGCACGCAAGATGCTGGCGGGAAAAGAAAAAAGGCGCATCAAAATGCGCCTTTGAAGTGTCCCTTGGAGGTGGGAATGCGTTAGGCGCCCATGGCCACCCGTTCGTCGTCCGCTTGCACTGCAGGCTCGGGGTCGCGCAGAACGTAGCCGCGGCCCCAGACGGTTTCGATATAGTTTTCGCCGCCCGTGGCCGTGCTGAGCTTCTTGCGCAGCTTGCAAATAAAGACGTCGATGATTTTCAACTCGGGCTCGTCCATGCCGCCATAGAGGTGGTTCAGGAACATCTCCTTGGTCAGCGTCGTACCCTTGCGCAAGCTGAGCAGTTCGAGCATCTGATACTCTTTGCCCGTCAGGTGCACGGTCTTGTTGTCGACGCTCACCGTTTTGGCATCGAGGTTGACCGAAATGTCGCCGGTGTTGATCACAGACTGCGAGTGCCCCTTGGACCGGCGAATGATCGCGTGAATGCGCGCCACCAACTCTTCGCGGTGGAATGGTTTGGTCAGGTAATCGTCGGCGCCAAAGCCGAACCCTTTGATCTTGTTCTCTGTATCGTCTGCGCCCGACAGAATCAAAATGGGCGTTTCAACCCGGGCTAGACGCAGTTGGCGCAGCACCTCGTGCCCGTTCATATCCGGCAGATCGAGATCCAGCAGAATGAGGTCGTAATCGTACAGCTTGGCCAGATCGATCCCTTCCTCCCCCAGGTCCGTCGCATAGACGTTAAGATTGGCATGGGTCAGCATCAACTCGATGCTTTTGGACGTCGTGGGATCGTCTTCAACAAGCAGTACACGCATTCTTCGCTCTCCGCATTCGGGTGGTCACCAAGGGTTGAACCAAACGTGAACTGAAAAGGTTAACCACACGTTACCCTTGATATGATCTTACTTAAACAACTTAAGGTTGTCTATATTTTTGTAAAGCCGTCGCCTTCAGCGCCTCCTCGCCATGCTCGGACACCGCGCGCACCCATTCCTGGAACTCTTCCTCGCTTAACCCGTATCGCGCGAGTGCGCCCTCTTGCGTGATCAGCCCGTAGAGCACACCGCGCACAACCGCCGCCTTGCGCGAAGCGACCCAGCGGCGCGTCTTGGCCGGCGGCAGGTCGGCTTGGGTCAATACCGAGCCGTCCGGCAGCGTCACCGCGCGTGGGCCATCGACTTTCTTTAAATACATTGCACTGCTCGTCTTTTCTCGTATTGGGCAGACAATCGTCGGGCGTATTTAATGGGCCGTTAAACCGCCCCTTGAGACTATTTCGCATTTTCATATATATGCGCCAACTTCCCCGGAGACCTGCCATGCTTGACCATTCCGGTCCGCTCAATTCACTGGGCTTTGCCAAAGCCCCCGCCGACACCCGCGTCGTCGTTGCCATGTCTGGCGGCGTCGACAGTTCTGTGGTCGCGGCCGAGCTAAAGGCGCAGGGCTATGACGTCGTGGGCGTGACGCTGCAGCTTTATGATCACGGCGCGGCGCTGGCCAAGAAAGGCGCGTGCTGTGCAGGCATCGACATCCACGATGCGCGACGTGTGGCGGAGGAAATGGGCTTTCCCCACTACGTGCTCGACTACGAAAATGTGTTTAAGGACGCGGTGATAGACGAGTTTGCCGACAGCTATCTGGGCGGGGCCACGCCGGTGCCCTGCATCCGCTGCAACGAGCGGGTGAAATTCAAGGACCTGCTGGAGACGGCCAAGGATCTTGAGGCCGATTGCATGGCCACAGGGCATTATATTCAAAGGAAAATGGGCGCCCACGGGCCGGAACTGCACAGTGCGGCGGACGCGGGGCGCGACCAAAGCTATTTCCTGTTTTCGACCACGGCCGAGCAACTGGATTACCTGCGCTTTCCCCTAGGCCACCTGCCGTCCAAGGACGACACGCGGGCGCTGGCAGCCAAATACGGGTTGAGCGTGGCGGACAAGCCTGACAGCCAGGACATATGTTTTGTGCCCAACGGCGATTATGCCGCCGTCATCCGCAAGCTGCGGCCCGAGGCGGCGGCGCCAGGCGATATCGTCGACACCGATGGCCGCGTGTTGGGGCAGCATGACGGCGTGGTGAACTATACCATCGGACAGCGCCGGGGCCTGGGCATCGGCGGGCTGGCTGACCCCCTATATGTGGTGCGGCTGGACGCGGATGCGCGGCAGGTGATCGTGGGGCCGAAGGCGCTGCTTGCCACCCGCACCGTGCCCGTGCGCGAGGTCAATTGGCTAGGCGATGTGCCACTCTCTTCACAAGCCGAATGGCATGTGGCGGTCAAAGTCCGCTCGACCCGCCCCCCAACGGACGCCGTGATTCGCCCGATCAGCGCGACCGAGGCAACGGTCGAACTGGTGGCCGCAGAGGCTGGCGTGTCCCCCGGCCAGGCCTGCGTGTTCTACGACCGTGACAGCAGCCGTATCTTTGGCGGCGGATGGATTCACAAAGGCTGAACCGGATAGGCTGGACAGGCGCGCACAACCTGAAGATGTGCGTGCCGTTCAGTATCCTGAGCCATTGCGCGAATCGGATGAGAGTTTCCCAGCCGTCTGGACAGCGCGCACCGCCCATGTTCAATTGAACAAGCGTTCAGATCAGGGAGGTCTCATGCAACTCAGCACCACCAAAGCCATCGTGACCGGTGCCGCCTCTGGCCTGGGCGAGGCGACAGCCCGACACTTTGCAGCCCAAGGCGCCCAAGTGACGATCCTGGACCGCGATACCGACCGGGGGCCAGCCGTGGCGGATGAGATCGGCGGCACATTTGCCGAAACGGATGTGACGGATGAGGCATCGGTGCAGGCGGCAATCGATACGGCCATGCAGGCGATGGGCGGAATCACCGCCGCGGTGAACTGCGCAGGCATCGCCCTGGGCATCAAAACCGTGGGCCGCGACGGCCCGCACCCCCTGCCCGCCTTTCAAAAGACCATCGATATCAACCTCGTGGGCAGCTTTAACGTCGCACGCCTGGCCGCAGTCGCGATGGCCCAGAACACGCCAGAACCCGATGGCGCACGCGGTGTCATTATCCACACGGCCTCTATCGCCGCCTTTGACGGCCAAAAAGGCCAAGCCGCCTATGCCGCGTCCAAAGGGGGCATCGTCGGCATGACCCTGCCCATGGCGCGTGATCTGGCCAGCACGGGCGTGCGGGTGATGGCCATTGCGCCTGGCATCTTCAAAACCCCCATGCTCGCAGGCCTGCCGGATGACGTGCAAGCCAGCCTGGCCGCAGACGTGCCCAACCCCGCGCGCCTGGGCGATCCTGCGGAATATGCGCGTCTCGCCGGGTTTATCGTCGAGATGGGATATCTGAACGGCGAAGTCATCCGCCTGGACGGTGCTTTGCGGATGCGGTGATGGCCTCGGAACGCGATAAAATGGCGGCAGGCGACTGGTACTCGTGCCTGGACGACGAACTGGACGCCATGCGGGCCACCGCACTTGAGGCCGTGCACGCTCACAACCACCTGCCGCCCTCGGAGCGCCGCACACTCAGCCCGCCGCTTGCCGCTCTCTTTGCCAGTGCGGGGCGCGACTGCATCATCGAGGCGCCGTTTCACTGTTCCTACGGCTGCCACACGCATTTGGGCGACGAGGTGTATATGAACAGCGGCTGCGTCATCCTCGACAGCGCGGCAGTGCATATCGGTGACGGCACGATGATGGGCCCGGGCGCGCAAATCCTTTGCGCCGACCACCACCGCGACCCCGCCCTGCGCCGCGCCGGGATCGAACGCGCCTTGCCCGTGCGGATCGGTGCGGATGTGTGGGTTGGCGCAGGCGCGCTGATCATGCCGGGGGTGACGCTGGGCGACCGGGTCATCGTGGGCGCGGGCAGCGTCGTCACGCGGGATGTCGCGGACGGGCAAACCGTCATGGGCAGCCCGGCGCGCCCGCGCTAGCCTTCCGCCTTCTCTTCCAGAGCCAGCCACTCTTCTTCCGCCGCATCCAGCTTGGCTTGGCGTTCGATCAGAGCATCGGTCGCCTTTTGAAACTTGACCGGGTTGGCGGTGAACAGCTCAGGATCGCTGAGCAGCTCTTGCACCTTGGCGATCTCGGCCTCCAGGCCCTCCATCTCGCCGGGCAACGCCTCCAACCGGTGCTTTTCGGTGAACGTCAGGCCAGCCTTCTGAGGTGTGTCCGACTTTGACTGCGCCGCCGACGCCTTTGTTGCCTCGGCATGTCCCTTCGCGGCCTTCGGTCGTCGCTGCGCCTGATAGTCACTCCAGCCCCCCGCATAAACCGTGGCCCGGCCGTCCCCTTCCATCGCGATGGTCGTCACCGCAACGCGGTCAAGGAAGTCGCGGTCGTGGCTGACCAGCAGCACAGTGCCGTCATACTGACCAATCAGGTCCTGCAACAGGTCCAGCGTTTCCACGTCCAGATCGTTGGTCGGCTCGTCCAGCACCAGTAGGTTGCTCTGCCGCGCCATGATCTTGGCCAGCAGCAGCCGCGCCTTCTCGCCCCCAGACAACGACCGCACCGGCGCGCGCGCCTGGGCCTCGTCAAACAGAAACTCCTTAAGGTAGCCCACCACATGCTTGGGCGCACCGCGCACCATTACCTGATCGGCCTTGCCGCTCACCCGCATGTCAGGATCACCGGTCAGGCTGTCCCACAGGCTCATCTGCGGATCCAACTGCGCGCGGGCCTGGTCAAACACGGCAATCTCGAGGTTGGTGCCCAACGACACGGTCCCGGTATCGGGCTGATCCTGCCCAACGAGCATGTTCAATAGCGTGGTCTTGCCCACGCCGTTGGGCCCGACAAAGGCGATCCGGTCGCCCCGCTGAACCTTGAGGGAGAATGGCGACAAGATCACCTTCTCCCCATAAGCCTTTGAAATATCAATGGCCTCAATCACCTTGCGACCCGACTTTTGCCCCGCCTCAAACGCCATCGCCGCAGCACCCTGACGGTTGATCTGGCCCGCCCGTTCGGCGCGCAAGTCCTGCAACGCGCGCACACGCCCCTGGTTGCGCTTGCGCCGCGCGCTGATGCCCTCGACCGCCCAGCGGGCCTCGGCCTTGATCTTGCGGTTCAACTTGTGGCGCTGGGTGTCTTCCTCTTCCCAAGTGGCGTCGCGCCAGGCCTCGAACGCGTCAAAGCCCTTTTCCTGGCGCCGCACCATTCCCCTGTCAATCCAAAGGGTTGCACGGGTCAGTGCACGCAAAAACGCCCGGTCGTGCGAGATCAGGACAAAGCCCGCGCGCGTGCTGCGCAGCTCGGCCTCAAGCCAGGCAATCGCCTCGATGTCCAGATGGTTGGTCGGCTCGTCCAACAGCATCACATCCGGCGCCTCAGCCATCAGCCGGGCAAGGGCCGCCCGCCGCCGTTCGCCCCCAGATGCGGTGGCCACGGGACGCGCCGGGTCGAATTTCAGGCCCACACCGGCCCGCTCGACCTTGTACAACTCAGCCGGGCCCAGGCCGTGCACGGCAAAGTCCCCAAGCGTGGAAAACCCTTCCATATCAGGGTCTTGCTCCATATACCCGACAGACACACCTGGCCCTGCAACAACCGAACCGCGATCGGGTTCGACCAAGCCACCCATGACCTTCATCAAGGTCGACTTGCCCGACCCGTTGCGCCCCACCAACGCCACCCGGTCGCCGGGCTGCACCACAAGAGACAGTGCATCAAACACCGGATCACCGCCAAAGGTCAGCGAAATGTCGGACAGCTGTAACAAAGGAACACGGGCCATGCGGGCGCAGCTATCGGCCCCACGCAGCCCCGTCAAGCGCCCCCGGGCACAAAGCAAAACCCCTTGCTTCTTCTGACCAAAAATACCTTGGGGGTCTGGGGGCAAAGCCCCCAGCCGGTGATCGGGGCACCCCGATCCGAAACCTCTAGCCGCCGACCACCGCCCGCAACAAGCGCTTGCGTGCGGGCGGGATAGCGCCAATCTCAACCCCGGTAAAGACGTGCAGCGTGTTCATCTGATCGTCGACCACCGCATGGTCGCTGACCCAGCCCCCCATCATCAGATAGGTGCGCAACAAGGGCGGCATGCGCAGCATCGCCTTCTTGGCATCCGGCTTGCGCCGCAGGCGGGCGGCATACTTGAACACCTTCGGCGCCTTGACCCGCGGCAACCAGCGCTTGGGCGCCAGGTGGCGGGCTTTGAGCATGGCAAAGGCGTCTAGATACTCTGCCGTTTCGGTCCCAGCAAAGGACGAACAGCCAAACAGCAACTCGACATCGTGGTCATCCACATAGGCGGTCATCGCGCCCCAGGCCACGCGCAGGATGTCGGGGTCGGTCACCTCCGGGTCGACGCAGAACCGGCCCATCTCGACCATTTTGCCCCCATAGGCAGCCAAAGCGCTCAGTTCGTAATACTGCGCCGAATAGCTACGCGAGATGTCGGCCCCGGTCAGCGGCATCATGCGAAAGCAGCACACAACCGCGTCGTCCGCGGCACGCAGGATCAAGATGTGGGTGCAGGCGGCGTCAAACGGGTCGATATCATCGTCCAGACCGAAACACTTGGCCCGAAGGGCTTGGGCGGCGCGCACATCCGCCGCGCTGCTTGCCTGGCGCGCGGTGTACCGCCCCTTTTTCAAACCAATCATCCGCCTGGCCTCCGACCGCACCGTCCTGCGCGCGTGTAGCACGGGCTTTGTGATATGTTCGTGACGCCTATCCGTCGTCGAGCGACCCGGCCCCCGGGCCGATCCGACCGATATTGCCCAAGAGCTGGCTGAGGAACGAGGTGTCCTGCACCCCGGTGTTGGTCACGCGGCGGGTCAGGGTCACAACGCGCCCGTCTTCCAGCCCGAAGCGTTCGATATTGGCCAGCACCCCCTCGTCATCAAAGCTGACGGCAAGCACCTGACGCTCGATCACCTCGGGCCGCCGCGGGCCGAAGGTGCGGACCTTGCTGCGCACATAGTAATAGTCGCCCCCCGACAGGACGCCGCCCGCGGTGGGCGGGCCCACCAGATCCTCGACCGTGGACCGCGTGTCGATGCCGACCACCAGTTCCTGCAGCGTTTCCTCGTCGGGGATATAGCCGTGATTGCGGAAGGTTGCCGTGCATCCGGCCAAGGACAGGGCCACGATCCCTGCTATCAGAAGCGTCAAGGTCCGCATGAAGACCCCCCTTTGATGCGCTGCCCCTTGCTCAGGAGGCGGAGTGCTTTTATCTCGACTTACTCAAGGTTTGGCCCCGGTTCAAGAAACGAAAGCACGCCCCATGGCATCGTCCCCCCCGTCCAAAGCGGCATTCCGCGTCTCTGGCCTGTCGCAAAACGCCGCCACGCCCTTTGACATTGCACCCGATGCGGCCGCAATGGCGCCGCTGGCGGAGGCGCTGGATTTGACCGGATTGCGCAAGCTGCGCTTTACCGGGCAGATCGCCGCCCACGGTGCCGCGGACTGGCTGTTGACCGCCACGCTGGGCGCGACGGTCACGCAACCCTGTGCGGTGACGCTGGCCCCCGTCGTCACCCGCATCGACGTGCCGGTGCGCCGTCTGTTTCTGCGCGACTATGTCGAGGTTGACCTGCCCGAGGCCGAAATGCCCGAGGATGACGAGGTCGAGCGCTTGGGCGCCTGGATCGACGCCGAGGCGGTGATGGTCGAGGCGCTTTGCCTTGCCGTGCCCGACTATCCGCGCGCCGACGGCGTCGCCTTGGGCGAAACGTTGCTGGCCGCGCCGGGGGTTCAGCCGCTGACAGACGAGGCCGTGAAACCTTTTGCAGGCCTGGCCGCACTCAAGAGCAAACTGGAGGATGACGGCACGTAAGGCGCGCGCCGGGCGCCCCACAGGGCGGGTTCAGATTAGCCCTTGCGGCCAGAGGAAAGATGCGTATTTTGCCGCCTTCACGTCATTTTGGGTTGGACATGGGTTAGGGCTTTGCCTAAATGCACGTCACGCCCGCGACAGGACGACCGTATATAGGCCCGGCTTTTCGGGCGCTCCGAAAACTCGCATCCGCCCGCGCGCGGCTCTGCCCAAATCTCAAAGGCCCGCTGATATGGCTGTGCAACAGAATAAAGTGTCGAAATCGCGCCGCAACAACCGCCGCGCCCACGACAGCTTGACCGCCGCGAACCCGAACGAATGCCCCAACTGTGGCGAACTGAAGCGCCCGCACCACATCTGCGCCGCCTGCGGCCATTATGACGACAACGAAATTGTCGCCATGACAGAAGAAGTCGATCTGGAAGACGACGCAGCCTAAGCAACCCGGAAGGCGGTACAGCAAGACAGCAGATGATGACGGCCCCAACGTCCGATCCGGCCGACACAGGCGCTGCTCTTGCGTTCCCCATCATCCTATCCGTTGACGCAATGGGCGGGGATTACGGCCCCGCTGTTGTCGTGTCCGGCTGTTCCAAATCCGCCAAAAAGAACCCACGCCTGGGCTTTATCCTGCACGGGCCGGCGGACGAGCTGACGCGCCTGATCGAGCGGCGCAAGCACCTGCGCGGGCGCTGCCTGGTGCGTGATGCGTCCGAGGTCGTCAGCATGGACGACAAGCCCAGCCAGGTGGTCCGCCACGGCAAGGGCACCTCGATGTGGTCCGCGATCGAAGCGGTGCGCGCGGGCGAGGCGACGGTGGCCGTCAGTTGCGGCAACACCGGCGCGCTGATGGCGCTGTCGATGATCCGCCTGCGCAAGCTGCCGGGCGTGAACCGCCCCGCCATCGCCGTTCTCTGGCCCAGCCGCAATCCCCAAGGCTTTAACGTCATGCTGGACGTGGGCGCCGATGTGCGCGCCGATGCGGATGATCTGTTGCGTTTTGCGCTGATGGGCGCGTCCTATGCCCGCAATGGGCTGGACCTGCCGCGCCCGCGCATCGGGCTGTTGAACGTCGGCACCGAAGAGCACAAAGGCCGGGCCGAGCTGAAAGACGCCTATGACCTGATCGGCGGCCATGCGGATGCCGCCGAGTTTGACTTTGTCGGCTTTGTCGAGGGCGGCGATCTGCCCGGCGATGTGGCCGATGTGATCGTGACCGACGGTTTTACCGGCAATGTGGCGATCAAGACGGGCGAAGGCACGGCGGGCCTGATTGGTGAGCTGTTGCGCGAGGCGTTCCGCTTTACCCCCTTGTCGCGGCTGGCCTCGATCCTGGCCTATACCTCGCTCCGGCGGTTGAAAAAGCGGATTGATCCGCGGCGCGTGAATGGTGGCGTTTTTCTGGGGCTGAACGGCACGGTCGTGAAATCCCATGGCGGTGCTGACGCAACCGGCGTCTCTGCCGCGCTCAAGCTGGCGGCGCAGCTGGCCGAGTTGGGCTTTAACGACAAGCTGGCCGCGCGGGTGGCCGCCGCCACCGCTCCGGCAGAGGAGAGCAAGACATGAGCCTGCGTGCTGTCGTGCGTGGGGTGGGCCATTACCTGCCCGCCCGCGTCGTCGAAAATGCCGAGTTCGAGGCGGATCCCAAGCTCGAGACATCCGACGCCTGGATTCGCTCGCGCTCCGGCATCGAACGGCGGCACTTTGCATCCGATGGCGACACGACCTCGACCATGGCAACCGCGGCGGCGCAGGCCGCGCTGGCGGACGCGGGGCTTCAGCCGGATGATCTGGACGCGATCGTGCTCGCAACCTCGACGGCGGACCTCACCTTCCCTTCTGCCGCCACGATGGTGCAAGCGCGCCTGGGCATGACCCGCGGCTTTGCCTTTGACGTCCAAGCCGTCTGCGCGGGCTTTATCTATGCGCTGGCCAACGCCAATGCGCTAATCCTGTCGGGTCAGGCGCAGCGGGTGCTGGTGATCGGGGCCGAGACGTTCTCCAAGATTATGGACTGGACCGACCGCAGCACCTGCGTGCTGTTTGGCGACGGCGCGGGTGCGCTGGTGCTTGAGGCGCAAGAGGGTGCGGGCACGTCCGATGACCAGGGCATCCTAGCCACCGACCTCAATTCCGACGGACGCCTGCAAGACTTGCTGTACGTAGACGGCGGCGTCAGCACGGGCACCAGCGGCTATCTGCGCATGCAAGGCAACCAGGTCTTCCGCCACGCGGTGGAGAAACTGGCGGCGACGGCCCATACGGCGATGGACAAGGCCGGCGTGACCTCGGACGAGGTGGCCTGGATCGTGCCGCACCAGGCCAATATCCGCATCATCCAAGGCACTGCCAAAAAGATGGGCGTGCCGATGGACCGCGTGGTCGTCACCGTGCAGGACCACGGCAACACCTCTGCCGCGTCGATCCCGCTCGCCCTATCGGTCGGCAAGGCCACAGGCCAAATTCAGCCGGGCGACCTTTTGGTGACCGAGGCCATTGGCGGTGGCCTCGCTTGGGGTGCGGTGGTGCTGCGCTGGTAACGCACAACCTCAGACCGGCGATTTACGCCGCTCTGCAAGCCATTGATATTGACTCGGAATTTCCCCTCCACTTATGCTTGGCCAAAGGGGAGTATTCATGGCTGACAAGACTTTGACGCGCATGGACCTGAGCGAAGCGGTATTTCGTGAGGTCGGGCTGTCGCGGAACGAAAGTGCGCAACTGGTAGAAAGCGTGCTGGATCACATGTCGGACGCGCTGGTGCGCGGGGAGCAGGTGAAGATTTCATCCTTCGGCACATTCTCGGTTCGGGACAAGTCGGCCCGGGTGGGCCGCAACCCCAAAACCGGAGAAGAAGTGCCCATAAACCCGCGCCGGGTTCTGACCTTTCGCCCTTCTCATCTGATGAAGGATCGCGTGGCCAGCGGCAACAAGTCCTGAGCACATGAGCAAATCCGCAGACGCCTTTCGCACAATCTCGGAGGTGGCCGACTGGCTGGGTGTGCAAACCCATGTGCTGCGGTTTTGGGAAAGCAAGTTTACCCAAGTCAAACCTGTGAAACGCGCAGGTGGGCGGCGGTATTACCGCCCTGCGGACATGCTGCTGCTGGGCGGTATTCGCAAGCTGCTGCACGAGGACGGGCTGACGATCAAGGGCGTGCAAAAGATCCTGCGCGAGGAAGGGATGGCCTATGTCGCCGACATGTCCCAGCCCCTGGACGAAGAGACAAGCGCGCAACTGGACGGTGATTTGGTGTCCCGGATGGACATAGAGGACGAAGTGGCGCCGCCCGCCACGGCCCCCGAGCCGCCCATCGAGGTGGCCGAAGACCCGCCAGCCCCAGCCCTGCCTGTGTTCCTGCACGCGCCGTCTGGGGATGCCCCGAAGGTCGAGGCGGAGGATATTCCGACGCTGACATCCGATTTCAAGCCAGAGCCTGTGGCGGAGGCGCCCACAGCGCCCGCGCCAGTCGCTGCCGCCCCTGTCGAGGCGGCGCCGGAGCGCGAGGAGGAGCAAGCCCCCCTGCCCTTTGATCCGCCAGCAGCGCCGGTGCCAGAGGCTATCGAGACACCCCCGGAGCCTGTTGAGGCTGCACCAGAGGACCCTGTTGCGGAAGTTGCGGCGGCATCCGAACCTGCGGAGGCTGCACCGGAGGAACCGATTGCCGAAGTAGCGGCAACACAAGAGGCTGAGCCAGAGGCGGTAGCGCCTGAGCCGCAGCCAGCGACGGCACCCGAACCGCAAGCGACGCCTGACACGGCGCCTGAGCCAGAAACAGTTTCGGTTGAGGCCGTGGAGCCGGAGCCGGAAATCGCGGCAGAACCAGTGCCCGCGACGGCAGCGCCTACAACACCACTGCCCGCCTTCCTCACCGAACCGCTGGGCGCTCCCGCTGAAACACCACCCGCCCCCCCTAGACCGAGGATCGTCGACGTGCCGGATGAACCCGACCCGGATAGCGTCACGGTAGAGCCGTCTACCCTAACCAAGGTCAGCAAAATCGCGCACCTCACCCCCGCCCAACGCAGCGCAATTCGCCCGCTTGTGACCCAGTTGGAGGCGCTGCGCGACCACATGGCCAGTGGCCGCCGACCCCCGCGCTGACGAGATCGCACAGAGGTGCCAATTCCCCCTTGCCCCCGGCCAGATTTCGGGTATGACACCCCTCACGTCGGGCTATGGCGCAGCCTGGTAGCGCGTCCGTCTGGGGGACGGAAGGTCGCAGGTTCGAGTCCTGCTAGCCCGACCAAACACTTTCGCCCCCGCGCTACGGGGCCCGAACACCCACCGCCAACCCTGCTGAACTGCGAGACATAGCCATGATCGGCGTTTTGGCAGACACCCACCTAAAGGCCATGATCGACCGCGGTGAAATCGCTGCCGACCCCGCCGTGACCGACGTGCAGGTGCAACCCGCCAGCCTCGATCTGCGCCTGGGCACCGTGGCCTTCCGCGTGCGCGCCTCGTTTCTGGCGGGCAGCGACCGCACCGTTGCCGAGCGATTGAGCGCGTTCGAGATGCACAGGGTGGACCTGACCGAAGGCGCGGTGCTGGAAAAGGGCTGCGTGTACGTTGTGCCGTTGATGGAACGGCTGGACTTGCCACCGGGTATCCAAGCAGTGGCCAACGCCAAAAGCTCTACCGGCAGGCTCGATCTGCTGACCCGCACGATCTGCGATGGCGGGACCGAATTTGACCGGATCGTCCCCGGCTACAAGGGTCCGCTATATGCCGAGATTTGCCCGCGGTCCTTTTCCGTCCTCGTCCGGCCCGGCATGCGTCTGAACCAAATCCGCTTTCGCGCGGGTCAGGCGGTCTTGGATGACGCCGCCTTGCACGCGCTGCATGCGGCCCAACCGTTGGTCGATGGGCCTGCTGTGATCGATGAGGGCCTGGGCTTTTCCGTCGATCTGCGCCTGCCCGACACCTCACTGGTGGGCTTTCGCGCCAAACCGCACACTGGCGTCATCGATCTAGACAAGATCGGCCACTACGATCCGGCCGCGTTCTGGGAAGAGGTGCACAGCACCCAAGGGCATATCATCCTCGACCCCGGCGCCTTTTACATCCTGGTCAGCCGCGAGGCGGTGCATATCCCGCCCGACTGCGCCGCCGAAATGGCGCCCTATCTGGCGATGGTGGGTGAATTTCGGGTGCATTACGCCGGTTTCTTTGACCCGGGCTTTGGCCACGATGCCGCCGGGGGCGCCGGATCGCGCGGCGTGCTTGAGGTGCGCTGCCACGAGGCGCCGTTTGTTCTGGAGCATGGGCAGATCGTTGGGCGCCTTATCTACGAACAGATGGCGGCGCGGCCTGCGCGGATGTACGGGGCGGACCTCGCCTCGAACTACCAAGGTCAGGGCCTGAAGCTGTCAAAGCACTTTGCCAGCCGCGACTAACCCTACGGCTCTGGGTCTTCCGGTTTGGCCGCCTGCGCATCGGTGGAAAAGATGCGCTTGCCCGCGGCCTGGATCGACGCAAACGCATCCTCGGCCATGAACCCCGACAGGAATGCCACAAACGCCACCGTATAGGGGCTGAGTTCGACCTCATTGCCGCTGCCGCCACCTTGGGTCAGGGCCAGCATGCCCGCACCAGAGAACAAAAAGATCGCAATCGCCGCCGCAATCCCCTCGCCCACGTTCACGAACAGCCGTGACAGGGTCAGTTCCCCGGACATGTGAGATGAATAATACCGCCGGGAAAACGCGACGACCGTGCCTAAACCGCCAGCGGCAATGGTGACGATCAACGTCAGGAAAATGGTGGGAAAGCTGACAAAGCGCATCAGGATGTCGGGAAAGATCGGCAAGTTCAGCGTCAACGCCGACAGACGGGCCCGCGCCGGATCGCCGGGGCTAAGGGTTTGGTGCAAGGCTTGAATATTGCTGTCATGCGCGCCCCGCAGCTTTACCAACTCATCAATCTCTTTTTGCTTCGCCTCAAGCTCTGCCAGGACCACATGCGAAGCGCTGTTGGCGGCGGTCACAGCAGCCGCCAAAGTATCCAGCGTGTTTTCCGCATCTTCGCGCAAAATCTTGAAACTATCGAGCGTGTCCAAATCGACCTGGCTCTTCTCTAGCCCAACCGCGAGCGTTCCAAGCAACCCGCGCAACTGCTGTTCGGCCATGGCCGCACGCAGGTTGGCCGGTTCGTCCTTAACAGCGATGTGCATCTGGGCCAGGGCGCCATCGAAATTGAACCGTTGCGGGCCGTCCAGCGCAAACTGATACTCTGACAGCCGGCCAATCGTCGTGTCCACCTGCGACCGAACCGCGATCTTGGCCCGAGAGATGCTGGCAAAGGATTGCTTGTGGCGGGCCTCTATTTCCGACAGCACATTACTTTCGAACTGAATGTCTTGGGTCACACTGCTCTTGGCACGGCCCAAGTCTTGCTCGCGCTTGATGATAAAGAGCAGGTTGTCGATATCCGCGACCAACGCCTGGCGATCCCCGTCGCTGGAGGCCGAGATCGGCTGGGCCTGCCAGGCGGTGCGGTAGATATAGCTGCCAAATCCGATGGTCACTAAGAGCACGAACAGCGCGTATAACGCAATCACCGTCGCCCCCAGCGAAATGGACGACACATAGACGCCTGTTTTGCTATCGGCCATGATACCGCCCCCCACCGTTTGGATAGGATGACGCTAGGGCACCACTATAGCGCGATCAACGGGGGATTTCCTGACCCTGCGGTAAAAACAGGGGCTTAGCGCCCGTTTCTGGCCGCTTGCCGTGCTTGACGGGCCGCGCGCTTGGCCTGGCGCTGTTGACGGACCTCGGCCTGGGTGGGGCCGTCTTGCATGTCCTGTATCTCGTCATCATAGGGCCTGTGCTGCGGCTGCGCCTGCCGTTTGCGCCCGCGCGACACTTGGTTCACACCTGCATCGATGCCTTTGCTGATCGCTTTGCGCATGATGATGCGCATGACCATGTTGATGATCTGATTTGCATTCATTGTGACGGCTCCGGCCTGTGGCTTGACTTGTATATAGCGCAGAATGTGGCGATTTTCAGGACAATTCGCCGATCAGTCCTCAAACAGCTCGGACTGACCTGCGGTGTCTTCGCCCTCGTCCTCGGTGTCGGGGCCAGGCAGCGCGCCGGGCGGGGGGCGGTTTTCCAACAGACCTGCCGCCCGCAGTTCCTTGAGGCCGGGCAAATCACGCGCGCTTTCGAGGCCGAAGTGATCGAGGAAGGATTGCGTGACCACAAAGGTCACCGGGCGGCCGGGCGTCATCTTGCGCCGCCCAAAGCGGATCCATTCGAGTTCCAAAAGCTGATCCACTGTCCCCCGGCTGACGCTCACGCCGCGGATCTCTTCGATCTCGGCGCGGGTGACGGGCTGGTGATAGGCGATAATGGCAAGCGTTTCGATGGCCGCCCGGGACAGCTTGCGCGTCTCAACCGTTTCTTTCTGCATCAAAAAGCCCAAATCGGCAGCCGTGCGCATGGCCCAGGCATCGCCGATCTTCATCACCTGTACCCCGCGCCCCTCATAGCGCTTGCGCAGGTACACAAGCGCCTCGGCGGGATCGCAGCCATGCGGCATGCGGGCGGCCAGATCGCGTACCGTGATAGGCTCTGCCGTAGCAAAGAGGATCGCCTCGATCATGCGCTCTTGTTCGGCCATGGGCGGCGCTTCGAACAGGCTTTCTTCTTTTTCTTCAATCTCTTCGGTCACGATGCTCATCTCGTTTGCGCAGCTGGATCGGCGCGAAGGTCTCGGATTGGCGGATGTCCAGATGCCCCTCCTTCACCAGTTCAAGCGAGGCCGCAAAGGTGGCCGCAGTGGCCGAGCGGCGCTTGGCCGGGTCGGCCTCCCACCCTTCGGGCAGATAGCTTAGGATGTCCGTCCAGTCACCAGCAAAGCCGATGAGCCCCCGCATGCGGTCCAGCGCCTGTTCCATGGTGAACACCGCGTCCCGGTCCATGACAAACGGGCGGAATTCGTCGCGGGTGCGGATGCGGGCATAGCCTTGCATCAGGTCCAGCAGCGTCGCGGAATAGGTCACGGTGCGCACGCGCGTCACCATCTCGGATTGACCCCGGGCAAAGAAATCGCGGCCCAATTGGTCCCGCGCCATCAGCCGTGCCGCCGCGTCGCGCATCGCTTGCAAGCGTTCCAGTTGGAATGCCAGATGGGCGGCGAGGTCCTCGCCCGTTGGCCCTTCCTCTGTCGGGTCAGGCGGCAGCAAAAGGCGGGACTTGAGGAATGCGAGCCAGGCGGCCATCACCAGATAGTCCGCGGCCAATTCCAGGCGCAGCGCTTTAGCCTTTTCCACAAAGGCCAGGTATTGATGCGCCAGCTGCAGGACAGAGATTTTGCGCAAGTCCACCTTTTGCGTGCGGCTGAGGGTGAGCAGCAGGTCAAGCGGCCCTTCGAACCCGTCCACGTCGACGATCAGCGCCTCCGCCGCAAGGCGGTCGGCGACAGACATTGCGTCTTCTTCAAAGCTGTCTTCAGCCATACCCTCGCCCGCCCAGAAGCGCCTCAAGTTCGGCGGTGAGCGCGGCAATGTCAATGTCGTCGGGGGTGCGGCGGGCGGCCAGGGCGGCCTCGGCGCGGGTTTGTGCAGCATCGGTCATGGGCCCGGCCGCGTTGGCCGCGGCGATGCGGTCGGCCAAGGGGGCGTTGCAGTGCAAGATCACATCACAGTCTGCAGCCAGTGCTTGGGTGGCAATTTGCGCAGCCGTCCCGCTCAGCGCCTTCATGCCGATATCGTCGGTCATGATCAGCCCGTCAAAGCCGATATCGTCCCGGATCGCGGCAATTGTGTCGGGCGACAAGGTCGCCGGGGCCTCATCAATCGCCTCGTAAACCACATGCGCGGTCATCCCCATGGGCAGGTCGTTCAGCGCGCGGAACGGGGCAAAGTCCATCTCGGACAGCGTATCGCGGCTGACGTCGACGCGCGGCAGGTCAAAGTGGCTGTCGAGGTCGGTGCGGCCATGGCCCGGCATATGCTTGACCACCGGCAGCACACCGCCGTCCAGCAGCCCGTCCGCCGCCGCGCGCCCCAAGGCGGCGATGTCGCCCGGCGCGGTGCCATAGCAGCGGTTTCGGAGAAAGGCGTGCGTGCCGTCAACGATCAGGTCGACCATCGGCGCACAGTTGCTGTCGATGGTCAGCGCCCGCAGCTCGTCCGCAATCAGGCGGTGGCGGATATACATCGCGCGCGGCGCGTCGTCGCCAGCGGCCTGCACGAAATCCAGCGGCGGCAGCCATTCGCGCCAGATCGGGCCGCGCAGACGCTGCACGCGCCCGCCCTCTTGGTCGATGGTGATGGGCGCGTCGCGCCCCACCGCTTCGCGCAGTTCCGAGCACAGGCCATAGACCTGGTCAGGCGTGTCGATGTTGCGCGCGAACAGGATGAACCCAAACGGGTCCGCCTCGCGAAAAAACGCGGCCTCATCCTTGCCCAGGGTCAGCCCGTCGGCGTCGAGGATCGTGGCGCCAAAGTGGCTCATCGCGTAACAACCGGGATGCAGTCGGCGCCCTCGGCCACAAGGGCCGAGCAGAAGCGGCGCGCGTCGCTGAGATCGGCAAAGCCATGGGCGCGGAGGCGATAGAAGGTGCGCCCCCCACTTTGCGCGCGCTGCACGATGCGGTCCTTGCCGTCCAGGTAGTCGCCAAAGCGGTCCTGCATCTTGTCCCACTCCGCGCGCGCGACCTCGGCGCTGTCAAAGGCGCCCAGCTGGACCAGGCGCGTGCCTGCGGGGATGGCGCTTGGGTCCATCTCGGATGTGGTCACAGGCTCTGGCGTTGCCGCAACGGGTACGACGACGGCAGGGGCGGATTGCGGGCGCAGCTGCGGGCGGATCGAGATTTGCGGGCCCGGGCCTTGCACCTCGGGCCGTGGTGCCGCGGCTTCGGTCGCGACGCTGGCGGTCACCGGTGCTGCGTCGACCTCTTCGGCCTCGATCGTGGCGACACCGGCGGTCAACTGGTTGACCAGATCGTCAACATTGCCGCTGCTCAGCGCGTCGGCCACGTCCAGTGCGGCGGGCGCCTCAATCGTGGGCGGCTCAAGGCTGCTGGCCACGTCGAGGGCCGCGGGCTGTTGCACAGGCGCCACCATTTGGGCGGGCATGGGTTGGTCTTCGTCGCTTAGATCAAGCGGTTGCGGCGCCAGAACCAGGCGATCCACCGGGCCAGAGGCCTCGCCCGCGGCGGCGACCTCGTTTACCGCAAGGCCGGTGTTCTGGGCCAGCTGGCCGCCCGGATCTTCGGGACGTACGCGCATTTCGCCCGCCGCAGCCCGGACCACGGGAATGCCCGACACATCGCGCACAATCAGCTTGTAGCCCCAAACGGACACACCTGCGATCAGCGCCAAGGACACCACAGCGCCTGCGATATTTGTGACGTTTTGCAACGGGTTAGACTTTGCAGGCGCCGGTGCGTCATGGACGTCATAGCCCACGTGACCCATCTGATGGGTGTACTGCATATCTGCCATCTCTGCCTCATCGTCCGCGCAGATACGTGCCCG
Organism: Pseudomonadota bacterium; assembly: GCA_038525395.1. Lineage (GTDB taxonomy): Bacteria > Pseudomonadota > Alphaproteobacteria > Rhodobacterales > Rhodobacteraceae > Tateyamaria. The sequence goes on along the minus strand of JBCBHS010000001.1, from coordinate 55,766 downwards.
CGCAGATCATCTGATTGTGGGTGCGCCCGAACCGGGCACAAAGGGAAACGTTGCCTGTGTTGCCCCTTTTGCCGGGGCTTAACGCAGCTCTTCGGCTGGTTCGACGCCAAGAATACCAAGGCCCGCTGCAATTACAACGGCACAGGCACGCGCGAGGGCGATTTTTGCCTGCGAGGTCGCGGCATCATCCTGGATAAACCGCAAGGCGGGCACGTCATTGCCCCGGTTCCACAACCCGTGAAAGGCGCCCGCAAGGTCGTAGAGGTAGAAGGCCACCCGGTGCGGCTCGTTCGTGCGTGCAGCGGTTTCCACCAGACGCGGCCACTCGGCCAGCTTTGCCGCCAGCGCCAGTTCCGCCTCGTGATCCAGCTGCCCCAGATCGGCCGCCGCAAGGGTCGCGTCGTCCACTGCAATGCCCGCCGCTGCGGCCTTGCGTAGGACAGAGGTGATGCGCGCATGGGCGTATTGCACATAAAACACGGGGTTTTCACGCGATTGTTCCAGCACCTTGTCAAAATCGAAATCGAGCGGCGCGTCGTTTTTGCGCGTCAGCATGTGAAAGCGGGTGACGCCGGGGCCCACCTGGTCCACCACGTCGCGCAGGGTCACAAACGTCCCTGCCCGCTTGGACATCTTGAACGGCTCACCGTTTTTATAGAGCTTGACCAGCTGCGTCAGTTTGATGTCCAGCGGCACGGCGCCGCCAGACAGCGCGCTGACCGCCGCCTTCATCCGTTTGACATAGCCGCCGTGATCGGCGCCAAACACATCGATCAGCGCGTCGAACCCGCGCTGCACCTTGTCATAGTGATAGGCGATGTCGGGCGCGAAATAGGTCCAGGCGCCATCGGATTTCATCACCGGGCGGTCGACATCGTCGCCATGATCGGTCGAGCGGAACAGCGTCTGCTCGCGCGGCTCCCAATCCTCGGGCTTTTTGCCCTTGGGCGGTTCCAACACGCCTTCGTAGATCAGGCCCTTGCCGCGCAGATCGTCAAGTGCGGCCTCGATCCGGCCTGTGCCGTACAGCGACTTTTCCGAATAGAACACGTCCATCTCAACGCCGAGCGATTTGAGATCAGCGCGGATCAGGTCCATCATAGCCTCGGTGGCGAAATCGCGGATATCTTCCAGCCAGAACTGCTCGCCCTTGTCCACAAAGGCATCGCCCACCTTCGCCTTCAGCGCCTCGCCCACCGCAATCAGGTAGTCGCCGGGATAGGTACCATCGGGAAAGGCAACCTCTTGCCCATGCGCCTCGAGGTACCGCAAGTAGACCGACCGGGCGAGCACATCGACCTGCGCGCCGCCGTCGTTTATGTAGTATTCGCGGGTGACGTCATAGCCCGCGTAGTCCAGCAGCGCCGCCAGCGCGTCGCCAAACACGGCGCCCCGCGTGTGCCCCACATGCAGCGGCCCGGTGGGGTTGGCCGAGACGTATTCGACATTCACCTTGCGGCCCTGCCCCATCTCTGACCGGCCATAGGCGGGCCCGGCGGCAAGAACGGCACCAACCACCCCTTGCCAGACGCCCGGCGCCAGCCGCAGGTTCAGAAAGCCTGGGCCTGCGACCTCGGCCGACAGGATACGCGGGTCCTCCGCCAACCGGGCGGCGAGCGTGTCGGCGATATCGCGCGGCTTCATCTTGGCTGGCTTGGCCAGAACCATCGCGGCATTCGTCGCCATATCCCCGTGGGCCGCATCGCGCGGCGGCTCGACCGTGACGTTCTGGGTGGCCAGCCCTGCGGGCAGCTGCCCCGCATCGGTCATAGCGGCAAGGTTGGTCAGAACGAGGGCGCGGATGTCGGCGAAAAGGTTCACGTGGGCGCTTCTTTTATCACTTCGGGTTAAGGGGGTGCATTACCACGCGCCCGGCCAGCGTCAACAACCTAGCCGACCAAGCGCGCATGCTCTTGCAGGGCAAAGCGGTCCGTCATCCCCGCGATGTAATCAGCAACGATGCGCGCAAGCGTGGTGGCACAGCCCTCGGCCCGGGCGACGTCGCCCTGCCAGCGGGTCGGCAACAGGTCCGGCTGCGACAAGTAGAGGGGAAAGAGGTCGTCGACAACGCGCGTGACTTCCTCACGCTTGGCCATGACCGACGGGGCGCGGTACATGTTGTGGAAAAGGAAGTGCCGGATGGCGCCAATGTCGGCCCACATCTGGTCGGAAAATCGGACCACGGGACGCCCGAGCGCGCGGATATCCTCGACCGATCTTGCCCCACTGTCGGCCAGCAGCCCGCGCGACGTGGTAACGACGTCGCTGACCATCGCGGCAAAGACGCGGCGCAGCGCCTCGTGACGGCGGCGGAACGGATTGAGGCCGGGATAGGTCGCGTCCACCTCGGCATAGGCAGGCTGAACCAAGGGCAGATGCGCAATCGCCGCCTCGTCAAAAAGGCCCGCGCGCAGGCCGTCATGCAGATCGTGGTTGTTATAGGCAATGTCGTCCGACAATGCGGCAACCTGCGCCTCGGCGCTCGCATGAGTGGCCAATTCCAGATCATGCTCAGCCGTGTACTCGGCCAACGCATAAGGCAGCGCACCCGTCACCGGGCCGTTGTGTTTTGCAATGCCTTCAAGGGCTTCCCAGGTCAGGTTCAACCCGTCGAACTCGGCATAGTGGCACTCCAGCCGGGTCACGATCTTGATCGCTTGGGCATTGTGATCAAACCCACCGTGGGGGGCCATCAGCCGCTGCAACGCATCCTCGCCCGTATGGCCAAAGGGCGGATGGCCCAGGTCGTGGGCCAGCGCCACGGCTTCGGTCAGACAGTCGTTCAACCCCAACGCCCCCGCGATGGTGCGCGCCACTTGCGCCACTTCGATCGAATGGGTCAGGCGGGTGCGGAAATAATCGCCCTCATGTTCAACGAACACTTGGGTCTTGTGCTTTAGCCTCCGGAAGGCCGAGGCATGAATGATCCTGTCGCGATCGCGCTGAAAACACGAGCGAAACGACATCTCTTGCTCTGGCCAGCGCCGTCCCCGGGCGCGGGCGGGATCAGAGGCATATGCGGCGGACATCTTGACCGATCCTTGTCGCCTGTTGCTTTGCCCCATATATTGCAAGTGCAGCGAACATTAAACTGCCGATACATCGGAGACCACAGATGCAATTGCCCCCGACCGTCACGCCCCGCGCGTTCGAACGCCTGGCCGAGATTGGCGCCGCGGATCAAGGTCAAGCCCTGCGCGTGGCCGTCGAAGGCGGCGGGTGTTCCGGCTTTCAATACGAGATCGCCTTGGACGCGCCAAAGGATGACGACCTGATCCTGGAAGGGTCGGGCCAAAAGGTGGTTGTGGACAGCATCAGCTTGCCGTTCCTGTCGAACGCCGTCATCGACTTTTCCGAAGAATTGATCGGCGCCCGCTTTGTCATCGAGAACCCGAATGCCACCAGCTCTTGCGGCTGCGGCACATCCTTTTCGATGTAAGCCTAGAGGGCTGGCGCGCTGGCCCGGGCAAACCCTTGGAAAAATGCGTCGAACGCAGGGGATGAGGCGACAGTGGCATCCAGCGTCAGTGCGGCGTCTTCGTCCAACAGATCATAAATGCTGTTTTGCATTGTCGCCCAGTCATCCCGCCGTGCGTTTGCAAATGACATCAAGGCCGCAGACATCGGCCGCAGCGCACCGGCGCGCGCCTCGCCCCGGGTAAAGACGCAGCGGCCCGGCGGTACAGGCTGGCCACTGTCGTCCTGGCCCATCGCGGCCATGGCCCAGCTGCTGACCAGATATTCGTGGTAATCGTCATTCAGCGGCACCGCGTCATTTTCGGTGACGTCGAACTGCGCAAGGCCGCGACGCACTGCCTCTTCCCATACCGCGCTGGGGCGGCGGCCTGCCTGGCGCAGCGCCACGCAAATCTCGGCCAGCAAGTCCATGTTTTGGTCGAGATGGGCGAGAATGCCTGCATATTCCAAACTGGTAAACGCAGCACTGTCCAGCGCTGGGTCGCGGCGGCCATATTCCGACAGGTAAAAGACGATGTGCGTCAGCTCGTAAGCCGCCTTTTTGTTGGGCAGGGCAAAGGTGGCGGGGCGGTTGATAAAGGCCCGCAGCCGGTCGTCGAGGCCTGCATCCGCTGCGGGCGTGAATACGCCGCGCCGCGCCAGTAAACGACGCGCTTCGGCGCGTTGCAAGTCGCTCAACTCAGCCTCAGGCAGGCCCTTACGGCTGACCCAGGCGCACAGCTCTTCCATGTGCCCGCCCGCCAGCCCCAGGTCCTCGAGGTCGAGGCCGATGGAGAGAAGGAAGCGGTAGTATTGCGGAAAGAACTGCAGCCGCTCCGGCAGGCCGGTGTAGACGCCCAGATGCGGGATCAGCGCTTGGGCGGGCAACCGCGTGTCGGTGCATTCCAGAATGTTCAGCAGCTCGGCATTTTCCTTCAGCCAGAACACGTCGTCGGGGATACGCCGATGCCGGGCAAAGCAATCGATCAGGCCGGTTGTGCGCTCGGCCAGGCGCTGGCGGCGCGGCGGGACGTTCAGGGCAATGATATTCGACATGTGTCAGTCCTTTCAGTGCATGAGTGTATGAACGCCCCGCCGCAGCAGGTTACGAGCCCGAGGAGAACAGGCCGGTCACCGCGCCTTCGGTGACGGTGCCGGTGACGGGTGCGGAGCCGGAGGAGAAGAGGCCCGTCGCATCACCCGCAGCGGCAACCGTGGCCGTCGGCGCCGAGCCCGAGGAGAACATGTGCGTTGCGTCCCCCGCGTTTGCATCGCTGGCCACTGGGGCCGAGCCAGAAGAGAACATTTCCACCGCGTCGCCGCTGGCGGCTTCGGTGCGCGCGGGGGCAGAGCCGGACGAGAACATGTGGACGGCATCGCCTGCCGTTGCGTCCGTGGCCACAGGTGCGGAACCGGACGAGAACATCTCGACCGCATCACCTGCGGTTGTGTCGCTGTGCGACGTCGGGGCAGACCCGGACGAGAACGCTTGTGTGGCGTCGCCCAGCAAGGCATCAGAGGCTATGGGCGCACTGCCCGACGAGAACATTTCCACGGCGTCGCCGCTGTGGATTGCACTGATGGAGGCGGAGGAAACGGTGGTCTCGATTTTGCGTTGCGCAGTCATGGTCCTGGTCCTTTTCATCTCAGGGTTGTGATGCCCTCAGCCTTGCCCTTTTAGCGTGTATCTCAAAGCAGATTTTCCCGCTTACGGCGAGCAGCGCTGACTTATCCACATGAAGGCTTGCTTAGATCACATTGAACTTTGCAAGCTTTGCCTTGGAACATTTGAGAACAAAAAAACTTATCCACAGCACTGATTTCGTTGATATTTTCCGAAAATTTGCGCGTTTCACCCCGAATCGAGATGTTAAGATTTAGTTAATTGAGCGCCCCGCCCTCTTGCAGCACGATCTGTGATCCGTCACTGCTGCCAGTGCAGCGGATCGGAGGTGGGCCATGAAAATCGCGACGTTCAACATCAACGGCATCAAAGCACGGATTGACGCCCTACCCCGCTGGCTGGATGAGGCCGCGCCGGACGTGGTTCTGCTGCAAGAGATCAAGTCCGTCGATGACAGTTTTCCGCGCGCGCTGTTCGAGGATCGCGGCTATAACGTCGAAACACATGGGCAGAAGTCCTTTAACGGCGTCGCCATCCTGTCAAAGCTGCCGCTGGAGGATGTGCGGCGCGGCTTGCCCGGAGACGACGCGGACGATCAGGCCCGCTATATCGAAGCGACGGTGATGGGCGAGGCGCAGGCGGTGCGCCTGTGCGGTCTGTACCTGCCCAATGGGAACCCCACGCCGGGACCCAAATACGACTACAAGCTGGCCTGGATGGCGCGCCTGCACGATCGCGCGCAAGACCTGTTGGCCGAAGAGACGCCGTTTCTTATGGCGGGCGACTATAACATCATCCCGCAGGCCGAAGACGCCGCCCGCCCCGATGCCTGGCGCAACGACGCGCTCTTTCGCCCTGAAAGCCGCACGGCCTTTCGCCGTTTGCTGACCTTGGGTCTGACAGAGGCGTTTCGCGCGAGGGCGCACGGGCCGGGGCACTATTCCTTCTGGGATTACCAAGCGGGGGCTTGGAACCGCGACGATGGCATCCGCATCGATCATTTCCTGCTGTCGCCCGCCTGTGCGGACATGATGGTGGACTGCCAGATCGACAAGCAGGTCCGGGGTGAAGAGAAACCTTCGGACCACGTGCCGGTGTGGGTGGACTTGGCCGCCTGACACACACGGCCCTCACATTGCCGTGGGGCGGCTGGACGGCGCTTGGGCTAGGCCTCACCTTAGGCAATAGCAGAGCCGTGGGAGGATATAATGCAGCGCAGAGATGTATTGGTTATGGGGGCCGCCGCGGCCGTTGGCTTGACGACGAAGGCGGCATGGGCAGGCACTGCGCCGGTTTATAGCGATGATGGTGTCGCGGTCGATGGCAGCGATGTGGTCGCGTACTTTACTGATGGCGCACCGATCAAGGGCAGCGCAGAGTTTACGCATTACTGGAACGGCGCCACCTGGCAGTTCGTATCCGCCGCCAACAGGGATGCCTTTGCCGCCGATCCTGCGGCCTACGCCCCGCAATACGGTGGCTATTGCGCCTATGCGGTCAGCGAAGGCTACACCGCCCCGACCAGCCCGGATGCGTGGCGCATCGTGGATGGCAAGCTATATCTGAACTTTAACCGCCGCATTCAGCGCCGGTGGGAGCGGGACATTCCGGGCCGGATCACAAGCGCAGATGCGAACTGGCCGCGTGTCCTAGACTAACGGATGGGACCGGGACGGTTTTTCGACAAAAAACCGTGCCCCGCGGACAGCGATGCGCCCGCAGGCCAGATCAGGCCTGCAGTTCCGCATCCCAATAGAGGAAATCCATCCAGCTTTCGTGCAGATGGTTCGGCGGGAACTTCCGCCCCATATTGCGCAATTCTTCGGCGCCGGGCTGACGCGGTGGTTTGCGCAACGCCATACCCGTGCGGTGCAGCGCCTTGGACCCCTTTTTCAAGTTACACGGCGAACAGGCCGCGACCACGTTTTGCCAACTGGTCACACCGCCGCTGGCGCGCGGCACCACATGGTCAAAAGTCAATTCGCCCCGCGCGCCGCAATACTGACAGCGAAATTCATCTCGCAGAAACAAATTAAAGCGCGTGAAGGCCACGCGCTTTTGAGGTTTTACATAATCCTTCAGCACCACGACCGACGGTATTCGGATCTCGGTACTCGGGCTACGCACCACCTCGTCATATTCTGCCACGATATCGACGCGGTCGAGCCACGCTGCCTTGACCGCTTCTTGCCACGGCCACAGCGACAGCGGGTAGTAGCTGAGTGGGCGGTAGTCCGCGTTCAGCACCAATGCGGGGTGCTGTTTCAGCGCAGAGGGGCTGCGCACAAATTCCGTCCTGAAATCGCCATCCATCAAAGTGACTCCATCCTCGCCCTGTCTGCCTCGGTCGGCACCAGAGCGGGGATCCCGCCCCGGCTTTATAGGTTGACTATATCTTGTGGAAACCGTTCTGCAAGCGCGGATGCACCACGAGATGTCGCACCTCGGATAAGGGGATTCCGTGACGGTCTTGTGACAGTTATCCACAGATTGTGGCCTGCGCGCTTGGGTCAGGAAATCCTCACTGGTGCACCCATTGCCGTGGCCCCATATCAATGCTAGCCGCCCGGACAAGACCGCCGGTCATACGCCCCACCACCGACCGACAGGAGACATCGATGACTTTGCCGTTCAAGCACTTCACCACCTCCACCCTGACGTCTGTGGCCGCGTTCCTGCGCAAAGCGGTGGATGGGCCGGATCACCCGGGCGAGGGCACCGAAAGCTGCCATTTGCACGCCCCGAACGCGGGGCGGCCCGCCGACAAAGCGGCCCGCGGTGATTACGAAGGCATTTGCTAAGCGCGGGGCGTCACAGCCCCAGCTTGTCACGCATAAAGGCCAGCGCGACGCTCAATCCGTCCGGGGCGATGCCGTGCGCCGTCCCCTTCATCACATGGGCGAACACATCCTTCCACCCGGCCTCTTGCAAGGCCTCCGCGGCTTGCGGCAGCGATTGCGGCGGCACGACGTCGTCCTGATCGCCATGCACCAGCAAAATCGACGGGCGGCTGACAACCTCGTCGGCCAACAGCTCGGGGTTCAGCAAGCGCCCTGAAAAGGCGACGATGCCCGCCACCGGGTCTTCGCGCCGGGGGGCCACATGCAGCGACATCATCGTGCCTTGGGAAAAGCCGAACAGGACAACCTGTTCCGGCAGTACGTCCTCATCCACCATCAGCGCATCAAGAAAGGCATTCAGGTCTTCGGCAGCCGCGGTCAGGCCACGCTCGGCCTCCTCTTCGCTTGACCCGTCGATCCAGGGGATCGGAAACCATTGATAGCCGCCGGGATAGCCCGGGATCGCCTCTGGCGCGTCGGGGGCGACAAACAACGTGTCAGGCAGATGCTCGCCCAACGGCTCGGCCAGGCCCAAAAGATCGGCGCCATTCGCGCCATAGCCGTGCAGAAACACAACGATGGACCGCAACGCGCCCGATTGCGGCTCGACCCGCCCTGCTTGCAACACCCGTGTCATGTAATCCCCTCTCGACCCTTCGCTGCCCGGTAGTAGGTGAAGAACAGCCGCGCGGCAACCGCGCGCCAGGGCGACCAGGCCTGCGCCATCGCCCGCAGCTCTTTTTCCTTGGGGCGCGCGGGCAGGTCAAAGATCAAGCGCGCGGCCTCTTGCAACGCGAGATCGCCAGGGGCGAAGACATCCGCACGGCCCAGGGCGAACATCGCGTAAATCTCGGCCGTCCAGACACCGATGCCTTTGACCGCGGTCAGGGTCTTGATCACCTCGGCATCGGGGGCGTGGCGCAGCGCGGTATAGTCGATCCCTGCCTCGGCCAGCGCGAGGGCGTAGGCGATCTTTTGTCGGCTAAGGCCCGCGCTGCGCAGGCCATCCTCTCCTGCCCTCTGCACCCCGGCGGGGGTCGTCAGGCCGCCGGCCTCTAGCCGCGCCCAGATGGCGCTGGCCGAGGCGGTGCTGACCTGTTGGCCGATGATTGCGTTGAGCAGCGCGGCGAACCCGTCGGGCCTGCGGCGCAGGGGCAAGGGGCCGGCGACAACCAGTGCGCGGGCCAAAGCCGCGTCTTGCGCCCCAAGCCATGCGGCGCCTTCGGCCACATCCGCATCCGTTTCGATGATCCGCCCGGTCATAGGGTCGCCAGCCAGTCCAACACGGCGGCATCCGTATCCAACACAGGCCTGTCCGCGAGGTCGGGCGGTGTCAGCATGATCACGGGCAAGCCCAAAGCGCGTGCCGCCGCCACTTTGGGAAAGGCCGCCGCGCCGCCCGTATTGCGCGCGACAACCACGTCGATAGACAGCTTTTGCAACAGCGCGGCCTCCCCCGCGACATCAAACGGGCCGTCGCCAAAGACAAAGGTACAACCGGACGGTGCCGCATCCGCGTGCCGCTGTAGCTGGCGCAAGTACACGGGGCCGTCGTGGTGGGCCAACACCTCTGCACTGTCGCGGCCCGTCGCGGCAAAGACGCGCGCGTGAGCGGGCAGCGCAGTCACCACCTGAGCCACATCCGCAACGCTATGCCACCGGTCCCCCGGCTCTGGCGACCAAAGTGGCCGCCCGGCGCGCGCCCATGGCAGATCTGGCGCCAGCCCCCGCGCGATACGGCGCAAGGTCTCGTCGAAGGGATGTGTGCAATCGATCACCGCGTCCGCCGCCGTCAAACCACCGCGTAAGGCGGCGGCGACAGGCAAATCCGGCGCCATGGGCGTACGCGACCAATAGACATCCAACCGATGCCCCGCCGCTTGCAGCGCGTGCGCGGTCTGGGCGGTCTTGCCAGAGCCGCCAAGGAGAAGGACGTAGACCATGCGCGCACCCTACCCCGCCCACACCCGCGCGCAAAGACCTGCGCGCCCATGTCGCTTGCCGTCCTGAACAGAGCGGTTTAGGCAGTCCGCATGACCCAAGTTGATGACACCCGCGCCAAGCGCAACGTGGCCGTTCTGGTGGCTGCGCAGGCCTTCCTCGGCAGCCAGATCACCATGATGTTCGTGGTCGCAGGTCTCGCGGGTCAGCAACTCAGCCCCTTTGCCTGTCTCGCCACCTTGCCGATCTCGCTGATCGTGTTCGGGTCGATGACGACGGCGCCGTGGTTGTCGAACGTCATGCAACGCTTTGGCCGCCGCACCGGGTTTATCCTGGGCGCGCTTGGCGGTCTCGCAGGCGCGGGCCTAGGGGTCTATGCGCTTGAGGTTGGCAGCTTTTGGCTGTTCCTCGCGGGCAGCTACCTGACCGGTATCTATATGTCGGCGCAGGGGTTCTATCGCTTTGCCGCCGCCGATACGGCGTCAGAGGCATTCCGACCCAAGGCGATTTCCTATGTCATGGCCGGTGGGCTCTTGTCCGCAATCATAGGCCCGCAGGTGGTGGGCTATGTCACCGCTGGGTCTGCCGATGCGACCGTGGCGCGGTATATCCCGATCTACTGGGTCGCGATGGCCTTTAACCTGATCGGCATGGCGCTGTTTGTGCTGCTGGACATCCCCAAACCGGCGCCTGCCTCCGCGACCGACGGCCCCGGCCGCACGAAGCGAGAGCTGCTGGCCAGCCCGCGCATCGCCGTCGCTGTGATCTGTGCTGCGGTGTCCTACGCGCTGATGAACCTGGTGATGACCTCAACCCCCCTCGCGGTGGTCGGCTGCGGCTATGCCGAGCCGGATGCGGCCAACGTCGTCACGGTGCACGTGCTGGCGATGTTCGCGCCCTCCTTCTTTACCGGGCACCTGATCGCGCGTTTCGGGGTCGAACGGATCATGGGCCTGGGCCTTGCCATTCTGGGTGGTGCGGGGATTGTCGCGCTGCAAGGGGTTGATCTTGCGAACTTCTATTGGGCGCTCTTCCTGCTGGGCCTCGGTTGGAACTTTGGCTTTATCGGCGCGACCACGATGCTGGCTGGCGCACATACCCCGCAGGAACGCGGTCGGATGCAGGGGATGAACGACCTGATCGTCTTTGGCTGCGTGACCGTCGCCTCGCTCGCCTCCGGCGGATTGATGAACTGTGCGGGCGGCGATCCGGTCGAAGGCTGGGCCGCGGTCAACATGGCCATGGTGCCGTTCCTGGTGCTCGCGGGCGGGTCGTTGATCTGGCTGATGATGCGCCGCCGTATGGCCGCGGTCTAAAGCGCCAGGCGGCCCGTCAGCGCGGTGCGGGACAGCCGGAACGCGCTCAGCGCGGGCGCAAGGCGCCCCTCGCCCACCGCCGCCGGGTCGGCGATCACCTGATCCAAAACGCGCCCGGCCCCAATCGCCGTCCAAGTGGCGGGCCGCGCGGCACGCGGCAGCTTTGGGCGCGTCAGTCGCGCCTTGGCCTTTTGCGCCAGCGCCCGCACACCGTCATGGGTGCCATCCAGCAGCGGAATGCGCTGCGCCGCCGCCAGCGATGGCACCGCCCGCAAATAGCGCGCGCAACCTGCAGCATAGGCCAGTTCGCGCACGCCCGCTTCGGCATCCGACGGCGCGCCAAGGCACGCGCAAGCGGTCCACATCAGATGTCCCGCCGTCTGATCCAGGTACGCGTCAAGATGTGCGGCATCCTCAAACGGCTCGCGATAGATGTCCCAACGGCGCGCCGCCACCGTCTCATCCAAACGCACCGCCTGCGCGGGCGTCAGCAACGCGGCCAAGGGCGTCGTCACCTCGTGTTTGCGCACGGGGCGGCCTTCGGCAATCTCTTCCAACGCGTCGCGCCACCATTGCAGGCGCATCTCGGCAATCATCGCCTCTTGGGTCACCCAAGGCGCGCGCGCCACCTCGACATTAAAGGCATAGAGCGGAAACAGCACCGCCCGCACCGCCACCGGCGCTGCCATTGCAGTGCGAAACCTGTCTGGATCGCCCTGTTCGACCACGCGCGCGCAGCCGATCACATCCGGGCTGAGCGGGCTCACGTCACCCCGTCCCGCACCAGCTTCCACCGAATGGCATCCAGCAGCGCCTCAAAAGACGCATCCACGATGTTGGCCGAGACGCCGACGGTCGACCACCGCCGCCCCTGGCCATCCTCGCTGTCGATAATGACGCGGGTCACCGCCTCGGTCCCGCCTTGGGTGATGCGCACCTTGAAATCGACCAGGCGGATATCCTCGACATATTTCTGATAGCGGCCCAGGTCCTTGGCCAGCGCTTTCGACAGCGCGTTCACAGGCCCGCGGTCGGTGCCTGCGGCATCCATGCTCTCGCTCACCGACAGCATCTTTTTGCCGTCCACCTTCACCACCACGACGGCTTCGGACAGCGACACCATACGGTTACGCTTGTTCTTGCGCCGCTCGATCGTCACGCGGTAGCGCTTGACCTCAAAGAACGCAGGCAACAGCCCCATCGCGTCCCGCGCCAACAGCTCGAACGAGGCCTGCGCGGTGTCATAGCTATAGCCTTCTGCCTCGCGCGCCTTGATCCGGTCCAGGATCACGGGCAAGGCCGGGTCCTTCGGCGCAACCTCTAGCCCCATATCGGCCAGACGCTTGCGTAGGTTCGACTGCCCCGCCTGGTTCGACATCGGGATGATGCGCGCATTGCCCACGGCACCGGGGTCGATATGTTCGTAGGTCGTCGGGTCCTTCAGGATGGCCGAGGCATGCAGCCCCGCCTTATGCGCAAAGGCCGATGCCCCCACAAAGGCCGCCTGTTTCTGCGGCACCCGGTTCAGGATGTCATCCAGCATCCGACTGGTGCGCGTCAGCCCGGCCAATGCCTCGGCACTCACCCCCGTCTCGAACTGGCTGGCATAGGGCTCTTTCAACAACAGGATCGGGATCAGCGCGGTCAGGTTGGCGTTGCCACAACGCTCGCCCAACCCGTTCAGCGTGCCTTGGATCTGCCGCGCGCCTGCATCGACAGCGGCCAATGACCCTGCCACCGCGTTTTCGGTATCGTTGTGCGTGTGAATACCCAGCCTGTCGCCGGGAATACCGCTGTCGATCACCGCGCGGGTGATGCGGTGGATGTCGGCGGGCAGCGTTCCGCCGTTGGTATCGCACAGCGCAATCCACCGCGCGCCCGCGTCAAAGGCCGCATGCACCGCCTCCAACGCATAGCCGGGGTTCGACGCATAGCCATCGAAAAAATGTTCCGCATCAAAGATCGCCTCGCGCCCCTGCGCAGTGACGTGGGCAAAGCTGGCGGCGATATTCGCCGTGTTCTCGGCCAGCGTGATGCCCAGGGCCTTGTCCACATGAAAATCGTGGGTCTTGCCCACCAGACAGACCGCCGGCGAGCCCGCATTCAAAACCGCGGCCAGCACATCGTCATTCTCGGCACTGATGCCCGCACGTTTGGTCATGCCAAAGGCGGTAAAGGTTGCGCGCGTCTGGGGGGCCGCGTCGAAAAACGCGCTGTCGGTTGGGTTGGCGCCCGGCCAGCCACCTTCGATATAGTCGATCCCCAGGCTGTCGAGCGCCTGCGCGATCTGCTGCTTTTCCGCGGTCGAGAATTGAACCCCTTGGGTCTGCTGACCATCACGCAAGGTGGTGTCGAAGAGAAAGAGGCGCTCATTGGTCATATGGTGTCGCCTTCCTATGCTGTCGCGGCCGTGGCGCACGCGTCACGGCTAGCCCCGACCGCCTCGCCGGGCGGGGGCTACACCCCCACCCGCGATCGGGGACTGGCCTGTGTTCGGAGTAGATCATTCCAGCCCCTCCAGTTTTGAGGGATCGAAGCCCGCAGCAGGAACTAGCTCGACGCCAGCCCTAGACATGCGAACTTCCACACCGGCACTTGCAAGACTGGCCTTAATGGCATCAACGGCTGAAAAGTCTTTCGTTTCCATCGCCTCCTCGCGAGCAGCGAACAACCTCGCCGTCCAGATATGCAATTCATCGATATGGGGGTCGCCAGCCCAAACCTCTTGCCACCATTTGCTTTCCAGCGGCCCCGGAATGCCCAATAGCTTCATTCCTCCGAGCAATGCTGTCAGGTTTCGCTCGCGATAGTATTTATGCAGCACCGCAATAGCGCCCGGTGTGTTCAAATCGTCTTTCAGTGTTTCAATAACTTCAACGGGCAAGTCCTCGGAGCCGATCCGATCTAACGAATTGTACCATCTGTGCAGCGTGTCTTCCGCCTCGGCTCGTTTCTTCTGGTTCCAATCCATCGGCTTGCGATAATGCGTCGACAGCATGACCAAGCGGATCACCTCGCCCGGTACGCCCTGATCCAGCAAATCCCGCACGGTAAAGAAGTTGCCCAAGCTCTTGGACATCTTCTTGCCCTCGACCTGCAACATTTCGTTGTGCAGCCACAGGTTGGCAAAGCCATGGCCCGCGCATTTCGACTGCGCGATCTCGTTCTCATGGTGCGGGAACTGCAGATCATTGCCGCCCCCATGAATGTCGAACGTATCGCCCAACAGCTCATAGGCCATGGCCGAGCATTCGATATGCCAGCCCGGTCGCCCGCGGCCCCAGGGGCTGTCCCACCCGGGCAAGACCGCATCCGACGGCTTCCACAGGACAAAGTCTATCGGGTCCTCTTTATAGGGTGCGACCTCAACCCGGGCGCCCGCGATCATGTCATCAACCGACCGGCCCGACAGCGCGCCATACGCCTCATAGGCACGCACGCGGAACAGCACGTGGCCGTCGCGGGCATAGGCGAAACCGTCGGCGATCAGCCCCTCGATCATCGCAACCATCTGCGCGATGTACTGGGTGGCCCGGGGTTCGTGATCGGGCCGCAGCGCCCCCAACGCGTCCATATCCGCGTGATACCACGCGATGGTCTCGTCCGTCCGCTCCGCCACCAGCTCTTCCAATGTGCCGGGCGCGCCCGCCTTTTGCCGGGCCAGGGCGGTCGCGTTGATCTTGTCATCCACGTCCGTGAAGTTGCGCACATAGGTCACCTGCGCCTGCCCATAGACATGGCGCAGCAACCGGTTCAGCACGTCAAAGACCAGCACGGGCCGCGCGTTGCCCAGATGCGCGCGGTCATAAACAGTCGGCCCACACAGATACATCCGCACATTGGCCGGATCGATCGGCACAAAAGGCTCTTTGCGGCGGGTCGCGGTGTTGTAAAAGGTGAGGGTCATCAGAAGTCTCGCAGCGCGGGGTTGGCGCGGGCCTAGCAATTCTGATCTGTCATGGAAACAAAGAACCGGCCCGCTGAGGTGATCAGCAGATAATGCAGCAGAAAATGCAAATGGTCCGGGTCATGCCACAGGTGCTAGCGCGCGCTTACTGCGGCGGTCAAGCCTTGTTTCATCGCATCCGCCAAGGCACACTTGCGACATGACACGCGAGGACGTCGATAAAATCTGCGCTGCCCTACCCGGCGCGCACTGGGCCAGCCACCATGACGGCGGGCTCGACGCTTGGAAGGTGGGCGACAAGATGTTTGCCTGCATCGGCATGGCGGGCGGCGGCGTGTCGGTGAAATGCGCCGACATCGACACCGCCCAGTTCCTGATCGACATCGGTGCGGCACAAAAGGCCAAGTATTTCCACCGCTCATGGGTGCGCGTGCCCTTCGACGGCAAGGGCCCGCAAGAGATGGCCGAGCGTATCCACACCTCCTACACCCTCATCCGCGCCAGCCTGCCCAAGAAGGTCCAAGCCACGCTGGACCCATGGGACCCCCCTGCCTAATCCCTTCTCTGTTCTAAAAAAATCCCGGGGAGTCGCGTCAGCGACGGGGGCTGGCCCCCGCCACCCGTTGACAAAGCGCACGCCCTCTGACCCCTTGGCGCCACCACCAACGGACGGAGCATATCATGGGTCTTTCACAGCGGATCACCACGCTGACGGGCGGTGGCTCGGACGGGTGGGATGTGTTTATCAAGGCGCGCCGCATGATCGCGGAAGGCACGGCAGTGACCGAGCTGACGATTGGTGAGCATGACATTCGCACGGCTGCCCCGATCCTGCGGGATATGCACGACAGCGCCATGGGCGGGCATACGGGCTATGCCATGGTGCCGGGCACGGATGCGCTGCGCGACACCGTCGCCGCCCGCACCACCACACGCACCGGCGTGCCGACCACGCGCGACAATGTGCTGATCACCCCGGGCGGTCAGTCGGCGCTGTTTGCCGCCCATGCCGCGACCTGCGATCCGGGCGATGTGGCGCTCTACCTCGATCCCTATTACGCGACATATCCCGGCACGTTGCGCGGTGTCTCGGCCATCCCACGCGCGGTGCAAACCCGGGCCGAGGATGCGTTTCAGCCCCGCGCCGCCGACATCGCCGCCGCGGCGACAGGCGCGCGCAGCCTGCTGATCAACTCGCCCAACAATCCCACCGGCACCGTCTATTCCCGCGCCACGCTGGATGGCATCGCCGAGGTCTGCAAGGCGCAGGACCTTTGGCTGATCTCTGACGAAGTGTATGACAGCCAGGTCTGGGACGGCGACCACCTGAGCCCGCGCGCCCTGCCCGGCATGGCCGACCGTACGCTGGTCGTGGGGTCCATGTCCAAAAGCCACGCAATGACCGGGTCGCGCTGCGGCTGGCTGATCGGGCCGGAAGAGGTAATTGCCCACCTCATCACCTTCTCCACGCACACGACCTATGGCGTGCCGGGGTTTATCCAGGATGCCTCGGTCTTTGCCCTGAACCAAGGCCCCGCGTTCGAGGCCGAGGTCGCCGCCCCCTTCCTGCGCCGCCGCGCGATTGCGCACCAGGTCCTGGCCGGACAGAACACCGTTGGCCTGATCCCCGCCCAGGGCGCGATGTACCTGATGCTGGACATCCGCGCCACGGGGCTCAGCGGTGACGCCTTTGCCGACGCGCTCCTTGACACGCACCACATCGCGGTGATGCCGGGCGAAAGCTTTGGCACCGCCGCCGCCGGGCATATCCGCGTGGCGATGACCATCGACGATGCCGCGTTCGAGGCCGCCTTGCACACCCTGTGCGCCTTTGCCGACGCGCAGGCGGCCTAAGGTCTATCCCGCAAAGGGCGGCAAATGGATGTTGAACCGCGCGCGGATCGCAGCATCCAAGGCCGGATCGAAGGCCGCAGGCGGTTTTTGCGCCAGGATCTCTTCCTTCCGCGCTGTCGCCTTGGCCAGCAACTCGGGCTTGCCCAATTCCACCCACTCTTTGGGCGACGTCCGGCTGCCATACGTGGGATAGACGCAGTCGGTCTGCATCCGGCTGAGGGTCTGTTCCGTGCCCAGGTAGTGGCCCGTGCCCGACAGGCACACATCGGCAATCTGATCGACGGCCAGCGTGTCGTCATTCACCTCGATCCCGCGCACGCAGCGCAGCGCTTGGCCGATGATGTCATCGCCCAGGATCAGCGACTCCAGGCAAAAGCCCAAAAGCGACGCATGCATGCCCGCCGCCTCGTATACCATGTTCACCCCCGACAAACCGGCGGACAAGTTGGAGCACATCTGCTCCCACCCTGCCTGCATATCCGGCAGCTTGCTGTCCGACGCCCCGCCAGCCGAGCCGCCCGGCAGATCGTAAAACCGATGCATCTGCCCACAGCCCGCGGTCAGCAGCGCCTGCTCACCCGACCCGATGGACATCGCCCCGGTGCGCAGGTCCAGGCCAAAGGGCCAGGTGCCAAAGATCGCAGGCGCGCCGGGTTTGACCGCGTTGACATAGACGAGACCCGCCAGGCATTCGGCCGTGGCCTGCACAATGGCGCCCGCGATGGTCGAAGGTGCGGTGGCCCCGGACATGCCCGCCGACAGCAACAGCACGGGCATCCCGTGCTTGATGCACTCCTCCATCACCTGACAGCTTTCCGAGGCGAATTTCATCGGCGGCACGACAAAGCAGTTCGAATTCGACACGAAAGGCCGTTCGCGCCACTTGTCCTCACCGCCTGCAATCATGTGCAGCATCTCGATCGCCGGGGCCACCATCTGCGGCTCGCTAAAGCTGGTGCCGACATGTTTCGTTGTGCCCGAGGTGCAGGCGTAGACCGAATTATACTCCATCTCGCAGGTGTCCGCGATGTCGCGGCAAATCATGGGCCTCTGCAAAAAGTGAATGTTATCAAGCTGGTCTGCGATGCGCGCGGCATCGTGCAGGTCCTGCACCTGCGACTCGCGATAGGTGTGGCCGTCGATCTCGACCAGGTTCACCGCAGCCCCTGCCGTTCCGTAATGTACGCGCCCACCCGACAGGTGCAGGTCATGGGCCGGATCGCGGGCGCAGAGCGTCAGTGCCCGGTTGGCCTTGGCCAGCGTGTCCTCGACCAACGCGCGGGGAAAGCGGATGCGCCCGTCATCGCCTTGGATGGCGCCCGCCTGCGTCAGATAGGCCACGCCGCTGGGCGGGGCATCTGCCAAGCCGATCCGTTCCAGCGCTTCCAGGGCGGCGTGGTGGATGCGCAGCATATCCGCTTCCGTCAGCGGATTGTAGCGACCGCCCTCCATACCAGGACGTATGGGGCGCAGGTGATCGGCAAGAGGGGCCGCGCGCGCAGCACGACGGGCAGCGCGGCCGCCGGAACGCGAGGGGGATTGGTCGTTCATGTGAGTTATCCGTGATCTAGGGAAAGGCTTTGGGGCGTGGTTGCGTCAACCCCAGGCCGGTCGCCCTCTTGCCGCGCGCCCGCGCTCGGCACCGATGGTGCGCGCAATCAGCTCGATCTTGCTGCGGCTTTCCTGCACGGCCAGCCTCCCTACCGGAACCACGCGCGGTTCGTATGGATACGATAGATGGGCCGGTTTCCGCCCGTCTATCTCATTTGCGACCTGCCCGGCGGCGGCGATTTGCCCATCGCTTGCCCCAATGTGCAGACCACTGCCCAACTGCGGGCCGTATCGCGCCCTAGGCTAGACCTGCGCGGCATCAGCGCCCACGTCAAGGCGACGGGCAGTCACTCCTGCCCGTTTCGAACAGACAAAGGAGCAGACAGATGATGAATTACACCGCGCGCGTTGCGCGTGCTGCAGGCCTTGTGGCCATCGTCGGGACCCCTGCGGTTGCAGGCGGCTTTGACGCACCGGTCGAGGACCCACCCGCGCCGGTTGTCACAACCGCACCCCCGCCACCCCCCTTGGGCGGAGACTGGACAGGACCGTATGTCGGTCTTCAGCTTGGCTATGCCGATGTTGACGGGACAGGTGCTGCGGATGGCGACGACTATATCTACGGTCTGCACGCGGGCTATGACTACGACTTTGGCACCTTCGTTCTGGGGGCCGAGGTGGATTACGACTTTTCCGACATCGACCTGAACGGAGCGGCCACTGTCGACAGCGTCGCACGGCTCAAGCTGCGGGCGGGGTACGACTTTGGCCCGGCCTTGGGGTACTTCACCGCCGGCCTGGCCGAGGTGGACACGTCGCTGGGTTCGGAATCAGGTGAGTTCTTTGGCCTCGGCGTCGCCTACCGCGTCAGCGACCGCTACACGGTTGGGGCAGAGCTTTTGGAACACCGCTTTGACGACATCAACGGCACCGGCGTCGATGCAGATGCCACCACATTGACCGTGCGCGGCTCGATCCGCTTCTGACCAGGCCAGGGCACGGGGCCACTTCGGCCGCCCGTGCCCACTAAACACATCGCAACACAAGGAAAAAGGGCTCCGCACTGCGGGGCCCTTTTTGCGGCGCGGCGCCGGGGTGCCGCAAAACCCCTGGCCGTAGATACAGTGAGGCCCGGCCCCTGGGGGGAGACCGGGCCTCACACCCCCACCCTTCTGCACCCGCATAGGACGGTGCAGAATAGCAGGTAGCCTTAGCCGTCTGTTGCTGGCATCAGACCTGCCTCTTGCGCGGCGGCAACCTCATCACCGTCCAGCGCCCCATCGGCGTTCAGGTCCATTGCCGTGAACATGTCCGTGGTGACCTCGGGATAGCTTGCCTGCACCTCATCGATGGTCAGGACGCCATCACCGTTGACGTCCAGCGAGGACGCACCCTGGCCCATGGCCAGAGCCGGAATGGCAAGCGCTGCCAGGAATGTCAGAGAAGCGTATTTGGTCATAGGGAACTCCCTTTGCATTTTGCATTGCGAGGGTCCGTGAGTGGTGCCCTCACAGAGTATGAGCCCAAAACACACCGTGCCGTCCGTGCCATCTGCGGCCCCCGCCCATCCGCGCGATGGCCTGCCGATGCGGGCCAATGGCTTGGGCGACCGATTGCCCAAAAAGGGGGCAGTGCCGCCGTCGGCAAAAACCCCCGGGCTGGTCAGCCTGTCGGCAAAGCCCCAGCTTGGGTGCATGACACAGCCCATCCGCCACCTCATCCCCCTGATCCCGATGCTCACCCGCCGGGCCCGCCGCCTGGCGCGCGCACCCAGCGATGTGGACGACATCGTCCAGGACACGCTGCTCAGCCTCTGCCAACGCCTGCGCGACGGCAAAGAGATCGAGGACCTGCCCGCCTACGCCATGCGCACCCTCTCCAACCGCGCCCGCCGCGGCTGGCGTCCACAGATGACCGAAGAGTTGGAAGAGGACGTGGCGCTGACAGAACCCGTGGCGCTCGTGCGGCTCGACTGCGCCGACACGCTTGCCGCCATCGCCGCCCTGCCCGACCCGCAGCGCACGCTGATGGAACATGTGGCCCGCGGCGAAACCTCGCCCCGCGCGCTGGCCCAGGCGACGGGCCTGCCGCTGGGCACGGTCATGTCCCGCCTGGCCCGCGCTCGCGCCCGGCTGCGACTGACCCTGTCCGAAGACGGCGCGCCAGAGGACGTCAGCTAGCCCCCAAGGGTCGGTGGGCGGGCGCCTTTGCGCAGCAAACAGTGCCGCGCACCGACGGATGCACACCACTGCCCGGCACGACGGACAAAAAAACAGAAGGCCAAAGCCCTCCGTCAAATTTCACCGTTCCGTGGGTGTTTGCGCCAGCAAACGCACACTCCCCTGACAGAGGGTTTGGCAAAGCCGAACCCGGAGTCAGCCATCAGATGTCACAGAAAGAAAAAACGGAGAGCCGAAGCCCTCCGTTGAGTTTCGCCGTTCAGGCTCAATATGTTAACCGCCCGGTACTTTTCTGCCTGCGGCCTGAACGTCGTCAGGGGCGAGCGCACCCGCCCCGGAAAAGGTGGGGGAACGTAACGTACCGCCCCACCCGTCTCGTCGGGGGCTAGGCCGACCTTGATCGTCCCAGCCCCCTCACACCCCTTCCCCGGAGTGCGTGTTCTGTGTGTGTGAGTGTCCCCGGACTAGGGACACTCGCTCTCTCTAGAAGAACTACTTCTTCTTGTTCGGTCGCTGCGTGAGCGCCGACGCTGCTGCCGTTTTGGCAGCCTTTGAAGAATTCGGATTACTAAGAACCTTAGCCGCAGCAGATGCAGCCTTAGCGCTAGTTACTTCCGAGTTCTTGCGTCGAGCCATGTTTAGCCCTCCACTTATCCACTCCAATCTGTGGGCAATTCAGGTATGTTCTCTGTATCGCCAAGTATCTTCTGTGGAACGGCAGCGCGTCATTGAACGCAGTTTCCGACCGTGTATCTCCTTTCCTTACGGCCGACTCAGGCCGATCTGCTTTGTCTCTCGCCCGCGCTGTTGAAGCGGGAGACTTAGCTGGGGGGTGGTGTTGGCGCACCGCTCCCCACCAGCTTTCAATTTCATCAGCTACACCCGGACGTCCCGCCGCAGGTGTTGCACTTCATGCAGGTGCCGTTGCGCACCAGCGTATAGTTTCCGCACTCGCCACAGGCCTCGCCCTCGTAGCCCTGCATGCGGGCCTTGGTGCGGGCGTCCAGGGGTGCGGCACTCGCGGTGATCGCACCGGAACTGACCGACACGCTCGCCCCCACGGCCACTTCGGGCACCAGGCTTTGCAAGGCTGCCGACGGGTCGGCCAGCATCGCGGTTGTCTCGGACATGCCACCTTGCAACACCACCAGGTCTTGGGGCAGACGCTTGCGCAGATACCCGGTCGAGCTGATTTGCTTAAGCACTTCCAGCGATTTCGACGCGGCGGTCTCGGACAGCTCGGTCACGTTGCGCACGCCCTCTTCTTCACCGCGACCGATGTCGTCGAATGTGGCCCCTTCGGGCTTTACATGCGCCAGATCGGTGCGGTCGAGGTAGGACACCGCCAGCTCGCGGAACACATAGTCGAGGATCGAGGTCGCGTTCTTGATGCTGTCATTGCCCTGCACCATGCCCGCCGGTTCGAACTTGGTGAAGGTAAAGGCATCGACGAACTCCTCCAGCGGCACACCGTATTGCAGGCCCACGGACACGGCGATGGCAAAGTTGTTCATCATCGCGCGGAAGCCAGCGCCTTCCTTGTGCATGTCGATGAAGATCTCGCCAAGGTTGCCGTCCTGATACTCGCCCGTGCGCAGATACACCTTGTGCCCACCCACGATGGCCTTTTGCGTGTACCCCTTGCGCCGCTGCGGCATCTTCTCGCGGTGGCTGCGCACGATCTCTTTGACGATCACCTTTTCGACGATCTTTTCGGCCAGCACAGCGGCCTTTTCGACCGGCGCACCGCTTTCCAGCACCTCTTGGGCCTCTTCGTCATCCTCGACCAAAGCGGCGGCCAGCGGCTGCGAGAGTTTCGAGCCGTCGCGATACAGCGCGTTGGCCTTGACGCCCAAGGACCAGGACAGCTCGTACGCGCGCTGACAATCCTCGATCGTGGCATCGTTGGGCATGTTGATCGTCTTGGAAATCGCGCCCGAGATGAAGGATTGCGCCGCGGCCATCATGGTGATGTGGCTATCAACGCTCAGGAACCGCTTGCCTTTCTTGCCGCAGGGGTTGGCGCAATCGAAGATGTGGTAATGCGCCTCTTTCAGATGCGGCGCCCCTTCCAGCGTCATGGTTCCGCAGACGTGGTCGTTGGCTGCGTCGATGTCGGCCTTGGAAAAGCCCAGCGATTTCAACAGGTCAAAGCTTGGGTCGTTCAGCTTGGCCGCGGGGATGCCCAGCACTTGCGTGCAGAACTCTTCGCCCAGGGTCCACTGGTTGAACACGAACCGGATGTCGAACGCGCTCTCGAGTGCTGCGTCCACCTTGGCCAACTCGTTGGCGCCAAAGCCGTGACCCGCCAGCGACGTATGGTTGATCGCCGGTGCATTGCCGATGGAGCCGTGGCCCACGGCGTAGCTGATGATCTCTTCGATCTGGGCGGACCCGTAGCCGAGGTTTTCAAGGGCGGCAGGGACCGAGCGGTTGATGATCTTGAAGTAACCGCCCCCTGCGAGCTTCTTGAACTTCACCAGCGCAAAGTCCGGCTCGATCCCCGTGGTGTCGCAGTCCATGACCAGACCGATGGTGCCGGTGGGCGCGATCACGGTGGATTGCGCGTTGCGGTACCCGTTCTTCTCACCCAGCTTCAGCGCCTCGTCCCAGGTCGACATCGCGATGTCGATCAGACGCGCATCGGGACAGTTGGCATGGTCCAGCGCGACGGGTTTGACCGCCAGCTGTTCATACCCTTCGGTCGCCCCATAGGCCGCGTTGCGGTGGTTGCGCATGACCCGCAGCATGTGATCGGCGTTTTTCTTGTATCCGGGGAACGGCCCCAATTCGCCCGCCATCTCGGCGGATGTCGCATAGGCCACACCGGTCATGATCGCGGTCAGCGCGCCACACAACGAACGGCCCTCATCGCTGTCATAGCCGTGGCCCATGTTCATCAGCAACCCGCCGATATTGGCATAGCCCAAGCCCAACGTGCGGAAATCGTAGGAGCGTTGGGCGATTTCCTTGGACGGGAATTGCGCCATCATCACGCTGATTTCCAGCGTCACGGTCCACAGACGGGCCGCATGCATGTAGTCCTCGACCTGGAACACACCGTCCTTGAGGAAGGTCAGCAGGTTCATAGACGCGAGGTTACAGGCCGTGTCGTCCAGGAACATGTATTCCGAACAGGGGTTGGAACCGCGGATCGCGCCATCTTCGGGGCATGTGTGCCAGTCGTTGACGGTGTCGTGGTACTGGATGCCCGGGTCGGCACAGGCCCAGGCCGCGTGGCCCACCTGTTCCCACAAATCGCGCGCTTTGACCGTTTTGGTGACCGAGCCATCAACGCGGCTGATCAGCTCCCAATCCGCGTCTTTTTCCACGGCGGTCAGGAACGCGTTGGTCACGCGGATCGAGTTGTTCGAGTTTTGGCCCGAAACCGAGTTATACGCTTCGCTGTCCCAATCGGTGTCGTATGTCGGGAATTCGATGCTGGTGTGGCCCTGCCGCGCATAGTCCAGAACCCGCTTGATATACGTCTCGGGGATCGCGACGCGCTTGGCCGCTTTCACCGCATCTTTCAACGCGTTGTTTTTCTTGGGATCGTAGGCGTCCGCCTCGGCGCCGTCCCACTGACCGATGGCCTCGAACAGCCCGTTCAGCTTTTCCTCGTGCATCTTCGAGCCTGCGACGATGGACGCCACCTTCTGCTCTTCGATGACCTTCCAGTTGATGAAATCTTCGATATCCGGGTGGTCCGCATCGACGATCACCATCTTGGCCGCACGGCGCGTGGTACCGCCCGATTTAATGGCGCCCGCCGCGCGGTCACCGATTTTCAGAAAGCCCATGAGGCCCGACGACTTGCCGCCACCCGACAGCTTCTCACCTTCCCCGCGCAGAGAAGAGAAGTTGGTGCCGGTGCCAGAGCCATATTTGAACAGACGCGCCTCACGCACCCACAGGTCCATGATGCCACCGTCATTCACCAGGTCGTCTTTGACCGACTGGATAAAGCAGGCATGCGGCTGCGGATGTTCGTAGGACGAGGCGGATTTCGTCAGCTTGCCAGTCTTGTAGTCGACATAGTGGTGACCCTGCGCAGGCCCGTCGATGCCGTAGGCCCAATGCAGACCCGTATTGAACCACTGGGGCGAGTTGGGCGCGGCACGTTGGGTCGCCAGCATGTGGCGCATCTCGTCGTAATAGGCGCGCGCGTCTTCTTCGGTGGTAAAGTAACCACCTTTCCAGCCCCAATAAGCCCAAGCGCCTGCCAGCCGGTCAAACACCTGCTTCGACGATGTCTCGCCACCCAGTTCAGCGCCCTCAGCCGCTTCGGACCGCCACAGGAATGCAGGCACGCCGGCCTCTTCCACCTTGCGCAGCTGCGACGGCACACCGGCCTTACGGAAATATTTCTGCGCGATCACGTCGCTGGCCACCTGGCTCCACTTCGCGGGCACCTCAACGTCATCCAGGCGGAACACGATGGTGCCGTCGGGATTGCGGATTTCGGACACGGTGGTCACGAAATCGAGGTCGGCGTAAGCGTCCTGCCCGGCCTTGGTGAACTGTCTTTCAATCTTCATCGCGCTGCCTCATTTCCAGCATGTCATTTTACAAGACCCCGACGTTGCGCGGCCCCGGCCATCTTCAGCACAGTTAGATGCAGCGTCGTGGCGGAGTGCGCACCCAACGCGTTGTCATCCAAATCCCGATGTCAGCGGTTTTTTCTGTCCCGTATGCTGGCTGCGCGGCCCCTAGTGTTACCCACTAAATATTGTGGTCGCGCATCCAGCCCACACAAGGTGACGTATCTCGCACCCCGCCGTCAACGACATTTTTAAAAGATTTTTGACACTTTTTCCTTGACCATCGGCCAGCCTCAGCGCGGCCCGATTCACTTCGTTAACGCCTGCACAGCGCGCGCAAAAACCATCCCCCGCAGGGTCGACGATTTTCCAATGCAAACGGGCAAGTTAAGCCTGCCTGTGGATGCTTTGCGTGAAGTTATCCACAGTTAACACGCGCCTAGGTAGAAATGCTTTGCCGCCCTGCGGAAAATATGGTCCTGTCGTTGGGACGCTGATGTGAGGCACTAAATGCGACCACTTTTGATTGTGTTGACGGTCGTATTGGGGGCTTGCGCACCACAATATGTAGAAACGCTGGCAACATCTGAACAAGACTTGCCCGTGCGCCGCGCCGTTTTCGAGGCTAATCCCGCACCATTGGATTCGGCCTTTCGGTCCTCTTGCGACGCACCGGGCGATATATTGCGCCAGGTATCTCGCACAGTGATCCAGTGCCGCATCCTGCCGCCCCCCGACGTTGCGGCCTTTCTGCTGCTTCAATATGACGGCGCGCTCGAGGCGCCCACATTGGTGGTGCAGAAAGAGACAGACCCCGCCGACGGCACCTATGTGGTCGAGCTGTCCTATTTCGCCGAAGTCGTCCAAAAGTCCGGCAAACCGCGGCGCATCTACTTCAAACAGCGCGAACTGGACCGTCTGATGGACCAGCTGCTTGCCGCCACCGGTGGTCTCGTCTCAGAAAGCTGACATGTAAGGAAACTGGTCGGAGCGAGAGGATTCGAACCTCCGACCCCCTGTACCCAAAACAGGTGCGCTACCAGGCTGCGCCACGCTCCGACCGTGCGCCTCTCTTAGACGCGCAAATCGCAATTGAAAAGGGCTAACAAGGCCACGCCGCATTTGCCTGGGCAAAGCTGGGATGGCGCATCTGGTCGCCCTCCGCGATGCCCAAGGCACGCGCCAGGCCGCCATTGATCTCGAGCACATGGGTCAGGCCATCCCCGCCCCGGATCGGCGTTTCGTCCAACGGCACCGCGCGGTGATGGATCGACCGGATCACGCCCAAAGGATCGACAAACAGCATGTCCAATTCGATCAGCGTATTGCGCATCCAAAACGACAGGGGCTGCGGACGCGGATAGATAAACAGCATCCCGGCCGAGGCAGGCATCGAAGGCCGGTTCATCAGGCCAATTGCCCGCTCTCGCGCATCATCGGCAATTTCCACCGAAAACCGGGCTTGGCCAAAATCCCCACGAATCCAAACCGTGTCAGTGCCGCACTCTGCCCAAGCGGACAGGACAGCCCCGAACCAAAGCGCAACTGCTGCATACCAAATCCGCATGCTAGTCGTCCCCGCGCGCAAGTGCCGCTTCCCAGGCCAGCACTTCTGCTGCCATGCGGCCGCGCTTGCCGTCGATCACGCGCATCGCCAGCGCCTCGCCCGGTTGCAGATCCGACAGGCCCGACCGGCGCAGCACTTCGACATGCAAAAACACGTCCTCAGCCTTGCCAAACACATTGGCAAAGCCGAACCCCTTGCCCTTGTCGAACCATTTGACGCGCCCAGGCTCCAATGGTGCTTGCGACACCGTGTCGAAGTCCAGGTCCGAGATATCCGTGAGGCTGCCGCCCGCATCCGCATTCGGGGGCGTGATCATAACAACTTCCACAGCTTGCACGCCGCGCTCTGTCTGTTGGACACGCACGTCGATAGCCGCGCCATCCGCGACCGAAGATTGACCAAAATTCCGCAGCACGTTGACGTGCAGCAATATGTCGGGACCGCCTGCTTCCGCGACAATAAAGCCGAACCCTTTGACGGGGTCGAACCATTTGACCGTTCCCGACACAAGGCCCGTTTGTTCTGAGTGTTCTGACACGACTTGTCTTTCTATGAGTGTTTTGAGCCGTCCTCAAGACTTGCGCCATTTTGGGGACCGTTTTCAAGTCGTTAAAAGTGTGAATTTACATAGGCTTGCATTTCACGTCACGTGAAATTCACGGGTTCAGGCGGCTAACCTGCCATGTTTTCCCACTTTTTTCGCGCCGCCAGCGAAACCTGTCATGCAGGCGAAACGCGCCATCTGCCCAAAACTCGATCTCTGTCGGGATGATGCGATAGCCGCCCCAAAACGGCGGGCGCGCGGGGTTCGTGCCCTGCTGCGCCGTCACCTTGGCGACCTTGGCCATCAGCGTGCCACGGCTGTCCAGCGGCTGGCTTTGGTCTGACGCCCAGGCCCCCAGGCGCGACTTGAGCGAGCGCGAGGCATAGTACGCATCCGCCTGCGGGCCGTCCTCTTTCTCGACATCGCCCCGTACACGGACCTGCCGGCGCAGCGACTTCCAGTGCAGGACAAAGGCGGCCTTCTGCGCGTGGTCCAGCTCTGCCGCTTTGGCACTGCCGTAGTTGGTGTAGAACACGAATGCATCGTCTTCGATGTCCTTCAGCAGAACCATCCGCGCATTCGGCATGCCCATCGCATCCACCGTGCTCAGCGCGATGGCGTTGGGGTCGTTGATCTCGCTCGTCTCAGCCTCGGCCATCCACGCCCGCACGATGGCAAAGGGATCGTCGCCTGCGAATTTTCCGTCTCTATCTGTCATAAGCGCTGTCCTATGTTGCCCCTCTGCTAACGCGCAACCCAAGCGCCTTCAACACCAAGCGACGACTTGATGCTGTTTGACCAATCGCCTAAAGCTGAGCGCTAGTAGCACGCGACGGGGTGGGCAGCATCATGGCGACAAACCTAATGGCCGGAAAGCGGGGCCTGATCATGGGTCTTGCCAACGACAAATCAATCGCTTGGGGCATCGCACGCGCCTTGCACGGCGCAGGGGCGGAGCTTGCCTTTTCCTACCAGGGTGACGCGCTTAAAAAGCGGGTGGACCCGCTGGCGGCCCAGCTTGACAGCGACTTTGTCCTGCCCTGCGACGTGACGGACGAGGCGTCGCTGGATGCGCTCTTTGCCAGTCTCAAGGACCGCTGGGGCGGGCTCGACTTTCTCGTGCACGCCATAGGCTTTTCCGACAAGAACGAATTGCGCGGGCGCTATGTCGACACAACCCGCGACAACTTTACCATGACTATGGACATCTCGGTCTATTCTTTCACCGCGGTGATGAGCCGGGCGGAAAAGATGATGGCACCCGGCAGCAGTGCCATCACCCTCACCTATTACGGCGCCGAACAGGTCATGCCGCATTACAACGTGATGGGCGTGGCCAAGGCCGCGCTTGAGGCATCGGTCAAATACCTGTCCGAGGACCTGGGCAAGGACGGCATCCGCGTCAATGCCATCAGCGCAGGCCCGATCAAAACGCTCGCCGCCTCCGGCATTGGCGATTTCCGCTACATCATGAAGTGGAACGAATACAACTCGCCCTTGCGCCGCAACGTGACGATCGAAGACGTGGGCAAATCCGCGCTCTACCTGCTGTCGGACCTGTCCAGCGGTACTACGGGCGAAAACCTGCATGTCGATGCCGGCTACCACGTGGTGGGCATGAAGGCGGTGGACGCGCCAGATATCTCGAAGGGGTAAGCAAGATGAGCCTGACATTCGCCGATCTGATCGCCTTCAACGCCGTGCTGATCGCGGCGATTGCAGCCCCGGGCGCGGCCCTGCTTTATTTTATCAAGACCACCGTCGCCTCTGGCCGCGCGGCGGGCATCGCCACCGGCATTGGCCTCGGCACCGCCGCCGCCGCCTGGACACTCGCCGCCCTTCTGGGGCTCGAGGCGGTCTTCACCCTCTTTCCCTGGACCTACACCGCGCTCAAGATCGGCGGCGCGCTCTATCTGATCTGGATCGCGATCCAGACCTGGCGCCACGCCCGCGACCCGCTGGGTGACGCGCCGACGCCGCGGGGCCGCGCGATCCTGTCGGGGCTGCTCCTCAACTTCGGCAATCCCAAATCCATGCTCTTTGCCGCCGCCGTTATCGTGGTCGTGTTCCCCCAAGGGTTGGCGCCTGCGGACATCGCGGTGATCGTGCTTAACCACTGGCTGCTCGAACTGGCCTTTTACACAGGCTTTGCCTTCCTGCTCAGCACCCCGCCTGCTCGGCGCGGCTATATCAGCCTGAAACCGGTATTGGACCGCATCGCGGCCACGCTCTTGGGCGCGCTTGGCCTGCGCCTGATCCTGGAGAAATAACCATGGCAGATCGCCTTCCCCACGAAAAAGGGTTCCATGTCAGCTGGGACCAGATGCACCGCGACAGCCGCGCGCTGGCCTGGCGGCTGGACGGGAAAGGCCCCGATGATGGGGCCTGGCGGGCGGTCGTGGCCATCACCCGCGGCGGCATGGCGCCTGCAATGATCGTCGCGCGCGAGTTGGACATTCGCACCGTCGACACGATCAGCGTCAAATCCTACCATTCGGGCGGCGGCAAGGCGGATGACCGGCGCGAGGCCCAGGTGCTGAAATCGCCCGATGCCGATATGATGGGCGATGGCACCGGCATCCTGATCATCGACGATCTTGTGGACAGCGGCAAAACCCTCGAACTGGTGCGCAGCCTTTACCCCCAGGCCCATTTCGCCACCGTCTACGCCAAACCCCAGGGCGAGCCGCAGGTCGACACATTCATCACCGGCGTCAGCCAAGACACCTGGATCTTCTTTCCCTGGGACATGGCCCTGCAATATGTCGAGCCATATCGCGGGACCGACTGACTTTTCTCTGTTCTAAAAAAATCCCCGCCGGAGGCTCCTGCCCCCGCCACCGGAGCCGCCCTTATGACCCTGCCCCGCACCGCCGCCACCTTCGCCCCACCCGTGATGGAGGCCCGGCGCTGGCTTGCGGGCGTGACCTTTCCCGACGCGCAGCCCCTGATCAACGTCAGCCAGGCCGCCCCGGTCGACCCACCCCCACCTGCACTGCGCCAGGCCATGGCGACCGCCGCGTTGGAACAGGACGACGCGCATCTTTACGGCCCGGTCCTCGGGATGCCCGCCCTGCGCACAGCGCTCAGCGCCCAGATCAACCAGCACTACGGCGCCGAAACGCGCGCCGATCAGGTCGCCATCACCTCGGGCTGCAACCAGGCCTTTGCCGCCGCCCTGGCGACCCTCTGCGACGAAGGGGACGCGGTGATCTTGCCCACGCCCTGGTACTTTAACCACAAGATGTGGCTGGACATGAGCGGGGTCGAGGCCGTCGCCTTGCCCGTGGGGTCCGGCATGCTGCCCGATGTGCAGGCCGCCGCGGCGCTGATCACCCCCAAGACCCGGGCCATCGCCCTGGTCACACCCAACAACCCGGCCGGGGTCGAATACCCCGCCGACCTGGTCCTGGCCTTCTACGACCTCGCCCGCGCCCATGGCATCGCGCTGATTGTCGATGAAACCTACCGCGACTTCGACAGCCGCAGCGGCGCGCCGCACGCGCTCTTTGCCCAAGACGGCTGGGAAGACACGTTCATCCACCTCTACTCCTTTTCCAAGGCGTACCGCCTGACCGGCCACCGGGTGGGCGCGCTGGTCACCTCGTCTGCACGGCTGGCCGAGGCGGAAAAGTTCCTCGACACCGTCGCCATTTGCCCCGGGCAGATCGGCCAATATGCCGCCCTCTGGGGCCTCGAAAACCTCGGGCCTTGGGTCGCGGGCGAGCGGGACGAAATCCTCGCCCGCCGCGCCGCCATTCAAGACGGGTTCCCGCGCCTTGCGGACAAAGGCTGGCAACTCATGGGTCTCGGCGCTTACTTCGCCTACATGGCGCACCCTTTCGCGATGTCCTCGGCGACGCTGGCCCCGCGCATGGTGCAAGAGGCGGGCGTGCTCTGCCTGCCTGGCACCATGTTCTGGCCCGACGGGGACGCCCGCGGCGCCGCCCAGTTGCGCATCGCCTTTGCCAACCTCGACGTGGCTGGGATCGACGCGCTTTACACAAGGCTGTCAGCCCTCGATCTCTGACCCCCGCCCGCTCTTGCCGCCCGGCACCGGCGCGGATAGACAGCACTGCAACCGCGTTCAGCCACAAGAAGGGCAGCCAATGGCCAAGGGCTCAAACAACCTGTCGAAAACCGCCGTCTGGATCCTCTTGGCGCTGTTGATCCTGGGCCTCGCCGGGTTTGGGGCAACGAACCTCAGCGGCACGATCCGCACCGTGGGTCAAGTGGGCGACAAACACATCGACGTCCAGACCTATGCCCAAACCCTGCAACGCGAAATCCAGGCCGTCAGCCAGCAAACCGGCAGCGCGCTGACCTTTGCGCGCGCCCAGGCCATTGGCCTCGATCAGGCGGTGCTGGCCCGGCTGGTGCGCGCCCGCGCCCTGGATCACGAGGCCGAACAGATGGGCCTCAGCGTCGGTGACGAGACCCTGCGCGACGAGATCCTGAACATCCCCAGCTTCCGCGGCCTGGACGGCAATTTCGACCGCGACGCCTACCGCTTTGCGCTGGACCAGTCCGGCAGCAGCGAGGCCGAGTTCGAGACGCAGCTGCGCGAAGAGGTGGCCCGCTCACTCTTGCAAGGGGCGATCATGTCGGGCGTGACCATGCCCGACACCTATGCCGAAACGCTGGTGTCCTTTCTGGGCGAAACCCGCGATTTCACCTGGGTCCGCCTGGGCCAAAGCGATCTGGAAACGCCGCTCGAGGCGCCCTCGGACACCGACCTGCGCGCCTATTACGAAGCGAACCTCGACGACTACGAACTGCCCGAGACCAAGCGGATCACCTATGCCGTCCTGCTGCCCGACATGATCCTCGACGACATGACGATCGAGGACGCGACCCTGCGGGCCGAGTTCGACGCCCGCGCCGACATCTACAACCAACCCGAGCGCCGCCTGGTCGAGCGGTTGGTTTACCTGGATGCAGACGCCGCCGAACGCGCCGCCGCGCAGCTTGAGGTCGAGGGCACGACATTCGAGGCACTTGTGCAGGAACGCGGGCTTGATCTGTCCGATGTCGATCTGGGCGACGTGTCGCGGCTCGAACTGGATGCCGCGGGCGAGGCTGTCTTTGGCGCAGAGGTGGGCGCGGTGGTCGGCCCCGTGCCCTCGGCCCTGGGCCCCGCGCTTTTCCGCGTGAACGCCGTGCTGCCCGCGCAAAGCACCAGCTTTGAGGATGCGGCGCCCGAGATCCGGCGCGAGATGGCGCAGGACATGGCCCGCCGTCAGGTGGCCGTGCTGGCCGAGGAATATGACAACCTGCTGGCGGGTGGTGCCACGCTCGAAGAGTTGGACAGCGAGACCGACATGCAGCTGGGCAGCATCGACTGGTTCCCGGCCCAGGGCGAAGGCATCGCCGCCTACAATGACTTCCGCGACGCGGCCCAGGCCCTGACGCTGGATGATTTCCCCGAAATCGTGACGCTGGACGATGGTGGCATTGTCGCCATGCGCCTCGAAGAGATCCTGCCGCCCCGCCCCGCGCCTTTCGAGGAGGCGCAGGTGAACGTGCGCGCGAATTGGGACGCGGAACAGACCGAACTGCGCCTGACCGCCCAGGCCGAGGCCGTGCTGCCCGCGCTTGCGGCGGGCGACAGCTTTGCCAGCCAAGCGCTCGATTCCATTGTCGAGCAAGAGCTTGACCGCAGCGCCTTTGTCCAAGGCACACCGCCCGCCTTCATGCAGGCCGTGTTCGAGATGGCGCCGGGCGAGGTGCGCATCATCCAAGGCTTTGGCGCCGTCCTGATCGTGCGCCTGGACGCGATAAACCCCGCCGCGGACAATGCCGAGGCGCAGGCCGAAACCGCTGCGCTGAGCGAAGAGATGGGCCAGATCCTGGCGCTTGAACTGTTCAACCTCTTTGGCGAGGATGTGGTGCTGCGCGCAGGCCCGCAGATCAACCAGCAGGCGCTGGACGCGGTCCACGTGAACTTTCCCTGATGGCACTGGTTCCTGACTACGACACCTTTGCCGCGGCCTATGCGGCGGGGGAAAATCAGGTGGTCTATACCTGCCTGGCCGCCGACCTCGACACGCCCGTGTCCCTGATGCTCAAGCTGACGGGCGCGCAAAAGGATGCCTTTGTGCTCGAATCCGTCACCGGGGGCGAGGTGCGCGGGCGCTATTCGATCATCGGGATGAAACCTGACCTGGTCTGGCGCTGCCGCGGCGAGACATCGGCCATCAACCGCATGGCCCGCTATGACGCCGACGCGTTCGAGGACGCGCCGGGCAACCCGCTCGACATCCTGCGCGCGCTGATCGCCGAAAGCCGCATCGCCCTGCCCGCCGATCTACCGCAAGCGGCGGCGGGGCTGTTCGGATATCTGGGCTACGACATGATCCGCCTGGTCGAGCATCTGCCGGACATAAACCCCGACCCGCTGGGCCTCCCCGATGCGCTGATGCTGCGCCCGTCGGTCGTGGCGGTGCTGGACGGGGTCAAGGGCGAGGTCACCGTGGTGTCCCCCGCCTGGGTCAGCGACGGCCAATCGGCCCGCGCGGCCTATGCCCAGGCCGCCGAACGGGTGATGGACGCAGTGCGCGATCTGGAACGCGCGATGCCGGTCGAGACGCGGGATTTGGGCGATGCCGCAGAGGTGGCAGAGCCGGTGTCCAACTTTACCAAGGCGGGCTATATGGCCGCGGTGGAAAAGGCGCGCGACTATATCAAGGCCGGGGACATCTTTCAGGTGGTGCCGGCACAGCGCTGGTCGCAAGCCTTCCCCGAGCCGCCCTTTGCCCTCTATCGCAGCCTGCGCCGCACCAACCCGTCGCCGTTCATGTTCTATTTCAACTTTGGCGGCTTCCAGGTGGTGGGCGCCAGCCCCGAAATCCTGGTGCGTGTGTTCGGCAAAGAGGTCACGATCCGCCCCATCGCAGGCACCCGTCCCCGCGGGGACACCCCCGAAGCGGACCGCGCGCTTGAGGCCGATTTGCTGGCGGACGAAAAGGAACTGGCCGAGCATCTGATGCTGCTGGACCTGGGCCGCAACGATGTGGGCCGCGTCGCCCGCATCGGCACGGTCCGTCCGACCGAAGAGTTCATCGTCGAACGCTATTCCCACGTGATGCACATCGTGTCGAACGTTGTGGGCGAATTGGCGGAAGGCAAAGACGCGCTGGATGCGTTTTTTGCCGGAATGCCCGCAGGCACGGTGTCTGGCGCGCCCAAGGTGCGGGCGATGGAGATCATCGACGAGTTGGAGCCGGAAAAGCGCGGCGTCTATGGCGGCGGCGTCGGCTATTTCAGTGCGGGCGGCGACATGGACATGTGCATCGCGCTGCGCACCGCGGTGGTGCAGGATCAGACACTGTATATCCAGGCGGGCGGCGGCGTGGTCTATGACAGCGACCCGGAGGCCGAGTTTATGGAGACGGTGCACAAATCCGGTGCGATCCGGCGCGCGGCCGCGGATGCGGCGCGGTTTCGCGGGGGCAATCGGTGAGCCTGTCTGTTGCGACCGAGCGGCCTATGGCAAACCGACCCTTCGGGGAGGATTTTTTTAGAACAGAGAAACAAGGGGACGGTGCGCGCCGTCCCGTCGTGTGGGGTTAAGTGGCCTGGTCTGCGTTTGAACTGGGCGGCATGACCGTGACGCCGGGCCGTCGCGCGACGGTGGCCTTGCCCGTGTCCGCGATGCCGGATCACACGCCCGTCAATCTGTCGGTCGAGGTTATTCACGGCAAGCGGCCCGGACCCGTGATGTTTGTCAGCGCCGCCGTGCATGGCGATGAGGTGATCGGCGTTGAGATCGCGCGCAGGCTGTTGCGCACGCCGCAACTGGACAAGCTGCGCGGCACCTTGCTGGTGGTGCCCATCGTCAACGCCTTTGGCTTTCTGGCGCGGTCGCGGTACCTGCCAGACCGGCGCGATTTGAACCGTTGTTTTCCCGGCTCGTCGGCGGGGTCGTTGGGATCGCGCCTGGCGCACATCTTTCTGCGCGAGGTTGTGCTTCGCTGCGATTTCGGGATCGACCTGCATTCGGCCGCTGTGCACCGCATGAACCTGCCGCAGATCCGGGTAACCCCAGGCGACAGCACGACCGCGGGCATGGCACGCGCCTTTGGGGCGCCGGTCATCCTCACCTCGCCCTTGCGCGCGGGCAGTCTGCGCGGCGAGGCGGCAGAGCGGGGGACGCCGGTGTTGCTTTATGAAGCGGGCGAAGGCTTGCGGTTTGACGAATTTTCCGTGCGCGCGGGCGTGGCGGGGATACTGCGCGTGATGCGCGACAAGGACATGCTGGCCGCCAAGGGCATCGCCAAGGCGCGCGCGCCCTCGCTGATATGTCGCGACTCCGCCTGGCTGCGCGCGCCCTCGGGCGGGTTGCTGCGCACCTTTCGGGCCGAGGGCGATGTGGTCGAGGCCGGCGCGGTCATCGCCGCGGTGTCCGATCCGTCAGGCGAGGTCGAGACCGACATTCTGGCGCCGCGGGCGGGCATTTTGATCGGGCGCGCCGTCTTGCCCGTGGTGAACGAGGGCGACGCGGTCTTTCACCTGGCCGAACTGGCGCCGAAAGCGGATGAGGACACGGTCGATGCCCTCGTGGCGCAGTTGGAGGCCGACCCGCTCTTTGACGAGGACGAGATCATTTAGGGCTGCGTCAGCGTGGTCAGCACGGCAGAGACCGGCGCCAGCGCCACGCGCTGCGCCCGATCTTGCAGGCCCCAAAGCAGCAGCGCCGAGATCGTATCCGGCCGCACCCGGCCCACCATGATCACGCCCCCCTCTTGGCCAGCGCGGAACGCGGCCTGGTCCAGGAACCGCCGGATCACCGTGGGCGTTTGCCCGGCACTGTCAAAGTCGCGAAAGATCAGGCCCGTGGGCACGCCCGCCCGTTCGGCAAGCTTTTGCGCGGTGTTCAACCCCTTGGATTGCAGCACCAGCCCGTGGCCAGAGGCCAGCACAGCCTCGGTGATCTGATCAGACGCATCGCGGGTGTCCTGCAGGCCCGTGCCCGGCCCTTCCATCACGGCCACGGCCTGTGGCACGGCGTTCAGCGCCGCGGATAAGGCAACCTCGGCATCGCTGGCAGTGGCCCCTTGGGGCAGGTCGATCAGGGCCGCGACCTCGAACCCTTGCGCGCGGTAGTCGGCCATGCGGGCAGTCGCATCCGGCAGGCTCGCATCCACCGCAAAGCTGAGCGGGTAGGGAAAGCTTTGCAAGGCGGCGATGCCGACTGGCCCGCCGGACAGGTCCACGCCACTGTCGATCAGCACGATCGACATCAACGGTTTGTCTTCGGGGTTCTCGAACGCGGTGGCAAAGGCCTGGATGGGTGGCAGATCGGGGTCGGTTTGCGTAGGCGCGGGCGCGGGCGCGTCTGCGACGGTTGGCACCTCTGGCGTGCGGTCCACCAGGGATCTGGCAGGCCGCCCGATGGTCGGGCGCCCCTCTGCGGTTTCGCTGTCTTGCGCGTCCTCCGGCACGGCAGCGATGACAGGGGCGTCGTCGCCCGTGGCCTCGGGCTGGGCCGGTGTCGCGGGTGCTGCAGGGGCATCGGCAACGGATGGCGCGCTGGGGGCGGCCCCTTCGGCAGGGGCCGCGGGCTGTGGCACGTCGGCGACGGCTGTGTCCGTCTGCGGCACCACCGGCGCCTCGTCCGTCCCGGGATCGAAGGCGGTTTGCGTATCCGGCACGCTTGGCGCGGGCGGTTGGGCAGGATCGGTGGAGATTGACAGCTCGGTCTCTGACCCCGGCTGCACGGGTGCATCGGCCTGCACACCGGGGGTCACCGGCGCAGGTGCTTCGACAGCGACCCCGCTGCCGTCAGCCGTGTCCGCCGGGTCTGCCAGGTCCTCTGCCCCGCCGGTCACTGGCACCGTCGGCGTATCTGACCCAGCCGCGGTCGCGGCATCCACATCGTCGGCCTGTGGGCGCGTCACCTGCGGTGCATCGCCGTCGCGCACTAGATCGGCATCTGTCACCGCCGCGGCCCCGCTCGCCTCACCCGGCGCTGGCGCCACGGCTCCCTGGGGCGCCTCAACGCTCGCCTCGGGCCGCACCGGGTCCTCTGCCACGACAGAGGCCACGCCCGCGCCCAAAACGCTCACCACGCCGCCCCAAATCAAGCCGCTTACAAATCCGCGTGCCATTGTCCTGCCTCTTGCCCCCTCTTGCCCATGGCCCCGCTTTGCGATGTGCCACGTGAGTTTTGGACCCAAGTATCGCACCCACCGTGCGCCCGGCCCCACTGCCCG
This sequence comes from Pseudomonadota bacterium, assembly GCA_038525395.1. Taxonomy (GTDB): domain Bacteria; phylum Pseudomonadota; class Alphaproteobacteria; order Rhodobacterales; family Rhodobacteraceae; genus Tateyamaria. Next base: position 18,231 of record JBCBHS010000001.1, on the reverse strand, counting down.
CCACCTGTACAGACCTGCCGCCATCCATCCCCTTGACGCTGGCGGGCAAGCCTGAACATGTATGCGCGCAACTATACTGCGCCAGGCGCGCCCTTGGAACACGAGAATTTGCGATGCTGCTGCTGATCGACAATTACGACAGTTTTACCTACAACCTCGTGCACTACCTGGGCGACTTGGGCACCGAAGTTGTGGTGCGCCGCAACGACGCGCTGGACGTGCAAGAAGCGATGGGCATGCGGCCTGATGGCATCCTGTTGTCCCCTGGCCCCTGCGATCCCGACCAGGCGGGCATCTGCCTGGCGCTGACCGCCGCGGCGGCAGAAACCCGCACGCCGCTGATGGGCGTGTGCCTGGGGCACCAGACCATCGGGCAGGCATTTGGCGGCACGGTCGTGCGCGCGCCCGATATCGTGCATGGCAAGATGGGCACGATGCACCACAGCGGCACGGGCCTGTTTGCAGGCCTGCCGACACCGTTCGAGGCGACGCGCTATCACTCGCTGACCGTGGCGCGCGACGGGCTGCCCGACTGCCTCGAGATCACGGCAGAGATCGCAGACGGCACCATCATGGGCCTCGCGCACAAAGAGCTGCCCATTCACGGCGTGCAGTTCCACCCCGAATCGATCCGGTCCGAACACGGCCACGCGCTGTTGAAAAACTTCACCGACATGCTGCCGGTCCCGGCATGAGCGACGCGCTCAAACCCCTGATCGACGCCGCCGCACAGGGTCCGCTGAGCCCGGCGCAGGCCGAGGCCGCGTTTCAGATCCTGTTCGATGGCGAGGCGACGCCCAGCCAGATCGGCGGCCTGCTGATGGCGCTGCGCACGCGCGGCGAAACGGTTGACGAATATGCCGCGGCGGCCGCAGTGATGCGGGCCAAGTGCAACGCGGTCGTGGCCCCCGAGGGCGCGATGGACATCGTGGGCACCGGCGGCGATGGCAAGGGCACGCTCAACATCTCGACCGCGACCGCCTTTGTGGTGGCCGGTGCGGGTGTGCCGGTCGCGAAACACGGCAACCGCAACCTCAGCTCGAAATCCGGCGCAGCGGATGCGCTGACGCAGATGGGCCTCAACGTCATGGTCGGACCCAAGGTCGTGGAACGTGCGCTGCGCGAGGCGGGCATCGGCTTTATGATGGCGCCGATGCACCACCCGGCCATCGCCCATGTTATGCCGACCAGGGCCGAACTGGGCACGCGCACGATCTTTAACATCCTCGGCCCGCTGACCAACCCCGCAGGGGTCAAGCGGCAGCTGACCGGCGCCTTTTCGCGCGACCTCATCCGCCCGATGGCCGAAACATTGGCCAAGCTGGGCTCTGACAGCGCCTGGCTCGTCCACGGCTCGGACGGCACGGATGAGCTGACGATCACCGGCATCTCCTGGGTCTCCGCCCTCAAGGACGGCGCGGTCACCGATATCGAGGTGCACCCAGAAGAGGCCGGCTTGCCCACCCACCTGTTCGAGGACATCCTCGGCGGCGCCCCCGCCGACAACGCCCGCGCCTTCGCCGCCCTCCTAGACGGCGCACCCGGGGCCTACCGCGATGCGGTGCTTTTGAACGCCGCCGCCGCCCTCGTGGTGGCCGATCACGCCTCCGACCTCAAAGACGGCGTTGCCCAAGCCCAGACAAGCATCGACAGCGGCGCCGCCAAGGCTAAGATCAAAGCCGTCGCAGACATCACGCAGAGCGCAGGTTAGCCCCTTCTCTGTTCCAAAAAAAATCCCGGGGGTCTGGGGGCTGGCCCCCAGTCCGGCCCAAGACACACGCACACCACCAGCAGCAAAAGCACACCCTATGACCCAAACGATCCTCGACAAGATCAAGGCCTACAAGCTGGAAGAGATCGCCGCCGACAAGGCCGCCAAACCGCTCGAAGCGGTCGAGGCCGACGCGCGCGAGGCTGGCCCCGTCCGCTCCTTTGCCCAGGCGCTGCAATACGCCAACCGCGAAAGCTATGGCCTCATCGCCGAGATCAAAAAGGCCAGCCCGTCCAAGGGCCTGATCCGCGCCGATTTCGACCCCGCCGCCCTGGCCCAAGCCTATGCCGACGGCGGTGCCACCTGCCTGTCGGTCCTGACCGACACGCCCAGCTTTCAAGGCGCCAAAAGCTTTCTGACCGACGCCCGCGCCGCCTGCGACCTGCCCGCGCTGCGCAAGGATTTCATGTACGACACCTACCAGGTGGCCGAGGCCCGCGCGCTGGGGGCCGATTGCATCCTCATCATCATGGCCTCGGTCAGCGACGCCCAGGCGCTCGAACTGGAGGACGCCGCCACCGGCTGGGGCATGGACGTGCTGATCGAGGTGCACGATGCCGACGAGCTTGAGCGCGCCACCGCCCTCAAAAGCCCGCTGATGGGCATCAACAACCGCAACCTACACACGTTCGAGACGACGCTCGACACCACGCGCCTGCTGTCAAAACGCGTGCCGGCCGACCGCACCATCGTGTCCGAAAGCGGGCTGAACACACCCAAGGACCTGGCCGATCTGGCGATGTACGGCGCGCGCACCTTCCTGATCGGCGAAAGCCTGATGCGTCAGGACGACGTGGCCGCCGCCACCCGCGCGCTGATGGCGAACCCGCTGGTCGCGGGCGGAGGCATGTGATGGCACTCACGCATTTCGACGACCAGGGCGCGGCGCATATGGTCGACGTCTCGGACAAGGCGGTCACAGACCGGATCGCTGTCGCCGAAGCGTGGATCAAGATGGCCCCGCAAACCTTTGAGATCATTACCGAAGGCCGCGCCAAGAAAGGCGATGTGATTGGGGTTGCACGGCTCGCCGGGATCATGGGCGCGAAACGCACGGCTGACCTGATCCCGCTCTGCCACCCGCTGCCGATCACCAAGGTCGCTGTCGACCTTGAACCCGATGCCAGTCTGCCGGGCCTGCGCATCACTGCCACAGTCAAGACCACCGGCCAGACCGGGGTCGAGATGGAGGCGCTGACCGCCGCGTCGACTTGCGCGCTAACCGTCTATGATATGGCCAAGGCCGTGGACAAGGCGATGGAGATTGGTGGGCTGCGCGTCCGCCTGAAAGATGGCGGGAAATCAGGACGTTACGAGGCGACATGATCTCCGTCTCGCAGGCGCTCGACCACCTCTTTGCCCTGGCGGACCTGCTGCCGGTCGAGGTGGTGCCGCTGCGCGAAGCACCGGGGCGCGTGTTGGCCGAACCCGTCACCGCGCAACGCACCCAGCCCCCCTTTCCCGCCTCCTCCATGGACGGCTACGCGCTGAACGGGGTCGAGGCGGACTTGCACGCGCAATTCAAGGTCATCGGCGAGGCCGCGGCGGGCCACCGGTTTCAGGGCCGCGTGGGCCCTGGCCAAACCGTCCGCATCTTCACCGGCGCGCCGGTGCCCGAGGGCGCGACACAGGTGGTGATCCAGGAAAATGTCAGCCGAACGGGCGATCTGATCACCCTCACCGACGTCTCGGATGCCAAGGATAACATCCGCCCCGCAGGCGTGGATTTTGAGGCGGGGATGCAGATGGGCGCGCCGCGCAGGCTGTCGGCCCAGGACGTGGCATTGCTTGCCTCGATGAACATCGCCCAGGTGCCGGTGCGTCGCGCGCCCACCGTCGCCCTGATCTCGACCGGGGACGAGTTGGTGATGCCGGGCGAGGACCCCGGCCCCGACCAGATCATCGCCTCCAACACCTTCGGTCTGTCGGCCATGCTGTCCGCCCTCGGCGCCCGCGCGCGCATCCTGCCGATCGCGCGCGATACGGTGTCGTCGCTGCGCACCGTTCTGGGACTGGCCCGCGGCGCTGACCTGGTTGTGACCATCGGCGGCGCCTCTGTCGGTGATCATGATCTCGTGGCACCTGTGGCCGCGGAACTGGGCATGGAACAGTCCTTCTACAAAGTAGCGATGCGCCCGGGCAAGCCCTTGATGGCGGGCCGTCTGGCGGGCGTGCCCATGGTCGGCCTGCCCGGCAATCCGGTCTCTGCCATGGTCTGCGGCACCATCTTTCTGACGCCCTTGGTCAACGCCATGCTGGGTCTGGGCCAGGCACCCGCCCCGCGCGTGACACTGCCCCTCGCAGGCCCCCTGCCCGCCAATGGCCCACGCGAGCATTACATGCGCGGCTATGTGGACGGAGGCGCGGTCACAGATGCCGGTCCGCAAGACAGCTCTTTGTTGTCGGTCCTGGCCCGGTCCAACGCCCTGATCGTGCGCCCACCCCACGACCCGGCCCGCGCGCCAGGTGACAGTGTTGATGTCATCCACCTGACCTAACGGTTGACACAAAACAGGAACGTCCATAGAACAAACCCAAACCAAGCGACATTGGCACAGGCATTGGAGGGTACGGCATGTTGACGAAGAAGCAGCTCGATCTTTTGGACTTTATTCACAAACGGGTGCAGCGCGATGGCGTGCCGCCCAGCTTTGACGAGATGAAAGAGGCGCTTGATCTGCGCTCTAAATCCGGCATTCACCGTCTGATCACCGCCCTGGAAGAACGCGGATTTATCCGCCGCCTCGCCCACCGCGCCCGCGCCATTGAGGTGGTGCGCCTGCCCGAGAGCTTGGGCGGCGCGCCCTCTGGCTTTACGCCCAAGGTGATCGACGGCGACCGGCCCGACGGCCCACCGCCCGCCGCTGCCCGCGCGGTCGATGCGGCCTATGCGGTCGACCTGCCGGTGATGGGCCGGATTGCAGCGGGTGTGCCGATCTCGGCCATTTCCGAGGTGTCCCATTCGGTGGCTGTGCCCGGGCAGATGTTGTCGGGTCAGGGCGATCACTATGCCCTTGAGGTCAAAGGCGATTCGATGATCGAGGCCGGGATCAACGACGGCGACGTCGTGGTGATCCGCGAAACCTCTGCCGCCGACAATGGCGATATCGTTGTCGCCTTGGTCGAGGATCACGAGGCCACGCTAAAACGCTATCGGCGCACCGGCGACATGATCGCGCTAGAGGCCGCCAACCCTGCCTATGAAACGCGCGTGTTCCCCGCAGGCCAAGTGAAGGTCCAGGGCCGTTTGGTCGGCCTCATCCGCACATACTGATGGGCTAGCGGCTCTCCTGCGCCAGCCGGTCTCCCGGCGGGCGCAGTTGCAGGGTCAGCTTGTCATGGCGCGCCCAGCCGGACCACATCCGGTCACCGGCCCTGTCCCGTGCGGTGACGATGCGCATGTCATTGGCAGTGCCCACGATGGACACAGCGCCCGTCTGGCGCAGTAATTTCGGGTCCAGCACCAGGCACCCTCGGGAAGCAGGGTCGGTCACATCCCCGTTGGCGACGACAACCTCACCCGGTGCGCAATGGGTAAACCCCTCTCTCGCGCGCTTGCCGCTAAGGTGTGTAATCGCGAACACGGGCGTGTCCGCCCAGCGGGCCGCCGCCACCTCTTGCGCGACCGCATCGCCGTCATTCTCCAACCAGTTGCGCGCCACGAACCCGGCGCCCTTGGCACGGCTCAGCGCGCGGCCCTCCGCCGTCATCACGCCCACCAACGCGCCCGTATCGGCGATCAAAACCGCCGGGCGCTGTTCCGTCTGCCACAGGCCCAGGGCGGCGGCCATGAGCACGACGCCCGACCACCGCGCGCGGCCCTGCCACAGGATGACAAACAGCGCGCCCAACGCCATCACCGGCAGCACCCACGGCCCGGGGCCAGGGACATAGCCGCGCGCGCCGTCAAGGGACGACACCCACTCGGCCACCCACAGGATCCATTGCAGGCCCAGGCCCATCAGCCACAGGCCCACGACCTCTCCGCCAACCGGGGCTAGCACCAGGGCCAGCACCGCAGACGGGATCACCAGCGCGCCCATCAGCGGCACGCTCGCCAGGTTCGCGATCAGCCCGTAATGCGCGATGGCGTTGAAATGCGCCGCACCGATCGGCGCTGTGGCCAGACCCGCAACGGCGGACGAAATGACCACCGCAATCGCAGGCTGCGCCCAGTGTGGCCCCGGCCGCCAGGCAGCATCGCGCATCCAGCCAAAGACCGCGACCAGCGCCGTCGTGGCGGCAAAGGACATCTGAAACCCCGGACCCATCAACGCCTCGGGCCGCAGGGCCAGCACGATCAGTGCCGCCATCGCCACCGCCCGCAGGCTGAGCGCCCGGCGGTTCACCATCACCGCGCACAAGGCCACCGCGACCATGACAAAGGCCCGTTCCGTCGCGACATTGCCCCCCGACAGGGCAAGGTAGACCGACGCCGCCGCCAGCGCCCCGCCCGCGGCGATCTTGCGCGCGGGCCAGTGCAGGGCGATGGGCGGGATCAGCGCAAAGATCAGGCGCAACAGACCAAACACAAAGCCGCTGAGCAGCCCCATATGCAAACCGGAAATGGCCAGCAGATGCGCGGTGTTCGAGGCGCGCAAAGCCTCAAGCGCGCCCTGCCCAATCCCGCTGCGATCCCCCGTCGTGACCGCAGCGGCAAAGCCGCCCACGTCCCCCGGCAGCACCGTGCGCACCCGCTCTGACGCGGTCATGCGGATGCGAAAGATCATCTGCCGCAGATCGAACTCGGCCGCGCTGATGGCGACCAGCGGGACGCGGGCATAGCCGACGGCCCCCAGTTCGGCAAACCAAGCGTGGCGTTGAAAATCGAACCCCCCCGGTTCAACCGGCCCGCCCGGCGGACTGAGGTGGGCGGTGGTCATCACCCGCAGCCCCGGCTGCGGCGTGACACCAAGGCCCGCGTCACCATGCAGCGAAATGCGCACCCGCGTCGGTGTCTTGTGGGGCGACACGCGGTCCAGCTTTACCCGGTCCAACGTCAGGCGCACCGCGTCAGAGGCGCTGCGGTCAATCCCGACCACACGGCCCTCGACCGGGCCGTAATAGCGCCAGTCGAGCACGGGGCCCGCCACGCTGTGCGCGCGCGCCGCCGCCAGCACAAATCCAAGGGCGATCATGGCAATCAGAACGGCGAATGGCGCCCAAGCCTCGCCCATCAGGCGCGACACGGCCGTCGCGCCGACGCATGTGGCGGCAACGGCGGCGATCAGCGTCCAGTCCGGTTCGAACCGCAGGCCGAAAAACAGCGCGATGCCCATGGCCATCGCCACGGGCAACCAGCCAAACAGGCTGCCGCGTTGATACAGCATCGCCTGTGAAAAGCGCCGCCCAAGGCCCATGCTTGCCCCTGTCGCCCATGGTGAGTATCAGGAGGCCAAATCGTAGTCCCAACATGGTTAAGCAAAGGTAAACAGCGCCTCATGTCCGACACTGTCGTCACCCGATTTGCCCCCTCTCCGACGGGGTTTCTGCACATTGGCGGGGCGCGTACGGCGCTGTTCAACTGGCTCTATGCCCGGGCGCGCGGCGGCACGTTTCTGCTGCGGATCGAGGATACGGACCGCGCGCGGTCGACCCCAGAGGCGACCCAAGCCATCCTGGACGGGATGGCGTGGCTGGGCCTGGATCACGACGGCGACGTGATCAGCCAGTTCGCCCGCGCCGACCGCCATGCCGAGGTCGCGCAGCACCTGCTGGCCGAGGGCAAGGCCTATAAATGCTTTGCCACGCAGGACGAGATTGCCGCCTTTCGCGAGGCAGCGCGGGCCGAGGGGCGGTCGACACTGTTCCGCTCGCCCTGGCGCGAGGCCAGCGCGGAGGCGCATCCAGATGCGCCTTACGTGGTCCGCATCAAGGCCCCGCAGACGGGCGAGACGGTGATCCGTGACGCGGTGCAGGGCGATGTCACCATCCGCAACGATCAACTGGATGACATGGTGCTGCTGCGCGGCGATGGCACGCCCGTGTACATGCTGGCCGTGGTGGTGGACGACCACGATATGGGCGTGACCCACGTCATTCGCGGCGACGACCACCTGAACAACGCCGCCCGGCAGATGATGATCTATGACGCGATGGGCTGGGCCGTGCCCACATGGGCGCATATCCCGCTGATCCACGGCGCAGACGGCAAAAAGCTGTCAAAGCGCCACGGCGCCCTGGGTGCGCAGGAATATCAGGCCATGGGCTATCCCGCCGCCGGCATGCGCAACTATCTGGCCCGCCTGGGGTGGAGCCACGGGGACGACGAGTTTTTCACCGACGCGCAGGCGCGCGACTGGTTCGACCTGGATGGCATCGGCAAAAGCCCCGCGCGGTTCGACGTCAAGAAACTGGAAAATCTGTGCGGCCAGCACATGGCCCAGGCCGATGACGCCGCGTTGCAGCGTGAGATCGACGCCTATTTGGCCGCCACAGGCCAGCCCGCACTGAAACAATCGCAGGCGGATGGCCTGGCCGCCGCCCTGCCCTTTGTCAAGGAACGATCCAAGACCTTCCCAGAACTCCTTGAAAAGGCGCATTTTATCCTGACAGAACGCCCCATCACACCGGATGAGAAAGCGTCAAAGGCGCTTGATTTGGTATCCCGTGGTATACTGACGCAATTGACGCCGCAGCTGCAAACCGTTAGTTGGGACCGTGACAGTTTGGAGGCGGCGTTGAACGCATTTGCAGCCGCGCAGGACACCAAATTCGGCAAGCTGGCAGGCCCCTTGCGGGCCGCACTGGCAGGCCGGGCGGTGACGCCTTCGGTCTTTGACATGATGCTGGTTCTGGGGCGCGAAGAAACCCTTGCCAGGCTTGAGGATGCTGCCACCTGACGGGGTTTCATAATTCGTTCAAGGTGCGCAGACTAACGATAGGGGACCGCATTTGCGGGACCCTCTTGGCGGGCGCCTGCGCCCTGCGACGAAAGGAACGACCCTGATGGCTGACGCACCGAAATCCGCAACGCTGACGATTGGCGAGGACAGCTTTGAGCTGCCGATCCACGCCCCGACCGCCGGGCCTGATGTGCTCGATATCCGCAAGCTGTATGGCCAGGCCGGTGTGTTCACCTACGACCCCGGCTTTACCTCGACCGCCAGCTGCGACAGCACGATCACCTTTATCGACGGCGACAAGGGCGTGCTGCTGCACCGCGGCTATCCCATCGACCAGTTGGCGGGCAAATCGCATTATCTCGAGGTCTGCTATCTGCTGCTGTACGGAGAGTTGCCCTCGACCGCGGAACTGGAAGAGTTCGAGCATAACATCACCCACCACACGATGTTGCACGAGCAAATGCAAAACTTCTTCCGCGGGTTCCGGCGGGATGCGCACCCGATGGCGATCATGACGGGCGTCGTGGGGGCCATGTCGGCCTTTTACCATGACAGCACCGACATCGCAGACGAACGCCAACGCGAGATTGCAAGCCATCGCCTGATCGCCAAGATGCCGACGATTGCCGCCTGGGCGTATAAATACTCCATCGGTCAGCCGTTTGTGTATCCGCGCAATGACCTCGATTATGCGTCGAACTTCTTGCGCATGTGCTTTGCTGTCCCGGCCGAGGATTACGTGGTTGACCCGATCCTCAGCCGCGCGATGGACCGCATCTTTACCCTGCATGCGGACCATGAACAAAATGCCTCGACCTCGACGGTGCGGCTGGCCTCGTCCTCGGGTGCGAACCCCTTTGCCTGCATCGCGGCGGGCATTGCCTGCCTGTGGGGGCCTGCACATGGCGGCGCGAACCAAGCGTGCCTGGAGATGCTCAAGGAAATCGGCACGCCCGACCGCATCCCCGAATACATCGCCCGCGCCAAGGACAAGAACGACCCGTTCCGCCTGATGGGCTTTGGCCACCGCGTCTACAAAAACTTCGACCCGCGCGCGACCGTGATGAAGCAGTCGGCGGACGAGGTGCTGGAACTGCTGGGCGTCGACAACAACCCCATCCTCGCCGTCGCGAAAGAGCTGGAACAACAGGCCCTGGCCGATCCGTATTTCGCGGACAAAAAGCTGTTCCCCAACGTCGATTTCTATTCCGGCGTCATTCTCGAGGCGATGGGTTTCCCCACCGCGATGTTCACGCCGATCTTCGCGCTCAGCCGGACGGTCGGCTGGATCTCGCAGTGGAAAGAGATGATTGCCGATCCACAGAACAAGATCGGGCGCCCGCGTCAGCTCTATCTTGGGGAAACCACACGCGACTATGTGAACATCGAAGACAGGTCGTAAACCAACCACCTCAGACTCCATACGCCTCCGCACTGTGCGGGGGCGTTTTGCGTTTCAACCCATGGCCGAACAATTGTTTCAGATTCTGTGCCAATCCTCACAGACAGGGCCATTGTTGCGCGTCTAGATAGCAATCCAGCCTCCGTGGTTGACAGCTTTCGCACCGATGTGGTCGCCTTGCGCAAACTCTGCTCGTATTGTCACAAGGATTCATATCATGCTGTTTTTACTGTCCCTTTTTCCCGCCATGTTCGCGGGCTCTTTCACGACCGAGGCCGATGAATTAGAGGCCGAGGGGATCAGCGAAACCGGCACGCCGGGCGATGACGAGATCAACGGAACCGACGGCGACGACGACCTCTTTGGCGGTCTGGGCGCCGACACGATGACCGGCAACGGCGGCGACGACCTGATGCAAGGTCAGGGCGGCAACGACGTGATGGTCGGCAATGACGGCGATGACCTGATGCAGGGCCGCGGCGCCGACGACACCGTTCAGGGCTTTTCGGGCGACGACTGGGTGGACGGCAATGACGGCAACGACTTTGTCCGTGGCGGCCAGGGCAATGACGTGGCCATCGGCGGCGCGGGCGAGGATGCGGTGTTTGGGCGCGACGGCAACGACTTTGTTGTCGGCGGATCGCTGACCGACGGCCCGCTCAGCAATGCGCAACTGGATGCGTTGCGCGACGGGGCCGAACTGGGCGATGTGATCCCCGACTTTGGCATGGGCGACGCGCAGTTTGTCGACGATGGCGAGGCCGACAGCGTGGACGGCGGCGGCGGCAATGACGTGCTGCTGTTCGGCGCGGGCGATACGGCGGCCGGCGGCATTGGCACCGACATCTTTACCGTCTTTGGGGCCGCAGCGGGCGACGATGCGGGCGTGGCGGTGATCGAGGATTACAACACCAGCGAAAACGACAGCATCTCGGTCTTCTTTGACGAAAACGTGGACCTTGACGCGCAGGCCGTCACCGTGACCGAGGACGGGGCGGACGCCATCATCTCGGTCGGGGGCGAGGAATTGGCCCGCGTCGTGGGCGCCGCGGGCGAGCTGAGCGCGGGCGACGTCAGCCTGACCCAACCGATCGAGCTGCCGATCATCGGCACGCAAGGCGATGACGAGATCGAGCCAGGCCCCGGCGATGACAGCGTGGATGCAGGCGACGGCCAGGATACGATCCTGGGCGGCGCAGGCGATGACACGCTGAACGGCGATGGCGACGCGGATATCATCCAAGGTCAGGCAGGCTTTGACCGGATCAGCGGCAACGCGGATGACGACCTGATCCAGGGCCGCGGCGGTGACGACACCGTGTCGGGCAACCAGGGCTTTGACTGGGTCGATGGCAATGACGGCGACGACAAGGTCAATGGCGGCCTCCAAGGTGACACGGTCATCGGCGGCACCGGCGCAGACCTGCTGAGCGGCGGTGAAGGCAATGACGTCGTCGTGGGCGGCGAGGTGCTGGCCGATCCGTTGACGACAGAGGCGCTGGCCGCCATCCGGGATGGCGAAGAATTGGACGACGCCACGCCAGACGTCGCCATCGGCGCTACCATCACCCTGACAGACGACGCGGCGGCGGATACGCTCGATGGCGGGAACGGGTCCGACATCCTGCTCTTTGGTGCGGGCGACACGGCGACGGGCGGTCAGGGCACCGACAGCTTTGGCATCATCGGCACATCCACCTCGGATGCGCTGGCGGTGATCACCGATTACAACGCGGCCGAGGACACGATCTTTATCCTCGATCCGTCGGCCACGGGCGCCTTTGACATCCAGGTCAACACCCAGGGCAGCGATGCGCAGGTGCTGCTGAACGGCAAGGCCATCGCGACCGTCACGGGTGCGGCAGGGACGCTGACGGCAGCCGATATCACGATCAGCGCGGCCCTCGACACCGCGGTGATCGACCCCAATTCCTAAAGTCCGCGCTGCCTGAAAGACACGTGATCGCCCTGCCCTTTGGCGGGGCGATTTTCGTTACAAAAGGCTGTCTTGCGCCGCATCTTTCACGACTTCGGCACAATGGCCGCCTGGCGTTTGGCGCCCCATCTCGATGCAGCAGACTTCCAGTTCTGACCGGGCACGCCATGTTTGCAGCCGCGTGGGTCTACCTGAACCCAAACACCAACGCCATCCTGAAACACGTGGTCTAGCGCCCCTCGAACCCCGGCTTGCGCTTTTCGACAAAGGCCAGAACGCCCTCGCGGAAATCCCGGCTTTGCCCGCAAGCGCCCTGTTCCGACGCCTCGGTCGCCAGCTGCGTTTCCAGATCGTTGGCCCAACTGCCCCGGATCACCCGCTTGGCCGCGGCATAGGCCATGGTCGGGCCTTGGGCCAGATGCGCCGCACGCGCGCGCCAGTGGGTGTCGAAATCGTCATCCGCGACCGCTTCCCAGATCATGCCCCAGTCGTCCGCCTGCCGCGCCGTGATCTTTTCGGCAAACAACGCCGCCCCCATGGCCTTGGCCATCCCCATCGTGCGCGGCAGCACATAGGTGCCGCCTGCATCCGGGATCAGGCCGATGCGGGTGAAGGCTTGCAAGAAATACGCAGTTTCCGACGCGATCACCACGTCGCAGGCCAGCGCCAGGTTGGCCCCTGCCCCGGCAGCCGCACCATTCACGGCGGCAATCGTCGGCACCGGGCAATCGATGATTGCGGTCAGCATCGGCGTGTATTCGTCGCGCAGCGTGCGTTCCAGATCCAGATTCGCGGCATTGGCCCGGTCGCCCAGGTCCTGGCCCGAACAAAAGGCCCGCCCGGCCCCGGTCAGCACCACAACGCGCGCCTCTTTGCCGCCTTGGGTCACGGCCACGTCAATCTCGGCCCGCATCTGCGTGGTCAGCGCGTTCATCACATCGGGCCGGTTCAGCGTGATCAGCGCAACGCCGTCTTCCAACACATAGGTGAGGGTTTCGTATTTCATGCCCGGCCTCCGCTGTGGGTACCGGACCTGCATATCAAACCGTTCGGTTCAGAACAGCCCCAACGCGCCGTCAGTCTTCCAATATTTTGCGCAGCCGTGCGGCCTCGTCCGGGCTAAGCGCCGTGTCATTCGGCGTCGCGGCCGTGCTGCGCCCGCGCACATAGAACAGGCCAATCGCTGCCGCGATCAGGAACATCAGCGGCCCCGCCGCCCATAACAGCCAGTTCGATCCGCTCCCGCGCGGGGTCATCAGCACAAACTCGCCATAGCGTTCGACGAAAAAGTCGACGATCTGCGCGTTGGTCTGGCCCGCAGCCACCTGTTCGCGAATGACGCGCCGCGTCTCGACCGCCCATTGCGCGTTGGACGAGGCCACGGATTCCGACTGGCACACCACACAGCGCAGCGCGTGATCCAGAGTCCGCGCCCGCGCCTCTTGGTCCGGGTCCGGCAGCATCTCGGACGGGTCAAGCGCCAGGGCTGCGCCGCACAGCAGCAGCCAGAGGGCAGCAGCCAGGCGGATCATTCGGCCACCACCGGCGGGGCCGACGTTTTGCGCGCGCCCACGGCCACACGGAACCTCCGGTCGCTTAGCGACAAGAGACCGCCCAATGACATCAGCGCGCAGCCAATCCAGATCCAGTTCGTCAGCGGCTTGATATAAGTCCGCACGGCCCAGCCACCATTGGCCTGCGCATCCCCGATCACGACATAGACGTCGCGCGCGAGGTTATAGTCGATCGCGGCCTCGGTCGTGGGCATCTGCGCCACCGGATAAATCCGCTTTTCCGGCTTCAGTTCGGCAATAAAGCGTCCATTTTTGGCCAGCGTCAGGGTCGCCATCGTCGACAGGTAATTCGGCCCCTCCACATCCTGCACGTTGTCCAGGGTCAGGGTGTACCCGCCCACCTCGAACGGCGCTCCGATCTGAGCCACACGAATATCCTCGGACTGCCAAGAGGTCAGGCCCGCCACGCCCAGCATGGTGATGCCCAGCCCCGCATGGGCCACCGCCTTGCCCCAATCGGCGCGCGGCAAGCGCGTCAGACGGGATGCGTTGAACTTTTGCCCCGTCCGGCTGGCCAGATCAACCATCGCACCAGCAACCAGCCACGCGCCCAGAAACGCGCCCATCGGCCCGATCAGGCTGCGCCCCGATTGCAGCGCCCAGGCCAGCCCGGCGCAGGCCAGCGCCAGGACAAAGACATAGCGCAGCGGCCACGCGGCCTTGGCCACGCCACCGCGTTTCCAGGGCATCATCGCGCCCACGGGCAGGATCAGGCCCAACACCACCATGAACGGCGTAAAGGCAATGTTAAAGAACGGCGGCCCAACGCTCAGCTTGCGGTCAAAAAACATCTCGGCCACCAGCGGCCACATGGTGCCCACGAACACGACAAAGCAGCTGACCGCCAGCAACAGGTTGTTGGCCACCAGCGCGCTTTCGCGGCTGACCATGCCAAACACGCCCCGCGCCTCCATCACGCCGGCGCGGAGGGCAAAAAGGATCAGCGCGCCACCCATGAAAAAGCCCATGATCATCAGGATGAACACGCCCCGTTCGGGGTCGTTGGCAAAGGCATGGACCGAGGTCAGAAGGCCCGAACGCACGATGAACGTGCCGATCAGCGAAAAGCCGAAGGCAAGGATGGCCAGCAGGATGGTCCAGCTTTTCAGCGCTTCGCGTTTTTCGACCACGATGGCCGAATGCAGCAGTGCCGCGGCCAAGAGCCAGGGCATGAACGACGCGTTCTCGACCGGATCCCAGAACCAGAAACCGCCCCAGCCCAGCTCGTAATAGGCCCACCAGGACCCCAGCGCGATGCCGATGGTCAGGAACACCCACGCCGCCAGCGTCCAAGGCCGCACCCAGCGGCCCCAGGCGGCATCGACACGCCCTTCGATCAACGCGGCCACGGCAAAGGAAAACGCCATGCTCAGGCCGACATAGCCCAGGTAAAGGAACGGCGGATGGAAGGCGAGGCCGGGGTCTTGCAGCAGCGGGTTGAGGTCCTGCCCGTCAAAGGGCGGCACCGCCAGGCGCAAAAACGGGTTGGAGGTGAAGAGGATGAAGGCCAAAAAGGCGACCCCGATGGCCCCCTGCACCGCCAGCACCCGCGCCCGCAAAGTGGGCGGCAAATTCGACCCAAACCAGGCGGCCATCGCGCCAAAAAGCGCCACAATCAACACCCACAGCAGCATCGATCCTTCGTGATTGCCCCAGGTGCCCGAAATTTTATACAGCATCGGCTTGGCCGAATGGCTGTTCAGCACCACCAGGCGCAGCGAGAAATCAGAGGTGACAAAGGCCCACATCAGCGCCGCAAAGGCAAAGGCGATCAGCACGAACTGCGCGCTTGCCGCTGGTTCGGCGACGGCCATCCACCCGTCATTGCGCCGCCAGGCTCCCACCAGGGGCACGGTGGCCTGCAAAATGGCGACAAGAAAGGCGAGGACGAGGGCGAAGTGGCCGAGCTCTGTGATCATGCCTTGGTTATAGGCGTTTGCGGCCAGCCCGCCAATGGGCCTGCCGCATTTGTCGCATCACGTCCCCGCCAGGTGCAGCCTCAGGCCACGCGGCGCCAGTCCTCGAGCGCGGGATTGGCATCGGGCGCGACGGCCGCCAGGCTCAACTGCGCATCCTGCCCCGTCGCTGCGGCACCCACGCTGTCGGCCCGCAAGGCGCGCAAGGCCGCGACGTTTTCGATGACCTGCGGCACACGGCCCATGGTCTCGACAATCTCGCGCTGAAATTGCTGCGCTTTGACCTGATGGCGCGCGCCAAAATAGAACGACACGATCACACCCAACAACCACCACAGCGGCTCTGGCACCAGTGCAATGCCCTGCATCCGCTCGGCAAACCACAAGGGCGCCACCATGGCCGACACAAACAGCCCCAGCGTGCCCAAGGCCAGCGCCGGGCGCGGCAGCCGGTTCACCCCGTCCATAATCCTGTCAAAGACCCCCTGGCGCGGCACCAAAAACTCCTGGCCAAACGCGCGCATCGCCTGCATCTGCACCGCCTGCGCGCGAACCGACCCGGCCTCGGCATTCTCGCGAAACACCTCGACCGTGTCCTTGACGATATTCGCCCCGCCGCCAAACAGCAGCCCGAACATGCGCTCCATCAACCCCATTGTGCCGTCCTCTCCTGAAATGCACTCTGGCTTAGGTGATAGCGGGGCGAGATGAACTCCTCTGCCCGCTTGATCCACCCGCCCTTTTTGCCCGCCCGGCTGCGCGCATATTTGCGGCTGGCCGGGCGTTTGTCTGCGATGCGGAAATAGTAGTTGCGGCGCGCAATCCCGTAGGCGTCGACCAGATGATCGGGTGCCGCGCGCTGCGCCGCATGGGCCGCGCCAATCGATTGCGGCCCCAGCGCGCCGTCCACGACGCATGGATGCCCCATATCGGTCAGCAGGCGCTGCAGGATCTTGATCGCATTGCCGCCTGCGTTGACATACATGTCAAAGACGGTGGCATGCAGCGGCTTTGGCAGCTCGGCGATGCGCGGGCGCTGAAAGTAATGCGTGACGAAAATCTCGGTCGCCTGCGCGCGGCTCAGCGCCTTGACGTCAGCCACATCCACATCGCCGTCACCGTCGAGGTCCAGCCCCAAACGGCGCATCGTGTGGATCGTCACGCCGAAATTCGTGGCCCCGCCCGGATCGTCCGGGTCGTTCACATAGCCGCCCTCGCGGGCCACGATCTCGTTCGCGATATCCCAAACTGTCTGCATTGCCTGCCCCTGTGCTAGCCACGCCGTTCCGTGGGGCAAGACTGAGGCAATGTTGGTTAACGCCGCTTAACCGGACCGTACGCTAGCCGTTGGGGTCCTGGTAAACGCCCTGTGCCTTCAGGGCATCGACGACCTCTTTGGGCATATAGGTCTCGTCATGTTTTGCAAGGATTTCAGAGGCTTCAAAGACGCCGTTAATGTAACGCCCGGTACCCACCATGCCTTGGTTCTCTTCAAAAAGGTCGGGCAACACACCGGTAAAGACAACCGGCACGGCCGCCCCGCCATCCGTCACCTCAAAGCGGATCGATTCGCCCTGGCCGCGGATCAGCGAGCCTTCGGCGACCAAGCCACCGATGCGGAACACCTCCGTCGGCCCCGGCGGCTCGGCCACGATCTGGCTGGGCGCGCGGAAAAAATTGATGCCGTCGCGCATGGCATAACCGATCAGGGCGGTCGCAACCGTCAGGCCGACAACCGCCAAGGCGATGATCTGAATGCGGCGCTGTTTCTTCAGGCTTTTCAAACCGGCTCACCCCGCACGATTTTTCGTCGAAAAATCGAGGCTGTTAAGGAAATAGCGGGGCCATCATCAGCCCCTCACACTCGTCAATATCTAACATCAGGTTGGCATTTTGCAACGCCTGCCCCGATGACCCTTTCGTCAGATTATCCAGCGCCGCAATCACCATAACCCGCCCCGGCAGCCGGTCCGCTGCCACGCCGATATGGCAAAAATTCGACCCGCGCACATGCCGCGTGCTGGGGGCCTCGCCCATCGGCAGCACCTCGATAAACGGCTCCTCCGCATAGGCCGCGGCCAAACTGTCATAGACCGCCTGCGCATCACCCTTGAGATAGGCCGTGGCAAGGATGCCGCGATTGGCGGGGATCAGATGCGGCTGGAACTGGATATGCACGGGCCGCCCGGCCACCTTGGAAAACTCCTGATCGAACTCGCCCAGATGCCGATGCGCGCCGCCCAAAGCATAGGCGTGATAGCCCTCGCTCAACTCGGCATGCAGCAGGTTTTCCTTCAACGCGCGGCCCGCACCGGACACCGCGGCCTTGAGGTCAAGAATGATGTCGTCCAGATCAATCACACCCGCCGCGATCAGCGGCCGCAGTGCAAACTGCCCCGTCGCCGCGTTGCACCCGGTCCCGGCCACC
Source organism: Pseudomonadota bacterium (assembly GCA_038525395.1). Lineage (GTDB taxonomy): Bacteria > Pseudomonadota > Alphaproteobacteria > Rhodobacterales > Rhodobacteraceae > Tateyamaria. The sequence continues at coordinate 359 of JBCBHS010000001.1, read as the reverse complement.
AGCCGGGCGCCCGCGATCTCGTCTCGGTAAAACTCGGTCAGGCCATAGACGGCCTCGCCCTGCATCTCGACCGCGCTGTGCGGGTTGCCGTACCACTTCTGATAGGCGTCCGGGTCCTCCAGCCGGAAATCCGCACTCAGATCAATGATCCGCAAATCCCGCGGCAGGGCAGAAATGACCTCTTGGCTGGTCTTGTGCGGCAGGGCGCAGAAACACAGGTCAATGCCGGACCAGTCGATCTGGTCAAAGGCGACCATCGGCGGCAAGTCCAGGTGACGCAGATGCGGATAGACCTGCGCCACCGTCTGCCCAGCTTTAGAGAACGCGCCCAAAGCCTTGATTTCAATGAAGGAGTGTCC